>NZ_JAKPBU010000002.1 GCF_022662495.1 Lysobacter sp. M2-1
ATGGCCAAGGGTAAATTCGAGCGCACCAAGCCCCACGTGAACGTGGGCACGATTGGACACGTGGATCACGGCAAGACGACGCTGACGGCGGCGCTGACGAAGATCGGCGCGGAGCGTTTTGGTGGCGAGTTCAAGGCGTACGACCAGATCGACGCGGCGCCGGAAGAGAAGGCGCGCGGGATCACGATTTCGACGGCGCACGTGGAGTACGAGAGCCCGAACCGCCACTACGCGCACGTGGACTGCCCGGGCCACGCGGACTACGTGAAGAACATGATCACCGGTGCGGCGCAGATGGACGGTGCGATCCTGGTGTGCTCGGCCGCGGACGGCCCGATGCCGCAGACGCGCGAGCACATCCTGCTGGCGCGGCAGGTGGGCGTGCCGTACATCGTGGTCTACCTGAACAAGGCGGACATGGTGGACGACGCCGAGCTGCTGGAGCTGGTGGAGATGGAAGTGCGCGAGCTGCTGTCCAAGTACGAGTTCCCGGGCGACGACACCCCGATCGTGAAGGGCTCGGCGCTCAAGGCGCTGGAAGGCGACCAGTCGGAGATCGGTGTGCCCTCGATCCTGCAGCTGGTGGAAGCGCTGGACAGCTATATCCCGCAGCCCGAGCGCGACATCGACAAGGCGTTCCTGATGCCGGTGGAGGACGTGTTCTCGATTTCCGGCCGCGGCACGGTGGTGACCGGGCGGATCGAGCGCGGGATCGTGAAGGTGGGCGACGAGATCGAGATCGTGGGCATCCGTCCGACCCAGAAGACCGTGGTGACGGGCGTGGAGATGTTCCGCAAGCTGCTCGACCAGGGCCAGGCGGGCGACAACGCCGGTCTGCTGCTGCGCGGCACCAAGCGCGACGACGTGGAGCGCGGCCAGGTGCTGTGCAAGCCCGGTTCGATCTCGCCGCACACGGACTTCGAGGCCGAGGTGTACGTACTGAGCAAGGACGAGGGTGGCCGTCACACGCCGTTCTTCAAGGGCTACCGTCCGCAGTTCTACTTCCGGACCACGGACATCACCGGTGCGGTGGAGCTGCCGGAAGGCACCGAGATGGTGATGCCTGGCGACAACGTGAAGATGAAGGTCTCGCTGATCAACCCGGTGGCGATGGACGAGGGTCTGCGTTTTGCGATCCGCGAGGGCGGCCGCACGGTCGGCGCCGGCGTGGTGGCCAAGATCCTGAAGTAAGCCTGCGGCGGCGGAAACGCCGCTGCATCGAGCGCGAACGGCGGGCCGCCTGGCGGTCCGCCTTCGCCGTCTTGAGGAAACACCGACTTTGAGGCCCGAGGTTCCGGATACACGCCAGTAGCTCAATTGGCAGAGCAGCGGTCTCCAAAACCGCAGGTTGGGGGTTCGAGTCCCTCCTGGCGTGCCAATCCTGCGGATCTCGCCGCAACCGCCCGCAGTTTCCATATGCGGACTTTCCACGGACAAGCAGTTTCAATCTGGGTTCTTTAACGACGTGAATTCCAAGGTCGTACAAACCAAGCACGGCGCGTCCGGCGGCGACATCGCGAAGTATGCGTTGGCGCTGTTGCTGGTGGGGGCAGGCGTGTTCGCCTTCTACTGGTTCGCCAACCAGTGGCCCACGCCGGTGCGCGTGCTGGCCGTCTTTGGCGGCCTGGTGCTGGGCGCGGTGGTGTTCCTGACTACCGCCAAGGGCGCGCAGACGCGCGAATTCCTCGGCGAATCGCGTTTTGAGCTGCGCAAGGTGGTCTGGCCGACGCGCCAGGAAGCGTTGCGCACGACCTGGGTCGTGATCGCGGTGGTGATCATCATCAGCCTGATCCTGGCGCTGTTCGACGTGATCATCCAGTGGGCGGTCAAATTCCTGCTGGGGCAGTAACGGACGGATATGGAAACGCAGACGAACGAAAGCAATTCCAATGCCGGCAAGCGCTGGTACGTGGTGCATGCCTACTCGGGCTTCGAGAAGTCGGTAGCGCAGGCGCTGCGCGACCGGATCGCGCGCACCGGCATGCAGGACCGCTTCGGCGACGTGATGGTGCCGACCGAGGAAGTGGTGGAGATGCGCTCCGGCCAGAAGCGCCGTTCCGAGCGCAAGTTCTTCCCTGGCTACGTGCTGGTGCAGATCGCCACGCACGAGGAAGCCGGCATTCCGCGGATGGACAGCGAGAGCTGGCACCTGGTCAAGGAAACGCCGAAGGTGATGGGCTTCATCGGCGGCACCGCGGACAAGCCGTTGCCGATCCGCGACGACGAGGCCGACGCGATCCTGCAGCGCGTGCAGGAAGGCGTGGAGAAGCCGCGTCCCAAGGTGCTGTTCGAGCCGGGCCAGATGGTGCGCGTCACCGACGGCCCGTTCAACGACTTCAACGGCGTGGTCGAGGAAGTCAATTACGAAAAGAGCCGCCTGCGGGTGGCGGTGCTGATCTTCGGGCGCTCCACGCCCGTGGAACTGGAATTCGGCCAGGTCGAGAAGGCCTGACCGCGAAACATCGCCGGCGCGAGTGGTTCGTGCCGGCCAATGACGCGAGGAGCCGCAAGGCGCTTGCACTCGCAGGAGTAGAGCAATGGCAAAGAAAGTCGTCGGTTACATCAAGCTGCAGGTGAAAGCCGGGCAGGCGAATCCTTCGCCGCCGGTCGGTCCTGCCCTGGGCCAGCGCGGCCTGAACATCATGGAATTCTGCAAGGCGTTCAATGCCGCCACGCAGAAGCTGGAACCGGGTCTGCCGATTCCGACCGTGATCACCGCGTACTCGGACCGTACCTTCACCTTCATCACCAAGACGCCGCCGGCGTCGATCCTGCTGAAGAAGGCGGTCGGCATCCAGTCCGGTTCCAAGCGTCCGAACACCGAGAAGGTGGGCAAGGTCACGCGCAAGCAGCTCGAGGACATCGCCAAGGCGAAAGAGCCCGACCTGACCGCGGCGGACCTGGATGCAGCAGTGCGCACCATCGCGGGCTCCGCCCGTTCGATGGGCCTGACGGTGGAGGGCTGAGGCCATGGCACAGACCAAGCGACAGAAAGCGATCGTGGCCGCGGTTGAACCGGGCAAGGTCTATCCGATCGACGAGGCCCTGAAGATCGTGCAGGGCAACGTGAAGACCAAGTTCGTGGAGTCGGTGGACGTGGCCGTGCGCCTCGGCGTCGACGCCAAGAAGTCCGACCAGCAGGTGCGCGGCTCCACCGTGCTGCCCGCCGGCACCGGCAAGACCGTGCGCGTGGCGGTGTTCGCACCCGCAGGCGCCAAGGCCGACGAGGCCCTGGCCGCCGGTGCCGAAGCCGTGGGCATGGACGACCTGGCCGAGAAGATGCAGGCCGGCGACCTGAACTACGACGTGGTCATCGCCACGCCGGATGCGATGCGCGTGGTCGGCAAGCTCGGCCAGGTGCTCGGTCCTCGCGGGCTGATGCCGAACCCGAAGGTGGGCACCGTGTCGCCGAACCCGGCCGAAGCGGTCAAGAACGCCAAGGGCGGCCAGGTGCGTTACCGCACCGACAAGGCCGGCATCATCCACTGCACCATCGGCAAGGCCGACTTCGAAGCCGGCAAGCTCAAGGACAACCTGCAGGCGCTGCTGCTCGACCTGATCAAGGCCAAGCCGGCCACGGCCAAGGGCACTTATCTGCAGAAGATCTCGGTCAGCTCGACCATGGGACCCGGCGTCACCGTGGACCAGTCGTCGCTGGCATTGAAATAACAGGAACTAGTGATCAGGAACTAGGAACTAGAGAAACACCCATCACTAGTTTCTAGTTTCCACCTACTGGTTCCTGGCTTTTTGAGGGCATCGCCAAGGCATCTGCCGGACGCGAGCGCCGTCAAAGACCGCAGGCGCGGTGCGTGGAAGGTTCGACGACGGGCACGGAGGCTCGCTTGGCAAGGAATCGCCGTCGGATCCGACACCGCTGCTTAAGCCGCAAGGGCCTGCGTAGATGGTTGCCGACCCTCCAGTGATTTCGCTACACCTGGAAACGGCCACCGCAAGGGCATCGCGTCGCAAGACCCGGTGCCCCGGCAGCGAAGGACTCGCCGCCGACCTGGTTCCACTTCCGGCGCGGATGCCGGAATTGGTGTTGAAGCAATGTCGTCGGTCGTTGGAATGCGGATCGTTCCGCAACAACCCGGTCATCAATGGCCGGCCTTCCATCTTCCGCCGATCATTCGAGGTAATGCAATGGCTCTCAATCTGACCCAGAAGCAGGAAGTCGTTGCCGAACTGGCGGAGGTCGCCGGCAAGGCGCATTCGCTGGTCGCCGCGGAGTACGCGGGTTTGACAGTCGAGCAGCTGACCAGCCTTCGCAAGAAGGCGCGTCAGGAAGGCGTGTTCCTGAAAGTCGCAAAGAACACGCTGGTCTCGCGCGCAGTGGAGGGGACTGATTACGCCGTCATCGCAGACGAGCTGACCGGTCCGCTGCTGTACGCCTTCTCGAAGGAAGACCCGGGCGCCGCAGGACGCCTGATCAAGGAGTTCGCCAAGGCGAACGACAAGCTGAAGCCGCGACTGGTGTCGTTGGGCGGACAGAAGTACCCAGGCTCCCATGTGGATGTCCTGGCGTCTCTGCCGACCCGCGACCAGGCGCTGTCGATGCTGCTCAGCGTCATGGTCCAGCCCGCCACCATGCTGGTGCGCCTGCTCTCCGAGCCGGCATCGCAGATCGCCCGCGTCACCAACGCGGTCGGCCAGCAGAAGGCCGCCTGACCGTCATTCGGCATACGAAATCCCAGCTTCAAGACAGTACTGCCTAACAGTCGTTTCCAATCTTAGATAACAGAGGTAATCACAATGTCCCTTTCCAACGATCAGATCATCGAAGCGATCGCCGGCAAGTCCCTCATGGAAGTGATGGAACTGGTCAAGGCGATGGAAGAAAAGTTCGGCGTGTCCGCCGCCGCCCCGGTCGCCGTTGCCGCTGGTCCGGCCGCCGCCGCCGCCCCGGTCGAGGAGCAGACCGAGTTCGCCGTGGTGCTGAAGTCGGCCGGCGAGAAGAAGGTCGAGGTCATCAAGGTGGTCCGCGCGATCACTGGCCTGGGCCTGAAGGAAGCCAAGGACCTGACCGAGGCCGGTGGCACCGTGAAGGACGCCGTGTCGAAGGACGACGCCGCCAAGTTCAAGAAGGACCTGGAAGCCGCCGGCGCGACCGTCGAGGTCAAGTGACGGTTTGCGGGCCCGGCGCCGCAGGCGCCGGGCTCGCGCAGATCGTCATCCCCGCAGGCGGGGATCAGGCGTTTTCGATTTTGATCCAAGGTTTATCCGAGCCATCAGCAACACGAACTACAGGATTCCTGCGCTCGCAGGATGACGAGCAAGACCCAAAGCCGGGGGCGCAAGCCTCCGGCCTTTGGCCGTTACTGAAGCCCAAGCAGTTGCAATACCTACAACCAGAGTCGGCAGTTGGAAGTAGCGGGAGAAGGCGTGCTGGTGCCGGCAATACCAGCGACTTCCCACTGCCCGGTTTGGAAACAAGCCCCCCTGAGCGCACCAAGGCGTGCGCTCGCCCGGCAAGCATGAGCGCTTGCCGCGCTTCACCCGCGAAATCACGAGGCGCTAGTTCCCCATGACGCAGCAATACTCCTTCACCGAAAAGAAGCGCATCCGCAAGGACTTCGGCAAGAGCCGCTCGATCCTCGAGGTGCCGTTCCTCCTGGCCATCCAGGTCGACTCCTATCGCGAGTTCCTGCAGGAGCATACCGAGCCGTCCAAGCGCGGCGACAAGGGCCTGCACGCGGCCCTGAAGTCGGTGTTCCCGATCGTCAGCTACAACGGCTACGCGGCGCTGGAATACGTCGGCTACAAGCTGGGCGACCCGGTGTTCGACGAACGCGAATGCCGCAACCGCGGCCTGTCCTACGGCGCGCCGTTGCGCGTCACCGTGCGCCTGGTGATCTACGATCGCGAATCGTCGAGCAAGACGATCAAGTACGTGAAGGAGCAGGAAGTCTACATGGGCGAGATCCCGCTCATGACCGACAACGGCACCTTCATCGTCAACGGAACCGAGCGCGTCATCGTCTCGCAGCTGCACCGCTCGCCCGGCGTGTTCTTCGACCACGATCGCGGCAAGACCCATTCCTCGGGCAAGCTGCTCTACAGCGCCCGCATCATCCCGTACCGCGGTTCGTGGCTGGACTTCGAGTTCGATCCCAAGGATGCGCTGTTCACCCGTATCGACCGCCGCCGCAAGCTGCCGGTCAGCGTGCTGCTGCGCGCGCTGGGCTACTCCAACGAGGAGATGCTCAACGAGTTCTTCGAGATCAACACCTTCCACATCGATCCGAAGGAAGGCGTTCAGCTGGTGCTGGTGCCCGAGCGCCTGCGCGGCGAAACCCTGAATTTCGACCTCGCCGACGGCGACAAGGTGATCGTCGAAGCCGGCAAGCGCATCACCGCGCGCCACGTCAAGCAGCTCGAGGCCTCCGGCATCGAGGCGCTGGCGGTGCCCGACGACTACCTGATCGGCCGGATCCTCTCGCACGACGTGGTCGATGCGAACACCGGCGAACTGCTGGCCACCGCCAACGACGAGATCAGCGAAGAGCAGCTGGCCAAGTTCCGCAAGGCGGGCATCGAGGCCGTGGGCACGCTGTGGGTCAACGACCTCGATCGCGGCGCCTACCTGTCCAACACGCTGCGCATCGACGCGACCAAGACCCAGCTCGAGGCCCTGGTCGAGATCTATCGCATGATGCGGCCGGGCGAGCCGCCGACCAAGGACGCCGCCCAGAACCTGTTCCACAACCTGTTCTTTACCTTCGAGCGCTACGACCTGTCCGGCGTTGGGCGGATGAAGTTCAACCGCCGTATCGGTCGCAAGGAAGTCACCGGCGCGCCGGTGCTGTACGACGCGCGCTATTTCGCCGAGCGCAAGGATGAGGAATCGGTGCGCCTGCGCGAACAGTGCGGCGACATGTCCGACATCCTCGACGTGATCAAGGTCCTGACCGAGATCCGCAACGGCCGCGGCGTGGTCGACGACATCGACCACCTGGGCAACCGTCGCGTGCGCAGCGTGGGCGAGATGGCCGAGAACGTGTTCCGCGTCGGCCTGGTGCGCGTGGAGCGCGCCGTGCGCGAGCGCCTGACCATGGCCGAGGCCGATGGCCTGACCCCGCAGGAGCTGATCAATGCCAAGCCGGTGGCCGCCGCGGTGAAGGAGTTCTTCGGCTCCTCGCAGCTGTCGCAGTTCATGGACCAGAACAATCCGCTGTCGGAAGTCACCCACAAGCGCCGCGTTTCGGCGCTGGGTCCAGGCGGCCTGACCCGCGAACGCGCCGGGTTCGAGGTGCGCGACGTGCATCCGACCCATTACGGTCGCGTGTGCACCATCGAGACGCCGGAAGGCCCCAACATCGGCCTGATCAACTCGCTGGCCGTGTTCGCGCGCACCAACAAGTACGGCTTCCTCGAGACGCCGTACCGCAAGGTCGTGGACGGCCGCATCACCGACGAGATCGAGTACCTCTCGGCGATCGAGGAGAACGAGTTCGTCATCGCCCAGGCCAATGCGCCGCAGGACGGCAAGGGCAATATCGCCGCGCAGTTCGTCGCCTGCCGCTACCAGGGCGAGTCGATGCTGCGTCCGCCCAGTGAGATCCACTTCATGGACGTCTCGCCGATGCAGACCGTATCGGTGGCAGCGGCGCTGGTGCCGTTCCTGGAGCACGACGACGCCAACCGCGCGCTGATGGGCGCCAACATGCAGCGCCAGGCCGTGCCCACCCTCAGGGCGCAGAAGCCGCTGGTCGGTACCGGCATCGAGCGTGCGGTGGCGCGCGACTCGGGCGTGACCGTGAACGCGCGCCGCGGCGGCACGATCGAGCAGATCGACGCCGCGCGCATCGTGGTCAAGGTCAACGAGAGCGAGATCTCGGGCGATACCGATGCCGGCGTCGACATCTACTCGCTGATCAAGTACACGCGTTCTAACCAGAACACCTGCATCAACCAGACTCCTCTGGTGAACGTGGGCGACGTGGTCGCGCGCGGCGACGTGCTGGCCGACGGTCCTTCGACCGACATCGGCGAGCTGGCGCTCGGCCAGAACATGCTGGTCGCGTTCATGCCGTGGAACGGCTACAACTTCGAGGACTCGATCCTGCTCTCCGAGCGCGTGGTCGAGGAGGATCGCTACACCACGATCCATATCGAAGAGCTCACCGTCCAGGCGCGCGACACCAAGCTCGGGCCGGAGGAGATCTCCGCCGACATCCCCAACGTCTCCGAGCAGGCGCTCAACCGCCTGGACGAGAGCGGCGTGGTGTACATCGGTGCCGAAGTGCGCGCCGGCGACATCCTGGTGGGCAAGGTCACACCGAAGGGCGAGAGCCAGCTGACCCCGGAAGAGAAGCTGCTGCGCGCGATCTTCGGCGAGAAGGCCTCGGACGTGAAGGACAGCTCGCTGCGCGTGCCCCCGGGCATGGACGGCGTGGTCATCGACGTGCAGGTCTTCACCCGCGACGGCATCGAGAAGGACAAGCGCGCCCGCCAGATCGAGGAAAACGAGATCAAGCGGGTCAAGAAGGACTTCGACGACCAGTTCCGGATCCTGGAATCGGCGATCTACGCGCGCCTGCGCACCCAGATCCAGGGCAAGGTCGCCAACGGCGGCCCTGGCCTGAAGAAGGGCGACACCGTCACCTCGCTGGTGCTCGACGGGCTGAAGAAGTCCGACTGGTTCCAGCTGCGGATGAAGGACGACGACGCCAGCGATGCGATCGAGCGCGCGCAGAAGCAGATCCAGGCGCACGAGAAGGAGTTCGAGAAGCGCTTCCAGGACAAGCGCGCCAAGATTACCCAGGGCGATGATCTCGCCCCGGGCGTGCTGAAGATGGTCAAGGTGTACCTGGCCGTGAAGCGCCGGATCCAGCCGGGCGACAAGATGGCCGGACGCCACGGCAACAAGGGCGTGGTGTCGACCATTGTGCCGGTGCAGGACATGCCCTACATGGCCGACGGTACCACCGTGGACATCGTGCTCAACCCGCTGGGCGTGCCGAGCCGAATGAACATCGGCCAGATCCTCGAGGTGCACCTGGGCTGGGCGGCGAAGGGCCTGGGCAAGAAGATCGACGCGATGCTGCAGGCCCAGGCCAAGATCGCCGACCTACGCAAATTCCTCGACCAGATCTACAACCACGACGGGCAGCCGGAAAGCCACCGCGTCGACCTGAAGCAGTTCAGCGACGAGGAACTGCTGACGCTGGCGCACAACCTGACCGACGGCGTGCCGATGGCCACCCCGGTGTTCGACGGCGCGGCCGAGTCCGAGATCAAGGCGATGCTCACCCTGGCCGACCTGCCGACCCATGGCCAGACCCAGCTGTACGACGGCCGCACCGGCGATGCGTTCGAGCGCCTGGTGACCGTGGGTTACATGCACATGCTCAAGCTCAACCATCTGGTCGACGACAAGATGCACGCGCGTTCGACCGGCCCGTACTCGCTTGTCACCCAGCAGCCGCTGGGCGGCAAGGCGCAGTTCGGCGGTCAGCGCTTCGGCGAGATGGAAGTCTGGGCGCTGGAAGCCTACGGCGCGGCCTACACCCTGCAGGAAATGCTGACGGTGAAGTCCGACGACGTGCAGGGCCGCAACCAGATGTACAAGAACATCGTCGACGGCGAGCACGAGATGGTCGCGGGGATGCCGGAGTCCTTCAACGTACTGGTGAAGGAAATCCGCTCGCTGGCGATCAACATGGAACTCGAAGAGCACTGAGCCGGGTAGCGCGCGCGGCTAGACCGCGCGCCTGTCCGCGCCCTCATTGCCTTCGAACCGGAGAAATCAAATGAAAGACCTGCTCAACCTGTTCAACCAGCAGCGCCCGACCCTCGACTTCGACGCGATCAAGATCGCGCTGGCGTCGCCGGATTTGATCCGCTCCTGGTCCTTCGGCGAGGTGAAGAAGCCGGAGACGATCAACTACCGTACCTTCAAGCCCGAGCGCGACGGCCTGTTCTGCGCTGCGATCTTCGGGCCGATCAAGGACTACGAGTGCCTGTGCGGCAAGTACAAGCGCATGAAGCACCGCGGCGTGGTCTGCGAGAAGTGCGGCACCGAAGTGACCCTGGCCAAGGTGCGCCGCGAGCGCATGGGCCACATCGACCTGGCTTCGCCGGTCGCGCACATCTGGTTCCTCAAGTCGCTGCCCTCGCGCATCGGCCTGATGCTGGACATGACCCTGCGCGACATCGAACGCATCCTGTACTTCGAGGCCTATGTGGTCACCGAACCGGGCCTGACCCCGCTCGAGCAGGGCCAGCTGCTCAACGAAGAGCAGTACATGACCGCGCGCCAGGAGCACGGCGACGACTTCGACGCAGCGATGGGCGCCGAAGCCGTGTTCGAACTGCTGCGCACGATCGACCTGCAGGCCGAGATGGTCAAGCTGAAGGAAGAGATCGCCGGCACCGGCTCGGAAACCAAGCTCAAGCGCCTGACCAAGCGGATCAAGCTGGTCGAGGCATTCCTCGAGTCGGGCAATCGTCCCGAGTGGATGGTCATGACCGTGCTGCCGGTGCTGCCGCCGGACCTGCGCCCGCTCGTCCCCCTGGACGGCGGCCGCTTCGCGACGTCGGACCTCAATGACCTGTACCGCCGCGTCATCAACCGCAACAACCGCCTGCGCCGCCTGCTCGAACTCAATGCGCCCGACATCATCGTGCGCAACGAGAAGCGCATGCTGCAGGAATCGGTCGACGCGCTGATGGACAACGGCCGCCGCGGCCGCGCCATCACCGGTACCAACAAGCGCCCGCTCAAGTCGCTGGCCGACATGATCAAGGGCAAGCAGGGCCGCTTCCGCCAGAACCTGCTCGGCAAGCGCGTCGACTACTCGGGCCGTTCGGTCATCGTGGTCGGCCCGACCCTGCGCCTGCACGAGTGCGGCCTGCCGAAGAAAATGGCGCTGGAGCTGTTCAAGCCCTTCATCTTCGCCAAGCTGCAGCGCCGTGGCCTGGCCACGACGATCAAGGCCGCCAAGAAGCTGGTCGAGCGCGAAGAAGCCGAGGTGTGGGACATCCTGGAAGAGGTGATCCGCGAGCATCCGGTGTTGCTCAACCGCGCCCCGACCCTGCACCGCCTCGGCATCCAGGCGTTCGAGCCGGTGCTGATCGAAGGCAAGGCGATCCAGCTGCATCCGCTGGTCTGCACCGCGTTCAACGCTGACTTCGACGGCGACCAGATGGCCGTGCACGTTCCGCTGAGCCTGGAGGCTCAGCTGGAAGCGCGCGCGCTGATGATGTCGACCAACAACATCCTCTCGCCCGCCAACGGCGAGCCGATCATCGTGCCGTCGCAGGACGTGGTGCTCGGCCTGTACTACATGACCCGCGCGCTGGAGAACGAGCCGGGCGAAGGCATGGCCTTCGCCAACGTGTCGGAAGTGCGTCGAGCCTTCGACAACAAGGCTGCCGGCCTGCACGCCAAGGTCAAGGTGCGCATCAGCGAGGTGGTGGTGAACGAGGACGGTTCGCGCGAACCGCGTACCTCGATCATCGACACCACTGTCGGTCGTGCCCTGTTGGCGGAAATCCTGCCCGAAGGCCTGCCGTTCGCCCTGGTCAACACCGAGCTGACCAAGAAGAACATCAGCCGCCTGATCAACACCTGCTACCGCATGCTGGGCCTGAAGGACACGGTCGTGTTCGCCGACCAGCTGATGTACACCGGCTTCGCCAACGCCACCCGCGCGGGCGTGTCGATCGGCATCGACGACATGATCATTCCGGGTGAGAAGAAGGGCATCCTGGCCGAGGCCGAGGACGAAGTGCTGGAAATCCAGCAGCAGTACCAGAGCGGCCTGGTCACCGGCGGCGAGCGCTACAACAAGGTGGTCGACATCTGGTCGCGCACCAACGAGCGCGTGGCCAAGGCGATGATGGAGGCGATCGGCACCGACCGGGTGAAGAACGCCAAGGGCGAGATGGTCGACCAGAAGTCGATGAACTCGATCTACATCATGGCCGACTCCGGCGCGCGTGGTTCGCAGGCGCAGATCCGCCAGCTCGCGGGCATGCGCGGCCTGATGGCCAAGCCGGACGGCTCGATCATCGAGACGCCGATCACCGCGAACTTCCGCGAGGGCCTGAACGTCCTGCAGTACTTCATCTCGACCCACGGTGCCCGTAAGGGTCTCGCCGATACCGCGTTGAAGACCGCGAACTCCGGTTACCTGACCCGCCGCCTGGTCGACGTGGCCCAGGATGTGGTGATCACCGAGGACGACTGCGGCACGCTCGCCGGCCTGACCATGACCCCGATCGTGGAAGGCGGCGATGTGGTCGAGCCGCTGCGCGACCGCGTGCTGGGCCGGATCGTGGCCGAGGACGTGTTCCTGCCGGGCAACGACGAGGATCCGTTCGTCACCCGCAACACCCTGCTGGACGAGGCCTGGGTGCAGAAGCTCGAGGACGCCGGCGTGCAGGCGATCAAGGTGCGTTCCACCATCACCTGCGAGAGCGGCTTCGGCGTGTGCGCCAGCTGCTACGGGCGCGATCTGGGCCGTGGCCACACCGTCAACCACGGTGAAGCGGTGGGCGTGGTCGCCGCGCAGTCCATCGGCGAGCCCGGCACCCAGCTGACGATGCGGACCTTCCACATCGGCGGCGCGGCTTCGCGGGCGGCGGCGATCGACAACGTCACGGTCAAGACCACCGGTTCGATCAAGTTCAACAACCTCAAGCACGTCCAGCACGCCAGTGGCCATCTGGTCGCGGTGTCGCGCTCGGGCGAACTGTCGGTGCTGGACAGCCACGGCCGCGAGCGCGAGCGCTACAAGCTGCCTTACGGCGCGACCATCCACGTCAAGGACGGCGGCGCCCTCAAGGCCGGGCAGACCGTGGCGAACTGGGATCCGCATAACCACCCGATCGTGTCGGAAGTGGCCGGTTTCATGCGCTTCGTCGATTTCGTCGACGGCGTGACCGTGATCGAGAAGACCGACGAGCTGACCGGCCTGGCCTCGCGCGAGATCACCGATCCCAAGCGTCGCGGCAACCAGGGCAAGGACCTGCGGCCGATCGTGCGCATCGTCGACAAGGCGGGCAAGGATCTCAGCATCCCGGGTACCGACCTGCCGGCCCAGTACCTGCTGCCGCCGCGTTCGATCGTCAACCTGCAGGACGGGGCGGCGGTCGGGGTCGGCGACGTGGTCGCCAAGATCCCGCAGGAAGCCTCCAAGACCCGCGACATCACCGGTGGTCTGCCGCGCGTGGCCGACCTGTTCGAGGCGCGCAAGCCCAAGGATCCGGCGATCCTGGCCGAGCGTTCGGGCGTGGTCAGCTTCGGCAAGGACACCAAGGGCAAGCAGCGCCTGATCATCAAGGGCGCCGATGGCGAGGAGCATGAGGAGCTGATCCCGAAGTACCGCCAGATCATCGTGTTCGAAGGCGAGCACGTGGAGAAGGGCGAGACCGTGGTGGACGGCGAACCCAGCCCGCAGGACATCCTGCGGCTGAAGGGCGTCGAGGAACTGGCCGCGTACCTGGTCAAGGAGATCCAGGACGTCTACCGCCTGCAGGGCGTGAAGATCAACGACAAGCACATCGAGGTGATCATTCGCCAGATGCTGCGCAAGGTCGAGATCACCGACCAGGGCGACGGCAAGTTCCTGCACGGCGAGCAGGCCGAGCGCCAGCGCGTGATCGAGGAAAACGTCAAACTCCTGGCCAAGGGCGAGCTGCCGATCCGCTTCGAGCCGGTCCTGCTGGGCATCACCAAGGCCTCGCTGGCGACCGAGTCGTTCATCTCGGCTGCGTCGTTCCAGGAGACTACCCGGGTGCTGACCGAGGCCGCCGTCCGCGGTACCCGCGACGGCCTGCGCGGGCTCAAGGAAAACGTGATCGTCGGCCGTCTGATCCCGGCCGGTACCGGTCTGGCCTATCACAACGAACGCCGGCGCAATGCTTCCGGGCTCACCCAGGCGGAAATGGACGCCCTGTCGGGCGCCCCCGCCGAATCGACCCCGGCCGAGGCCGGCGAGACGGCCGAAGCGAGCGAGGAGTCCAGCGCCAGCTAAGTCGCGATGACCCAGGCGGCCCAAGGGGTCGCCGCAGAACCCGAAATGAGGCGCAGGGAGCGCCTCGTGTTCGGCCCAGGAGGGGCGGGGAACCGCCGGGAGCGAAGGCTCCCGACCGGTGGTTCGGGCTACGGCCCGGCCCCGGCGGCAACAGGTCCGCGTTGACGGTGATCGTCGGCGCGGGCTATACTTTTTCGTCTAAGCAGGCCGCAGTTGCGTCCTGCTTTAGTTTTCGTCGAATACGACCCGTGCAGGCTTCGGCCTCGAAACCAAGAACCCAAACCCGATGGCAACGATCAACCAGCTGGTGCGCAAGCCGCGCAGCCCGGAAACCTACAAGAGCACGTCGCCCGCGCTCGCCAACTGCCCGCAGCGTCGTGGCGTGTGCACCCGCGTGTACACCACCACGCCGAAGAAGCCGAACTCGGCCCTGCGCAAGGTGGCGAAAGTGCGCCTGACCAACGGGTACGAGGTCATCTCGTACATCGGCGGCGAAGGCCACAACCTGCAGGAACACAGCGTGGTGCTGATCCGCGGCGGCCGCGTCAAGGACCTGCCGGGTGTGCGCTATCACACCGTGCGCGGTTCGCTCGATGCCGCCGGCGTGGCCAAGCGCCGCCAGGGCCGCTCCAAGTACGGCGCGAAGCGTCCGAAGTCCTGATTCATGAAGACGGGCCCAGGCCCATCCCGGATTTGACGGCGGGCCAGGCCCGCCCTACGAGAGAAGCAACATGTCGCGTAAAGGCAATACCCCGCAGCGTTCGGTGCTGCCCGACCCGAAGCACGGCAGCGAGACCATCGCCCGCTTCATCAACATGGTCATGCAGAGCGGCAAGAAGTCGGTCGCCGAGAAGATCGTGTATGGCGCCATGGACACGATCGGCGAGAAGAATCCCAACGCGCTCGAACTGGTCGAGAAGGCGCTCAGCAATGTGTCGCCTGCGGTCGAGGTGAAGTCGCGTCGCGTCGGCGGCGCCACCTACCAGGTGCCGGTCGAAGTACGCGCTTCGCGGCGCATGGCGCTGGCGATGCGCTGGCTGATCGAGTCGGCCCGCAAGCGCGGCGAGAACTCGATGCCGCGCAAGCTCGCCGGCGAGCTGATCGACGCTTCCGAGAACCGCGGCGGCGCGATCAAGAAGCGCGAGGAAACCCACCGCATGGCCGAAGCCAACAAGGCCTTCGCGCACTACCGCTGGTAAGACTGTCGGCGCGGGTCCGCTAAGCCCGCAAGGCGCAGAGACAAGCGCCATCGCAGCGGCTCCCTCCGGGACCACCGCCGCACCAGACCGACGGCCGCCGAAAGGCGGCCATCGGCCATCCGGAACCCAGGTTCGCACAGGCAGGCACGCCACAGCGAACGCAGCTGCTCAAGAAGCAAAGAGAGATTACCGTGGCCCGCACCACCCCCATCGAGCGTTACCGCAACTTCGGCATCATGGCGCACATCGATGCCGGCAAGACCACGACCACCGAACGCATCCTGTTCTACACCGGTGTCAACCACAAGATCGGCGAGGTGCACGAAGGCGCCGCGACGATGGACTGGATGGAGCAGGAGCAGGAGCGCGGCATCACCATCACTTCGGCCGCCACCACGGCGTTCTGGAAGGGCATGGACCAGTCGCTGCCTGAGCATCGGTTCAACATCATCGATACCCCCGGGCACGTCGACTTCACCATCGAGGTCGAGCGTTCGCTGCGCGTGCTCGATGGCGCGGTGTTCGTGCTGTGCGCCGTCGGCGGCGTGCAGCCGCAGTCCGAGACCGTGTGGCGCCAGGCCAACAAGTACAAGGTGCCGCGGCTTGCGTTCGTCAACAAGATGGACCGCACCGGCGCCAACTTCGACAAGGTGGTCGAACAGCTCAAGTCGCGCCTGGGTGCCTACCCGGTGCCGATGCAGGTGCCGATCGGCGCCGAGGAGAACTTCGAAGGCGTGGTCGACCTGATCAAGATGAAGGCGATCGCCTGGGACGTCGCGTCGCAGGGCACCAAGTTCAACTACATCGACGTTCCCGCCCACCTGGTCGAGAAGTGCGCCGAGGCGCGCAACTTCATGGTCGAGGCCGCCGCCGAGGCGTCGGAAGAGCTGATGGACAAGTACCTCAACGAGGGCGATCTGTCCGAAGCCGAAATCGTGGCCGGCATCCGCGAGCGCACGCTCAAGACCGAAGTGATTCCGGTCTACTGCGGCACCGCGTTCAAGAACAAGGGCGTGCAGGCGATGCTCGACGCGGTGATCCAGCTGCTGCCGTCGCCGATCGACCGCCCGCCGGTGCAGGGCATCGACGAGAACGACAAGGAAGACCATCGCCAGGCCTCGGACAGCGAGCCGTTCTCGGCACTCGCGTTCAAGATCATGACCGATCCGTTCGTGGGTTCGCTCACGTTCTTCCGGGTGTATTCGGGCACGCTCAACTCCGGCGACCAGGTCTACAACCCGATCAAGTCGAAGAAGGAGCGCATCGGCCGCATCCTGCAGATGCACGCGAACAACCGCGACGAGATTAAGGAAGTGCGCGCCGGCGACATTGCCGCGGCCGTGGGCCTGAAGGACGTGACCACCGGCGACACGCTGTGCTCGCAGGATCACGTGATCACGCTCGAGCGCATGACCTTCCCGGAGCCGGTCATCTCGATGGCGGTCGAGCCCAAGACCAAGTCCGACCAGGAAAAGATGGGCATCGCCCTGGGCCGTCTGGCCCAGGAAGACCCGTCGTTCCGCGTGCGTACCGACGAGGAATCCGGCCAGACCATCATCTCGGGCATGGGCGAGCTGCACCTGGACATCCTGGTGGATCGCATGAAGCGCGAGTTCAACGTGGAAGCCAATGTCGGCAAGCCGCAGGTCGCCTATCGCGAAACCATCCGCAAGGCGGTCAAGGCCGAAGGCAAGTTCGTGCGCCAGTCCGGCGGCAAGGGCCAGTTCGGCCACGTGTGGCTGGAGATCTCGCCCAACGAGCAGGGCAAGGGCTACGAGTTCGAGAACGCGATCGTCGGCGGTGTGGTGCCGAAGGAATACATCCCCGCGGTCGACAAGGGCATCCAGGAAGCGGTCGCCAACGGCATCATGGCCGGCTATCCGATCGTCGACGTCAAGGTCAAGCTGGTCGACGGTTCGTACCACGAGGTCGACTCGTCGGAAATGGCCTTCAAGATTGCAGGTTCGATGGGCTTCAAGGAAGGCTTCAACAAGGCCAGCCCGGTGCTGCTCGAGCCGATGATGAAGGTCGAGATCGTGAGCCCCGAGGACTATCTCGGCGACGTGATGGGCGACGTGAGCCGTCGTCGCGGCATCCTGCAGGGCCAGGACGACAGTCCGTCGGGCAAGATCATCAACGCGATGATCCCGCTGGGCGAGATGTTCGGCTACGCCACGTCGCTGCGTTCGATGTCGCAGGGACGCGCCACGTTCACGATGGAGTTCGACCATTACGCCGAGGCTCCGACCAACATCGCCGAAGCGGTGATCAAGAAGAATTAAGAGCCGGGATGCGGGAATCGGGATTCGAGATTCGCAACATAGCGAATCCCGCCTTTCCGAATCCCCAATCCCCAATCCCCAATCCCGGAGTTTTAGAAATGGCCAAGGGTAAATTCGAGCGCACCAAGCCCCACGTGAACGTGGGCACGATTGGACACGTGGATCACGGCAAGACGACGCTGACGGCGGCGCTGACGAAGATCGGCGCGGAGCGTTTTGGTGGCGAGTTCAAGGCGTACGACCAGATCGACGCGGCGCCGGAAGAGAAGGCGCGCGGGATCACGATTTCGACGGCGCACGTGGAGTACGAGAGCCCGAACCGCCACTACGCGCACGTGGACTGCCCGGGCCACGCGGACTACGTGAAGAACATGATCACCGGTGCGGCGCAGATGGACGGTGCGATCCTGGTGTGCTCGGCCGCGGACGGCCCGATGCCGCAGACGCGCGAGCACATCCTGCTGGCGCGGCAGGTGGGCGTGCCGTACATCGTGGTCTACCTGAACAAGGCGGACATGGTGGACGACGCCGAGCTGCTGGAGCTGGTGGAGATGGAAGTGCGCGAGCTGCTGTCCAAGTACGAGTTCCCGGGCGACGACACCCCGATCGTGAAGGGCTCGGCGCTCAAGGCGCTGGAAGGCGACCAGTCGGAGATCGGTGTGCCCTCGATCCTGCAGCTGGTGGAAGCGCTGGACAGCTATATCCCGCAGCCCGAGCGCGACATCGACAAGGCGTTCCTGATGCCGGTGGAGGACGTGTTCTCGATTTCCGGCCGCGGCACGGTGGTGACCGGGCGGATCGAGCGCGGGATCGTGAAGGTGGGCGACGAGATCGAGATCGTGGGCATCCGTCCGACCCAGAAGACCGTGGTGACGGGCGTGGAGATGTTCCGCAAGCTGCTCGACCAGGGCCAGGCGGGCGACAACGCCGGTCTGCTGCTGCGCGGCACCAAGCGCGACGACGTGGAGCGCGGCCAGGTGCTGTGCAAGCCCGGTTCGATCTCGCCGCACACGGACTTCGAGGCCGAGGTGTACGTACTGAGCAAGGACGAGGGTGGCCGTCACACGCCGTTCTTCAAGGGCTACCGTCCGCAGTTCTACTTCCGGACCACGGACATCACCGGTGCGGTGGAGCTGCCGGAAGGCACCGAGATGGTGATGCCTGGCGACAACGTGAAGATGAAGGTCTCGCTGATCAACCCGGTGGCGATGGACGAGGGTCTGCGTTTTGCGATCCGCGAGGGCGGCCGCACGGTCGGCGCCGGCGTGGTGGCCAAGATCCTGAAGTGACGGTCCGTCAGCCGCGCTAGTGGATCGCCATCCCCCCGAAGGCGGGGATCCAGGGCCGTGCTGTGCCAGGCAATGGCAAAGCAACGTCCCGTAGGGGCCGCTTCGCGGGCATGACGAACAAGGTTGCGGGGGTTGCGAACAACCCCTGCAGCCCGCTAGAATGCTCAGCTCACTTCGCTGGATAGCCTTCTGGCCACCCGCGAAGCCGCGAAATGAGGGGCAGGATGCACCTCGTATTCGCCAGACAGGGAATCTTGTCGCGTGGCAGTGCCTCGTCCGTCCCGAAATTGGTTCGGGACATATCGGCGGGGTGTTTTGTCGCGTTCACGCATTCTCCGTCTGGGCGGGCCGGGCAATCGGTCTGCCTTTTGTTTTGGTCGTTAACGCAACACAAGTTATTGAATAACAAGGGGTTCCGCGCACCCAGCCGCGGAATCTGTCGCTCTTTCAACGAGGAATTCCGTCATGGCGGACCAGAAAATCAGGATCCGGCTCAAGGCGTTCGATCATCGGCTGATCGACCGTTCCACGAGCGAGATCGTCGAAACGGCCAAGCGGACCGGCGCGCAGGTGCGCGGCCCGATCCCGCTGCCGACCAAGATCGAGCGTTACACCGTGCTGGTGTCGCCGCACGTCGACAAGGACGCGCGCGACCAGTACGAGACCCGCACGCACAAGCGCGTGCTCGACATCGTGGACCCCAACGACAAGACCGTGGACGCGCTGATGAAGCTCGAGCTCGCGGCTGGCGTCGACGTCCAGATCAAGCTGACCTGAGGAGGCTGACATGAGTGCGAAGATCCATTCGCTCGGCATCGTCGGTCGCAAGGCCGGCATGAGCCGCCTCTTCACCGAGGACGGCAAGTCGGTTCCGGTGACCCTGATCGAGGCGACCCCGAACCGCATCACCCAGATCAAGACGGTCGCCACCGACGGCTATAGCGCCGTGCAGATTGCGGTCGGCAGCAAGCGCGCTGCGCTGGTCAACAAGCCGGAAACCGGCCACCTGGCCAAGGCCAAGGTGGAAGCGGGTCGGGGCCTGTGGGAACTGCGCGTGGCCGACGACAAGATCGGCGACTTCGAAGTGGGTGGCGAGATCAAGGCCGACATCTTCTCCGAAGGCCAGATCGTCGACGTCCAGGGCGTGACCAAGGGCAAGGGCTTCCAGGGCACGATCAAGCGCTGGAACTTCCGCATGGGCGACGCCACCCACGGCAACTCGCTCTCGCATCGCTCGCCGGGTTCGATCGGCCAGCGCCAGACCCCGGGGCGCGTGTTTCCGGGCAAGAAGATGGCCGGCCACATGGGCGCCGAAACCCAGACCACCCAGCGTCTGCAGGTGGTCAAGGTCGACGCCGAGCGTGGCCTGATCGCGATCCGCGGCGCGGTGCCGGGCGCACCGGGCGGCGACGTGATCGTGCGTCCGTCGAGCAAGGGAGTTTGATGATGGAACTTGCCATCAATAACAGCGCCAACAAGCTGTCGGTGTCCGACGCCGTGTTCGGCCGCGAATTCAGCGAAGACCTGGTCCACCAGGTCGTTGTCGCCTATCGCAATGCCGGTCGCGCCGGAACCAAGGCGCAGAAGACCCGTTCCGAAGTGAACGGCACCACCAAGAAGTCGAAGAAGCAGAAGGGCGGCGGCGCGCGTCATGGCGCGTTGACGGCGCCGATCTTCGTCGGCGGCGGCGTGACCTTCGCGGCCAAGCCGCGCAGCTTCGCGCAGAAGGTCAACCGCAAGATGTACCGCGCGGCGATTTCGTCGATCCTGTCCGAGCTCAACCGCCAGGGTCGCCTGAAGGTGGTCGACGCGTTCGACGTGGACCAGACCAAGACGAGTGGCCTGGTCGCGAAGCTGAAGGATCTCGATCTCGGCCGTCGCCCACTGATCGTCACCGAAGAGGCTTCCGAGCACCTGTATCTGTCTGCGCGCAACCTTCCGTACGTGGAAGTGCGCGACGTGCAGGGCCTGGATCCGGTGTCTCTGGTCGGCGCCGACAGCGTGCTGATCACCACCGATGCGGTGAAGAAGATCGAGGAGTGGCTGGCATGAGCAAGCAAGTCAGCGCCGCAGGCAAGCCCGCGTCGGCGAACATCTACAACATCATCCGTGCCCCGCGCGTGTCGGAAAAGACCGCGCGCCTGCAGGAAGTCTCGAACCAATACGCGTTCGAAGTCGCGCGCGATGCCACCAAGGCCGACATCAAGGCGGCGATCGAACAGCTGTTCGACGTCAAGGTCGAATCGGTCAACGTGGTCAACGTGAAGGGAAAGGCGAAAGCCTTCCGCCAGCGCCAGGGTAGCCGCGGCAATTCGCGCAAGGCGTACGTGAAGCTGGCCGAAGGCCAGTCGATCGACGTCATGACGGCCAAGGTCTGAGGAACGTCCCATGCCATTGATGAAATTCAAGCCTACGTCCCCCGGCCGCCGCAGCGCGGTCCGGGTGGTCACGCCCGACCTGCACAAGGGCGCGCCGCACGCGGCCCTGGTCGAGAAGCAGGGCAAGACCGGTGGCCGCAACCACCACGGCCGGATCACCACCCGACATATCGGCGGCGGCCACAAGCAGCATTACCGCCTGATCGACTTCAAGCGCGACAAGGAGAACATTCCGGCGCGCGTCGAGCGGATCGAATACGACCCCAACCGCACCGCTCATATCGCGCTGCTTTGCTACGTCGACGGCGAGCGCCGCTACATCATCGCGCCCAAGGGCCTGAAGGCCGGCGATCAGGTGATCGCGGGCAGCAGCGCCCCGATCAAGGCAGGCAACACCCTGCCGCTGCGCAACATTCCGGTCGGTTCCACCGTGCACTGCATCGAGATGAAGCCCGGCAAGGGCGCACAGCTCGCGCGTGCGGCCGGTGCCGGCGTGCAGCTGATCGCGCGCGAGGGCGTTTACGCCACGCTGCGTCTGCGCTCCGGTGAGATGCGCCGCGTTCCGGCTGAGTGCCGCGCCACCATCGGCGAAGTCGGCAATGTCGAGCACAACTTGGAAAAGCTGGGCAAGGCAGGCGCGAAGCGCTGGCGCGGCATCAAGCCGACCGTGCGCGGCGCGGCCATGAACCCGGTCGACCACCCGCACGGCGGCGGCGAGGCCAAGGCCGGGCAGGGCAATCCGCACCCGGTCACCCCGTGGGGCGTTCCGACCAAGGGTTACAAGACCCGCAAGAACAAGCGCACCCAGCAGTTCATCGTGCGCGACCGCAGGAGCTAACCGGCATGGCACGTTCACTCAAGAAGGGCCCGTTCGTCGACCACCACCTGATCAAGAAGGTGGAGTCCGCGGGCAACACCAAGAAGCCGATCAAGACCTGGTCGCGCCGTTCGATGGTCATGCCGGAAATGGTCGGCTTCACCATCGCCATCCACAACGGCAAGAACCACGTGCCCGTGCTGGTCAACGAGAACATGGTCGGGCACAAGCTCGGCGAATTTGCGCTGACCCGTACGTTCAAGGGCCACGGCGGCGACAAGAAGGCCGGGAAGTAAGGAGATGACCATGGAAGCCAAGGCAATCCTGCGCACCGCGCGCATCTCCCCGCAGAAGGCCCGCCTGGTCGCCGACCAGGTGCGCGGGCTGTCGGCCGAGCGCGCCGTCAACCTGCTGCGGTTCTCGGACAAGAAAGCCGCGCACATGATCCGCAAGGTCGTGGAGTCGGCGATCGCCAATGCCGAGAACAACCAGGGCGCCGACGTCGACGAGCTGAAGGTCAAGACCATCATGGTCGACGAAGGTCCCACGCTGAAGCGTTTCATGGCCCGCGCCAAGGGTCGCGGTACGCGCATTCTCAAGCGCACCAGCCACATCACCGTGGTCGTGGGCGAGGGCAAGTAATCATGGGTCATAAAGTTCATCCGACCGGCATCCGCCTGGGCATTTCCAAGGACTGGAATTCCAAGTGGTATGCCAACAAGAAGCAGTACGCCGGTTTCCTGGCCGCCGACCTGCGCGTGCGCGAGATGCTGCGCAAGCGCCTGGCGCAGGCGGGCATCAGCAAGATCCTGATCGAGCGTCCGGCCAACAACGCGCGCGTCACAATCCACACCGCCCGTCCGGGCGTGGTGATCGGCAAGCGTGGCGAGGACATCGAGAAGCTGCGCAAGGACGTGAGCGACCTGATGGGCGTCCCGGCGCACATCAACGTGACCGAAGTGCGCAAGCCTGAGCTCGACGCGCAGCTGGTCGCCGAGTCGATCGCGCAGCAGCTCGAGCGCCGCATCATGTTCCGTCGCGCGATGAAGCGCGCCGTCGGCAATGCGATGCGCCTGGGCGCGCTGGGCATCAAGGTGAACGTGGCCGGCCGCCTGAACGGCGCCGAGATCGCGCGTTCGGAGTGGTACCGCGAAGGCCGGGTGCCGCTGCATACCCTGCGCGCCGACGTGGATTACGGCTTTGCCGAAGCCAAGACCACCTACGGGATCATCGGTATCAAGGTCTGGATCTACAAGGGCGAAATCTTCGATTTCAGCCAGGTCGGCCAGGAGAAGCAGGACGACACGCCGTCGCGCGGCGACCGTCCGGACCGTGGCGATCGCGAGCGTCCGCGTGGACCGCGCCGCGACCGTGGTGAGGCGAGGGAGTAAACCATGCTGCAACCCAAGCGAACCAAATTCCGCAAGATGCACAAGGGCCGCAACGATGGCCTGTCATGGAGCGGCAACGCCGTCAGCTTCGGCGAGTACGGGCTCAAGGCTACGGCCACCGGCCAGCTGACTTCGCGCCAGATCGAGGCCGCGCGCCGGTCGATCAGCCGTTACGTCAAGCGCGGCGGCAAGATGTGGATCCGCGTGTTCCCGGACAAGCCGATCACCAAGAAGCCGATCGAGGTCCGGATGGGCTCGGGCAAGGGCAACGTCGAGTACTGGGTCGCGCAGATCCAGCCCGGCCGGATGATCTACGAGATCGAGGGCGTCGACGAAGCCACTGCACGCGAGGCTTTCCGCCTGGCCGCAGCCAAGCTGTCGGTCACCACCACTTTCGTGACCCGGACGGTGCGCTGATGGAACTCAAGCAACTCAAGAGCAAGTCGGCCGACGAGCTCAAGGCCCACCTACTGGACCTGCAGAAGGAACAGTTCTCGCTGCGCATGCAGAAGGCCACAGGCCAGCTGGCCAAGACCCACGACGTCCGCCGGGTGCGCCGCGAAATCGCGCGCGTCAACTCGCTGATCGGCGCGGCGACGAAGAAGTAAGGACCGGACATGACCGACAACAACGCAAAGAAGCTGCACACGGTCGAAGGCCGCGTGGTCAGCAACAAGATGGACAAGACGGTGACGGTCCTGGTGGAGCGCCAGGTCAAGCACGCGCTGTACGGCAAGTACATCCGCCGCTCGACCAAGCTGCACGCGCACGACGCCGGCAACGTCTGCCAGATGGGCGACACGGTCCGCGTGGCCGAATGCGCGCCGATCTCCAAGACCAAGAACTGGCGCGTGGTCGAAGTGCTCGCGCACGCGGCCGAATAAGGGAGGCTGAGCGATGATCCAGATGCAGAGCCACCTCGACGTGGCCGACAATTCCGGTGCAAAGGAAGTGATGTGCATCAAGGTGCTGGGTGGCTCCAAGCGCCGGTACGCGCACATTGGCGACATCATCAAGGTGTCGATCAAGGATGCGATTCCGCGCGGCAAGGTCAAGAAGGGCGAGGTCTACGACGCCGTGGTGGTCCGCACCCGCAAGGGCGTGCGCCGTGCCGACGGTTCGCTGATCCGCTTCGACGGCAACGCCGCCGTGCTGCTCAACAACAAGCACGAGCCGATCGGCACGCGCATCTTCGGGCCTGTGACCCGCGAGCTGCGCTCCGAGAAGTTCATGAAGATCGTCTCGCTCGCACCCGAAGTGCTGTGAGCGGAGGACAACACAATGGCTAATCGAATCAAGAAGGGCGACACGGTCGTCGTGATCGCCGGCAAGGACAAGGGCAAGCAGGGCGAGGTGGTGCGCGTGGCCGGCGACAAGGTCGTCGTGTCCAACATCAACATCGTCAAGCGCCACACCAAGCCGAACCCGCAGGCCGGCCAGGCCGGCGGCGTGATCGAGCGCGAGGCGCCGATCCATATTTCCAACGTGATGCCGTTCAACCCTGCCACCGGCAAGGGTGGGCGCGTCGCCACCAAGGTGCTGGAGGATGGACGCCGTCTGCGCGTGTTCCGCTCCAGCGGCGAGGCTATCTGACATGTCTACCCGTCTCGAAAAGTTCTACAAGGAAGAGGTCGTGCCGAAGCTGATGCAGCAGTTCGGCTACACCAATCCGATGCAGGTGCCGCGGCTGACCAAGATCACGCTGAACATGGGCGTGGGCGAGGCGGCGGCCAACAAGAAGGTGCTGGAGAACGCGGTGGCCGACATGGCCAAGATCGCGGGCCAGAAGCCGCAGATCACCAAGACCCGCGTTTCGGTGGCGAGCTTCAAGATCCGCGACGGTTGGCCGATCGGCGCCAAGGTGACCCTGCGCCGGTCGAAGATGTACGAGTTCCTGGACCGCCTGGTCAACGTCTCGTTGCCGCGCGTGCGCGACTTCCGTGGCGTGTCCGGCCGTTCGTTCGACGGCCGCGGCAACTACAACATGGGCGTGAAGGAACAGATCATCTTCCCGGAGATCGACTTCGACCAGGTCGATGCGATCCGCGGCATGGATATCGCCATCACCACTACCGCCAAGACCGACGCCGAAGCCAAGGCGCTGCTCGAAGCGTTCCGCTTCCCGTTCCGCAACTGATACTCGAGGATTGACACATGGCTAAGACTTCAATGGTCAACCGCGAGGTCAAGCGCGCCAAGCTGGTCAAGCAGCACGGCGCCAAGCGCGAAGCGCTGAAGAAGGTCATCAGCAGCACCACCGCCTCCTACGAGGAGAAGATGGAAGCGGCGACCAAGCTGCAGAAGCTGCCGCGCGACTCTTCGCCCTCGCGCAAGACCAATCGTTGCGCCCTGACCGGCCGTCCGCGCGGGGTGTACAGCAAGTTCGGCCTGGGCCGCAACAAGCTGCGCGAAGCCACCATGCGCGGCGACGTGCCTGGCCTGCGCAAGGCCTCCTGGTAATCGTTTCCCAACTCCAGATTTCGCGAAAGCGGATATCGGTGCACTCAAAAGGCAATCTCAATGAGCATGACTGATCCCATCGCCGACATGCTGGTCCGCATCAGGAATGCGGCCGCTGTGGGCAAGCCGACGGTGAAAATGCCCTCGTCCAAGACCAAGGTGGCCATCGCCAAGGTCCTCAAGGAAGAAGGCTATATCGGCGAGTTCCGCGTGACCGAGAACGGCGCCAAGGCCGAACTCGAGATCGTGTTGAAGTACTACGAAGGCCGGCCGGTGATCGAGCGCCTGCAGCGCGTGTCGCGCTCGGGCCTGCGCAATTACCGCGGCAAGGACGAACTGCCCAAGGTCCTCGGAGGCCTGGGCGTCGCCATCATTTCCACATCCAAGGGCATCATGACCGACTCGCAGGCACGCCACGAAGGCGTCGGCGGCGAGGTCCTGTGCTTCGTGGCCTAAGGGAGAACCGCCATGTCCCGTGTCGCCAAGAAGCCCGTCGTCCTGCCCAAGGGCGTCGAGTTCAATGCACAGTCCGGCAACCTGAGCGTCAAGGGCCCGAAGGGCACCCTGTCGATTCCCCTGCCGGAAGGCGTCGATGTCAAGGTCGAGGACGGCAACCTGCAGTTTTCGGCCAATGACGAGAGCAAGATCCCGCTTGCCGGAACCATGCGCGCCATCCTGGCCAACATGGCCCAGGGCGTGTCCGCCGGTTTCGAGCGCAAGCTCGAGCTGGTCGGCGTGGGTTACCGCGCCGCCATGCAGGGCAAGGATCTGAACCTGTCGCTGGGCTTCTCGCACCCGGTGCTGTTCAAGACCCCGGACGGCATCACCATCGTCACCCCGACCCAGACCGAGATCGTGGTCAGCGGCACCGACAAGCAGCGCGTCGGCGAAGTCGCCGCCAAGATCCGCGGCTTCCGCCCGCCGGAGCCGTACAAGGGCAAAGGCGTGAAGTACTCCGACGAAGTCATCATCCGCAAGGAAGCCAAGAAGGCATAAGGCGCTCCCTATACGGGGATGCTCCACGTCGATCCGCTTCCAGAGAGAACCGCAATGGACAAGAAATCCGCCCGTCTCCGCCGCGCCAAGTCGACCCGCGCGCGCATCCGCACCCTCGGCGTGCCGCGCCTGTCGGTGCTGCGCACCGGCCAGCACGTATACGCGCAGCTGTTCAGCGCCGATGGCTCCAAGGTCCTAGCCGCGGCCAGCACCACCCAGGCCGACGTGCGCGAAGGCCTGAAGAGCGGCAAGAACACCGAAGCGGCCGCCAGGGTCGGTCGCGCGATCGCCGAAAGGGCCAAGGCCGTCGGTATCGACACCATCGCCTTCGATCGCTCGGGCTACCGTTACCACGGCCGCATCAAGGCCCTGGCCGACGCCGCCCGCGAGGCCGGACTGCAGTTCTGACGTTGAAGGCGTGGGGCATCGTCCCCATGCCTTTGGTTCGCTCGCCGATGCGAGATGCATCGGACGCCCTGGCCGGTTGCGGTCCTGGCGGAACACCCGCGACATCTCACAACCATAAGCGGCCACGCCGCAAATTCCTTCAAACCAAAGAGACACTGCAATGGCAGAACCACGTGAATCCCGCGGCCGCGACCGCCGCGACCGGGAAGAAGTCGACGACGGCATGATCGAGAAGCTGGTCGCGGTCAACCGCGTCAGCAAGACCGTCAAGGGCGGCCGCCAGTTCACCTTCACCGCGCTGACCGTGGTCGGCGATGGCGACGGCAAGGTCGGCTTCGGTTACGGCAAGGCGCGCGAAGTGCCGGTCGCAATCCAGAAGTCGATGGAATACGCGCGCAAGAACATGTCCAAGGTCGAACTGAACAACGGCACGCTCTGGCACCAGGTCAAGGCCGGCCACGGCGCTGCCCGGGTGTTCATGCAGCCGGCTTCGGAAGGTACCGGCGTGATCGCCGGCGGCGCGATGCGCGCCGTGCTCGAGGCGGTTGGCGTGAAGAACGTGCTGGCCAAGGCGGTCGGTTCGCGCAACCCGATCAACCTCGTGCGCGCCACCGTGAAGGGTCTGGAAGCCATGCATTCGCCCGGCAAGATCGCGGCCAAGCGCGGCAAGAAGCTCGAGGAGATCCTCCATGTCCACAGCTGACAACAACGGCACCGTCAAGGTGCGTCTGGTCAAGGGTCTGCGCGGCACCCAGGCCAAGCACCGCCTGTCGGTGAAGGCGCTGGGCCTGAGCAAGTTGAACGACGTGCGCGAGCTGAAGGACAGCCCGCAGGTGCGCGGCCTGATCAACAAGGTGCATTACCTGGTGCGGGTCGAGGAGTAATCAAATGAAGCTCAATACACTCAAGCCTGCCGATGGCGCGCGCGAAGAGCGCAAGCGCGTCGGTCGCGGCATCGGTTCGGGCCTCGGCAAGACCGCAGGCCGCGGCCACAAGGGTTCGTTCGCGCGCAGCGGCAAGGGCAAGATCAAGGCCGGCTTCGAAGGCGGGCAGCTGCCCATGCAGCGCCGCCTGCCGAAGATCGGCTTCCGCTCGAAGCTGAGCAAGGACACGGCGGAAGTGCTGCTGTACCAGCTGGACAAGCTCGATGCCGGCGAGATCGATTTCGCCGCGCTGCGCGCCGCCAAGCTCGTGCCCAGCACCGCCAAGCGTGCCAAGGTGGTCAAGCGGGGTGAGGTCAGCAAGAAGTTCGTGCTCAAGGGCATCACCGCCACGGCCGGCGCCAAGGCGGCGATCGAAGCGGCCGGCGGCAGCCTGGCGGAGTGACGCATGTCGCGAAGCGCTAACGCGATGGCCGGACTGGCCGGCGCCGGCAAGTTCACCGAACTTCGCCAGCGCCTGCTGTTCGTGGTCGGTGCGCTGATCGTCTACCGCATCGGCTGCTATATCCCGGTACCGGGCGTCAATCCCGAGGCGATGCTCCAGCTGATGGAGGCGCAGGAAGGCACCATCGTGGACATGTTCAACATGTTCTCGGGCGGCGCGCTGTCGCGATTCAGCCTGTTCGCGCTGAACGTGGTGCCCTACATCTCGGCGTCGATCATCGTCCAGCTGCTGGTGCAGATCGTGCCCAGCCTGAAGGCCATCCAGAAGGAAGGCGAGTCGGGCCGGCGCAGGATCACCCAGTGGTCGCGCATCGGCGCGATCCCGCTGGCGGTGTTCCAGGCAGCCGGCATCGCGGTGGCGCTGCAGAATTCCGGCGCCAGCAACGGCATCCCCGTGGTGTACTCGCCGGGCATGGGCTTTGTGCTCACCGCGGTGGTGGCGCTTACCGCAGGCACCATGTTCCTGATGTGGCTGGGCGAACAGGTCACCGAGCGCGGCATCGGCAACGGCGTGTCGCTGATCATCTTCGCCGGCATCGTCGCAGGTCTTCCCGGCGCGGTGCTCGGTACGCTGGAACAGGCGCGCAACGGCGACATGAGCCCACTCGCGGTGATCGCGATCGTGGCGATCGTGATGGCGTTCACCTATTTCGTGGTGTTCGTCGAACGCGGGCAGCGCCGGATCACGGTGAACTACGCACGCCGCCAGGGCGGCCGCAACGCGTACATGAACCAGACCTCGTTCCTGCCGCTGAAGCTCAACATGTCGGGCGTGATCCCGGCGATCTTCGCCTCCTCGATCATCATGTTCCCGGCCACCGCCTCGACTTGGTTCACCCAGGCCGGCTCGGCCACGTGGCTGCAGAAGGTCAGCCAGGCGCTGAATCCTGGCGAGCCGCTACACATGATCCTGTACGCGGCGCTGATTGCGGGCTTCGCCTTCTTCTACACCGCGCTGGTGTTCAACTCTCAGGAAACCGCCGACAACCTGAAGAAGTCGGGGGCGCTGATCCCGGGCATCCGGCCGGGCAAGGCGACCGCGGACTACATCGACGGCGTGCTGACCCGACTGACCGCGGCAGGCGCCGTCTACCTGGTCCTGGTCTGCCTGCTGCCGGAGTTCATGCGTACGGAACTCGGCACCTCGTTCTACTTCGGCGGAACGTCGCTGCTGATCGTGGTGGTGGTGGTGATGGACTTCATCGCCCAGATCCAGGCGCATCTGATGTCGCACCAGTACGAGAGCCTGCTCAAGAAGGCCAACCTGCGCGGCTCGCGGAGCGGGCTGACGGGGCGGTAGCACTTTTGGGGGTGAGCGTGGCTCACCCTGGATGACCGGTATCCCGCGGGCAGGCCCGCCGGACCCGGCAGGTCGCGGTAAGATGGGCGACTAGGAATACCCGGATCCCGCACCACAGCGGCGGGATCCAAGATGGGCGACTCGTGCGGCGGTCCCGCGCGCGGGTGGTTCCAGGCCAGGGGCGCGCCGGAGTGGCGCGCGCAGGCCGGGCAGGGCGGAGGCTTCCCCAGAGGGCGCTCCCGTCGTGGCCGGTACAGCCGGGAACCGTCGCCGGAGCATGGGCACACTCCCCATGCCGGGTCCAGCCTTTCGGGGCTGGGCTTCCAAAGTACCCGGGACTTCAGCTAAAATTGCGAGTTCACTTCGCCGGCCTTGTCAAGGCTGGCGCTCAACCAGTTGGAGATCCGCGCATGGCGCGTATTGCAGGTGTCAACCTGCCTGCCCAGAAGCACGTCTGGGTCGGGCTGCAAAGCATCTACGGCATCGGCCGTACCCGTTCGAAGCAGCTTTGCGAGTCGGCGGGCGTGAATGCCTCGACCAAGATCCGCGACCTCTCGGAGCCGGAAGTCGAGCGCCTCCGCGCCGAAGTCGGCAAGTTCACGGTCGAGGGCGACCTGCGTCGCGAGGTCGGCATCGCCATCAAGCGCCTCATGGACCTGGCCTGCTATCGCGGCCTGCGCCATCGCCGCGGCTTGCCGCTGCGCGGCCAGCGCACCCGGACCAATGCCCGTACCCGCAAGGGTCCGCGCAAGGCCATCAAGAAGTAAGGAACCCTAGCCATGGCCAAGCCGGCAGCTGCCAAAACGAAGAAGAAGATCAAGCGCGTCGTCACCGACGGCGTCGCCCACGTCCATGCTTCGTTCAACAACACCATCATCACCATCACCGATCGCCAGGGCAACGCGTTGTCGTGGGCGACGTCGGGCGGCGCGGGTTTCCGCGGTTCGCGCAAGTCGACCCCGTTCGCCGCCCAGGTGGCCGCCGAAAAGGCGGGCAAGGCGGCGCTCGACTACGGCGTGAAGTCGCTGGAAGTGCGCATCAAGGGCCCGGGTCCGGGCCGTGAATCGGCCGTGCGTTCGCTCAACAACGTCGGCTACAAGATCACCAACATCATCGACGTGACGCCCATCCCGCACAACGGGTGCCGTCCGCCGAAGAAGCGTCGCGTCTAAGGGAGCGATCAGACAATGGCTCGTTATATCGGTCCCACCTGCAAGCTCGCGCGTCGCGAAGGCGCAGACCTTTCCCTGAAGTCGCCGAACCGCGCGCTCGACTCGAAGTGCAAGCTGGAGCAGAAGCCCGGCCAGCACGGCGCCGGCACCGGCGCGCGTCGCAGCAAGCTGTCCGACTACGCCACCCAGCTGCGCGAGAAGCAGAAGGTCAAGCGCATCTACGGCCTGCTCGAGCGGCAGTTCCGCAACTATTACAAGAAGGCCAGCAATCGCAAGGGCAACACCGGCGAGAACCTGCTGCAGATGCTGGAAACCCGTCTCGACAACGTCGTCTACCGCATGGGCTTTGCGGTGACCCGGCCGGCCGCGCGCCAGCTGGTGTCGCACCGTGGCGTCACCGTCAACGGCAAGCCGGTCAACCTGCCGTCGTACGCGGTCAAGGCCGGCGACGCGATCGCGCTGTCCGAGCGCGCGCAGAAGCAGCTGCGCGTGCAGGAAGCGCTGGCCGTGTTCGGTCAGATGGACCTGTCGCCGTCGTGGGTGGAAGTCGATTCCAAGAAGTTCGAAGGCGTATTCAAGGCCGTGCCGGATCGCGCCGACCTGCCCAGTGACATCAACGAGGCGCTGATCGTCGAGTTGTACTCGAAGTAAGACAAAGCCGGGAGCCTTGCTTCCGCATCTGGCCGATGCCATGGGCATCGGCTGCTCCTTCGGGTGAAGGAGCTCCGAAACGTATCAGGCCGGCGCTCCCCATCGCCGGCCACCGAGGAGACGCTACAACATGACGGTTACCGCCAACCAGGTGCTGCGCCCCAAGGGCCCGCAGATCGAACGCATCACCGACAACCGCGCCAAGGTCGTGATCGAACCGCTGGAGCGCGGCTATGGCCACACCCTGGGCAACGCGCTGCGCCGCGTGCTGCTGTCCTCGATCCCCGGTTATGCCATCACCGAGGTCGAGATCGACGGCGTGCTGCACGAATACACCACGGTCGAAGGTCTTCAGGAAGACGTGCTGGAAGTCCTGCTGAACCTCAAGGACGTCGCCATCCGCATGGGCACCGGCGAAAGCTCCACGCTTTCGCTGTCCAGGCAGGGCCCGGGCGTCGTTACCGCTGCCGACATCAAGACCGACCATAACGTCGAGATCCTCAATCCCGACCACGTGATCGCGCACCTGACCAAGGATGCGGCGCTGAACATGCGCCTGAAGATCGAGCGCGGCTTCGGCTACCAGCCCGCGGCTGCCCGTCGCAAGCCGGACGAGGAGACCCGCACGATCGGCCGCCTGATGCTCGATGCCTCGTTCTCGCCGGTGCGCCGCGTGGCCTACGAAGTCGAGGCCGCGCGCGTCGAACAGCGTACCGACCTGGACAAGCTGGTCATCGACATCGAGACCAACGGCACCATCGACGCCGAGGAAGCCGTGCGCACCGCCGCCGACATCCTCAGCGACCAGCTGAGCGTGTTCGGCGACTTTACCCATCGCGAGCGCGGTGCGGCCAAGCCGGCCGCCACGGGCGTGGATCCGGTGCTGCTGCGCCCGATCGACGACCTCGAGCTCACGGTGCGTTCGGCCAACTGCCTCAAGGCCGAGAGCATCTACTACATCGGCGACTTGATCCAGAAGACCGAGGTCGAGCTGCTCAAGACCCCGAACCTGGGCAAGAAGTCGCTCACCGAGATCAAGGAAGTGCTCGCCCAGCGTGGGCTTTCCCTCGGCATGAAGCTCGAGAACTGGCCACCGGCGGGGATCTCCTCGCACGGGATGATGGGTTAACAGCGAAAAGCCGCCGCAAGCGAGTGTCATCAGCGCGCGGCGGCGCGTTTGAAAGTAAAGCAGTTCAAGTAGTAGCGCGGCGCGGCATCGCCTGCCCGAGCGAACGCTCGCCGCGCCGGGCCAGGTCTCCGAGAAGCGATGCGCTCCACCGAGTAGACGTAACGCGGCACGCAGCAACGCAATAACAAGCACCAAGCCGACGGATCCAAGATCCGCGGCGCGCCGGACAGGGAAAGCCCGGCCAGGACCAGCGCAGTCCGCAGCTCCAACGCCACGACGGCGACAGCGAAGTACAACAGCCACAACTTTCACCAGGAATCCAGACCATGCGCCACCAGAAATCCGGCCGCAAGTTCAGCCGCACCAGCGCCCACCGCGACGCGATGTTCTCCAACATGGCCGCCTCGCTGTTCAAGCACGAACTGATCCGCACCACCCTGCCCAAGGCCAAGGAACTGCGCCGCGTCGCAGAACCGCTCATCACGCTGGCCAAGCGCGACGGCGTGGCCAACCGCCGGCTCGCCTTCTCGCGCCTGCGCGACAAGGAAGCGGTGGGCAACCTGTTCACCAAGCTCGGTCCGCGCTACGCCGAACGCCCCGGTGGCTACCTGCGCATCCTGAAGTGCGGCTTCCGCGCCGGCGACAATGCGCCGATGGCCTATGTCGAGCTGGTCGATCGTCCCGACGCCGCCGAATAAGCGCCAGCTTGCTGCTCGTGAAAGCCCGGCTCAGGCCGGGCTTTTTCGTTGTGCGAAAGTACCAGGCGGGCCGCTAACGGCGCTGGTCATCGGCCGGTCCGGTCGCGATGGATTCGATACCGGAATTCAGGCTGCATCGCCGGCGCGCGTGGCCGATAATCCACCGGTCGCCTTTACAGCCGCCCCCATGAATCCCTACCGTTGGTCGTTTCGTGCGCAATTCCTGTCCGGCTTCCTCGCCTGCGCTGCGCTGCTGGGCTACGCCTTTTACGTGCAGTTCGTGGAACAGATCCAGCCGTGTCCGTTCTGCATCTTCCAACGCCTGGCGTTTGCGGCGGCGGGGCTGCTGTTTCTGATCGGGGGCCTGCACGCGCCACGTTCGTCCGGCGGCCGCGGGATCTACGGCACGCTGGCCTTCCTGGCAGCGGGAACCGGTGCCGGCATTGCCGCGCGCCACGTCTGGGTGCAGCTGTTCCCGCCCGAGATCCCGAGTTGCGGGCCGGGTCTGAACTACATGCTCGAAACCCAGACCTGGCTGGGCGTGGTGCGCAAGGTGCTCACCGCATCGGGCGACTGCAGCATGATCGACTGGACGTTCCTGGGCCTGTCGATGCCGGCCTGGGCGCTGCTGTGGTTCGTGGCGTTGGCGATGTGGGCGTTGTACGCGGGATTCCGGCGCGCGCGTTGAATCCCGTTGAGGGCGGGTGACGGGCAGCGCCTGAACCGCTGCTACGCTTGCAGTCGAAACGGTTGCAGACCCCTCGGATCCGTCCGATGATGGCTGACGCTGCGCTGCAACATACCGCCATGCCCCATCCCGACCGCAATCTCCATTCCGTCAATCTCCCGGCCGACTGGTCGCCCGCGAGCTGGCGCGCGCGCGCCGCGGCGCAGCAGCCGGTGTACGAGGACGCCACGGAGCTCGCCGCCGTCCAGCAGGAACTGCGCGCGCTGCCGCCACTGGTCACTTCCTGGGAAATCTTCGCGCTGAAGAAGCAGCTGGCCGAAGCGCAGGAAGGCAAGCGCTTCCTGCTGCAGGGCGGCGACTGCGCGGAGAATTTCGCCGAGTGCACGGCGGACGTGATCTCCAACCGGCTCAAGGTGCTGCTGCAGATGAGCCTGGTGCTGGTACATGGCCTCAGGCTGCCGGTGGTGCGCGTGGGACGCTTCGCCGGCCAGTACGCCAAGCCGCGTTCGGCGGACGGCGAGACCCGCGACGGCGTGACCCTGCCGGCCTATCGCGGCGACATCGTCAACGCGCCCGCGTTCGATGCGGTCTCGCGGCGCCCGGATCCGCGACGCATGGTCAAGGCGCATGCGCGCTCGGCGATGACGATGAATTTCGTGCGTTCGCTGATCGACGGCGGATTCGCCGATCTGCACCATCCCGAGTATTGGGATCTGGGCTGGGTGAGCCATTCGCCGCTGGCCGACGACTACCACCGCATGGTCGGATCGATCGGCGATGCCGTGCGCTTCATGGAGACGTTGTCCGGGGCCGAGGTGTACAACCTCAACCGGGTCGACTTCTACACCTCGCACGAGGCGCTGCTGCTGCCCTACGAGGAAGCGCAGACGCGCCAGGTGCCGCGACAGTGGGGCTGGTTCAATCTCAGCACCCACTTGCCCTGGATCGGGATGCGCACGGCCGCGCTGGATGGTGCGCATGTCGAGTACTTCCGCGGCATCCGCAACCCGGTCGGTCTGAAGATCGGCCCGTCGGTCACACCCGACCAGCTGTTGCGCCTGGTCGACGCGCTGAGTCCCGATGACGAACCCGGCCGGCTCACCCTGATCCACCGCATGGGTGCCGCGAACATCGCCGAAAAGCTGCCGCCGCTGCTCGAGGCCCTGCGCCGCGATGGCCGGCGCGTGCTCTGGGTCTGCGACCCGATGCACGGCAATACCGAAACCACCGGCAATGGCTACAAGACGCGGCGCTTCGGCAACATCCGCAGCGAGCTCGAACAGGCGTTCGAACTGCATGCCGCCGCCGGCACACGCCTGGGCGGCGTCCACCTGGAGCTGACCGGCGAAGACGTAACCGAATGCACCGGCGGCGCCCGTGATCTCACCGAAACCGACCTCGAGCGCGCCTACCGTTCCACCGTCGATCCGCGCCTGAACTACGAGCAGGCGCTGGAAACGGCAATGCTGATCGTGCGCAAGCAGGCACAGATCGCAGCTCCGGTCTGAGCGAGGCATGCCGGGCGCATGGCGCCCGCGGTTTTCGCGTGGCCGCCAGCAGCGCCGCGCCTGCAGGGTGTTTCAGTTTCAGGCGCGTTCGCGATGACGCGCGTACAGGTCGCGCCCAAGCACCCACACCACCAGCAGGTTGATCCCCAGGACCGCGACGGACAGCCACACGGGGTGCGCGACCAGCGCGTAAAGGTCGAAGGGCAGGTAAAGCGCCGCGCCGATGCAGCCAAGCCACGAGGCCCAGGCCTTGCCACGCCACAACCCCCAGCTTTCGGCCACGCGCATTCCGCCATAGACGAGTGCGATCGCCGCGGCGATGTGCACCGAATCCGGATTGATCGCGCGTCCCAGCCAGGCCATCGCCCCCTGTTGTGGATCGAGTTGGAAGCGCGCGATCAGCATCTCCACCCCGCGCCGCAGCGGGGCGGGGCCGAGCAGTTCAAGGCCGCTTGCGGCAAGCAGGGCCATGAGTCCCTTCGCTGCTTCGACCATCGCGACGACCTGCAGGACGGGAGGGGCTGGCGGGTCGGGGCTGTAGGGTTCTGCGTTCATCCGGATGCCGCACCGATAGTGGCTTGCCGATCCACGCAACCGCAAACCGGCGGCCTGCTTCCATGCCCGCTAACCATGGGCGTACACCGGATCAGAAAAGGGATGCCTGCTGCACAGGAGGAGTGGCGTCGGCTGCGGTCAACGGCCAATGCCCCAACGACTCGTAACGGCCGCCCGGGCTGCATAGCAGCTCGAAACTCCCGACACGCAGCCGATCGCCGGCGCAGTCGACGCCATCGAGCCAGGACTGGGCAGGCAGGTGCCTGGGCAGGTAGGCGAGCGTGATGTGCGGTTGTCGGGTCACTTCTTGCGAACGGATGTCGAGCACACGGAGCGCCTTATCCGTGGCATCGCACAGCGCCAGGAGCGTGGGGCATGTGTGCGGCAGGGCGACGACGGCACCCGACCGCGGCCAGTAGGCGAGGCGTTCGATCGTGAAATCGTGCGCTGGGATGACGGTTCCCACTTCGGCGAAGCCTCCCAGAAGCTCCGGCGTGACCAGGTGCATGACCTGGTCGCCGATGAAGCACAGGGTGACGTGCCACTGGTCCGGTCGCCGCGGTTTGACCTGTAGCCCGTGCGCAGGGCATGCGACCTGTATCGCAGCGAGCAACGCGGCGAGCTGTGTCCTGGCGGCCTCGTCCGGTCGCCAGGCAGTGAACAGCGACCCGCTCACGCCGCGCGGCTGGCCCGCTTGCGATCGGTTTCGGTCAGGTACTTCTTGCGCAGCCGGATTTCCTTGGGCGTGACTTCCACCAGTTCGTCGTCCTCGATGAAGTCGAGCGCCTGCTCCAGCGTGTACTTCAGCGCCGGAGTCAGCTTGATCGCATCGTCCTTGCCCGAGGCGCGCATATTGGTCAGCGGCTTGGGCTTGATGGCGTTGACGGTGAGGTCGTTGTCCTTGGAATGGATCCCGATCAGCTGGCCTTCGTAGACGTTGTCGCCTTCGGCGGCGAACAGCCGGCCACGCTCTTCCAGTGGGCCGAGCGAGTAGGCAGGCGTGGTGCCGGCGGCGTTGGCGATCATCACCCCGTTCTGGCGCTTGGCGATGGCGCCGGTCTCCTTCGGTCCGTAGTGGTCGAACACGTGGAACAGCAGGCCCGAGCCCTGGGTCAGGGTGCGGAACTCGTTCTGGAAACCGATCAGGCCGCGCGCGGGAATCATGTAATCCAGGCGCACGCGTCCCTTGCCGTCGGACTCCATGTTCTTCAGCTGGGCCTTGCGCACGCCGAGCTTCTCCATCACGCCGCCCTGGTGCTGCTCTTCCACGTCGACCACCAACTGCTCGATCGGCTCCATCGGCTGGCCATCGATTTCCTTGATGATCACTTCCGGGCGCGAGACCGCCAGTTCGAAGCCCTCGCGGCGCATGGTTTCGATCAGCACCGACAGATGCAGTTCGCCGCGGCCGGAGACCAGGAACTTGTCGGCGTCGCTGGTCTCCTCGACCTTCAGCGCCACGTTGTGCAGGGTTTCGCGCTCGAGCCGCTCGCGGATCTGGCGGCTGGTGATGAACTTGCCCCCGCTATGCTCCTTGCTGCCGGCGAAGGGCGAGTTGTTCACCTGGAAGGTCATGCTGATCGTCGGCTCGTCCACGGTGAGCGCCGGCAGCGCCTCGGGGGCGTCCAGCGCGCAGACGGTGTCGGAAATGCTCAGGTCCTGGACGCCGGAAATGGCGACGATGTCGCCGGCTTCGGCTTCTTCCACCTCGATCCGCTCCAGGCCCATGAAGCCCAGCACCTGCAGCACCTTGCCCTGGCGCTTCTTGCCGTGGCGGTCGACGATACTGACCGGCTGGTTGCGGCGGACCTTGCCGCGCTGGATCCGGCCGATACCGATCAGACCCACGAAGCTGCTGTAGTCGAGCTGGCTGATGCGCATCTGGAACGGGCCGTCCGGATCGACCTGCGGCGGCGGCACGTGCTGCATGATCGCCTCGTACAACGGCGTCATGGTGCCTTCGCGCGCGGCGTCGTCGAGGCTGGCGTAACCGTGCAGGGCCGAGGCGTAGACGATCGGGAAGTCGAGCTGCTCGTTGGTGGCGCCGAGCCGGTCGAACAGGTCGAACACCTGGTCGATCACCCAGTCCGGACGCGCGCCCGGGCGATCGATCTTGTTGACCACCACGATCGGTCGGAAGCCCATCGCGAACGCCTTCTGGGTCACGAAGCGGGTCTGCGGCATCGGGCCGTCCATCGCGTCGACCAGGATCAGCACCGAGTCGACCATCGACAGCACGCGCTCCACCTCGCCACCGAAGTCGGCGTGTCCGGGCGTATCGACGATGTTGATCCGGTTGCCCTGCCAGGTGATGGCGGTGTTCTTGGCCAGGATGGTGATGCCGCGTTCCTTTTCCTGGTCGTTGCTGTCCATCACCCGCTCGGCGAGCACGGTGCGCTCGTTCAGGGTGCCGGACTGCTTCAGAAGGCAGTCGACCAGGGTGGTCTTGCCATGGTCGACGTGGGCGACGATGGCGATATTGCGCAGGTTCTCGATGGACATGGCGGTCGGCTAATGAAGGTCGGGGCAGTCCGGTCGGGACGCGGCGGTCTAAGACATGCCGAAGGCGCGGCCGCATTGGGCCTGCGGGCCGGCGCAAGAGGCTGGGAAAGCCGCGTATTATAGCGTGCTGCGCTGCGGCAAAGTGGTCCCGGCGCCCGTCGTTCACATCCAGCCGAGGAATCCCATGCCCCTGCACGCCATTTTCGACACCGAGCGCGGCGCCATCAAGGTGGAGCTGTATCCGGACAAGGCACCGCTGACCGTGGCCAATTTCGTCAACCTGGCCAAGCGCGGCTTCTACAACGGCCTGAACTTCCATCGGGTCATCCCCGATTTCATGATCCAGGGCGGCTGCCCGGAAGGCTCCGGTCGCGGCGGTCCCGGCTACCGCTTCGAGGATGAAACCAACAACGGCGTCAGGCACGAGCGCGGCGTGCTGTCGATGGCCAATGCCGGTCCCGACACGAACGGCAGCCAATTCTTCATCACCCACATCAAGACCGACTGGCTGGACGGCAAACACACCGTCTTCGGCAAGGTGGTCGAAGGCCTGGACGTGGTCGACGCGGTGAAGCAGGGCGATGCGATCCGGTCGGTGAAGATCGAAGGCGATGCCGAGGCGGCGCTGGCGGCGAAGGCCGACCGGGTCGCGGAGTGGAACCGTATCCTGGCGGCTTGATCTGCGCCGGGTAGGCGTGCGATCGATTTGTACGCTGCGCCCGTATACCTCGTTGAAATCATGCGGCTCGCACAGGCCAGTCGCGCCGGCAGCATGGCGCCACCGGAGTGTTTTTCAGCGGGTGCGCGGATGGATTCCGCGCCGCCCGCAGGCCCGGAAGCTCCGGGTCCCTGTGTTAATATTTCACCCTAATCCGGGCCCGGCGAATTCGCCCCGGGCCCACCTCACGAGGTCTCTCGATGCCCCAGCTCGCCCGGCGCATCGGTCGCGCCAAGCCCAGCGCGATCATGCTGGTTGCCGAAACCGCCAAGCGCCTGAAAGCCGAAGGGCGCGACATCATCAGTTTCTCGATCGGCGTACCCAACTTCCTCCCCGGTGAGCATGTCTATGCGGCCGCGCGCGAGGCACTGGCGAAGGATAGCGGCCAGTACGGCAGCAACCGCGGCGCGGACGCGCTGGTCGATGCCTTTCTGGCCCATGCGGGGAAGGTCGGTCTGACGGGTTACACCCGCGCCAACGTCTCGACCGGCATCGGCGCCAAGCACGTGATCTACAACCTGGCCGAGGCGTTGCTCGACGAAGGCGACACCATCGCGTTCCCGACGCCGTACTGGACCAGCTATCTCGACATCGCCGAGATCGTCAACGCGAAGATCGACCTGCTGCCCTGTCCGCCCGAGCAGGATTACAAGCTCACGCCGGCGCAACTGGAGACTGCGCTGGCGAAGAAGCCGAAGGTGTTCCTGTTCAACAACCCGTCCAACCCGACCGGCATGGTGTACACGCGCGATGAAATCGCGGCGCTGGCCGATGTGGTGGCGAAATACCCCGATACCTGGGTGCTGACAGACGACATCTACAACCGGATGGTGTTCGATGGGGTGGGTTATCACAACTTCCTGCATCTGCGACCGGAACTGCGCGATCGCGTGATCTTCATCGACTCGCTGTCAAAGACCTACGGCATGCCGGGCTGGCGGGTCGGCTTCATGGCCGGTCCCGAAGCGGTGGCCAGCGCGGTCGCCACGATGAATTCGAACCACATCACCAACATCCCCGAAATCGTCACCGCCGCCGCCGTCGCTGCGTTGACCGGTCCCCAGGACGTGCCGCAGGCGAAGTGCGCAGAGTTCCAGTCCAAGCGCGACCAGGTGATGGAAGCGTTGCTGTCGATTCCCGGACTCGTCTGTCCGCGTCCGCAGGGAGCGTTCTACGCGTTTCCGGACATCAGCTTCGCCTTCGGCAAGTCGCACCAGGGCAAGGCGATCGCCAACGATGTCGATTTCTGCAATGCACTGTTGGATGCCAAGGGCGTCGCCTGCGTCCCGGGTTCGGCTTTCGGCGAACCGCGCGCGATCCGCATCAGCTATACCTGCCCGACGCCGCAGCTGGCCCCGGGTCTGCAGCGCGTCCAGGAATTCTGCTCCGAGCTGGCCTGAATCCCCGTTCGTCCAACCATTGCGGCGCCACGTGCGCCGCAAGTCTTTTCCAGGAGTCGTTCCATGAAAGCCCCCGTCCGTGTCGCAGTCACCGGCGCCGCCGGCCAGATCGGCTATGCATTGCTGTTCCGCATCGCCTCGGGCGAAATGCTCGGCAAGGACCAGCCGGTGATCCTGCAGATGCTCGAACTGCCGCTGGACAAGGCCCAGGCCGCGCTCAGGGGCGTGATGATGGAGCTCGAGGACTGCGCCTTCCCGCTGCTCGCCGGCATGGTCGGCAGCGAGGATCCGAAGGTCGCATTCAAAGACGCCGACTATGCGCTGCTGGTCGGTGCCCGTCCGCGCGGCCCGGGAATGGAGCGCAAGGACCTGCTGCTGGAGAACGCCAAGATCTTCACCGAGCAGGGCAGGGCGCTGAACGAAGTCGCGAGCCGCAACGTGAAGGTGCTCGTGGTCGGTAATCCGGCCAATACCAATGCCTATATCGCGATGAAATCCGCGCCCGACCTGCCCACGAAGAACTTCACCGCCATGCTGCGGCTGGATCACAACCGCGCGTTGAGCCAGCTCGCCGGCAAGGCCGGCGTGCCGGTGGCCGACATCGAGAAACTGATCGTCTGGGGCAACCATAGTCCGACGATGTATCCCGACTATCGCTTCGCCACGGTCAACGGCCAGTCGCTCAAGGCGAAGATCGGCGATGAAGTCTGGAACGCCGATACCTTCATCCCGGTCGTTGGCAAACGCGGCGCCGCGATCATCGAGGCGCGCGGCCTGTCGTCGGCCGCCTCGGCGGCCAATGCCGCCATCGACCACGTGCGCGACTGGGCGCTGGGCTCCAAGGGAAAGTGGGTCACGATGGGCGTGCCCTCCGACGGCAGCTACGGCATTCCGGAAGGCGTGATCTACGGCGTGCCGGTGACCACGGCGAACGGCGAGTACACGCGCGTGACGGGCCTTGAGATCGATGCCTTCAGCCGTGAGCGCATGGACAAGACGCTGGCCGAACTCGAGGAAGAGCGCGCCGGCGTGGCGCATCTGCTCTGATCGATCGGGGCGGCCGACAGGTCGCCTCGCCACTTGGAACACACCCATGTCCGAGCCAAGCACTTCCGCAACCGGATCCGCCGGCGCCAGGTTTCGTGCCGCCGTCGCAGCCGAGTCTCCGCTGCAGGTTATGGGCACCATCACCGCCTACGCGGGTCTGATGGCCAGGCGCGTCGGCTACCGCGCCCTGTACCTGTCCGGCGGCGGTGTCGCCGCGAACTCGCTGGGCATGCCTGACCTAGGCATCAGCACCATGGAGGACGTGCTCACCGACGCACGCCGGATCGTGGATGCGACCGGACTGCCGCTGCTGGTGGACATCGATACCGGATGGGGCGGGGCCTTCAATATCGCCCGCACCATCCGCAGTTTCGAGCGCGTCGGCGTCGCCGCGGTGCACATGGAGGACCAAGTCGGACAGAAGCGATGCGGGCACCGTCCAGGCAAGGAAGTGGTGCCGGCTGACGAGATGGTCGACCGGGTGAAGGCGGCCGTCGACGCGCGCACCGATCATACCTTCGTGATCATGGCGCGCACCGATGCTGCGGCCAGCGAGGGCGTGGATGCTGCGATCGGGCGTGCCGTGGCCTATGTCGAAGCCGGCGCGGACATGATCTTCCCCGAGGCGATGAAGACGCTCGACGATTACCGCCGCTTCAAGGCTGCGGTGAAGGTACCGATCCTCGCCAATCTGACCGAGTTCGGTGCAACCCCGTTGTTCACGACCGACGAGTTGCGCGAGGCCGACGTCGACATCGCCCTGTACTGCTGCGGCGCCTATCGCGCGATGAACAAGGCCGCGCTGCACTTCTACGAAACCGTGCGCCGGGAAGGCACCCAGAAGCGCATCGTCGACACGCTGCAAACGCGCGATGAACTGTACGATTTCCTCGACTACCACGCGTACGAGCAGAAGCTCGATGCCCTGTTCGCACGCGGAGAAGGCAAGAGTTAGTCGGCCGACGGAGTGAACGGAGCGTCGCGCATGAATTCCCCCTGTCGCCTCCGCCGGCGCGTTCTTAGTCCCGCAGCAACCCTTGTCTGCGCATGCTGCGGGTCTTTTTTCCGATACAACGGTGACAACGAGGTGCGGGTCTGCGACCGGACAGTCCGAGCTGCCCCATTCAAGTGGAGATCCACCCGATGAGCGAACCTGCCCAGATCCTGCTGAAGGCGAAAAAGTCCGTGGCGCTGTCCGGCACGGCGGCCGGCAATACGGCGTTGTGCACGGTGGGCCGCAGCGGCAACGACCTGCATTACCGCGGCTACGACATCCACGACCTGGCGACGCAGTCCACGTTCGAGGAAGTCGCCTACCTGCTGGTGCATGGCATCCTGCCCGGCGCCTCGCAACTGCAGGCCTACAAGGCCAAGCTCAAACGCCTGCGCGGCCTGCCGGCGATCGTGCAGGAAGCGCTGGAGCTGGTGCCGGCCAGCGCCCACCCGATGGACGTGATGCGTACCGGTTGTTCGGTGCTGGGCACGGTGCTGCCCGAACGCGACGGTCATCCGGCGCCGGAAGCGCGCGACATCGCGGACCGACTGATGGCCAGCTTCGGCTCGATGCTGCTGTACTGGTGGCATTTCACCCGCAACGGGCGGCGCATCGATGTGGAGACCGACGACGACACGATCGCTGCGCACTTTCTGCATCTGCTGCACGGCGAGCCGCCCAGCGCGCTGCATGCCGACGCGATGGACAAATCGCTGATCCTGTATGCAGAGCACGAGTTCAATGCCTCGACGTTCGCCGCGCGGGTCATCGCCGGCACCGGCAGCGACATGTACAGCTGCATCACCGGCGCTATCGGCGCGCTGCGTGGGCCCAAGCACGGCGGTGCCAACGAGGTGGCGATGGAGATCATCAGCCGCTACGCGACGCCGGAAGCGGCCGAAGCCGACATCCGCGCGCGGATGGAGCGCAAGGAGATCATCATCGGCTTCGGTCACCCGGTGTACACCATCGGCGATCCGCGCAACCCGATCATCAAGCAGATCAGCCGCAAGCTCTGCGCCGAAGGTGGCAATCAGGTCCTGTTCGACGTGTCCGAGCGCATCGAGAACCTGATGATGGATACCAAGAAGATGTTTCCCAACCTGGACTGGTACAGCGCATCGAGCTACTACATGATGGGCGTGCCGACGCCGATGTTCACGCCGCTGTTCGTGATCGCGCGGACCAGCGGCTGGAGTGCGCACGTGATCGAGCAGCGCGAAGACGGCAAGATCATCCGGCCCAGCGCCAACTACACCGGACCCGAAGACCGCGCATACGTCCCGATCGGGCAGCGTTGATGGCTCTGCGATGGGCTGGCTGATCCCGACGGATTCCTTCGGCGTTTACCTGCTGGCTGCGCTGACGGCCGGTGTGGCCAGCGCCGCGGCGGTGGTCGTGCATTACGAAGGCGTGCATTGGTTGGCGCGGCGCTACTCGCGCAGGAAGATCGACATCACCGGCGATCGCGGCACGATGCTGAAAATCATCTTTGCGCTGCTGGCCCTGCACGTCGTCGAGATCTGGTGCTTCGGCCTGGCGCTGTGGGGCTTGCTGCATGTACCCGGCGCCGGCTCGGTGGTCGGGGTGGGAGGTGTGGAGACCCTGTTCGACGCGTTCTATCTTTCCGCGACGACGTTCACCACTCTGGGTTTCGGCGATCTGACTCCGATGGGCGCGGTCCGCGTGCTGAGCGGGTGCGAGGCGCTGACCGGGCTGCTGCTGATCACCTGGTCGGCATCGTTTACATACCTGGAGATGGCGCGCCTGTGGAACGAACGGGACAGCGCCTAGACGACGCGCTCTGTCGCCGCGATAAGCGCGATCAACGCGACATCGCAGCCGACGCGCCAGGCTCGGTCTAGCTTTGCCGTGGCCTGAGCTTTTGCACCCGCAGGAAGGTGTGATCGCCGATGGTCGCCACCTGGTAGGCGTTGCGCCAGCTCGGGCTGGCAATGGAATGGGCCAGGAAGTGGCTCGCACCGGGCACGATCTCCTTGCGTTCGCCCGGCGGCAGCGCCCAGTTCTGCTCGGCCTCGAGCGCGACGGTGACGGCCTGCGCCCATGCCTCTGTGTTGCTCAGGCGGGTGCCGGGCGGGACCAGGGTCGGCGCGAACTGCTTGCGCGCGGTGACCACGTCGCACATCGAATCGCCCCACAGGCCGCTTTCCTCCCGGCGCAATGCCACTTCTGCTACGGCCTTCTGGCCGCGGACGGACTGATCCCGGGCCTCCAGGTACAGGGTGGCGCTGAGGCAGAGCGAGTCTGCGGTTTGCGGCGGCAGGACCGAGGCCAGCCACAGGATCCAGGCGAGTTTCACGTCTTGCTCCTTGCTCCGTTGCGGCGCACGGGCGCCCGCGGTGATCCGGGGCGTCCTGCGTCATGGCGTGTTGGGGAGGGCGGCGGCTCTATGGCGCCTTTGCCCGGGCGCCGGGCATCCGATGGAGTGCGGACCGGCGTCGGTGGCCCGCAGGGTGGCGGGCCGGAAAGTGCGCGCACGGTAGCGTGGCGAAACCCAATCGAGGCTGAACGTCAAATCAAAAACATTTGATTCGATTGGAGTTTTTGTTCGGTTCTCGCTGTGCTGTACGTGCAGTCAAAGCTGCGCCGCGAGCCGACTGCCCTGATCGATCGCACGTCGGGCGTCCAGCTCCACCGCGATATCCGCACCGCCGATGACATGTGCCTGGCGTCCGCCCGCGCGCAGCGTGTCGAACAGTTCCCGGCGCGATTCCTGACCTGCGCAGACGACGACGTGTTCGACTGCCAGCACCTGCGCGACGCCATCCACCCGGACGTGGAAGCCATCGTCGTCCACGGCTACGTATTCCACGCCGCCGAGCATGCGCACGCCCTTGGCCTTGAGCGTGGCGCGGTGGATCCACCCAGTCGTCTTGCCCAGGCGCGCGCCCGGTCGGCCTGCGCTGCGCTGCATCAGCCAGAGCTGGCGGGCGGCGGGTTCCGGCCGCGGGGGCGCCAGCCCGCCGCGGCTGGCGAACTCCGGATCGATGCCCCATTCGGCCATCCAGCGCGCAGGGTCCAGGGTCGGCGACTCGCCGGCGGGAACGGCGAGGAATTCGGCCACGTCGAAGCCGATGCCACCGGAGCCGACGATGGCCACGCGCGCGCCGGGGACCACGCGGCCTTCGAGAACGTCGAGATAGCCGACCACGCTGGGATGGTCGTGCCCGGCGAAATCGACCGTGCGCGGGCGCACGCCGGTGGCGACGACGACCTCGTCGAAGCCATCGAGCGCGTCGACGCCAACATGCGCCCCGAGGCGCAGCTCCACTCCCGTGTCCGCGATCCGATGGTGGAAATAGCGCAGGGTCTCGTGGAATTCCTCCTTGCCGGGGATGCGCTTGGCGAGATTGAACTGGCCGCCGATCTCGCCGGCCGCATCGAACAGGGTGACGCGGTGACCGCGCTCGGCGGCGACGGTCGCGCAGGCCAGGCCTGCCGGCCCCGCGCCCACCACGGCGATGCGCTTGCGCGTATCCACCGGCAGGTAACGCAACTCGGTCTCGGCGCAGGCACGCGGGTTCACCAGGCAGCTCGCCTTCTTGTTCTCGAACACCCGATCCAGGCACGCCTGGTTGCACGCGATGCAGGTATTGATGCGGTCGGCCCGTCCACTGCGCGCCTTCTCGACCCACTGGGCATCGGCCAGCAGCGGACGCGCCATCGAGACCAGGTCAGCCCCGCCGCCGGCCAGGATCGCCTCGGCGACGTCGGGCATGTTGATCCGGTTGGTCGCCACCAGCGGCAATGCCACGTGCGGGCGTAGGCTGGCGGTGACGCCGGCGAAGACGGCGCGCGGGACCGATGTGGCGATGGTAGGTACGCGAGCCTCGTGCCAGCCGATGCCGGTGTTGATGATGCTGGCGCCCGCGGACTCAACTGCCTGCGCCTGGGCCACGATCTCGTCGTGATCATTTCCGCCTTCCACCAGGTCGAGCATCGACAGGCGGTAGATGAGGATGAAGTCCGGCCCGCAGGCTTCGCGCGTACGGCGCACGATCTCCACGGCGAAGCGCATGCGGCCGGCCGCATCGCCGCCCCACCGGTCGCTGCGCCGGTTGGTGCGGGCCACGGTGAACTGGTTCAGCAGGTAGCCTTCCGAACCCATGATCTCGACGCCGTCGTAGCCGGCCTCGCGCGCCAGGCGCGCGGCATGGGCGAACGCGCCGATCTGGCGTTCGACGCCGCTTGTGCCTAGGGCGCGCGGCGTGAACGGATTGATCGGGGCCTTGAGCCTGGATGGCGCCACCGAGAGCGGGTGGTAGGCATAGCGCCCCGCATGCAGCAGTTGCAGGCAGATCTTCGCGCCGTTCGCGTGCACCGACTCGGTGACCTGGCGATGCTTGCGGGTCTCCCACGTCCAGGACAGCTTGCCGGCGAACGGCTTGAGCCAGCCCTCGACGTTCGGGGCGAAGCCGCCGGTCACGATCAGTCCGACCCCGCCCGCCGCACGCTCGGCGAAGTAGGCCGCGAGCCTGGGGAAGTCGCGCTTGTGGTCTTCCAGCCCCGTATGCATCGAGCCCATCAGCACACGGTTGCGCAGGGTGGTGAAGCCTAGGTCCAGTGGCGCGAACAGGTGCGGATAGGGCGAGGGCTCGGGCATCACGCGCAACATCCAGGTAGGCATACGGACCAGTACGGAGCGCGCACCATGCCGGGAAAGCCCGGTTCGCTCAAGTTCCGTGGATGCGTTCGCAGGGGTGCGGATTGGCGATCTGTCAAAATTGCCGGCTTCGACCGATCGAGCCAGCCATGGGCCACCACGACATCCGCAGCGCCACCCGTCCCGACCCCGACCAACCCATGGTCGACATCGCCAATTACGTCATCGACACCCGGATCGAGTCCGAAGAGGCTTTCGACACCGCCCGCTACATGCTGCTGGACTCGCTGGCCTGCGCGATGCTGGCGATGAAGTTTCCGGATTGCGTCAAACACCTCGGGCCGCTGGTGCCGGGGGGTGAGATCGCCGGCGGCGCACGCGTGCCCGGTACCTCGTTCGAACTCGACCCGGCGCAGGCTGCGTTCAATATCGGCACGCTGGTGCGCTGGCTCGATTTCAACGACACCTGGCTGGCGGCGGAATGGGGGCACCCTTCCGACAACCTGGGCACGATCCTGGCCGTCGCCGACTGGCAGGCGCGCAAGCAGGGCAAGCCGGTCAGCGTGCGCGACGTGCTGGGCTGGGCAATCAAGGCGCACGAGATCCAGGGCGTCTACGCGCTGCAGAACTCGTTCAACCGGGTCGGCCTGGACCACGTGATCCTGGTGCGCCTGGCGTCCACGGCGGTCGCAACGGCGATGCTCGGCGGCGGCAAGGACGAGGTGATCACCGCGGTCTCGCACAGCTGGATCGACAACGGCGTACTGCGCACCTACCGCCATGCCCCCAACACCGGGCCACGCAAGAGCTGGGCGGCCGGGGATGCCTGCCGCCGGGCCGTAATCCACGCCCTCAATGCAGTGGAGAAGAAGGTGGTCGGGTATCCCAGCGCACTCAGCGCCAGGACCTGGGGGTTCTACGACGTGGCCTTCAAGGGCAGGGAATTCGCTTTCGAACGGCCTTTCGGCAGCTATGTGATGGAGAACGTGCTGTTCAAGATCAGCTTCCCGGCCGAGTTCCATGCCCAGACCGCGGTCGAATGCGCCATGCAGCTGCACCCGCAGGTCAGGGACCGGATTGGCGAGATCGAGAAGATCGTGATCGAAACCCAGGAAGCGGGCGTCCGCATCATCGACAAGACCGGCCCGCTCGCGAACTACGCCGACCGCGACCACTGCATCCAGTACATGGTGGCGGTGCCGCTGATCTTCGGACGTCTGACCGCCGACGACTACACCGACGCCGTCGCAGCCGACCCCCGCATCGACGCGCTGCGCGCACGGATGGAGGTGGTCGAGAACCCGCGCTTCACCCAGGACTATTTCGATCCGGACAAGCGCTACATCGGCAACGCCGTGGAGGTCCATTTCAAGGACGGAACCTCGACCGGCAAGGTCTCGATCGACTTCCCGATAGGCCACCGCAAGCGCCGCGCCGAGGGTATCCCGGTGCTGATGGCCAAGTTCGAGGCGGCCCTGCGCGGCCACCTCGGGGGATCCCCGGTAGACACGCTGATCGGCTTGGTTCAGGATCCTCAGGCCTTCGATGCCATGGGGATAGACGATCTGCTATCCCTGTGCGAGGGCTGATCTGTCATGCTGCTGGTTCAGGGGGAACTGTTATGCTAGTGTTAACACGGGCTTCACATCCCTCAACCTAACCTGCGCCGGATGGCGTGTGGGTGGGGCCGTCCAAGTTTAACCACGCTTTACCGTTTTAATTACCCTGATCTAAGGAGCTGAAAATGAACAAGAAACTCCTCTGTGCTGCGCTGCTCGGCGGGCTGGGCGTCGCACAGGTTGCGTCGGCGCAGGAGTTCGACGATCGCTGGTACATCACCGGTTCGGCCGGTATCAACATCCAGGACAGCGAACGCGACACCAAGAATCCGCCCTTCGGCGCCATCGGCTTCGGCAAGTTCTTCAATCCGAACTGGTCGTTCGATGTTGAACTCAACTACCAGAACGCCAAGCGCGAATCGAACGAAGACCTGAACTGGAGCCAGTACGGCATCTCGTTCGACACCCGTTACCACTTCGTCACCGAAGGCCGCAGCTGGAATCCGTACCTGCTGGCCGGCCTCGGCTACCAGCGTGAAGAGATGGAGGGCGACAACTTCCCGAATCCGGATTCTCCGTGGGAAGAGAAGGAAGGCGCCCCCGCGCTGAAGCTCGGTGTCGGCGTGCAGGGCGACGTGGGTCGCGTCGGTATCCGTACCGAACTGGCCTATCGTGCAGTCGGCCTGAATGACACCCGCGTCCAGCTCGAGCTCGACGATCCGCCGCCGGAGATGAACGATGGCGAAGACTGGTACGGCGACGTGCTGGCCTCGGTCGGCATCATCATCCCGCTGGGTCCGGAACCGGAAGCTCCGGTCGCCCCGGCCCCGGTCGCTCCGAACTGCGCCGACAGCGACAGCGACGGCGACGGCGTGAACGACTGCGACGACAAGTGCCCCGGTTCGCAGGCTGGCCAGACCATCGGTCCGGACGGCTGCCCGGTTCCGGTCTCGATCGACCTGAAGGGCGTGAACTTCGACTTCGACAAGTCGACCCTGCGTCCGGATGCGATCGCGATCCTCAACGAGGCGATCGAGATCCTGAAGCGCTACCCGGATCTGCGCGTCGAAGTGGCTGGCCACACCGACGAGTGCGGTACGGACGAGTACAACCAGGGTCTGTCGGAGCGTCGCGCACGCGCCGTGTACGACTACCTGACCAGCAACGGCGTCGATGCTGGCCGTCTGACCGGTCCGAACGGCTACGGCGAGAGCCGTCCGCTGGAAGCCCTGGGTGACGAGTTCCCGGGCTGCAAGAGCGAGACCAACCGCCGCACCGAGCTGAACGTCCAGAACTAACGGACGCGAGGTTCAAGCAAGACACGAAGCCCGGCCTAGCGCCGGGCTTCGTTTTTCCGCCATGCATCGTCTCTATGAAGCTGAAGCGCGAGGGCGCCGCAACTTGTCGAGCCCTTTCGCGATGCCTACACTCGCCGCAACCACGACAGGATCTGCGCATGAACCGTTCGACCCTCGCCTTGTTGTTGCTCGCCGCGGCCGGCGGGGTCCAGGCGCAATCGATGAATTGCGCGACGGTGCCCAAGACCATGCCGCTACGGGCGTCGGTACTGGCGCCGGTTGCGTCGGAACTGGTATCGCCCTCCGAGCAGCTCGGGATCGCAGGTGGGGTCCTGGCGCGCGCCTACGACGAATCGCAGTCGGTCGACCAGGTGTTGCTGCGGATGCGGATCGAAAGCTGCAAGAACGTGGCGGCGGTAATGCCTGCCCCGAGCGTGGTGGATCCGCTCGACCCGGCGGCGTACAAGCCCAAGACCGAGTTCGACAATACGCCGTGGCGGTTCAACATGACCCAGAACGGCAAGAGCATGACCGCCGACGAATTCAGTGCATGGATGAAGTCGCGTGGCGTGCGTGTGGCGCGCGGCGGCGGTGCGGCCGCGGCGCCCGCAGCTCTCCCTCCAGGCACCGCGCCGGGAGCGACTCAGCCGCCGGCACCGGTGCCGGATGCGAATGCAGTGCCTGCCAACAGCCCGCCCGGCACCTTGCCGGCGCCGCCGCCCGCGACGCCTGCGCCGACCACGCCTCCGACCACGCCCTGATTCGGCGATGGTCGCTCTTGGATAGCCAGCGGCCCGGGAAACCGGGCCGTGGCGCTTCTGCGCCTGTTCATCGTTCGTCCTCTAGCTGATGGGCGCGCCTTCGGTCCCACGGCATGGGCTCGCGCGGGTGTTGTCCAAGCGGGGTCTGTGTTCGCGTACCGAGGCCGCGCGCTGGATCGAGCAGGGACGCGTGTCGGTGGAGGGCCGTATCGTGCGCGATCCGGATACGCCGGTCGCCTTGTCGCAACAGCACATTGCAGTCGACGGCCGGCCGCTCGTCGCGGTCGAGCGCTGCTACGTGATGCTCAACAAGCCCAGGGGGCTGGTGGCGACGGTGAGCGACGAACGCGGCCGCGACACGATTTACCGATGCCTCGACGGTGCAGGTCTGCCCTGGGTCGCTCCGGTCGGTCGCCTGGACAAGGCCAGCGAGGGTCTGCTGCTGCTGAGCAACGATCCGCAATGGGCGGCGGGTATCACCGATCCGCAATACGGGCCGGGCAAGACCTACCACGTGCAGGTCGACACAATTCCGGACGCGTCCCTGCTGGCGCGGCTGGTCAATGGCATCGAAGTGGAAGGCGAGTGGCTGCGTGCCACGTCGGCGACCCTGCTGCGCACCGGCGGGAAGAACTCGTGGCTGGAACTGGTGCTGCACGAAGGCCGCAACCGCCAGATCCGCAGGTTGCTCGCCGAATTCGATATCGGCGTACTGCGGCTGGTGCGGGTCGCCATCGGCGCGTTGTCGTTGGGTACCTTGCCCAAGGGGCAATGGCGCGTGCTGACGGCGGACGAAGTCGAGACGTTCCGCCGCTAGGCGCGGAGCGCGCCGACGTTCAGATCACGCTGAGTTCGCGGCCGATCCTGGTAAACGCGGCGACCGCACGATCCAGGTGCTCACGGGTATGCGCGGCGCTGATCTGGGTGCGAATCCGCGCCTGGCCCTGCGGCACCACCGGGAAGAAGAAGCCGATCGCGTAAATGCCTTCTTCCAGCAGCCGGGAAGCGAACTTCTGCGCCAGCGGCGCGTCGTAGAGCATCACCGGACTGATCGGGTGCGTGCCGGGCTTGATGTCGAAGCCCGCCGATCCCATCCGCTCCCGGAAGTAGGCCGTGTTTTGCGCCAACTGGTCGCGCAGGTCGCCGGCGGAGTCGAGCATCTCGAAGGCCTTGATGCCCGCGGCCACGACGTGCGGTGGCAGCGAGTTGGAGAACAGGTAAGGCCGCGAGCGCTGGCGCAGCAGTTCGATCACCTCACTCGATGCCGTGGTGAAGCCGCCCAGCGCGCCACCCATGGCCTTGCCAAGAGTGCCGGTAATGATGTCGATCCGGTCGAGCACGCCCTTCACTTCGGCCGAGCCGCGCCCGGTCGGGCCAAGGAAGCCAGTGGCGTGGCATTCGTCGATATGGACCAGCGCGTTGTACCTGCGGGCCAGGGCGGTGATTTCATCCAGCGGGGCGATGAAGCCGTCCATCGAAAACACGCCATCGGTGGAGATCAGCTTGGTGCGGGCGCCGGCGTCGTCGGCGGCCTGGAGCTGACGCTCCAGGTCGGCCATGTCGCAGTTGGCGTAACGGAAACGCTTGGCCTTGCACAGGCGCACGCCGTCGATGATCGAAGCGTGGTTCAGCGCATCGCTGATGACGGCGTCGTTCTCGTCGAGCAGGGGTTCGAACAGGCCGCCGTTGGCGTCGAAGCACGCCGCGTAAAGAATGGTGTCCTGCTTGCCGAAGAATCCGGCGATCGTGCTTTCCAGTTGCTTGTGCAGATCCTGGGTGCCGCAGATGAAGCGCACCGAGGCCATGCCGAAGCCGTGCGTGTCCAGCGCGTCCTTCGCCGCCGCGATGATGTCGGGGTGGTCGGCCAGCCCCAGATAGTTGTTGGCGCAGAAGTTCAGCACCGTGCGTCCATCGGCCAGCGTGATCTCGGCCGACTGCGGGCTGGTGATGATGCGCTCGGCCTTGAACAGCCCTGCGCTGCGGATCTGGTCGAGGGTGTCGGCGTAGCGTTGGGTTAGGGAAGCGGTCGGCATGGCGGTCGGCAGGTGGTGGTATGACGCTGCGAGTGTAGCTGCGGCCGCATCGGACCGTTGCGCAAGCCTGTAGGAGCGGCTCCAACCTCGGGCAGGCGAAAAAGCTCGCGACTCACGTCGCTCCTACGCGTGGTTGGCACTTGCCCTAACATCGCCCCCATGGGTCCCGAGAGCTCGCCCCGCACCGGCTTTCCGCTGTGGCCGCTGGCGCTGCTGTGCGCGCTGCTGCCTTTCGTCGCGGCGCACCTGGGTTGGTGGATCTCGAGCGCGCAGGGGCTGGTTCCGGCCTGCAATCCTTACCTGGATGGCTGCGTTTCGATCAGCCGCGCCTCGCGCCATGGTCTGGGCAATTTGTTGTTCCGCATGCTGATGCTGCCGGCGGCGACGCTGCAGGCGCTGTGCTGGCTTACCGCCGCCCTCTGGATGCGGCGCCTCGGCGCGAACGGGTTGGCGCCGGCATGGCTGGGGGGCGTGGCCGCGCTCGCACTGGTGCTGTACGCGACCTTCCTTGGCAGTGAAGGCCGCACTTACGAGCTGCTGCGGCGCTATGGCGTCTACCTGTGGTTCGGAGGGACGTACCTGGCGCTGCTCACGGTGCTGCGCGGGATGGCATCGCGGCGTCCGGCGCATGCCTACGTGCCGCTGCTGGTGGTGGCCTGGGGCTGCCTGGTGTTCGGGCTTGCCAGCGTGGTGGTGCGCTACGTCGTGTCCGCCGATGCGTTGCGCGATCGCCTGGAGAACCTGCTGGAATGGCATGTCGCGCTCTGGCTCACGGCCATCTTCGCCGTGCTTGCCTGGAGCTGGTGGAAGGAACAGTTGCGATGGCGAATCGAATAGGCAACCGCCATGGCCGCTCTCACCACCTTCAATTCCAGCTGAGCACGACCTTGCCCGACTTGCCCGATTCCATCAGGTCGAATCCCTTCTGGAAATCGTCGATCGGCAGCTGGTGGCTGAGCACCTTGCCCAGCGGGAACCCGGAGAGCACCAGCTGGGTCATCTTGTACCAGGTCTCGTACATGCGCCGGCCGTAGATGCCATGGATGGTCAGGCCCTTGAAGATGATCCGGTCCCAGTCCACGCCGGCCCCCTTGGGCAGCAGGCCGAGCAGGGCGATCTTGCCGCCGTGGTACATGCAATCGAGCATGTCGTTGAACGCGTGCGGGTTGCCGCTCATTTCCAGGCCCACGTCGAAGCCTTCCATGTGCAGGTCGCTCATCACGTCCTTGAGCGATGTGTTCGACACATTGACCACGCGCGTCGCGCCCATGTCAGCGGCCAGCTTGAGCCGGTAGTCGTTGACGTCGGTGACCACCACGTTGCGCGCACCGATGTACTTGCAGATGCCGGCGGCCATGACCCCAATCGGGCCGGCGCCGGTGATCAGCACGTCTTCGCCGACCACGTCGAATTCCAGCGCGCAGTGCGCGGCGTTGCCATAGGGGTCGAAGAACGCGGCCAGCTCGCTCGGAATCTGATCGGGGATCGGCCACAGATTGCTGGCCGGCATCACGATGTATTCGGCGAACGCGCCGTTGCGGTTCACGCCGATGCCCACGGTGTTCGGACACAGATGCTGCTTGCCCGCGCGACAATTGCGGCAGTGGCCGCAGACGATATGCCCCTCGGCCGAGACGCGTTGCCCCAGTACATAACCGCCCACGCCCGGGCCGATCTCCACGATCCGGCCGACGAACTCGTGTCCGATCACCAGGCCGGGCTTGATCGTGCGCTGGCTCCACTCGTCCCACAGATAGATGTGCAGGTCGGTGCCGCAGATCGCGGTTTTCTCGAGCTTGATGAGCACTTCATTGGGTCCCGGCGACGGGACCGGCACCTGCTCCAGCCAGATGCCCTTGGCCGCTTCGCGCTTGACCAGCGCCTTCATCATCTGAGCGGACATGCGCCCTCTGCGAGTGCTCGGAACGGGGGCGGATTATACGGCGCGGCCGCATCCGCAGCTGGCAGGACCCGGCCAGTCGCTAGAATCCGACGATCTTCAAGGGGAAACAAAGACCATGCGCATCAGCATGTTGGCGGCCGCGATGGCGGCTGGAGCAGTGTCCGCGGGAATCGGAGCGGGCCAGGCGCGCGCGGACGAGGGCATGTGGATGCCCGCGCAGCTGCCGGACATCGCCGCACAGCTGAAGGAAGCCGGATTCAAGGGCGATCCGGAGGATCTGGCCGACCTGACCCGGGCACCGATGAATGCCGTGGTCAAGGTGGGCGGTGCGACGGGCGCCTTCGTCTCGAAGGACGGACTGGTACTGACCAACCACCACGTCGCCTTCGGCGTGATCCAGTACAACTCGGGCAAGTCGGTCGATGGCCAGACGCGCGACCTGATCGGCGACGGCTACATCGCCGCGAGCCGCGCTGAAGAGTTGCCGGCGAATCCGGACTATCGCGTGCTGGTCACCACCGGCTTCGACCGGGTCACCGGCCGCATCCTGGCCGACGCGCGCGGCAAGACCGGGCGCACCTACTACGACGCCGTCGACGCGGCGACCAAGGCCGCGGTCGCCGAGTGCGAGGCCGACGCCGGGCATCGCTGCAGCGTGGCCAGCATGTACTACGGCACCGACTACTACCTGATCAAGCAGCTGGAACTGAAGGACGTGCGCCTCGTCTATGCGCCGCCCGAGGCCATCGGCAACTACGGCGACGAAATCGACAATTTCATGTGGCCGCGGCATAGCGGCGACTTCACCCTGCTGCGCGCCTACGTGGGCAAGGACGGTAAGCCTGCGGCCTATGCGCCCGACAACGTGCCCTATGCGCCTCCGGCGCATCTGCAGGTCTCCACCGACCCGGTGGGCGTGGGCGATTTCGCCATGCTCGCTGGCTATCCGGGCATTACCTACCGCCACCGCATGGCCTCGGAGTTCAAGGACCAGGTGGAATGGCAGCTGCCATCGCGGGTCGAAATCTACGGCGCGATGATCAAGACCATAGAAACCGCAACTTCCGGCAACAAGGACACGACCACGCTCTACGCCGCGCAGCTCGCCAGCCTCAAGAACAGCCTCAAGCGCGCCCAGGGCGAGCTCGACGGCCTGCGTCGCAGCGATGCGGTGCCGACGCGCGGTGAGGACGAGGCCGCGATGCTGGTCTGGCTTGCCGGGCAGCGTGATGCCAGGGACACGCGTGCCGACATTGCTGCCGCGCAGGCCGTACTGGACTCCGCTCGTGCGGAGCGCGAACGCGAGCAGCTGTTTGGCCTGATGCGCACGCAGACGCAGCTGCTCAAGAGCGCATTGCAGTTGCAGCGCCTGGCCGCCGAACGAGGCAAGCCCGACGCGCAGCGCGAGACCGGCTACCAGCAGCGCGACGAGGCGCTGATCGACGGCCAGCTCAAACAGGTGCAGCGCCGCTACGACGCGACCGTGGAAAAGGCGCTGCTGGCCGAACTGCTGCGCCGCTATCGCGCGCTGCCGGCGGACCAGCGCATCGCCGAGGTCGACGCGCTCTTCGGCCAGGACGAAGTCCAAGCCAAAGCCGCGCTGGACACCTTGTACGCGGGCACCAAACTCGGCACGGAGGACCAGCGCCTGCGCTGGATGTCGGCCGACGCCCAGGCGCTTGGGAACAGCGACGACCCGCTGCTCCAGGCGGCGGCAAAGCTGATGCCCGCGGTGCTGCGTGGAGAAGACACCGACAAGCAGCGCCAGGGCGAGCTGATGCGTCTGCGCCCGGCCTATATGCGCGCGCTCATCGCCTACCGGAAGTCCCAGGGCCGCGCGGTCTATCCCGATGCCAACTCCACCTTGCGGGTGAGCTATGGCAAGGTCAGTCCCATGTCGCCGCGCGATGGCGTGGACTACGTGCCGGTGACCACGGTGCAGGGCATCCTCGAAAAGCACACCGGCCAGGCCCCGTTCGATGCACCGCAGGCGCTGCGCGATGCAATCGTCAAGGGCGATTTCGGCAGCACCTCCGACCCGCGGCTCAAGACCCAGACCGTCGATTTCCTCACCAATCTCGACACCACCGGCGGCAATTCCGGTTCGCCCGTGCTCGACGCCAACGGCAAGCTCATCGGCCTGAATTTCGACAGCAACTGGGAGGCCGTCAGCGCCAGCTGGATGTACGACCCACGCTACAAGCGTGCGATCCACGTGGATGTGCGCTATCTGCGCTGGTTGCTGGCCAAGGTGTATCCGGCGCCGCACCTGCTAAAGGAAATGAACCTGCCTGCCGATTAGCGGTTGCGGGACTGTCCTTGCGCTGACCGACCTTCGCGAAGCGAATTGAAGTTCGCCCGCCGGCAATGCGACAGCCTCACTCCGGCCGCACTTCGTAGTCGAAGGTGTAGAAGTGCTGCCCGTCGACGATCTCGATCTGCATGCTGCCGCTCAGGCCCTGCAGCCCGTCGGTGCCGGAGTCGGGGACCACGGTCAGCGACAGCGACGGCTTGCCACGCTCCATCACGCCGCTGTGCTGGGCGAAGAACACGCCCTTTCGACCGTCGAGCGTGCCGCTGACGCGTTCGATGGCGACATATGCGGCCGAGCCCTCGACCGCGGTGCCGACGGCCAGCATGTGGACCACGCTGGCGGCCTGCAACGGCCCTTCGAATGTCTTGTCGAAGCGGAAGTGGCCCGCTTCCGCACCGCCGCCCAGGTCGACGGCGCCCTGCGGCGTGCGCTTCACTTCGAACCTGCCTTTTGCCTGTGGCATGGGGAACGCTCCGCGGGATGGGTGGGCATCGTCGCGCAAAGCGCCGGGGGCCGCCAGCAGCCGGGGCGGCGTCGTGTCCTCCAGGCGTATGCCGAACCGCTGACTGCCAGCCGCAACCGGCAGTCAGCCACCCCAGCGAGCGCTCTGATAACCTGCCGCGCCCGGTCCACTGCGTCGATCCATGAGAATCCTGCTTGCCCGCCACGGCGAAACGCCCTGGAATGCCGAAGGCCGCTACCAGGGGCAGGAGGACATCCCGCTGTCGCCCGTGGGCGAAACGCAGGCGGCCGCCCTGGGCGCGCGCCTGCGGGACGTGGCGATCGACCGCGCCGTCTCCTCGCCGCTGTCGCGTTCGTTCCACACCGCCCAGCTCGCGCTGGGGCCGGAGCGCGCAGCGATGCTGACCACCGACGAGGGGTTGAAGGAAATCGCGCACGGCACCTGGGAAGGCCTGCTCTCCAGCGAGATCCGCGAGCGCGATCCCGAGCGCCTGCAGGCCTGGCGCGACGCGCCCCACGAAGTCCTCATGCCCGAGGGCGAGTCCCTGCAACACGTTTTCGAACGCGCCTGGCCGGCGCTCGCGCGTGCGGCACGTGGCCTGGGCGATGGCGACACCCTGCTGGTCGTCGCCCACGATGCGGTCAATCGTGTGCTGCTCTGCCACGTGCTCGGGATTCCGTTCGCCAAGTTGTGGACCTTCCGCCAGGCGCCGACCACGCTCAACCTGCTGGAAGGCCCGGACCTCGAACATCTCGACGTGGTCCGCCTCAACGACTGCGCGCACCACACGCCGCTGTTTGGCGAGGCCGTGCACCGGGCGCTGTGAACGGCGGACTTTGGCGCTGCAGCCTGCGGGAACCTGGCTTGGTTCGCCGTGAAATCCGCCGCTTCGATCGAGCATGACACGTACCCTCGCCGACTGGCTGGACTACATCGAGGCCCAGCACCCCAAGTCCATCGACATGGGCCTGGACCGGGTGCGCGAAGTCGCCCGGCGCATGCAGCTGGCCAAGCCGGCGCGTCACGTGATCACCGTCGCCGGCACCAACGGCAAGGGCTCGACGGTCGCCTTCGTCGAATCCATCGCGCTCGCGGCCGGCTGGAAGGTCGGCGCGTATACATCGCCGCATCTGCTGCGCTACAACGAGCGCGTACGGATCGGCGGCGTCGAAGCCGCAGATGCGGATCTGGTGGCCGCATTCGAAGCCGTGGAAGCGGCGCGGCTGGGGCGGCCGCCCGGCGCTCCGGACCGGATGTCGGGCGAGACGACAGGTGCTGCTCCCGCAGAGCAGGATCGCCCCGTGTCGCTCACCTATTTCGAATACGGCACGCTCGCCGCGCTATGGCTGTTCGGCCATAGCGGGCTTGACCTGGCGATCCTGGAAGTCGGTCTGGGCGGGCGCCTGGACGCGACCAACCTCATCGATCCGGACGTGGCCGTGGTCACCACGGTGGACCTGGATCACCAGGACTGGCTCGGCGCCGGGCGCGAGGCGATCGGCTTGGAGAAGGCCGGCATCGCCCGCGCCTGGAAGCCTCTCGTGCTCGGCGAGGACGATCCGCCGGCCAGCGTGCTGCGGCATGCCTATGCCATCGGCGCCCCGGCGATCCGGGCCGGCTGCGACTTCTTCGTCGATCCGCCCGCCGAAGGTGTCGGTACATGGCGCTGGCGGGAGCTTGGTTTCGAACTCGAGCTGCCGATGCCGCCCCTGGCGGCGCCGGTGCAACTGCGCAATGCGGCCACCGCGATCGCCGCGCTGCGTTCTCTTGATGAGGACATCCCCGACGAGGCCTTCATGCGTGGCGTGGCGCAGGTGCATATCAATGCGCGCCTGCAGCGGTTCGCTCTGGATGGGATCGAGGTTCTCGTCGACGTCGGCCACAATCCGCAAGCCGCGCGCGAGCTGGCGGCCGCACTGCTCGCCAGGCCCTGCATCGGGCGCACCATCGCGGTGTACGCGGCGCTTGCGGACAAGGACCATGCGGCGGTGGTGGCGGGGCTGGCGGCGCAGGTGGATGCCTGGCTGCTGGCCAGCTCGCTGGCGGCCGGTGCGCGTGGTCTGGGCGCGGATGAACTCGCGTCGCGTCTTGCGGGGACCCCGGCGGCCTCCGCGGAGCGGTACGTCGATGTCGCGACGGCCCTGCACGCCGCACGCGCCCAGGCCCGTGCCGGCGACCGCATCCTGGTGTTCGGCTCCTTCCATGCGGCGGCCGAGGCGTTGCAGGCGCTGAACCGGACCTAGGTTCGCACCCGGCCCGCAGTCGGGGCACGACAGGCCACGCGTATAATTCCGCACGCCTTCAGATCGCCCCACGACCGAGCGAGTGCCGATGGATACTCCGACGAAACAGCGCCTGGTCGGCGCTGCCGTGCTGATCGCGCTGGCCGTGATCTTCCTGCCGATGCTGGTGAAGGGCCCGGCGCCCGACAGCGGCGTTTCCGACGTGCCGCTGGACATCCCCAACCAGCCGCCGAGCGGAATGGAAACCCGCGACCTGCCGCTGGTGAGCCCGCAGGCGGGGGACGAGGGCGCGCTCGCAACACCCGCACCGCCGGCGGGGGAAAGGCTGCCCACCGTCGACACGGCCGACGCCGGCGCCGAGCCGATGCAGCCACCCAGCGTGGTGGGCGGCGATTACGCCGTGCATTTCGGCTCCTACGCCACTCGCGCCGATGCCGGCACCGTCGTCGGTCACCTGCGCGGCTCGCAGCTGCCGGGCTACAGCGAGCAGACCACGCTCAATGGTCGCAGCGCCTGGCGCGTGCGCATCGGGCCCTATGCCACCCGCGCCGACGCCGAAGCCGCGCGCCTGCGCGCCGCGCACGTGCGCGATGACGTGGGCGCCCGCGTGGTGGTGCTGGATGCCGATGCGGGCACAGCCGCCACAACCGCACCCGCCGCCAGTACCTCGCAACCGGTCGCCAAGCCGGCCGCAGCGGCGGTGACCACCGAGCCCCTGCCAGCGGAAACGCCAGCGCCGAAACCTGCGACCGCGCCGGTGGCGACGGCGCCGACAGAAACTCCCAGGCCGGCAGCGCCTGCGTCCGCGCCCGCCGCTTCCGGTACCGGGTTCGCAGTGCAGGTCGGCGCCTTCGGCAACGCCACCGAAGCCGGGAAGCTGCGCGATCGCCTGCGCGCTGCCGGTTTCACCGCCTTCACCGAAACGGTCAACAGCGACAAGGGTGCGCTCACCCGCGTGCGCGTGGGCCCGGTGCTCAGCCGTGCCGAAGCCGACCAGCTGCGCGCGCAGCTGAGCGCGAAAGCCGGCGTCAGCGGCATCGTGCGCCCACATCCCTGAGCGCGAGGAGCAAACACACACATGTGCGGCATCGTCGGCATCGTCGGCACCTCGGACGTCGCAGCCCAGCTGTACGACGGGCTGACCGTGCTGCAGCACCGCGGCCAGGATGCCGCCGGCATCGCCACCGTCAACGGCACCCAGCTGCGCGTGCACAAGGGCAACGGCCTGGTGCGCGACGTGTTCGACGCCAAGGCCATGACCCTGCTCGAAGGCAAGGTCGGCGTCGGCCACTGTCGCTACCCGACCGCGGGCAGCGAGGGCAGCGACGAGGCGCAGCCGTTCTACGTGAATTCGCCTTACGGGATCGCGCTGGCGCACAACGGCAACCTGATCAACACCGATGCGCTGCGGCGCGAGGTGTTCGAACAGGACCGCCGCAACGTCAACACCCAGTCCGATTCGGAAGTGCTGCTCAACGTGTTCGCGCACGAGCTGGACATGCAGAAGGCGCTCACGCCCGAAAGCGCGTTCCGCGCGGTGGAAGGCGTCAACCGCCGTGCCCGCGGCGGCTATGCGGTGGTGGCCACGGTGTTGGGGCTGGGCCTGGTCGCCTTCCGCGATCCGCACGGGATCCGTCCGCTGGTGCTCGGTCGCCGGTTGGGGGATGCGGGCCCCGAGTATGCGATCGCTTCGGAATCGGTGGCGCTGGACATCCTCGGTTTCGAGCGCGTGCGCGACGTGCGCCCGGGCGAGGCGATCGTGGTCACCGCGCGCGGCGAGCTGCACGAGCGGCAGTGCGCCGAACCGCAGCAGCACGCGCCGTGCATCTTCGAGTACGTCTATTTCGCGCGCCCGGACTCGATGATAGAGGAGATCTCGGTGCACAAGGCGCGCATGCGCATGGGCGTGACCCTGGGCGAGAAGATCCTGCGCGAGCGGCCCGATCACGACATCGACGTGGTGATCCCGATTCCGGATACCTCGCGCGACTCGGCGCTGGAAATCGCCAACGTACTCGGCGTGAAGTACCGCGAGGGCTTCATCAAGAACCGGTACGTGGGCCGCACCTTCATCATGCCGGGGCAGGGCGAGCGCGCGAAATCGGTCAAGCGCAAGCTCAATCCGATCCCGCTGGAGTTCCGCAACCGCGTGGTGCTGCTCGTCGACGATTCGATCGTGCGCGGCACCACCTCGAGCCAGATCGTGCAGATGGCGCGCGACGCCGGTGCGCGCAAGGTCTACCTGGCCAGCGCCGCGCCGCCGGTGCGTTACCCCAACATCTACGGCATCGACATGCCCACGCCCGAGGAACTGATCGCGCACGGTCGCAGCGAGGACGAGATCGAACGGATGATCGGCTGCGACTGGCTGGTCTATCAGGATCTGGCCGACCTGGAAGCCGCAGTCGCGGGGCCGAAGTTTCCGGGCCGCGTGTTCGATTCGTCCTGCTTCAGTGGCGAGTACGTGACCGGCGTGGAGCCAGGCTATTTCGAGGGGCTCAAGCGCTTGCGTTCGGACGATGCGAAGCGCCAGCGCCGGCTGGCGCTTTGACACCCTGCGTGTAGGAGCGACGTGAGTCGCGAGCATCTGACCGGAACGCGCGAACAGCTCGCGACTCACGTCGCTCCTGCGACACGGCTGTTCGCCACGGCCAGGACCTGCCTGGATGCCGCGACCTGCGAAGCCAAGGTCGCGTCGACCTTCGCCGCCGCGCAGGCGTTCCAGCGCGGTGAGCTGGACATCGACGACAACGGTGCCGCGCCCGAACCCATCCACATGCCCGGACGCCCGCCCAAACCGACACTGGTGCATCCGCGCGATCTCCCCAGACGCGGCTTCGGAACGCAAGCCGGGCGCGCGGTGTTCGTCCACTCCATTGCCCATATCGAGTTCAATGCGATCGACCTGGCCTGGGATGCGGTCTACCGCTTCCGTGGCCTGCCCGAAAGGTTCTATGCGGACTGGGTAGGCGTTGCCAACGACGAGGCCCGGCATTTCGTGATGCTGCGCGATCGGCTGCGCCAGCTTGGGCACGACTACGGCGACTTCGACGCGCACAACGGTCTGTGGGAAATGGCGGAAAAGACGGCGCATTCCGGGCTGGCGCGGATGGCGCTGGTGCCGCGGGTGCTGGAGGCGCGCGGACTGGACGTGACACCCGGCATGATCGTCAAGCTGCGCGCCCTCGGCGACGATGCGACCGCAGACATCCTGGAGGTGATCCTGCGAGAGGAAGTCGCGCACGTCGCCGCCGGCTCGCGCTGGTTCCGCTGGTTCTGCGAGCGCGAAGGCTTGGAACCGCATGCCGAGTTCCGGCGCCTGCTGCGCGAGCACGCCGGCGGAGCCCTGCACGGCCCGTTCAACCTGGAGGCACGCCTGGCGGCCGGGTTCGACGAGGACGAGCTGCGCAGCCTGCAGGCCGTCAGTTCCTCTTAACGTGTCCCCGCGCAGGCTTGGTGGGCCGATGCCGATTCCAGGAGAGTCCGACATGTCACGTACCGCTGCGGTTGTCTCGTTCGCGTGCGCGCTCGCGCTGGTATGCATCGCCGGCTGCACGGCGCCGGACCCCCAGCCGACTCCCGAATCGCCAGCAGCGCCCACGCCGCCGACGCCAGCGACCGATACACCGCCCCCGCAGGGCAAGCGCGGCCCGGGGCAGGAAGGCGAACCGGTGCTCGCCTATCGGGTCGTAGGCACCGAGCCGTTCTGGGGCATACGCGTGGACGGCGACACCCTGCACTTCACCACGATGGAAGACCAGGTCGGCAAGCATCTGACCGGGCAGCACACGCTGCAGGCCGATGGCATCCGCTACGAAGGGACGGACGCTGGTACCGCGTTCGAACTGGATATCCGTCGTGGCGAATGCAGCGACGGCATGTCCGACACGCAATACGCGTTCACCGCGGCCTTCCGCTACGGGAATACGGATTACAAGGGTTGCGCAGAAGCGGCGAAGTAGGGCTGGCGCCTGCTCGCTCCGGCGTCGGGGGTAGTACGAGGGAGCGCATTTCCTCCGCGGCGCGGCGAAAGCGGTCGGCTACAGCGCTTCGACCTTCAGGCCGCCGCGGTCTACCCGCAAGACGGAGCCGCGCCGCGATCTCCCACCACTCGCGATCCCATTACAGCGCGCCGCAGCGCGTCGGCAGAACTGGTTACGCTTTTTTTTAGAGCATGTCCAGACGGATGCCGTCGGGGGCGACGCGCAGGACGGAGCCCTGGTCATACCAATCCCCAAGCACGACACGCTGGCATGCACGGCCCTCGACATCGAGCTCATGGATCGCCGGCCGATGGGTATGTCCATGGATGAGTCGACCGATGCCGTAACGCCGGAACGTATCGGCCACCGTGGCCGGCGACACGTCGGTGATCGTTTCCATCGTGCCCTGGTCCTTCAGCCCTGACTGGTGCGCCGCGCTTGCCGCGCGCGCCTGTTGCGCAAAGGCGATCCGCGCGGGCAGCGGCTGCGACAGGAATTGCGCCTGCCAGCGTGGATCGCGCGTCTGCACGCGGAACTGCTGGTAGGCGGTGTCGTCCGTGCACAGCAGGTCGCCGTGCATCAGCAGGGTCGGAGTTCCGTACAGCATGGCGACCGCCGGATCCGGCAGGATCGCCATGCCCGCGCGCCGCGCGTAATCCTCGCCGAGCAGGAAGTCGCGGTTGCCGCGGATGAAGGCCACGGGCACGCCCGCGCCCGCCAGCGCCTTGAGTTTCGATGCGACGAAGGCGCCGGTTTCGGAAGGATCGTCGTCGCCGACCCAGGCTTCGAACAGATCGCCCAGGATGTACAGCGCATCGGCGCCGCGCGCTTCGCCCTCGATGAATTCCCCGAACAGGCGGGTGATCTCGGGGCGTTCGGGGTCCAGATGCAGGTCGGAAATGAACAGCGTGGTCATGCCGCCATTGTAGTGGTGGGTCACTGTGGGAGCGGCCTTGGCCGCGAATGCTCTTTTCAGAAAGCGCGCCACGGATGAGGCAAGGCGCGGCCAATCGCGGCCAAGGCCGCTCCTGCAGGGCGTAAAATCGCGCGGTTCCGTTCCAGGCCTGCCCATGACCACGCGCACCCGCTTCGCCCCGAGCCCGACCGGTTACCTGCATATCGGCGGTGCGCGCACCGCGCTGTACTGCTGGCTGCAGGCGCGCCGCCATGGGGGGCAGTTCATCCTGCGGGTGGAGGACACCGACCGCGAACGCAGCACCCAGGCGGCGATCGACGCCATCCTCGAAGCGATGGACTGGCTCGGGCTGGACTACGACGAAGGCCCGATCTACCAGACCGATCGGCTGGATCGCTACCGCGAAGTCGCCGAGCAGATGGTGCGCGCCGGCACCGCCTACTACGCTTACGAAACCAGGGAAGAGCTCGAGGCGATGCGCGAGGCGGCCATGGCCGCGAACGAAAAGCCGCGCTACAGCGGCGCCGCCCGCGATGCCAACCTGGAGTATCGCGACGATCCCAACCGCGTCATTCGCTTCAGGAATCCGCTAGAAGGAGCGGTGGCCTGGGACGACAAGGTCAAGGGCCGCATCGAGATCGCCAATGCCGAACTCGACGACCTGGTGATCTTCCGTTCCGATGGCTACCCCACCTACAACTTCGCGGTGGTGGTCGACGATATCGACATGCGCATCAGCGATGTGGTGCGCGGCGACGATCACGTCAACAACACGCCGCGCCAGATCAACATCTATCGCGCGCTGGGCGCCGATGTGCCAGCGTTCGCGCACCTGCCGATGATCCTGGACGAACACGGCGCCAAGCTGTCCAAGCGCACCGGCGCCGCAGATGTGATGCAGTACCGCGATGCCGGCTATCTGCCTCACGCGCTGCTCAACTACTTGGTGCGTCTGGGCTGGTCGCACGGCGATCAGGAGATCTTCTCGATCGCCGAAATGACGTCGCTGTTCGACCTGAAGGACGTCAACGCCAAGGCATCGCGCCTGGACCCGGCCAAGCTCGGCTGGCTCAACCAGCAGTATCTGAAGTCCGACGATCCGGAGCAGGTCGGCAGGCACCTCGAGTGGCATCTGCGGCAGGCGGGTTACGACCTGTCGGCAGGGCCCGCACCGGCGGATATCGTCATCGCGCTGCGCGACCGCGTGCAGACGCTCAAGGACATGGCCGAGCGCGCCGCGGTGTGGTTCGGTCCGCTGCACGATTACGACGCCGCCGCCGTCGCCAAGCACCTCACCGCCGCTGCCGGCATGCCGCTGGCCGAGGCCCGCGAGCGCCTGTCGAAACTCACGACGTGGAGTGCGGAAACCGTTTCGCACGCCCTGCATGCCAGCGCGGAGGCGCTCGGCCTCGGCATGGGCAAGGTGGCGCAGCCGCTGCGCGTGGCGATCACCGGCACCCAGGTCAGCCCCGACATCGCGCACACCGTCTACCTCGCCGGCCAGGCAGAGGCGCTCAAACGCATCGACGCGGCGATCGCGCGCATCGCTTGAGTCGCCTGCATTTCGGCACCATCATCCAGTCATGACCCATCCATGCACCTCGCCGGAACTGCACGTCCACGACGCCGCCGGCTTCGTGGCGGCGGTGGAGCGCGCCTGCAGCGATCGTGGGCTGCGCCTGACGGCGATCCGCGCGCGGGTGCTGGGCCTGATCGCCCAGGCCGGCCAGCCGATCAAGGCCTACGACCTGCTGGACAAGGTGCGCGACGGGGAAGGCGCCGGCGCGGCGGCACCGCCCACGGTTTACCGCGCGCTCGATTTCCTGCTGGCGAACGGCTTCATCCACAAGCTCGAATCGGTCAATTCATTCGTTGCCTGCCACCACCCCAATGCCGCGCAGCATTCGGCGCCGTTCCTGATTTGCGATGCCTGCCACAAGGCGGTGGAGCTGGAAGACGAACACGTCGTGACGACCTTGGACGCGCAGGCGCGCGCGCTCGGCTTCAGCCCGCAGACGCAGACCCTGGAAGTGCATGGGCTGTGCGCGGATTGCGCGCAGCTGCCGCCGCGCTGATCGACGCTGCTAGATCGTCCTGCGCGTCGCGGCCGTTGCCGGATCGCCGGTGTTGGGTGTGCCGGTCGGTTCGATCAGCAGCAAGTGCGCCTCCTCGTCCGCCACCGGGCGGTGCGCGGCGCCGCGCGGCACCACGAACAGCTGCCCAGGGCCGAGCCGGACGGTGCGATCTTCCAGTTCGATGCGGAGGTTGCCGTGCAGGACCAGGAACAGGTCGTCGGTGTCGTCGTGGCTGTGCCAGACGAACTCGCCCTTCACCTTCACCACCATGATGTCGTGGCCGTTGAACGTGGCGATCGTGCGCGGCTGCCAATGTTCGGAAAAGGTGGCGAGCTTGCGTCCGAGATCGATGGCTTCTTCCGGTGAGTCATTCATGCGGCCTCCGGGGCGGTTCGTGCAGGGAACAGTCGGGCCTCGCGGATCGGCAGATTGGCCAGCGCGGCCAGCAGGGCCAGGGCGATGTCGGCGTACCACATCCAGCTGTAATCGCCGAAGCGTTCCATCGCAAGACCGCCCAGCCATGCGCCGAAGAAGCCGCCGACCTGGTGCGAGAGCAGTGTCAGGCCGAAGAGCGTGCCCAGGTAACGCGCGCCGAACAGCTTGCCCACCAGGCCCGCGGTTGGCGGCACCGTCGCCAGCCAGGTCAGGCCCAGCCCTGCGGCGAACGCATAGAACACCAGTGGCGTCGGCGGCGAGGCCAGGTACAGGACGATCAGCAGTGCACGGCTGGCATACATCAGTGCCAGCAGCGACTTCATCCGGTAGCGCTGCCCGAGCCAGCCGATTCCCAGGCTGCCCGCCACGTTGAACAGGCCGATCAGCGCCAGCGAGATCGCCGAGACCCGGTCCGACAATCCGCACAGCGCGATCTCGCTGGGCAGGTGCGTGACCAGGAAGGCGATGTGGAAGCCACAGGTGAAGAACCCGATGTGCAGCATCCAGTAGCTGCGGTCGCGCAACGCGATGTGCAACTGCTGACGGAGGCCGATGTCTGCAGGTGCAGCGACCGCTGCGGTATTCGTGGTGCGATGCTTGCGGCCGCGCAGCGGCCACGCCAGCGGCAGCGTGGCCAGTGCGGACACCGCCAGGGCCCACATGCCGGCAGCCCAGCCGAATGCCGCGATCATGGCCTGGGCGAACGGGGCGAACACGAACTGGCCGAACGATCCGCCCGCGTTGATGATGCCGGCGGTCATCGAGCGCTTCTCGGCCGGGACGTGCTGCGCCGCGGCGCCAATCAGCACCGAGAAGCTGCCCGCTCCCGCGCCTGCCGCACCGAGCAGGCCGAGGGTGAACACCAGGCCCCAGGGCGAGATCAGCATCGGCGTCAGCGCCATGCCCAGTACCAGCAACAGGCCGCCGGCGACCAGCACACGGCCAGGCCCGGTCTTGTCCGCCCAGGCGCCGAACAACGGCTGGACGATGCCCCACACCAGCTGCGCCACCGCCAGCGCGAAGCTGATCTCGACGATGCCGAGCGCGGTGTCGCGCGCGATCGGCTGCACGAACAGCCCCAGCGACTGGCGCACGCCCATGGTCACCATCAGGGTCAGCGTGGCGGCTGCGATCAGCAGCCAGGCATGTCGGTTGGCGGAGGGTGCGGTGGCGGACATGGGCATCAGGGTCGCAGGATCATGCGGTGGGCAGGATCTGGCAGGTCGACTGGCACAGCGCCAGCACGCGATCGTCGGGATCGCGGACGTCCGCCGCCAGGTGCAGCTGGTTGCGGGTGCGCTCCACCAGCCAGGCCTTGCAGCGGATGTGCGGCATGCCCGCAACGACAGGGCGCAGGTATTGGGTATTCAACGACGCGGTCGCGCTCGGCGGCGCGATCAGATAGGAGAACGGCCCCAGCGTATTGTCCAGCGCGGCGACTATGAAACCGCCCTGCATATGTCCCATCGGGTTGCGGTAGCGCGCCAGCACCGGAAAACGCGCGCTGAGCGACACGCCTTCCACGTACTCCACGAATTCGCCCTGCATGTCGGTCAGGCAGGGCGGTGGAATCTGCAGCGATGCGCCTTTGGGCAGCAGGCCACGGAGCATTTCGTCGATGTCGGGGCGCAGGTTCATGCCTTGTGATCCAGCCGCCTGATGGCCTCGTCGAGCTGCGCGTGCAGGCGCAATGTGCGCTGGCTCCCGAGCAGGGTTTCGATTTCGTCCTGCGCATCGCGCCACAGCGGCATGGCCTGCTTGAGTGCGCGGACGCCGGCGGCAGCCACGCGCAGCGGCCGCTGGCGTGCGTCTTCGCCGGCGACCTGCTCGACCCAGCCGCGGGCGATGAGCGGCTTGAGATCGCGGCTGAGGGTGGTGCGGTCCATGCCCAGCTCGCGGGCGAGCTCGCTCACGGTGCGCATATTCCGGCCGATCCGCCGCAGGATCGAATACTGATTGACGTTGATGTCGGCAGCGGCGAGCCGGCGGTCGTAGCGCTGGCTCATCAGCCGGGTCAGTTTGCGCATGCGGAAACAGGTGCAGGGACTGGTCTGGGGCTTGAGCTGGTCCATAGGTGCATATACACGTATTTTCCGACGCACGTCAACGATGTCTGCCAGGCACGTGGCCGCCGGATCAGGCAGCAGGGACTAGGCTGCGGCCGATGGGAAGAGCAGAGCGAGGCCGGCGAACGCGAGATACAGGCCGATCCCGAAGACGGTATGGGTCAGCAGGCTCTGCAGGCGGGCCCGGGGCGGGTGCGGTGTACGCGCAGCCGCGACTCCCGCACCCATCGCCGGCTGCATCACGAACCACGGGAACACGATCGTCAGCCAGCCGGTCGCCAGGCAGGCGGTCAGCGTCGGCCGGCGTGCCCAGTCGGCGCCCATGACCGCCAGCAGCGCGGAGGCGAACACGATTCCGACCGCATAGTGGAAGATCCAGCCGATCGCGCGTTCGCCGCGGACCACGGGCGCCGCTGCGATGCGTTCGTGCGCGAACCTGCCGCTCCGCAGATGCCCGATCCAGCGCCCGGCCATCGACCAGTCGAGCGAAGCCCAGCCCAGCGCTCGCCGCAGCAGCAGCGCCCACAGGTCGACCACGACCGTGGCCCCGATCCCGGCGGCGATGCTGCGCGCGGCGAATTCCGCCAGCGCCGTCGCCATCAGAAGAACAGCCTGACCCCGGCGCTGATGTTGCGTCCCGGTAGCGGTGCGAGATCCTTCAGGAACGAGGTATGCGGACGCGCCTCTTCGTCCAGCAGGTTGCTGCCGTCGACGAACAACTCCCAGGCGTTGCCGCCGGGGGTGTCGAGATGCCAGGCAACGTTCGCGTTGACCAGCGTGTAGCCCGCGGTTTCGGATTCGAAGTCGGCCACATTGTCCTGGCGCGCATAGCGCACCGCGCCGGCACCCGCGCGCCAGTGCTCGCCTTCCCAACGCAACTCGCCGCCCACGCGCCAGGGTGCGATCCGCGGCAGGTTGCCCGACAGCGCGATCTCGGCCGTGTAGTCGTGGGTGTGATCATCGTGCGGCACCGAGAAGGCGACCTCGCGCGTGCCGTCGCCGGTCAGGCGTCCGCGCACCAGGTCGCCGAAGGCGCGCAGACTCCATCGGCCGGTGTCGTTGTCGAGGAAGGTCCACTGCAGCTCGGCTTCGGCGCCGGTAAAGCGCGCATCGCCCTGGTTCCAGACACGCGCCGGCGTGCCATCGTCCTCCACCCCGGTATCGGCCAGATAAACGAAGTCGGTGTAGTCCACCGCATAGACGGATGCGCCGATCTTGATCGGGCCGTGGTGCCAGTGCGCGCCGATCTCGGCGCGATTGGCGGTTTCCACATCCAGATCCGGATTGCCGAATTCGAAGCTCTGGGTGGCCACGTGCAGGCCGTTGGAATACAGCTCCTCGGCGGTGGGCGAGCGCTGCGCGCGGTCGAGGCCGAAGGACAGATGCAGGTCCTCGTCCAGGTTCCAACGCGCAGATGCGGACAAACTGGTGGCGCTGAAATCGCGCGATGGTCCGATCGCCTCATCCGCATCGACGTCGACGCTGTTGCGGTCGTGGCGTGCGCCCAGCTCGAGGTCCACTGGTCCGAAGCTGCGCCTGCCCATCCAGAACAGGCCGATATCGCGCGACTGCGAGGCAGGCACGAAGGCTTCGTCGCCGATGGCGCGGAAGTCGCGGTCCGACGCCTGCAGCCCGAATGCGCCGTCCCAGCCGGCCCAGCCGCGATGCGCCAGTTCCACCCGAGCTTCGGTGCTGTCGTTGTCGAATACGGTGCCGACTTGCTGGCCTTCGTATTCGGTATGGGTGTATTCGTTGCGCGCCAGCTTCACCCGCAGCGTATCGAACGCGCCCAGTCCGTTCAGGCCGCCGCGCAGTTCGCTGCGGCGCTGATCCATGAGGATGTGCACGGGGCCTTCTTCTTCGGCTCCGGCTTCGACCTCACCCTCCTCATGTTCCTCGTGTTCGTGCGCATGTCCGGGCACGCCGTAGCGGGTGTTGAACAGGCTGGCGCCGACGCCGAGGAAGCCGCGCTCGCCGACGTAGGAGACGCCAAGCGCACCGCTGTCGGTGCGCACGAAGCTGTTGGGCAGCACGCCATGGGCCTCTTCCTCTTCCTCGTGGCCCTCTTCCTCGCCTTCTTCCTGTTCGCTGGCGCGCATTGCCGCGCTCTCGGCGTAACCCGGGATGTCGTAGTCGCCGGTTTCGCGATGCAACGCGTCGGCGTGGAACACGAAATGTCCGGAGGCGCTGGTGCCGTCGACGCGCACCATGCCGGTCTTCTCGCTGTTGACGCTGCCGGCGCGCAGTTCGGCGCGGCCCTCGAACGGATCTTCGGTGGCTGCCTCGGGAATGCGACCGTCGACGACGTTGACCGCGCCGCCGATGGCGCCGCTGCCGTAGAGCAGGGTGGAGGGGCCTTTGAGCACCTCGATCTGGTTGGCCAGGAACGGCTCGATCGAGACGGCATGGTCCACGCTCACCGTGGACACGTCGCCGGAGGACAGGCCGTCGCTGAGCACCTGCACGCGCGCGCCGTCCATGCCGCGGATGATCGGACGCCCGACGCCCGGCCCGAAGTACGAGGACTGCACGCCCGGCAGGCGGTTCACGGTTTCGCCCAGTGAATTGGCCTTGGCCTCGTCCAGACGTGCGCCGGCCAGCACCTCGACCGGCCGCGCCAGGTCCTCGGCCGTCTGCGGCAGCGGTGTGGCCCGGACCACGACGGCGGACAGGTCCTTGACCTCGTCATGGCGGGCATCCTCCTGGGCCAGTGCCGGCGCGGTGGCCAGGGCCAGGAGGATGGCGGCGGACAGTGGGCCGGGGCGGGAGAGAACGCAGGGGCGTACGGGCATCAGGCTTGGTCTTGTTGGATGAGTGATGTTATATTATTACCATTCCAGCGCACCTGCCCGTCAACAGCCCGGAAGTCATGCCCGACCTGCACCGCCACCACTGGCTCGATCGCTTCGGCGCCATGGGCTCGCTCATGTGCGCGCTGCACTGCGCGCTGCTGCCAGTCGTGATCGCGGCGCTGCCGTCGCTGGGGATTGCGAGTTGGCTGAGCGATGGCTTCGAGCGGGGCTTCGTGCTCTTCGCCACGCTGCTGGGCGTCTTCAGCCTGCTCTGGGGCTACCGGCGCCATCGTGTGGTGCGGGCACTGGGGCTGCTGCTGCCAGGACTGGCGATCCTGTGGCTGGGCGTGCTGTACCAGCCGTTGCACGAGACCGTGGTGCCTCACGCCGTGGCCATGACCCTGGGTGGAACCCTGGTCGGCCTGGGACATCTGGTGAATCTGCGGCTCAACCACGGCCACGTGCACGATGCTTCCTGCGCGCATTGATCCTTGCTGCGCACGGATCAATCCCAAAGTTCGCTGCGCGAACCTTGGTCCCGGCCATGCGCTGTCAAACCCTGCCCCTTCAGGGCGCCCCCGTACTAAGAGGGCTATAGGGCCGGCCCTGATGCACCGGGTATCCTGATGGGCCAACGCGGGCCCCAGCCCGGCTTTTCCTTTAGAATGCGCGCCTTTCCGCACCCGCGCGCGGATCCACAGATCGCAGGAGTACGACACCATGGGCAAGGGCGACCGCAAGACCGCCAAGGGCAAGCGCTACAACTCGAGCTACGGCAATGCCCGCTCGCACGTGGCTACCAAGGCCACCGGCAGCGCCAGCGCGCCGGTCGCCAAGAAGGCAGCCGCCACCAAGGCGCCGGCCAAGAAGGTCGTGGCGAAGAAGGCGGCTGCCAGGTAAGCACCCGGCCTTCGCCTTCGGACCGAAAAGCCCCGCTGATGCGGGGCTTTGTTTTTTCGGCATCCTGCGGGACCGCGCCCGCACCACGGGTCATTTCGCCCCGGCTTCGACTTCCGCCCACACACGTAGCAGGTTGCCGCCCAGGATCTTGCGGATGTCGGCGTCCTCGTAGCCGCGCGCCTGCAGGCCCGCGACCAGATGGGAGTAATCGGCGACCGTCTTGAGTTCGCTCGCCAGCTCGCCACCGACGCCGTCGAAGTCCGAGCCGATGCCGACGTGGTCAACGCCCATCAGCTTCACCCCGTGATCGATCTGGTCGAGCACCTGATCCAGCGTGCTGGTTCCCGGCGGATGCGCGGCTTCCCATGCCTTGTCGAACGCCTCGCGCGATTCTTCCGGCTTGCCCTGCGCCTTGAGCGCGGCATTGCGTCGGTCGAAATCGGCGACGGCGCGAAAACGCGCCTGGGTGGTGGCGGCGCTCGCCGGATCGATGAACGCGGTGCCGAACGGCACCTGCACCACGCCGCCCTTGGCCGCCACGGCCTTGGCGATCTCGTCGCTGATGTTGCGCTCGAAATCGGGAGTGAAGTGGCGGAATGCGGAATGACTGGCGATCACCGGCACCCGGCTCAGTACGATCGCCTCCTTGGCCGAGGCATCGCCCAGATGCGAGACGTCGACCATGATCCCGAGCCGGTTCATCTCGCGCACCGCCTCGCGGCCGAGTGGGCTGAGCCCGTTCCACTTTTTCTCCAGCGCGTACGACGAATCGGCCATGCGGTTGTTGGCGCTGTGGGCGAGGGTGATGTAACGCACGCCGCGGTCGAAGAAGAACTTCACGTTTTCCAGCTTGTCGCCGAGCGGGGCGCCGTTCTCCATGCCCAGGGGCAGCAGCACGCGGCCGCCCTGCGCGAGCCGGTCGGCATCGCCCGGTGAGGTGAGGATCGCGAACTTGTCGGGGTGGCGCTGCACCAGGGCTTCCACGCCGTCGATCATCGCGTTGGCCACCTGCCAGGCGCTGCCGTCCTCGTCCTGCTTGGGCGAGGTGTAGATCGACATGAAGGCCACATCCAGGCCGCCGGCGCGCGCCTTGGAATAATCGAACTCGCGATCCTTGGCTTCGTTCCCGAGGTCGGCCCATTTCTCGGTGAGGATGCCTGGCGCATCGATATGGGTGTCGACGATCACCGCCTCCTGCGCGAGCCGCTGCGCCGCCTCGGGCGCCTGTGCGGCGAAGGCCGGGGAGCCCAGCAGGCAGGCGAGGGCGAGCATGGTGCGGAGCATGTGCGGTCCTTTCATCTGGTTCGCCCGCATTGTGCGACAAACCGCCGGGCCGCCGGAGAGCTAGGCGACGCGTTGGCCGGCGGCATAGACGCAAAGCGCCAGGTTTCCGCCCAGCCAGTAGCACAGTTCGGCCGGATGGCGGATGCGCCAGTGCACGAAGTCGGCACGCAGGCCGTGGCGCAGCACGCCGCGGTCGTGCAGCCCCAGTGCGCGCGCGCCGTTGACCGTTGCGCCGCGCAGCGCTTCCTCGGGTGTGAGCCGGAAATGCGTGCAGGCCAGCTGCATCGCCTGGCGCAGCGACTGCAGCGGCGAGGTGCCGGGATTGCAGTCGGTGGCGACCGCGATCGGCACGCCCCGCGCATGGAATTCGGCCACCGGCGGCAGGGTGGTTTCGCGCAGGACATGGAACGCGCCGGGCAGCAGCACCGCGACGGTGCCGGCTTCGGCCATGGCGTGCACTCCGGCTTCCGAGGTGTACTCGACATGGTCTGCCGACAGGCCGCCGAATTCGGCCACCAGCGCCGCTCCGGCACCGTCGCTCAACTGGTCGGCGTGGAGTTTGACCGGCAGCCCCAGCGCACGGGCGGCTTCGAACACGCGCCGCGTCTGCGCGGCGGTGAATCCGATGCGCTCGCAGAACGCATCCACCGCATCCACCAGTCCTTCGGCGTGCAGCCGCGGCAGCCATTCGACGACGGCATCAATGTAGCCGTCCGGATCGCCGGCGAACTCCGGCGGCAACGCATGCGCACCGAGGAAGGTGGTGCGCACGCCCACCTGCAGGCGCTCGCCCAGCTGGCGTGCGACCCGCAGCATCTTGCGTTCGTTGTCGAAGTCCAGGCCGTAGCCGGATTTGATCTCCACCGTGGTCACGCCATCGGCGATCAGCGCCTGCAGGCGAGGCGACGATTCCCTCGTCAGATCCGCTTCGCTCGCCGCGCGGGTGGCGCGCACGGTCGACACGATCCCGCCGCCGGAGCGTGCGATTTCCTCGTAGCTGGCACCTTGCAGGCGCTGTTCGAACTCGGCGGCGCGGTCGCCGGCAAACACCAGATGGGTATGGCAGTCGACCAGCCCTGGGGTAATCCAACCGTCGGTCTCGATCACCTCGTCGGCAAGCGACGCGGGCGCGCCTGGCAGTGCAGTGCGGGCGCCCACGAACGTGAAAACCCCGTCCTTCCAACCCAGCGCTGCATTGTCGATCGCGCCGTAGCCCCCATCGCCATCCAGGGTGGCCAGCGAAGCGCCGAGGATCAGGCCGTCCCAGGGCTCAGTCGCCACCGCCCCCTCCATCGCCGGCCCCGCAATCGCCGCCCCCGAACGAACCGGCGCAATCGTGCGCACCGTGTGCGCCGCCTCCGGTACCCGACACGATTGCCGGGCCGCTCGCGTCGCTGCTGCCGAATTCGGGGGCGTCGGCGCGTTCGACGTGGCGGCGCACGAGCAGCGCAAACACGCCTGCGGCCACGATCACCGCCACCACGACGCCAAGCAGACTCGTGTCCACGACGTATCCCATCCGGTTCCGACGCGGTAGCCTAGCGCATCCCACCGCGCAGCCGTGGCCGCATGTCCGAACATACGAACGCCGACGCCGCGAACAAGGCCGGGATAACGCGCGTGGCCGATGGCTGGCGCACGCCCGGCATCGCCAACCTGCATTCGCATGCCTTCCAGCGGGCGATGGCGGGCCTGGCCGAACGCCAGACCCATCCTGAAGACAGCTTCTGGACCTGGCGCGAGACGATGTACCGGTTCGCCGCGCGCTTCGATCCGGACACGCTGCACGCGGTGGCCGCGCAGCTGTACGTGGAGATGCTCGAAGCCGGTTACACCACGGTCTGCGAGTTCCATTACCTGCATCACGCGCCCGACGGCGGGCCGTATGCCGTGCCGACTGCGATGTCCGATGCGCTCATCGCCGCCGCGCGCGAAGCCGGCATCCGCCTGACCCTGCTGCCGGTGCTGTACATGAGCGGCGGTTTCGATGGGCGCGCGCTGTCCGATCGCCAGCAGCGCTTCGGCCACAATGTCGAGGGCTACCTGCGCCTGTTCGAAACCCTGCACGCGCACCAGGACGCCACGCTGCGCGTGGGATGCGCCCTGCACAGCCTGCGCGCGGTGCCGCGGGCCGCGATGCAGGCCGTGCTGGAGGCGCTGCCGCGTGATTGCCGGATCCATATCCACATCGCAGAGCAGGTGGGCGAAGTGCAGGATTGCATCGCCATCCGCAATGCGCGTCCGGTGGAATGGCTGCTGGCCAATGCGCAGGTCGATCCGCGCTGGACGCTGGTGCATGCGACCCATCTGGACGCTGCCGAGATCGCGGGGATCGCCAGTTCCGGCGCAACCGTGGCGATCTGCCCGACCACCGAAGCCAATCTCGGCGATGGCCTGTTCCCGCTGCGCGCGTTCCTGGATGCGGGTGGCGCATGGGGCATCGGTTCGGATTCGCACATCTCGGTCTCGCCGGTGGAAGAACTACGCTGGCTCGAGTACGGACAACGGCTGGCGACCCGGCACCGCAACGTCGCAGTGGCCGCCGATTCGCCCAGCGTGGGCGTGACCCTGCTGAGCGGCGTGGCGGGAAGCAGTGCGAATGCAACGGGATTCGGCGACACGGGCGATCACATCGTGCTCGATGCCACAGCCCCGCTTCTCGCGGGTGCAGCGCAGGCCGATGTCGCCGATCGCTGGATCTTCAGCGGCAACCGCAGCGTGGTGCGCGAAGTCAGCGTCGCGGGACAGACGGTCGTCAGCGCTGGCCGGCATCGCGACCACGAGCGCATCGCAGAACGCTATCGCAGCGCGATGTCGAAGTTGTTGTCGGCATAGCCAGATCCCTTCCGTAGGAGCGCCGCTTCGGCGCGACCAGGGTGCCTGGATAGCGGCCGCGCCGAACAGGTGCTCCTACGTGGGCGATACAGAACACCGAATGGCTGGGACGCAGGTCGGCCCTACGCGGCCGACGCTCGAGCGTCACGCGTCGGGGGCCGCCCCGACCTACCCGAACAGTTCGGCGGGCTCGCGCGGCAGCGCACCTTCCAATCGCAGCAGGAAGGCCTTCGTCGGCAGCCCGCCGCCGAAGCCGGTGAGCGCGCCGTCGGCGCCGATCACACGGTGGCAGGGCAGGACGATGGGAATCGGATTGCGGCCGTTGGCAGCGCCGACCGCGCGCACCGCTTCGGGCTTGCCGATGGACCTGGCCACATCGCGATAACTCCACGTGTCGCCATAGGGAATCCGGGCCAGCGTGCTCCAGACCTCGCGCTGGAACGGCGTGCCCAGCGGCGCAAGCGGCACATCGAAGCTGCGGCGTGTCCCGGCGAAGTACTCATCCAGCTGGCGTTGCGCGTCGCGTAGCACGGCGTTGTCGCCTTCATGCCAGTCCGCGTCGCGCCGCACCGGATGCCGGTTGCGTTGGAATTCGATCGCGACCAACGCATCGTCCGATGCGGCGAGCAACAGCGGGCCGACCGGGCTGTCGACATGGCGCCACGCGATCGCACGGGTTGCCATCACGCTGCTTCCCGGCGCTTCCTCGCGCCTTGCGCGGCGGCGCGTTCGCGCGGGGCGATCGGTACCGGCATGCTGTCGCGCCACAAGTGCAGCACCGCGTACGCGCGCCATGGGCGCCAGCGTTCCGCGTGCGCAGTCAGCGCCGCGGCGCTCATGCGCGACCCGTCGCCGGGCAGCGCCTTCTGCAGCACCAGATCATCGGCGGGGAAGGCGTCGGGATGGCCCATCGCCCGCAACGCGATGTAGTGCGCGGTCCAGGGTCCGATGCCGGGCAGGGCGGTCCAGCGCGCAACGAAATCCTCCAGCGTGCGATCGACCCGGAAGTCGACTGTGCCCTCGAGCACCGCGCGCGCCACCGTGCGCACGGTATCGGCGCGTGCGCGGGTCAGGCCGATCTGGGTCAGATCCGCGTCCGCCAGTACCTGCGGCGTGGGGAACAGGTGCTCGAGTCCGGGTGTCGACGGCGTCGGCAAGGTCTCGCCAAAGCGCTGCGCGATGCGCGCTGCGAACGTGCGCGCCGCGGCCACGCTCACCTGCTGGCCCAGGATCGCGCGCACCGCGATCTCGAATCCGTCCCAGCCGCTCGGAATCCGCAGGCCCGGACGCTGACGCAACAATGGCGCCAGGCGCGGATCAGGCGACAGCGCCGCGCCGATCGCATCCGGATCGGCATCCAGGTCGAACATGCGCCGCAGCCGGCCGACGATGTCGAGCAGCCGCGAGGCCTGCGCGGCGTGCAGCTCCAGCCGCAGCGCATGTTCGGTGCCGGCACGCGCATCGGGCCAGGCGCTGACCCGCAGCCACCCGGGCGGCGTGCCCCGCTCGCCCGCGATCACGCGTGCGTAGCTGTCGGCATCGACCACTTCCACGCCGGGCAGCGCGCGACCGCGCAGGAAGTCGAGCATCGCCGGGAAGTCGTACGGCGGCCGATAGCCCAGCCGCAGTACCAGGCTTTCGCCATCCTGGCGCACTTCGCCCACGGGACGCTTGCGCAGGTCGCGCGGCGCCATGCGATAGGCAGCCTGGAAGCTCGCGTTGAAACGGCGCACGCTGCCAAAACCGGAGGCAAGCGCGACTTCGGTGATCGGCAGCGCCGTTTCGGTCAGCAGCTGCTTGGCGAACAGCAGGCGGCGCGTCCCCTGCACCGCAATCGGCGGCGCGCCCACGCGCTCCACGAACAGCCGACGCAACTGGCGTTCGCCCACATTGACCCGGTCGGCGAGCGCGGACAGCGGATGCTCATCCAGGAAGCCCTGGTCGATCAGCTTGAGCGCGCGTGCCAGGACCGCATCGCCGCGCCGCCACGCGCCGTCGGCGGGGGAGAGTTCGGGCCGGCAGCGCAGGCAGGGCCGGTAACCGTCTGCTTCGGCCGCCGCGGCGGTCACGTAATAGCGGACCCGCTTCGCCCAGGGCGCGGGGCACACGGGGCGGCAGTAGATGCGGGTGCTGTGCACCGCAGTAAAGAACACGCCGTCGAAGCGCGGATCGCGGCTCAGCCGCGCCTGTTCGCAGACGTGGGCGTCGGGCAAGGCGGTGACCGGATCGGAAATCATGGGGTCAGCCTAGCACCGCCGGAAACCGGCGACTGGCCGCTTTCGGACATGGGCATCGGACGTGTAGGTCGGCGCTACGTCGCCGACACGCAGCCTAGCCGAACGCCATGTCGTCGGGGCGTGGGCCGACCTACGGCGTTGCGCGCAACGCGGGCAGCAGCGGCGCGATGTCGCCATCGTTCGGTGCGGGCTGGATGCCGAGCAATCGCGCCAGCAGCGGATAGACATCGACATTCGCGAATGGTTGCAACGTCACGCCGCGACGGAACGCGGGGCCGCTGGCGACGAACAGTGCGCGCATCGACGGTAGCGCCGGGTCGTAACCATGCGACCCGCGTATCGCCGTCGTGCGTTTGGCGATCGTCTCGCGTGGCAGCATGTCCCAGCCTTCGTGCATCTGGCAGACGATCGGCGGGATGCGCGGATGGCTGCCGTAGTGCCAGCGTGCGGGCAGCTCGCCCTTGCGCCAGCAATCGTAACCATCGTGCATGCCGAGCAGCTTGCGTTCGACCCGCGCTTCGTGCCCCGGGTTGGGCGCGATGGTGATCACCTGGCCGATGGTGACGACCGTGGCTTCCTCCTTCGAGACCACGTCCTCCACCGCGACCAGCTGCGGACGTGGCACGGCGGCCATGCCATGGTCGGACACGACGACAAGGTTCACGTGTTCCGCGATGCCGCGAGCGACAAGCCCATCCAGCAGGCGTCCGAGTTCCGCATCCACCGCCCGTACCGCCGCATACGCCTGCGGCGAATCGGGGCCGTAGGCGTGGCTGTCGTGATCGACGGTTTCGAAGTACAGCGTGGCGATGCGCGGCCGCGTCGCCTGCGGCTCGGACAGCCAGCCGAGCACCGTGTCTACGCGCTCGTGCAGTGGCAGGGTGTGGCCCTCGCGGTATTGGCTCCAGCGCGTCGGCCGGACGCCTGCGATCTCCGCCTCGCTGCCTGGCCAGTACAGGGTGGCGCTCGGCAGACCGGCCTTTTCCGCGCTCACCCAGATGGGTTGTCCATCCCACCAGCGGCCATCGCCAACGGCCTTGCGGTCGGACAGCTTGAATCCGCCGATCGCCGCATCGCGCATGGTGTTGTGGACGATGCCATGGTGGTCCGGCACCAGGCCGGTGACCATGCTGTAGTGATTGGGGAAGGTGAGCGTGGGGTACGACGGACTCATCCAGCGCGCACGCACGCCCTCGCGCGCAATGCGCGAGAGGTTGGGGGTGATGCCCAGGTCCAGATAGTCGGCGCGAAAGCCGTCCAGAGACACCAGCAGCACGCTGTCAGGCGCATGCGTGGCGACAGCGCGCGCCGCGCTGGCGGGATTGGAATCCGGACCGGAAGTGGAGGGCGATGTCGCGCAGGACGCCAGCAGGCAGGCGAGCAGCGCGGACAGGAAACGGAGCGGTATCGGCATGCCGGCGATCATAAATGACGCTCATGACAATCCGTTCGCGGGTGTCGCGCATTGATCTGGGTGAAACATAAAGGTCTAAAGCTCGCGGCTCACGCCGCTCCTACATACCGGTTTCGGTGTAGGAGCGACGTCAGTCGCGAGCTCGACAATCGGTGGCGTGAATGGCCAAACGCTCGCGACTCACGCCGCTCCTACGGAAGCGGATCAGCAGTCGGCAGACTGCCCGGTCACGTAATGCAGTCCGCGCAGCAGGTGCGCGCGATAGGTCGGGTCGGCATACATCTTGGCGTCGTGGCCGAGGCCGGTATACCAGGCACGGCCGCCGCCGGAGGCATGGCACCATGCGATCGGGTGATCGTTGCCCATCGTGCCGCCGGTGTAATCGTCTTCGTCCACTGTGGCGAGCACCTCGACATCACTACGCGGGTTGCGCTTGTAGTTGTACAACTCGTCGCTGATGCGCCAGTCCGCGGCGAGCCCGGCTTGGTCACCTTCGAAGCGCACATCCGTGGTCTGCAGTCCCGGCGGATGTCCCTGGAACCACGCGCCAACCAGGTCGCCATACCACGGCCAGTCGTATTCGGTATCGGCGGCCGCATGCACGCCGAGGTAGCCGCCGCCCGCAGCGATGTAGCGTTCGAACGCAAGCTGTTGCGGACCATCGAGCACATCGCCGGTGGCATTGAGGAACACCACCGCGCGGAAGCGCGACAGGCTCGCGGCGTCGAACAGGTTCGGGTCCTCGCTGTGCTCGACCTGCAGGCCCGACTCGGCCGCCAGCGCGCGCAGCGTGTCCACGCCCACCGGGATCGAGTCGTGGCGGAAGCCCGCGGTATGCGTGAACACCAGGATGCGCGTGGGCGAAGCCGGGACGGTCGCCTCCGGCGTCGATTGCACGGAGGTGGCGGTACAGCCGCCTGCGAGCAGCAGGGCGGCACAGCAGGCGAGGATGGTTGGAATGTGCATACGGGCAAGATTAGCGCGACATGACTTCCGTCGCTTGCCGCAGGCGCACGGAAGCGCGACCTTGGCGCCCCCGCCCGAGGGAGTACCGCGATGCGCGCCTGGTTGCTTGCGATCCTGATGCTCCCGGCTCTGCCCGCCATTGCGCAGGAAGCCGCGCCCGCGCCAGCACCCAGGCTGACCGACGCCGAATGCCAGGTCTGGGCGCGCGAACTCAGCTTCGCGCAATCGGTGGCCGATCACGACACTGCCGCCTTCGCCGAACATCTGCACCCGCAGGCCGCCTTCAATTCCGGCGCGCCGCAGCCGCTGCGCGGGCGCGAGGCGGTGGTCGCCGCCTGGGCCGATATCGTGGCCGGCAAGGGGCTCAAGCTATCCTGGTACCCGAACCGGGTGACCATCGGCGGACCGGACGATGTCGCCTGGTCCAGCGGACCGGCCCTGTTCGAGGATCTTACGCCCGGCGCCAAGGAACGGTTCTCGGTCGGTACCTTCCATTCGGTCTGGCACCGGGACGCCGACGGCGTATGGCGTGTGCTGTTCGACAACGGAGCCGGGCGCAGGCCCGCGGACGAAGCGGCCGTGCAAGCCTTCCACGCCGGCCGCCAGGCCGCCTGTCCGCAAGCCTGACGCGACTCTGAATCGCGACCGCCGGGGCCTTCGCCGCCCCGTCGGCAACGGCGTATGGTGGAAGCATGCCGCACCGGCGGCACTCACCAAGAGGTGCTCCCATGACCCGCACTTCCAAGACACGCGCCCTGCTGGCAGCCGTGCTGTGCACTGTGGCCTTCGCCGCGACCGCACAGGACGAGGCCCCAAGCCCCGATGCCAGCCCGGCGGAAAAGCGCGCGCAGGCCGAGGATGAGGCGCTTCACGACCGCAACTGCCTGCGCGAAACCGGTTCGCGCATCGCCACCCGCATCAAGCCGCGTGCCGACAACCGCGGCACCAAGCGCTGCGTCAGCGCCACCGGCCGCAGCTATTCCGGCGAAGAACTACGCCGCACCGGACGCTGGGACCTGGCGGACGCGCTGCGTTCGCTCGACCCCGCCGTGCACTGATCGCGCACCAGGCACTGCAATAACGCCCGGCCATGCCGGGCGTTTGTTTTGCGCAACCCGGCAGGTCCGCAGCGTGATTTGTGCCCGATCGAACGCGCGGCACCGGTCCAAAGGCGCGCTGGGGGATAATCGGGGCATCGTTTTCCGATGGATGCCGCCATGGCCGATACGCCCCGCGCCGCGTTGCGCAACGACCCCAGCCGAAGGATCCGCGCCCCGCGCGGCAGCACGCTCAGCTGCAGGAGCTGGCTGACCGAGGCCCCGTTCCGCATGCTGCAGAACAACCTGGATGCGGAAGTGGCGGAGAACCCGGCCGAGCTGGTGGTTTACGGCGGCATCGGCCGCGCCGCGCGCGACTGGCAGTGTTACGACAGGATCCTGGAGACGCTCAAGACCCTCGGCGACGACGAAACTCTGCTGGTGCAATCGGGCAAGCCGGTCGGCGTGTTCCCCACCCATCCCGACGCGCCGCGCGTGCTGATCGCCAATTCCAACCTGGTGCCGCACTGGGCTACGTGGGAGCACTTCAACGAGCTCGATCGCAAGGGCCTGATGATGTACGGCCAGATGACCGCGGGCTCATGGATCTACATCGGCTCGCAGGGCATCGTGCAGGGCACCTACGAGACCTTCGTGGAACTGGGCCGCCAGCATTACGGCGGCGATCTCACCGGCAAATGGCTGCTCACGGCCGGTTTGGGCGGCATGGGCGGCGCGCAGCCGCTGGCGGCGTCGCTGGCCGGCATGAGCAGCCTCAACATCGAATGCCGGCAGAGCAGCATCGACTTCCGGCTGAAGACTCGTTATGTCGATGAGCAGGCCAGCGACCTCGACGATGCGCTCGCGCGCATCGAGAAGTACACCAAGGCCGGCGAAGCGAAATCCATCGCCCTGCTCGGCAACGCCGCAGAAATCCTGCCGCAGCTGGTCGAGCGCGGCGTGCGCCCGGACGCGGTGACCGACCAGACCAGCGCGCACGATCCCGTGCACGGCTACCTACCGATCGGCTGGACGGTGGAGCAGTGGCTCGCCCTGCAGAAGCAGGACCCCGAGCGCGTGCGCGATGCGGCGAAGAAGTCGATGCGCGTGCACGTCGAGGCCATGCTCGCCTTCCACGCGCTGGGCATCCCCACCGTGGACTACGGCAATAACATCCGGCAGATGGCCAAGGACGAAGGCTGCGCCAACGCCTTCGATTTCCCCGGCTTCGTTCCCGCCTATGTGCGCCCGCTGTTCTGCCGCGGCGTCGGCCCGTTCCGCTGGGTCGCGCTATCCGGCGATCCGGAGGACATCTACAGGACCGATGCCAAGGTCAAGGAACTGATCCCGGACGATGCGCACCTGCACAACTGGCTGGACATGGCGCGCGAGCGCATCAGCTTCCAGGGCCTTCCCGCGCGCATCTGCTGGGTCGGCCTGGGGCTACGCCACAAGCTCGGCCTGGCCTTCAACGAGATGGTCCGCAATGGCGAACTGAGCGCGCCGGTGGTGATCGGCCGCGATCACCTCGATTCCGGCAGCGTCGCATCGCCCAACCGCGAGACCGAAGCGATGCTCGACGGCAGCGATGCGGTCTCCGACTGGCCGCTGCTCAACGCCATGCTCAACGTCGCCGGTGGCGCCACCTGGGTCTCGCTGCATCACGGCGGCGGGGTGGGGATGGGCTATTCCCAGCACAGCGGCGTGGTGATCGTCTGCGACGGCACGCCGGAAGCCGACAAGCGCATCGCGCGCGTGCTGTGGAACGATCCGGGCACTGGGGTGATGCGGCATGCCGATGCGGGCTATGACATCGCCAAGCAGTGTGCAGCGGAACAAGGACTCAAGCTGCCGATGTGCTGAAGACATAGGGTGCGCCAGGGCGCACCCTATGGGTAACCGGCTTGCACGCCGCGCGGTCAGCGCGCGCTGACCCTGGTTTCGGCATAACGCCCGAAGTTGTCGAGGATCGCCTGCCAGCCCTGCTGCTGCACCTCGGGCGCATTTTCGGTTTCCGCGTCGAAGATCGTGCGCACGCGCACGCCGTCTTCGCTCTGGTCGAAGTGCACGGCGACTTCGCGGCCGTCGCCCATGCGGTACTCGATCAGCCGCTGCGGCACGACCTTGGTGTAGGTGCCTTCGAAATCGAAGCCCACGCTGCCGTCCCTGGCTTCCATGCGCGTGTTGAAGGTGCCGCCTTCACGCAGGTCGACCTGGCTGCGTGGCGAGTGCCAGTCAGGCGACGGCGAGTTCCACTGGGTGATGTCGTCCGGAGTGTTGTAGGCCGACCAGACTGTCTCCAGGTCGGTGCGGGCGAGCGTTTCGACGGTGATCTTCATGGCGTGCTCCTTGTGGGTGGTGATGGTGGCCCCGTCATCGGCGCCTTCTTGTGGACGACGGATCGGCCAGCGCGAAATCGACAGCGCGATGACATCGCCTGGCTTTGCCAACCGCGCCATGTCGGGATCGCTGGCCGCAATGCTGATCGCGGGGGCGACGGCGGCGCCAGCTTCACTCTCCGTTCGAGCCCGACGTTCGCGGGCGACCCCGGATTTGCATGGCGGCGCTTTCCGCGTCTCTTGCCGGGCCGGGTCAGTGACGCTCGCGACCAGCTTCGCGCCGGGTCAACTGCGCGCCTTGATGCGCTCCACGAGCGTCGCGCTCAGAGCACCGAGCGCCATGAGAAGGACGACGGCTCCGCCATGCGCAAGCACGATATGCGCGTAAACGCCGTCCCAGCAGGCCAGGCGCAGGCCCGCGTCCGCCATCAGGCCTACACCCAGGCCGCACAGTGCTCCGGTCAATGCCGGCCGGTTCGGCAAGGCGCGCGACACGAGCCAGGCGGGTGCGATCAGCGCGGGGGCTGAAAAGGCGAGCGCCATGGAAATGCACTCCCGGATCCATCGGATCCAGGTCTCTTGCGGAACCTGCACCGGACCGCGCGTGGTCGCATTGACCAGCAGAAAGCCGATGCAGGCGATGCAGATCAGCACGGAGAGCGCTCTGGCCGACAGTTCGCGCCCGGGAACGGCTTCGCGGAAGGCGGCCCCGAGGACGACCAGGCTCAGGGCGGTCTCGAGGACCGACAGACCCCACGATGGCCATGGCGCCGGAACGCCCTGGGTGCGCCAGGCCCAGAACACCGGCATGGCGACGAGCAGGAAGATCGCGACCGGCAGCAATGCCAACGCCCGCCGGGAAGGACTGGCGAGCGGCCGGACCGGCCGCAGGTCGCGCTTCACTGCCAAATACAGTGCGGCGGGCACGCTGCGCTTACTCATCGCCGCTCCTGCCTGTCGGGTGCAACGCAAGACGCAGCGCCCTGGTCGCACGGCTCGAACGCAGCTTGGCCGCCACCACCGTAATGCCCAGGCGCGCGGCGATCGCGTCGAAGCTGTGTCCCAGGACATGGTGCAGCAGCCAAGGATCGCGCGTGCCCACCGGCAGGCGCCTGAGCGCCTTCTCCATGTCGAGGGCGTCGGCCGAGGGCACGCCGCCCGCGGGCGCGGCGATCGCCAGCGCGGCATCGAGAGCGGACGGGGGCAGTCCCTCCGGGCGGAGTTGCGCCGAGCGGCGGCTACGCGCCGCTACGTTGCGGGCGATTCCGAAGACCCATGGACGCACCGGTAGCGGAGGGGTGTAGGTGCGCCGTGAACGGTGCAGTTCGAGAAACGTGTCCTGCACGAGGTCGTGAACCGCGCCCTGGTCGCGATGGACTTTTGCGATGTAACGGCGCACGCCATCGACCAGCAGTGCGTACAACTGCTCAAAGGCCGCCAGATCGCCCTGCTGGTAGGCGCTCATCAGCTCTGCCAGCCTGCGCTCCTCCGCCTCCAGCGTGGATGAAAAACCGTCCATCGAGCCGGTGCGCCTCCGGAAGCCGCGCTGTCGTGTTCGCGGCGATCCTAGCACCGGGCCAGATCGGCAGGCGATGACACCTTTTCTCCCGCCACGCGAATTAACAGGGAATCGATCGGCGAGACAGCGGGAGGAACCAGATGCCACAGCGTTTGCCACAGCGTGCAGGATGGCTCCTGGGTGCGTGGGTCCTGTTCGTACCGGCCGTTCCCGCGCATGAGGTCGTCAGCGATTGCCCGGACTGCCCGCGCATGGTCCTGATTCCCGGCGGGACCTTCACGATGGGAGCCGTCAAGCATGGTGATGAACCGAAGCGGCGCCAGCACGAAGGTCCGCGCAGCGGCGTGCAGGTCGCGAGCTTCGCGATTGGGGAAACCGAAGTCACCCGCGGGCAATACGCGGCGTTCGCAGCGGAGACGGGGCGACCAGTCGGCGGCGGGTGCTTTACGTTCGGGTTCAGCAGCATCGACGACGACACCGCCGTGGATCCGGACGCGTCGTGGCGCAAGCACGCCTTCGAGCAGACCGACGACCATCCGGTGACGTGCATCTCCTGGGAGGACGCGAGGGACTACGCCTCCTGGCTCGCGCGCAGGACGGGTCGGGATTATCGCCTGCCGAGCGAGGCGGAATGGGAATACGCTGCGCGCGCGGGCACGACGTCGACGTACTTCTGGGGTGAGGAGGGGAATCAGGCCTGCGCCTACGCGAACGGCGGCGACGCTAGCCTGGCGCGCGCACTTCCGGCAGTGAAAGACATGACCGCCAGGGCCCTGCGCGAAGGAGACACGAGCGCACGGATGCTCGAATGCGATGACGGGACGGCCTTCACTTCCGCGGTTGGCAGCTACCGGCCCAATGCATTCGGTCTGTACGACATGGTCGGCAACGTGTGGGAATACGTCGCGGACTGCTGGCGCGAATCGTTGCCGACGAGCGGACGTGCCTACGTGGAAGACACCTGCCAGATCCGGCGGGTGCGCGGAGGCTCCTGGGACGACTGGGCGGAAGAACTGCGCTCGGCCAGGCGCAGCCGCGTCAAGCCAGACGCGCCCAGGAACGACGGCGGATTCCGGCTTGCCCGCACGCTTTCCGCCACCGAGGCCGAGCGCATCGGCGAGTGATGCTGGTCCAGCCGATTTTTTCTCGCGGAGCCGCAACGCGGATGCTGCGGCGAATATTTCCGACGGAGCGATTTCCCCAGTGTTCGTTCGTGAACAGCGGTATCTGGCGAATACGAAACGATCGACGCAGGAATACTCCGTTCCACGGGCCATCACCCTTGGGCAACCGCGGCTATGTAGGCTGCGTTGTCTCTCGCGCCAGAGCCCACCATGCCCGACACCGCCAGAATTCCGATCCGTCTGCGCATCGACTTTGTCTCCGATGTCGTCTGCCCGTGGTGCGCCATCGGACTGGCGTCGCTGGAACAGGCACTGGCGCGCACGCAGGGTGAAGTGGAAGCGGACGTCCACTTCCGGCCGTTCGAGCTCAACCCGCAGCTTGCCGCCGAAGGCGAGGACATCGGTGAACACCTGGCGAAGAAGTACGGGTTGTCCGCCGAACAGCTCGCCCAGAACCACGAGCGCATCCGCGAGCGCGGTGCGACGCTGGGTTTCACCTTCTCGCCGGAGCGTCGCCGCATCTACAACACCTTCGACGCGCACCGGCTGCTGCATTGGGCGGGGGTAGAAGGCGGACAGCGCGAACTCAAGCATGCGCTGTTGCGTGCCTACTTCAGCGACGGGCAGGATGTGTCGGATCACGACACCCTGGTCCGCATTGCCGGCGACAGCGGATTGTCGGCCGACCGTGCGCGGGAGATCCTTGCCTCGGATGCCTACGCCGACGCGGTCCGCGCCGAGGAGCAGTTCTACTTGCGCAGCGGCATCCAGGGCGTGCCGGCCGTGATCATCGACCAGAAGCACCTGATTTCCGGCGGTCAGCCGGTCGAGGTGTTCGAGCGGGCGTTGCGGCAGATTGCGGCGGGGAGATAGGTTGGGGGTCGATTCCCGAACATCAGGTTGATGACCGTTGCTGGTGTCCCGCCGGCATGCGTCGGCTGCCGCAGGAATCAGACCCGATGATTTTCGTGCCGATCAGATTGGCTGCTTAAGTCTTGACAACGATTCACCGCTGACGGATAAGCCGGATGCCGGACGAGGAGATCGTCGCGGCAGGGGATACAGGATTCGGCCGCAAGGCTGAAAGGGAACGGGAAGGGGAAGCATGGCCGGATGGACCAGGGCTGTCGCGCTTGCGGGCGCGGCGGTGGTGTTGTGCGTGTTGCCCGTGGTGGCGAGCGCCCAGGGCAAGCAGGCGTGGGAAGAGTACGACCGCCTGATCGAGTCCAAACGTGCCGTGGCCGCGCTGAGCGCGGACAACGTGTTCGGCGACAGCCTCGACCTGTATTCGGGCGTGCTGTCGTTCACCGCCACGGACGTGTCCATCCCGGGCAACAGCAAGCTGCCGGTGGCGGTTACGCGGAAATTCACGGTGACCAATCGGGAAGGCTACACAGGCTATGCCCATCCGTTTGCCGAATGGGAACTGGACATTCCCCATCTCAGCGGCGTGTTCCAAGAGGCATGGCACGACAACCGCTGTGACGTGGCTGTGCCGCCGATGGGCGCTGGGGGGCTGCCCGCGGACGAATTCTGGTCTGGTAACTATGCCGACATGCCCGGAGGCGGCGAGATGCTGCAGGCGACCACGACCTGGCCCAAGCCGAGCACGGGCGGGCCTTACAAGTGGGTAACCGCCGGAAACACCTATTTCAGCTGTCTGTCGAGCATCGCCAATGGCACCGGCCAGGGATTCCTGGCGATCGCCAGCGACGGGACCAAGTACTGGTTCAATCACATGGCCCGGACTCGAGAGCCGGACTACAAGTATCAAGGAGTGGACTATGGTCACGATTGGGAGGGCAATCCGCTCGGCTTCACCGCAGCGCGCTTCAAGGTCGCGCTGTATGTCACGCGGGTGGAGGATCGCTTCGGCAACTGGGTGACCTATAGCTATTCCAACACGCCGACCCAGGCGCTCAAGATCACGCAGATCACCTCCAACGACAGCCGCACCCTCACCTTCGGCTACAACACCAGCGGCCTCATTTCCACGGTCAGCGATGGATCGCATACCTGGAGCTACGGCTACCAGGGTAATTCCCTGTCCAGCGTGACCTTGCCGGATACGAGCAGTTGGCAGCTCTCGTTTGCCAACCTGTCCAACGCAGTGATCCAGCCGTCCGGCGACGAGGCGCGCCCGTACGGATGTTTCCAGCTGGATTCTGTGCTTGCCGACAATTTCACCGGCACCATCACCCATCCCTCCGGAGCGACAGGCACCTATACCGTCGGGCCGGTGCGCTTCGGCCGGACCAACGTGCCGGCGATCTGCCGAAACTACCGGAGCCCGGGCCAGCCCGACCCGAACGGCAAGAGCGATGACTTCTTCCTCCTGCCGGTGCGGGCCTTCTCGCTGACGCTCAAGAACCGCCAAATTTCCGGCCCCGGTATTACAACGGGCACATGGACGTATGCGTGGTCGGGCGGGCTCGGCACCTGGCAATATCCGCCTGGTGAGACCGAACCGGTCTGCACCCAGTCCAATTGCCTGGATCCCGTATGCACAAGTGACGACTGCGCCGGTGCGCGCAGCGTCACCATCACCGAGCCCGACGGCAGCTGGACCAAGCACCTCTACGGCAACAGCTACCGCTACAACGAAGGCAAGGCGCTCAGCGTCGAGACCGGCAAGGGGTCGAACGCGCTGCGCACCGTGCTCAACGACTACAACTATGCGACCTCCGGCCAGGCCTACTCGGCCAGGATCGGCGTCAGCCCGCAACCCCGTGGGGCAGGTTTCGTCTCGGAGTATCCGCGCCCACGGGTCTGGACCGCCACCTTGCAGGACGGGGCGGATTTCATCTGGGAGGTCGACAAGACCTGCGCGGTGCCCGTCGCCGGAAGCTACTGTTTCGACGAGTTCGCGCAACCGACCAAGATCACCCGAACCGGCACCGTGGCCAAGACGATGCCGGGCACAACGCTCGTTCTGCCGCCGGGTACGGCCCCAACGCTGACCGCGCCTGCCACGAACGCCACCGGCAGCTTTACGGTCAGCTGGACCGCCGTCTCGGGCGCCGCGACCTATCAATTGCAGGAACAGAAGAACCAGGGCGGCTGGGCCACCCTGCAGAACACGTCGGCCACCAGCAGATCGCTCTCCGGCAAGACCGATGGCAGCTGGAGCTATCAGGTGCGCGCCTGCAACAGCGCCGGCTGTTCCGGCTGGTCGGCGATCAAGACCACCGAGGTCGCCATTCCGCCCAGCGGCGTGCCCACGCTGACCGCGCCGGCCACCAACACCAGCGGCAGCTACACCGTCGGCTGGACGGCGGTCTCGCTGGCGACCCGCTACGAGCTGGACGAGCGTAAGAACGGCGGCAGTTGGGTCAACATCGTGGACGCAGGCATCGTGAGCTGGGCCGCGTCCGCCAAGGGCACGGGCACCTACGACTATCGGGTCCGCGCCTGCAACGGGGCCGGCTGCGCCGCCTATTCGGCGATCGATACCACCACGGTCTCCTCGCCGTTGCCGGCGCCCACCCTGACCGCGCCGACCACCGCGCAGACCTACGAGCCGTTCACGGTCAGCTGGACCAGCGTCTCCACTGCGACCAATTACGTGTTGCAGCAGAACCGGAACAGCACCGGGTGGAACGATGTCTACACCGGCGCCGGCACCAGCACGGCCCGGACGATCAACATCGCCGGCACCTACCAGTACCAGGTGCAGGCCTGCAACGCCAACGGCTGCAGCCCGTATTCGGCGGTCAAGACCGTGCAGGTGGAAGGCGATACCAGCCTGCTGGTACCCGAGGAGCCGCCGCCAGAAGTGCCTGCGGATCCGGGGGAGGGCGCGCCATGAACGGGCTCCGGAGCACGAAGACCGCGCGTTTCTTTCAGCGCCGCGCCTGGCCGGTGGCTGCGCTCCTGGCATGCCTGTCGCCGCTGGGCGCGCAGGCGCAGACGGTCACGTACGAGAAGACCGAGCAGATCGTCTACGAGAACAACAAGACGGCGTGGGTGATCGGCCAGGTCAAGAGCGTGACCTGCCTCACTTCGATTCCGTCATCAACCCAGTCGTGCAATGGGCATGTGGTGTCGGAGACCAGCTACGACGCTGCCACCGCCCTACCGCTGCAGACCAAGGCGTTCGGCAAGATCCAGCAGACCCTGACCTACAACCTGACCACCGGAACCCAGGACGGCACCCTGTCCACGGTCAAGGACGGCAACAACAACATCACCACGCTCTCGAACTGGATGCGCGGCATCCCGCAGACGATCACCCATCCGGCCACGACGGACCAACCCACCCCGGTGACCGAATCGGCGGTGGTCAACAATGACGGCACCATCGCTTCGGTCACCGATGAGAACGGCTTCGTCACCCAGTATCAGTACGACGCGATGGGGCGGCTGTCGCTGATCGATTACCCGGACGGCGACACGGTTGCCTGGAACTCGACGACGCGCGACTTTGCGTTCAAGCCTGGCATCTACGGGTTGCCCAGTCACTGGCGCCTGTCGGAATACACGGGCAACGGCTTCAAGGTCACGCGCTACGACGCCCTGTGGCGGCCGGTCGTGGAGGAATCCTTCGCCAACGGCGATTCGACCAGCTACAGCTTCGTGGTCAAGCGCTACGACGATGCGGGCCGGCTGGTATTCCAGTCCTACCCGCTGGCCAGCCTGACCAACTACGCCGACACCACGCTCAAAGGCACCACGTACACCTATGACGCGCTCGATCGGACGTTGACGGTGGCGCAGAACTCGGAACTGGGTCCGTTGACGACCACGACCGAGTACCTGAGCGGCTTTCAGACCCGGGTCACCAACCCGCGCGGTTACCAGACGGCAATCCAGTACCAGGCCTACGATCAGCCCAGCACGGAGGCCCCGGTTGGTGTCACCCGGTACGCACCTACCAGTACAAACGCCACGGAGATCGCCCGCGACCCACATGGCAAGCCGCTCACGATCAAGCGCCGCAATGCGGACGACACGCTCAGCGCCACCCGTAGCTACACCTACAACTCGAACCAGGAGCTGTGCCGTACTGACGAACCGGAGACTGGGGTCACGGCCATGGGCTACGACGCAGCGGGCAACCTGTCATGGTCGGCGGCCGGCTATGCAGCCACGGGCGCTGAGTGTCTGAGTTCAGCGACGGTAGCCGCCCGCCGAGCGGACCGCACCTACGACGCCCGCAACCGGCTCAAGACGTTAAGCTTCCCGAACGGGTTGGGCAATACCACCTCGACCTATACGCCCGACAGTCTGCTGGCCAGCATCACCGCCGACAACGGCGGCACCAGCCAGGTGACGACCAACTACACCTACAACCGGCGCCGGCTGCCGACCAACGAGCAGATGCTGTACGGATCGATCAACTGGTCGCTCGGGCATACCTACAATGCCAACGGGCACCTGGCGAGCGATACCTACCCCGGGCCATTGACCGTCGACTACGCGCCTGATGCCCTGGGCCGTCCGACCCAGGCCGGCACCTTCGCCAGTGGGGTGAGCTACTTCCCCAACGGGGCGATCCAGCAGTTCACCTACGGCAACGGGATCACCCACACCCTGACCCAGAACGTGCGGCAGCTGCCCGATACCAGCTGCGACAGCTACGGCGCTTGCGGTGCGAGTGCGGTGCTCAACGATGGCTATGACTACGACCGCAATGGCAACGTCGCTGCGATTAGCGACGGCCGCACCGGTAATCATGGGGACCGGAGCATGGTCTACGACGCGCTGGACCGCCTGATCAGCACCAGCGCACCGATGATGTTCGGCACGGCCAACTACAGCTATGACGTGCTGGACAACCTCACCCGGACCCAGGTGACCGAGGGTAACCCCAGCCGGGACCATTACTACTGCTACAACCCTCAGTGGCAGCTGGCCTTCGTGCGCAAGGGGCCGGTATGCACAGGGGCGAATGCTAGTGACCCATTCTGGGCACTGGAATACGACCCGCAAGGCAACCTTAAGGATAGAAACAGCACCGTCTACGCCTTCGACTATGGTAACCGCCTGCGGGGTGTGAACTCACCGTCCTCCAGCTACGCCTACGACGGGCACGGGCGCCGATTTTTGGACTCCACCACGGCCAGCAAGTACAGCTTCTACGCTCAATCGGGTCAGCTGGGCTTCGTCAAGGACCACCGGACCAACACCTACACCAACTACGTGTACCTGGGCGGCAGTCTCATCGCGACGCGGGAATGGCCCGTTGGCGGCGGCACGGTGACGACCCAGTACCAGCACACCGACGCGCTGGGCAGCCCGGTGGTTGTGACCGATGCCAATCGCCAGGAGGTTGAGCGGACTGACTACGAGCCCTATGGCAAGCCGATGCGGGCCGGCCGCGACGGCCCGGGCTATACCGGGCATGTGGAGGATGCGGCGACGGGGCTGGTGCAGATGCAGCAGAGGTATTACGACCCGTTGTTGGGGAGGTTCCTGTCAGTCGATCCGGTGACCGCGGATGGCAACACTGGCGACAACTTCAACCGCTACAAATACGCCGCCAACAATCCGTATTCATTCAAAGATCCTGACGGCAGGCAAGAATGCCGGTCATGCGAAATCGGCTATGGCGCATCAGTCGGTCTGATGATGGGCGATGACGAAGAAAAGATGCGCGTATGGGCAGGTGGCGAAGCCGCAGCGACTACGGCAGGAAGTGGTGCTGAAGAAGGTGCTGTATTAGGGCAGGCTATAGGTGACTTCATTGAAAATCCGGAAATTTCCGGGCCGCGGATAACTCAGCTTGCGGCCGTCATTGTTGTTGCCAAAATCACTCACAGCAAAGTCCAAAGAAGTGTCAGGACGGAGCGTGTTGGTCGATTCACCAAAACGACTGAAGTCCGCCCTGGTAAGGGGTCTGGTCAAAGTCGTGCTGAATATGTGCGGGTAAAGAACGAGAATGGAAAGACGATAAAGACTTACAAGGATTCGTATGACCGAGCAGGTAAGTTTCAGCATAGGAAGCCCTTAACTGGCGGGCCAGAGGGGCGGCCAGTTCCTCCTCCTCCCCCGAAGAAGCCTGAAGGTACATAGGCGACATGAAGCGCTCCGATATATCCGAATTGCTTATGGGGAAGCTTTCGCCTGAAGATTTTCAATTGATGTACAGGACAGAGCTTGATGAGCACCTGCGGTTGCTTAACAAGGGGGGCGCAAGCGCTCCCGTTCAACTCGCCGGAGATCAGTACATATTCGTGAACCGGGCAAACTTCCGCAGGCTGCTGCAATTCTTTGTCGCCGGAGCTATTCGAAAAGAGATGCTCGGCTACTTGCTCGACGCACTCACGCTTGATTTGAAAGCAAGATTTGCAGACCAAGCCATTAGAGAGATGGCGATGGACCTGGCTGATGAGAATTTCGACGAAAAGTATGTCGAAGAAGTTCTGGCTCAGGTTTGAGTCAAAGAATCAAAAGGGACGGAGTGAGCTGGCCCGGGTTTGACGGACACCTTTGAACGGGGACAATCCCCCGGGAGGTGTCGGATGGTCAAGCATCAACGATTCACAGCCTGGAACAAACGGGACGGAGGCAATTAATCCAGCCCCATAAAGCACAAGGCCCGCAGCGATGCGGGCCTTGTTGTTTTTGGCGTTCGTGAAGTCGCGAGCTAGCGACTGTTCTGCGCGATCAACGAGTCCAGAACTTCGCTCACGAGTCGTTGCTTGGCCTTGCGTAGAAATAGGTAGAAATAGGGGTCAGGGTACCTTTTCTGACAGCCTGTTCCAGCGTGAAATATGAAATAGGGGTCAGAGTACCTTTTCTGACGGCCTGTTCCGTAGATTTCCTACCGTTCTCTGGTAGCGGCACCGATAGGCGCTGAGCCGCTTCCACGCGACGATTGCTTCTCTTCAAGACGGAGAGGCACCGGATGCCAAGGACCAAGCGGCTGGATCTGGCGGGAGTGGCGCAGCACGTCATCCAGCGCGGTAACGACCGGCAGGCGTGCTTCTACTGTGAAGCGGACTACACGCGTTATCTTCAGGATCTGCGCGACGCGGCGTCAGCCTCCGGTTGCAGAGTGCACGCGTACGTTTTGATGACCAACCATGTGCATCTCCTGGTCACGCCGGAGGCCATCGGTTCGGTGGCGCGGATGATGCAGGCAGTCGGGCGGCGATATGTGCGATACATCAACGATTCGGCCGGCAGGACCGGGACGCTGTGGGAAGGGCGATACAAGTCCAGCCTGGTGGATAGCGAGCGCTATGTAATGACCTGCTATCGCTACATTGAACTGAACCCGGTGAGGGCGGGTATGGTGACGGAGCCGCAGGCCTACCGCTGGTCGAGCTTTGCTGCCAACGGCATGGGTCGCCATGATGCGGCGGTGATGCCGCACGAGGTCTATCTGCGGCTTGGCGTGGATGACGAGCAGCGATGCGCCCGGTATCGCGAACTGGTGGGTCAGGGCATTCCGGACGAAGATCTGGCGGCGATCCGCCTTTATGTGCAGCGGCAGCGGGCCTTGGGCACATCAAAATTCCAGGCGCAGATCGAGGACCAGTTGAAGCGACGGGCAGGACTCGGACAGCCGGGTCGTCCGCGGAGGGAATTGGTACTCTGACCCCTGTTTTCGACCCCTGTTTTCCTCAATCCAGCGCGGATGCGGCACGCGTGCCGCGGCAGGCAGGGTAGGCGGAACATCCCCAGAACGCTTCCCCGGTCGACTTGTTGTGGCGCAGGACCATCGTCGTCCGGCAGTGCGGGCACGCCGGTGCCGCTCTGGCTGCCGGCGTTGCTTCGGAGCGATCGGGTTGCGACGGCTCGATGCTCCCGAGGCTCCCGTCCTGCTGCACGCTCGAGACCAGTGCCAGCAGCGCCGGCGCGTCGATCAGTTCGATGGGTTTGTCGCTGGCGAAGCGCTCTGCGGCGCGGGTGAAGCCGCCGAGGGCGGCGATGCAGACGGCGTCGGCGCGGTGATGCACCATCAGACCGTACATCTCGCGCACGACGCGCACATCCACCTGCACCCGGCGCCATCGCTTCACCTGCACCAGCGTCGTGCGCCCGCCCTTGCGCAGGATCAGGTCGATGCCGCCATCGGCGCCGCCCTGGCCGGTTTCCTCCACCGCGTAGCCCTGGCGGCGGAACGCCTCGCCGACCAGCAGTTCGAACTCGCGCCAGTGCGCGCGGTTGAAACTCTCCAGCCCGGTCTGCGCATCCAGCAGCTTGCGTCGCGCGCGGCCGCGCAGGTACGACACCAGGGCCGCGAACCAGCACAGGCCCATCACCAGCCAGGCCAGCGGTGCGAGCATTCCGCCGGAAGCCTGGTCGGCGATCTCCTGGCCGATGCGTCCGTCCGATGCGCCGAAGAACCAGCCGATTCCGTAGCGGATCGCGACGAAGCCGACGACACCGAGCACGATCCCCACCGGCCAGGGCAACGCTGCAACGCTATCGAGCCCGCTTTGCCTGCGTCTTGTCATGCTGTCCCGACATCAGGAAGGGGTCGAACGATATCGCAATCACGCTGCACAGGCATGCGGGCTACCGTTGTGCGGGCCGTCCTTGAAGGCGTTCACCGACTTGAATGCGGGGCAGACTTTTCCGTTCAGGAACTCCCGCAAGGGCGAGGTCGCGCTCCACACGTGTCGCGCAAATGCATGCCTGCGAGCATCAGGTACTTTTCACCTCGCCGGCAGTCGAGGGTTCCGACCGGGCCAGCGATGCCGCCGCGTAGCCACTGTCCGCGTCGTAGCGCGCGCGGCTTTCGATACGCAGCTTGCGGTAGGAGTGGTAGGCGAAACCGCCCAGCACGCCAAGCGCGAGCGCGAGCAGGCTCAGCCCGCCGCGCGTCATGAGCATGACGATGAAATAGGCCGAGCCGACGATGGCCGCCATCAGCATGATCCGTTCGTTGCCGCTGGGCATGACGAACGCCGCGTGGCCCCCCTGCGTGCGTGCGGCGATGATGCCCTTGTGGTCGATTGCCTTGTAGGCGTAGAAGCGCCCCCGCGACCCGGGCTGCAGGGCCTCGGCAACACCCGGGGCGACCGCCACCTTGTCCATGCGGCGTTCGGAGCCGTCCGCCAGGCGGAACACGATTTCGGAATAGACCGTGACCTTGCTCGTGGCTCGCTGGACAGCGGCACTCACGACGGTGCCGTCGATGGTTTCGGTCTGCATGCGCTTCTCCCGGATGGGTCGCAGGCCCGATGCGCGCGACTTCCACCTGCCAACGCAGGGGGCCCCGGCGATGGGCCACCGGCAGCGGGATCAACCGTGCAAAAAGAACGAATCGGGGCCTAGGTCACGTTGCAGCTCGCGGATCGGCGCTTGTGGCGATCTGGGTCGAAGACGGAAACCTGCAGCGCACCTGGTGTGCACCGACGCGCCCTTACAGCGCCAGGTCCCAGGTCTGCCCGACCAGCGCCTTGCCGAAGGATTGGTGCGGGGCCTGCGCGGTCAGTTCGAAGCCAGTGGCCTGGTAGATCCGTCGCGCCGCGGTCAGCACGTCATTGGTCCACAGGGTGAGCCGGCGGTAGCCCAGTTCGCGCGCACGGGCGATGCAGGTCTCGACCAGCCGTCGGCCGAGGCCGGTGCCGCGCGCGCCTGGCTCGACGTAGAGCAGGCGCAGCCGGGCGACGCCGGGTTCGTCGCCGGCCATCAGGAAGATCGAACCCACGATCTGGCCGCCGCGTTCGGCGATCCAGGCGTCTTCGCGCGCGGGATCGAACCCGGCCGCGAACTCGCCCAGGATCCTCGCGACCAGCGCTTCGTAGGTCCAGTCCCAGCCGTATTCGTGGGCATACAACACGGCCTGGCGATGGATCACCCAGCCCAGGTCGCCGGGGACCGGCCGACGCAGGCTCACCGGTGCCGGCACGCGCTCGGGCGCGCCGAACGTGTCCTGGATCCGGCGCAGGCTCGAGACCAGGGTCTTGCGCCCGGCTTCGCTCACCGGTTCGAGCAGGCCGGCCATGCGCAGGTGCGAGCCGTGGTCGAGTTCGGTGAAGGCCACCCGGCCGGCCGGGGTCAGGGACAGGGGCTTCTTCTTGGCATGGTTGGCGTCCACCGCGCTGGTCACCAGCCCGCGGGCGGTGAGGGTGCGGACCAGCCGGCTGAGCTGGGCCTTGTCGATCCCCAGGCTGCGGCTGAGGTCTGCGGCGGTCTGCTGGCCCGTGGTGGCCAGCTCGTAGATGACCCGGCCCTCCGGCAGCGAGTAGCCGGTCTCGGGCAGGTGTTCGTCGAGCAGCCCGATCAGGCGCGTGTAGTAGCGGTTGAACCGTCTGACTTCCTGGACGACGTCCATGGCGGGCTCTATGTTGACTTAGTCAACATACTAGCCAGCGGTCGACGGGCCCGCAACGGGGTCGTGACCCACCTCGAAACTCGTCCTCCGGGGCTGATGGTCGAAGGCGTGCAGCTTGGTTCGTCGTCCGGGTATCGTCCCGCTGCCAGACGGCGGGCGTCCCGAACGGCCATTCAACCGGAGGAACCATGTGCAGGAACATCCGCACGCTCTACAACTTCGAACCGCCTGCCTCGCAGGACGAGATCCGTGCATCGGCGCTGCAGTTCGTACGCAAGCTCAGCGGCTTCAATACGCCGTCCAAGGCGAACGAGGCCGCGTTCGAGCGGGCGGTCGACCAGGTCAGCGAGGCGGCCACAATCCTGATCGATTCGCTCTTCACCGTGATGCCGCCCAAGAATCGCGAAGCCGAGCGTGCGAAAGCGGCCGCGCTGTCGGTCAAACGTTTCGGGCCGCGCTAGCGCTGGCGCGCGGCGCTTGCGCCATCGCCCGCACGGATCGTTGCGGCGCCGCGATCTCCCGCCTTACGGCGGATCCAGATACGGCCGCAATGCAGCCATCTGCGGACGATCGACGCAGGCGGTGGGACAGCCGGTGGGTTGCAGGGTGAAGATGTATTCGCCCCACCACGGGCCGCCCGCCCAGTAGGTCCAGCCGAGCCAGACCTCGGCATTGGCTTCGACATGCGCGAGCATGTCTTCCAGCGCGGCATGGCAGGTCTCGTTGCGGCCCCCGGCGAATTCGCCAAGAAAACCGCGCTTGCCGTGCATGCGCAGCCATTTGGTGAATCCTTCGAGCCGCCGCGAGCCGACGGTCGCGTCGACGCAGGTCTCCGAGGTGCCGGAAGAGTTGCTGTCGAGATACTGGTGCACCTCGAACGCGAAGTTGTTGCCCGGATCCTCGATTTCCAGCATCGCCGTCGCATTGGGGGTTCCATACCAGTCCTGGAACCAGGTCCCCGCCGTGCTCCAGGCATTGCCGGGAACGAGCACGAGATTGTCGGCACCGGCCGCGCGGATCGCGCGGATCGCGGCGTTGGCGTCGTTGCGCCACAGTTCGGTCGGCATGCCATTGGGCTCGTTCATCAGCCCGAAGATGACTTTCTGATTGTCGCGGTAGTGGGTCGCCAGCCGCGCCCACAGATCGGCGAACGCGGCGGCCTCGATCTCCTTGCCGATCACTTCGCCGCGATAGCGCGCGTAGTTATGCGGATCGATCACCACGAAGTGGCCCTGGTCGGTGGCGTGCGCAATGAACGCATCGATGCGGGATAGCTCAGCGGCGTCGAACTCGCCCTGCAGCGCCGGCTGCAGCCGCTCCCAGCGGAACGGGAGCCGGAATACGTTCATGCCGCGTCCGGCGAAGTAATCGACATCGCTGGTTTTTGGATAGGTGTAATCCTTGTGCACGGTGCCCGGCAGGCGCCCGGCGTTGAATTCGGCGCCGGCCAGGTTGACGCCGCGATAGGCAGTCCCCGCCGCCAGCGCATCGCCGGTCGTGATCGTCGTGAGACACCACGCGGCGAAGGCGACAATGAGAACGCGGCCCAGGACGAGGATGGCGGACATCGCGGCGGCTCCTGCGGAGGCGCGGCCGCCGCTGTGTCCATATCTTGCCCGCGCGCACTGCTGTCGCGACGGCAAGGCGATGTCGTTTGGTCACAGAAACGCAAATGCCTGCGGCATCACACGACACCGTGCATGGTTCGCAGGCGAAATGCATCACAAACTGGCTGCAGTGCAGCTGGCGGATGGCTTCGTTTCCAATCGCGGAAGTGCGGTGCGGTTCTCGCGACGGTTATCGAACCCGCACGCGTTCACTGACCGCGATCACGCCCGCAGGCAAACCGTTCGGCTCGCATGTGGCATCGGAACCCAAGGCCACGGCCCGGCCCAGGATCCGCACGCGCGCGGCGCCCGCCAGCTGGATCGCGGTGCAACGTGGTTGCGCCTGCGGCCCTGGGCAGTCCGCCACGACGACGGGATCGCCCACGCACAGCAATGCTGCGCCGTTGGCGTATACGCGGGAGGTGCCTGGGATGGCGCCTGCGGAGGCGCCATGGGCGCATAGCAGCGTGGAGGCGATCGTCACCACGGGCGTGCCCATCAGACGATCTCCAGCGCGCCGTGGTTGATGGAAACGACTGGGCCGCGCAGGCTGACGATCGCACCCTTGGCGTTGTCCAGCACGATGCCCTGCGCGTCGATCTGCAGGTTTGCACCGTCGCGGGTGCGCAGCGCGATGGTTTCCGGTGCCTGCACGCCGGGATCGCGCAACGGCATGGGCACCTGCGCGGAGTCCGTCCAGTACACCCCGCACCAGATCGGATGTGTAAGGTCGCCTGACTCGAACTCCACCCACACGGCACTGTCGATGGCCGGCAGCGTCGCGCTCACGCCGGGCGGCAGGCAAGGCAGCGCCCAAGCGGTCGACGCGCCATTCACAGCGGGCACCGCGACGAGCAGGCGCGCCTGTTGCAGCGGGTCCGCGTTGTCACGGACGGTGCCGCGATACTTGCCGTAGTGGGGCATGGTGAACCTCGACGATGGGAAGCGCAGTGCAACCGAAGGGGCGGAGTGCAGGCACGCCCCCGCGCGAGCATCGCCGCCTTGGCGCTTGAGGGTCTGCGCCCACTTCAACGTGGTCACGTGTGGCTACCGGTCGTCACCGTTGCAGAAGCCCGTACGCGATCGAACGACCCCGCCCCGCATCCAGTTCACGGAAAGCTCGCTGGCGATCGGCACGGCGGCCGAATACCGCATCGCCACCCTTGCCGGCCGGAACGCGGGCCTGACCCTCAGCCTGCCGAAGGCGCGCCTGCGCCCGCTGCAACGGCGGCGGCCGGATTGAATCGCGATCAGGGCGCCGTTGTCGAAATTACACCCGCCGGCCCGTCGTATCCTCGAACGGCCGGCGCGTGATACGCCGCCGCGACCTCCCGCCACGGCCCGCAGGACGATCCAGCATGAGCCACGAACCGCAGCCTTCGCTATCCGACGATTCCGCCGCGACGATGGCGGCCCCGGCCGGGGGCTACTCGCTCTGGGCCGAACTGCGCAATGCCATCCGCGGCACCGGCGCGGACTACACCCGGATTCCGCTGCGCCGCGCCGTGTTCCTGCTTGCGGTGCCGATGGTGCTCGAGCTGGTGCTGGAGTCCACGTTTGCGGTGGTGGACATCTATTTCGTCGCCAAACTCGGCTCTTCCGCCGTGGCCACCGTGGGGCTGACCGAGAGCTATCTGTTCCTGCTGTATTCGATCGCGATGGGCCTGGCGATGGGCATCACCGCCCTGGTGGCGCGGCGCATCGGCGAAGGCAGGCGCGAGGAAGCCGCCGTCACCGCGGTGCAGGCCCTGTGGATCGCGCTGCTGGCCTCGGTGCCGTTCGCGGTCGCGGGCATCGTCTGGGCGCGCGACCTGCTGGCGCTGATGGGGGCCGACGCCTGGACGCTCGAGCACGGTTCCCGCTACATGCAATGGATGCTCGGCGGCAACGCCGTGATCATGCTGCTGTTCGTGATCAACGCGATCTTCCGTGGCGCGGGCGATGCGGCCGTCGCCATGCGCGTGCTGTGGGTGGCCAACGGCCTGAACATCGTGCTGGACCCGATCCTGATCTTCGGCTTCGGTCCGATCCCGGCCATGGGCATCGAAGGCGCGGCCATCGCCACCAACATCGGGCGCGGCGCCGGCGTGCTGATGCAGCTGTGGATCCTATTCCGCGGCGGCCAGCACATCCGCGTGCTGACCTCGCAGCTGGTCTGGCGCGGCACGATCCTCTGGCACATCGTGCGCACCTCGCTGGGCGGCGTGGGCCAGATGATCGTGGCGATGACCTCGTGGATCTTCCTGATGCGGATCCTGGCCAGCATCGGCAGCGAGGCGGTGGCCGGCGCCACCATCGCCATCCGCATCATGATGTTCACCATGATGCCGGCCTGGGGCATGTCCAACGCGGCGGCGACGCTGGTCGGGCAGAACCTGGGCGCCGAGCAGCCCGATCGCGCCGAAGCCTCGGTTTGGCGCATCGGCTGGTACAACATGGCCTATCTGGTCGTCGTGTCGGTGCTGTTCTTCCTGCTGCCGGACCGGCTGGTCGGATTGTTCAGCGAAGATCCCGCGGTGGTCGCGGTCGGTGCCCAATGGTTGCGGATCCTGTCGTATTCGTTCTTCGTCTACGGCTGGTGGATGGTGGCGGTGCAGGCCTTCAACGGCGCCGGCGACACGGTCACCCCGACCCGAATCAATCTGGTGTTCTTCTGGCTGATCCAGATCCCGCTGGCCTGGCTGCTCGCCCTGCAGATGGGCTGGGAAGCGACCGGCGTGTTCTGGGCGGTGTTCGTCTCCGAGACTTCGGTGGGCCTGTTCACGCTGTGGCTGTTCTCGCGCGGCGGGTGGAAGACAATGAAGGTGTAGGCGCGCCGCCGCGCCACGTGGACGAAAGAGAACATGAAGGCAACGACCTGGATCGCGCTGCTGCGCGCGGTGAACGTCGGCGGCACCGGCAAGCTGCCGATGGCCGAGCTGCGGGCGCTGTGCGAGGCGGCCGGCTTCGCCGAAGTGCGCACCTACATCGCCAGCGGCAACGTCGTGTTTCGTGCCACCGGCACCGAAGCCTCGGTCAAGGCCGCGCTGGAAACCGCGCTGGCCGGCTGGTTCGGCAGGCCGGTGAGCGTGCTCGTGCGCACCCATGCCGAACTGGCGGCGGTAGTGGCGGCGAACCCGTTCGCGGACGCCGCCGGCAACCGCCTGATGGTCAGCTTCCTCGACGCCGCGCCACCGACGGACGCGCTGGAGCGCGTCGCGCACCGGCAGGGCGAGCGGATCGCCCTGGGCCGGCGCGAGATCTACGTCGATTACGGCGACGGCATGCGCGATTCGAAGCTCAAGGTGCCAGCAGCGAAGGCAGGGACCGCGCGCAATCTCAATACGGTGCGGCGGCTGATCGAGATGTCGCGTCCGTAAGCGCACAAGGGCGCCCGACGCCCGATCGCGAAGCGCCTGGATCGTGCGATTCAAGGCTGCCTTGCATAATTTTCGCAGCCGACCCGCAGCGGCCGCGCCTAGGATGTTACGGCATCCGACGAGGAGAGCCCGATGCCTGCACGCAATGCGATTGGCCCGTGTCTGCTCGCGGGGCTGCTGGCCTGCCAAGCCGCGCCCGCCGAAGACGCGCCGACCATGGCGGCCCCGGTGCGCTGGACCCCGCCGGCACTGGCGACGGACCAGTACGAATCCTCGCCGACGCTCTCGCCCGACGGCCACGAGCTGTTCTTCTTCCGCGCCGACCGTCAGTTCGACAACTACCGCCTGCTGCATTCGCGTTGCGAGGACGGACGCTGGTCGGCGCCGAAAGAGCCCGCATTCGCCGCAGCGCCCGGCGTGCTCGAAACCGATCCGGCCTTCAGCCCCGACGGCCAGCGGCTGTACTACGGCAGCGCGCGCCACAACGGCGAGGACCTGGACATCTGGAAGGTGGAGCGCGAAGCGGATGGCGCGTGGGGCGCACCGCAGCGGCTGCCCGAGCCGGTGAACTCACCGCATACCGAATTGCTGCCGCGCGAGCTGCCCGATGGCCGCCTGCTGTTCGGATCCGACCGGCCCGGTGGTCCGGGCGGGCGCGATCTGTTCATGGCCACGCCGCTGGCGGACGGGCAGTGGCGGGTCGAGCCGCTGCCTGCGCCGGTCAACAGTCCGGCCGACGAATACGAAGCCGACCTGTCGCGCGACGGCAAGGTCATCGTGGTGGTGGCCAACCGCGGCGAACGCTCGCACCTGTACGTCTACGACCGGGTCGGCGAAGACTGGCGCGATCGCGGTCAGGTGCCGGCGCGCGCGGACGTGTTCCAGGTGGGACCGCTGCTGTCGCCGGATGGCAAGCGCCTGCTGTTTGCGCAGGCGGAAGGCGCGGACTCGGGGGAGCTGTTCCTGGTCGATCTGCACCCCGGTGCGGATCCGTCGTGGCCGCCAGCGTGCCCCGCGGCAGATCACTGAGTGCGGTGCCCCAGGCGGGTTCCAGGAGCCATGCCCGCTGCTGACCGTTAATGCGCCCTGATACCGTTCTGGTGTGGAACGCATCGGGGGCAGCCATGACGACCACACCTTACTTCCAGCGCACGCGCATCTGGGGCACCGGCGCATGGCCGTGGGTCCTGCTGCTGCTTGGGGTGGCAGTGTTCGGCTTCTGGAAGCCGTATTTCGGCGCGCTCGGCGCTGCGCAGAAGCTGGCCCATCTGCATGCGGTCTCCATGCTCGCGTGGATCGCGATGCTCATCGCCCAGCCGATGCTGATCCGTGGGCGGCAGCGGGCCTGGCACAGGCGCATCGGCAAGGCCTCCTACCTGGTCGTGCCGATGATCGCGGTCACCGCGCTGGTGCTGGCGCAGCAGCGGATCGCCTCGGCGCCGGTCGCGGCGCTGCCGATGCAGCAGACCATCCTGTACCTGGGCATGTCCGGCGCAACCATCCTGATGGTGGTCTGGGGCCTGGGCATCCGCCACCGCCGCGACGCCGCGCTGCACGCGCGCTACATGGCCGGCACCGCGCTGACCCTGATCGATCCCTCGCTGGCGCGGGTGATGATTTTCTGGGTGCCCTCGGTGCCGCCGCCGTTCTACGTGTGGATCAGCTTCTCGGTGATCTACGCGATCCTCGGCCTGCTGATCTGGCTGGATCGCCATGCGGCGCGCGGGCGCCGCGCCTTCGTCGTGCTGCTCGGGCTGTTCGTCTCCCTGCATGCATCGATCCTGCTGGTCCCGGGCACCCCGACCTGGCAGCGCTTCGCGCAGTGGTACGCCGCGCTGTAGCAGGGGCGACGCGCGCCGACACGATCGTGGGCGCTCAGGCAGCGCCCCAGCCTCGCAGATTCAGGAATTCGCGTCGCGTCTTCGGCCCGTAGGTGGCGAAGCGTGGGTCGGGGGCATTGCGGTAATCCTCGCGCCGCGCGGCGATGGCGTCCTTCGCCAGATGCTTCGAGAGCACATCCTCGGGCACCGGATACAGCTTGAGCGCATTCAGCCCGAACACCTTGGCGCGCATGGCCGGCGTGATCTCCGGGTATTCGAAGCGCTCGCGGAACTCCGGCGAGATCTGGAACGTGCGGAACGCCTGGATCTGGTCCTGTGGACTTCCATACCAGATCGAATCGGTGCCCCACAGCACGTTGTCCTCGCCCAGGCGCGCGAACAGCTTGCCCAGCGCATGCGCGGCCTGGTCGGGATCGCGCATCAGGAACCGCCAGGTCGAACCCAGTTCGGCGTACACGTTGCCGCCCCGGCCGATGCCGTTCTCCTCAAGCGAGGTCAGCAGCGCATCGATGCCGTCGCTGCGCGCGGGATCGTAAGGTCCTTCGCTTTTCTCGGTGACGAATCCGGAGTGGTAGATCAGGAAGTTGACGTCCGGGAAGCGCTTGGCGACGCGCCCGATGTCCACGCAGGTGCTGTGCTCGTAGGACTTCTGGCCGAACGGCAGGCCCTTGTGGATGGCGATGTTGCGGATGCCCAGGCGCCGCGCTTCCTCGATCATGCGCAGGCCGGGCTCGTCGTCCATGAAGAAGCCGCGCCCGTCCGGGCCCCACTGCGTGTAGGTCTTCCACGCGGCGATGTCGAACCGCTCCGCAAGGCGTTGCATGTCCTCGACATCGCCCGGCTGGTTGGGGTTGACCCGGCCATGCAGGTACAGCCGGTGCGTGCCCTCCATCTTCTCCACCACGGCGGCGGTCGCCGCGGCTTCCTCGATGGTGAGCGGCTCGTCCTCGCGGGTGGAAGGCACGAAGCTGAGCACGGTGAGGTCGGTGTCCGAGTCGAGGAAGATGTCCTTGATGAATTCCTCGCTTCCCACGCAGCGCAGGTAGTCGAGCCCCGGCGCGTCGGCCGCCGCGCAGCCGCTCATGTCGACGAAGCCGAGCGGGCGTGCGCCCTCGGGCAGGGCGCGCGTCCATGCGCCGGTCGGGTTCACGAAATGACCCTGCACGTCGAAGATGAATTCGTTGCCGCCGAGCGCCGCGTCCGCGGCCGCGGGTTCCAGCGCCGCCTCCTTCGGTACCTCGTACGACGCCCCGCGCCTGCAGCCGGCGAGAAATGCGGTGTTCATCGCCAGCAGCGTGGTCGCCGCGCCGCAGGAGGAGACGAGGAAATCGCGCCGGGTCCGGCCGACACGGCGCGCGTGCGCGGTCGCGTTCTCCAGCGCCAGCCTGCGCGCATGGTAGTGGACCGGCTCCAGCGGAACGGGAACGAATTCGCCATTGCTCGTGCTGTCGAGCTTGATCGGCAGGCGCAGGCCGTCGGGGTCGTGCCGGATGCGGCGCATGGAATGCTCCTCGCAGCGGGACCGGGCCATCCTAACGGCTTGCGCGCGGATGTTCATGTGCCGGCTGCCTGGATTCCGATTCCGCCCCCGTGTCCTTAGCACGGGGCGCTGACGTATCCTCGCGTCGGTTTCCTCCATGCATGCTCTGCATGCGGACACACATGCTGCCGATCGCCATCCTGCTGGTCCTTGTCGTCGCGCCGATGGCCTACGCCGTCCTGGGCTGGGCGCGCACGCGCGGCCAGCGCGCGCTTGCCGTGCGCCCGCTGCCAGCCTGGAACTGGCGCATGAGCCTGGTCTCGATGCTGCTCTACGTGCTCGCGTTCAATCTGGTGTTCTTCGTGCAGGAACTGTTCCTGGTGCTGCCCAAGGCGCTGGTGCCGGGGCTGCGCCCGACCCTGTTCCACAACAACCACAGCTGGTCCGGCACGCATCCGCTGGCCGAACTGTTCCAGGGCACCGGCGTGCTGGCCACGCTGCTGTTCGGCATCGCATGCGGATGGTGGCTGCGGCGCGAAAACACGGGCGCGGCATGGTGGCGTCTGCTTCTGTTCTGGCTGGCATTCAGCGGCGTGTTCATGGCGCTGCCGCAGCTGGCGACGGGTGCCCTGCTGCCGCAGGGCGACGCCGGACGCGCCATGGCATACCTGGGCATGGGCGAGAGCGCCAGGACGCTGGTGGCGCTGCTCGCGCTGGTCGCGATTCCGCTTTTCGCGCTGTGGCTGTTGAAGCCGCTGCTCGAACTGGCCGGCAATCCGGCCCAGGTCGCCGATTCCGGCGCCCGTCACCGCTATGTGTTCCTGGCGGCGACCTTGCCGGCGCTGCTGGCCATCGGCCTGATCGTGCCGTTCCGGGTGCCGCGGGAATGGATCGAAGTGCTGATCGTTCCGGTGGTCGTCACCGTGGTGGGCGTTGTCTGGCTGCAGGCGGGCGCATGGCGTCAGGCGCGCTCCGTGGTGGGAACCGGGTCGCGGTCGTGGCCGATCGCAGGGCCGCTGGCGGTGGTGCTCGCGCTGCTGGCGCTGTTCCAGCTGGTGCTGCGTCCGGGCATCGCGTTCTTCTGACGCAGCCCGGCGCACCATCGCCAGCAAACTCGCAGCCCCGGAGCAGACCATGCATGTCTTCGCAATGACCACGAGATTCGCGACGCTGGCCGTGTTGCTGACGACGGCGTCGTGCGCTACCCCGGGAGAAGGCGTCGGGACGCGCGCTGCGTCGTCCACGCCAGACAAGGCCTGGACCTTCGCATCCACGCCGACGTGGCAGGACGAGTTCGATTACAGCGGCAAGCCGGATCCGGCGAAGTGGGGCTACGACCTGGGTGGCCACGGCTGGGGCAACAACGAGCTGCAGTTCTATACCGACAGCGCGGACAACGCATTCGTGCGCGACGGCGTGCTGCATATCGTTGCGCGCAGGGAATCCAGGGACGGCCGTGCCTATACGTCGACCAGGCTGATCTCCAAGGGCAAGGGCGATTTTCTCTATGGCCGCTTCGAGGTGCGCGCCAAGCTGCCCTCGGGCCGCGGCACCTGGCCTGCGATCTGGATGCTGCCGACCGACTGGAAATACGGCGACTGGCCGCGCTCGGGCGAGATCGACATCATGGAACACGTGGGCTTCGACCCAGAGCGCGTGCACATCAGCGTGCATACCCAGGCCTACAACCATGTGGCCGGCACCCAGCGCACCGCCACCCGCCTCGTCGACGGGGTGATGGAGGACTTCCACCTGTATCGCGTGGACTGGACTCCGGAGAGCATCCGCGGCTACATCGACGATATCCCGATGTTCGCGTTCGCCAACGAAGGCACCGGGCCCGATGCGTGGCCGTTCGACCAGCGCTTCCATTTCCTGCTCAACGTCGCGGTCGGCGGCAACTGGGGCGGCAAGGAAGGGGTGGACGACAGCGTGTTTCCGGCGACGCTGCAGGTCGACTACGTGCGCGCCTACGAGCTGCTGGAACAGGCGGAATAGGCGAGAACGCAGGCCCCGGGGGACGTCCCGGGGGCCTGCCTTGCGACTGCTGCCTGCGAGTACCGGTTCAGGGCTTTGTCGGTTCCTCGAGCGCGAACGAGCCGGTCCGTACCTCGCCGGCGCGTTCGTAGTTGGCGATGACCACGCCGCTGGGCGAAGTCACGGACTTGCGCAGCATCAGTCCCGCCGGTGCCGCATCCTGGCCGAACAGGCGCTTGCCCCGTCCCAGCACGACCGGGAACACCAGCACCCGCAGCTCGTCCACGAGGTCGGCGGCCAGCAGCTGCTGCACCAGATCGCTGCTGCCCTCGGTCAGCAGGTCGGGTCCGTCGCCCTGCTTGAGCACGCGCAGCGAGGCGATGACGTCTTCGCCCAGCGCCTGGCTGTTCTGCCAGTCCAGCGAGTCCGGGCGATGCGTCGCCACGTGCTTGGTGATGCCGTTGAACAGCGCCGCGATGTCGGCATCCGGGTTGTCGTCCGGTACGCGCGGCCAGTGCGCGGCGAAAATGTCGTACGTGCGCCGGCCCAGCAGCAGCTCGAACGGACGCGAGAACAGTTCGCCCATGGCTTCGCCGACGGTCTCGTCGAAGTGGGGCGCGACCCAGCCGCCGTACGCGAACCCGCCGCTGCGGTCCTCGTCCGGACCGCCCGGGGCCTGCATCACGCCGTCCAGGCTGGTGAATGCCGCGACGATGATCCTGCGCATGCGGGCCGCCTATCGCGCGCCAAGCTCGACTACCGGCGCGAAGCCGCCGTAGATCAGGCGCATGCCGTCGAACGGCATCGGGTTGTTTTCGGGCGTGAGCCTTGGATCCTTCATCGCCTTCTCCATGCCGACATCGCGCGTGGCCTTGTCCGGCCATTCGATCCACGAGAAGACCACGCTCTCGTCGTCCTTGGCCTGCACCGCACGCTTGAAATCGGTCTGCTTGCCGTCGGGGACCTCGTCGCCCCAGCATTCGAGCACGCGGCTGGCGCCGTACTCGACGAAGACCGAATCGCCGGTCCTGGCATGATCGATGAACTTCTGCTTGTTGGCGGTGGGGACTGCGAGCACGAAACCGTCGATATAGGGCATGTCTCATCTCCTTTGGGTTGCAAGGGCAGGGCATCGCGACCGCGGTGCATCGGCCTGCCTTGCTGGTACGACGAACCGGCAAGGCGGCAATCGACATGTCGATCCAACCGGCGCCCCGCCGAATTCAGCTTCGTGGGCGCAAGCCTGATCCACGCCCGGTTAGAGTGATGCGATGGATCCGTATTGCTCGCGTCGCAAACTGCTGCTGGCCGGCCTGGGCGCCGCGACGTGGGCCGGTGGCCTGCGTCACGCCGCCGCTGCGGAGGTCGATCCGGAAGGTCCGGTTGCGAAGCTGATGGCGCTCGAACGCGTCCACGGCGGCCGCCTCGGGGTCGCGATCCTCGATGTCGACAGCGGCCGGCGGATCAACCACCGGGGCGAGCAGCGCTTCGCCCTGTGCAGCACGTTCAAGCTGCTGGCGGCGGCGCTGGTACTGGCACGGGTCGATCGCGACGAGGAACAGCTCGATCGACGCATCGTCTACGACCGGGACGCACTGGTGACCTATTCGCCGGTGACCGAACAGCACGTCGGCGCGGGCATGACGCTTGCCGAGTTGTGCCAGGCGGCCGTGACCGTCAGCGACAACACCGCCGGCAATCTGCTGCTGGCCAGCTTCGGCGGCCCGCCGGCGCTGACCACGTTCGCGCGCTCGCTCGGCGATGCGGCCACCCGGCTCGACCGGATCGAACCCGAACTCAATGACGTGCCGCCGGGCGATGAGCGCGATACCACCACGCCGGCGGCGATGCTCGTTTCCCTGCGCGCGCTGCTGGTGGGCGATGCGTTGTCGGCGACCTCGCGCACCCAGCTACGCGACTGGCTGCTCGCCAGCTCCACCGGCGGACGCCGCCTGCGGGCCGGGGTGCCCGCGGACTGGCTCGTCGGCGACAAGACCGGGACCGGCGAACGCGGCGCGACCAACGATGTGGGCATCCTGCTGCCGCCGGGACGTAGGCCGTTGCTTGTGGCCGCGTATTACGACGCGCCCGATGAGGCCGCCGGCCCGCAACGCGATGCGGTGATCGCTGAAGTCGGGCGGATCGCCGCGGGGCTGGTTACGGTGCGGACGAATCCTGCGCGCTAGGCGAGCCGGAAGACGCGCGGTAGGCATCGGCAAGCGCATTGATGGCATCGTTCTCGACGATCGCCGGCGGGTCGGGCATCCGCAGCAGCTGCAGCATCGCCATGCCCACGTTCTCGGTGCTGGTGAGCAGGCCAGGCACCAGCTTCAGCCCCAACCCCATCAGCGGTCCCGCGACGGTATACAGCGCCGCCATCGCCGGATGCGGCGAGCGCACCCCGTGCACCGGCTGCACGCCGCCGGTGCGCAACATGATGGTGCGGATCGGCAGCGCGGCCAGCGCCGCTTCGGCTTCGCCCTTCACCTTGAGCGGCATGATCGCGCTGTCGGGGTTGGAGTGGGCGCCGGAGATGTAGACGAAGCGCGCCGCCGGATTGCGTGCCGCGAACGCGCGCGCGACGTGCAGGGTGAGATCGACGGTGACATGGCGGTATTCGGCTTCCGCGCCGATCGGCAGGGCGCCGGCGCAGTACAGGCAGGCATCGAAAGGCTGCAGCCGGTCTTCGACCGGCGCGAGGTCGGCGAAATCAGCGACGAGCAGCTCCTCAAGCTTCGCGTCGACCTGGCCGCTCGCGCGGCGGCCCAGCGCGCTCACGTGGACGACTTCTGGGTCGTCCAGGCAGACGCGCAATACGCCCTGGCCGACCAGGCCCGTGGCGCCGGTGAGCAGGATGCGCATGGCGGCTCTCCAAGGCGTGTGTGTCGACAAACTAGCCCACGCGATGTGCGCGATGCGTGTGCACGGACCCGTGAACCGGGCCGCACGGGTTTACTTGCTCTGGCTCACGCCGCAATGGCATGCACCGCCTGCGCGGCGCGGTCGACTTCCTCGGGCGTGTTGACCAGGCTCGGCGCCAGCCGCGCATAGGTGACCGCGTAAGGGCTGGTGCTGGCGATGATCCGGCGTTCAAGCAGTCGGCGGACCACATCGGCGGGCGAGATGCCCTCGACCTCGAACGCGACCAGTCCCGCGGACAGGTCCCCGGACATCGGCGTATGCAGCTTGACTTTGCGGTTGCCCGCCAGGCTGGCCTTGAGCCGGTCGTTGAGTTCGCGGATACGCGCGGCCACGCGCGCGCGGCCCATCGCCTGATGCATGTCGAACGCGGCGCCCATCGCCCATTGATGTTCGAAGGCGTGGAAGCCACCCGGGGTCATGCGCGCCGCGTTTGCGGGCGTCGACGGTGCGCGGTCCTCGGTCCAGGCGGTGTAGGACTCGAGTTCGCTGAAGTTGGGAATCGTCGGATGCAGCCGCGCCCAGTTCTCCGCGTTCGCCCAGATGAGTCCGGTGCCGCGCGGCGCGAACATCCACTTGTGGCAACCGGCGCAAAAGTAGTCCGCGCCCATGGTGGCGATGGTTTCGTCGGCTGCACCGATCCCGTGCACGCCATCGACCACCAGCCACACGTCCGGATGCTTTGCCTTCAGCGCGGCGGCGATCTCGCGGATCGGCAGGCGGATGCCGGTGCTCGAATGCACCCAGGTCAGGCCGACCACGCGGGTACGCGGCGCGACCGCCTGCAGCAGGCGCTCGATGATCGCCGCCGTGCTCGCGTCCGCGGCCTCGTCGAACAGCGCGATCTTGCGCAGCGTGGCGCCAGCGCGTGCGGTGGCCAGGCGGATCGACTCGTGGTGGGAATAATGATCGTGCACGGTGGCCAGCACCTCGTCGCCGGGCTTGAGCGGCAGGCCGTGATAGACGATGGCCAGGCTTTCGGTCGTGCTGCGGGTGAGGGCGATGTCCGACGCATTGCCGCCCAGATAACGCGCGATCGAGCCTGTCACCTGCATCGGGATGTTGTCCGCATCGCTGCCGAACATGCCGTGCTCGATCACCTGGAAAGGATCGCGATCCATGGCCTTGCGCCACGCCTCGATCGCATCGCGGACCGGCGCCGGATGACTGGCGATGAAGAAGCTGGCGAAATGCGCGTAGCCGGGATCCAGCGCGAACTGCGCACGTACGCGATTCCAGTCGGACAGGTCCGGCAAGGGGCGCGATTCGGAAGCCAGCGCGGCGGCCAACGACCCGGGAACCAGCGCGGAGGCCCCCAGCGCCATCGGGACGGTGAGCAGCCGGCGGCGGGTCATGGTCGAGGACATGGGAAACGCTCCTGCAAGAGGTCAGCACTGCCAACGCGCGCGACCGCGGGCAACGGCCAGATGCCTGCCCGGGGTGTGGCGCCGCGCCGGCCGCCGATAGAATTTACCCATGTCGTCCGACCATCCGCTCGACAATCCGTTCTGGTCCGCGCTGCACAGCCTCCATGCGCATTTCGCGCTGGGCTCGGATGAGGTGCGGCGCTTCCCCGCCGACGTCGCGCCGTTCCTGGGCGTGGCGCACGCCGGAGTGGACACCGGCGGCGTGCTGGACAGCCTGGTGCCGCCGGGAGACTCGGTGTTGCTGATGGGCGTGGCGCCTGCGCGCGTGCCGCAGGGTTGGGCCTTGGAGGCGTTCGACGACCTGGCGCAGATGGCCTGCGACGGCGAAGTGGCCGTGCCGGAGGGACCACCGATCATTGAGTTGGGCCCGGAACACCGCGCCGATGCGCTCGCGCTGACCGCGCTGGTCTACCCGCACTATTTCCGTCCGCGCACGATGGAGCTCGGCCGTTATTTCGGCATCTATGTCGAAGGCCGGCTCGCGGCGATGGCCGGCGAGCGCCTGGGCGCACCCGGCTTCCGCGAGATGAGCGCCATCTGCACCCATCCTGATTTCCTCGGCCGCGGTTATGCGCGGCGTCTGACCGCCATGCTGAGCAACGACACCCTGCATAGCGGCAGACTGCCGTTCCTGCATGTCAGTCAGGCCAATGCGCGCGCGATGGCCCTGTACGAAGGGATGGGCTACCGGCTGCGCCGCACCATTCCGTTCTGGTCGCTGCGGCGCGCCTGATCCTGTCGCAGGACTGTCACGAAACCGTCGCATGCTCGCCATCGCGCCGCCACGGCGTCGACAGGGTTGCAACGTCATGCGGGTGAACACCGGAATCGTGCTGCTGGTATTGCTGTCGGCCTCCTGCCTGGCCATCGCCCAGCAGGCCTACACGGGGATCGAGCAGAAGCTGACCCCGGGGCAATTGCGCGAAGTCGGCCTGAGCCCGAAGCAGCTCGAGCTGCTCAACCGCTATCTGCGCCAGGCCGAAGCTGCGGCGCCGCCGGTCGAGACTGCGCGCTATGAAACCGCGCAGGGCAAACCCCGACGTGATCCGACCTCGCTGATGGGCTTCAGCGACCAGCCGATCCGGAGCCGGCTCAAAGGCAGCGTCGCGGGCTGGGCGCCGGGTACCGTCTTCGAGCTGGAAAACGGCCAGCAGTGGAAGGTGCTCAAGGGCAGCATGAAGCTGCGCACGCCGTTCGAGACGCCGGACATCGTGGTGGTGCCGGGGATCGCCGGCCGCTGGTTTCTGCAGGTCGACGAAGACCTGCCCAAGGCCCGCGTCTACCGGATCGATTGAGCATGCTCGATCAAGCATGATCGATTGTGCGCGATCCACTGCCGCCTTGTGGGAGCGGCTTGAGCCGCGTGCTGTCCGGCACGCGGAATCAGGCACCACGAGGCGTTCGCGACCAGAGCCTGCCCCGGACCCGATCCGGGTTTGCTTCCACAGGATGCGATACGGGCACGGAAGCGCTCAGCGACCACCACCACCGCCGCCACCGCCGCCGCCGCCGGAAGACCCGCCGCCACCGCTGCCCGAGGAACTGCCCGGCGGCGTCGATGACGACGCGATCTGCGAGGTGAACGCGCTGCCGATCGAGCGCGTCAGGCTGTCGAGGCTGTCCGCGCCGCCGCCGCGATACCAGGCCATGCCGGCCGTGGCAGCGGCCGCACTCGCAGCGCCGACCGCGAAGGTGAACTTACGGGTCCAGGCTTCCTCGACCTCCAGCGCCACCGCATAGGGCAACAGCTGCTGGTAGCGTTCGGCGTTCAGCACGGGCGGCGCGTCGGGCCCGGGCAGGCGCGCAAGCTCGTCCTGTTCGGCCACGCTCAGATAGAGCTTGAGCCCGGCGATCTCGTCCATCAGCTTGCGCCCTTCGGGTGTCGGTGCGCGTATCAGGATCGCGAACACGATCAGGGTCGCGACCATGAGCGCGCCGACGAGGAAGATGAGCAGGACCCCGCCGCCCCCGCCGAGCAACATGGCGAGCGCGAAGCCGGCGACCGCGATGAGCGCGGCCATCGCCACACTCTTGCCGTTGTGCCGGAACATGCGCCCGTCGTAATCCTGCTTCAGCGCCGCCGCCTGCGCCTGTCCGGCCGCCTGCAGCCGCGTTGCGTTGGTCTTCTTCAGCTCGATTTCCTTGCCGCCGCCGAATAGCGACAACAGCGCGCGTTCGGACTTCGGCAGCGGCTCGCCTTCGGTCGAGGTGCGGACGAGCTTCCAGCTGTCGCTCAGCAGGCCCTTGTTGCGCTCGATGCGCAGGAAACCCTTCACCGCCAGGTCCAGCAGGTCGCAGGACAGGCAGCGCGGGTCGTGGCCCATGCGCTGGATGAAGCGCAGGGCCGCCGGCGAATAGCCCGGTGGCGGCTCGTAGCGCGCGATGACGATGCCGGCGCGCGGATCGCGCCCCAGCGCACGCCAGCGGCGCAGGCAGAACACGAGCAGCGCGGCCAGCGTCGCCAGTGCGATCAGTACGCCGCGGTTGTCCTTGAGCAGCCACCAGACCCGCTGCGCCCGGGTCGGCGCGGCGACGATGCCCTTTGGGAAGGTGAGCACGATGGTCATGCCTTCCCCGGGCGCCAGCGGCTGGGTGAGGCGCCACTGCGCCGCGCCCGGCGCCACGATCCGCGCCTGGTAGCCCTGCGCCTGCGCGCCCTGCGGGCCGGTATAGCCCTCGGCGTGCAGCTGCGCTTCGGGCACCGCCTGCGGAAGGCGCACGTCGACCTGGCCGGATTCGATCGGAAATGCCCATCCGGTGCCGATCGCGTTCCAGTACAGCTCGTCATGTCCGGCGAAAAAGCCCAGCTGCCGGGTGGTGCGGTAGCGCAGGGTGTAGGTGTAGTCGGCCGGGACCGGCAGGAAATCGTCGTTGCCGGTATTGATGCGCACGCCGTTGCCGAGCTTCTCGGTGAACCAGGGCTCGGTCCTGCCGTTGCGGAGCACCTCGATCATCTCGAACCCGACCACGACGCGGTTGCCGTGGCGATCCCGATAGCGGGTGGGAAAGTCGCGATAGATCCCGCGCCGGATCTGGCTGCCCTCGGCACGCACCCGGATGCGCTCGGCGACCTCGAGGCTGCCGTCGGCATTGACCTGGACCTCGCTGTCGTAGGCCAGGATGCGTTCCTGGGCATGCGCCTGATGCCAGCAGGCGGCCAGCACGAGCAGCAGAGCGGTCAGCAACGTTTTCATCGCGCCATCTCCACTTTCACCGCGGCGCGGCTGTCGGCTTGCGCCTGGAAGAACTCGATCGCGCCGAAGCCGGCGGCTTTCGCTACGAGCACGTCGGGCACGCGCTGGGTGGCATCGGTGTAGTCGCGCACGGCGCCGTTGTAGAAGCGGCGCGCGTACTGCAGCTGTTCCTCGGTATCGACCAGGTCGCGCTGCAACTGGGCGAAATTCTGGTTGGCCTTGAGGTCCGGATAGGCTTCCTGCAGTGCCAGCAGGCGCACGAGACCCTGCTCCAGCGCCTCCTCGACCTCGCCGAGCCGTGACGGCTCGCGCAGACCGACTGCCTGTGCGCGCAGTTCGGTGACCGCGCGCAGCGTCGCGGCTTCGTGCCCCGCGTAGCCCTGCACCGCGGCGACCAGCTGCGGCACCAGGTCGTGACGGCGTTGCAGTTGCACGTCGATGTCGGCCCAGGCCGTGCGGGTCTGGTTGCGCAGGCGGACCAGGCGGTTGAATGCGAGTACGCCCCACGCCACCAGCGCCAGGGCGGGCAGCAGCAGCCAAATCGACATGATCCAATCGCTCCAGGTGCGGATATGGGATGTTAAACGTGCCCGCTCATGCCGGCGGCCATCCGGCAGCGAGTGGTCGCGGGTTCATCGCCGATTCGTCCGCTTGCGCGGCAATGCGCCTAGACTGGTGGCCGGTCTCCCGGTCCTTGTCAGAAAGTCGATGCAAATCCCCGTTTTCGCGGGACTGATGTTGGTTGTGGCCCTGCTCGTGGGCTGTCAGCGCGAGCAGCCGGCTTCCGCGGCCGCTCCAGTGCGCGGCAAGACCACGGCCGACAGCGGGGCCATCAGTACTCCGCGCCCCGTGACCGATGTTCTGCCCACGCCCAAGGACGTGCTGGACGGCACCCACTGGCCTGCGGCGCGGGTCGGCGAAGGGGAGGCGAATATCAGCTGCAGCACCGATTACGAGCTGGGCGACGGCATGCCGCTGGCGAACCTGGAGTACTTCAGCGTGCTCGACGCGATGGATCGATGCCGCGACGAGGGTCTGGTGCGCCTGCATTACCGCGGCAAGATCGATGCCGGCTTCGCCGACCTGGTCGAGCGCGTAGCCGCCATGTCCGAGCGCATGGAAATCGACAACCGGATCCTCGACCTGGATTCGGCGGGTGGCCAGGTCGAAGACGCGATCCGTGCCGGCGATGCCATCGGCGCCGGGCACTGGACGCTGTGGGTGCGCGAGGGCGCCGTGTGCCACAGCGCCTGCGTGCTGATCCTGGCGGCGGGCGACAACCGGCTGATCTCCGGCGACGTCGGCATCCATCGCATGATCCGCATGAGCTCCACCGCCAGCACCCGCGCCGAGCTCAACAAGGAACTGCGCGAAGTGCAGAAGCAGCTGCAGGACTACCTGGAGCGCAACGGCGCTGCACTGGCCATTGCCGACCTGATGATGACGGTGCCCAGCCGCGATCTGCGCATGCTCACCCAGGAAGAGCTGCGCGAATACGGTCTGTCCGGTGCCAATGCGGTGCAGGAGGATCTGGAACGTATCGCCCTGTTGCGCAGTTGCGGCCAGGACTTCGTGCGCAGGAAGGAAGGCTTCATGCGCGAGTTCGGCCAGAGCTGCGCGCGCCAGGGCCAGCACGTGGAGGCGATGAACGACTGCAGCCGCAAGCTGCGCGAGCGCTTCGGCTTCCCGGACAAGGCGTGTCCGGACGAGACCCCGATGCCCGAGGCCGATCTTTCGCTGCAGTAGCGCCACTCGCCCCGGCATGCGCTGCCGCGCCGGTGGCCGGGCACCAGTCAGCTGTGGCGGGCGCCCGCTACCCGTTCTTCCGCACGTTCGTCCGTCAGCCTGCGCGCACGTGGATCTCGAGCTGGCCGGTCGTCACCACCTGCCCGGCGCGGATCTTGCAGGTCTTGCGCAGTTCGACTTCGCCATCCACCCGCACCGCACCGGTGGCCACCAGCTGCTTGCCGGCGCCGCCGCTGTCGCAGGCGCCGGCCAGTTTGAGCAGCTGGTTGAGCTCGATGAAGTCGCGTTCCAGTTCGAAGTCGATGCGTTGCACGGCCGTCATTCCTGTTCGAAACGTGCGATCTCGTCGAGCAGACGCCGGCCACGGCGGATGCCATCGCAGCCGTCGGCCATGTCGCGATCCGGAAGGGGCCCGCGATGCGCCCGCCATGCGGTCCACGCCCAGGTCCCCAGCAGTCCGGCGATGCCGACGGCCAGGCTCAGCCAGATCCACGCGGGCGTCGGAAGGCTGCGGTCGACATCGCCAAGGCCGGCGAAGCCGAGCACCACGATCACCCACATGATCCACCACGGCAGCCCGCAGACATTGGAGTTCACGGTGTGGAAGCGCAACAGCCGGGCCATCTGCTTCTGGATCACGACCACCGGCGCCGAGTAGTCGATCATGGCCACCAGGCCGAGGGTCAATCCGGCCATTGCCGCGGTGATCACGCCGAAGGCGTGCAGCAGCACGCCCGATGCGAACAGGGCCGGCACGTCGAGGTTGCGCGACCAGCAGGCGACGCCCAGCACGATGATCCCCACGCCGAGCAGCAGTTGCAGCCATTGCCCGAACACCAGCGATCGCAGCCCCCTACGCGCGTTGTCCAGCTTGCGTTCGCGCAGCAGTTCCAGCTGCAGCCGGTCCTGCCGCGACAGGCGTGCGTCCAGTGTCTGCCAGGCGCTTTTGAAGTCGTCGAGTTCCATGGTGGTGTCCATCGTGTCGTGTCTATGAGTGAAAAGGTCAGAGTTCGTCGCGGATGCGCTGTTTCAGGCGTCCGATCTTGGTGGAGACATTGGTTTCGCTGATGCCGAGGATCTCCGCGATCTCGCGCTGCGGCCGTTCGTCGAGATAGAGCAGCAGCAGGGCCCGGTCCAGGGGCGGCTGCCGGTCCACGAAACCCTGCAGCAGGCGCAACAGCTGCGCGCTTTCGTGGTCGGTCGGCTGGGCGTCGGCCAGGTCGTGCAGGTCTTCGTCCAGTGGCACCGTATGGCGCTGTTGCCGGGCATGGCCGCGCACGAAGTCGATCCCCACGTTCAGGGCGACCCGGTACATCCAGGTGGTGAAGCTGCGCGCCGGGTCGTAGCCGGGCCAGGCGCGCCACAACTGCGCGGCGATCTCCTGTACCAGGTCGGCGCGGTCTTCCGGATGCCGACAGTAGGTATTGGCCACCTTGAACACGATCGCGCGATGGCGTTCGAGCAGGTCGCTGAACGCTTCGCGCGCGCTGGCGTCCGTTTTTTCCCTGGGCATCACGCTGTCCATCCTGCCTGTTCCGTGTCCGCGGGTCCGGCGCCCGCGCGCCGCTCGCAGACATGATTCGGACCAATGGACGGTTTCTCACATGCGTAGGCGCATGATGCCCGCCGGCGCGCGGCGATGGTGGACACCCCAGGGGTAGAATTCGGTCCGCCCCCGCAACACCTACCCCCCGATGAAGGTCTTGCATTGCATGCTGCTGGCGACGTGGCTGGCAGCGTCCGCTGCCGTCGCGCAGGAATCCACCGTACCCGCAGGTGCGGGACAACCCGCGCCGGCACATCAGATCCCCACGCAGCCGCCCGCCCAGCCGGTCTCCGGCCAGCAGTTGAGCCCACAGCAACAGGCGGCGGTGAAGAAGCAGAATGCCGAGATGGCCGATGCGGCGCAGCAGGTCGTGGCGCTGGTCGATGCGGGTCGCGCCGGTGAGGTGTGGGATGGCGCGTCGGCAGTGATGAAGCGTCTGGTCCCGCGCGACGAGTTCATCAACCAGGTCGGCAGCGATCGCGATCGCCTGGGCAAGGCGCTCGAGCGCGGCGAGCCGGGCGTAAGCCGCACCCAGTTCCCGGCCGGCGCGCGGGTGCCGCAGGGCATGTACGTCAACGTGGCAATGCCGACCCGTTTCCTGAAGTCGCCCGGACCCGTGCGGGAGCTGGTCTCGTTCCGGTTCGACGAGGACCGCATCTGGCGCGTAGCCGGATACAGCGTGCGGTAGTCGGCGCTGCGGCGCCGACGAAGATCGGCTCATTGGGGCGTCGGGGGCGTAGCCCCGACCTGTGCGCTAGCCGCCCTTCACGAGCTGCGGGAACTGCCGTTTCAGGTTCACCAGCTTCGGGGCGTCGTGATAGACGATGTACGGCTCGTTCGGGTGGTGCCGCATGTAGTCCTGGTGGTAGTCCTCGGCCTGGTAGAAGCGCGTCAGCGGCGCCACCTGGGTCACGATCGGCTTCGGATAGGCCTTCGCCGCATCGAGCTGCGCGATATAGGCCTGCGCAACGCGTTTCTGCTCCGGGTTGCCATAGAAGATCGCGGAGCGGTATTGGGTGCCGACATCGGGGCCTTGGCGGTTGAGCTGGGTGGGATCGTGCGCGACCGAGAAGAACACCTTCAGCAGCTGGCCGTAGCTGATGACCGAGGGGTCGTATTCGACCCGCACGGCTTCGGCATAGCCCGTGCGGCCCCTGCTGACATCGTCGTAATTTACCGGCGGCCGGGTACTGCCGCCCGCATATCCCGAGGTGACCTGGCCGACACCCTTGAGCTGTTCGAAGACAGCCTCCACGCCCCAGAAGCAGCCGCCGGCGAATACCGCGACCGCCGGCTTGCCAGTCGTGTCGTCGGGCACGTCCGCATCGGACTGCGGATCCGGCAATGTCGCGGCCTTCTGGCCGTTGGCTTGGCCCGGGCTGCAGGCACTGGCGGCGACCAGTGCGAAGGCGAGCAGGGCGACGCGAAGGGTGCCGATGTGCATGGGGATCTCCAGCGGAATAGTGAGGCGGCCTCAGGCGGCCTTGGCGAAGCGAAGCGATACGGAGTTCATGCAGTAGCGCAGACCGGTCGGCTCGGGACCATCGTCGAACACGTGGCCCAGGTGAGCGTCGCAGCGTGCGCAGGCCACTTCCGTGCGCGTCATGCCGTAGCTGGTGTCGCGACGCTCCACCACGTTCTGGCGCGCGATCGATTTCCAGAAACTTGGCCACCCGGTTCCCGATTCGAACTTGGTCTTCGAATCGAATAACGCCGTGTCGCAGCAGATGCAGCGGAACACGCCTTTCCCGTGCACCTTGAGCAGCTCCCCGCTGAAGGCGCGTTCGGTCCCCTCGTGGCGCGTGACCTGGTAGGCGAGCGGGGAAAGCTGCCGACGCCATTCGGCGTCGCTCTTGACCACCATCGGCACGGTGGCGACGCGCACGCGTTTGCCGTCATTGGAAAATTCGACGATCTCCACCGATTCGGGCAGCGCCCTGGGTGCGCCCGACGCGGCGACGCTGTCACGGCTGCAGCCCAATGCCAGCGCACTGAGCGACAAGGCAGCGCCGGTGAGGAAACGGCGACGGCCTGGGGAGTGAAGAGGAGGGGCTAGGGCGGGTCGCACGGCGAGTCTCTGCCTGTGGCTTCATATGGGTATACGACGTCCGCAGCAGAAAGGTTACTTCGCGGCCTCGATCCGTACCCGTTCCACGCCGCAGCATCAGCTGTGATTCACGTTGGATGCTCGGCCCCTCCACCCGCGCTGGAATGCGGCTGGACCGGCCGCTTCAGCGTACCGGGACCCGGACCCGGCGCCCGTGCCACTCAAGAAGAACGCCATCGGGTTCGATCCGGGCAATGCTCGCTTCGCCGACGCGGTCGCCTTCGCCCAGACGCTGTCCGTCCAGGATCACGAACCTCCGTGTCGGATCCTCGTTCCACAGGTGCATGCTCAGCTTCAGCGGCGGCAATGCATTGCGGGTCTCCGCATCCAGTTCGCCGACCAGCAGCACGCGGCCGCTGTCGGCGGGAGCGACCGGCGCAATGGGGGCGGGTGGAGGCGCAGGCGTTGGCGGAGACGCTGGCGCTGGCGCAGGGATCGCGGTGCGGGTGGGCGCGTCGTCTCCGACGTCGGGCACAGGCGGCGCAGCCACGGTTGCGGAGGGTGCGGTCGCCACGGCTGCAGCGGGCCTGGCAGGCATGGGCGTACGAGCGGGGAGCGGCTCGGGCGTCGGTGACTCGGCAGGGAGCGGCCGTGTCGCCGTTCGTGCAGGCGGCGGAACGCTGGCGATCGGCGCCGGGCTCCGGTTCGCCAGCACCAGCCACGCAGCCAGCCCGAGCACTGCAGCCAACGGCACCAGCCACCACCATCCCGGGAGGGCGCGCCCGCGGCGCAGCGGCGTGGGCGGCAGCTCGGTGTGCAGGTCGGGCGGAAGGCCGCGGCGCCGCTCGGCTTCGGACTTGCGCAGGGCTTCGAGGATCAGGGACATGGGTCGGGGCTCACAGGCCTACAGCTCGCGCTGCAACCGCGGGCCGGAATTTTCGCCGGCCAGCGCGATCAGCGTTTCGGAGCCGGCCACGCCGTCGGTCGGCAGGCCGCGCGCCTGCTGGAACCCACGTACTGCGGACGCCAGCGCGGTGTCGTAGCGGGGCGGATTGATGTCCGGCTGCTTGAGTCGTTCGCGCAGCCAGGCCACGCCGGGGCCGGTACCACCCGGGAGCAGCGGTTGCGCCAGTTCGGCAGGACCAAGCCACAGTGCGAAGTAGCGGCCATCCCAGACGGTCTGCAGCGTGCTCCGGTCGATATCGATCGTACCTGTCGCCAGTCCCAGCCGCGCCCGTCGCGCGTCCGCACCCAGCAGCAGGGCCCAGCGTGGAGCGCCATCCTGCGCGCGCAACGCGAGCAGGATCGGGCGATCCAGCGCCAGCAGGCGATCGAGCGGTGCGCGTCCGGCGGCGCAGTGCACTCCCGCGGCAATGGCCGTGCAGCGCCCGGCATCGTCGACGGTGATGGCCGCAGCGGGCTGGTGCCACAGCGTGAGCAGTCGTTGCCACGTCGGTCGCGGCGAAGGCGCTTCCGCCTGCAGGCGCGCGGCGAGTGCTGGCGGTTCGAGGCGGGGCACAGCGGCAGGACGGATCGCCGCGGCCGCGGACGGCGTGGGCGCTTTCGTCGCCGCAGGCGCGGGAGCCGGCGCCGGTAGTGGCGATGGCCGCCACCATGCTGCGAGCGCCAGCACAGCGGCACCCGCCGCAACGATCCAGGGCCATGGCACGCGCCTGCTGCCGGTGCGCGCGGGCAACGCCTCGTCCGCGGCCAGGTCCACGATGCGCTCGTCCAGGGCGGTGGCATCGCGCGCATAGCCGGCCAGCAGCGAGCGTTCGGCGATGACGTTGATCAGGCGCGGCACTCCGCCGGAGCGGGCATGGATACGCCGGAGCGCGCGCGCGGTGAAGGGGAAGCGTTGGCCACCGGCGATGCGATAGCGATGGCGCAGGTACTCCGCGGTTTCATCCGCATCCAGCGGCGTGAGATGGAAGCGCGCGGTGATCCGCTGGGAAAGCTGGCGCAGGTCCTCGCGCGCCAGCATCGCGCGCAGCTCCGGTTGGCCCAGCAACACGATCTGCAGCAGCTTCTGCGTGTCGGTTTCCAGGTTGGTGAGCAGGCGCACCTGTTCGAGCGCTTCCACCGACAGGTTCTGCGCCTCGTCGATCACCACCACCACGCGCAGGCCCTGCGCGTAGGCGTCGAGCAGGTAGGCGTTGAGCGCGTCGATCAACGCCTTGACGCTGCCACGCCTGTCGCCGACGTCGATATGCAATTCTTCGCAAATCGTTTCCAGCAGTTCGATCGCCGATACGCGCGGGTTCAGCACCAGGGCCACGCGCGTGTTCTGGGGAATCTGCTCCAGCAGCAATCGGCTCAGGGTGGTCTTGCCGGTGCCGACTTCCCCGGTGAGCTGCACAAAACCGCCGCTGCCGCCCTGGCCGATGCCGAACAGCAGGTGCGCGAGTGCGTCCCGGTGGCGCTCGCTGAGGAATACGAAGCGCGGGTCGGGCGTGATCGAGAACGGCGGTTCGGCCAGGCCGTAATGCTCGAGTACCATGCGCAGGCGCCAGATGCGGGGCGGCAAGCGTGCCACGAATCGCCGCCGGCTTCACGGCGATGCCGCGATACTGCCTGCGCGGAGGTGAGCGATGCAAAGCAAGCAACTGCGCTTCGGCCGCGGTTTCCGCGTGGCCTTCGATGTCCGCAAGGCCCAGGCCGCGGAAATGGTGCTCGAACCCGGTGCCAGCGAGGGCGACGCCAACAACCGCCACCGGGGCGCGGATCAATGGCTGTACGTGGTGTCGGGCAGCGGCGTGGCGGTGGTGGAGGGCGTGCGCGTGCCGCTGAAGCCGGGACGCCTGCTGGTGATCGAACGCGGCGAGCGGCACGAGGTGCGCAATACCGGGCGCACTGTGCTGAAGACGCTCAACTTCTACTATCCGCCGGCATTCGATGCGGACGGGGATCCGGTGGGTCCGGGGCGCCGGCGCTGAGCGGACGGCCTGACGCGCCCACAGCGCGTTATTCCACGCGCCTGGCCTCGGCCGTCGCCAGGTTCTCCAGGTGCGCCTGGCTGCGCGGCCGCCCCAGCAGCGGCTGCGCGAACACCGCCAGCAGGATGATCGCCACCCCCAGATAGAACTGTGGCGACAGGTCGCGCTGCTCACCCAGCAGCAGCATCGCCAGGACGATTGCGTAGACCGGTTCCAGGTTCAGTGCCATCTGCGCGCCGAAGGCGCTCATGTGCCGCAGCGCCACCAGGGCCAGCGAAAACGGGAACAGGGTGCAGGCCAGCGCGAGCACCAGCAGCCACGCCATGTCGCGCGCGCCCGGCACCTCCAGCAATGGGCCGTCGAACACGGGAAACAGCGTGGCCATCGCGGGCGCCAGCAGGGTCAGGAGCACGGTGCCGGCGCCCAGTTCGATGCCGGTCACCGTCAGCGGATCGGCGCGCCCCACGAAACGCTTGTTGAGCGATCCGAAGATCGCAACCAGAGCCGCCGACATCACGCCGACTGCGATGCCGCCGCGCAAGCCCGTGGGTACGCCGCCCACCACCAGCGCGACGCCCGGCAGCACGCCGATCCCGAGCGCGAGTTCGCGCCACGACAGCCGGGTGCGCACCACCAGCGGTTCGATCAGCGCCGTGAACACCGTCGCGAGCGCCATGCAGGTGGCAGCGACCGAAGCGTTGGCGAGTTTGATCGCGCCATAGAACGTGAGCCAATGCAGCGCGACGAGCATGCCGATGCCCGCATAGGCCAGGCCGATGCGCAGCGGCATGGCGCGCAGGCCGCGCCAGAACCGCGGCAGCAGGGCGACCGCAACCACCACCAGCAGCATGCGCCACCACACCAGCGGCAGGGCGGGCAGGGTGATCAGCTTGCCCAGGATCGCGGTGAATCCCCACAGCAGGACGCACAGGTGGATCTGCAGCTGGGCGCGGCGGGCTTCGGGCGTGGGCATGCGCGGATTATCGGCGATGCCCGCGCCGTGGGGTCGCAAACTCCTACACGGGCGAGGCCGGTTTCTCCGCGATCGTTCGATGCGCCCTCGCCAGCGCCCTGCCGTTCGCGGCCCAGACCAGCGCGATGCCGGCGCCGATCAACATGGCGATCGCCGGCTGCGAGGCCAGCATGTCCACGCCCGCCTTCACCCAGCTGCTGACGGCGTCCGCGCCGCGATACACCACCGTGTCGACGAAGTTCTTGGCCTTGTACTTGGCGCTGTCGGAGACCGCGGTCCACAGCATTTCCCGACCGGGCCGCACGAAGGCGTATTCGCCCGCGCGGCGGATGACCATCACCACCACGAACACCGCGAACGTGGGCGCCAGCGCCAGCCACAGGAAGCCGGCCGCGGCCGCCAGCGGCACCGCAACCAGCAGCACGCCGATTCCCAGCCGCTGCGCGATGCGCCCGGTCAGGAACAGCTGCGTCAGGATCGCGATCGCCTGCACGATCGCATCGATCGTGCCGAAGACCTGGGTCTGGCGGGTCTTGTCCGGAAATGCGGCTTCGACCAGCCGCGCCTGCTCGAAATACAGGAAGGTGGTGACGCTGGCCAGCAGCACCACGAACAGGGCGATGCCGAGCATGAACGGCGAACGCAGCACGTCGGCGGCGCCGGCAAGCGGGCTGCCGCCCAGGGCGCGGCGACGCATCGCGATCTGGTCGGGGTGCAGCGGCCGCGCGTCGCGCCAGCGCTGCACGATGCGGGCCGAGAACGCCGCCGCCAGCAGCAGGGCGGCGGACAGGAAGAGCAGCCCCGCATGTCCGATCGGCCGCACCAGGGCCACGCCCAGCAGCGGGCCGACCAGGCCGCCGGCACTGGCGCCCGCAGCCATCAGCGCAAACAGCCGCTTGGCCTGCGCCACCGCGAACAGGTCGACCAGCACGCTCCACGCCACCGAGATGGCGATCATGTTGAACACCGACAGCCAGACGTAGAACGTACGCGCCAGCCACACCTCGTCCGGCCGCGCCAGGAAGCCGAACGCGAACAGCAGCAGGTTCGCGGCGAAGAATCCGAACACCCAGTACAGGATGCGCCGGCGCTGGACCCGCGCCGCCACCCAGCCGAACAATGGCATCGCCGCGAGCGTGGCCACGAACGTGCCGGTGAAAAGCCACTGCAGGTTGTCAACCCCGCCGGTGATGCCCATCGTCTCGCGCACTGGTCGCAGCATGAAATAGCCGGCGAATAGCAGGAAGAACAGCAGGAATCCGGCTGCGACCGGTGCGACTTCCTCGTCGTGCAGATTGAACAGGCGCGTCAGCCAGCGGCGCATGGAACTTCCCCTGGAAGATGGCCGCCGGTAACGGTGGCGGTCTGGCTGTCGCGGTTGGTCGTCACGGTGGTAGCGCTCTTGCGCAAGATTGTTCGTCCTTCGGAACGGGGGGTGTAGAGCTTTCGCCTTGCGGCGAGTTACTTTCTTTGCTGGTGCAAAGAAAGTAACCAAAGAAAGCACCCAGGTGGATCCACTTCATTCAAGCCGGCCGGAACCCATCGCCATTTTCGGACTCGCCATCCATGGCTCGATCCGAAAACGGCCGGCATCCATGCCGGCCGCCCTCCGGGTGTCTGGATGCGGGTCGCATACGCAGTATCGAGAACGTCAAAGGCTGAGAATCGAGCCGGTGAGACGGAGCGCAATCTGATGATCCAGATTCCGCGCCTTGACTTTCGCAGTCCCGCAGTAGCCGCCAACGATGGGCCATGGATGGCCGCCGTTTTCGGACCGAGGCAGGAGGCCGAGTCCGAAAATTCCTTCGCCACCCACACGCCTTGAGCGATCTGTCGAGGAAGGTGCTTTCTTTTGGTTACTTTTCTTTGCACCAGCAAAGAAAAGGAACTCGCCGGCAGGCGAAACCGCTCTACGCCCTTAAACGGGTTGGTGTTGATTTCCGATACATCAGCATGGGATTTCCGCACCCGCTTTCGCGGGAGGCAAGCTCTGCGCGGGGATGGCCACTCAGGGTTCACACGCAGTGTTCCCGGTCTCACGCGAACATCTTCACCAGCTCATCCTGCTGCGCCTGGCTGAGCAGCGGACCGGCCCCGCCCTTCAGATTGTCGGCCTGGCGTTCGGGTTTGCCCGTCGCCGGAATCACCACCGTCACTGCCGGATGGCTCAGCACGAAACGCAGGAACATCTGCGCCCACGAAGTGACCTGCATTTCCGCGGCCCAATCCGGCAGCGGCCTGTCGCCGGCGACCGAGAACAGTTTGCCGTCGTCGAAGGCGCGGTTGACCATCACCGCGATGCCCAGCTCCTGTGCGATCGGAAAGATGGTCTTCGCCGCCTGCGGCGCGGCGACCGAATAGTTGATCTGCACCCAATCGGGCTTCTCCGCGCGCATCAGGCGCGCCAGGTCGGCATGGCCGCTTTCGACGTAGTGGGTCAGGCCGATGTACTTGGTCTTGCCGGCTTGCTTGAGTTCGCGCGCGTACGGCAACGCCTGTCCGATGTTGCGCAGGTTGTGCACCTGCAGCAGTTCCACCGTGTCGGTCTGCAGCCGGCGCATGGAATCGGCCCACTGCCGTTCCAGCGCATCGCGGTCGTCGGCCGCCAGTTTCGTGGCCAGGAAGCACTGCTGGCGCCAGCCACCTTCCTTGAGCAAGGCGCCGACCACATCCTCGGCGTTGGAGTAGTTGGGCGAGGTATCGATCGCGCGGCCGCCGCCGGCGAAGAACACCTTGAGCACGTCCTTCAGCGCCGCGAATTCCGGCGAATCCATCGGGACTTCGTAGCTACCGGACGTTCCTACGCCGATCGCCGGGATCTGCTCGCCGCTGGACGGGATCGTGCGCATGATCAGCGCACCGGCGGTCGCTGGCGCAGCCGCTGCTTTTGGCTCGGCCGGCGGCGGCGCAGGGACGGCGGGTGGCGGTTCCTGGCTGCAGGCAACCAGCGGCGCAAGCGTCAGCGCAGCGGCGGACCAGGCGGAATCGGACAGGAAGCGGCGACGGGTGGCCATGGCTTGCTCCTCGTGGCTGGAAATCGCGACCTTGCCGCAGGATTGGCTAAGTGGACGTGAGCGGACAGTGCCGGAAGGCGTGTGTGCGCCCCTCTCGCGCAGGGCGGACCGACGATCTACAGCATCCTGGTGAGCGCCATCGCCGCAGCCGGATTGCGCTCCTTGGCGGCACTGATGAAATAGATGAAGACATCCCGCTGCGCCGCGTCAGGTGCCGGTCCGGCGACGGTCTTCGGCAGGTCGTCCGGCTCGCTTCCCGATGCCCACAGGTGCGCGCGGGCTGCCCATTGCGCCAGCTCGGCTTGCGGATATCCGGTGGGCGTTGCGGCCCGCGCCCGCATCAGGCGCGCGTAGACGAAGTCGGCGGTGACATCGGCGAACGAAGGATGTTCTTCGGAATCGGTGAACACCGTGGCGATGCCGTGCTGGCGGGCAAGGCCGATCAACCACGCATCGACGAAGGCCGGGTCGCGCACGTCCACCACATGCCGCAGCGGCCTGCCGTCCCAGGTTTTGGGCAGCAGCTCGACGAATGCGGCAAAGCCCGCGCGTTCCAGGCGCTGACCCTTGTCGAACTGCCAGACCAGTGGACCCAGACGATCACCCAGTTCGACGATGCCGCCGACGAAATCCTCGATCTGCGGACCGGTCTTTTCCAGCGCACGCGACTGCATGATCCGCGTCGGCGCCTTGGCCGAGAACACGAAGCCCGGCGGGGTTTCGTCGCGCCACTTGCCGTAGGTCGCCGGCTTCTGTGCGCCGTAATAGGTGCCGTTGATCTCGATCGCGGACAGGTGCCGGCTGGCGTATTCCAGCTCGCGGCGCTGCACCAGCCCCTTCGGATAGAAGTTGTTGCGCCACGGCGCGAAGGTCCAGCCGCCGATGCCGACCCGGATGCCCGCGACCGGCGGCACCGAGCGATCGACCCATTCTTCCGGTTCTGTCGTGCGAGGGCTCATGCCTGCGCGGTGTCCTGCCATGGATCGTAGCTGCCGAACCACCACAGATGGCCTTCGGGATCGCGGCAGGCGTAGCCGCGGCCACCGTATCCCTGGTCGGCGATCTCGATCGCGATCTGCGCGCCTGCGGCCTTGGCCCGCGCGTAATGGGCATCGACATCGGCCACGATCACGCAGGGGCTCTGGGTCTCGCGGCGACCGGTGTCCTCCAGGTCCGCAATGAGCTTGCCCCATTCGCTGTCGCCACCGGACGAGCCGAGCATGATCATGCCGTCGCCATAGGTCAGCTGCGCGTGGTGCACCGTATCGCCGTCGGCGTAGACGGCCTGCTTCTCGAAGCCGAATGCTTCGCACAGCCAGTCGACCATGTGCAGCGCGTCGCGGTAACGCAGGCAGGGAATGATGGTCGAAGCCATGTGCGAATCTCCTAGATGAAGAGGAATCGTTTCCTACTCAGCATCATTGAATGGGCTCTTGAAGCATCAGCTGGCGCACGAACCGTACCGGCGGCGCGCCATAGGAGAGCACCTTGTCGTGGTACTGCTTCAGGTCGAACTTGTCGCCCAGCTTCGCCTCCCACGCATTGCGCGTGTCGAAGTGCTCCTGCGCGCCGACGAAGTAGGTCGCCAGCTGGCCCGAGGACAGCTGCGCGCGCACCCACTTGCCTTCGGCCTCGCGCTCCTGCTGGAAGGTCTGCTTGACCATCAGGTCCATGGCCTGTTCCTTGGTCCAGTTGTCCACGTGCAGGCCCTGGTCGAGGATGGCATTGGCCACGGCGCGTGCGTAGAACTTCAGCTGCATCAGCCGGAACAGCGGATCGTTGTCCATGTAGCCGGCGTCGGCCATCATCCGCTCGGTGTAGACCGCCCAGCCTTCGGCGAACACGCCCGAACGCAGCACCGCACGCAGGGTCGAGGGGAACTTGGACGAATGTACGCCCTCCAGGTAGTGCCCAGGCATCGCCTCGTGGATGGTGAGCACGTGGATCAGGCGCTTGTTGTACTCGCGCAGGAACGAATCGACCTGGGTGTCGGTCCAGTCCTCGGGAATCGGCGAGATCGCGTAGTAGGTGTCCAGGCCCTTGTCGAGCGGACCGGGTGAATCGCAGTACGCCACCGAAACGCCGCGCTGGAACTCGGGCATCAGGATGATCTTCACCGGATCGTCCGGGACCGTCACGAGGTCCTTCTCGCGGGTGAATTTCGTCGCCACGTCGAGGGTGTGCTTGGCGAAGTCGACCACTTCCTCGCGGCCGGGCTTGTCGGCATAGGCCAGCTCGAGCGCTGCTTCGATCGCCTTCTGCTGCTGGTCCGGCGTCGGCGCGTCGGGCAGTTCGGGCGCGCCGGGCTTGTCCTTCAACACGGTCTGCGCAACCTTGTGCATCTCCTCGCGCACGCGCTTGAGCTCGGCCTCGGCCCGCTGCTTGATTTCCGCGCGCGAGAGAGACGAATTCAATGAGAACTTGAGCTTCTGGTCGTAGCGCTCGGCGCCGATGCGGAACTCGCCCTTGGCGTTCGGTACCAGGGTCCCGTCCAGCCACTGCTGGTGTTCCTCCACCGCCTTGCGCGTGGTTTCGATCGCCGCATCCATGCGCTTGCGGTCCTCCCCGGTGAGTTGCCCCGCATTCGGGGTGATGAACGTGTCGATCAGGCTGAGCACGCCCTTGTTCTGTTTGGCCACGGTTTCGGCGTGCGTTTTCGGCACGCGCGCGGGGTCCAGGTTTTCGCGCGCCTGCGCCAGCAGTGCCGGCAGCTTCTCCATGCGCGCGGTCGCGGATTTCAGGCGCTCCGGCATGGGGGCGAACTCGCGCGCCATCAGGTTGTAGATCGCGCCGCCGGCCAGCCCGCTGTAGACCTGCGGATCCCAGGCCCAGCTCTGCATGGTTTCCAGATCCCAGAGGCTGCCTTCCAGGTTGTTGCGCATGATCAGCGCGTCGACCTGGTTCTCGCGCGAGAGCGCCTGGATGTCGAGTTTGCCGAGCTCGGCCAGCATCGCCTTGTTCCACGCGATCGCCTTGTTGCGCCCGGCCTCGCTCAGGTCATCGATTTCGCTGTCGTGGCGGTGCTCGCCGATCTGGGTGGCCGAAACCGGATTGAGCGCCAGGCCTTCGTCGAGGAAGCGTTTCGATAGCGCAGCGAACGCGGTGTCGGTCTGCGTGGATGAGGGGCCCGCGTCGGCGGCCGGCGGCTGCGCGCCATCGGCGGGCGGGGAGGAGGGCTTGCACGACATCAGGGTGGCGGGGGTCAGGGCGGCGGTCATGAGTGCGACAGCGAACGGGCGGACGCGCATTCGGGGATCCGGCAGCAGGGGGAGGGGCAAGGATAGTCGGCCTGCCGCCAGCGCGCATGCCGCGCTGCGCTATGCTCCGGCCCGGATCGCAACCGGAGCAGGATCATGACCCACGAAGGTAGCTGTCACTGCGGACGCATCGCATTCACGCTGGAAGGCGAGGTTGGCGATGTGATCGACTGCAACTGCTCCATGTGCCGGCGCAAGGGCGCGCTGCTTGCGGCATTCCCGCGCGAGGCCCTGACCCTGAAGACGCCCGAGGCGGACATGGGCACCTACAAGTTCAACAGGCACCTGATCGACCACCATTTCTGCCTCACCTGCGGCATCTCGCCCTTCAGCGAGGGCAAGGGCCGAGACGGCAAGGCGATGACCATGGTTAACGTGCGTTGCCTGCCGGACGTGGACCTGGCCAGCCTGAAAGTGATTCCTTACGACGGCGCCAGCGTCTGACAATGCCGCGCGTCGCAACTCCGGGGGGAACATCATGCGGTTGATGTTGATTGTGCTGTTCATCCTTGCGGCGGCGCCAGCGATGGCCTGCCCGCCACCGGGATACGACAAGCCGGCGCTGCAGGCGCTCAAGGAGAACGGGTTCGCGGTGGCCGACCCTGCGCGCAGGCGTGAACTCGCCCAGGCGCTGGTCGCCTGCCTCGGCGATCCCGATCCGGAGCTGCGCGACGGCATCGCCTTCGAAGCGCTGAGCCAGTGGATGCGTGCCGACGCCTTCGATGCCGCCCAGATGGGCGCGCTCCGCGACCGGCTGTATGGCCTGCTCGATGGTCCGGAAGGCGAAGGCTACGCGCGCCCCTTCGCCGCGCTGGTGCTGTCCGAAGTGGCGCGCACCGATCGCATCAAGCCGTGGATGTCGGTGGCCGAGCGCGCCGCGATGGTCGACAAGGCCGCGGCCTACGTCGAGGGCGTGCGCGACTATCGCGGCTACGACGACGTGCAGGGCTGGCGCCACGGCGTGGCCCATGGTGCCGACTGGCTGATGCAGCTGGCGCTGAATCCCGCGCTCGACCGTGCCCAGGCCGATCGCATCCTCGCAGCGGTGGTCGCGCAGGCGGTGCCGGCTTCCGGACACGCCTACGTATTCGGCGAGCCGGAGCGCCTGGCGCGACCGGTTCTGTTCGTGGCCCAGCGCGGCCTGCATTCGGACGCAGAATGGGCTGCCTGGTTCGCCGCCCTGGTGCCCAGGATCGGCGATGCCAAACAGGCCTACCGCAACGTCGCTTGGCTGGCGCGCAGGCACGACCTGACCGGCCTGCTGCATAACATCTACCTGCAAGCCGGGAACAGTCAGGATCCGAAGATCCGCACGCTGCAGCCGGCGGTGCTGGCTGCGATCAAGGCGATCCCGTAGGCGGTTTTCCCGCGAGGCATCGACGGGCTTCTGGACGCGACGGCGGCGGTCGGCGCTACTCGTCCTCTTCCTCGAACTCCACCATCGCGTCCAGGTCGAAGGCGAGCGCTTCGGCCGCTTCGCGCACCTTGCGGGCGGTGGCGTCGTTGGGGGCTTCGATCTCCAGCACATGGAAACCCGGTCCCTGGTCGTCGGTCAGGCCGGCGGAACTGGAATCGTCGTCGTCCATGTGCGGCATCAGGTCCTGGATTTCCTCGACGTGCTCGATTCCCTCCAGGCTTTGCAGCAGGTTGATGATCGCGCGGGTGTTGTCTTCGCTGGCGGTCACGCGCATCCGCATCATGGGCATGGCACATCTCGTGTGGGTCGGGGGCGGCGTCAGGCTATGCAGGCGCAGGCTAAGCGTGCGTGATGATGCGCGAGATGATCGCCGATGCGTCGTGTCTGCGAGCGCGGGCCGGATAGAATCCGGCGCATGGATCGAGCACACCATTCCGCGCCCGAAGTACCGCATCGGCTGCGTTCGATCTTCAGCGGTTCGGTCGGCAACCTGGTGGAATGGTACGACTGGTACGCCTATGCCGCGTTCTCGCTGTATTTCGCCAAGGCGTTCTTCCCCAAGGGCGACGACACCGCGCAGCTGCTGAATACGGCGGCGATCTTCGCGGTGGGATTCCTGATGCGCCCGCTGGGCGGCTGGGTGCTCGGCCGCTACGCGGACCGGCACGGGCGCAAGGCCGCGCTGGTGCTGTCGGTCATGATGATGTGCGGCGGCTCTCTGATGATCGCGTTCACCCCCGGCTACGCCAGCATCGGCGTCGCCGCGCCGGCGCTGCTGGTGCTGGCACGGCTGTTGCAGGGCCTGAGTGTGGGCGGCGAATACGGCGCATCGGCCACCTACCTGAGCGAGATGGCCACCCGCGAGCACCGCGGCTTCTGGTCCAGCTTCCAATACGTGACCCTGGTCATGGGCCACCTGCTGGCGCTGAGCGTGTTGATCGTGCTGCAGCAATGGCTGCTCACGCCGGAACAGCTGGAAGCCTGGGGCTGGCGGATCCCATTCGTGATCGGCGCGCTGGCCGCGCTCAGCGCGCTGTGGCTGCGGCGCAACATGCGCGAAACCGAGTCGTTCGCGTCCAGCGAGGCAGACACGTCAGCGTTGCACCAGCGCCGCCAGGGGACGCTGCGCGAGCTGCTGAAGCATCCGCGCGCGGTGCTGACCGTGATCGGCCTGACCATGGGCGGCACGTTGGCGTTTTATACGTTTACGACCTATGTGCACAAATTCATGGTCAACAGCGCCGGCATCGACAAATCGACGGCGTCGCTGGTCAACGCCGGCACGCTGTTCGTGTACATGCTGCTGCAGCCGGTCGTCGGAGCGTTGTCCGATCGTATCGGCCGGCGCCCGGTGCTGATCGGGTTCGGTGTGCTCGGAACGCTGTTCACGGTGCCGATCCTGTCCGCCCTGCAGCAGGTCCACACCGGCCTGCACGCCTTCTGGCTGATCCTGGGGGCGTTGGCCATCGTCTCGGGCTACACCGCGATCAACGCGGTGGTGAAGGCGGAACTATTTCCGGTCGAGGTGCGTGCCCTGGGCGTGGCCTTGCCCTATGCGCTGACCGTGGCCGTGTTCGGTGGCACCGCGGAATACGTGGCGCTATGGTTCAAGGATGCAGGTCACGAAACCGGCTTCTACTGGTACGTGACCGCCTGCATCGCCTGTTCGCTGGCGGTGTACCTGTGGATGCCGGACACGCGCGACGTTTCGAAAATCGACGCCGATCGGGCATGACGCGCCGTCCCTGGTGGGAGCGGCCTTGGCCGCGAATACCTAGGCACCGGAAGCCGGAAACTCGAGAGCAATCGCGGCCAAGGCCGCTCCCACAGGCCGCGATCTTCAGGGTTTCGCGGCCGCCTTCGCGCCCGGATCGCGAGTGGGCAGCGGCACCAGGCACAGGTCGATGTGTCCTGCCGGGATGGAATAGAAATCGTCGACGCGATTGCGGCGCGCCTCGGTCGCCTCTTGAAAGGCCGCGCTGTCGGTGCGCAGCAGCTGGATCGACGTGCGTTCGGCCTCGGGCACGTCGCTGGCCAGGCGGATCGCCTTGATCGGCACGCGCTTGCCGGGGTCCTCGAAGAACCCCATCGGCTCGGGGCCGCGCGGCACGGCGCTGAGCAGGTCCATGCCCTTGATCACGCGTCCGACTGCGGTGAGTTGCCGGTCGAGGGCGCGTGGCGCCTGGCCGATGACGACGTAGAGTTCGGCGCCGATGCTGCTGTCCGGCGGATTGCCGCGGCCGGCACCCAGCATCCCGTAGCAGTGGGTCATCCACAGCTTCCCGCTCTTGGGATCGCGCGCCGCCGGGAAGCCGTCGGCAAACCCCACTTCCGGCGCCCAGCCATCCACGTCGGGCAGGCGGTGGAAGGCGACACCGTCCGCGTTGCGGGTGAATTCGGCGGGCAGCTTTTCCTTGGTTCCAGCCGGGAACGCCTTGCGCTTGGTTTCGTCGTCACCGTCCGGATCCCCGAACTGCACGACGAAGTTGTCCTGCGAGCGGTAGATGTTCAGCCCGTCCCAGAAACCGCCCTTGGCCATGGTCTTGATGTTGGCCACGTGTTCGGGGGCGAAGCCGGGCGCCAGTTCGATCACCACGCGCCCGCCTTCCAGTTCCATGTACAGCGTGTTGGCCGGATCCGGCGTGCGCCATGCGGACGCGGGGGCTGCGTCGATGATCTCCTTCGCGCTGCGGGTTTTTGGCTTCTCCGACTCCTGCGCGGCGAGGGTCAGCGGCAGGGCGAAGCACAGGGCGAGGGCGAGCAGGGCAGGGCGCATGGGAAATCCCGCGGGTTGTGTGCGCCGAGTGTAGTGCAGCCCGCGCCCTAGGCTCGCCGCACCTTGCCGCCTGGCCAGCACTTCGGACAGGGACCCGGGCCACGGTACTTGTGCCCACGGCTGCAGGTTTTCCAGCCGTTGTTGGTTGCCGTCTTCTTGCCGGTTGCTACCTGCCTGTTGGTCATCTGCGTCCTCTCCTGCCTGCCAGGGCAAGGCGCGGAACACAATCGCGGGGTCTAACCGGTCCGCTTCCTGGCCGGCGACTTGCGCGCAGTTGTCTTCGTTGCCTTGCGCGTCGCTTTCTTGGTCGCCCTGCGCGCGGTTTTCTTTGCAGGCGACTTGCGGGTGGATTTCTTCGCGGCCTTGCGCGTCGCCTTCCTGGTGGTCTTGCGTGCGGCCTTCCTGGCTGGCGCTTTGCGCGTGGCCTTCTTTGCGACTTTCTTCTTCGCGACCTTCCTGGTGGATTTGCGCGCGGTGCTCTTCTTTGCCGTTTTCTTCGCCGCGGTCTTCTTGCGCCCGTATGGCTTACCGGCCTTTTTCGCCGCACGCGTCTTCGCGGCCTTCTTGGCGCTTTTGCTGGCCGCTTTCTTGGTCGCGGCCTTGGAGCGTCCGCGGCCCGAACCCGACTTCTTGCCGCCGCCGGTCTGCTTGTTGACGGTGGCCCAGGCGCGTGCTTCGGCCTCGTCGTCGGAGATCCCTTCGCGCTTGTAGCCCTCTTCGATGTGTTCGGCCTGGCGCTTCTGCTTGTCGGTATAGGCGGATTTGTCGCCGCGTGGCATGGCTTGGCTCCGTGCGGGATTCCGAACCTAGCGCGGGCCCTGTGGGCAGGACGGCAAGACAGGGTGACTAGTGGCATATTCACTATATCGAACTGAGTAGTAGTATTCCCTCCAACCTAGCTTTGGGCCTGCGCCATGGCCGAGTCCGACAACCACCTCAGGAAATTCCAGAAGGAGCTCAGCGCCGGCACCGTGTCCCTGGTGCTGCTGGCGGTGGTGGCGGGGGCGCGTGAGCCCATGTACGGCTACCAGATCGCCAAGCGTCTGGAGCAGGTGGGCGAAGGCGTGCTGGCCGGCAAGCAGAGCGCGCTGTATCCCGTGCTGCGTAACCTGGAGGGCGCCGCGCTGCTGGACAGCTTCGTCGAGCCCTCCACAAGCGGTCCGCCGCGCCGCTACTACCGCATCACGCCGATCGGTCGCATCGCCCTGGGTGAGTGGGCGGCGGCCTGGCGTGCCACCCGTGACTCCGTCGATTCGGTCCTGAACGACCTCCTCCCGCAGGGGACTTCCGCATGAACGCTTCGCTTCCGCGCTCCATTCCCGATTACCTCGATCGCTTGCGCGAGGCGCTGGCCGGCGCGGACCCCGCCCTGGTCCAGGACGCGCTCTACGACGCCGAGGAATACCTGCGCTCGGAACTGGCCGAGAACCCGGGCAAGTCCGAGGCCGAGGTCATCGCCGCGGTCGCGTCGAGCTACGGCGCGCCGGATGAGGTCGCCGACATCTATCGCGATACCGAGGTGAAGGTGCAGACCGCGCTGCGGCCGCCGGCGCCGCCGCGGCGCAAGTCCGCACTCGGGCGCTTCTTCGGCGTGGTCGCGGATCCGCGCACCTACGCGTCGCTGTTCTACATGGTGCTGGCGCTGGCCACCGGCATCTTCTATTTCGTGTGGGTGGTGACCGGCCTGTCGCTTTCGCTCGGCCTGTCGATCACGATCATCGGCATCCCGCTGCTGATCCTGTTCTTCGGATCGGTCCGGATCCTGTCGCTGGTCGAGGGCCGGTTGGTGGAAGTCATGCTCGGCGAGCGCATGCCGCGCAGGCCGCTGTATGCCGATCGCAGCCTGCCGCTGATGGAACGCATCAAGGAGCTGTTCACCGATCCGCGCATGTGGAGCACGATGCTGTACTTCGTGCTGATGCTGCCGCTGGGGATCTTCTACTTCACCCTGGCGACGGTGCTGATCGTGACGTCGCTGGCCTCGATCGCCGCGCCGGTGCTGGTGTGGACCGGGTTCGCCGACGTGGGCATGAGCGTGGACGGATGGACCCTGATCAATCTCCAGAACGACGTGCTGTACACGAACGTGCCCTACTGGGGCTTGCCGGTGCTGTTCGTCGGTGGATTCGTGCTGCTGTTCGTGACCCTGCATGTGGCCCGCGGCATCGGCAGGCTGCACGGATCGCTGGCCAAGCGTCTGCTGGTGAAGTCGGCGCAAACCGCCTGACCTGGATCAAGGGTCGTGAGGAAGAGCCGTAGCGCCGGCCTAAGGCTTTCTGCGCGTTGTCGCCTTGCGCTTCGACCCTCTGGCCGGAGCGGCGGGCGCTGAATGCCGGGCGATGAAGGACTGCACCTGCGGATAGACCTGGGTGCGCCAGCGTCGGCCGCTGAAGATGCCGTAGTGCCCGGCGCCGGGCACGGTCAGATGCTCGCGCTCCTTCGCGGCGACGCCGGTGCACAGGGCGTGCGCGGCGCGGGTCTGGCCTTCACCGGAAATGTCGTCCAGCTCGCCTTCGATGGTCATCAGCGCGGTGCGCGTGATCTTCGCCGGGTCGACGCGCTCGCCGCGCACTGTCCACAGCCCGCGCGGCAACAGGTGTTCCTGGAAGACCACGCGGACGGTATCGAGGTAGTACTCCGCAGGCATGTCGAGCACCGCGTTGTATTCGTCGTAGAAGCGGCGGTGCGAATCGGCGTCGTCCAGGTCGCCCTTGACTAGGTCCTGGTAGAAATCCCAGTGCGACTGGAAATGGCGCTCGGGATTCATCGCCATGAAGCCAGCATGCTGCAGGAATCCCGGATAGACGCGTCGGCCGCGTCCGGGATAGTTGGCCGAGACGGTGTGGATGACATTGGTCTCGAACCACCACAGCGGCTTCTGCGTGGCCAGGTTGTTCACCGCCGTGGGCGACTCGCGGGTGTCGATCGGGCCGCCCATCATCACCAGCGAACGCGGCGTGGTCTCGCCGCGCGCGGCCATCAGCGACACCGCGGCCAGCACCGGTACCGTGGGCTGGCACACGCTGATCACATGCAGGTTGTCTGCGCCGATATGGCGGATGAATTCCTCGATGTACGCGACGTAGTCGTCGAGGGTGAACGCGCCATGCTCCTTGGCCACCATGCGCGCATCGACCCAGTCGGTGATGTAGACCTTGTGGTCGCGCAGCAGGGTGCGCACGGTGTCGCGCAGCAGGGTCGCGTGGTGACCAGACAGCGGTGCCACCACCAGCACGCTCGGGTCGGACTTCAGGTCGTGGACACCGTCGGCTTCGTCGCTGAAGCGCTTGAAGCGCAACAGCCGGCAGAACGGCTTCGCCAGTACTTGACGCTCGACCACCGGGTATTCGCGGCCGCCGGATTCGACCTGGTGGATGTCAAACTTCGGCTTCTCGTAGTCCTTGCCCAGCCGGTAGAACAGCTCGTATCCGGCGGCCAGGCGCTGCGCGCCCGGCACCGACGACAACCAGCTGCCCGGTGCCGAAAACGTGCGCGAGCCGGCCTCTGCCCAGAAGGTGGCCGGTGCCATCCAGGCGCGCAGGAGTTCATGGTACTGATACAGGAACATGGGAGGTCCGGGCTGATGCTGCACCGCAGCATACCGGATCGCCTTGTCTGACGTGTAAACGCTCCCGGCCCGCGCGTATGGTGGGTCAATGGCCACGGACACCTCTGAAATCGATCATCTGCTCGAGCTGCTCGAGCCCTTTGGCCCCCTGACCGCACGGCGGATGTTCGGCGGCTGGGGCGTCTACGCCGACGGGCCGATGGTTGCGATCGTGATCGACGGCGAGCTGCTGTTGAAGACCGATCCGGCAACGCGCGCCGTGTTCGAGCAGGCCGGATGCCGGCCGTTCGTCTATCGCACCAAGGGGCGCGAAGTGCCGATGAGCTACTGGTCGGTGCCAGAGGCCGCGCTCGATTCCGCCGAAGCGATGCAGCCGTGGGCGCGCCTGGCGCTGGAAGCGGCGGTGCGCGCGGCGACTGCGAAGCCCGCGCGCAGTCGGACGCGGAAGCGCGGCGGAACCTGAGCCGAAGATGCCTGTGGGAGCGGCCTGTGGGAGCGGCCTTGGCCGCGACTGCCCTTGATTCGTCCCGTCTCACGATTAGCCGGGGGCAACGATCAACTGCAATCGCGGCCAGGCCCGTTCCCAGAGGATTTGCGGCGAGCGGGTCAGCCGGGCTCTTGCGGAAACTGACGCGCGCCATCCGGAATCACCACGCCCGGAAGCTTGCTTCGCGTCCAGATATGGATGGCCTCAGACAGATCGACCGCCTCGTCCAGCGAACCGCCCTTGATGTTGAGCGTCGCCGTCGCACCGCGTCGCTGGTGCCACAGACGGGTACCGCAGTGGGGGCAGAAAACCAGCAGTCGAGCGTATGTCCGCTTGCGGTGGGACGTGACCACAGCCTCGGCTCCCCTCGCTTCAGCAACAGCGCCGCTTGTGGTACCTGCACGGAAATCCCGAACGCCGAGGCCGACTGCCTGCGGCATTCGGTGCAGTGACACACGAAGATCGCCAGCGGCCGGGCATGCAGCGCGTAGCGGATCGCTCCGCACTGGCAGCCGCCCTGCGCCACGGGATCGGTCACCGCCGCGTCCGCCGCTTGCGCTCGGCCGTCGCGGATGTTTCCAGCTCGGTCGCGGTATTGGCCAGCGCAGGCGAAAGCCAGCAATGCGAGCCGAGCTGGCGAAAGCCGAGCGACTCGAATCGCATCCGGTAGAACGCCGCGCTGCGCGCGTGGAACTCGTGTTCATCGCCTTCGGCCGCATCCTTCGCAGTGAAGGTCTCGAGGAAGGCCACGCCAGCGCATAGTTCGGCCAGCCCCGGCAGCCCGCGATCGAGCTCGCGCGTCGGCAGGTAGTGCAACACGTCGCTGCACACCAGCAGGTCGACCGGCGGGCACGGGCGCAGCAGCGCGAATTCGCTGAACGCGGCCAGGTGCAGATTGCGGCTGCGCCCGTAACGCGCAACCGCATACTCGCTGCCGTCGAAGCCCAGGTAGCGCGCCCGCGGACGCAGCTTCAGCAGCGGCGCACGCCAGGGACCTTCGCCGCATCCGATATCCAGCACGCTGCGGATCGGGCGTTCGAGGTGGTATTCGGCCGTGGCCACTGCCAGCGCCACCTTGCGCGCCAGCCGCTGGCTTCCGCCGATCCCGCCGTCGCGGTACCAGCGCTGGAAGTACTGTGCGTCATAGGTCTTGTGCATTGGCACTCACGCCACATCGATCAGCAGCGAGGTCATCGACAGCGTGCTCGCCACGTCGTCGTTGAACACGGTGACCTTGTCGCCGGCGCGACCGTTGGCGAGCGCGTACAGCAGCGGGATGTAGTGCTCGGGTGTGGGGATCGCCTGTTGCGCGTCCGGCAGGCTCGGCCAGTCCATCAGGGCCCGGTGGTTGCCATCGCGCAAGAGCGCGTTGACCTGGTTGCGGAACCGCACTGCCCACGCCGCGCCCTCCGCTGCGCGCGGATCGTACAAACGCAGGTTGTGCACGATGTTGCCGCTGCACAGGATCAATACGCCTTCATCGCGCAGCGCACCCAGGCGCCGCGCCACGGCGTAATGCCAGGCGCCGTCGCGACGGGTGTCGATGCCCAGCTGCACGACCGGAATATCGGCCTCGGGAAACATCGGCACCAGCACGCTCCAGACGCCGTGGTCGAGGCCGCGTTCCGGATCGATGCCGGCTTCCGCCCCCAGCAGTTCCACGACACGACGGGCCAGCGCGGGATCGCCCGGCGCCGGATAGCGCACATCAAACAGCGCCTGCGGGAAGCCGTAAAAGTCGTGGATGGTGGCGGGCGACGCACTTCCGGTGACCTGCGGACCTGCGGTTTCCCAGTGCGCGGACACGCACAGGATCGCGCGCGGCCGCGGCAGCGCGGCGCCGACCAGCCGCCAGGCATCCGACCAGGCGTTGTGTTCGATCGTGTTCATCGGCGATCCATGGCCGACGAACAGCACCGGCATCGTGCGTGCGGTCATTGCAGGTCCCTCGTGCGGGGCGTCATGCTAGCGCGATTCCCGCGAAGGATGCCCGCATGCAGGCCTACCTCTGGACCAAGACCGCACACCTGGTGTTCGTGATCGCATGGATGTCGACGGTGTTCTACCTGCCGCGCATCCTGGTGAACCTGGTCGAAGCCGGCGACGTGCCAGCCGTGCGCGATCGCCTTTTGCTGATGGGGCGGCGCCTGTACCGGTTCGGTCACATCATGTTCGGGCTGGCCTTCGTGCTAGGGCTGGCGCTGTGGCTGCACTTCGATATCGCCGGCGGCTGGCTGCACGTCAAGCTGGTCTTCGTCGCGCTGCTGCTGGCCCACTACACGCTTGCGGGCCGGTGGCTGAAGGGCGTGCAGGCAGGCAGGCCGCTGCCTTCATCGAAGGCGTTGCGCTGGTTCAATGAAGTGCCGGTGCTGTTGCTGGTGGTGGTGGTGTACCTGGTGCTGGCAAAGCCGTTCTAGCTGGGCGCCTGTGCCATGCGGTGCACGTCGTGCACCGCGAACCCCTTGTCGCGGTCGGGCAGGGCGAAGAATTGCGGATGCGCCAGGGTGAGGCGGGTGTCGTGTTGTCCGGCCTGCCAGTGCGCCTGCATCGCGATCCGGCCGAAGGCGTAATCCTTGAACGGCTCCTCGTGCGGCTTGGCCTGGTAGATCAGGTGCACGATGTTGAGCACGCGATCGTCCAGCCACGGTGCGAACGCTTCGACGAGGTCGTCCGGCAGCCTGCCGTCCGGCAGGCGCCCGATCAGGTCGGTCAGCGCGGTGCGCAGCCGCTGGGTGCGGGTGGCGTGGGTCGTCGCATGGCGGGTACGACTCGAGTACTGGATGTCCTTGATGCGTTCGAGCACGTCCATCATGGTCTTCGGACGCGGTCCGCGCGCGCTCCACAGGTCGACCTGCAGCGCCAAGGTGTCCTGTCGCGCGCACTGCTCGAACAGGTATTCGAGCGGGGTGTTCGACACCAGCCCGCCATCCCAGTAGGCGCGGCCTTCGATCTCGACCGGCGGAAATGCCGGCGGCAGCGCGCCCGAGGCCATCACGTGCTCGGGTCCGATGCGGCTGCTGTGGCTGTCGAAGTAGCGCACGTTGCCGGTGGCGATCTCGACCGTGCCGATGCTCAGGCGGACTGCGCCGTCGCCGTTGATGCGGTCGAAGTCGACCAGGCGCTCCAGGGTTGCGCGTAGCGGCGCCGGATCGTAGAAGCTCGTGGCGTGCGCGCTGCCGTCGGCCAGGATGAATGGCGACACCGCGCGCGGCTGGAAGAAGCCGCGCTGGCCCTGCCATAGCGCGGCGAGTGCGCTGAGCGAAGCTGCGCCGGCTTCCAGTTCCGGGGTCTGGGGGAGTGCGGCGAAGGCGCTGCGTAAGGCGCTGGCTGGCCACGACAGGGCGCCGCCCGGTTCGCACACCGTCTCCCAGAATTCGCGCATGCGTGCGATACGCGCATCGGGCGGATTGCCGGCAATGAGCGCGGCGTTGATCGCGCCGATCGAGGTGCCGGCCAGCCAGTTGGGCCGCAACCCGGCTTCGTGCAGGCCCTCGTACACGCCGCACTGGTAGGCACCGAGCGCGCCGCCGCCCTGCAGCACCAGTGCGACGACCGGATACTGCGCGACCAGCTCCGGTAGCGATGTACGCGGAGCCTGCGTCCTGCCTTCAGGTCGGGTCCTGGCCTGCCGCTTGCTGCTCGAAGGCATCGCTTCCTCGACCATGTCGGTCGCCGGCACGGCGCCCGCCTACTGCATGTACCAGCCGTGGCTGACCACAAGACTCTGTCCGGTCAGCGCATTGGTCTCGAAGGCAGCAAGCGTGAGGGCGAGGTTGGCGACGTCGTCGACGGTGGTGAACTCGCCGTCCACGGTGTCCTTCAGCATCACGTTCCTGACGACTTCTTCCTCGCTGATGCCGAATTCCCTGGCCTGCTCGGGGATCTGCTTCTCGACCAGCGGCGTGCGCACGAAGCCGGGGCAGATCACGTTGGCGCGGATCCCATGCTCGCCGCCTTCCTTGGCCACGGTGCGGCACAGGCCCAGCAGGCCATGCTTGGCGGTGACATAGGGCGCCTTCAGCTTCGAGGCCAGGTGCGAGTGCACCGAGCCCATGTAGATGATCGCGCCGCCTTCGCCGCGGGCGAGCATGTCCTTCATGCATTCGCGCGTGGTCAGGAAGGCGCCGTCGAGATGGATCGCCAGCATCTTCTTCCAGTCGGCGAAGCTGAAGTCGGTGACCTTGTTGACGATCTGGATGCCGGCGTTCGATACCAGCACGTCCACCTGGCCATAGGTGGCGACCGCCCTGGCGATGCCGTCCACGACCTGCTGCTCGTTGCTGACGTCCATCGCCACCGCCAGCGCCTCGTGGCCGGCGTCACGCAGCTCCTGCGCGGCGGCCTCGGCGGCATCGAGCTTGAGATCGGCGATCACCACTTTGCCACCGGCCTGCGCATAGACCTCGGCGATGCGCTTGCCGATACCGCTGGCGGCGCCGGTGACGACGCAGACTTTACCGTTGAGTCGGGTGTTCATGAGTACGAATCCTCAGGTGACGTGAGCACGATAAGCGAGGAAGGCAGGCAAGGCGATGTCCTTTCGTCCAATGAGACCAGGCTCTTGCAGGAGCGCCTCCCCAGGCGCCACCGGCTCAGGCGGGATCCGTGCAATCCGCGATCAACGTTCCGCGTGCCAGGCTGGCGACGATCAAGCGATGGTGCGTACGATCCCGCGCGCCGCGGGTCGCGCCAGAGATAGAGAGGCGCTCCCGCACGGAATTTCACCGCTCCGGTGCGAAGTCCGCGATATCCGGCAACTCCACCGGCACCCCATCGGCATTGCACAGCCCGGCATCACATGCACGCTGGCGCAGCCGCGGCGTGGCCTGCAGCAGGATGTGGAAGATCGCGTTCTGCTCCACGCTGCCGCGCACCGCGTCGCTGCCCGGACCGCGTGCCCAGATGCCGACATCGTCGCCGCCATGGGTTTCGCTGGGCAGCGGGATGGCCGCTTCCTGCATGTAGTCCGGATCCTCGGTATCCACGTGCTGCAGTTCCGGCCGGCTGTCCGCCGGCTGGAAACCGGTACCGGTGTGGAGATACCGTTTCGGCCCGGCAGGCTGCGCACTGCTGGCGCCAGCATATCCGGGGCCATTGGCGTAGCCGAGCGTGGTGTACGGCAGGCCGATCGCGTCGGTGACCAGGTCGCCGCCCTCGTCCTCGCCGCTGCTCCCGCGCACCTTGCCCAGGATCGGATTGCCGCGTTTGGGATAACCGGCGAAGGTCAGCGTGTGGGCGTGGTCGGCAGTGACCAGGATCAGGGTGTCTTCTGTCGAGGTCGCCTCGTCGGCGGCCCGCACCGCATCGCTCATCGCCACTGTGTCGGTCAGCGCGCGGTATGCATTGCCGTAGTGGTGTGCGTGGTCGATGCGCCCGCCTTCCACCAGCAGGACGTAACCGTTGGGGTTGCGCGACAGGCGCGCGATCGCGGCCCGGGTCATCTCCGCCAGGGACGGCTCGCCGGCCCGATCGCGCGCGCGGTCGTGTTCGAACTGCATGTGGTCGGGCTCGAACAGGGCGAGCAGCGGCTTGTCGGGCGCTGCGGCTTCGAATTGCTGGCGGTTCCAGGCATACACGGCACCTGGGTGGCGCTGCCGCCACTCGGCGATCAGGTCGCGCCCGTCGAGGCGCTCGCCAACCTTGTCGTCGTATTCCGGATCGCGCTGCGACACCGGCATGAAGTTCTTGCGTCCGCCGCCCATCAGCACATCGAATCCGCGCGCATACGGTGTTTCCACGAGTTGGCGCGCGATGTCGACGCAGCCGTCCGCGCGCGCTTCGGGGGGGAGATCCACGTCCTTCTCCCAGTTGCGTTCGGCCGAGTGGGTGAAGGTGGCGGCCGGGGTGGCATGGGTCACCCGCGCGGTGGTGACCACGCCGGTCGCCATGCCGCCGGTCGAGGCCAGTTCCCACAATGTCAGCATCGGTGCGGCCAGCGCGCCCTTGCAGTCCTTGCGCACCGCGCCCTGGCCGATGCTCAGCACGCCCGCGCGCGTTTTTACGCCGGTGGCGATGGCGCTCATGGTGCCCGCCGAATCGGGCGTCTGCGCATCGGTGTTGTAGGTCTTGCTCAGGCCGGTCCCAGGAAAGACTTCCCATGCCAGACGGTTGTTCTCGCCCGGCCCACCCTTGCGCTGGCCCTCGAAGATGCGTGCCGCGGCGACCGTGGTCAGGCTCATGCCGTCGCCGAGGAACACGATGAGGTTCTTCGCCCGCCCGCGCATCGCGCCGCGTCCGGCGGCCTGCGCGGCGCCGTCGCGGAACCACCAGGCGGCGGATTCGCCTTCAGGATGCGTGATCGCGGGTACCTCCACGTGCACGGTGCCCGCGGTGGAAGTGGAATCATGGAAGTCGGGGGAGGTGGCGCAGGCACTGCACAAGGTGGCGAGGCAGGCGATCGACAGCAGGCGCATGGAGCGTTCCGTGGGGATACCGGGCGATTATGGCGGACGGGCACTGCGGAAGCGTGACATTGGCTCGTGGCCGGCGCCTTGCGTTGCCGTGTCTTCCTGCGTCCTCCTCCTCGCACTCGAGGCGCTGATCGATTCCCCTTGATCCGCAGGACCGCGTTGGCCAGGGCTTCCAGCCATCGGCTCGCGCAGTGCCGGCTCACGGAACACTGATTTTCCCATCGCGGCCTGCGGGCGGGCGCCTGCTGCGTTATCGTCGACGTTTCCGTATCCGCAGGCGGGTCCGATGTTCCAGTGGTGGTTCCGTATCCGATTCTGGAAGCGCGTCCTGGCCGGCTTCGCCCTGGGCGCGCTCGCGGGCTGGCTCATGGGCCCCGCAGCCGAGACCTGGTTCGGGCCGCTGGGCGACCTGTACGTAACCCTGATCAAGATGATCGCGATCCCGCTGGTGTTCTTCGCGGTGATCAATGCGATCGCCTCGCTGCATGGGCAGAAGTCGATCGCGGCGCTGGGCGGACGCACCTTCGCCTGGTTCGCGCTGACCGCGGTGCTGGCGGTTGGCGTAGGCCTGGCGGTGGGGACGGTGATGCAGCCGGGCATCGGTGTCGGCACGCTGCAGGTCGATCCCACCTACGTGCCGCGCGATGTTCCAAGCCCGGTCAGGGTGCTGCTGGACGTGGTGCCGTCCAATCCGTTCTATGCGCTCGCCGGCATCGGCACCAGGACCAATGCCGCGGGTGAAACCGTACTGGCTGCGGGACGCGGATCGATCCTGCCGGTGATCTTCTTCGCCGCGCTGCTCGGCTTCGCCATGGTCAAGCTGGGCGAACGCGTGGCCGGCGCACGCAAACTGGTCAGCGAGATGAGCGAGGTCATGATCCAGGTGACGCGCTTCGTGCTCGAAGTCACGCCGATCGGCACGTTCGGCCTGATCGCCGCCCTGGTCGGCGCCTACGGCTTCGACAAACTGCTACCGCTGGGCAAGTTCGTCATCGCGCTGTACGTGGCCTGCACGATCATGATCGTGGTGGTGTACAGCGCGCTGCTGCTGGTGCACGGGCTGAACCCGCTCAAGTTCTTTCGCGGCGCCGCGCCGGGCATGCAGGTGGCGTTCGTGAGCTCGTCGAGCTTCGCCTCGATCCCGGCGGCGATGCGCTCGATCACCCATAACCTCGGGGTCGAGAAGAACTATGCAAGCTTCGCCGTGCCGCTGGGCGCCAGCATCAAGATGGACGGCTGCGGCGCGATCTATCCGGCCCTGTGCGCGCTGTTCATCTCGCAGTACACCGGCATGCCGCTGAGCGCGGACCAGTATTTCATCGTCATGCTCGCCTCGGTGCTGGGCAGCTTCGGCACCGCCGGCGTGCCCGGCACGGCGGTGATCATGGCCACGGTGGTGCTCAGCGCCGCGGGACTGCCCCTGGAAACCATCGGCTATCTCTACGCCATCGACCGCGTGCTGGACATGATGCGGACCATGACCAATGTCACCGGCCAGATGCTGGTGCCGGTACTCGTGGCCAGGGAAACCGGCCTGCTCGACAGGCAGGTGTACGAAGCGGCATCGAGTAACGTCGGGATGGTCGAAGGCGAGGTCGCCGAGTCCGGCCGCGAGGCGGCATGAACACGGGTCGAACGCTTTCCGGATGCCGGCGACTACCGGCGCCTGCGCGCCGCCGCCGGACTTTCGCGCAAGGGCGCCGAAGCAGCCGAAGGCGGCCTGCGCGGCACGCTGTACGGCGTCAGCCTGCTGCGCGAAGGCGAGGTCGTCGGCATGGGGCGTGTAATCGGCGACGGCGGCTGCTTCTACTTCGTGGTGGATGTTGCGGTCGAGCCGGGGCTGCAGGGCCGCGGCCTCGGGCGCCGCATCATGCAGGCGCTCGACGCCTGGGTCCGGGCCAATGCACCGGCCACGGCACACGTCTCGCTGATCGCGGATGGCGATGCCAGATACCTGTACGAGAAGTTCGGTTTCGTGGAACTGCAGCGCGCCGTCGCGATGGCGTACACGCTTTAGCGCATGAACGATTGGAGCGTAGAGGATGGACGATGAGATCGTGCTGGTCGAACGGTTTCCGGATGCGGAGGCCTACTGTGCCCTGCGTGCAGCTGCGGGCATGTCGCCCAAGACCCTGGATGCCGCGCGCCTCGGCCTGCCCAACACCCTGTACGGCGTTCACCTGCGCCGCGGCGCCCTTCTACAGGCCCAGGCTGATCGGGCGGAAATAATCGGCATGGGCCGGATCATCGGCGACAACGGCTGCTTCTTCATCGTGGTCGATATCGCCGTCCTTCCCGAGTACCAGGGCAGGGGCCTGGGCAAGCGGATCATGGCCGCGCTCGATGCCTGGCTGAGCGCCAACGTGCCTGCTTCGGCCTATGTCTCGCTGGCCGCCGATGGCGACGCGAAGTACCTGTACGAGAAGTTCGGGTTCCTCGAAACCACGCCGCATACCGTCAATATGGAATACATCGCCCCGCGCACGTCCTAAGTGCCCGTAGGAGCGACGTCAGTCGCGAGCCTTCACCATTTGCTCCAGGAGCCAAGCTGCAGCGAAAGGGGCGTGCGAACCGGCCTGACCCATCCTTCGATTTCGATACATCCCCCGGCTGCGCCTCACCTCGCATCGTGCCGAAGCGACGTGACTACAATCGCGAGAACTTCCACGACACCATGCGCCCATCCCTGTACGGCATCACGCCATGGAACGGGCTCGGATCGCCGTCGAACACCAGCGGCAGGAACTCGCGGTCGCCTTCCCACATCGGCAGCGTGTGCACGCTGTCGAGCGCTACCCACTCCAGCGTGCCTTCGGGATTGCGCTCGAACGGGGTGCCGGAGAACGCAGTGATCAGGAACACGAATCCCAGCCAGTCCTCGCCCTGTTTGCCGAACCCAGGCCAGCTGATCGTGCCGCGCAGCTGCAGTGCGGTGCAGTCGATGCCGGCTTCCTCATGGATTTCGCGACGCATGCCGGCCAGCACGTCCTCGTCGGGCTCGAGCTTGCCGCCCAGACCGTTGTACTTGCCCAGCTGGTGATCATCGGGTCGCGCATTGCGATGGACCAGCAGCACCCGGCGCCCGTCCGGAGAAAGCACATAGCCGAGAGTCGCGACGATGGGCGTATACGGCATCAGCGTGCGTCCGCGCGCTGCTTGTCCAACTGCGCATCGAAGGCCTGTTCGGCCTTGTCCGCGTACGACCTGCATGTCGTTGGGATGGCGTGTGGCGCCGCGGCATCGCCGGGCGCCCAGCCGGTGGCATCCGGGTGCGGCGTCAGCAGCACGTCGCACGGCAGGCCGCGCACGATGTCGAAGGCCCGTCGGTAATCGTCGACCAGCTGCGGTAGGCGCGGATTGCCGAGCAGCACATAACCCGGCGCGCTCAGGCTGTCGGCATAGGCGATGCGGACCGGTTTGCCATCGCGGGTATCGGTCCAGGCCCAGCTCATGCTGCCGGGCGTGTGCCCCGGCGTGAAGTGCACGGTGAGGGCGATGTCGCCGATCGCCACTGTTTCCCCATCGTGCAACAGGCGGTCGGCCTGCACCGGCGGAAACACGATGGCGTCGCCGAAATGGATATCGTCGCTGCCGCCGCGCGCCAGCAGCCAGGCCGATTCGGCGCTGCTGAGCACCTGCGCGCCGGTCGCGCGCTTGAGCGCCGCCAGTGGCCCCGCGTGATCGGCGTGCGCGTGGCTGTGCAGCAGGTAGCGAAGTTCGCCCGGCGCCACGCCCAGCGCCTTCAACCGCGCCAGCAGCATATCGGCCGCCTGCGGCATGCCGCCATCGATCAACACCGCGCCTGCATCGGTCTTGACCAGCACCGCGCTCAGGCCGGCGGTGCCCACGTACCAGGTGTGATCGGCGATGCGGAACGGCGTCACCGGCTGGCGCCAGCTCTCCTTGACTTCATAAGCTTCGAGTTGCGGAAGCACCGGCTCGGCAGCGGATACAACGCCCGGCGCCAGCAGCAAGGCCAGCACGCAGGGCACGAAGTTGCGTTTGCGGTCCATCCGGGATTCCGTCTTGAGGGGACGCATAGTCTCCATGACTTCCGGCCATCCGTCGCCCCGCAGGTGGGCGCTACACTGGCCCGGTCTTCCAACGCAAGGGGAATGCGCATGCGCCTGTGCGCCATCGCCGCGCTCGTGGCCGGCCCGGTATTGCTTGGGCTCGCGCTCGCCGGTTCCACGGCACGCGCCGCCGACACATCCGATAGGAGCAGCGACCGCTGGGACGTGCCGGTCGCAGTCAGGAAGCTGGACAACGGCCTGACCGTGGTCGTGTCCGAGGACCATAGCTCGCCGACCGTCGGCGTCAGCGTGGTCTACCACGTCGGCATGCGTCTGGAACCGCGCAACCGCACTGGCTTCGCCCATCTGTTCGAGCACCTGATGTTCGAGGGCACGCCCAATGCGAAGGAAGGCGTGTTCGACCGCGTCATCACCGGTGGCGGCGGCCGCAACAACGGGTCCACGCGCCCGGACTTCACCAACTACATCGAGATGGCGCCGGTGTCCGCCCTCGAGCCGATGCTGTGGCTGGAAGCCGACCGCATGAAGACCCTGGACTTCAATCCCACCACGCTCAAGAACCAGCAGGATGTGGTCAAGGAGGAAATCCGGGTCAACGTGAAGAACCAGCCCTACGGCGGCTTCATGTGGATCGACATCGGTCAGCAGGCGTTCTCCAAATGGGAGAACAACCACGATGGCTACGGCAGCTTCGAGGACCTCGAAGGCGCCAGCCTGGAGGACGTGCGCGGCTTCCACCGCGATTATTACGGCCCCAACAATGCGGTGCTGGGCATCGCCGGCGACGTCACCCCCGAGCAGGGCTTCGCACTGGCCGAGAAGTACTTCGGCGGCATCCCTGCACGCAAGACGCCACCCGCGCCTGACTACAGCGAAGGGCTGAACACGCAGGAGAAGCGCATCCAGCAGTCCGACGCGCTGGCGCAGGTGCCCGCCATCGCCGCTGCGTGGAAGATGCCCGACCGCGGCAGCAAGGACCAGGCGCCGATGGCGGTGCTGGGCGATGTGCTGGCCGGCGGCTCGGCCTCGCGTTTCTACCTGGGGCTGGTCAAGGGCCGCGAACTGGCGCTCAACGTGGAGTCGCTCTACGGCCTGACCAGTCCATGGGAATACGACGGCCCCACGCTGTTCACGGTGTTCGCGCTGTACAAGCCCACCACCGATGCCGACGCCGTGCTCAGGGCCATGGACGAGGAAATCGCCAAGGTCGCAAGCGAAGGCGTGAGCGCCGAGGAGCTGGCGCGGGTCAAGACCGGCATGCTGGCGTCCTGGTACGACGGCCTGGAAGCTTTCATCAGCCGTGCCGACACACTGGCGAAACTCCAGCTGCTGTGGGGCGATGCCGAGGTGGTCAACAAGATCCCTGCATGGATCGAAGCGGTGACTTCCGAGGACGTGCAGCGCGCGGCGCGCACCTATCTCGCCAGCGCCAACCGCACCGTGATCGACCGCAAGCCGGCCGCGATGCTGCAGAGCGCGCCCGCCGCCAAGCCCGCGCAGCCCGCGAGCGGCAACGACTAAGGAGTGCCGATCATGAAACTGCATCCTTCGACGATCGCGCTCGCGATCTGCGCCCTGATCGCCGGCCCGGCCCTGGCCGCCACCGAAGCACCGCTGCCAGCGGACCTGCCACCTTACGCGGCCGACAAGCCGCTGCCGGTCCCCCAGATCGAGAAGCAGACCCTGGCGAATGGGCTGGAAGTCTGGGTCGTCCCGCGCGACGGCCTGCCACGCGTCGACTACGTGCTCGCGATCCGCAACGCCGGTTATGCGCACGACGCCAAGGACGCCCCCGGTTTCGCCAGCACCCTGGCCTACATGCTCAACGAGGGTACGTCGAAGCACGATTCGAAACAGATCGCCGAGCTTGCCCAGGGCATGGGTGGCAGCGTCGGCGGCAATGCCACCACCGACGGCATGATGGTGATGGCCAATGCGCTGTCCTCGCATGCCGGGCCGATGATGGAGCTGCTGGCCGAGGTCACGCGCGAAACCTCGTTCCCGGACAAGGAAGTGGAACTGGCCAAGGGCAACCAGCTGCAGGAACTCAAGGCCGCCGAGGCGCAGCCCGGCTTCAAGGCCGAACGCGCGCTGGCAGTGGCGATCTACGGCGATCATCCCTACGCGCGCTCGCAGCAGACCGAAGCTTCGATTGCCGCGATCACGCCGCAGGCGCTGCGCGATGCGCATGCGCAGCGCTTTCGCCCGGACCGTGCGCTGCTGGTGATCACCGGCAAGATCGACGCAGCGCAGGCACTGCAGTTCGCCGAAGCCGCCTTCGGCGACTGGAAGGCCAGTGGCGATCCGTTACCCGACGCGCCGCCGGCGCGCGGCCAGGCGGCGCCGAGCTTCGTGCGTATCCAGCGCGACGGCAGCGTGCAGTCGGCGCTGCGTCTGGGCCGACCCGGCATCGCGGCTACCCATCCGGACTACATCCCGGCCCAGCTCACCGGCACCATCCTCGGTGGCGGCTTCAGCTCGCGCCTGATGCAGAACCTGCGCGAGAACAAGGGCTATACCTACGGCGCGCGCGGCGGCATCGCCGTGGCCCGCCAGGGTGGGCGCGTCAGCGCTTCGGCCGACGTGCGCAACGAAGTCACCGGCGCGGCGCTCAAGGAGTTCCAGGGCGAACTGGCGCGCATCGGCAGCGAGCCGGTGCCCGCGCAGGAGCTGGAGGACAACAAGCGCTATGTCGCCGGCGGTTACCTGCTCAGCAACCAGATGCAGGCCGCGGTCGCCACCACCCTGGCCAACAACTGGCTGGTCAGCCTGCCGGCCGAATTCCTCGGCGAATACGTGCCCAAGGTGCGCGCCGTCACCGCCGAGCAGGTGGGTGCGATGGGCAGGAAGTACTTCGACCCGGAACAGCACTCGATCGTGGTCGTGGGCGATGGCAAGGCCATCGACGACCAACTCAAGCCCTACGGCACCTTCCAGACGCAGGACAAATAGATACTGCACGGATGCAGCTTGCTGCGCTCGCCTGCGGCAGCCGACACGGCCGGCACCTTGCCGGCCGTGTCTCGCATTGCCCAACCTCACCCCGGGCGCAAGCCGCGTGGTCTTAGTCCTCGCTGGGAAACGCGTCCACCGGCGCCTCGAACGCGATGAACAGGACGCAAGGCTCGGCGCTTGCACAGAGCGCCTTGTGCGGCGCCTTCGCGGGCCCATAGGCGTACGTGCCCGGCTTGAGGATGGCCGGCTCCTGGCCGTCATAGGTCACGTGCAGTTCGCCCGAGACCAGCACCATGCGCTCTGCAGAGGTGTGCCAATGCCGGTCGATCGCGGATTTCCCCGGCACCTTGAAGAAGATGTCCGCATTCTCCTTCGCCGGATCGCCGTGCAGCACGGCGATCGCGCAGCCCTCCGGCAGGAACGACGGGCACGGACCCCACGCCAGGGCTGGGTCCTCGAAGGTCCTGGTGAGCGCAGGTTCTGCGGGCGGAGTCTGGGCCAGCGCAAGCCCAGTGCAGAAGAAAAGCGCGGCAACGCATGGATATCTGTACATCAGCCACCTCCTCGTCGAGCAGTGCAATCGGATTCGCCCGCGTCTGACGTCTGGATGAAGCCTGCAGGGAAGCGGGTTGGACCTGCCGGCTCCGGCATGGCGCCATCGAAATGGCGTGCACCCACCATTCGTATGCGCTAGTCCCAGCGGTTGGCGTTCTTGGGAAACCCCGGACGCTGCACCCGTACGACGCAGAAGCGTTGACCAGTGGGCGCCTGCATCACCACCCAGCGCTCCAACCGGTCCACCACCGTGGCGCCAAGGGCCTCCAGGCGCGCGACTTCCGCCGGGATGTCGTCGGTTTCGATGTCGATATGCACCCGGCTCTCGTGCCCGACGCGCTGGATCTGGACGATGGGTTCGTCGGGCGGCGTTTCCAGCATCCGGTAGGGGCCGCGCGTGCCCGGATGATCAGGGTCGACCGCGCGCCCCAGTGCCTGGGCCCAGAAGCCGGCCGCCTGGTCGACATCGGGCGTATTGCAATCGATGAGCACGGCGCAAAGTCGGGAGTGATGCATGGCGGTTCCTCTGGGCCCGGTCGCGCGAACGCTTCGCGAGGCGCGGATGGCGATCGTCAGGGTAGCTTGCGCGACATGATCAGATCCCGATGGGACTCATGGCCATGATGCAACTCTGCCGTTCCGACCGGGTGAAACCCGCCCTTGCGGTAGAAGGCAATGGCGCGGGCATTGTCCTCGGACGTGCCGAGCCAGATCGCGTCGTGACCATTCACGCGTGCATGCGCGAAAGCCTGTGCGAGAAGGCTTGAGGCAATCTCCGTGCCCTGGTGTTCCGGGGCAACGAAGATGCGCCAGAGCTGGATGGGCGAGTGCCCATCGACGTCCTCGGGGACATGTCCGGTGCGCAGCACGATGCATCCGACGAGATCGGCCTCCGTCTCCGCCACGTAGAAGCCGGCGCCGTACGCGGCAATGTCCGTGGACACGCCGATCTCGTCCCAAGGTTGCTCCAGCGCCCGACCGAGCCTGGCGAGCGCGGCGGCATCGGCTTGCGTCGCTTGGCGAATCAGCACGGATCACTCCCGATTCTGAAGCAAGCCTTCTGCGGCAGGTTCGCCTGGATCAACGACTGAGGGCGATGCGGGCGGACACGGCCAGCCTGCCGCAAACCTTGCATCCGGCCCAGGCCCCAGAATCTCAGAGCAGGGTGCCGACGACCAGCAGCGTCATGTAAAGCGTGCCCGCCGCGAACGCGATGCTTCGCGGCCACGTTCTCGTCCTGGCGTCCCTGACCAGCGCGTACGCCGCGACAGGCAGCCCGACGAGCAACACGAGTGCCGCGACGACCAAGGCCCAGGCACCAAACTGCCAGACCAGCTCGCCATGCGGCAAGCCGCTGAGCGCAGCGATGGCGATGACGGACACCGCCAACGGAACAACAAGCACAGCAGTGGGAATCGTAACTGGTCGCATACTCACCTTGAGTGGACCCCTGGGCCCGTTGCTACTTCGACGAAGTCAAGCACTTCGCCATGGCCTCAGAGCGCAGGTCCGACGCGTGCGTCCTGATCGCTTCGCGCGCCAGCAGCTCATCCCCGACGAAGAATTTCCCGGCCGCCGTGGCGCCAAAGGCATCGAGCTCTTGTTGCAACGGGGCAGGGTAATGCAGCTGCTCGTCGGCGATCTGCTCTTTTCTCATTGCCGCTTCCAACAGACTCTGCTCGTGCTCCAGGCGCAGCGCCACAACAGCCTGCCCGGCAGGGCTTTGGAAGAAATCGATGGACTCCCGCAACTCGCGCTCACTCATGTTCTCGGCGAACTGCGACGCGAAGTACGAACGCATGACAGGCGTCGCTTCCTTCACGGTGCAGTCCGCCAATCCAGGTGGCATATCCATGGGTGTGACCGCAATCATGAATCGGATCGCCAGCGCCTCCTGCTCGTGAGGCTTGACCAGGCTGACAAGTTCGTTCGCCACTTCGATCGTGGGCGCCGATCCTGCGGCATGCGCAGCGGCGGTTACCCCGGCCGCCGTCACCATGAACGCCATTAGCACTCGCTTCATTGCTCGATTCCCCTGTAAGTGCGTGTCAGATCAATGCCAGAATTATGCCGCACGGCGATGCGGCTTCGGCACGAATGAACTGCGATGCCTTCCGCGCATCGTCAGCTGGCGGCGCCAGGCCAGAACCTGGCCAACGCGAACGCGAGCGCGAAGGCGTAGCCGTAAGCGAACTTGTCCAGTCGCACCAGCTCCGTACCCCGCTTGGCTCGCCAGGCGCCAAGGGCACCCAATGCCAGGCCGACGGCGATGGGGGTGATCGCCAGGTTGGCGATCCGGGCATAGGGATGGGAAATCAGGTGCTGCGGGAAGATCAGGTACGAGACCCAACCCAGCAGACCCCCGAGGAAAATACAACCGGCTGCAGCAAGCGCAGGATGGATCGGCCCTCGATCGCGCTTGACCGTGTGGGCCCCAATTTCAACCAGGATCTCGAGTACGAACTGGATGACGAACTCGAAGAGAAGTTCTGCAAGAAACGACAAGGATGCTTCCTCTGCGGCCTAACGACGGAGTTCAGCGACTGGCCGGAGGTCGGTGCCCCGCAACGACTGCTTGGCCGTCATCGCATCGGCTGGCGAATGATCGTTTTCCAGTTCTTCGGATCTGCACGCCGTATGTCGCTCAGGTAGATCTCATGGTGCTTTCCGCTCAAGCCGGATCGGGCATCGATGAACGCATGCACGCGCTCAATCGTCGGCCCCTCGTCAGAGAACGGGCCAACGTGCAGCACTTGCGCGCAACGACCTTCGGTGAATTCCTCCAGGCGCAGCTTGTCGAGGCCGGGAAGCCGCTTCTTGCTTCGGACCGCAGCAATGGCTGCTGCGACGACTTCCTCCGCAACGAAATGGGGTTGCATGATCATCATCGTCCATTTCCAGTTCGCCCTGTCGTTGGCAACGAATGCCGAAAGTTCGTCGGCCCACCAAAGCCCTTCGAGCGGCATGACCGAATAGTCGATCCTTTCCGGGCCCTTCTTGACCATGAACTTGGTCGTATAGGACACGGAGAACAACGCCTCCACTGCCTGCGCGTATTCCTCGGACGTGTTCGGATCCCCTTCTCCGTCGGACATAAGGAACTTGAACGCAGGGACGTCGACCTGCGCAACATCCTTGGCGGACGCTTTGTAGAGGCCCTTCAGTTCCTTCTTCAGATCGACCTTCTTCATTTCCCCTCGCCATCCTGATGATGGTCAGCGCCAGAATTCGGCCGGGCCACGAAGCGGCTTCGGCTTGAATGAAATGTCAAGCTTCAGCCAGTGCTGCCTGAAGCCGCGAAAGCTTGCCGATGTACTCATCAGCGTGCGCCCAATCTGGCTGAAGCTTGGCCCAAACTGCCTGGCGTTTGAGCGCGCGTGCTGCATACGGTTTTGCGGCGGCATCAATCTTTCCCTCATCCGCGAGCTGACCAAAAGCGGTAGCTATTACCGACACGTCCGTTGTGTAGATCAGCTGTTGATCATCGAAATCAGGATCTTCGATCTGCTCGCGAACGGTTGGCTCATGGAAGATTGCGTCTGAGTACTCGGATGCATCAATCTCTCCGACCGACTCAATTGTCCAGATGAGGCACTCCTCTAGCGGTTCATCCGGGTTTTCCTTGCGCCAATCGCGGTACTCGGAAAGAGCGGTGTCGCCCTCGTCCGAGCCAAATGGAGCAAGTTCATCGGTGCAGTCCCAGAAGAACTCGTCTGGAATGATTTGAATCGCACGGGGATGGCCCCGATCTTTATCGATACCACCGAGAACTTCTTCTTCCATGACTCCTCCTGGTGTTATGCGAAGCCGAGCTCCTGAACTAAGCCGGGCCGCGAAGCGGCTTCGGCTTGAATGAATTGTTAGGCGGCATCTGCACGCCGCCGAGAACTCTGCTTTTGGTGTGCCAGAGCAACATAAACTCCCCGAAAGAATGTGTGCTCCGAATCAGCGATACGTTTACGAATTGAGTCGTAAGGATATCCCCTAAACTCAAACTCATTTCCGTCGATTGCGATGCTCACGCCGTACTGGTCAGAAACTTTGACCCACTTCATTTCAAGGGTTTCATTGCAGTAGTTCCCGAAAGACGCGCCAAGAATCTCTACGACATCTTCATCTAGAAATCCGAACCGATCGGGCGCATCGAGCCAGTTCTCAAATGCTTGGTCAAGCTTGTCTAGCATGTGCGCTGCAGGATCTACATTGAATTGCTCATATAGCGATGAAGCAAGCGAAGCATTGCTATTGATTGGCTCGATCTCGGCGCTTGTTAATTCAGTTACATCTTCTGGATAAGGTTCGACAGTTGCATGAAATCCAGTAGCGGTCTCTTTTCCGTGCCGGGCGATCACGCGTCCACGCTCTAAGACCTTCATGCCATGGAGTTGTTGATCTTGTCGCCGTAGGGCTGATTTTTCGGAAGGGGATCCGATTCGGCGAAGTGCTTCTAGGATGTTCGAGACAATGGACATGCTGCCTGACGCCTGAATTAAGCCGACCCGCGAAGCGGGTTCGGCTTGAATGAATTGTTAGGCGGCGCGTCCACTCTTGCGGGACTTGCTGAAACGCCTGCCGGGAGTGCCTACGTATTGATCAATCGATCGCCGGCCATCAGAAGCTTCAACTGTCACTGCGAAGTGACGACCCGCTATGGAGTCGGTACCGAACCTGGCCGATAGAACCTTGATCTCCGACAGGTCAATGCCATGTTTTCTACAAAGGTCCGGCAACGCCTCCGAGTAGAAATCGAGTGCGCGCTGCAGATCCGCAGAGACAGGACTGCCAGATGTAGAGCCAGTAATGAAATCCACAACTACATGGCCTTCCGGTGAGGAGGATGCTTCAGCGTAGATGTCCACGTCATAGATACCGATCATGAAGCAGATCCCGCTAGCTAGAGAGTCCGCGACATTATGGCCAAACGATTTGAGTTCGCCGATCTTCATAGGTTTCAGACTGCAGAATGTTCGGGCGCCGCCTAACGCCTGAGTTAAGCCGCGCTGCGTAGTGGAGGCTGCAGGCATGGCAGGCTTTCTCTGCCATGCCTGGTGCCGGAACGAAGCGGCGTCGGCTTGAACGAATTGTTAGGCGGCGCCACGACGAAGCCTGCTTACCAGAGACACAAGTGAAACAAAGATAACGCCTAGAGTGGCGTAAAAGATCGCGTTGGACAGGATAACGAGCAGAATTATCTGCATGGAACACCAGCTGAGAATCCCGGCACAGCCTTCTGTTGCCATGAGCATTAGCGATGGAGGGCAAGCAACTACAACAACGTTGGACACCCAATAAGGATGGAACGGAAGAAATTGTCCCGCTATGCAGATAGCAAGCGCAATCACTGCACCGAGAGCGGCGAACGATAGGATGATCCTTGGCTGACGACTAATTGCCATAGCGGCCTAACTACTATTACGTTCCAAATTTGAAGGCGTAACGCGAGGCGTAAACGTTACGCACTGACTTTCAGGCGCGTAACGACTCGAGCTGCCAGCAGCGCCGCCGGGATCGGGAGGATGAGGCCGAGAGCCGACACCCAGACGGGGTGGTCGGGAACCAGGTAGATCATTCCGCACACGCCGGCCATCACCAGCAGTGCCACTGCGATCGCGGCGCCGCGCTTGTGCCGGTGCGACAGTTTGGCGGCGGTCAATCCGCCGGTGAATGCGCCGGCGATCCAGGCGACGACGAGCATGGCCATCGCGCCGGCCGGGGCCTGGGCCATGATCGCGGCCAGGTCGGCCTGGTTTTGCGGGTCGAGACCCGGTGGCGGTGGGAACAGGGCGTGCCCGACGAATTCCAGCGCGAAGATTGTCAGCCACATGACCACGGCGCCTGCGATGACGGCAAGAAGCGTGCGTCCCATTCGAATCCCCTGGCAATGTCCCCGGCGCGAGCATCGCGCTGCCGAACGCGGCGCGCAAGCGCTCGCCCGGCAGACTCACGTCCGCGGCCGTCTGCGGCCGGGCCCGCGCATACCGCGCAACGGAGTGCTGCGCGTTAACGGCGATCAGACTTCCGCCCGCGGAATGGCCATGCGCCATCCGGCCACGGCCAGCGGGATCGGCAGCAACATACCCAGGACCGGCACCCACTCGGGCTGTGGCACCAGGGTGGCGCCCACGATCACCAGCAGCGTCAGTGGCGCGCCGATGGTGAGGGCCGCGCCGCCGCGATGCCCGCGTGCGATGCGGGCCGCCGGCCAGGCGCCGATCAGTGCGGCCACGCCGGCGGCGACGCAGATCACGGCCAATGCCCCGCGCGGCGCGCCTTCCACATAATCGGACAGCTGCCGCAACGACAGCGGTTGGAAGCCCGCAGGCAGCGGATGCAGCTGCATGAGCAGGTACCCGCAACCGGCCAGCGCGCCGGCGGCCAGCAGGATGCCGATGAGGATTCCCAGTGTGGTGCGCATTCCGTTGCTCCGTTCGATCCGTCGATGTGGGCAAGAGCATCGCGCCGTGCGCGCGCGGCTGCAAGTATGCTGGCCGCCCTTCGCCCTGCAGCCACCGGAGAATCGCATGAGCGGACGTCAGCGCGAACTCGAATTCCGCTTCCTGGCCGAACCCACCGACGTCAATTACGGCGGCAAGGTGCACGGCGGCGTGGTGATGAAATGGATCGACCAGGTCGGCTATGCGGCCGCGGTCGGTTGGAGCGGACGCTACAGCGTGACCGTGGCGGTGGGCGGGATCCGCTTCGTGGCGCCGGTGCGGATCAGCGACCTGGTGACCGTGTCCACCAAGCTGGTGCATACCGGCACCAGCTCGATGCATTTTTCGGTGGACGTGCGCGCCCGCGACCCGATGCAGGAAGGCAGCGAACGCCTGTGCACGCACTGCGTGATCGTGTTCGTTGCCCTGGACGGGGTGGAAGGCAAGCCGACCGCAGTCCCGACCTGGGTGCCCCAGGATGAAGAGGACCAGCGCCTGGCCGAGTACGCGATGAAGGTGATGGAGCTCAGCAAGGGTATCGAGGAAACGGTGGCGCGCTACCGCGAGGCTGGGCAGAAGGCGTCCTAGGCCGCAACCCGCGTGGCCGGCGCGGGCAGTGCCGCGCGTTGTGGCGGAAGGGAAAGCCCCAGGGGATATGCATGCACGGCTCGGCCGCAATACTGGCCATCGCGATGGCGGGCGCGATCCTGCCGTCCAGCGCATCCGCGCAGGAGCCGGCCATCGACCGCGCCGACCGGGTCGCCATCTTCAAGGCAGCCGGTGCGGTCCAGCGCGACGGCCGCTGGGTGATCTGTGTCGACGATCCCGCGACCAGTGGCGCGGTCATCGAGCAGGTGCGCGATCTCAACGGCGACGGACGTCCCGAAGCCGTGGTGGTCGAGGAGGGAAGCTTCTGCCACGGTGCTGCCGGAACCGGCTACACCCTGCTGGGACGCCAGCCGGACGCGAGCTGGAAGGTCATCGACTTCAACAGCGGTGTCCCCGAGTTCCTGGACACCGTCGGCGAGGGCGGTTGGCCGGATATTTCGGTCGGAGGCCCAGGCTTCTGCTTCCCGGTGCTGCGCTGGAACGGCAGCGCATATGTGCCGGACCGGCACGAGTACGAAGGCCGGCGCTGCGACCCGGAGTAGTGCAGCTGCGTTTGCGGGGCGGCCCGAGGCAAGCTCCTGGCCCTGTGGGAGCGCCTTCAGGCGCGAATGCTGTTTGCGAAGAGCCAGGGCATTCGCGACCAAGAGCCTGCCCGGACCTGATCCGGGGTCGCTCCCACATGGCGCGCCAGCAATGGTCGCCGTCCGGCAGCCGGAATGCAGAAGGCCGCCTTGCGGCGGCCTACCAGGATCGATGCGCGGGAAATCTCAGATGCCGGCGACGCGGCGCGCCTTCAGGAACTTGTGGCTCCAGTACCCGGTGTCGAGGCTGGAGACCATCACGTCCTTGCCGGTGCGCGGGGCATGCACGAACTGGCCGTTGCCCACGTAGATGCCGACGTGGTCGACGCGCTTGCCGCGGCGGCTGAAGAACACCAGGTCGCCGGCGTTCAGGGCGGCGCGCTCGATCTGCTCGCCGCTGTTGGCCATCTCGCGTGACACCCGCGGCAGTTCGATGCCCAGCGCGGTCTTGAACACGTAACCGACCAGGCCGCTGCAGTCGAAGCCGTTCTCGGAGGTGCCGCCCCACCGATAGGGGGTGCCGAGCAGGGCCAGGGCGCGGCGCAGCACCGTCTGCACGCGATCGCTGACCTTGGGCGCCGGTTCGGGCTTGGCCGTAGTGGGCTGGCTGGCGATCAGCTGTTCCAGGTCGGCGCCAAACAGCATCGAGCGGTCGGCCATCGGGATCGGATCGCTGACCGCGACCGGAGTCAGGGCGGCCGCTGCGCTCAGGGTGCCGGCATCGTCGGCCAGCGCCGGCAGGGCTGGGACGGAGAGCAGGACAGCAAGGAGAAGTGAGCGCGGAAGCGTGCGATGCGCGGCGGCGGAGCGGTCGGCCGGTTGGCCGGAGGCAGGGTCGTTATTCGTCACGCTTCTTTCACGGGCGTCAAAGTGGCGTGATGGTGCCCCACGCAGCCCGGTAGAAAGTTAAGGTTTTGTTTTATGAATACGCGGAAGTGGATGTTTTTGTTCACATTTTTGCCGCGTCGCGTATTCAGTTTAGTGGAGGACGCGCTTCGCTCCGCTGTAATGGTCCCGCCAGTACGGGCCGTCCAGATGGTCCAGGCGGACCGTGCCGCCGGTGGTCGGCGCATGCACGAATCGCCCCTCGCCAACGTAGATGCCGACATGGCTGACGCTGCCGCGGCTGCCGAAAAACACCAGGTCGGCGGTGGTCAGCCGGTCCGGGTCGATTCGAGGCCCCTGCCAGGCGGCCAGCTCGCGCGAACTGCGCGGCAGGCGCAGGTCCAGCATGTCCCGGTAGACGTAGTTGACCAGCCCGCTGCAGTCGAACCCGCCTTCGGGCGTGCTGCCGCCGTAGCGGTAGGGCGTGCCCACCAGGCTGATCGCGCGCATCAGCACGGCATTGGCGCGGACCGGATCGGCCGGTGGAACCTGGGGCCAGTGCCGCGGCGTCCCGACCGGACCCGGCCGGCCGGCTGCCGGGGTAGGGCGCACGTCGCCGCGCCCGCACCCGGCCAGCGAAAGCAGGCCCAGTAGGCACACCAGCAACCCCGCGATTGGCGCGGCGGCGGGGGAGTCCGGATAATGCGCGGTCTTCATCGCGGCCGATCATGGCCGAAGCCCCTTCTTCCGGACAAGCGTGCCCAGCCCGGCCGCGTGGTCCGCCTTTGCCGAGCCCACGGATCCCTGCATGAAAATCGAGAAAGACCGCGTCGTCCAGTTCCACTACACCCTGTTCGAGGGCGGCGCGCCTGCGCCGGGCCAGGAGCCGCTGGAAAGTTCCCGGGAACGCGAGCCGCTGGCGATCCTGGCCGGTCGCGGCAACATCATCCCCGGCCTGGACAAGGCGCTCGAAGGCCGTGAGGCGGGCGAGAGCTTCGGCGTGGACGTGGCCGCCGCCGATGCCTATGGCGAGAAGCGCGAAGGGCTGACGCAGCGCGTACCCAAGAAGCATTTCGGCGCGCAGAAGCTCACTCCCGGCATGCAGGTGGTGCTCAACACCAACTTCGGCCCGCGCGCGGTGACCATCGAAAAGGTCGGCATGAGCGTCGTCGACGTGGACCTGAACCATCCGATGGCAGGCAAGGACCTGCACTTCGACATCGAGGTGCTGGACGTGCGCGAGGCCAGCGAGGAAGAAATCGCGCACGGCCATGTGCACGGCGAGGGTGGCCACGAGCATTGATCTTGGGCTCTGCCCAAGATCAATCCCAAGGTTTGCTTGCAAACCTTGGGCCCGCGCCGCGAACGACGGCCCGCCGCGATTGCCCTCGCGCCGCCGCAGCGGCCCAGGACACACGCACGCCTGCGCTAGGAGCGCCGCTTGCGCGCGACAAAGGCTACGATCTCCCTGCATGACGGAGTTTGCGGTCGCGCCTGAGAGGCGCTCCTACAAGAGAGCAAGCAGGCCATCCTCGCCCCCCGGCTGTCGCCGCACCCCTTACTAAGGGGGCTTTTCTTCGATCGGTAACGACGCAAGCCATGTAGAAGCGCCGCTTCGGCGCGACCGCATAGGTGCATGGGGGAAAGGAGCCGCCATGTGGTGATGCGGCTTCCGCCCCGAAGGTCAGGGCACCACCATGCTGCGGTCGCGCCGAAGCGGCGCTCCTGCAAAAAAGCCGCGTCGACGCCGCGCGACGGCGCCGGAGCGGCCCTACACTTTGCGCATGAACACTCACGACGAGGTCATCATCATCGGCGGTGGTGCGATCGGCCTGGCCAGCGCGCTGGCGCTGGTCGAAGCCGGTCGCAGCGTGCGCGTGCTGGAAGCTAGCACGGTGGGCTCGGGTAGCTCGCACGGCAATTGCGGCACGCTGACCCCCAGCCACGCCGCGCCGCTGGCGGCCCCGGGCACGGTGCGCAAGGCGCTGGGCTGGATGCTGACGCCCGACGCGCCGTTCTACGTCAGGCCGCGCCTCGATCCGGCGCTGTGGCGCTGGTTCGCGCATTTTGCCGCGCGCTGCAACGAGCGCGACTGGCTCGAGACCATGCGCCACAAGGGCGCGCTGCTGCAGCATTCGCGTGCGCTGTTCCCGCAATGGATCACGCACTACGGGCTGGACTGCGAGTTCGCCGAATCCGGCGTGGACTACGTCTTCCGCACCGAGCAGGGATTCGAGCACGACCGCGCCGAACTGCAGCACCTGCATGCCATCGGCATCGCTACCGAGGTCATCGACGGCGTCGACTACGAACGCGGCGAGCCTGCGGTGAAGCCGGGCGTGTTCGCGGCGATCCGGTTCCCCGGCGATGCGCGCCTGCGTCCGGATCGCTACGTGGCCGAGCTGGCACGGGTCCTGCGCGAACGCGGCGGCGTGATCGAGGAGCAGTGCGAGGCGCGCGGGATCGTGGTCGAACGCGGCGGCGTCCGCGTCGATACCGCGCACGGCGCGCGCGATGCCCGCGACGTGGTGCTGGCTGCGGGCGCATGGTCGCCGCGGCTGGCGCGCAGCGCGGGCTTGTCGCGGCTGCCGATCCAGCCGGGCAAGGGCTATTCGATCACCTACGACCGGCCCACGCTGGTGCCGCGCAGGCCGGTGGTGCTGCGCGAGCGCAGCGTGTGCGTCACCGCCTGGGATAGCGGCTACCGGCTGGGCAGCACCATGGAATTCGCCGGCTACGATTCCCGGCTCAACCGGCGCCGGCTGGGCGCGCTCGAGCGCGGTGCGGCCGAATACCTGCACGAACCGGTGGGCCCGGCCAAGCGCGAGGAATGGTTCGGCTGGCGCCCGCTCACCTACGACGACCTGCCGATCATCGGTCGCGTCCCCGGCCACCGCCATGTCTGGGCCGCGGCGGGCCACGGCATGATGGGTATAGGCATGAGCACCGGCACCGCGGAACTGCTGGCCGACATGATATGCGAACGCGACCCGGCGATGGATCCCGCGCCCTATCGCGCCGGACGCTTCCTGTGAGTGCCGGGCGGGACGATTTCGACCTGGTGGTGCTGGGCGGCGGCAGCGGCGGCCTGGCCGGTGCATTCCGCGCGGCGCAGCACGGCGCGCGCGTGGCGCTGCTTGAGCCCGGCGCGCTCGGTGGCACCTGCGTCAACGTCGGTTGCGTGCCGAAGAAAGCGATGTGGCTGGCCGCCGACCTGGCGCATCGGGTGGAGATTGCGAACCGGCTCGGCTTCGACCTGCCCGCGCCGGTGCTGGACTGGGCGGAGTTCATTACCCATCGCCAGCGCTACATCGAAAACATCCACCAGAGCTATCGCGCCCGCCTGGACGCGGCCGGGATCGCAGTGCTGCCCTGTCGCGGTCGGTTCGTCACCGCGCACGAAGTGGAGGCCGACAGCGGCGTGCGCCTGCGCGCACCGCATGTACTCATCGCTACTGGCGGGCGGCCGCGCCGGCCTGCGATCGAGGGCGCCGTACTCGGCCTGGACTCGGACAGCTTCTTCGATCTGCGCGCCGCGCCCGCCCGGGTGGCGCTGATCGGCGGGGGTTACATCGGTGTGGAACTGGCCGGCGTGCTGCAGGCGTTGGGCAGCCGCGTGGACCTGTTCGTGCGCGGGCCGCGCCTGCTCGAGGGTTTCGACGAGGACCTCACCGCCCAGCTGGTCGAAGACATGCAGCACCACGGCACGCGCCTGCACCTCGGCACTCCGGTTTCTGCGCTGCATTCAGACAACGGAACACTGCGCCTGTCTGGCGCCGGCGCCTGCGATGGCGAAGCCTTCGACGCCGTGCTGTTCGCCACCGGGCGAGTGCCGCACGCGGCTTCGCTCGCGGTCGAACAGGCGGGGATCGCGTTGCAGGACAGCGGCCATATCCGCATCGATGCGCAGCAGAACACCAGCGTCACTGGCGTGTATGCGGTGGGCGACGTCACCCCGCAGCCGGCGCTCACGCCGGTCGCGATCGCCGCCGCGCGCAGGCTGATGGATCGCGTGTTCGGCGGCCAGGCGCAGGCGCGGCTGGATCCGGACGACATCGCCACCGTGGTCTTCGCGCATCCACCGCTGGGCAAGGTGGGCCTGACCGAGACCCAGGCCCGCCAGCGCTACGGCGACGCGGTGCAGGTGTATCGCAGCGGCTTTCGCCCGATGCTGCACGCGCTGGCCGATTCCCCGCAGCGCAGCCTGTTCAAGCTGGTGTGCGTGGGGGCGGGGAAGCCGGCGGAAGAACAACGCGTCGTGGGCATCCACCTGCTGGGCGAGGCCGCCGACGAAATCCTGCAAGGCTTCGCCGTGGCATTGAAGCGCGGCATCACCCTGGCCGACCTGCATGCGACCATGGCGATCCATCCCACCAGCGCCGAAGAACTGGTGCTGATGCGGTGATGGCCCGCGATCCACGCTCCCGATCCGGCATGCGGGATCCACGCCGGCATCCGGATCTGTCGGGTACGCCGGAATTCTTCTCCAGGATGCTGTCCGCATGAGCGCAGAGGTCTTCGAACTCCATCGCGGCACCGCGCCGCTGCTGGTCAGTCTGCCGCACGACGGTACCGCGGTGCCGGACGACATCGCCGCGCGGCTCACCGCGCAGGCGCGTCGGGTGCCGGATACCGACTGGCACGTCGCCCGCCTGTATGCCGTCGCGCGCGAGCTGGGCGCCTCGATGATCGTGCCGCGGTTTTCGCGCTACGTGATCGACCTCAACCGGTCGGAAGACGATGTGTCGCTGTATCCGGGCCAGAACACCACCGGACTGTGCCCGATCGTGCGCTTCAGCGGCGATCCGGTGTACCTGCCGGGCCAGGAGCCGACCGAAGACGAGGTGCGCGCGCGGGTCGAACGTTACTGGCGTCCCTATCACGTGGCCCTGCGTGCGGAGCTGGAGCGCATTCGCGGCGTGCACGGCCGGGTGGTGCTGTGGGAGGGCCATTCGATCCGCGGCGAGCTGCCGTTCCTGTTCGAAGGCCGCCTGCCCGATCTAAACCTGGGCACCGCCGCCGGTGCCAGTTGTTCGCAATCGCTGCAGGCGCAGCTCGAAGCACTGCTCGCGGCCCAGGACAATTACGATTTCGTCGTCAATGGCCGCTTCAAGGGCGGTTACATCACCCGTCACTACGGCGATCCGGCAAATGGCATCGATGCTGTGCAACTCGAGGTCAGCCAGCGCAATTACATGGACGAGGAAACGTTCGAGTACGCACCCGCGCGTGCCGCCGCGCTGCAGGCATTGATCGGCACCTTGCTTGAACGCTCCATCGACGTCGCACGCGGTGCCGGCCCGGCCTTCGGGAACGCATGAGCGTTCGAGTGCCCGCTGTGGACGCTTGACTGACGCCTGAATTGCATCGTGCGTTGAGGCCGCCTCTCTCGCCGTTGGGCGCTGTCAAGCCCGCATAGGGGATTTCCCTCGGTCATGGGTTCAGTCGCGAGTCGCAGTCCGGCGGATAGGGTCGGTCGCGTCGCAGGCATGCGACTCCCCGAGAACGAAAGGAGAACAGCGGATGCGCAAGACAGTACTCACTGCGGTGATCGCCGCCGCCGTCGCCGTGCCGGCGGCATACGCCCAGGTCGGCGTGAACATCGGCGGACAGGCCGGCGTCAATACCCAGCTCAACACCCAGATCGGCGCCGGTCAGGCCGGATCGCTCGGCCTCGGTGCGAATACCGGCCTCGACGGCTCGGTGCGCGTGGACTCGCGCAACGATGCGCGCGAACGTCGCCGTGCCCGAAGCGGGAACAGTGCCGATGCGCGCGCCGGCCTCGGCGCAGGCGTGGCCGGCAGTGTCAACCGCGCGCGCGACACCGCTGGCGCCGCGGTCGGCGCTGGCGTCGATGCGACAGGCAACGTTGCCGCGGCGGCGACGGAGACGGCGGCCAATGCCACGACCCAGGCGGGTGCCGCGGCTTCCGGCGCGGTCGATACGGCGGCTGGCACAGCCGCCGGTGTTGGCGCGAATGCCGGTGCGGCTGCGCAGGGCAGCGCGAATGCCGCGGGCAGCGCGGCTACGATCGGTACGAACGCCGACGGGCAGGGCGAGGGCGCGTTGAATGCGAGCCAGCAGGCGCAACCGGCGTCCGACGCTGCCTCGGATCCCGACAAGCCGCGCAAGCAGCGTCGTCAGGACGATCGACAGACGGACGATCGACAGACGCCGTAGTCGTGCAGGTCCAATCGTCGCCTCGCGACGGTCGTGTGCGCCCCGCAGCAGCGGGGCGCACATGCATGGCGAACGCTTCGGCTCAAACGCGCCGCGCCGCACTGCAACGTCCGCTGCCAGAGAATCCGCGCCGTCGCAACGGCCGCGCCGTACTACAATCTACGCCGCGATCGAACCCGCGCCGTCGCAACGGCGGATAACACTCAACAGCAGCGCCCTACTGTGCCCTTAACTGCAAGGTAATCCGCGCCGTCGCGGCGGATGACCAGCCGATCAAACTTCCAACGTCGCCAAGTCGCCCTTCTGTTCCCACCGCGCCGCACAACAGCCTCCGCCGCGACAGAACCCGCGCCGTTGCAACGGCCGATACCGATGAACGGCCGATCAGACCTCCAGCGTCGCCAGGTCGCCTTTCTGTTCGAGCCAAGCTTTTCGGTCGCCCGCCCGCTTCTTCGCCAGCAGCATGTCCATCAGCGCGCGAGTGCCGTCGCCGTCGTCGACCGTGAGCTGGACCAGGCGCCGGGTATCGGGATGGATGGTGGATTCGCGCAGCTGCTGCGGATTCATCTCGCCCAGGCCCTTGAACCGGGTCACGTTGACCGCGCCCTTGAGCTTCTCGCGCTCGACCCGCTCGAGCAGCAGGCGCTTCTCCTCCTCGTCCAACGCGTAGAACACCTGCTTGCCCACGTCGACCCGGAACAGCGGCGGCATCGCCACGAATACGTGGCCGGCGTTGACCAGCGTCGGGAAATGGCGCAGGAACAGCGCCGTGAGCAGGGTAGCGATGTGCAGGCCATCGGAATCGGCGTCGGCCAGGATCACCACCTTGCCGTAGCGCAATCCGGAGATGTCGTCCTTGCCCGGATCACAACCGATCGCCACCGCGAGGTCGTGCACTTCGGTCGACGCCAGCACGCCGCCGCTGGCGACTTCCCAGGTATTGAGGATCTTGCCGCGCAGCGGCAGGATCGCCTGGAAGTCCTTGTCGCGCGCCTGTTTGGCGCTGCCGCCGGCCGAGTCGCCTTCCACCAGGAACAGCTCGGTGCGCGACAGGTCCTGGCTGATGCAGTCGGCCAGCTTGCCTGGCAGGGCAGGGCCCTGGGTGACCTTCTTGCGCACGATCTGCTTTTCGGTCTTCAGTCGTGCGCTGGCGCGCTCGATCGCGAGCTGCGCGATCTTCTCGCCGAACTCGGTGTGGGTGTTGAGCCAGAGCGAGAACGCATCGTGTGCGGCGCCTTCGACGAAACCGGCCGCCTGGCGCGAGGACAGGCGCTCCTTGGTCTGGCCGCTGAACTGCGGGTCGGTCATCTTCAGCGACAGCACGAACGACACGCGGTCCCACACATCCTCGGGCGCCAGCTTCACCCCGCGCGGCAGCAGGTTGCGGAAATCGCAGAACTCGCGCAGCGCGTCGGTGAAGCCGGTGCGCAGGCCATTGACGTGGGTGCCATGCTGCGAGGTGGGGATCAGATTGACGTAGCTTTCCTGCACCAGTTCCCCCGCCTGGCCGTCGCCACTGGGCACCCAGGCCACGGCCCAGTCGACGATCTCGGTGTCCTTCTTCAGCGAGCCGGTGAAGATCTCGGGCGGCAGCAGCTCCCGGTCGACGAGTTCGCCCTTGAGATAGGCGCGCAGTCCGTCCTCGTAATGCCACTGGTCGCGCTCGCCGCTGGCTTCGTCGAACAGGGTCACGCTCAGGCCCGGACATAGCACCGCCTTGGCGCGCAGCAGATGACGCAGCGCCCGCAGGTTGAACTTCGGCGTGTCGAAATACTTCGGGTCCGGCCAGAACCGCAGGCGGGTGCCGGTATTGCGCTTGCCGACGCTGCCGACGATGTCCAGGTCCGAGGTCCTCTCGCCGTCGGTGAACGCCATCCGGTATTCGTTGCCGTCGCGCTTGATGTACACGTCCACCTTGGTCGACAGCGCGTTCACCACGCTCACGCCGACGCCGTGCAGGCCGCCCGAAAACGTGTAGTTCTGGTTGCCGAACTTGCCGCCCGCGTGCAGGCGGGTGAGGATCAGTTCGACGCCGGGGATCTTTTCCTCCGGATGGATGTCCACCGGCATGCCGCGGCCGTCGTCGGACACCTCGCAGCTCCCGTCCTTGTGCAGCGTCACCTCGATGGTGCGCGCATGCCCGGCCAGGGCCTCATCCACCGCGTTGTCGACCACTTCCTGCGCCAGGTGATTCGGGCGCGTGGTGTCGGTATACATGCCGGGACGGCGCTTGACCGGGTCCAGCCCGGACAGGACTTCGATGTCTGCAGCGTTGTAGCGGGTGTTCATGCGGTTCCGTCGGCGTGTCGTGGCGCTAGTTTAGGGCAGCCCTAGCGTTCGCACGGGCCCGATTCAGACTGGGTCGATAGAATTCATCCGTTGACACGCCACCCGCACGTCGGGATCGAGGTAAGACCATGAAACTCAGGCACATCCTGCTGTTCCTTGCCGCTGCGACCCTGCTGGTCGCCGGCAACGCGGCCGCGCAGAGCGCACAGGTCGACGCCAAGACCAAGGATGCCAGCGCCGAGCAGGCCGCCGCCAAGGCCAAGGCCGAAGAAGCCGCGAAGAAGCAGGCGGCCGAGAAGGCCAAGGCGGACAAGGCTAGGGCCAAGTCGAAGACCGGCGACGAGGACGAAGAAGAGGAAGAGGACATTTGATCGCGCGCAGGTATCCGCGCCGGCCTTGGGCCGTACGCCAACGCCGCGCTTCGCGCAGCCAACAGACGCCCCGCATCGCGGGGCGTCGTCTTTTCCGGGTCCGCGCGGCCGCAGTCGCGCTGGCGCAGGCCTGCCGGTAGAATGCCGCTTTCCAGCCATCCTGCCGCCATGACCCCTCCAGGCTCCACCACCCCGCTCATCTTCGTCACCGGGGGCGTGGTGTCCTCGCTGGGCAAAGGCATCGCCGCGGCCTCGCTGGCCGCCATCCTCGAGGCGCGCGGCCTGCGCGTGACGATGATGAAGCTGGACCCGTACATCAACGTCGACCCGGGCACGATGAGCCCGTTCCAGCACGGCGAGGTCTACGTCACCGACGACGGCGCCGAAACCGACCTGGATCTGGGCCATTACGAACGCTTCGTCAACGTGCGCCTGTCGGGCGCCAATTCCATCACTACCGGCAAGATCTACGAGAACGTGATCCGCAAGGAGCGGCGCGGCGACTATCTGGGCGCCACGGTGCAGGTGATCCCGCATATCACCGACGAAATCAAGCGTTGCATCGATAACGCCACGGCCGGCTATGACGTGGCCCTTGTGGAGATCGGCGGAACGGTGGGCGACATCGAGTCGCTGCCGTTCCTCGAGGCGATCCGCCAGATCCGCACCGAACGTGGCGCCGAGAACGCCATGTTCATGCACCTGACCCTGGTGCCGTTCATCGCCGCCGCCGGCGAGCTCAAGACCAAGCCGACCCAGCATTCGGTCAAGGAACTCAGATCGATCGGTATCCAGCCCGACGTGCTGCTGTGCCGCAGCGAGCAGCCGCTGCCGGACGGCGAGCGGCGCAAGATCGCGCTGTTCACCAATGTGCCGGAGAAGGCGGTCATTTCCGCCATCGACCTGGACAACATCCACAAGATCCCGATGTGGCTGCATGCGCAGGGCCTGGACCAGATCGTGGTCGAAGGCCTGCGGCTGCAGCACAAGGCCGCGCCCGACGCCGACCTGTCGCAGTGGCTGGACGTGGTGGATGCGGCCGAGCATCCGATCGACGAAGTCACCATCGCGGTGGTCGGCAAGTACGTCGATCACAAGGACGCGTACAAGTCGGTGGGCGAGGCGCTCAAGCATGGCGGCATCCGCCAGCGCACGCGGGTCAACCTGGTGTGGATGGAATCGCAGGACATCGAGCGCGATGGCGCCGAGTCGGCGTTCGCCGGCATCGACGGGATCCTGGTCCCTGGCGGGTTCGGCGATCGCGGCTTCGAGGGCAAGGTGCTCACTGCGCAGTACGCCCGCGAGCACAAGGTCCCCTATTTCGGCATCTGCTACGGCATGCAGGCCGCCGTGGTCGACGTGGCCCGCAACCTGGCGGGCCTGGCTGGGGCCAACAGCACCGAGAACGACCGGCAGACGCCGCATCCGGTGATCGGGCTGATCACCGAATGGCGCACTCAGACCGGCGAGGTCGAGCGCCGCAGCGAGGACAGCGACCTGGGCGGCACCATGCGCCTGGGCCTGCAGGAGCAGCGCATCAAGCCCGGGACCCTCGCGCACCGCATGTACGGCCAGGATGTCGTCGGCGAGCGTCATCGCCACCGTTACGAATTCAACAACCGCTACCGCACCCAGCTGGAAGCCGCCGGGCTGCTGATCTCGGCCAAGTCGATGGACGATCTGCTGGTGGAAATGGTGGAGCTGCCGGACCATCCCTGGTTCCTCGCCTGCCAGGCGCATCCCGAATTCCTGTCCACGCCGCGCGGCGGGCATCCGCTGTTCATCGGCTTCATCCGTGCCGCGCGCGAACGCAAGGCCAATGCCGGCCAGGCCGGCGGCCGACTGCTGAAGGAGGCGACCGCGTGACCCGATCTTGTAGGAGCGGGCGGGGGGGGCCGCCCCGCCGAGCGAAACAGATTGGGGGCGCCCAAGCGGCGGGAA
>NZ_JAKPBU010000011.1 GCF_022662495.1 Lysobacter sp. M2-1
GGCCCGCCCCGCGCCCCCCCCCCCCCCCCCCCCCCCCGCCCCCCCCCCCCCCCCCCCCCGCTCCTACGTGCGGTTTCGGATTTCCACGAGCAGCGCGCGCGTCACCGGATCTTCGGCATCGCCATCGCCCTTCAGCGCGGGCAGCAGCCGGTTCGCGACCTGCTTGCCCAGCTCGACGCCGAACTGGTCGAAGGCATTGATGCCCCAGAGCACCGATTGCAGGTAGACGCTGTGTTCGTACAGCGCGATCAGCATGCCCAATGAGTGCGGCGTCAGCGCGTCGAGCAGCAGCAGCGTGCTCGGACGGTCACCAGGATAGACGCGATGTGGGTCGTCGCTGTCCTGGCCATTGGCGAAGGCTTCGGTCTGCGCCAGCAGATTGGCCAGCAGCGCCGCGTGGTTCTCGAGATAGGGATGATCGCAGCGGATCGTGCCGATGAAATCCGCCGGCACGATCTGCGTGCCCTGGTGCAGGGCCTGGAAGAAGCTGTGCTGGGTGTCGGTGCCCGGGCCGCCCCACCAGACCGGGACGGTGTCGCCTGCCACGGCCGCGCCGTCGAGCTTCACGCGCTTGCCCAGGCTCTCCATGACCAGCTGCTGCAGGTAGTTCGGCAGCAGCTTCAGGCGCTCGTCGTAGGGCAGCACCGCCTGGGTGGCGGCGTGGCGCGCATTGCGATTCCAGACCGCGGTGAGCGCGTGCCAGACCGCCAGATTGGCTTCGGGGGCGGCCTGCAGCGCGTGCGCGTCGAGTTCCGCTGCGCCGGCCAGCAGCGCTTCGAAGGCCTCGAACCCGATCGCCAGCGCGATCGGAAATCCCACTGCCGACCATAGCGAATAGCGACCGCCGACCCAGTCCCACATCGGCAGGATGCGCTCAGGATCGATGCCGAAGTCGCTCGCCCGCTGCACGTTGGCGCTGACTGCATAAAGCCTGCTGTCGTTCGCCAGCCAGTCGCGCACGATGCCGCCGTTGAGCAGCGTTTCCTGGGTGCCAAAGGTCTTGGAGATCAGGATCGCGGCGCTGGTGCGCGGGTCCAGCGCGGACAGCGTGCGTTGCGCCGCAGCGCCGTCGACGTTGGAGACGAAGTGCACCCGCGGCCGCATTCTTCCAACAGCCGGCGCATCCGGCTGCGCAAGCGCATCGACCACCATGCGCGGGCCCAGGTCGGAACCGCCGATGCCGACGCTGACGATATCGGTGACATCGGTGGCGGCCAACGCCTCGACCATCGCGCACATCCGCGCGCGCGCGCGCAGCGCATCGGCGTGCGCGGCGCGCGCCGTGGGCGACCCGGACACTTCGCCGCGCAATGCCGTGTGCAGCGCGGCGCGGCCTTCGGTCACATTGACCGGCTCGCCATCCACCAGGCGCTGCATCGCACCGACGAGGTCGGCGTCGCGCGCGAGCGCGAGCAGCGCCTGCCAGGCCTGGCGGTCGTACGACTGCCGGGCGAAACTGGCGTACAGCGGCCCGACGCGCAGCGCGAAATCGGAGACCCGCGCCGGGTCGTCCAGGTTGATTTGCGAAAGCGAAGCGCCTTGCAGGCGCCGCGTCTGCTCGGCGAGCAGCGACAGATCGATCCCGGCGCCGCTCATGCGGCCTGCTTGGGAATCGATTGGTTGGTATGGGTCAGCCGGTTCTGGCGGTCCACGTAGACCAGGGTCGGCTTGAACTTCGCCGCTTCGGCTTCATCGCAGTGGCCGTAGGCGCAGATGATCACCAGGTCGCCCGGCTGCGCCTTGTGCGCCGCCGCGCCGTTGACCGAAATGATGCCGCTGCCTTCCTCGCCGCGGATGGCGTAGGTCGCGAAACGCTCGCCGTTGTTGACGTTGTAGATCTCCACGCGCTCGTATTCGCGGATGCCGGCGATGTCCAGCAGCCGGCCGTCGATGGCGCACGAGCCTTCGTAATGCAGCTCGGCATGGGTGACGGTGGCGCGGTGGATCTTGGCCTTGAGCAGGGTGAGTTGCATGCAACGGCGCTCCGGAGCGATATCGGCACGACCCGGGCAGGCGCCCGGCAGGGCGCAGTATAGGGCCGCTTTGCCGCATCGCAACAAAGCGTTGCCGTGGATTCAGCGTAGCGTGCGCCGTGCGCACGGTGGACACCCATGTGGGAGCGGCTTTAGCCGCGAATGCTTTTGCGAGAAACCGAATAAAACACGAGGGCAATCGCGGCTAAAGCCGCTCCCACATGAACGTCAGCGCGGCTGCGCTATGCCTCGAACTCGAGGTTGTCGATCAGCCGGGTGCGGCCCAGGCGCGCGGCGATGAGAGCCACGAAGCTGCCGTCGCGCGTCGCCGGCTCGGAAAGGTCCGGATTCCGGATCACCGCGTAGTCCGGATCCAGGCCCGCCTGGTGCAGGTCGGCGCTGGCGTCGGCTTCCACTTGCGCGCGCGGACGACCGGCGCGGATTCCGTCGCGCATCGCAAGCAGGGTGCGGTGGATGACGGGCGCGATCGCGCGCTCCTCGGGCGACAGGTACTGGTTGCGCGAGCTCATCGCAAGGCCGTCAGGCTCGCGCCGCGTCTCGGCCGCGATGAGTTCCACCGGGAATGCCAGATCGGCAACCAGGTAGCGGATCACCGCAAGCTGCTGGTAGTCCTTGCGCCCGAACACCGCGACATCCGGCTGCACCTGGTTGAGCAGCCTGGCCACCACGGTGGCGACGCCATCGAAGTGGCCCGGGCGATGCGCGCCTTCCAGGGTCTCGGTCACACCGGGCACCCGGATCGCTACCGCCTTGTCGGCGCCGTAGGAATACATGGTCGCAAGCGATGGCATCCACAACGCGTCGGTGCCCGCCGCCGCCAGTCCCGCTGCGTCCTGCTCCGGGGTGCGCGGGTAACGACTGAAATCCTCATTCGGGCCGAACTGGGTCGGATTGACGAACACGCTGGCAACGACGCGGTCGGCATGCCGTTGTGCCAATTCGATCAGCGAGTAATGCCCTGCATGCAGATTGCCCATGGTCGGGACGAACCCGATCCGCAGGCCATCGCGTTTCCAACCGGCGATGCGAGCGCGCAACGCCTCGAGCTCGCGGATCGTGTCCATCAACCGTTCCCCGAGCCGTGCGGATGGCGCTGGCAGTGGTACGCGGGCTGCCGAGCCCCTGGGATTCCCACCATGGCCGCGGCCACGGGCGGCCTCATGCGTAGCTGTGCTCTTCGTCCGGAAACGCGCCGCTGCGCACGGCTTCTGCGTAGGCGCGTACCGCGCCGGCGACCGATCCGCCCTCGGCCAGGAAATCCTTGACGAAGCGCGGACGCCGATGGCCACTGTCAAGACCCAGCATGTCGTGCAGCACCAGCACCTGCCCATCGCAGCCCGGGCCGGCGCCGATGCCGATGGTGGGGATATCGATCTCGGCAGTGATTTCGGCCGCCAGCGACGAGGGCACGCATTCGAGCACGAGCATCGCAGCGCCTGCTTCGGCCACCGCCCTTGCGTCGGCCAGCAGCCTGTCCGCCGCCGCCTCGCCGCGCCCTTGCACCTTGTAGCCACCGAACCGCAGCACCGATTGCGGCGTCAGGCCCAGGTGCCCGCAGACGGGAATCTCGCGCTCCACCAGGAAGCGGATCGTCTGCAGCTTGTGGCCGGCACCTTCGAGCTTGACCATGCCGGCGCCGGCCTGCAGCAGCGCCGTGGCGGCATCGAGCGCACGTTCGGGTGTGGCGTCGGCCTGGAACGGAAGATCGGACAGGACCAGCGCGCGATGGGTCGCCGATGCGACACAGCGCGTGTGATAGACGATATCCGCGACGGTGACCGGCAGCGTGGAATCGGCGCCCTGCACCACCATGCCCAGCGAATCGCCGACCAGCAGGATGTCGGTTCCGTTGGCATCGAGCGTGCGTGCAAAGCCGGCGTCGTAGGCGGTGAGCATCACCAGCTTGCGGCCGTTCTGCTTGGCCTCGGCCAGTTCGGGCACGGTCATCGGCTTCGGCGCTGCGTTCATGACCCTAGCCTAGCGCCTGGATGCCCTCGCCCGCCATCACGGCGGCGATGTCGCGCGCCAGTCCGCGGCCCGGAATGACCGCGTCCGGCGCGACTTCGACCAGGGGCAGCAGGGCGAAGGCGCGTTCGTGCAGATGCGGGTGCGGCACGCGCAGGCCGGGCTCATCGATGATCGAATCGCCGTGCAACAACAGGTCCAGGTCGAGCGTGCGTGGTCCCCAGCGTACTTCCGCCGCACGCTCGCGCCCGTGCGCGCGCTCGATCGCCAGCAGTTCATCCAGCAACGAGCGCGCCGGCAGCCGGGATTCGAGCATCGCCACCGCGTTGATGAAGTCGGGCTGCGTTTCCACGCCCCAGGCGCGGCTGCGATACAGGCGCGACGCCCGTAAGAGGCGCGTCTGCGGCAAAACATCCAGTGCGCGCATGGCCTCGCGCACGGTGGCCGGGGCATCGCCCAGGTTGGCGCCCAGGCCGACGAAAGCGATGACCGGGTCGATCACTCGACGTGGCCGGCCGGACGACGGCGACGGCGGCGGCGACGGCGCGTGGCGAGTTCACCTTCGTCCCCGGACTCCTGCGCCATGGCGACCCGATGCGTCAGATCCTCGCCCGACAGCTGCTGTGCGTCGCGCCAGAACGCCACGTCTTCCGCATGCTCGTCGGAGGCCACCTGGCGCAGCACCAGGAAGTCGTAAGCAGCCCGGAAACGTGGATGCGCCATCAGCCGAGCTGCGCGCTTGCGCTGCGACAACCGGCTCTGCATCAGCCAGATCTCCTGCATGGGCAAGGAGAATCGCCGCGGCAGCGCGACCGTGGTGAGCTGGTGCACGGTGACCCGGTCCGCCGCGCGGCGCTGCGCTTCCACCGCATGCACGCCCTGGGCCTGCAGAGCCATCAGGGCGCGACAATAGGCCGGCCACAGCAGCAACGCGAACAGGAACGCAGGCGACACCGGCTCGTCGTGTGCGACCCTGGCATCGGTTCCGCGCAGGCCTTCGAGCAGCATCCGCCGCAGCGCGCCGCTGCGGTTCGCGGCGAGCGCAGCAGCGGTTTCCGGAAACAGCACCGGCAGCAGGCCATGGCGTTCCAGGCCTTCGAAACTCGCCACGCCGTGCCCGGAGAGGAACATCTTGAGCACGTCTTCGAACAGACGCGCCGGTGCGGCCTCGGCCAGCAGCGGCGCCAGCTCCGGGATCGGCGCCGCGGTGGCCGGATCGATAGTGAAGCCCAGTTTCGCCGCCAGCCTGACCGCCCGCAGCATCCTCACCGGATCTTCGCGATAGCGCGTGTCCGGATCGCCGATCAGGCGCAGCACATGATCCAGCACGTCCTGGTAACCGCCGACGTAGTCGCGCACCGAGAAGTCCTCGATCGCGTAGTACAGGGCGTTGGCGGTGAAATCGCGGCGCACCGCGTCGTCCTCGATCGCGCCGAACACGTTGTCGCGCAGCAGGCGCCCGCCTTCGTGCAGTTCGCGGTCGCCGCTGCCGTCGTCGCTGTTGGCGCGGAAGGTGGCCACTTCAATGATCTCGCGCCCGAACACGACATGGGCCAGGCGGAAGCGGCGGCCGATCAACCGGCAGTTGCGGAACAGCGCCTTGACCTGCTCCGGGGTGGCATCGGTGGCCACGTCGAAGTCCTTGGGCTGGATCCCGACCAGCAGGTCGCGCACCGCCCCACCGACCAGATAGGCCTGGTGTCCGCCTTCGCGCAGGCGGTAGAGCACGCGCAGCGCGTTGGGGCTGATGTGCTTGCGTGAGATCGTGTGCTGGTCGCGCGGGACGACCCGCGGCGCAGGCAGGCTGGTAGTGATTTGTTGGGGCATCGGGCGGCGTCGTGCGCTCGGTCTGGCGGGCCGCGTCGGCCGCAGTTGGGCTGCTATACTAGCAAGCTGCGCGCAGACTCCTGCCCGCAGCCGGCGCGTCCCGCCGGCGCAATCCCCAAAGCTCCCTTCGTCTAGAGGCCTAGGACGTGGCCCTCTCAAGGCTAAAACACGGGTTCGAATCCCGTAGGGAGCGCCATTTTTCTGTGAGAACCCGGCCCCCGGCCGGGTTCTTTCGTTCGCGGCGCCGGTCAGCGCGCAACGGCTTCGCACTCGTGCCGCGCGCGATCGCTCACGGCAACGAATCAACCGGGCTGACGATTCGCTAGAATCGCACCAGTCCCGCCACGCCATCCGCCATGCCCTTCGTCGTCACCGAGAACTGCATCAAGTGCAAGTACACCGACTGCGTGGAGGTGTGCCCGGTCGACTGTTTCCACGAAGGACCGAACTTCCTGGTGATCGATCCGGACGAGTGCATCGACTGCACCCTGTGCGAGCCGGAGTGCCCGATCAATGCGATCTATCCCGAAGACGACGTACCTGCGGGACAGGAGGGATTCGTCGCGCTCAATGCGGAGCTGTCGAAGGCCTGGCCGGTGATCACCGTGCGCAAGGATGGCTTGCCCGACGCCAAGGAATGGGAAGGCAAGCCGGACAAGCTGCCGCTCCTCGAGCGCTGAGGCCGCCGGGAAAGCTGCCAAAAGGGCGCCCAAGCGCCCTTGAGGAACAGCCGCGAGAGGGCGCCTTACGTCAGCCGCCGAGCGCGCTTCTCAACGCCGCCATCAACTTGGCAGCCGCCTCGCCGCCCGCGGCAACCCCGCGCGGATCGACCGCCGACACGTAGACCCCGGCATCGACCTTGGTGACGCGCACCAGGAAATTGCTGCCTTCGTAGTTCACATCGTAGGTGCCCAGCAGCTGGGCCTTGCTTGCGATGGTGGCGCCAGGCACGGCCGCCAGCGCCTCACCAACCTGATTGAATACCGCATCGCGTTCGCCAGGCACGGTGAAGCCGCTGCCCGACGCAGACGCGGCGGGAGCCTGTGCGACGGCTGGCTGTCCGGCAGGTGTCTGCGCCGGGGCGGCCCCCTGAACCGGCGTGCCCGACATCCCCGAACGGGTGACGGAAGTGGGCGCACCAAGGGCTGCAGCCGTGCTCGGCCGATCCAGATCCGGCGGCACTTCCAGCGGGCGCGTTTCCGCGGACTGGTTGTACGGGTTGTTTCTGCGGAACCAGCGGCAGCCGGACGCGGCGAACACAGCCACCACCAGCAAGGCGAGCGTGGCGGTACGCAATAAGGGGGTCGGACGCATCGGGTTGTCTCTCCTGCGGGGTCAGGCCGCGAGCATGTCGCGGCAGGATAGCTCAAGGGCACGGATCCCGGCGGAAATCTCGCCAGCACGTGCAGCATGCCCGGACGACAACGGCAGCAACGGCAGGCGCAGCCCGCTGCCGATCTCCTGGAGTGCGAGCAGGGCCTTGACCGGGATCGGGTTGGGTTCGATGTTGAGGAAGTCGAATAGCGGCTGCAGCTTTGCGTTCCAGTCCTCGGCTTCCGCTGTCTTGCCGGTCTGCGCCAGCGCGCACAGCTTATGCATTGCCGCGGGCGCCACGTTCGAGGCCACTGAGATCACCCCATCGGCGCCGGCGAGGATGGCGCGCGCGCAGCTGGGGTCGTCGCCGCTGAGCACCGCGAATCCGTCGCCGCGCAGGGGCAGCAGCGCCTGCATGCGTTCGGGCTCGCTGCGCGCTTCCTTGATGCCGACGATGCGCTCGTGCGCCGCCAGCGCGGCGGCGGTGTCGGGTAACAGGTCGCAGCCGGTACGGCCGGGTACGTTGTAGAGCACCAGCGGCAGCGCACCATCGTCGGCGATCGCGTGGTAGTGGGCGATCAGCCCAGCCTGTGTCGGACGTACATAGGGAGGCGTCACCACAAGCGCGGCATCGGCGCCCAACGCCGCCGCGCGACGGGTCTGCTCGATGGTCTTGGCGGTGTTGGACAACCCGGTGCCGGCCAAGACCGGAATGCGTCCGGAAGCGATCTCGACGGCGCTGCGCAGCAGCGCATCGAACTCGGCGTCGTACAACGCGGCGGCCTCGCCGGTCGAGCCGGCGACGACCACGCCTTGGATACCGCCCTCGAGTTGCAGCTGCAACAGACGCTGCCAGGCTTCGAGGTCGATCTCGCCGGCGGCCGTGAACGGCGTCGCCAGCGCGGTGATGCTGCCGGAAAGTCGCAAGCGCGGGTACCCGAATCGGTGGGGAAAGCATCCGCGGCGGTGCCGGGCGGATGCGGAATGGCGTAACACAAGATGTTACTTGCGGGCTCGAAGCACGGGCAAGTATCCTGCGCACTGCGCCGGACCGATGTCCGGTCGCCGTTCACCCTTCGTCGCGGACCCTGCCTTGACCGAACCAGACACCGCTGTCCGGCCCGCGCCGAACGAGAACTACCTGCTGATCAACGCCTACACGACGCATCCGCAATCCCCCCTGTTGCCGGTCACCCGGCGGATCGCCGACAGCGGCTGCAACCTGGTCGACACCCGGCTTTCGACGGTGGGACGCGACGTGTCGGTAAGCGCGCTGGCCACCGGTTCATGGGATGCGGTGGCCAAGCTCGAAGCCATGCTCACCCGCCTCGAGCGCGAGGAAGGATTGAAGCTGGTGTGGTACCGCACCGGCCCCAAGCCGCTGCAGTCGAACCTGCTGCCCTACGTGGTGGAAGTGGTCGCGGCGGACAAGCCTGGCATCCTGTTCCAGCTGGCGGACTTCTTCGACGGCCAGGGCATCACCATCGAAAGCCTGCACTGCTCGCGCTATCGCGCCATGCAGACCGGCGCGGACATGTTCTCCGCCCAGCTCACCATCGGCGTGCCGGCCGACATGCATATCGCCGGCCTGCGCGACGACTTCCTCGAGTTTTGCGACCATCTCAACCTGGACGCGATCATGGACCCGATGAAGTTCTAGGCATGCGAAGCTGATGGCCACCAAGCCGCTCGACGTCGGAAGCAAGGTGCCCAAGCTGCCGCTGGCGCTGTCCAGCGGGCTGACCGGGAGCACGGCCGACCATCTTGGTCACTGGCTGGTGCTGTACTTCTACCCCAAGGATGCGACGCCGGGCTGCACGACCGAGGGCCTGGAGTTCAATGTATTGCTGCCCAAGTTCACCAGGCTCGATGCCACCGTGCTGGGCGTCTCGCGCGACTCGATCAAGAGCCACCAGAACTTCTGCGACAAGCAGGGGTTCCGGTTCGACCTGGTCAGCGATGCGGACGAGAAGCTGGGCAATGCCTTCGGCGTGATCAAGCCGAAGAAGCTGTACGGCCGCGAGTACATCGGCATCGAGCGCAGCACCTTCCTGATCGACCCGGACGGCCGCATCGCCCAGGCCTGGCGCGGCGTCAAGGTCGCCGGCCATGCGTACGCCGTGCTCGAAGCGCTCAAGGCTGCACAGAAGCAGTGACGCACGCCTCCCATTCCTCCTCCACTGCCCCGTCCCGCGGGTCGCGGTGGCCTTCCGACGCCTGACCGACAGGAACCGTCACGCATGACCAAGGGCAAGCGCATCTACGTCCTCGATACCAACGTGCTGATGCACGATCCGACCGCGCTGTTCAAGTTCGAGGAACACGATGTCTACCTGCCGATGCAGGTGCTGGAGGAGCTGGACCATGCCAAGAAGGGCACCTCGGAGGCCAGCCGCAATGCGCGCCAGGTCAGCCGCTTTCTCAACGAACTGATCGAAGCGCATGGAAACAAGGCGCTGGATGCCGGCGTGGTCCTGCAGCGCCCGAAGGGACTGCAGTTGCGCACCGCCGACAGCGCCGGGCGCCTGCGCTTCCAGACCGCGCCCATCGATGCGTCGCGCGCGTTCGCCAAGGCGATGCCCGACAACCAGATCCTGGCGTCGATCCTGGCGCTCAAGGTCGACGAGCCCGGCACGCCGGTGGTGCTGGTATCCAAGGACATCAACCTGCGGATCAAGGCCTCGATCGTCGGCATCGTCAACGAGGACTACGAAAACGACCGCGCGCTCGACGATTTCAGCCTGCTCTACACCGGCGTCACCGCATTGCCGGAGGACTTCTGGCAGAAGCATGGCAACGACCTGAAATCGTGGACCGAGAAAGGCCGCACCTTCTACGAGATCTCGCGCAACCAGGACGACGACTGGTATCCCAACCAGTTCCTGTATCTGCCCGGCGACGAGGAAGCCGAGCTCAAGGTCACCAGGGTCGGCGAGGACAAGGTCACGCTGCAGATCGTCGACGACTACCGCAGCAACCAGCACGCGGTCTGGGGCATCCTCGCGCGCAATCGCGAACAGAACTTCGCGCTCAACGCGCTGATGGACCCGGAAGTCGATTTCGTCAGCCTGCTCGGCACCGCCGGCACCGGCAAGACCCTGCTCGCCCTGGCCGCCGGCCTGGCCCAGACCATGGACCAGCAGCGCTACCGGGAGATCATCATGACCCGGGCCACGGTCAGCGTGGGCGAGGACATCGGCTTCCTGCCCGGAACCGAGGAAGAGAAGATGACCCCCTGGATGGGCGCGCTTACCGACAACCTGGAGGTGCTGACCCACAACCAGGAAGGCGGCAGCTGGGGCCGGGCCGCCACCAACGACCTACTCGCCTCGCGGATCAAGATCCGGTCGATGAACTTCATGCGCGGCCGCACGTTCCTGTCCCGCTACCTGATCCTGGACGAGGCGCAGAACCTCACGCCCAAGCAGATGAAAACCCTGGTCACCCGCGCTGGCCCGGGCACCAAGATCGTGTGCCTGGGCAATGTGGAGCAGATCGACACGCCCTACCTCACCGAAACTACCTCCGGCCTCACTTACGTGGTGGATCGCTTCAAGGCCTGGCCGCACAGCGCCCACATCACCCTGCGCCGCGGCGAGCGTTCGCGGTTGGCGGACTACGCCTCGGAAGTGTTGTAGCGGGCGGCGCCTCCAGGACGGGAACTCTCCACCACGCCGGCTTGTGCCGGCGATCATCTGCGTTCGCCTGCGCACCAGGCGACCGGCTCAACGGACCCTCCGATCTATCTGCTCTAGACCCATGGTCGGCGGCGTGTCGTGTGAAGCCCTCATGCGCCGATCATCCCCAGAACGAATGATGTTTTAAACATCAGTATCAATATTTGAAACTTGTATAAGCAGGTCCTGTCTGGTGGAATAAGGCACCTGTTCCGGACTGGTGCGCCGATGATCTCCGCCGCCCAAATGCGCGCTGCCCGCGCCCTGCTCGGCATCGACCAGCGCACGCTCGCGCAGCTCGCCGGCGTTTCGCTGCCGACCATCCAGCGCATGGAAGCCAGCGACGGCACCGTGCGCGGCGTGGTGGACACCCTGATGAAGGTCATCGAGGCGCTCGACGCTGCGGGCATCGAGCTGATCGGCAACGAGCAGCCCAGCCAGGCCCGCGGCCGCGGCGTGCGCCTGAAGGAGCCGGGCTGATGGCCAGTCCCGGCTTCGATCGCCGCCAGTACCTGCGCATGTTCGAGCCCAAGCTGCTCACGGTGCTGCGCGAGGGCTACCGGCTGCAGGACCTGCGTGCCGATGCGCTGGCCGGACTGACCGTCGCGATCGTTGCCCTGCCGCTGGCGATGGCGCTGGCGATCGCTTCGGGCACCACGCCCGAGAAGGGCCTGTACACCGCGATCGTGGCCGGCTTCCTGATTTCCGCGTTCGGTGGATCGCGGGTGCAGATCGGCGGGCCCACCGCGGCCTTCATCCCGGTGGTGTTCGTGGTGATCCAGAAGTTCGGCTTCGGCGGGCTGATCCTGTGCACCCTGCTGGCCGGGTTGATCCTGATTGCCGCGGGCCTGCTGCGCCTGGGCACGCTGATGAAATACATGCCCCAGCCGGTGATCACCGGATTCACCGCCGGCATCGCGGTGAGCATCTTCTCCAGCCAGGTCAAGGACATGCTCGGCCTGCGCATGGGCGATGTGCCTGCCGAGTTCCTGCCGCGCTGGGCCGCCTACGGGCAGCACATTGCCAGCACCCAGCCGGCCGCGGTCGTGCTGACCGTGATGGGGCTGGCGGTGATCGTCGGGCTGCGCAAATGGAAGCCGGGCTGGCCGGGCTTCCTGATCGCGCTGCTGGTCTGCACGCTGGTGGCGACCGCATTCGCCCTGCCTGCCGAGACCATCGGCACCCGCTTCGGTGCCCTGCCCTCGGCGCTGCCGACGTTCGACTTCCCGCGGATCCCGTTCGAGCGCACCTGGGAACTGCTGCCGAGCTCACTCACCATCGCCTTCCTCGCGGGGGTGGAATCGCTGCTGTCGGCGGTGGTCGCCGACGGCATGACCGGCGGCCGTCATCGCTCGAACGGCGAGCTGGTCGCGCAGGGCCTGGCCAATGTGGGTTCTGCCCTGTTCGGCGGCCTGCCGGCGACCGGCGCGATCGCGCGCACTGCCACCAACATCCGCTCGGGCGGACGCACGCCGGTCGCCGGCATTCTGCACTCGGCCTACCTGCTCCTGTTCATGCTGCTGCTGGCGCCGCTGATGCGCTACGTGCCGCTGGCTGCGCTGGCCGCGGTGCTGCTGGTGGTGGCCTGGAACATGAGCGAGGTCGAGAACTTCCGCAACACGATGTCGGCACCCAAGGGCGACCGCCTGGTGCTGCTGCTCACTTTCTTCCTGACCGTGTTCCTGGATCTGACCGTGGCCATCCAGGCCGGGATCGTGGTCGCCGCATTCGTGTTCATGTTCCGCATGGCCGAAGCGGTGGAAGTGAGTTCCGGCATGCCGATGCCCGACGACGAGATCGGCGACGACGACCACGCGCGCGGCGCTGACCTCGATCAGCGCGCGATGCTGCCGAAGGGCGTCGAGGTGTACCAGATCAGCGGCCCGCTGTTCTTCGGCGCCGCGAACCGCCTGGACAACCTGCTGGACCAGTTCCTGCAACCACCGAAGGTATTCATCCTGCGCATGCGGCTGGTGCCGGTGATCGATGCCAGCGGCGTGCACGCGCTGAAGCAGCTCGCCCATCGCTGCCATCGCAAGGGCATCGTGCTGATCATTTCCGGACTGCAGGAACAACCCAACCGGGTCATCGCCCGGATGCGGCTCGAGGAAGAGCCGGCCGAACTGCACTTCACCTCGAATTTCGAACGCGCGCTGCGGCTGGCCGAGTCGATCGTCCATGAGCCGACAACGGGCTGAGGCGAGCTTCGGGCAGAATGCCCGCATGTCCGACCATGGTGGCCCTGCCCTGCCTGTTTGCGCGCTCACCATCGCAGGCTCGGACTCGGGCGGTGGCGCGGGAATCCAGGCCGACCTGAAAACCTTCGCCGCGCACGGCGTGCACGGTCTTTCGGCGATCGCCGCGCTGACCGCGCAAAACACCCGCGGGGTGACCGCGGTCCATGTTCCCGATATCGGTTTCCTGCGCGCGCAGATCGATGCCTGTTTCGACGACTTCCGCATCGGCGCGGTCAAGCTGGGAATGCTGGCGAACGCGAAGGTCATCCATGCCGTGGCCGATGCGATCGAAACGCATCGACCGGCGCAACTGGTGGTGGACCCGGTCATGGTCGCCACCTCCGGCGCCAAGCTGCTGGAGGACGAGGCGCTGGACGCACTGCGCACGCGGCTGCTGCCCTTGGCCACAGTGCTGACCCCCAACATCCCCGAAGCCGAGCTGCTGTGCGGCATCCGCATCGTCGATGCCGCAGGCGCAGAGGCTGCCTTCGACGCGCTGCGCCAGTTCGGCGCGCGCGCGGTATTGCTCAAGGGCGGGCATCTGGACGAAGGCACACGGGTCGTCGACCGCTATCGCGACACGACCGACCGGGTCGAATTCGCCCACGATCGACTGGACCTGAAAGCCCACGGCACCGGCTGCACCCTGGCCTCGGCGATTGCCGCCAATCTCTGCCTAGGCCTGGCCATGCGCAGCGCCGTGGAGCGTGCGATCGGTTACGTGGAAGCTGCGCTGAGACACGGCTACCGGCCGGGCCACGGCGGACTCATCGTCCTCGATCACCTCGGTGCGGCGGCCGGTGCCGACTGAGGCGCTCGAGTTGCCGGTGGAAGGCGAAGACGGTCATCGCTGGTCTTTGCTGGCGCGGATTCCCGAGCGGCCCTCGCATCGCCTGCTGTGGCTACCGGCGCTCGGCGTCGCCGCGCGCCACTACCTGCCCTTCGCCGATGCGCTGGCGCAGCACGGCGTCGCCGTGTTCGTGCACGAGTGGCGCGGACATGGGTCAAGCAGCGTGCGCGCATCCCGCCATTGCGACTGGGGCTATCGCGAGCTGCTGCTGCACGACTTGCCCGCCAGCGAACGCGCTGTCGCCGGCCAAGCGCCCGGCGTGGAACCGGTCATCGGCGGCCACAGCCTGGGTGGCCAACTCGCCTGCTGCCGGCTCGCGCTGGCACCCGGTGCGCGCGCGTTGTGGCTGGTCGCCACCGGCTCTCCTTACTGGCGCGCCTTTCCCGTGCGCACGCGCTGGTGGCTGCCCGCCACCTACCGGTTCCTGCCGTGGCTCGCGAAGATCCGTGGCGCCCTGCCGGGACGCACGGTCGGCTTCGGCGGCAATGAGGCGCGCGGTCTGATCCAGGATTGGGCGCGCAGCGGGCTGAGCGGGCGTTATGCCGCGCAGGGCCTGGAAATCGACCTGGATCGCGCGCTGCGCAGCGTCACCGTACCCGTGCATGCCATCGCTTTTGCACGCGACTGGCTGGGACCGGAATCATCGCTGCGCTTCCTGCTTTCGAAACTCGCAAGCACGCAGGTCCGCATCGCGCGGCTCGATGCGGCTGCCCTCGGTGCGACCGCCGACCATTTTGCTTGGATGCGATTTCCCGAGGCCGTGGCATCCGCCTTGACATGTTCGAGCACCGACGTCATGCCGGCAGCGGCAAGTCACGGCGCCTAGCTTTCGGCGAACCTGCGTGCCGGATTGAAGTCGATGCCGGTGATGTAGCGGCTGCCGGCGTGGGCGCGGATGTGCACGACCACGTCGATGGTCAGCATCAGCAGGCGCTTGATCACCGCGAACTCGAGCCCGGCGCCTTCGCTCGATGCCTTCACCATCAGCGCCAGCTGGTCCCAGGTCTGCTCCGTGCTGCCCGAGTGGCAGCTGGTGATCGACCCGGGGTGGCCCGATGCGCAGTTGCGGATGAAGTAGAACGCCTCGTCGCCGCGCAGCTCGGCCAGGATGATCCGGTCCGGTTTCATGCGCAGGCATGATTCCATGCAGCTCTTGGCGGAGACATTGGCCGTGCCCTGCCCGCCCTTCGAATACAACAGGTGCACCACGTTCGGCTGCCCGATGAACAGCTCGCGCGCGTCCTCGATGGTCACCAGGCGCTCGTCCTGCGGGATGAACTCCACCAGCGATTTCATGAAGGTGGTCTTGCCGCTGCCGGTGGCGCCGGATACGACGATGTTCTTCTTGTAGTACACCGCACGCTTGAAGAACTCGGCGTAGTCGCGCGCCGCACGCAGGTCCAGCAATTTCTGGTCGTGGGCGCCGATGGTCGGGTTGTCCTCGAGAATCTGCTCGAAGAAGCCGCTTTCCTCGTACTGCTGCAGTGTGATCGTTCGCCGCGCCGGCAGGCGGATGGTGATCGATACCTTGCCGGCATCGCACGCAGGCGGAATCACGAACTGCGCGCGCTGGCCGGTCGGAAAGGTCAAAGAAACCATCGGATCGGCATCGGTGATGCGCTGCCCGGTATTGCTCTCGTTGACCACGGCCGTGCAGAACTGTCGCGCGCGTTCGAACGTGAGCGTCGGTACCTCCACCCGCCGCCATCCCTCGCGCGTCTCCAGGTACAGCTCGCCGGGGCGATTGATGCAGATCTCGGTGACATCCGGAGAATGCATGAATTCCAGGATGCCGAGGATCTGGTACTGATACTCCAGGAAATCCTTGGAGATGTGCGCCAGGGGCGAGTCGTCGGCGTCAGTCATGGCATCACCACGGCCCCTGCTGGCGGCTGATGGTTCCGGAGCCGGCAGGCAGCCGCGCTCGCGCGAACCAGTGACGCGGGAGCGCCCCGGCGCCGCCGCGCATCGCGATGCCGCGCGGCCTCAACGCAGGGCCATGACCGCGGAGAAGTCTACGTCCTGGGCGACGTAGACGTTGACCACCGTGCCCTGGTTGATCGTGACCGTGCCCTTGCGCTGTGCGGACTTCTGCAACGCCTGGTTGGCAAGCCTCTCCATGGAACGGGCGGTCGCGCTCTGGAATGGTTGCTCGACCACCGTCGTACCGCCCGGACCCACGATGCTGGTCGAGGTTCTCGGCCCATGTTCGGCCGCGCCCCACTGGAAGGCGTCGCTGATCAGGCTGATCAACAGTGCGGACATGATCTTGCTGCCCCAATGACCGTTGTAGTCGCCCGGATGGCCGGCGCCACCGAGCCCATCGACGCCCGGACTCGACATGGCGACGTCGATTCCGGTCGGCGTGATGATGCGGTCCCATACGACCGCGACGCGCGCGATGTCGTCGCCTTCATCCTGGTAACGCCCCAGAATCTTCGAGCCTTTCGGCAGCAGTAACTCGCGCCCGTTTACCGAATAGACCGGCTCGGTCAGGACGCAGGACGTGAAGCCGGGAATGTCGGTGACGATGCGCGATTCCAGTACGCAGCGCAGATAGGTGCCGCGCACCAGCAGCGCATTCGGATTCGACATGAATTGCGCGCTTGTTGCCGCCGCGGCCACGGTCGGCGCCGGCGTGCCGCCGGGCGGCAGGCCGAGCATCGCGTTCTGCATCGCCTGCATTTGCTGGAGCTGCGCGGTACTGCCGTTGTCCGCAGGCTCCTGCGCAGCGGCTGTCGAACCGGCGCCGCCCGCGGCGCTCATGCGTCGCTCCATCAGGCTTGGTGGCTGCGGGCCTGCCGGGGCGCCCTGGCTGCTGGCCGACGGATTGCCATACGCCTGGTCAGGCAGCGGCGGAACCACGGGTTGTGCTTGCTTCGCCAGGTCGATTGGGGGCGCCGTCTCGGTCGGCTCGTCGGCTGCCGTGGGAAGCTCCGGCACGATCAGGGGCTTGTTGGCGTCAGCTTGCGGCTTTTCGTCCTCGCCCTTGTCTCCACCGCTACGCAGGACGAAATAGCCCAGCAGGAACAGCAGCAGCACGATGCCGCCTAGGGACAGCAACGCCTTGCGGTTCAGGCGCTGGCTTTCGGCAGCGGTCAGCGTGGGCGAACCCGCATCCAGATTGGGCGCCGGCTCCGCCTGCTGGTACCCGCCGCTGTAATACGGATTGCCGCGATCCTGCGCGAAGGACGGGGTCCGACCGTCCTCATAACCGCTATCCGGGGTGTTCGGAGGTGTGGTCTGGCTCACTGTGGCGTGTTCCTTCGCAAGCCGACGGCGTTCTTGCCGTGGCGGATGACCAGGTACTGGTAGGTCCCATGCACGATGATGGTGTTCTTCTCGACCGTGCTGTTGACGACGAAATCCTCGCCCCTTCGCTTCTCGCGCCCGTATACGGCTGGGAAGTTCCCGGTCGGAAACTGGGTCATGTCCGGCATCTGGACGTAGGTGAACTGGCCGTCGTCGTACACGCTCACCGGCACGAGCCAAGGGCTCTTGCTGCGTGTGGCGAACGAGTAGTCGAAGTTGTATTCCCGCCCGGCTTCCATGCTCGTGCTCTGCCCCGGCCTTGACTCAGCCACCTCGGCGGCTTCGGCCAGCGCAGGATCGTTGGGATAGACGAACGTCACCTTGTACTGCACGCCCGCACGCTTGGCCTGGTCGAGCACTCTCCAGTCCGTGGCCACCACCTTCAGCTCGAAGATGTAGGAACGCTTGTCGGTGCGCACCATCATGTTGGTGTCCACGTCGACGTTGTTCGGCTTGAGGTAAAACACGTTTTCGCGGCGGTTGAGCTCCCATCCGCTGCTGAAGCCAGTGCTGTAATCCAGCACCTTCTCGTTCGGGCTCAACTCGATCTGGGTAGTGATGCCCAGGCCCGTACGAATTTCGTAGATGCGGTCCGGCTGGTACTCGTACTGATGCATGACCTGGGCGGAAGCAGGCCTGACCCACGCCACGGACAACAGGAGGATCGCGGCGGCCAGTGCAGGCAGCCATGGCGAACTGCGGCTCATCGGGTATTGGCTCCATTGGCGTAACCTGCGGGCGCAGCGACGTTCTGCTGCGGGGCGGAAGGCTGTTGTGGCACGACACCAGGCGCTGCGGCTGGCGATGCATCCTGTCCAACGCCGCCAGGTGATGGCAGCACCCCCGCCCCGGGCGCGGCCGAAGGGGCCGGCAAGGTGCCGGGCACCGGCTGTTCCGCCATTGCCGACGGCGGCTGCGAGGGCAGCGAGACCAGTTCGGTCACGACGCGATAGTCAGTAACCTGGAAGCCGAGCGGATTGCTGAACCGCTGTTCGTCAGTCAGCGAAAGCGCTTCGTTGTAGGTATAGATGATCGTCGCTACGCGGGTGTCGAGCACCGTCGGCGCGCCATTGGCCTTGTTCACCAGCACGCGCTGGAAGCGCACCGTGGCCGAGCCTTCCTTGTCGAACCAACCTTCCCGGTTCGGGGTGAGGCTGATGATGTTGACCCGGATGGCTCGGGTCTTCCCGTACAGCTTGATCGGGCTGGCCGGATTGCCCGGCGAGAGCAGGTGATCGTAGGCCTCGCCCTCTTGCTTGGTGGACATGGTCCACACCAGCCCCCAGTCGCGCTGAGTGAGGATGTTGTAGTCGTAGGACTCGCGCGCGATCACGTAATTGGCAATGTTGGCCTTGTTGATCGCGGCATTCGAGGTCACCGGGCTGTTGCTCAGGTCGGACACCAGTGGTGCCACTGCGGCCGTGCCCGTGTACGGATCGGCGAGCACAAGGAATGGCGTCTTTTCCTTGAGCGGCAGCATCAACAGGTACCCGAGCGCCAACAACACCGCCATCAAGATCGCGCTGCCGGCGACGAACCAGGCGCGCTTCTGGCTGCGCATGGCCAGGTCGGCAATCGTCACCTCGTAATTGACGGACGCGCCGACTGCAGCATCGATCTGGGAGGAGGATTTTTTTCTTCCGAGCATCGTGGATCCAGGGGCTTCCGCGGCGGTGGGACCGGGCGTCAATCGCCAGCGTCAGGGTGCGGCGGTGGATTGGGCGGGCGGTACGGCCGGGGCCTGCGTGTGCCGCACCGTGATCTGCCCTGCTTCCACCGAGATCGCCACGTCGTACGAGGCGTAGGCTGAATCGAGCTGCGCAACCGCCTGCTCCAGGCTGGTGGTGTTCACGTCCTTCACGGGTCCGTACAGGGTGAAGTCGGACGCGTGCAGGTACGACAGGGTGCGCTTGGACGCCTTCGCCCAGCGGGTCAGCAATCCCTTGAGCGTCTTGTCCATCGGCGAGGCTGCATATGTGTACGACTCGTACAGAGGAATGGCCACGGGCGCGTCGGCGTACTGGTTCACCGGCTTCCAGCGGCCGCGGAAATTGGGGGCCGGGCGGGTGGCGCAGGCCACCACCGCGAATGCGAGGCAACACACCACCAAGACCTGCGGTCGCAGGCGCACAATCCTGATCACGAAGCACCATCCAGTGGCGAAGGATGAACGGACACGCGCATCGTCGGAGCGCCGACGGGTCCGGCGCCGCGAACGCGGCAGAGAGTATTGGGAGAACGCGGGGCGGCAGCCACGTAATGGGCCGGTTTCGCGCTGGGTATCCGGGCTCCCACGCCCGGCGAATGCTTCCTTGCCGACATCTGAGCTCTCAGCCCCTTTTGCTCTGCTTCCGTGCCGCGGCGATCCGGATCCTCGATCCTGAACCGCCGGCATTGCAGCCAAACCTTAACGTCAGCGGCAGAGCGCCGTCAAGAACCTTGCGCACTTCCCGGGTACGGTTGGCTCCCGCCAGCCGAAGCATGCGGGCAGCATTGGGTCCTCCCGTACCTCTCTTGGGACGGTCTGCAACGGGCGAGCCCTTCAGTTACCCAAGGGCTATGTCCGGAAAAAGGTGTTGGGGACCCCTGACACTTTTTCTCGCCTTGTTCTCTGAAGGCAAAATTTTTAGGGGCCAACTCCGGGCAGCGAGTAGTCGACGGTGATGTTGGTCGGCTCGGCGAGATCGATCAGACGTCCCTCTGGACAGATGACAGCATATTTTTCGCACGATTTCTCCTTCATTCGCTGAGCCTCTGCCGGCGAAATGCCAAAATGCACCCGCGTCATATACTTGCTGTCCTGGAGCACGACCGCGACCTGATCGACGCCCAGGTCGGAATTATCCAGGTATCAAATGCATTTCTCGCGGCTTTCCTTCTCACAAAGAGTGATCGCCGCCGTGTCTGCTTTCGCTGCGCTCTCTTGGCCACGGGCGATGGCCACTTTGGTCCATTCGGATTTTGCTGCATTCACCGGCCAAGCAATCGAGAAGAAGCCCCGCAGCGGATTCTTCGCCCCCTTGAACTGATCGATGGTCAGGGCCCGAGGTGTGCGGGAATCGTAAACCTCGATCGCACGGCAATTGCGCCCCTTCGCACATTGCCGCGAAGGTCCGGCGCTGTGGTGGACGGCCTGCAAAATGCTCACCTCTGTTCGCGCCGTTGCTGATAACAGCCACTTCCTCGCAGCCGGTCGATTCTTCGAGGCATTTGACGAGCGCGAGCCGTTTGGCATCGTTGCGTTGCGGGTCGGCGCCATCAACCCACAGGTTACCGCCCACGTCACGAACCACCGCGACCTGAGCTCGGCCGCTCCAGGATGCGCCAATCTCGCAGCCGTCGCCCATGACCTGAGCACAACCGCCCAGGGCGGCCTGCTCCGTCGCCTCGGTGCTCGGGTAACCCCACGTTGACCAGTCTTCGGAACTGTCGGGATGAATGGCCACCGCCATGTAAATTGGCGGAGAGGACGGTGCTTGATATTGCTGCTGTTGTTGTTGACGCTGATTGTATTGGCCAGTCGATATTCGATATTTCTCAGCCTCCGGGACAAGCTGCGCCGCCACGGGGGTGCTCATGTTGATTACCAAGCAGAACAAAAGCCATCGTTTCATCAGTCCACCTCACGCGTCAGTCGCCGACGCAAAGATAGTGTTGGTGACGCCGTTTAATGGCTTGCCGATATGCAGCCAGCTCTGCGACTCGTCGGTCTTTTCGCCCGGCGAGCCGCCCGCCACCGGTTCGTTGGTCCGGCCCTTCATCTCCTGGGCCAGGTACGTGTGGTCTCGCTGCCCAGCGTCCCGAACCCCACACGCACGACACGATGAACGCCGCCTCCGCCATGTTCGCCACCAGCCCTAACAGCGACTCGTGCTTCTGGCCGGTGATCACCTTGTTGGAAGAAGATCCACAGCGTTAGCACGATCAGCGCCAGGAAGCCGACGAAGCCGTGCTACATCGAGATCTGTGGCTGGTGGCTCTGTTGGCGGCTCTGCGCTTCCTGCGTTCGCTCGGCAGTCTGTCGGGCCATGTGGTCACTCATGGCCTGAAGGTCGGGGGTCGGAGCAGCCAAGTCCACCTTCACCCGATCGCCCGGGTACGGGCCTTGCAGATACGCGTCCGAACCCACCACCACCATCCGCTGCAGCCGGTCGGGACTGGTGATGCCATTCTCCATGGCTTGCAGCGTAATGTTGGCCGCAACCTTGGGATTGGTGACCGCCGGAAGCTGGGCAGCAATGGCTTCATAGAGCTTGTGGTTCGGGTGGGCGGCCTCCGAAACCAGCGGGTGTTTGGCCGCTTCGATCAATGCGGCCCGAGTGTCCTTTCCCACCTTGCCGTCCACCGGTTCTAGACCGTGGCCGCGCTGGAAGGCCCGCACGGCGTGGTCGGTGTTGTTGCCGAAGTCGCTATCTACTTTCAGCGGCTGGCCGTCCGCGCCGGTGTAGCCCAGCGCGTGCAGGGTGGTCTGCAGATCCCAGACCTCGGCGCTGCGGGAGCCCTGCTTGAGGAGCGCAGGCTGCCCTGGTGATTGCGGTTCTATGCGCTGGGCGTCGGATGCGGCCGGCGTCTGCTGCGTCCTCGCCGCCTCCGGTCCCGTCGCAGTGACGGCGCGCCAAGCCTGTTCCGGACTCATCCCCTGTTGGATGTTCGTCGCGTATTGCGTCCGCATCGCGTCCAGCGCCTCGGCCGTTCGGTCCGCGCTGATCGAAGCGCGGTTATTGCCTACGCGGCCGTGCACGCTCAGCCCCGTGTCTGGATGCGCCACGCTGGCCCACTCGTTGGCCAATTGGATCTGCGCCGTGCGCAGCGTCGCCCCCGGCTGTCCAGTGATGTACGTCCTGATGCCCGGTTGTTTCTCCGAAATCAGATAATCGGCAAAAATCCGCTCCTGCAGTTCCGGCGTGAAACGCTGATTCGGGTCCAACCGCAAGCCCCGAACTGCCATATCCATGGTGCCCGGGATGATCTGATACTTCCCTACGGCAAACAGCCTGTCCGGATCCTGCCGCGGCAAATGCTGCAACGCCTGGACCTCGCCCAGGGTCATCCGCGAAAAATCGATGGTCCTTCCGTCGGCATCTCCAGCGCGTCCCCGGTTGTAGGAACCATACCCGCCTTCGCCGCGCGCAAGCAGTTCGCTCAGTGGATTGCTCATGTCAACGTCCTTTTACTGTCAAGTGGGATGAATGGCTGTCCGGAACGTTTCATCCTGAATCGTCTCCGGGCCGTGGCAACCTGCGCTCCGCGCCGGCCGCCGGGAACCGAGGCCTTGCATTACCCCGGTTCCGTACAAGGCGCATCATGGCGCCAAACTGCATTAGCCTGCGCCGCGACGTCGGCCTGCGGCCGCGCGGCGAAGGCCCGCTAATCCTGTGCCGACGTGTCGGCACTCTCCCATTCCTCGATCCGCAGCCGCGAGTCATCTCCGGGAACGTTCCAGTCCTCGATCATGCCGTAGCTGACCAACTTCAGCGTCTTCCCGGCGCGCACGTCGTTGAAACGGGAAGTGGCGAATCCGTCGCCGCTGTACGCGCTCAATTCGGGCATCTGCTCGCATGCCCTACACAAGGCAAGATCCTGGTTGTCGCCGCAGGTCTTCTGGTCGTAGCCTGCGACCTGCACCTGGCATTGGGGGTCTTTCACTGGCTCCCAACCGCCCTCGATCAACAGCTTGCGCAGGTCCGCGTAAGCCATGTCCTTCTTGATTGCGTCTTGTAGGTTCGACACGGTGTTGCTCCCTTGGTCCGTCATCGAGGAAGTCGCTAAAGGGCGCGCCTGCGAAGCAGAACCGCTTGACTCGGACCCAGCAGCCGTCTGCCGGCAGCCGGATACCAGTACGCCAAGCAACAAAACACCCGCAGCGGCAAGCTGCTGCGGGTGTTCGGAAGAAAATACGATTCGGTTCATCTGCATCCTGCAAATTGTTTCGACTAATCGGCGCATGGCAACGCGTCCATGCGCCGCCTTCTACTCAATAACGATGGAAGATCGGTTCCGTGCAGGCGGAGTAATAAACGCGGCAATTTGTATCGGTATCGCGACAGTGGGCAAGCCCGCGTTCTGATGCCTCTTCAATTGTTGCATTGCTGAAGGTGCTAATAAACTTGTCGCCAAGGATCATCACCGCGCACTGGTTGTGGTAGGCGATGTCAATCTCGCACGCACCCCCTCCCTTCGCTTTGCAATCCGCCAACGCAAGCCGCTCGGCTTCTTCCTTACTGCTCGCACTCAACGCGGCCCCAAGAACGCCACCTTGGGGAGAGGGCGCAATCGCCCCCCAGGTCTTTTCCCAGTAGCCGGCCGGATGTGGGGGCTGTTGCTGTTGCGCAGGTTGCTGCACCTGAGGCTTCCAATAACAAAGCGGCGTAGGCGCAGCCCCGTTACCGCCCGGTTGCATGCCCGCCATCACTTCATTTGGCCCAGGTCCGGCGCCACAAACATGGGGCGCCTGCGCTTGCGCCTGAGCGCCGCCGACAAACATCAGCGATGCGAGCATTAGCCAAGCCTGCAGCTTCATATCCGCAATCCTCCTTATCCCCGGTCCTTCGGCGGTGGGGGTGTATATGCATCCATGCGCTGCTGCTTTGCTCAATCAATACTTGTGGAAGATCGGTTCGGTGCAGGCGGAGTAGTAGACGCTACAATTTGTGTCATTTGCTTCGCAGTATTCGATTCCGACTTTGGCTGCATGCTCTGGAGAACCTCCGCTTGCGGTGAAAGTCTTTTTTTCGCCGACAACCATCACACCACACTGATTGTGATACGCGATGAGCACCTTGCATGCCCCTCCCCCCTTTGCCTTGCAGTCGGCCAAGGCAGTTCGCTCGGCTTCTTCCTTACTGCTCGACCCAACAGCAGCACCTACCACGCCGCCCACTGGCGAAGGCGCGATCGCCCCCCAGGTCATCTCCCAGTAGCCTGTCGGCTGTAGCGGCTGTTGCTGCTGCGCTGGCTGCTGTCCCGGTCCCTGGTAGTACACCGACTGCGGATTGTGCCTGGCGTGATAGTCCGGCGAATTGGGAACTTCCTGAGCTGTAACAGGCGCACCCAATACCGACAAACCCAGCGGCAACCACACGCGTAATTTCATGGCAGACCTCTTCAACTCTCCCGACCCGTCGTCGGATTCGGATTCCGCGGCGGCGGTGGCGGTTGTGTTGTAGGCCCGGCCGGCTGAGCCGGTGGTGAACTGGCCACTTGACTTGGTTGCGACCGGCTGGCCGCGCCCAATGTGCCGGGCGTATACGTCTGCCCCTGAACAGGTGCACCCGCTGTCCCGCTGGCCGAGTGGATAGGCGTTGCGTGGCTGCTATACACGCTCCTTCCACCTTCCACCTGTCCAGCTTGAATACCCGTGTCGCTACGCACCGGCATCGTCGGCTGATACCCCCCACCATATCCGCTGCCCGGCCCGCCACCCGAATACGCCCCCATCTGCGGCTGGCCGCCCGGCACCAAATGCGCACCCATCGTCGCGTACGCCGAGAACTGGCCCATCACCCCATTGAAGAACAACGCCGCCATGGGTGGCGCCGAGACAATCAGCGCGGTCAGGATCAGCCCCATCCCGCCCTGCTGCATCGCCTGGCTGCTCATGCCCTCGTTGACGTTCACCCCCAGCAGGAATTGGCCCGCCGCCGCGCTGGTCCACATTGCGATCGCCACCCGGGTGACCATGTCCAGCGCCAGGCTCACCACAAAGCTCAGCATCGCCATGCTGAACATCGTGCCGATGCCATAGAACAACCACTTCTGGAACAGCCCCTTCGTGAAATCGAACAGCAGGCACAGGATGAAGATCGGCCCCAGGCCGATGAACAGCGCCATCGCGATCTGGTACAGCAGCAGCATCGCACCGGCCACCACCGCAGGCCCACCGGTGCCCATGGTCACGTAGAACTGGACCCGCTCCTTCTCCGCGACCAGCGCAGGATCGCCCTGCAGGTCCAGCGCATCGAACGTGCTCATCGCCACCTGCAGCCAGCCCAGCGATTCGTCGATCTTTTCCTCCGGCGAGCCGGAATTGCCCGTCACCAGCTCGTTGATCCCGTCCTTCATGTCCTGGGTCAGGTACGTATGGATCTCGCTGCCCACCGTCCCGAACGCCACCGCACACGACACGATGAACGCCGCCTTGGCCATGTTCGCCACCAGACCCATCAGCGACTCGCGCATCTGGCCGGTGATCACCTTGTAGCCCTGGAAGAAGATCCATAGCGTCAGCACGATCAGAGCCAGGAAGCCGACGAAGCCCATCACCCGGCCCATGACGTCGAAGCCGAAATCCTCGATCCGGCTGCTCAGGAACCGGAACACGGCCCGGAAGAAGATGAAATCGCCCAGCCCGCCGATATCCACTACCTTGGGCTGCAACCAGTCCATGAGGCCGTTACCCAGTCCGCCGAGCGTCGTCGCGATGTCCCGCACGATTGCCATTACCCATTTCCCTGCGCAAATATGGGGTCGCCCCCGTCTCGCACCGCGCCGCGTTCCCTGTGGCGCAGCATCCCCTGCTCCGGCCCGATGCTAGCGTTCAGTCCACTTCCAAGGCGCCGACCAGGATCGCCGTCTTGCCGATTTGGCCCAGGACCTGGTTGGTCTTCGACCCCTTCATTGCGGTCTGCGCCAGCAGCTTCTGGTTCTCGCGCATGGTGGCGATGTAAGAATCGATGGCGGTCATCGTGCTCTGCCAGTTCTTGTAGCGCGCTTCCTGGGCATATAACGCTTCGTTGGCGCTCTGGCTGGCCTTGGCGTTGTTGCCAAGATTCGTGGCCGAACGGTTCATCTGCTGCAACTTGTTGAACTCGCTTTGGGTGGCGCTGTAGCTGTCGCGCAGGAACCTCACCGTCTCGTTGTACTTGGTGTTCTGCATCATCTGGATGTTGGCGCAGACCTCCTTCTGCTGCTGGTAAATGTCGCCCTTGCCATCGACACTGAACATCGAGCTCATCATCGAGGTCGGGCTGAACCCGCCGCAGCGCTCGGGCACGTTATAGTTCTGCGGCACCTCGTCCATCTGCGGCCCCGGCTGGATGCCCAGGGTCAGGAACATGTTCTGGATATTGGCGATCTGGTTCTGCATGTCCCGCGCCTGTTGCTGCCAGGAAGCGACTTCCTTGCCGTAGTGGGCGATCTTCGCCGCGTACTCTGGAATCTGGGTCATCCAGTTGGAGCAGTTTGCGCAGAAGAATGCGACTGCCTGCGCTGGTCGCGGCATCATCACGGCCCCCGCGCCAACCATGCCGATCGCCACGGTCATTGCGAACGACAAGCCACCCGCCCTGACGGTCTTTTTCTTGCTGGACAAGTTCGTGTTCATCTTCGACTCCTTGAGCAAACCTGCGTGCGTGACTGATGCATGGTGGAGGGGTGAGTGGGATGGGCGGCGCGTCATGTCCCCATCCTCTGTCGCGAGTCAGATGCCGCTTTTCCCTTGCCCGAACCCTTACGGTTGTCGTAGAAGTCCTGCAGCCACTGGTCGGGGGTGAGATCGTCCGGCGAGACCTGGTGGAAACGCGCCTTGCGCTCCAGGATCTGGTGCAGGATTTCGATGTTGTCGGTACTGGCTGAGATCACCGCAAGCGCATCGTCCATGCCGCGCAGGTTGAGCTGGCACACGGTAGATCCATGGCCTTGTTTGACCAGGAAGCAGCGCGAGCGCTCGTCTAGGCCCTTGATGACCTGGAACTCGGCGTCAGTGAGCTTGAGGCCGTCGATGTAGTCTTCGCGGCTGGCATTGGGATTGGGCAGCAGGATCATGGTCGCGGTCTGCTCGATCAGAGCCGCGGAGATGTCGCTCTTGAGCGCATCCTCCGGACTCTGGGTGGCGAAGACGCCCAACCCGTTCTGCTTGCGGATGGTCTTCTGCTTGTTCTTGGCGAATTCCTTCAGGCCGCCTTCGCCGTCCAGGATCTTCCAGAATTCGTCCATCACGTAAATCAGGCGGCGGCCGTCGATCAGCTCTTCCAACCGGTGCAGCAGGTAGTTGATTACCGGCACACGCACTTCGGGATTGTCGATGATGTCGGTGTAGTCGAACCCGATGATGTTGGCCTTGTGCAGGTCGATGCTGTCCTTCGGGTTGTCGAATACCCAACCATGCGAATTGCCCGCCGTCCACTTGCGCATGCGCGCGTAGAGGCCGTCGTCACCCATGTTGGGCAGGCTCTTCTGGAAGTTGGTCATGCTGCGCAGGTGCATCGGCGTGTCGAGCATGTTCTCGACCGCGCGGAAGATGTCCTCCTCCTCGCGCGCCGTGTATTCGCGCTTGCCCGCGAGCACCTTGACCAGGTCTGCGAGGAACTGGACGTTGGCCTCGGTGCGCTCGCACTGGAACGGGTTGAAGCCGGTCGGCTGGCCGTTCTCAAGCGCCAGGTAGTTGCCGCCGCAGGCTCGCACGAAGATCTCGGCACCGCGGTCCTTGTCGAAGAAAAAGACCGTGGGCGGCGGGTCGAGCTTCTGCACCTGGCTGAGCAGGAAGTTGATCAGCGCCGTCTTGCCGGTACCGGACTTGCCGATGACCATCGTATTGGCGATGGCCTTCTCGCCCAGCGAATTCTCGGCGGGGTGGGTGGCATGGAAATTAAAATAGTAGGGCTGACCGTTTGTCGCCTGCAACGTCGTGACGCAGGGGCCCCAAGGATTGTTGTCTTTCTTGCCGGCACTGAAGTTGTGCAGCGGCGACAGGCCCAGGAAATTCAGCGAACTCATGCTCGCCAGCCGCGTGCGGTACTTCCAGTTACCTGGCAGCTGCGAATAGAACGACGCGGTGATCGCCCAGTCCTCCTTTGAGGACACGAAGCCGGCGTTGGACAGCTCGGCGCGGGTGATGGCCAGCTGCTGCTGCAGCTTCTCCTGTCCGTCGGCATAGACGGCGATGATGAAATGGTATTCGCCCAGCACGAAGTTGCCCGAGGCAAGCTGGTCCATGGCGTAGTCGAGCTCCACGATCTGGCTGACCGCCTTGTCGCCTGACGAGATCATCATGCCCTTGGTGCGATCGAGCACCTTGAGCGCGTCCTGGCGACCCATGGGGCTGAAGGAATGAGTGATGACGTACTCGAAATCGAGATACTTCAGGCCGTTGAGGATGCCCGGATAGGTACCCTCGGCATATTCCTTCAGGTTGAGGATCGCGCCGTAATGGTTGCCGCCATTGGGCGTACTGACCACGAAGTCGCCGCTCTTCACGGAGAACATGTGGCGGCTCACCGGCAGATACTCCGGCACCGGCGCCTTGAGCACCGGCACCGGCTCATCCACGCGGTTGAGCAGATAGCCAAAGAACTCGAGCGTCTCCGAGAACACCACACCGTTGGCCGCTTCGTACATGCCAAGGCGGTATGGAGCGTAGTCCTTGAGCACGGCCTCGACGTTGCCTGCCAGCTCGAGCACCTTGCCGACGGCCTGCTCCTCCATCGCCTTGAGGCGCGCGGTGTCGCTGACCTTCTCCGTGAAGCGCTTGCCGCCGACGATCGGGCGATAGAGCATCGTCAGATATAGCTCATTGACCATGATCTTCTGCGACGACAGGCTGCCGTAGTACGCATCGGACAAGTGCTGGTTGAAGGCCTGGGCGAAATGGTCGCTGGAGCTGATCCTGCGCCGGCGCCGCACGTCGTGCACCCAGAAGGCCACGTTCACGTAGTCCGGCGCACGCAGGGTCTGCAGCATGCGGTTGAACGTGTTGTGGCGATGCTCGATCTCCCACTCGTCGCGCCCCACGAATGGCAACCCGCCCAGGTACCAGGTCAACAGGTAGTCGCCCCCGGTCGTTTTCACGACCGAGGGGGCGACGTGGGACGAGAGCGGAACGAAGCTGCTGATGGGACTGTCGCGGTTGAACATGCGGTCTCGGTATTGGAATGCCGGTTTATTTCTTCTTTGGCGCGGGTTGGTCACGATGGGGATTCGGATTGAACACCCACATCCCTTCGTGCTCGCGCTTGTTGCGGACCTGCGGCGCGAGCTGCAGACGCAACCCGAGCAGGCGGAAGATCATCTCGTCGCGCCGGGCCATCTGCCGCATCACGAGGATCACCGGTGGCAGCAACAGCAACCAGAGCAATCGCCCGGGCGCGTACAGGGCGAGCATGATCACCCCGCCCGCCCCGATGAAGAACGGGACGTACGGCACGCCCAGGAACATGGGCGGGCGGGTGCAGCCGCGGAAGACGATGTTCTTATGCATTGCCCTGGACGTGCGCTTACGCCACGTACGGCAGCAACTGCTGGATCGCGGAGATATCGCCGCAACCTTCCGAACCTTCGCGGGAACCAATGATCCAGTTGGCCAGTTGGCCAGCCGCACCGATCAGCAGGGCCCCGATCATGATCGGCGCGACATCAGAAATGCGCTTGTGTGCAAACGCGATCTGGTAGCCGGCGAAGATGATGCCGATGGTGACCACGGCAATCGACGCGATGTTGAGCAGACCGGTGATATTGCTGAGGAATCCGCAGGTTTTGGTCTGGAATTCGGACTGGGCCATGGCGATCTCGGGCATGGCGATCGTCGACACGAAGACGACGGCCATGAATAGCGCCGAGAGCGTGTTGCGGGCATCGCTGGCCTGGGGGACGAATTTCGCGGGCTTCATGGTGATCTCCTTTTCGTGAGGGGTGGTTGGGGCGGATGCGGCTTTCGTTAGGTGTGTCGTGACTCAGAAGACGAAGGCGCTGTCGCCGCCGCTCGGCGAAACAGCTGTTGGCTGGGGGGCGACTGGGGCGTCGGGGGCGGCGCCGTCGTTTGCACGCCGCGCCATAACGACAACGGCGCCCGAACCCGCGCTTGCCATGGGAAAGGCAGCGGTCGCCGGAATCGGAACCTGGGCCTGCGTCGCCTGCATGGACGCGGGTGTCGAAGTCGGGGCGGCACCCTGTCCTTGCGGGATGACCGCAGGCTGGCCCCGAGTCGTTGGCGCGGATCGGTAATCGGCGCCCCGGCGTTCCACCAGCGACCCGGTGGTGGCGCCGGCTGCGGTTTGCTGCTCGACCGGGCGTCCCGTACGCCTCACGACGCGGTCAACGACAGCGATCGGGGCCACGCCGGCAAAGGTCGCATCCATGCGACGCTCCCGCTGCATCGACGCATACACCTTCTGCACATAACCGTGCCGGTACCCGGTCTTGAAATCGCCCGAGTAGTAGCAGCTGAAGGATTTGCCCCAGTCGCGCGAGCGCTGGTAGCACTCGGCCAAGATGCGCGAGCCGGCCTGCAGGTTGGCGCAAGGCTGGAAGGCCTTCTCGTAGGAATCCAGGCCGTACTTGGCCAGGTTGTAGCGGTTGACCTGGGCCAGGCCGAGGGAGAAGTTGTAGCCGCGCTGCTCGAGCATGCGCGCGGTGGAGAGCGCCTCGGGCAGGTTGCGCGGCTGGCGCACGAGGCGGCCGCCGACGACACCGATGGCGTACGGGTTATATGAGGATTCGACACGCACCACGTGGTGCATGACTTCCCTGGGCACGGCCAGGTTGGGGCAGCTCATCAGCTCCATGCCGGGTAACACGTCCGTGTTCCTCCTTGATCCCCTGCTGCCGCGGATCGCCGATCCTTGGCTCCTTGATGAATAGTCCACGGCCGCATCGGCGCTGTCAACAAGTCCATTCGTACAGGTATGGCCACGCGGCCTGGGCGATCAGGGGGTAGTTCGTGCGACTTGCCGCCGCCTGTCGCGCCCTGACATGATCGCCCCGGCCCCGCGTCTGCTGCGGGGCCGCGACATGGACAGACCCCACCTGCAGGACGCCACGGTGAGCAATACATTCCCCCTGAAACTCGGTGCGCTTCTGGTCACCCTGGCGCTCGCCATGGCGGGCGGGTTGTACCTGTCCGGCGTGCTGGTGCCGCTGCTGCTGAAGGTGCAGGCACCCACGCCCTGGTACGAAACCTGGTGGAGCTACTTCCGAGTCCTGGACCTGCCGCAGGTCAAACCGCACGCTGGCAAGATCAAGTTCGCGACCGTCGTCGGCTTCGGGCTGCCGCTGCTCGTCTGGCTGCCGCTATCCGTGCTGATCCTCAAACCGCGGCATAAGTCCCTGCACGGCGACGCGCGCTTCGCGACCGCCGGCGACCTGGCGAAGAAGGACATGTTCAAGCCGTCCGCCGACGGCGTCGTGGTCGGGAAGATGGGCGGCAAGTTGATCCGGCTGCCAGGGCAGCAGTTCGTGATCCTGGCGGCGCCCACGCGCTCTGGCAAGGGCGTGGGGATCGTGATTCCGAACCTGCTCGAGTACCAGGAATCGATGGTGGTGCTGGACATCAAGCAGGAAAATTTCGAGTTGACCAGCGGCTGGCGCGCCAGCCAGGGCCAGGAGATCTACCTGTTCAACCCGTTCGCCGAGGACCGGCGCACGCATCGCTGGAATCCGCTGACCTACGTCTCGCGTGACCCGGCTTTCCGTGTCTCGGACCTGTCGAGCATCGCCGCCATGCTCTATCCCGACGGCGCGGACGATCAGAAGTTCTGGGTCAGCCAGGCGCGCAATGCCTTCCTAGCCTTCGCGTTGTACCTGTTCGAGAACTGGGATGAGGAGCAGGCGCTGGGCTTCCCGTTCTCGCGGTATCCGACCCTAGGCGCGATCTATCGGCTTTCGTCGGGCGACGGCAGCGACCTGAAGAAGTTCCTACAAGGACTGGCCTCGCGCAAGTTCCTCGGGCCGAATGCGAAGACCGCCTTCGCCAACATGCTCTCACAGGCGGACGAGACCTTCGCCTCGATCATGGGCACGTTCAAGGAACCGCTCAACTCCTGGATCAACCCGGTGCTGGACGCGGCCACCTCCAACGACGATTTCCTGCTGACCGACGTGCGCAGGAAGCGGATGACCATCTACATCGGCATCCAGCCCAACAAGCTGGCCGAGGCGCGGCTGATCGTGAATCTGTTCTTCAGCCAGCTGATCAACCAGAACACGCGCGAGCTGCCGCAGAACAATGACGAGCTCCGGCACCAGTGCCTGCTGCTCATGGATGAGTTCACATCGATCGGCAAGGTGGAGATCATCTCCACTGCCATCGCTTACATGGCCGGCTACAACATCCGCCTGCTGCCGATCATCCAGTCGATGGCGCAGCTGGATGCGGTGTACGGCAAGGACGTCTCGCGCACCATGATCACCAATCACGCGCTGCAGATCGTCTACGCCCCACGGGAGCAGCAGGACGCCAACGACTATTCGGAAATGCTCGGCTACACGACCATCCGCAAGCGCAACCGCAGCCGTTCCTATGGCCAGCACGGCAACTACACCCTGAGCGAGAACGAGGAGCGGCGCGCGCTGATGCTGCCCCAGGAACTCAAGGCGATGGGATTCGATACCGAGGTGTTCTTCTACGAAGGAATCCCGCATCCGGTGAAGTGCGAGAAGATCAAATACTTCAAGGACCGGCACTTCACTGAACGGCTGCTGCCGAAGGCCACGGTACCGCTGCTGGAGTTCTAGGACGTCGCAGCAGGTCATTTCCGTGACGCCGGCCCACCGCGACGCGCCTTGCGCTGCTGTGGCATTCACCTGGATGCCACTGCGGCCGCGCGAGAATCGTTCCCACCACCCGATCGCGGTGGTTGCCCGATGGAGGTAGCGAAATGACACGCATAAGCGAAGTGATGACGCCCGACCCCGCCACGTGCAGGGTCGAAACGCCCGTGCAAGAAGTGGCGCGCATGATGATCGACAACGACTGCGGACAGATCCCGGTGTGCAACGATCAGGGCATGCCGGTCGGGGTAATCACCGACCGCGACATCGCGGTACGGATCGTCGCAAGGGGCGGCGACGGCATGGTCAGGGCCAGCGATGCAATGTCTTCGCCGACCAGGACGGTACGCACCGACAGCGACCTGAAAGAAGCGGTCAGCCTGATGGAGCAGGCGCAGGTACGCAGGGTGCCGGTGGTCGACCCATCCGGACGGCTCGCGGGCATCGTCTCGCTCGCGGACATCGCGCTGGCGGGCAAGAAGAAGGACACCGCCGAGATCGTGCGCGAAGTCTCGGAGCCCAGGTACCCGCACTAGCCTCAACATCACGCAGAAAAAAGCAAAGGCCGGCGGAAAACCGTCGGCCTTTGGTACTGCAGGATCTGGCGCGCCCGGAAGGATTCGAACCTCCGACCCCCAAGTTCGTAGCCTGGTGCTCTATCCAGCTGAGCTACGGGCGCATGATGCAGAAGCGGAATTGTGCCCAATTGGCGGCGTGACCGTCAATTCGTGGCGTCTCGGACACTGGCGGAGACTGAGGGGCGAACGGTGGACCGCTTGCAAGCCACAGGCTTGCGGCCCATCTGCGCCCTCGCGCGCCCGGCGCGAGGGCCGGGAATCACGAAGTCGTAGCCAGTTAACTGGCGGAGACTGAGGGATTCGAACCCTCGATGGAGCTTTTGACCCCATACTCCCTTAGCAGGGGAGCCCCTTCGGCCTCTCGGGCAAGTCTCCGTGCGTTGCGTCCGAGGACGCGCGCGGCGCCGAAGGATACCGGTTCAACCCGACTGCGGCAAACCTTCCAGATTGTCGCGCTCTTGGGGTTCGGAGCGGCGATCCCCCTCTTCGCCGTGGATGCGCTGGTAAATCTCCTCGCGATGCACGGCAACATCCTTAGGCGCAGTGATGCCGATGCGCACCTGGTTGCCCTTGACCCCGAGCACGGTCACGGTGACCGAATCTCCGATCATCAGCGTTTCGCCTACGCGGCGGGTCAAGATGAGCATTGAGTGACTTCTCCAGAGGACGGCAGCGGCCGTCTACATGCTTAAACGCACATTTTAAACGAATTTGCGCAAAAACCGATTGCGTCCCCGGCGGCTGTTCTCACGGTAGTCAGCCCCGACGGCGCCTGCATCAGCACAAAGTCATGCAGGACGTTAACCATTCAGCCTTGTCTGCACCCAACAACGTACTCCCTCAAGCGCATCGGCCAGCGCCGGCGAGTCCTCGCCGCCGCCCTGCGCCATGTCGGGTCGACCGCCGCCCTTGCCCCCGATCCGGGCCGCGACGTCGGCAAGCAGCTCGCCCGCACTGATCCTGCCGCCGGCAGCGCCGCTGACGCCGGCGACCAGCGCCGCCCTCCCGCCCTGGACTCCGGCCAGCACGATCACCGCGTCGCCCAGCTGCTGCCGCAGCCGGTCGACCGCCTCACGCAGAGCCTTCACATCGAAGCCTTCCAGGCGGGCGGCCAGGATCTTGATGCCGTCCAGGTCGACCGCCTGCGCGGCCAGGTCCGCGGTGGCTCCGGAGGCCGCCCTGGCCTTGAACGTCTCGAGTTCCCGCTCGAGCTTCTTCTGGCGGTCGATCAGCGCACGCAGCTTGTCGGCAACATCACCCGGGGCACCACCCAGCAGGGCGGCTGCCTCGTCCAGCCTGCGTTCCTCCTGTTCGACGTAATCCAGCGCGCCCTGCCCGGTCAGCGCCTCGATTCGGCGCACACCGGCCGATACGCCACCTTCCGAGACGATCTTGAACAGGCCGATATCGCCGGTGCGACGGACGTGGGTGCCGCCGCACAGCTCGGTGGAGGTGGGCCCGAAGCGCAACACGCGCACGTTCTCGCCGTATTTCTCGCCGAACAGCGCCAGGGCGCCGAAATCGAGCGCTTCCTGCATCGCCATGTGGCGGACCTCGCCCTCGTGGTTGGCCCGCACCTCGGCGTTGACCCGTCGCTCGATTTCGGCCAGCTCGACATCGGTCACCGGCTGGAAGTGCGAGAAATCGAAGCGCAGCCGGTCGGGTGCCACCAGCGAGCCCTTCTGTTGCACGTGGGTACCGAGCACGGTGCGCAGGGCGGCATGCAGCAGGTGGGTGGCGCTGTGGTTGAGGACGGTCGCGGCGCGACGGGGTGCGTCGACCGAACCCACCAGGCGGTCGCCCCTGCGCAGGCTTCCATTCACAAGGCGGCCGACATGGCCATGGAACTGCCCGGCCAGCTTGATCGTGTCCTCGACAATGAAACGCACACCCTTCTCGTCCAGCTCGCCGGTATCGCCGACCTGACCACCAGATTCGGCATAGAACGGCGTGCGGTCGAGCAGGACGATCGCGCTGTCGCCGGCGTCGACGGCCTCGACGGGGCGTCCGTCCTTCAGCAGCGCGACGACCTCCAGCCCGCCGGCATCGAGCGCCTCATAGCCGAGGAACTCCGTCGGGGTGAGCTGCGCGACCAGGTCGGCAGGCAGCTGGGTGCCGCCGCCGAACTTGCCCGCGGCGCGAGCGGTTTCCTTCTGGCGTGCCATCGCCGCGTCGAATCCGGCCATGTCGACGGACATCCCGCGCTCGCGGGCCATGTCGGCGGTCAGATCGACCGGGAAGCCGTAGGTGTCGTAGAGGCGGAACGCGTCCGCGCCGGGGATGATGTCGGCATTGCGCGCAGCGACTTCGTTGAAGATGCGCATGCCTGAGTCGAGCGTTTCGGCGAAGCGCTCTTCCTCGGCCTTCAGCGCGCGCTCGGCGGTGGCGCGGTGCTCACGCAGGGTCGGGTAAGCCTCGCCCATCAACGTATCGAGCGTGGCGACCAGATTGTGGAAGAACGGCTCGCGCACGCCAAGCATCCAGCCATGCCGCAGCGCGCGGCGGATGATCCTGCGCAGCACGTAGCCGCGGCCTTCGTTGCCCGGCAGCACGCCGTCGACGATCAGGAAGGCGCACGCGCGAATGTGATCGGCGATGACCCGCAGCGACTTGTTCTCGAGGTCGCTGGTATTGGTGAGCTCGGCGGCGCGCCGGATCAGCGCCTGGAACAGGTCGATTTCGTAGTTGCTGTGCACGTGCTGGAGCACCGCCGCCAGGCGTTCCAGGCCCATGCCCGTGTCCACGCACGGCGCCGGTAGCGGCACCAGGGTGCCGTCGGGCTGCTTGTCGAACTGCATGAACACCAGGTTCCATATCTCGATGTAGCGGTCGCCGTCTTCGTCGGGCGACCCGGGCGCGCCGCCGAAATGCGACGGACCGTGGTCGTAGAAGATCTCGGTGCACGGGCCGCAGGGGCCGGTGTCGGCCATCTGCCAGAAGTTGTCGCTCGCGTAGGGCGCACCCTTGTTGTCGCCGATCCGGACGATGCGCTCGGCGGGGATGCCGATCATGTCGTGCCACAGATCGTAGGCCTCGTCGTCAGTGTGGTAGACGGTGACCAGCAACCGGTCCTTCGGCAACTTCCAGACCTCGGTCAGCAGCTCCCACGCCCAGGCGATGGCGTCCTTCTTGAAGTAGTCGCCAAACGACCAGTTGCCCAGCATCTCGAAGAAGGTGTGGTGGCGCGCGGTATAGCCGACCGAGTCCAGGTCGTTGTGCTTGCCGCCCGCGCGCAGGCAGCGCTGCACGTCGGCCGCACGTACGTAGCTGCGCTTCTCCGCACCCAGGAACACGTCCTTGAACTGGACCATGCCGGAATTGGTGAACAGCAGGGTCGGATCGTTGCCGGGTACCAGCGGCGCGGACGGCACGATGGTGTGGCCCTTGCCCTGGAAGAACTCGAGGAAATCCCGGCGGATGTCGGAGGTGGTTTTCATCTGGCGAATGCTGGAGGGTGGGCGCAGTCCGGACGCCGCAAGACCGGCAAGATGCGGCCGCGGAAACGAACGGACAACCCGATCAGGCTAGTTTACAGGCGGGATGGGGCGCGTCGGGGCGCCGATCAAGCGTGTTTGGACCTTGAACAACCCACGCGCGCCAGGGGCGGACGCTTAATGGCTGCCCCGCCGCTGTTCACGCATCGCTCCTTCCCGAGGCATGCCTGCCACAGACCCAGGTCCGGGTTCAATCTTCAGGGTCGCAGCGAAGCGCGGTACGAATATGGTCGGCAGCAAAACCGCGGCGGACGAGCATGTCGGCCGCTTTGCGCTGGCGGGCGCGGTCGGTGGCGATCCCCTGGCCGAAACGGCGGCGGACCAGGTCCTGGGCATTGGTGGCCCAATCCCCGTCGAAGCTGTCCATGGCGGCAGCCACCGCTTCCCGATCCAGGCCATGGGTTCCCAGTTCGGCGCGGATCCGGATCGGACCGTAACCAGCATTGGCACGGCTGCGAACCAGGGATTGGGCGAAGCGGGCGTCGTCCTGCCAGCCGGCGTCGCAAAGCTTTTCGATCGCCGCGGCCGCCTCTGCCCGCTCTACGCCCCGATCGGTGAGCTTGCGGGTCAGCTCCTTGCGCGAATGCTCGCGACGGGTGAGCAGGCCCAGCGCACGCTGCAGGGGCGAGGGTTCGGGTCGCCGTCGCTTGCGCCGTTCGGGACCAGTGACGCCGCACACGACCGGTGCGGTTTCGGCTAAGCCTTGGTTTGATTCGAGCAAGTCGATCGAGTCATCGGATTTCCCCATGAGGTGCCCTTCTCCGGCGCCTGCACGAGGAGCGGGCCGGGATGCCTGCTGACGATCAGTCATCCCGGCCCGCCGTTGCAACCGGTCAGGCTTCATCGACCTCGGCGCGCGAGATTTCCTCCGGCACGAACTGCTCACGCAGCTGGGCTTCGAGTTTCTGCGCGACCTGCGGATTCTCCTTGAGGTACTGGCGGGCATTTTCCTTGCCCTGGCCAATACGCTCGCCGCCGCAGCTGTACCAGGCGCCCGACTTCTCCACCAGCTTGGCGTCCACGCCCATCTCGATCAGTTCGCCCTCGCGACTGATGCCCTCGCCGTACAGGATCTCGGTGAGCACCTGCTTGAACGGGGGCGCCATCTTGTTCTTGACCACCTTGATCTTGGTCTGGTTGCCGATGATCTCGTCGCCCTTCTTGATCGCGCCGATGCGGCGGATGTCCAGGCGGATCGAGGCGTAGAACTTGAGCGCGTTGCCGCCGGTGGTGGTCTCCGGGCTCTGGCCCGGCATCATGATCCCGATCTTGTGGCGCAGCTGGTTGATGAAGATCACCATGCAGTTGCTGCGCTTGATATTGCCGGTGAGCTTGCGCAGCGCCTGGCTCATCAGGCGTGCCTGCAGGCCGGGGAGCTGATCGCCCATCTCGCCCTCGATTTCGGCCTTGGGCGTGAGTGCGGCGACCGAGTCGATCACCACCATGTCTACGGCGTTGGAACGCACGAGCATGTCGGCGATCTCCAGCGCCTGCTCGCCGGTGTCCGGCTGCGAGAGGAGCAGCTCGTCGACATTGACGCCCAGCTTGCCCGCATAGATCGGATCCAGCGCGTGCTCGGCATCGATGAAGGCGGCGGTGCCACCGAGTTTCTGGCATTCGGCGATGGTCTGCAGGGTCAGTGTGGTCTTGCCCGAGGATTCGGGCCCGTAGATTTCGACCACCCGGCCCTTGGGCAAGCCGCCGATCCCCAGTGCGATGTCCAGCATCAGCGATCCGGTGCCGATCACTTCCGCCACCTCCACGGCACGGTCGCCCATGCGCATCACCGAGCCCTTGCCGAACTGCTTCTCGATCTGGGTCAGGGCCGCGGAAAGGGCACGCTTCTTGTTTTCGTCCATCGTGGTCGTCCTTCAGGTTCGTATGGGAAATCCGGAATGCGGTCAGGCTAGGCCCGGGTCATCGCAGGGGCTGCGACGCTGCAGCCTTGTACGAAAAAATATTCACGGGGGACGCTGGGGGGAACTGGGCAACAACGCAAAGGCGGGTAGGAAAACCCTGAAAAAAATCGCTGGTCGAGCAGGCCCGAGGCAACGCGCCCGGGTTCCCGCCGGTGCGGGGTGCGGATCGGGCTGCGGCGGGCCGCACCATCACCGGTTCGGCCGCACCAGGCCGCAGTAAAGGCCCTCGATCGCGAAATCCTGGCCCGGCTGCACCTCGATCGGGGCGTAATCGGGATTGCGCGGCAGCAGGCGGATGCGGTCCTTGCCGATCTTCAGCAGCTTGACCGTGATTTCCTCGTCGATCCGCGCGACCACGATCTGACCGCTGCGTGCGTCGCGGGTGCGGTGCACGCCGATCAGGTCGCCCTCGAAGATGCCTTCGTCGCGCATCGAGTCGCCCTTGACCTTGAGCAGGTAATCCGGCGACGGCGAGAACAGCACACGGTCGAGCACGAGATAGCTGTCCGGGCCGCTGCTCTCGTCGATGCCCGCGCCAATCGGCAGGCCGGCAGCGACCTGCCCAAGCACCGGAAGGCGCACGGCGTCCTCCATGGAGGCAAGCGGCAGTTCCCGCTGCGGTGCGGTCGGCGTCCGCAGCAGGCGGATGCCCCGCGCCCGACCGGGCATGCGCTCGATGGCCCCGGCGGCCTCCATCGCCTCCAGGTGGTACTGGGCGGCGCGCACCCCCTTGAAGCCGAAGGCACGTGAAATCTCGGCCTGCGAGGGCGGGAAGCCTTCGGCCTCGATCCGCTCGGCGATCATGGCGAGGATGGCCTGCTGGGTATCGGTGAGTTCCATGGTGAGTAGTATTACTACTAACAAACCATCGGCGCAAGCCTCTCGTTCCGCCTGGCTGCCTCAGGGTTACAGAGGTCCGAGACCTTCCAGGGCCGCTGCCACGGTTTGTCGTCGGACGGCTTCGCGGTCACCTTCGAAGTGGAAAACCTCGGCCCGCGGATAGCCGCCGCGGCGCTTCCATGCGATCCAGACGGTTCCGACCGGCTTGTCCGCGGTGCCGCCCCCCGGCCCGGCGATCCCGGTGACGGCCACGGCGACGCTGGCACCCGAATTCACCAGCGCACCCGAAACCATTTCGATCGCCGTCTCGCGACTCACCGCACCATGGGTTTCCAGGGTCTGGGGGCTCACGCCCAGCAAAGCCTGCTTGGCCTCGTAGCTGTAGGCCGCCATCCCGCAGTCGAACCAGTCCGAGGATCCGGCGACGTCCGTCACCGTCTTGGCGATCCAGCCGCCGGTGCAGCTCTCGGCAGTGACCAGGTGATCGCGACTGCCACGCAGACGCTCGCCCAGCGATTGGGCAAGTGCGCGCAGTTGTGCATCGGTGGGGCTCGGCATGCGGCAGGCAGTTCGGCGGAGGAACGTTGAATTGTCGGCTGAAACCCAGCGCCCGTGTTGCATGGCCGCGGCGCCCTTTCACGCAATCTGCTCGCGATCAACCACCGCCGGCTGGAGTCACCGGCCGGCGCATGGATCCTGCTGCCCCGCTTTCCTCGTCCGGAAACTCGAAGCCCGCCCTCAGTGATAGTTGTAGCGGAACGTGATGCCGTACGTGGCCGGCGCGCCGAGGAACGCGTTGTAGGTATTGAGCGGATCCCCGGGCTGCGGCGTGCCGACCGCCTGCAGCGGGCCGTCGAAGGCGACCTGCACGTATTCGGCATCGAAGATGTTCAGGCCCCACAGCTCCACCGCCCAGCGCTTGTCGCGCCGCCCCAGGCCGATCCGGGCATTGACCACGGTGAAGGCGTCCTGCAGTTTTTCGTCGTCAAGGTCCGAACCGGTGTTGTAGTCCGACATGTACTTCGCGCCCAGGTTGAAGCGCGCGACCAGGTCGCTGGCGAAATCCCATTCGTAGGTGATCGAGGCCGAACCCGACCACTTCGGCGCGAAGCTCATCTGCGCGCCCGGCAGTTTGTACAGCTGGCCGGTGGGCTCGACGAAATCCGCCCCGGGGATGTCGTCGCCGTACTGGGTATTGGCATACATCAAGCCCCCCTGCAGCATCAACCCGGGGATGGCGTTGGGCTGCCACAGGATTTCGCTGTCGATGCCGCGCGAGACCACTTCCGGAATCGAGCGCACCACGAAACTCGTGCCGAGGAAGCTGTTGAGCTGGAAGTCGTCGTAGGTCTGGTGGAACAAGGTCGCGTTCAGCAGCAGGTTCCCACCCGCCCAGGTGGTCTTGGCGCCGAGTTCGTAGCTGTCGACGAACTCGCCCGGGAACGACGTGTCGTTCACCGGCAAGATGCCGGCGCCGCCGCTGGACAGGCCGTTGGAAGATTGCACGCGGTCCAGGTTGAAGCCGCCGCCTTTGTAGCCGCGCGCGGCCGACGCGTAGGTCATCACGTTTTCGTTCCAGCGATAGGCCGCCTTGAACGTGCCCGACCACTCCTTCTCCTCGCGTTCCTGCTCGCTGATGCGGCCGTTGTGCAGGGCGTTGGCCCAGGGCAAGCACATGAAGCCGGCCACCTGCGGCGCGATCGCGCCGATCAGTTGGGCCTGGACGTCAGGCGGCAGGAACGCCCAGATGGCGATGCGCTGCGCCAGCGCGCCGCCGACCGTGGCTGCAGGATTGGCCAGCACCGCGCCGCATGAGGCGCTGCCGTTGGGATTGGAGAACACCGAGCGCAGCTCCTTCTCTTCGCGGGTGTAGCGAAGGCCCAGGGTCAGGTCGAGCGCCTCGGTCGCGTGCCAGGTGTTGTTGGTAAAGATCGCCGCGCTCTTCGCGTTCTGGTTGTGCCGGTCAAGGGCACCGAGCCCGGCGAAGCCGGTGCCGAACGGGCGGCCGCTGACCTGCGAGAAGAACGTGGCCGGATTCGCGGTGTCGAACGGCAGGCCCAGCGCGGTCACGCCCTGTGCCACGCGCTGCAGCACCAGGGTCGACAGATAGGGCTCGTAGGCGGCGCCGATGCGGTAGGACTCGTTGCGCTCGATGTCCTCGTCCGAATAGAACGCGCCCACCATCCAGTCGACACGGTCGGTGGAGCCGGTCAGACGGAATTCCTGGCTGAAGCTTTCGAAGCCGCTGAAATTCTCGTCCTCATCGGCGTTGCGATAGAGGATATCAGCGGCGGTGAAGTCGAAGTCGATGCCGTGAATCAGTTCCCAGTCGCGCTGCGCGGTGATCGAAGTCAGCGTGGCACCGCCGAACCACGGCAGTTCCCAGTTGATTTCCGCGGAAACGCCCTTGTCCTTGATGTCCTGCTCGGTGCTGCGGTTGCTGTAGGCCGTGCGTCCGAACGGATCGGCGGGGATGGCGATGGCGTTGCCGCCGCCGAGGATGTTGATCAGTGGCGCCGTGCCGCCACTGACCAGCTGCACGGCAGTGCAACAGTTCTCCTCGCGGCTGGAGAAGTCGCCAGAGAGGAGGATGTCGACGTTTTCGCTGGGTTCCAGCAGCAGCTTGCCGCGTAGGGTGTGGTAGTTCTGGTCGTAGTCCTCTTCCTCGGTGCGTGGGCCGGCGCCGGTGACCACGTCCATCCAACCGTCGCGCTTGCGCTTGGCGGCATAGACGCTGAAGGCGGCGTTCTCGCCCAGCGCGTCGTTGTACGCGCCCGACACGCCGAGGGCGCCGTAATTGCCGACCGTGATTTCGCCATCGAGCTCCTGGTTGTAGCCGGGGCGCTTGGTAATCACGTTGATCACGCCAGCGGAGGTGTTCTTGCCGAAGACGGTGCCCTGCGGACCCTTCAACACCTCGATCCGCTCGACTTCGCCCAGATCGCCGAAGCCCACGCTGTTGCGCGGCCGGTAGACGCCGTCGATCACCACGCCGACCGAGGATTCCAGGCCGACGTTGTCACCGACGGTGCCGATCCCGCGGATCCGCGCAGTGGTGATGCCCTCGTTCTGGGTGCTGGTCACGGTGAACCCGGGCACGAGCACCTGCAGATCCTTGATGTCGCGGATGCCGTTGTCCTGGATCAACTGTTGCGGTATCGACGTGACCGCGATCGGCACGTCCTGCATCTGTTCTTCGCGCTTCTGCGCGGTGACGGTCATGGTGGACAGCGTCGTCGGCTCTTCCGCATCCGGGTCCGTCGCAGTCGCGGGCGCCTGCTGCGCGCTGGCCGCTGTCGGAAGCCCCAGCGAAACGAGAACAGCCAGCACGGCGACGGCGAGCGTTGCACGCGGCGGTTGGATGGTCATGGCGATGTCCCCTTGGATGTGTGCAATGCGGATGACTACACAACGGAGAAAATCCGGTGACGGGGCCGGACCGAAGTCCGCCCGGTCGCATCGGCGACGCATTCCCCGCGGCCGGATCGGTGGGGACGCCCCGGCCATGCACGGCACGCTAGCACAAGCCAGGGCAGCCGGCATGGGCATGGCTTGGGGCACACTATCGGGCCACGCCCGCTCCCTGCGCAGATGTCCGCCGAACACACGCCGTTGATGAAGCAGTTCTTCGCCGCCAAGGCGGAGCATCCGGACATCCTGCTGTTGTTCCGCATGGGCGATTTCTACGAGCTGTTCTACGACGATGCCCGCAAGGCGGCGCGGCTGCTTGACATCACCCTGACCCAGCGCGGGAGCTCCGCCGGACAGCCGATCCCGATGGCCGGCGTGCCGGTGCATGCCTACGAAGGCTATCTGGCAAGACTGGTGGCGCTGGGCGAGTCGGTGGCGATCTGCGAGCAGATCGGCGATCCCGCGCTGGCCAAGGGCTTGGTCGAACGCAAGGTCGTACGCATCGTTACCCCCGGCACCGTGACCGACGAGGCCTTGCTGCCGGAGCGGCGCGACACGCTGCTGCTGGCGCTCGCGCGCGGCGGCGCGTCGCGGGGAGGCGTCGGCTATGGGCTGGCGTGGGCGGATCTGGCCGCGGGTCGCTTCCTGGTCAACGAAGTTGCCAGCGACGATGCGCTTGAGGCCGAACTTGCGCGCCTGCAGCCAGCCGAACTGCTTGTGCCGGACGAGGACGGCTGGCCGGGCTTCGTGCTCGAGCGCGGCGGCCTGCGCCGGCGCGCGCCGTGGCTGTTCGATGCCGATGGCGGACGCCGCCAGCTGCTGCGGTTCTTCGCCCTGCACGATCTTTCCGGGTTCGGTATCGACGAAGGCCTGGCGTGCAAGGGACGCCTGGCCGTCGCCGCCGCGGGCGCCCTGCTCGGCTATGTCGAGGAGACCCAGAAGCAGCGCCTCCCGCATCTGACCACGATCGCCGTGGAAGCCAGCGACGGCGCCATCGCGATGAATGCCGCCACCCGCCGGCACCTGGAACTGGATACGCGCATCGATGGCGATACGAAGACCACCCTGCTTGGCGTGCTCGACACGACGGTGACGCCGATGGGCGGGCGCCTGCTCCGTCGCTGGCTGCATCGGCCGCTGCGCGACCGCCAGGTCGTGCGCGAACGGCACCAGGCCGTGGCGACCCTGATCGAGAGTCGCGCCGACGCCGCAGTGCGCGACGCGTTCCGCGCGCTCGGCGATCTGGAGCGCATCCTCTCCCGCATCGCCCTGCGCAGCGCACGTCCGCGCGACCTGTCCACGCTGCGCGATGGCCTGAACCTGGTGCCGGAAGTGCGCAAGCTGCTGGCGCCGCTGGATTCACCGCGCCTGCAGGCGCTGCACGATGCCCTTGGCGAACATGCGGGACATGCCGCGCGCCTGACCCGTGCGCTTGTCGCGCAGCCACCCGTCCTGGCACGCGATGGGGGCGTCTTCGCGGAGGGTTTCGATGCCGAACTCGACGAACTGCGCCAGCTGTCGAGCAACGCGGATCGATTCCTGGTCGACCTGGAAGCACGGGAGAAAGCCGCCACCGGAATCCCCACGCTCAAGGTGGGTTACAACCGTGTCCACGGCTATTACATCGAGATCAGCAAAGGCCAGAGCGAGCGAGCGCCGGCGCACTACACCCGGCGACAGACCCTGACCGGAGCCGAGCGCTACATCACCGAAGAACTGAAGATCTTCGAGGACAAGGTGCTGTCCTCACGCGAACGCGCACTCGCGCGGGAAAAACTGCTCTACGAAAGCCTGCTCGACACGCTCAACGAGAACCTGGAACCGCTCAAGCATTCCGCGGCGGCATTGAGCGAACTCGATGCCCTCGCCTGTTTCGCCGAACGCGCACAGACGCTCGACTGGAACCAGCCGGTACTGTCCGAGGGTCCGGGGATGCACATCGAAGGCGGGCGCCACCCTGTCGTCGAAGCCGTGCGCGACGAGCCGTTCACTCCCAACGACCTGGTGCTCGACTGCGCGCCGGACCATAGCGGCCTGCGCATGCTGGTGATCACCGGCCCCAACATGGGCGGCAAGAGCACGTACATGCGCCAGAACGCGCTGATCGTGCTGCTCGCGCATATCGGCAGTTTCGTCCCGGCCGCGCGCGCCGAGATCGGACCGATCGACCGCATCCTCACCCGCATCGGCGCCGGCGACGACCTGGCGCGCGGACAATCCACCTTCATGGTGGAAATGGCGGAAACCTCCTACATCCTGCATCACGCCACCGACCAGTCGCTGGTGCTGATGGACGAGATCGGCCGCGGCACATCGACCTACGATGGCCTGGCGCTCGCCGATGCCTGTGCGCGCCACCTGGCAGCGGTGAACCGGAGCTACACCCTGTTCGCCACGCACTACTTCGAATTGACCGCGCTGGCCGAACCGGGCAGCGGCATTGCCAACGTGCACCTGGATGCGGTCGAACACCACGACCCGGTCGCAGGCGAGAGTCTGGTGTTCATACATGCGGTGAAGGACGGGCCGGCCGATCGCAGCTTCGGCCTGCAGGTCGCGGCGCTGGCCGGGCTGCCGAAATCCGTGGTACGCCAGGCGCGCGCTAGGCTCGCCGAACTCGAGGCGCGACGTGATGCGCCCTCCTCCCCGCTTACCGCGCAGGCGCTCGATGCGCCACAGCAGATCGGATTGTTCGCGCCTGCATCCGCCGCGCTCGAGGCCCTGGCAACACTGGATCCGGACGAACTGACGCCGAAGCAGGCGCTCGAAGCCCTGTACCGGATCAAGGCCCTGCAATAACCGGGTACTAACGCGTTCGGCCGTAGCGTGGCTTCCCCTTACCGGACGGACCGGCCATGACCACTTCGATGACTCAGGATCTAGCCTCGCAGCTGCAGGGTGGGCCGGTACAGCAGATCGCGCAGCAGCTGGGCGTGGATCCGGCCACCGCACAGACCGCGGTGACCGCCGCATTGCCGTTGCTGATCGGCGCGCTCGGCCGCAATGCCAGCCAGCCCGGGGGCGCGCAGGCGCTGTTCGGTGCGCTGCAGAACGATCACGCCGGCGCTGGCGGCCTGGGCCAGTTGCTCGGCGCGGTGCTCGGCGGCGACCACAGCCGGCAGACCGATGGCGCCGGCATCCTCGGCCACATCTTCGGCGGCCGCCAGCCACGCGCCGAACAGGCCGTCGGCCGGAGCACCGGCATCGGCCAGGACAAGGCCAATCTGCTGCTGCGCTGGCTCGCCCCGATCGTGCTGGCCTATCTGGCCAAGCGCATGTTCGAGAACCGGCAGGTGTCGGCCGGCGGTGCATCGTTGCCGCAAGGCTCGGCCCACCAGCCACCGGCGCAGGCGCCCTCTCCCGGCGTGCTCGGCGACATCCTCGAGCAGGAGACACGCACGGTCGAACAGCAAGGTGGACCGCTCGGCAGCGTGCTCGGCCAGGTGCTGGACCGCGATGGCGACGGTGACACCGATTTCAGCGACCTGCTGAAGATCGGGGGTTCAATTCTCGGCGGCCCGCGGAGGGTTTGAATCGGCGCGCCTCCCGGCCGCAGACGCGACGTCGGCCGGACAGCCGCAACACTACGGGCTTGCAATAGCAATCACCTATCGGATCTGTCGAATCATTCAATTTTCCTTTGCACCGGGACGGTCGTAGCCTCGTTCCAGCTGAGCACCCGGCACATCCGGCAGCCCGGCTTGTCTTCGACATGCCGCACGCAGGTTCGATCGAACCTGCGTTCCACGACACCACCAAGGGAGAAATGCCATGTCCAACGAGGCCAAGTGTCCGTTCCACCAGACCGCGGGCGGAGGACAGCAGAACATCGACTGGTGGCCGAACCAGCTGCGTGTCGACCTGCTGTCCCAGCATTCGTCCAAGTCCGATCCCATGGGCGCGGATTTCGATTACGCAAAGGAATTCCAGAAGCTCGATTACGCCGCGCTGAAACAGGATCTCGCCGCGCTGATGACCGATTCGCAGGACTGGTGGCCCGCGGACTTCGGCCACTACGGCGGGCTGATGATCCGCATGGCCTGGCATAGCGCCGGGACCTACCGCATCGGCGACGGGCGTGGCGGCGGCGGGCGCGGCCAGCAGCGCTTCGCCCCGCTCAACAGCTGGCCGGACAACGTCAGCCTGGACAAGGCTCGCCGGCTGCTGTGGCCGATCAAGCAGAAGTACGGCCGCAGCATTTCCTGGGCCGACCTGATGATCCTGGCCGGCAACGTCGCGCTGGAAACGATGGGCTTCAAGACCTTCGGTTTCGCCGGCGGGCGGCCGGACACCTGGGAACCCGACGAGGATGTCTACTGGGGTCGGGAAAATACCTGGCTGGGCGGCGACGTGCGCTATGCCCACGGCTCGGAAGGCGTCGAGAAGCCGGGCGACCGCGGCGTGCTGGTCTCCGACGACGATGCCGACGGCGACGTGCATACCCGCAATCTCGAAAACCCGCTCGCCGCAGTGCAGATGGGCCTGATCTACGTCAATCCGGAGGGCCCGGACGGCAACCCGGATCCACTGCTCGCCGCGAAGGACATCCGCGACACCTTCGGGCGCATGGCCATGAACGACGAGGAGACGGTCGCGCTGATCGCCGGCGGGCACAGCTTCGGCAAGACCCATGGGGCCGGTCCGGCGGACAATGTCGGCGAGGAACCGGAAGCCGCCGAGCTGGAAGCGCAGGGGTTCGGCTGGCATAACCGTTTCGGTTCGGGCAAGGGTCCCGACACGATCACCAGCGGTCTCGAGGTCACCTGGACCAAAACTCCGACCAGGTTCAGCAACGACTTCTTCGAGCACTTGTTCGGCTTCGAATGGGAATTGTCGAAGAGTCCGGCCGGCGCGCACCAATGGGTCGCCAAGAACGCACCGGCCCTCATCCCGGACGCGCACGATTCGTCGAAGAAGCGCGTGCCGACGATGCTGACCACCGACCTGTCGCTGCGCTTCGATCCTGTGTACGAAAAGATCTCGCGCCGGTTCCTGGAGAACCCGGACCAGTTCGCCGATGCGTTCGCCCGCGCCTGGTTCAAGCTCACCCACCGCGACATGGGCCCACGCGCCCGCTATCTGGGCCCTGAGGTTCCGGAAGAGGAGCTGATCTGGCAGGACCCGGTGCCGAAGGTCGACCATCCGCTGGTCGATGCGAACGATATCGCTGCGCTCAAGGCGAAGATTCTCGGCTCGGGGCTGTCGGTCGCCGAACTGGTATCCACGGCATGGGCGTCGGCGGCCACCTTCCGCGGCGGTGACAAGCGCGGCGGCGCCAACGGCGCGCGCATCCGCCTCGCCCCGCAAAAGGACTGGGCGGTCAACCAGCCGGCGCAGCTGGGCAAGGTGCTCAAGGCGCTCGAAGGCATCCAGGCCGATTTCAACGGCGCGGCTGCCGGCGGCAAGAAGGTTTCGCTGGCCGACCTGATCGTGCTCGGCGGCGTGGCTGCCGTCGAGAAGGCCGCGAAGGACGCCGGCGTCGAAGTCGCGGTGCCCTTCCATCCGGGCCGGACCGATGCGTCGCAGGAGCAGACCGACGTCGATTCGTTCGCCCCGCTCGAGCCGTTCGCCGACGGGTTCCGCAATTACATCAAGGGCCGTTCCGTGGTACCGGCCGAGCACCTACTGATCGACCGGGCGCAGCTGCTCACGCTCACCGCGCCGGAGATGACGGTCCTGGTCGGCGGCCTGCGCGCCCTCGGCGCCAACCATGGCGGTTCGAAGCACGGCGTGCTGACCGACCGCCCCGGCGTGCTGAGCAATGACTTCTTCGTGAACCTGCTCGACATGGGCACGGAATGGAAGGCGACCTCGGATGCGCGCGACGCATTCGAAGGCCGCGACCGCAAGTCGGGAGCGTCGAAGTGGACAGGCAGCCGCGTGGACTTGGCATTCGGCGCCAACTCCGTGTTGCGTGCGCTGGCCGAGGTCTATGCAAGCGCGGATGCGCAGGAGAAGTTCGTCAGGGACTTCGCCGCGGCCTGGAGCAAGGTGATGGATCTGGACCGGTTCGATCTCGCAGCGTAGCGGCAAGAACGCGGGCGCCGACACGGCGCCTGACGACGGAACGCCGGCGCAAGCCGGCGTTCCTGTTTCCGGCTACAGCGTGTCGATATCGCCGAGCGCGCGGATCAGGCGGCGGGCGCGCTTGTCGGGTTTGGTCTCGGGTGCGCGATAACCTGCGCGCGCGGCTGCGCGGGTCGCACGTTCGGCCTCGCGTCGCTCTCGCGAGGCCTCGCCTTCCTCATAGAGCCCCTGCGCGACCGAAGCCGGTCCGCGCATGCCGGAGAGTGCACGGACGATGATCTCGAACACCTCCTCGCCCCGCCGTATGAACAGGCGATCTCCCACCCGCACCAGGCGCGAGGGCTTGGCGCGTTGGCCGCCGACCTCGACCTTGCCTGATTCAACCGCCAGCTTGGCCAGGCTGCGCGTCCTGAAAAAGCGCGCCGCCCAGAGCCAGACATCGATGCGGGTGCCGGCAGCAGCGTTGTCGGTTGCGGATTCCATGCTGGGGACATTCTAACCAGCGTTGCGGACGGGTCCGGCAGCGTGCAGTCGTGCATGTCGGCCGCAGCGAACCGGTGCGGCGCTTCCGCCAAAGCACGCGCTGCCAGGTCCCGGCCAGTCGAACTCATAAACGCGAACGGCCACCTTGCGGTGGCCGTTCCAGGCATCGCCTGAAGGCGCGGGTCTTACTCGGCGGCTTCGGCTGCAGCAGCGGCGGCAGCCGCAGCATTCTTGGCCTTGGCATTGCCCGCCAGGTCTTCCTTGATGCGCGCCTTCTTGCCTTCCAGCCCGCGCAGGTAGTACAGCTTGCCCGCACGCACGTCGCCGCGGCGCTTGACCTTGACCGATTCGATCGCGGCGCTGTAACTCTGGAACACGCGCTCGACGCCGTAGCCATGCGAGATCTTGCGCACGGTGAAGGCGGAGTTGAGGCCGGCGTTCTTCTTGGCGATGACCACGCCTTCGTAGGCCTGCACGCGCTCGCGGTTGCCTTCCTTGACCTTGACGTTGACGATGACGGTATCGCCCGGACCGAATTCCGGCAGCTGGCGCTGCGCCTGGTCGGCTTCGAATTGCTGGATGAGCTTGTTCATGGGAATCGCCTTGGAGCTGTGCCCGAGCGGGCTGCCTGTTGGACGCTCTGTTCAGAGCTTAGTTGTATGCGCGAGTGCACGCGGACCCGCGTCATGGCCTTGGTGGAACGAAGCCGCGCATTATAGCGACAAAATTCCCTGTGATGCCATGGGGTTAGCGGACGCCGGGCCGGTCAGGACCGGGACTTCCTGAATTCATCCAGCAGCGCCTGGTCCGACTCGGACAAGACCGCCTCGTCGAGCAGGTCCGGCCGCCGCAGCCAGGTGCGGCCCAGGGCCTGCATCCGCCGCCAGCGGGCGATCTCGGCGTGGTTCCCCGACAGCAGTACTTCAGGCACCGGGCCCAGGGGGTGTTCCACCGGCCGGGTGTAATGCGGACAGTCCAGCAAGATGGGGCCTTCCTCACTGCCGGGTCCGAAGCTGTCCTGGAGGGCGGAATCGGCGTCGTTCAGCGCCCCCTCCTGCAGCCGGGCGATCGCGTCGATGACTACCGCCGCGGCCAGCTCGCCACCGGAGAGCACGTAATCGCCGATCGAAAGCTCCTCGTCGACCTCGGCCTGGATCAGGCGCTCGTCCACCCCCTCGTACCGTCCGCAGAGCAGGATCACGCGGCTGCGTGTGGCCAGCTCGCGCGCCTTCGCCTGGTCGAAACGTTCGCCCTGGGGGCTGAGATAGATCACCCTGGCCGGTGCGGGATCTGCCGCGCGCGCGGCGGTGATGGCCGCCTGCAGCGGATCGATCAGCATCACCATGCCCGGGCCGCCGCCGAAGGGACGGTCGTCGACCCGACGGTAGTTGCCTCCGGCGTAATCGCGCGGGTTCCAGCCATGGATCGACAGCAGTCCGCGCTCGCCCGCCCGCCCGACCACGCCGTGGCCGGCGATCTGGGCGACGAATTCGGGGAACAGGCTGATCAGGTCGATACGCATCGGAATTCCATCAGCCAGTGTAGGTGCGACTGGTAGGAGCGGCTAGAAATCCGCGTCCCAGTCCACCGTGATGACGCCGGTTTCGAAATCGACCTGCCGGATCACATCGGGCTGCACAAAGGGCAGCATGCGTTCGCGTTCGCCCTGCACCACCAGCACGTCGTTGGCTCCGGTGGAGAACAGATGGGATACGGTCCCGAAGTCGACCCCTTCCGCATTCCGCACGCGCAGGCCTTCCAGGTCGACCCAGTAGTACTCGCCTTCCTTGGCAGCCGGCAGCGTCGAACGCGGCACCCAGACCTCGGTGCCGCGCAGGGCCTCGGCGGCGTCGCGGTCGGCCACGTCCGGCAGCGTGGCGACGATGCCCTTGGCCGTTTCGCGCCCACGCGCGCCACTGAGTTCACGCTCGCGTCCGTGCGCGTCGCGCAGCGTCCACGGCTGGTAGCGGAGCACGGACGATTTCGGATCGGTGAAGGATTCGAGCTTCACTTCGCCGCGCACGCCGAACGCGCCGTGGATCCTGCCGATGAGGACGAGCCTGTCACCGGAGGGGCGCGTGGCGGTTTGCATGCGTCCAGCTGCGGCCGCGCGTCGCGCAGCCGGCGGATCAGGCGGCGGGTGCGGCCTTGGCGGCCTGCTTGTACAGATCGGCAACCTTGTCGGTCATCTGGGCGCCGTGACCCAGCCAGTGCTGCACGCGCTCGACATTGAGCTCGACGCGCTTTTCCTGGCCCGAAGCCACCGGGTTGTAGAAGCCGACGCGCTCGATGTTGCGGCCGTCGCGGGCGCTGCGGCTGTCGGTGACGATGATGTGGTAGAACGGACGCTTCTTCGCGCCGCCACGGGTGAGGCGGATCTTGACCATTGCTGTTCTCGGTATAGCCCAGCTGCCAGGGTGGCAGGGTAAGCCGGACATTCTAGAGCATTGGCAGGAGCCGCGAAACCCGGTCCCGCATTCGCAAGCGACACCAGGCTTGCCTGTCAGCCGGCGACCACGCCCCCGAACCAGTGCCCCAGGGCCGCGGTGAAGGCCATCGCCAGCGCGCTCCATACGCTCACGCGTAGCGCGCCGCGCGCGACTGGCGCGCCCCCCACCTTGGCCGCGACGCCACCCAGGATTGCGAGGCAGACCAGCGAAAATCCGGTGACCCACGGGCCGGCATGGTCCCGCGGCGCCAGCAGGACCACCGTGATGGGAAGCATGGCCCCGAGCGCGAACGCCCCCGCGGAAGCGAGCGCCGCCTGTACAGGCCGGGCACGCAGGGTCTCGGTGATCCCGAGCTCGTCGCGGGCGTGCGCGGCCAGCGCATCGTGTTCGCTGAGCTGGGTGGCGACCTGGTCGGCCAGCGCCGGGTCGAGCCCGCGCTTGACATAAATGGCTGCGAGTTCCTGATGCTCGGCTTCGGCGAAATTCTCGAGTTCGCCTTTTTCCTTGGCCAGGTCCGCCGCTTCAACGTCGGCCTGCGAGCTCACGGACACGTATTCGCCTGCGGCCATGGACATCGCCCCGCCCACCAGCCCCGCAAGACCGGCCAGCAGCACCTGGTGATGGCCGGCGTTGGCCGCAGCGATGCCGACCATCAGGCTCGCGGTCGAGACGATGCCGTCGTTGGCGCCGAGCACGGCGGCGCGCAGCCAGCCGGCGTGTTCGTTGCGATGGCGCTCGGCGTGCCGGCTGCGCATCACCCGATCCTGAGTCGAGTCCGCGCGATCACGGGAACGGCCGTCCCCGCCCGCCCATCATTCCGCCCAGGTTGCGCATCATCCCCTTCATGCCGCCACGGCCCAGCTTGCCCATCATCTTTTCCATCTGCTGGTACTGCTTCATCAGCTTGTTGACGTCGGCAGGCGTCATCCCCGCGCCCTTGGCGATGCGGGCGCGGCGCGAGCCGTTGAGCAGGGCGGGATTGCGCCGCTCCTTCTTGGTCATCGAGTTGATCAGCGCGATCTGGCGCGGGATCTCCTTGCCGGTGACCTGGCTCTTCACCGAATCGGGGATCTGGCCCATACCGGGCAGTTTGTCCATCAGTCCGGACAGGCCGCCCATGCTCTGCATCTGTTCCAGCTGCTCCTTGAGGTCGTTGAGGTCGAAACGCTTGCCCTTCACCACCTTGTCGGCCAGCTTGGCCATCTTGTCCTTGTCGACCTGCTGCTCCACCTGCTCGACCAGGCTGAGCACGTCGCCCATGTCGAGGATCCGGCCAGCGGCGCGATCGGGATGGAACACGTCCAGGCCGTCGGCCTTTTCCCCGGTACCGACGAACTTGATCGGCTTGCCGGTGATGTAGCGCACGCTGAGCGCTGCGCCGCCGCGCGCGTCGCCATCGGTCTTGGTCAGGACCACGCCGGTCAGCGGGAGCGCCTCACCGAACGCCTTCGCGGTGTTGGCCGCGTCCTGACCGGTCATCGCGTCGACCACGAATAGGGTTTCGACAGGATGGATCGCCGCGTGCAAGGCCTTGATCTCGGCCATCATCGCCGCGTCCACCGCAAGGCGGCCGGCGGTATCGACGATCAGCACGTCAGCGAAGGACTTGCGCGCATCGTCGATGGCCGCGCGCACGATGGCCTCCGGCTTCTGCGATGGGTCGGAGGGGAAGAAACCCACGTCCACCTGTTGCGCCAGCGTTTTCAGCTGCTCGATGGCGGCAGGACGGTAGACGTCGGCCGATACCACCATCACCTTCTTCTTGCGCTTCTCCTTCAGGTGCTTGGCGAGCTTGCCGACCGTGGTGGTCTTGCCCGCACCCTGCAGGCCGGCCATCAGGATCACCGCCGGAGCCGGGACGTTGAGGTTGAGTTCGCTGGCGGAGGCGCCCATCACGGTGGCCAGCTCGTCGCGAACGACCTTGATCAGCGCCTGGCCCGGGGTGAGCGATTTCAGGACTTCCTGTCCGACCGCGCGCACCTTGACCCGTTCGACCAGCGCCTGCACGACCGGCAGGGCCACGTCGGCTTCGAGCAGCGCGATGCGCACCTCGCGGGTGGCCTCACGGATGTTCTCCTCGGTCAGACGGCCGCGTCCGCGCAGGCGGTTGAGGGTGCCCGAGAGGCGCTGGGTAAGGGATTCGAACATGCCGAGGGCCTTGCAGATGCGGAAGGAACTGGCGCGAATTATAGGTCCCGCCTGCGTCGACGCTCGCCCTGCGCAGCCCGGCACAGCGAGGTCTCGGGATATTCGCGCGAAGGATGATGACCGTCCCGCGGCAGTATCAGCCACGCCCGGTGGCCCATTCGTGCCAAACTCCTCCGATGACAATCGTTCTCATCGCCGTCTTCGCCTACCTGTCGGCCACCGCCCTGCTGGTGCGGGCCGTGTCGAGGGATGACGATCAGTCGATGTCGGCACTCTGGTTATGGCCGGCCATCGCCGCCGTTGCAGCGCATGGCGGCTATCACCTACTCGCCTGGCGGGCCGCGGGCGGAGCGGACATGCACTTCTTCGCCGCACTGTCGCTGGTGGGCCTGGGCATGGCCACGCTCACCGCGTTGTTCGGAGCAACCGGCCGCATGCGCGCGCTAGGTGTGGTGGTCTTTCCGCTCGCGGCGATCATGCTGGCCGGTTATGCCATGGTCGGGCACAAGCCGCCCGAGCCGCATGACTGGCGGCTGCAACTGCACGCCTGGTGCGCGCTGTTGGCCTATTCAACCCTGGCGATCGCGGCGCTGCTGGCGCTGATGCTGTGGCTGCAGGAACGCGCGCTGCGCCGGCGCAAGTTCCATGGCTGGCTGCGCGCCCTGCCGCCGCTCACCGAACTCGAATCGCTGCTGTTCCGCAGCATCACCGTCGGTTTCGTCCTGCTCAGCGCAACCCTGCTCACCGGCGTGTTGTTCGTGGAGGATCTGTTCGCACAGCATCTGGTGCACAAGACCGTCCTCAGCGTGCTGTCATGGCTGGCCTTCGGCGCGCTGCTGGTCGGCCGCAGACGCTATGGCTGGCGTGGTGCGATTGCGGTGCGCTGGACGCTCGTGGCCATGGCCCTGCTGGGCCTGGCGTTTTTCGGCAGTCAGTTCGCTCTGGAGCTGGTTCTGCAACGGGGCTGAGGTCGCCGCGTTCCCGGCGAGTCGGCGCTGCGGCCGATGCGCATTGAACCCCAAGCCAGCCCTCAACCGGCGGCCTCGAGCGCGTCGCCGAGGCGCTCGACCGGCACCACCTGCATCCCCTTGTAGCTGCCCGCCTTCGGCGCATTGGCCTTGGCCACGATCGCGCGCTTGAACCCGTGGGTGGCGGCTTCCTTGAGCCGCTCCTCGCCGTTGGGGACCGGGCGGATTTCCCCGGACAACCCGACCTCACCGAAAGCGATGGTCTTGTCCGCGAGCGGTCGGTCGCGCAGCGAAGACAGCACAGCCAGCAGTACGGGCAGATCGGCCGCGGTTTCCTGCACCCGGATCCCGCCGACCACGTTGACGAACACATCCTGGTCGCCGACCCCGACGCCGCCATGCCTGTGCAGTACCGCCAGCAGCATCGCCATGCGGTTGCCTTCCAGGCCGACCGCGACGCGGCGCGGATTGGACAGCGGCGATGCATCCACCAGCGCCTGCACTTCCACCAACAGCGGCCGCGTGCCTTCGCGCGTGACCATGACGCAGCTGCCTGGCTGCTGGATGCTGCCTCCGGACAGGAAGATCGCCGAGGGGTTGGGAACTTCCTTGAGCCCCTTGTCGCCCATCGCGAACACGCCCAGCTCGTTGACCGCGCCGAAGCGGTTCTTGAAGGCCCGCAGGACGCGAAAACGCGAACCAGAATCGCCTTCGAAGTACAGCACCGCATCGACCATGTGTTCGAGCACGCGCGGGCCGGCGATGCCTCCCTCCTTGGTCACATGGCCGACCAGGAACACGGCAGCGCCGGTTTCCTTGGCGTAGCGCACGAGCCGGGCGGCGGATTCGCGCACCTGGCTGACCGACCCGGGTGCGGCGGTGAGCTGGTCGGTCCACAGGGTCTGGACCGAATCGGCCACGATCAGCCGCGGCCGCAATGCGACTGCCTGCTCGAGGATGCGTTCCACACCGGTTTCGGCCAGTGCATTCAATCCGTCGAGCGGCAGACCCAGTCGTGCAGCGCGACCGGCGACCTGCGCGAGCGATTCCTCGCCGGTCACATACAGGCTGCTCAGTGCCGGACCCGAGGAGGCCGACGACATCTGCGCCAGTGCCTGCAGCAGCAAGGTGGACTTGCCGATGCCCGGATCGCCGCCGACCAGGACCACCGCCCCCTCGACCAGGCCGCCGCCGAGCACACGATCGAACTCGCCGATCCCCGTGGATACGCGCGCGTCCTCGCTGTGCTGCACGTCCTTGAGCGCGGTAACCCGCGGCGGATCGACCTTGCCGGCCCAGCCGCCGCGCCGGGCAGGCCCGCCGCCGTTGGCGACCGATTCCACGACGAATTCGACCAGCGTGTTCCATGCCCCGCATTCGGCGCATTGGCCCTGCCATTTGGTGGATCCCGCTCCGCATTCGCTGCAGACGTAGCTGGTCCTGCTCTTGGCCATTGCGTTTGCAGTTCGCTTCTTTGGGGAGCCCACCTTACCGGGTCGGTGTCGCGCGACGCGAGACCGGGACGCATGACCGGTAAGCCCGCTCGCATGCGTTCAACTGAATCGTGCCGGTCGATGCACGCCAGCGGACCACGGAGCCAGACGTTGATCGAGGACTTTGGGACTGGAACAGGCACGTTCCACTGCGAGACCGACCTGTGCATCGTGGGCGCAGGCGCCGCCGGCATCACCATCGCAAACGCGTTTGCAGGCACCCGCCATCGGATATTGCTGCTCGAAAGCGGAGGCCTGACCTGCGAAGACGAATCGCAGCGCCTGCTGGAGGGTTCATCGGTGGGAGAGCCTGGCCTCCACCCTGCGCATAGCCGGCTGCGCGCTTACGGCGGCAGTTGCCGACTATGGGGCGGTGGCTGCCTGCCCCTGACCCCCGACGACTTCCAGCCGCGGGACTGGGTTCCCTACAGCGGCTGGCCGATCGGTTACCACGATCTTGAACCCTACTATCGACGTGCGCTGTCTGTATGCGGCCTGCATCGCCACAGGATCAGCAACGGCTCGTTCAATACCCGCGCCAGCAGTTTCCCGCATTCGCACGCATCCATGGACCTCGCGAACCGTGTGTTCGTCCAGAGCCCCGTGGAGTTCGGCGGCGCGACCGTGGCGCCGCTCGCGAACGCCGCCAACGTGCGCGTGCTGCTGCATGCCAACCTGATCGAATTGCACCCGGTGCCGAGTGCGGAATACGTGGTCGAGGCCAGCATCGGGTCGCTGGGCGGACGGCGCGGCACGGTCCGGGCCCGCCATTACGTCCTGGCCGCCGGCGGAATCGAGAACGCCCGGCTGCTGCTGCTTTCCGATTCAGTGGCCCGCGACGGACTGGGCAACCGGCACGACATGGTCGGCCGCTACTTCCAGGATCATCCGCGCTGCCGCCTTGGGATGCTTGCCGAAGGGCGGCTGGACCGGGTGATGCGACCTTTCGACAAAGCCACTCGCGGCGAGTACGCCGAACCGTGCCTCTCCAACGAGGCCCAACGCCGCCACCAGGTGCTCGCGTCGCGGATTCGGCCCTTTGCGGTCCATGCCGCTCCCTCCCCTGGCGTGCAGGCCTTGCGCGAACTCCGCGCGCGATTGCGTGGCAGGCCAGCGGAGGGCGCGATCGACAGCCGGATCGAACGCGAGGTTGCCGCGGTGCTGGACCGCGGACTACCGCTGCCGCTGCCGCAGCCAGACCACGAAGCCGTGCAGCCGGTGCGGGCTGCGCTGCATCTCGCGCGTCATGCCGGAGACGTGGGCAGGATGGTTCTGCGCAAATGTCGCGGGTATTCCCATCTGCGCCGGGAGCGGGTGGAGGTGATGGGCTTCTTCGAACAGGCCCCCAACCCGGACAGCCGGATCAGCCTGGAAGATCGCCGCGACGCCCTGGGGCAGCGCAGGGTCCGCGTGGACTGGAGATTGACCGACCTGGACCGGGCGACGCACCGGGTCGCGGCAAGACTGTTCGGCGCCGAACTCGCCCGCGTCCACGCGGCGAGGTTCGTACCGGAACCATGGGTGGAAGATCCGGCGGACGCGCCCGTTCTGCACGGCACGGCGCATCACCTCGGCACCACTCGCATGTCGGCCAATCCGCACGATGGTGTCGTCAACCGCCATTGTCGGGTCCATGGCATCGACAATCTTTACGTGGCAGGCAGTTCGGTCTTCCCGACCGGTGGCTGGGCCTATCCCACCTTCACCATCATTGCGCTCAGCCTGCGCCTTGCCGACCATCTGCGCAGCCGGCTGGACACGTTCGCACCGTTGATGGGTTGATCCGCAAGCGCGATCGCGCGCCGAACGATCGCCAGGCAAGTCCGGTTACCGGTTCGGTGACGACCCCTGGGCCGCGGATCTGGCTAACCAGCCTCAGGCGGTGAGGTCACTGCCTTCGCGCTTCTGCAGGATCTTCTCAGCCTGGGCATCGGCGGCGACGCGATGCTGCAGCGACTTGCACATCTCGATCCCGGCGGCGGTGAGCTGCATGCCGCCCTCGACATCCATCGCCAGCGCGCTTTCGTACAGCCGCTGCCGGATCGGCGCATCGGACACGGTCAACTCGGCACCCTGGTCGATGCGCTTGAGAACTTCGAGGAGGGCGAGGTCCTCGAGCGGGATAGGATCCATGCGGTGACCTTCGCGAAAAATGGTGCCGGAAACAGGAGTCGAACCTGCGACCTACGCATTACGAATGCGCCGCTCTACCAACTGAGCTATTCCGGCGAGGGGCGCATTCTAGCCGGGAAAGCGCGGCCCACCAAACCCGCCCTGAGGCGTTCAGACAAGCTGGATCCGGAGCTCCCTGGGCAGGGCGAAGACCATGTCCTCGCGCTGGCCTTCGAGCTCGCGCACCGCGTGCGCGCCCAGTTCGTGCAGTCGTTCGAGCACGCCATGCACCAGCACGTCCGGGGCCGAGGCGCCCGCGGTCACGCCGATATGGCGCCGCCCCTGGAGCCAGCGCGGATCGATTTCGGCTGCACCATCGATGAGGTGGGCTTCCACCCCTTCGCGTTCGGCCAGCTCACGCAGACGGTTGGAATTGGAACTGTTGGGCGAGCCGACCACCAGCACCAGGTCGCATTCCCTGCTCAGTTCACGCACCGCGTCCTGCCGGTTCTGGGTGGCGTAGCAGATGTCGTCGTTGCGCGGGCCCTGGATTGCCGGAAAGCGGGCCTTGAGCGCCGCGATGATCTCGCGAGTGTCGTCGACCGAAAGCGTGGTCTGGGTTGTATACGCCATGTTGTCGGGCTGGCCGGGCGCGAGCGTGGCCACATCGTCCATGTCTTCGACGAGGTAGATCTTCCCGGGCGAATCCTGGCCGTCGCCATCGGCCTGCCACTGGCCCATGGTGCCTTCCACTTCCGGATGGCCGGCGTGGCCGATCAGCACCATGTCCCGCCCCGCGCGGCATTGGCGCGCGACCTCCAGGTGGACCTTGGTCACCAACGGGCAGGTGGCGTCGAAGACCTTCAGCTTGCGCTGCGCCGCTTCGGCCCGCACCGCCTGCGAGACGCCGTGCGCGCTGAAGATGACCGTGGCGCCGTCCGGAACCTCGTCGAGCTCGTCGACGAACACCGCGCCGCGGTGCTTGAGTTCGGCCACCACGAAGCGGTTGTGCACCACTTCGTGGCGTACGTAGATCGGCGCGCCGAGCAGATCGATGGCGCGCTTGACGATCTCGATCGCGCGATCGACGCCGGCACAGAAGCCGCGGGGGTTGGCGAGGACGATGTCCATGGCGGAATTTTACGCCCCGGGCCGCCGATCGGGCCGCGACCGGGAGGAAATGATGCCCAGGATGCTGCCTGCGTTCATCGCTTTGCGCCCTTCTTGCCGTCGAACAGGCCGAACAAGGCGATCCCGACCGCCCCGGCCACGATCGCCGAATCGGCGAGGTTGAACGCCGGCCAGTAATGGTCCCGCCAGTACCACTGGATGAAGTCGATCACGTGTCCATGCTGCAATCGGTCGATCACGTTGCCGACGGCCCCGCCGATCACCAGCGCGAACGGCAGCGCCGTCTTCCAGTCCGCGCGTGGAGTGCGCGACAGCCAGAACGCCAGCAGGCCGCTGATGACGAAGGCGAGCCCGGTGAAGAACCAGGTCTGCCAGCCGCCGGCATCGGCCAGGAAACTGAACGCGGCGCCCGTGTTGTAGGTGCGATACCAGTTCCAGAACCCGTCGATCACCGGGATCGCGGTGTACTCCGGCAGTGAGGACAGCACCCACTGCTTGGTCAGCTGGTCGAGTGCGATCACGGCGATGGACGCGAGCAGCCAGATCAGGGCGTTGGGTTTCGGGTTGGGCATGGATCGCTCGTTTGGGTGCCGTTCGCGCGGCATTGTTTCTGGAAGCTGAGGAAGCCGGACCGGTTCGGCCCAGTTCGGCTCGGAACGCTAGAACCAGCGGCGATCCTCGCCGGGCCCTTCGATATTGCCGACGCAGCGCGCGCACAGCTGCGGATGCGCCGCGACGGAACCGACGTCCGCACGCCGATGCCAGCAGCGCACGCACTTGATCTTCGTGGTCGGCACGGCGAGCACGGCAAGGTCCTGGATGCCTTCGTCGGCGACCACGTGCACATCGCCACTGATGAACAGGAAACGCAGCTCGTCGGCCAGCGGCGCCAGGCGACCTCTAACGAGCATGCCCTGCTCGGCGGGGCTGCAGCGCAGCGTGATCTCGGCGTCGAGCGCGGCGCCGATCTCGCCGTTGGCGCGCATCGGCTCCAGCACCTTGCTGACCTGTTCGCGCAGCGCCAGCAACTGGTCGAAGTCCTCCGCCGACAGGGCCGCTTCGCCTTCCAGCGGGGCCAGCCCTTCGTACCAGGTCGTGAACAGCACGTTGTCCTCGCGCTCGCCCGGCAGGAAACTCCACATCTCGTCGGCGGTGAACGCCAGGATCGGGGCGATCCAGCGGACGAAGGCTTCGGCGATGCGGAACATCGCGCTCTGCGCGCTGCGCCGGCCGTGCGAATCCTCCGGCATCGTGTAGAGCCGGTCCTTGGTGACATCCAGATACAGCGACCCCAGATCCACGCTGCAGAAGTTCGACAGCAGCTGCACGATCTCGGCGAAGTCATAGCGTTCGTAGGCGGCCGCGATGCGCTCCTGCACTTCGAAGGCGCGATGCACGATCCAGCGATCCAGCGCCACCATGTCGCCAAGCGGTCGCAGGTGCGCGGCCGGATCGAAACCGTGCAGGTTGCCCAGCAGGAATCGCGCGGTATTGCGGATCCGGCGATAGACGTCGCTGTTCTGCTTCAGGATCTTGTCCGACACCGACATCTCGGCGCTGAAGTCGGTCGCCGCCACCCACAGGCGCAGCACGTCCGCGCCCATCTGGTCGATGACCTTCTGCGGCACCACCACGTTGCCGAGCGACTTGGACATCTTCCTGCCGTTCTCGTCGACCGTGAAGCCGTGGGTGAGCACCTGCCGGTAAGGCGCCGTGCCGTCCATCGCCACGCCGGTGAGCAGCGCGCTGTGGAACCAACCGCGGTGCTGGTCGGAACCTTCCAGGTACAGGTCGGCCGGCTTGCGCAAACCGTCCTGCGGGCGCTGGGCCAGCACGCATTCATGGCTGGCGCCGGAGTCGAACCACACGTCGAGGATGTCGGTGACCTTCTCGTAGCGCGCGGCATCCTCGCCCAGCACTTCTTCGGGCTTCAGCGCATACCAGGCCTCGACGCCCTCGACCTGCACCCGGTCCGCGACCTGGTGCATCAGCTCGACCGTGCGCGGATGCGGCTCCCCGGTTTCCCGATCGAAGAACAATGCGATCGGCACACCCCAGTAGCGCTGGCGCGAGATGGTCCAGTCGGGGCGGTGTTCGATCATGCCGTAGATGCGGGCTTCACCCCACTCCGGCACCCACGACACTTCGGGGATTGCGGCCAGGGCATCGCGGCGCAGCCCGGCCTGCTCCATCGAAATGAACCACTGCGGCGTGGCGCGGAACACCACTGGCGTCTTGTGCCTCCAGCAGTGCGGATAACTGTGGTTGAACCTGGCGAACGCGAGCAGCGCGCCGCTGTCGCGCAGGGCGTCGACGATCAGCTCGTTCGCCTTCCAGATGTGCACGCCCGCCAGTGCGACCTCGCCGAGCGGCGGAGTGGATGGCAGGTAGACGCCGCGGCCGTCGACCGGATTGATTTGCGCTGCGGTGTACTTCTCGAGCAGACCGTACTGCTGGCCCACCGCGAAGTCTTCCTGGCCGTGGCCAGGCGCGGTGTGGACGGCGCCGGTGCCGTCTTCGGCGGACACGTGGCTGCCCACCAGCAGGGGGATGTCGCGCCCGGCATATGCGCTGCTCAACGAAGCAAATGGATGCGCGAGCAGCAGCAGTTCCAGGGCCGCACCGGTCGCGCGACCGTGTACGACCGTTTCGTCCACGCCGTAGCGCTGCAACGCCTTGGGCACCAGCGCCTCGGCGACGACCAGCCAGCGCCGCCTGCCGCCGTGTGCGGGGCCTTCCACCAGCGCGTATTCGAGCTCCGCACCTACGCTCACCGCCAACGAGGCGGGTAACGTCCATGGCGTGGTCGTCCAGATCGGTACGGCGACTTCGACGTCGGCCGGAATCTCGATGCCGAAGGCGCGCGCGAATGCCTGCGCGTCGCGCGCCGGGTATGCGATGTCGACCGCAGGCGACACCTTGTCCTGGTATTCGATCTCCGCTTCCGCCAGCGCCGAGCCGCAGTCGAAGCACCAGTACACGGGCTTGACCCCGCGTACCAGGTGACCGCGTTCGATGATCCTGGCCAGCGAACGCAGGATGTCCGCTTCATAGCGGAAATCCATGGTCAGGTACGGCTTCTGCCAGTCGCCAACGACACCCAGGCGCTGGAAGTCGCGACGCTGCAGATCGATCTGGGTGGTCGCGTACTCGCGACACTTCGCACGGAATGCGGCGGCATCGAGTTTGTCGCCGACTTTGCCGAATTCCTTCTCCACCTTGTGCTCGATCGGCAGACCATGGCAGTCCCAGCCCGGCACGTAGGGCGCATCAAAGCCAGCCAGCAGCCGCGACTTGACCACGATGTCCTTGAGCACCTTGTTGACCGCATGGCCGATGTGGATCTCGCCGTTGGCGTACGGCGGGCCGTCGTGCAGCACGAAGCGTTTTGCCCGCCCCTGCACCTTCTCGCGGATACGCGCGTACAGGTCCTCGCCCTCCCAGCGCGCGAGCGTGAGCGGCTCGCGCTTGGGCAGATCGCCACGCATCGGGAACGCAGTCTCCGGCAGCAGGATCGTGGACTTGTACGGGTTGTCTTGTTTTTCGCTCACGCGCTGGCTCGCCGGGGTGCTGGCTGTGGGAGGGAATTCTGCTGAAGAACCGCGCGCGCCTGGGCGGCGTCACGATGCATCTGCGCGACCAGGGTCGGCAGGTCCGGGAATTTCTCTTCGTCGCGCAGCCTGGCGACGAACTCGACCTCGATCCGACGGCCATACAGGTCGCCGTCGAAATCGAACAGATGCGCTTCCAGGAGCGGTTCAGTGCCATCAATCGTGGGGCGCGTACCGAACGACGACACCGATGGCCACGGCTGCGCGCCCACGCCATGCACGCGCGTGGCGTAGATCCCGCGCAGTGCCGGCGTCTTGTTGCCGAAGCGCAGGTTGGCGGTCGGGAACCCGAGCGTGCGCCCGAGCTGGCTACCGCGGACGACACGCCCGCCGATGGCGTAGGGCGCCCCGATCAGTCGCGCGGCCAGCCCGAAGTCGCCCTGTCCCAGGGCGGCGCGGATGCGGGTGCTGGAGACGCGCTCGCCACCGAGTTCGACCGGGTCGATCGCGCCGGCGGCGAAGCCATGTTCCGCACCGAGCGCCTGCAGCGTGGACAGATCGCCGACGCGACCCTTGCCGAAGCGGAACTCCGGACCGACCCACACCTCGCGCGCTGCCAGGCGCGAGACCAGCAGGCGCTGCACGAACTGCTCTGGTGACATCGCAGCCAGGGCGGCGTTGAATCGAAGCAGGCCGATCCGGTCGATCCCCGATCCGAACAAACCCTGCACTTTGGCGCGCGGCAGCATCAGCCTTGGCGGCTTGGCGTCGCGCGCGAAGAACTCGCGCGGCAGCGGCTCGAAGCTCAGTGCCACTGCGGGCGCGTCCGCTGCGCGCGCGCGCGCGACCGCATGGCCCAGCAGCGCACGATGGCCCAGGTGCAGGCCGTCGAAGGCGCCGATGCAGACCACGCTGCCCTGGGGGCACAGTGGCCCGCCTTGCGCGTCGCGAAACATGCGGTCACGAAGCAGGTTGTTCATAAGGACCGGCGAGTATAGCTGCGGTGCAGCATGGCGACGGAGGCCGCGACCGGGCAAAGCCGCGTACTGCCGCGGGACGCTTCGCTGTCAATGCCGCAAATGCCGCGGCCGCAGGCCGGTGGCGAACAACGTCGCCCCGTAGACCAGCGCGCCGGCCGCCACTGCGGCCAGCAACCACACGGTGCGCTGCCACATGCTCGCGATCGTCGTCCAGTCGCCCACCCACCAACGAATCGCCACCAGCACCGCCGCCATGGTGAGGCAGGCCGTGGCCAGGCGCGCGGTGAAGACCTTCCATCCCGGTTGCGGCTGCAACATCCCGGCGCGACGCAGGTAGCGCCACAGCAGCCATGCGTTGAAGATGCCGGCCAGCGCAGTCGCCAGTGCGATTCCCCCGTGCGCGCCGTCCACACGGTAGTACCAGAGCGGCGTGGTCAGGGCGATGGTCAGCCCCACGTTCGCCGCCACGGTCCATAGCGCCGCGCGCATCGGGGTCTTCGTGTCCTGGCGCGCGTAGAACGCGGGCGACAGCACCTTGCTCAACATGAACGCCGGAATGCCCAAGCACATGGCGCCAAGGCTGATCGACGCCATGCGGGTGTCGTGCGCCGTGAACTTGCCGCCCTGGTAGACCACCGATGTCAGCGGCTCGGCAAGCAGCAGCAGGCCCAGCGCCGCCGGCACGCCCAGCAGCAGCGCCAGGCGCAGGGCCCAGTCGAGCGCGGCCGAGTAGCCGGCGGAATCGGTGGCGGCATGCCGGCGCGAGAGGTGCGGCAGGATCACGGTGCCGATCGCCACCCCGAACAGGCCCAGCGGAAATTCCACCAGCCGGTCGGACAGATACAGCCAGGTCTGGCTGCCGGTCACCAACAGCGAGGCGAACACCGTTCCCACCAGCAGATTGAGCTGCCCCACCGAAGAGGAGAACAGGGTCGGCAGCATCAGCTTCGCCACCCGACGCACGTCGGGATGATTGAAGCCGGGTTTCAGGGTCGGCCGCAGTCCCAGCCGTCCCAGCGCCGGCCACAGCACCAGCAACTGCAGGATGCCCGCGGCCAGCACGCCCCAGGCCAGGGCCTTGGCCGGCACCTCGAAGTACGGCGCCAGCCACAGCATCGCCGCAATCACGGTCAGGTTGTGCAGCACCGGCGTGACCGCCGGCAGGGCGAATTTGCCGAAGCTGTTGAGCACCGAGGCCACCAGCGCCATCAGCGAGATGAACACCAGGTAGGGGAAGGTGATCCGCAGCATCTGCGTGATCCATTCGAACTTCTGTGGTTCGTCCATCGAGCCCGGTGCGAACGCGCCCGCGATCAGCGGTGCGGCCAGCATCCCCATGGCTGCGACCACCAGGACCACGGCGAACAGCGCGCCGGCCATGCGGTCGATGAACTCCTTCAGGGCCGCCTGGTCGCCGCGCTCGCGGATTTCGTTGAGCACCGGCACGAAGGCCATCTGCATCGAGCCTTCGGCGAAGATCCGGCGCAGGTAGTTGGGAATCCGGTAGGCGATGACGAAGGCGTCCATCGCCGCCGAGGTGCCGAAGATGCGCGACTGCAGCGCATCCCGGACGAAGCCCGCGATCCGCGACAACAGGGTCATGGCGCTGAAGATCGAGGTCGAGCGCAGCAAGCTGGCCTTGGGCAGCGGCTTGCCTGACGCCTCGGCCTCGCCTCCCGGCGAGACGACCGCCGGATCGAGCTTCGGATCCACCGGGTCGCTCACTCCAACCCCCGGATGTGGCGATCGGCGCTCTCTCCGCGCCCGGCCCCCGTGGGAGCGGCCTTGGCCGCGATTGTCTTTTCCAACATCCCGACCGAATCCAGAGCGATCGCGGCCGAGCCCGCTCTCACAGATGTGACGGCCATGAGGCCTGCTCCCCCCGGAGGTCCGCCGCCCGCCAACCCGAGTGAGGCGCCTGGGCCGTTGACCCAAGTCCCTGAATCGCCCATACTTTCCCGCTTCGTTTGACCGGCCGGCTGCGCTTTTCGCGCGCCGTCGCTTTCGAACCCGCCCATTCCAACCCGCTTTTTCCAGAGATTCCGAACGTGGCCAACATCAAGTCCGCCAAGAAGCGCGCCAAGCAGACCATCGTGCGCAACGCGCGCAACGTCGCCCAGCGCTCGATGCTCCGCACTGCCGTCAAGAAGGTGATCAAGGCGCTCGGCGCGCACGATGCCAAGGCCGCGCAGGACGCCTTCGCCGCCGCCCAGCCGTTGCTCGACCGGATGTCGGCCCGCGGCCTGATCCACAAGAACAAGGCCGCCCGTCACAAGAGCCGCCTGACCGCACGCATCAAGGCGCTGCAGGCCGCCTAACACGCGCGAAACCCGCTGCGTCCAGAACCCGGCCCCGGCCGGGTTTTTTGTTGCCTGCGTTGCACCGCCGCGGCGATGCCGTGGCAAGGCGGCCGCGCCAGCGCTCACCCGTTCGCTTCCTGTTCTTCTTCACGCTGCCGGTCCAGGAAGGTCTGTACGGCCAGCATGACCGGCCATGTGCCTTCGCGGCCGATCGCCGAGGTCAGAAACCAGGGTTGCGTCCAGCCCAGCTCGGCGACCACTTGCTCGGCAAGCGTGCGCGCTTCGTCTTCGAACATCAGGTCCGACTTGTTGAGCACCAGCCAGCGCGGCTTGTCGAGCATCGCCGGGTCATATTTGCGCAGTTCGTGCTCGATCGCACGGACCTGCTCGACCGGGCTGGCTTCCACCCCGCCTTCCATCGGCGCGATGTCCACCAGGTGCAGCAGCAGCCGCGTGCGCTGCACATGACGCAGGAACACGCTGCCCAGGCCGGCGCCGTCGGCGGCGCCTTCGATCAGGCCGGGAATATCGGCGATCACGAAGCTGCGATGCGGCTCGACGCTGACCACGCCAAGGTTGGGATAGAGCGTGGTGAACGGATAGTCGGCCACCTTGGGCGTGGCTGCCGACACGGCGCGGATGAAGGTGCTCTTGCCGGCATTGGGAAAGCCGAGCAGACCCACGTCGGCCAGCAGCTTCAGCTCCAGCCGCAACGTGCGCTGCTCGCCCTCGCCCCCAGGCGTCGAGCGGCGCGGGGACCGGTTGACCGAACTCTTGAAGTGCATGTTGCCCAGGCCACCATGCCCGCCGCGCGCAACCAGCAGACGCTGCCCGTGCTCGGTCAGGTCGCCGATGACCTCATCGGTATCGACGTTGTGCACGACTGTGCCCACCGGCACCGGGATAACCTCGTCTTCGCCGCCCTTCCCGTACATCTGGCTGCCCATGCCGCCTTCGCCGCGGCGTGCACGGAACTGCTTCTGGTGGCGAAAGTCGACCAGGGTGTTGAGGTTTTCGTCGGCCTGCAGCCAGACATCGCCGCCCTTGCCGCCGTCGCCACCGTCCGGCCCGCCCAGCGGGATGAACTTCTCGCGACGGAAGCTCACGCAGCCGTTGCCGCCGTTTCCGGCGGTGACTGTGATTTCGGCTTCGTCGACGAGTTTCATTGCTGGTGGGAATCGAGGTTCGGTGAGCGGGGTTCAGCGAATTCTAGTGGGTCGTCCGAGCGCGGCTTCACCGGCGCTCCAAGGCAAGGCGGCAATTGCGCCCTCCGCAAATGAAAAACCCCGCCGAAGCGGGGTTTTCCGCGGATGTCGCCGGGATCAGGCGGCCGTCACCACGCTGACCGTGCGACGCTTTTCCTTGCCCTTGGTCGAGAACTCCACCGTCCCGTTGACCAGCGCGAACAGCGTGTGGTCGCGGCCCAGGCCGACGCCCATGCCCGGATGGAACTGGGTGCCGCGCTGGCGGATGATGATGTTGCCCGCTTCGATCGACTGGCCCCCGTAGATCTTGACGCCCAGGTACTTCGGGTTGGAGTCGCGGCCGTTGCGCGAGGAACCTACGCCCTTCTTGTGTGCCATGGCTGCTGCTCCTTACCTGCTCTTATCGGATTTGTCGCCGTCACCGGAAATACCGGTGATCTCGATTTCGGTGTAGTGCTGCCGGTGGCCCATCTGCTTGCGATGATGCTTGCGGCGGCGGAATTTCACGATACGCACCTTGTCGGCGCGGCCGTGGGACTTGACGGTGGCGGTGACCAGCGCGCCCTTGAGCGCATCGCCGAGTTTCACGCCTTCGCCGTCGCCGAGCATCAGGACCTGATCGAACCTGATCTCCTTGCCGGCTTCGACGTCGAGCTTCTCGACGCGGATCGTCTCGCCTTGCATCACGCGGTACTGCTTACCGCCCGTGACGAGGACTGCGTACATGGGTGTTTCCTTCTGTAGTTCTTCTAATGGTGACCCGCCCTGCCCGGTGCAAAGCCGGGCGGACAGAAGCGGAATTGTATCCAGAACAACGAGTTGCAGCAAGGCGCGCAGGCAGGCAACCAGGCGCGACAGCGGCGGCGGCCGGCATCCGCGGTCGATCCTAGGGTCAGCCCCAGCTTGCAGGACCGCCGCGCCGATCGAGAATCGGCTGCGTCGTCAAACCTGAACGCCAGCCGAGCGGGTCCTGAACGCTGGCGCCGGGATGGGGATGCCCAGCCGCGTACCGCTGGGTGGGTCAAACGGGGTCGTCCGGGTCGATTCCTACAACCAATTGTGCCCCGCCGGGATGGCGGGGCGATCAGGCACTTCCCGAAGGACAGGGGGGACCCTCGGGACGCCCCTTCACGATGTTCGGGAGAGAAGCATGATCCGCATCACCCGTTCCACCGGTCTCACGGCGCTTGCCGTGGCGACCGCGGTGTTCATCGCCCCGGTGGCTTACTCCGGCGGCAAGCTGGCGACCTTCGCCCAACGCGGCCTGCCGGCCAGTTCGCAGCTCGCGGCCAAACAGCAGGTCAGCACCGACCGCTTCATCGTTACCTATCGCGACGGCGGCGCCCGGCTCACCGCGGCTACGCGCAACGAGGCCCTGTCCAAAGCAGCGGTCGCGCTCGGCGTGCGCATCAGGCCGGTCCGCACTCTGGCGACCGGCGCGAGCCTGATCCGGACCGAGCGCAAGCTCGGCAGGGCCGCCGCCAAACGCCTGATGATCGAGTTGCTCAAGGATCCGAACGTGCGTGCGGTCGACATCGACGCCCGCGTGAAGCCCGCCTTCGTCCCGAACGATCCGCTGTACACGCAGCAGTGGCATTACGGCAATGGTGCCGGCGGGATCAATCTGGAGCCGGCGTGGGACCTCAGCCAGGGCGACGGCGTGGTGGTCGCGGTGCTCGATACCGGCATCACCGCGCATTCCGAACTCGACGGTCAGAAAGTGGCCGGCTACGACTTCATCGCCGACATCGACACCGCTGTCGACGGCGACGGCCGCGACGCCGACCCCAGCGATCCGGGCGACTGGCACGACGGCGAATGCAACATCTTCGGCATCCCCGAGGACAGCAGCTGGCACGGCACCCACGTCGCCGGCACCGTGGCCGCGGCGACCAACAACGGCGCGGGCGTGGCCGGCGTGGCTCCGGGCGCGCGGGTGCAGCCGGTGCGCGTGCTGGGTAAGTGCGGCGGCTTCTTCTCCGACATCGTCGACGCAGTGACCTGGGCCTCAGGCGGCAGCGTCGCCAACGTCCCGGACAACGCCACCCCGGCCGAGGTGATCAACCTCAGTCTCGGCGGCGGCGGCGCCTGCCCCGTGGCGATGCAGGACGCGATCGACGGAGCGGTCTCCCGCGGCACCACGATCGTCACTGCGGCCGGCAACGGCAGCAGCGACGTCGCGGGCCACACCCCTTCCAACTGCGAGAACGTGATCGCGGTATCCGCGGTCGGTCCGACCGGCGCGCTCGCGGGTTATTCCAATTTTGGCAACCTGGTCGACGTGGCGGCCCCGGGCGGATCGGGGGTGGCGCCGGCAGAAGACAACGTGCTGTCTACACTCAACCTGGGCACGCAGGGACCGACGACCGAAGGCTATGCCTGGTATGCGGGCACCTCCATGGCGGCGCCGCACGTCGCCGGGACTGTCGCGCTGATGCAAGCCGCAGCCGACACGCCGAAGACGCCCGATGTGATCGAGGAAATTCTCGAAAACACCGCCTACGCGAACGGCGGTTTCGCCGGCGGGTGCAGTTATGACAAGCCCTGCGGCACCGGCATCATCGACGCGCGCGCGGCGATCGCGGTGGCCAATGGATCCGAGCCGCTGCCGCCGGATCCCCCGCCGCCGCCGCCGCCGCCGCCGGGCATCCCGCTGCAGAACGGCGTGGTGGTGACCGGAATCCAGGTCGCCCAAGGCACGGACATCGTCTACGAACTGCAGGTGCCCAACGGCGCGTCGCAATTGTTCTTCGGCATGTCCGGCGGCACCGGCGATGCCGACATGTACGTTCGCCGGGGCCAGCGACCGACCGACACGGCCTACGACTGCCGGCCGTTCCGCTCCGGGAACGAGGAAACCTGCTACTTCCCCGCGCCGGAGAGCGGCACCTACTACGTGCGGATCAAGGGCTTCTCCGCCGCGACCGGCGTTTCGCTATATCCGAGCTTCGTGGATGCCAACTGGCCGCGCGGCGAAGCGGCCACGGTGACCCAGCTGTCCGGACACCGCACCCGGGTGCTGCTGACCTGGGATGCGGGCAAGCGCCAGGTGGATATCTACCGCGACGGCGCGATCTATGCCACCACTCGCAACACCGGAGCGTATACCGACATCTTCCGGATCGTGGGCACCGGCACCAAGACCTACATGATCTGCAACAAGGGCACCGAAGAGTGCTCGGACGAGGTCGAGATCGAGTTCAACTCGCGACGTTGACTGCCGCCAGTACGAGGGCCCGGTTCGCCGGGCCCTCGACTTGCCAGTACTTCCAGCATGAGGGGCGACATGTCTGCTGTTACGCTTCCGCTTCAGGCCCGCACGGTCATACGATCCGCGCTGCGTGCTGCGCAGCCGTTCGCAGTGGTTGCGCTGCTCGTCATCGGCACCGGCTGCGGGCAGCAGCCGAGCGGAGAACTCGCGCAGGCACCACAGGTCAGTCCATTGCCGAAGACGGACGCGCGGCTGACCGTGGCCAACAACAGCGGGCGCTACCATTTCGAAGGCATCGTGGCGGACCAGGCGACGCGCGAGTCCTTGTTGCGCAGTCTCGAATCGGTCTACGGCCGCGATGCCCAAGGCACGATCGCGCTCGACCCCAATACCCATCCGGCGCCTTGGGTGGGCGCGCTCGACAAGCTGTTCCTCGTTTTCCGCGTGCCCGGCGGCATGCTCGATTTCCGGGGCAAGCGCATCGAACTCAGCGGTGCGGTGCCCGACGAAAACCGGGCCGCTCTGCTGCGCAAGGCGCGCGAACTCTATCCGGACCATGCGCTGACCGGGTTGTTCGAAGGCGTCGATACCAATCACGCGCTGCCTGAGGGGGATGACCACGTTGCCTTGCTGGCCCTCCTCAACCGCATCCCGATCTCGTTCCAGGCCGACAGCGGGGTGGTTTCCCCCGGCAGTCTGGATGGCCTCAGCCGCGCCGCACGCGCAATCCAGGCGGCGGACACTGAGCTCCGCCTGCAGGTGGGCGTTCACCCGGAACGCAGCGACATGCCGGACTACGACCGCGACATCGCCTTCCAGCGCGCGAACTCCATCAAGGTGCAGCTGGCGATCCGCGGCATCGGTCCCGGCAGGCTCGATGCGACCGTGCTGGACGGCGGCCCGGCTGGCAAAGCCGGGCGTGTCGAATTCGCCCTGGCCGAGGTCGTACCGAGGGGCCTGGCGCGAGCCGAGCCTGCGGCCGCCAACGCCAGGCCGGGCAGTGGACAGTCCTCACCATTGGTGAACGCCCAGGCGACGCCCTGACAGGGTGTTGCACCGCGCAAAGGTGTCGCGCGTCATGCGCTCTGTCGTAAGGTGCGGATTCCATCGCGGCCGCGAGCCGGCGCAGACGCTACCCGATGACACCCACGATCCCGTATGCCACCGCCTGCCGCGGACGCACAGCGCTCGTCGCTGCGTTGGCCGGGCTGATGGCCGTGATCGCTGGCTGCAGCCGCCCACAGCAGGCTTCCGAGCTGCCGCACACGCCGATTCCGAAAGCCGAGGCCAGCCTGACCCTGGTCGCCGAGGGCAGCACGTTGCGCTATCTGGGAGTCGTCGCAGACGCCGCCACGCGCCGGCGGCTGACCGATGCGCTGGACGGCACCGGACCGGCGCAGGGCACGATCGACGTGGACCCGGCCACCCTGCCCCCGCCCTGGGCCGCGGAGCTGGGCCCATTGGCGGGCGCCCTGAGGCGCAGCGGCGGGCAGCTGCAGTTGCAGGGCAAACGGATCGAGCTTATCGGCGAACTCAGCCAGGAGCACCGGGCGACCCTGCTCAGGCAGGCACAGCGCCTGTATCCCGGGTATGCGTTGGCGGGACAGTTCATGGGCGTCGACCTGCGCCAGGCGCTACCGGAGCGGGGCGATCGGGACGGACTGCTTGCCTTCTTGAACGCCATTCCAATCCGGTTCCACGACAACAGTGGCCTGCTCGTCCCTGCCAGCATCGAAGGCCTGGCGCGCGGCGCGCGCGCGATCCGCGCTGCTGGACCGGTCGCGCGGCTGCGACTGCGGGTTTACCCGGAGCGCGACGGCGAAGGCGCTGCCATTGCCCGACAGCGCGCCGAAGCGATCGCCACCCAGCTGGCGCTGCGCGGCATCGGGGCGGACCAGGTCGAGGCCGTCGTGGCGGAGCCAAACGGTGGAGGCAAGGCCGACATCGTCGAATTCACGATCGCGCCGCCGCTGGACGCTGCGACGGACCAGCCTGCGACCGGCACCGAGCCGGTTGCGGAAGGCGAGGCCGGACCGGCGGCGCCCACGCCCGTCGACTGAACCGCGCCGCACAACCCGCCGTCTCAGCGGGCGAGACGCCGCCAGGCGATCTTGCCGAATGGCAAGTTTGCCCCCACCTCACCCAGTCGCTACGCTGGTCGATCGCCCGGCGTTCGCGGGCGTGATGCCCTTCTCCGCAGCAACCCGGACCCATTGATGGCGCTGGATACGATCCGCATCCGCGGCGCGCGGACGCACAATCTCAAGAATTTCGATCTCGACCTGCCGCGCGAGCGGCTGATCGTGATCACCGGACTGTCCGGCTCGGGCAAGTCCTCGCTGGCCTTCGACACGATCTACGCCGAGGGCCAGCGTCGCTACGTGGAATCGCTGTCGGCCTATGCGCGCCAGTTCCTGAGCGTCATGGAGAAGCCCGACGTCGATCACATCGAAGGGCTCAGCCCGGCGATTTCGATCGAGCAGAAGTCGACCTCGCACAATCCGCGCTCTACCGTGGGCACGATCACCGAGATCTACGACTACCTGCGCCTGCTGTACGCGCGCGTGGGCATCCCGCGCTGCCCCGACCACGGCTACCCGCTCGAAGCGCAGACCGTGAGCCAGATGGTGGATCACGTGCTGGCACTGGGGGCGGACGAGCAGACCCGCGACACGCGCTGGATGCTGCTGGCGCCAGTGGTGCGCGATCGCAAGGGCGAGCACGCCCAGGTCTTCGACCAGCTGCGCGCCCAGGGCTTCGTGCGGGTCAGGGTCGACGGCGTACTGCATGAGATCGATGCGGTCCCGCCGCTAGCCCTGCGGGTCAAGCACACCATCGAAGCGGTGATCGACCGCTTCAAGGTGCGCGAGGATCTCAAGCAGCGCCTGGCCGAATCCTTCGAGACCGCGCTGAAGTTGGGCGAAGGCAGCGCACTGGTCACGTCGATGGACGACGAGACCGCGGCCCCGATCCTGTTCTCCTCCAAGTACAGCTGCCCGGTCTGCGACTACTCGCTGCCGGAGCTGGAACCGCGGCTGTTCTCGTTCAACTCGCCGGTCGGCGCCTGCCCCACCTGCGATGGTCTGGGCGTGGCGCAATTCTTCGACCCAGCACGGGTGGTCGTGCATCCCGAGCTGTCGCTGGCCGCCGGCGCGGTGCGCGGCTGGGACCGTCGCAACGCGTATTACTTCCACATGATCCAGTCGCTGGCCAAGCATTACGGCTTCAAGGTCGACACCGCCTGGCAGGATCTGGACGAGGACGTGCGTCAGGCCGTGCTCTATGGCAGCGGCCGCGATGTGGTGAATTTCACCTACATCTCCGATTCGGGCAGCCGCCATCAGCGCAAGCACAAGTTCGAAGGCATCGTGCCGAACCTGGAGCGGCGCTACCGCGAGACCGAATCGTCCGCGGTGCGCGAGGAACTGAGTAAATACATCAGCGAACGCCCCTGCACCGAATGCGGCGGCGCGCGCCTGAATAGCTCCGCCCGCAACGTGTTCGTCGCCGACCGGCCGCTGCCGGACCTGGTGGTGCTGCCGATCGACGAGGCGCTGGCGTTCTTCGGCCAGCTGACCCTGTCCGGCTGGCGTGGCGAGGTCGCGTCCAAGATCGTCAAGGAAATCGCCGAGCGGCTGAGCTTCCTGGTCGACGTCGGACTCGACTACCTGACCCTGGAACGCAAGGCCGATTCGCTTTCCGGCGGCGAAGCGCAGCGCATCCGCCTCGCCTCCCAGATCGGCGCCGGCCTGGTCGGCGTGATGTATGTGCTCGACGAGCCTTCGATCGGCCTGCACCAGCGCGACAACGAGCGCCTGCTGGGCACGCTCACCCGCTTGCGCGACCTGGGCAACACGGTGATCGTGGTCGAGCACGACGAGGATGCGATCCGCCTGGCCGACCACATCGTCGACATCGGCCCGGGCGCCGGCGTGCACGGCGGCGAGGTGGTGGCGCAGGGCTCGTTCGAGGACGTGCTCAAGGCGCCGCGTTCGGTCACCGGCCAGTACCTCAGCGGCAAGCGCCAGATCGCGGTGCCGAAATCGCGGCACAAGCCCAACCGCAAGATGCTGCTGACGCTGCAGGGTGCCTCGGGCAACAACCTCAAGAACGTGGACGTCGAAATCCCGGCCGGCCTGTTCACCGCGATCACCGGTGTTTCCGGTTCCGGCAAGTCGACTCTGATCAACGACACGCTGTACGCACTGGCCGCGAACGAGATCAACGGTGCCTCGCACAAGCCCGCGCCTTACCGCGACGTGCAGGGGCTGGACCTGTTCGACAAGGTGGTGGACATCGACCAGTCGCCGATCGGCCGCACGCCGCGCTCGAATCCCGCCACCTACACCGGCCTGTTCACGCCGCTGCGCGAGCTGTTCGCGCAGGTGCCCGAATCGCGCGCACGCGGTTATGCCGCGGGCCGCTTTTCCTTCAACGTGCGCGGCGGTCGCTGCGAAGCCTGCCAGGGCGATGGCCTGATCAAGGTCGAGATGCACTTCCTGCCCGACGTGTACGTGCCCTGCGACGTGTGCCATGGCAAGCGCTACAACCGCGAGACACTGGAGATCCTGTACAAGGGACACAGCATCCACGACGTGCTCGAGATGACGGTCGAGGACGCACTCAAGCTGTTCGAACCGGTCCCCAGCATCGCACGCAAGCTCGAGACCCTGGTGGACGTGGGCCTGAGCTACATCAAGCTGGGCCAGAGTGCCACGACCCTTTCCGGCGGCGAAGCGCAGCGGGTGAAGCTGTCGAAGGAACTGTCGCGGCGCGACACCGGGCGCACGCTCTACATCCTGGACGAGCCGACCACCGGTCTGCATTTTCACGATATCGAGCACCTGCTGACCGTGCTGCACAAGCTGCGTGACGACGGCAACACGATCGTGGTGATCGAGCACAACCTCGACGTGATCAAGACCGCCGACTGGATCGTCGACCTGGGTCCGGAAGGCGGCCATCGTGGCGGCCAGATCATCGCCGAAGGCACACCCGAGGACGTCGCGCGGATGCCGCAATCGCACACCGGCCGGTTCCTGGCCAAGGCGCTTAACCTGGACACCAAGCCTGCCAGGCGCAGGTCGGCGGCCTGAGCAACGCGGCGGGCGCTGCGCGCGCGCCGCCAGCAGTCACTGTTTTCTTCCTCCCACATCCTGCCCGCATGAGCCTCGACAACCGCACCGCCCTGTTCCGCTTGCCGCTGCAACTGCGCTGGGGCGACCTGGATGCGTTCAATCACGTCAACAACTCGAACTTCCTCACCTACCTGGAGGAAGCGCGGATCCGCTGGTTCGACTCCATCGGCGAGGCCTGGGTGACCGACGAGTTCGCGCCGCTGCTTGCGGCGGTCCAGCTCAATTACCGGCAGCCGATTCCGTATCCGTCGGAGGTCGTCGTGCAGCTGTTCGTCGATCGCGTCGGCACGAGCAGCGTCACGATCGGCCATGCCATCGCCAGCGACGATGGAACGATCCTGTATTGCGATGGTCACGTGGTCGCGGTGTGGATCGATCGTGCCAGCGGGCGTCCACGGCCGTTGCCGGACTCGATCCGGAAGGCCGTGTCCATGCAGGAGCTGTAGGAGCGCCGCTTCGACGCGACCGCCTCACCAGCTCTCCAGTCGCGCTAAAGCGACGCGCCTACAACGCCGGCTTGCGCACCTCGAATTCGCCGAGCAGCTTGCCGCCGCTGGCCAGCTCGAACTCGATCGCCACCTTGCTGCCCGGCTTGAGCGCTGCTTTCGGCTGCATCAGCATCAAATGTAGCCCGCCGGGCTTGAGCACTGCGGCATCGCCTGGGGCGATCCGCAGCGTGGGGACCGCGCGCATCCGGCTCACGCCGCCATCGATGCGTGTTTCATGCAACTCCACGCTGGCGTAAGCCGGACTGCTCGCGGCCACGATCGTCACCGCCGATGCGCAGGAATTCTCGATCCGGCCGAACCCGGCGTGCATCGGCATGCCGCCTGGCGTGAGCCTGACCCAGCCCTCGCGCACCCGCGGCGCGCAATCGCTTGCGCATGCGCTCAACGCGATGCAACACATCCAAAACGCAGCCAACCCCGAAGCCAAGCGATGAGCGTTCATCGGCCTATCATAACGACAGGCCTCACAGGAACCGCTCATGCATCGTGCGCTACCCCTGCTTGCCCTCGCCTGCTCCATGGCAGGCTGTACCCGCGAACAAGCATCGCCTTCTGCGGCACCGCAGTCCGACAGAGCGGACCCGCTCCCCCTCGCGGCGTCCAGGAGTCCGCAAGCCGCCCAGCCCGGCACCCACCTGACGATCTACAGCGGCGATTACGAACAGCTCGCCGCCGGCGCCGATTTCCAGGGGCCGGCACCCGGTTTCGTGCTGGTGGAGCGTGCGCTGAAATACACGTTGAAGTCCGGCGTCAATCGCATCAGCGCCACCGGCGTCCCGCGCGCGATGGATGCCGAAGCCGTGACACTGCGGCCGCTGGGCGCAGGCATCGGCATCCTGTCGCAGCGCTATATCGCCCCACCGAAAGGTTCGCGCGACGTGCTGGCCGCTGCAGCCGGCAGGAGAGTGACGGTCGAACACACCTCCGGCGGCGCCAAGCAAACCGACACCGGCACCCTGGTCAGCGCCAGCGACGGGCTGACCCTCGCGCTGAACGACGGGCGGATCAAGGTGATTCGCGAGTACGACAACTTCAGCCTGGTCGAAGCCGAAGCGCTCATACCGCAACAGGCGGCCCTGCAATGGACCGTGCAGTCGGCGAAGTCCGGCGAAGGCCGCTTCGAACTGTCCTATCCGATGGGCGGCATGGCCTGGCGCGCGGAATACCTGGCCACGCTGGTGCCTGGCGGTGGCTGCAGGCTCGATCTCGACGGCGCGGCGCTGGTGGCGAACCGTTCTGGCGTCACCTTCGGTGATGCGAGACTGACGCTGGTCGCCGGTCAGCCGGCGCGCGAACAGCGTCAGCGCGAAGAATTCGGGTACGACGCGGCGGCTTCCGCGGCACCCGAGATGCAACAGATGGCGGGCAACGTGCCGCAGGAACGCACTTCGGGCGAATACCACGCCTACGAGCTGCCAGGCGGCTTCGAGATCGCCAATGGCAGCACCGAACGGGTGCCGTTGTTCGCACGGCTGAACGACGTCGCCTGCGAACGTGCCTACGAGACCACGCCCGAAATCGGGCTGTGGGAACCACCGCAGCCGCTGATCGAACCCGGCTTCAACAACCAGACCGGACCGCAGCCGGTAAAGAGCACCGTCTCGCTGAACAAGGACAAGGCCTCGGCGCTCGATCGCGCCCTGCCGGGCGGCCGCGTTCGCGTCTTCGACGGACGCGACTTCCTCGGCGAATCGACGCTGGCGCACACGCCGAAGGGTGCGCAGATCCGGCTCGAAGTGGGCACTGCGTTCGACCTGACCGCCGAACGTGAGCGCACCGCGTTCCGCGTCGATCGCACCGGGCGCACGATGACCGAGTCCTTCTCCATTACGCTGAAGAACGCCAAGCCGATTGCCACGCCGGTGCTGGTGGTCGAGCCGATCCCGCGCTGGAGCGCATGGGAGATCGTCGACAGCAGCGTGCCGGCGAAGAAACGCGACGCCCACCGCGCCGAGTTCGAAGTTACGGTGCCCGCCAACGGTGAGGCACGCGTCACCTACACTGCCCGCTACCGCTGGGCACCCGGCATCCGTCCATGACGCACCATCCATGACATTCGTCGAAACCATCGATCACGGCACCATCCACGAGTTGCGGCTGGCCCGTGCACCAGTCAATGCGCTGAACCCGGACCTGTGCGGCGCACTGACGAGTGCGATCACCGGTTCTGCGGCGGCGGGAGCGCAAGGACTGGTGTTGTCTGGCGGGCCGAAGGTCTTCTCCGCCGGCCTGGACGTGCCCTTCCTGCTGGCCTTGGGCGAGAACCGCGCTGCGCTCGCCGCAGCCTGGGACGCGTTTTTCCAGGCGGCGCGCGCGCTGGCCAACAGTGCGGTGCCGGTGGTCGCGGCGATCGCCGGACACGCCCCCGCCGGCGGCTGCGTGCTGGCGCTGTGCTGCGATTACCGGGTGATGGCCTCGGGGCCGTACCGGATCGGCCTGAACGAAACCCAGGTCGGGCTGGTCGCTCCGGAGGGCATCCAGCACCTGATGCGGCGCGTGGTCGGTCCATATCGCGCGGAACGGCTGCTGGTCGGCGGGGAGATGGTCGACTCGGAGACCGCGCTGGCCCTGGGCCTGGTGGACGAGCTGACCGACATCGATCACGTCGCCCAGCGCGCCCGCGCCTGGCTCGAACCGCTGCTGCAGCTGCCGCGCACGCCGATGCTGCAGACCCGCGCCATCGCCCGCGCAGACCTGGTCGCGGCGCTGGCGCCCGAACGCATTCGCCTGGAGACGTTCCTCGACGCCTGGAGCGCACCCGACACACAGGCGGGACTGCGCGCATTGGTGGCGAAGCTGGGCAAATAGTCCGGCGCCGGCGATGCGGTGCGAATGGGCCGGACCGGTCGGCCCGATCCGGTCAGTCGCCGGTGGCGACCGGCCGCGACGGATCGCCGATCCATCCGCTCCAGGAGCCCGGGTAGAGCTTCGCCCCCTTCAGGCCGGCGCGTTCCATTGCCAGCAGCAGATGGCAGGCGGTCACGCCCGAACCGCACATCGCGACCACGTCCTCCGGGGCACGTCCCCGCATCAGGGCGCGGTATTCGTCCGCGAGCTGGGCCGGCGGCTTGAACCGGCCAGCGCTCAGGTTGTCGGCATAGGGGCGGTTGACCGCGCCCGGCACATGGCCTGCGACCCGGTCGATAGGCTCCTGCTCGCCGCGGAACCTCTCAGCGGCCCGCGCGTCCAGCAGCAGGCCACCAGCCTCCACATGCGCCTGTACCTGCCCGGCATCGACGAGTCGCGCCGGATCGAAAGCGCCGCGATAGGAGGTCGGCAGCCGACGCTGAGTGAAGCTTTCCGACGGCAGGCCCAATGAAGTCCAGCGCTTCCAGCCGCCATCGAGCACGGCGACCTTCTCATGGCCGAACACGCGCAGCAGGAACCACAAGCGCGCCGCATAGGCGCCATCGGCATCGTCATAAGCCACGACCTGGCTTTGGGCGTTGATACCCCATTGCTCCAGCCGCGCGCGAAACTGTTCGGCATCAGGCCACGGGTGGCGCCCGGCGCCTGCCTGGCCCGGCGCGGCAAGGTCGCTTTCCAGATGCGCATACACCGCGCCCGGAATGTGCGCCTCCCGGTAGGCGGACTCCCCCGCGTTCGGATCCACCAAGCTGAAACGGCAGTCGACAACGATCACGTCGTCGCGCTGCAGAGCGATCGCCAGCGTTTCGGCCTGTACCAGCGTGGTCCAACCTGCCATTGGGATCCCTTCTCTTGTCTGGCGCACCAACGCGCGCTCAGGAGGCGCGCCGGTCCATCCGGTCCATGAAGTTGTGCAGCATCGACGCCGTGGCTCCCCAGATCCGGGCCCCTCCGTCGTGCGGTAGATATTCCAGCACGTACCGCGTGCGTCCACGATAGTCGATCGGCACCCGTCGCAGGTTGGCGGGGGCGAGCAGGTGCGCCAGCGGGACCTCGAACACCGCGGCAACCTCGCGCGGGTCGGGAACCGGTTCCGCGTCCCCATGCACCAGACCCACGAGCGGCAGCACCCGGAACCCGGTGATCGTGGCCAGCGGATCCAGCCAGCCGAGCGGCTCCACCTGGGCCGGCTGCAGGCCGATCTCCTCGCGGGCTTCGCGCAGCGCTGCCGCTGCCGGGCCCGGATCGGCTGCCTCGACCCGTCCACCCGGAAAGCTCACCTGACCGGCGTGGTTGCGCAGATCGTCGGTGCGCAGGGTCAGCAGCACATTGAGCGCATCGGTCCTGGCCACGAGGCCCACCAGTACGGCCGCGGGAACCAGGGCGCTGTTACCTGGCAGCAAACCCTCCAGTTCCGCCTGGTTCCAGGCCGGACCCGTCGGGATGGCGTGCGGCGGATGCAGTGCACGCCGGATCGCATCGATCCGGGCCGCATGTGGACTCATCCGCGACCTGCTTCGCGCTGCGGCAGCTCGGTCTCCATCAGTCGCAACCGTTCGTCGTCACCCATCTGAAGCCAGCTGGCGATCTCCGCGCCGGTGCGATGGCAGCCCAGGCAATAACCGTCCTCGCCCAGCATGCATACGCCGGTGCACGGGCTCAGAACAGCGCGATACGGGGGATAGAAGGAACTCATCTTCCGGATAGCAAAGCGCCGACCTTCGTGGTCGGCGCCAGCAGGTCCATGAAACCAGCAGGTTGATTCACCGCATCCCGCCGAGGCGGGCGACCTGCTGCGTTCGGGCTTACTTCACGCTCACCAGCTTGACGTCGAAGACGACAGCCTGGTTCGGGCCGATCGGAGACTGCGGCGTGTTGCCGTAGGCCTTGTCGGCCGGCAGCACCACTTCCCAGCGGGCGCCCGCGGGCATCATGACCAGCGCCTCGCGCAGGCCGGTCAGCGGGATCTGGCTGACCTTCATGGTCACCGGTCCTGCCGGCTGGCCCTGCTGCGGCGTGTTGGTATCGACGAACGTACGACCGTCGGCCAGCGAACCCTTGTACTGCAGCTGTACGTCGCTGTTCTGGGTCGGCTTGGCGCCCGAGCCCTTCTCCACCTCGCGATACTGCACGCCGCTAGGCAGGCTCTTCACGCCCGCCTTGGCCTTGTTCTGGGCCAGGAATGCATCGGACTTGGTCTTGTTCTCGGCCGAAGCCTTGTCGAACTGGGCCTTGGCCTTGGCCAGCTGGCGCTGTTGCATGGCCTGCACGGCCGTGCGCAGCTGCTCCACCGGCACGGTCGGCTGCTTCTTGCCGAAGCCGTCCTGCACGCCCTTGTAAACCGTGGCCAGATCCACCTGTTCACCGCTCTCGACCAGATTGCGGCCGAGGTCGTAGCCAAGCGCGTAGCTCAGCTTGCCCTTCTCGGACGCGGTGTCCTGCGCGCTGGCAGCGCCGGCGGTCAGGGTAATGGCCGTCAACGCGGCGGCAAGCAAACGCAACTTCATGCGGTACAACCTCCAGGTGGGGTGTGCGGGCGCGTGGCGCCGAGGGCACGTAACTCGAAATGGACACGCTAGGATACCGGGCAGCCGGCTTAACCGCCACTGACACCGACCCCCTACGACTGCGCCGGGCCTGACAAGTTCCGCGTCCGAACCCCGATTTACGAGCCTTTCACAATGTCCGACAACGTCCTGAAGATCGCCGATCACGGCGCCGTGCGCGTCATCGCCATCGATCGCCCCGACAAGCTCAACGCCCTGAATGCTTCAACCCTGGAGGCGCTGCACCGCGCATTCGACCAGGCCGCGGCGGATGCGGCGGTGCGGGTGGTGGTGCTGACGGGGTCGGGGCCGAAGGCCTTCGTCGCCGGTGCCGACATTGCCGAGATGGCGGATCTGACGCCGATGGAAGCACGCGATTTCTCGCTGCGCGGACAGCGCATGATGCGACGGGCCGAGCGCATGCCCAAACCGGTGATCGCGATGATCAATGGATTCGCCTTGGGCGGCGGCCTGGAACTGGCGATGTGCTGTCACCTGCGCGTCGCCGCCGACACGGCCAGGCTCGGGCAGCCGGAAATCAACCTCGGTCTGATCCCGGGTTTCGGCGGCACTCAGCGCTTGCTGCGTCTGGCCGGACGCGCGGCGACCCTGGAACTGTGCCTCACCGGCGCGCCAATCGACGCAAACCGCGCACTGCAGCTGGGCGTGGTCAACCGGGTAATTCCGGCGGCCGAACTCGAAGCGGAAACGATGCAGCTAGCAAACCAGCTCGCCAGTTCAGCGCCGCATGCGCTGCGCAGCATGCTCGACTGCGTCAACATCGGCGGCGAATGCGGCATCGAGGAAGGCCTGGAATACGAATCCGCGCAATTCGGGCTGGTGTTCGCCACCCAGGACATGCGCGAAGGCACGCGCGCCTTCCTGGAAAAGCGCAAGCCGGCGTTCGCGGGGCATTGAACGATGTCGGCTTGCAGCCGCTGCGGCATGGGTATCGACACCGGGCAAGCTGACGCCCTGCCTCGCGTCGCGGAGGCGCTGGCGCAGGGCGACGTGGCCCTGGCGCTAGACCGCGGCCTGCTGGACTGGAACGGCTGCGAGGATTGCGCTCGCTCCATGGGGATTTCCCTGGAACAGATCGCCATGCTTTCGTCGACCCGCGCCTCCCGATTGAAGGCACTGGAGGCGCGTCAGCGCTTCCGCACCCGCGAGCAGCGCCTGCAGCGACGCGCCGAAGAACGCGCAAGCAGAAGACTCCCGCCCGTATCGGCACTGCCTCCCGCTGCTGCCGCGGCGCTGGCCCGGGCCAGGACCAGGGCCGGCAAGCCTTGAGTGCCGCGCGCAAGCCGCGCCGCACCGCGCAGCTGTCCGCGGCGGAAGTGGAGGAGCTCTTCGCCCGACTGGCCGAACTCGACCCCGAGCCGGCGACGGAACTCGAGTACTCCAGCCCCTACGAGCTGCTGGTCGCGGTCATCCTGTCCGCCCAGGCCACCGACGTAGGCGTGAACAAGGCCACGCGCCGGCTGTTTCCGGTCGCCAATACGCCCGCGGCCATGCTGGCGTTGGGCGAAGAACGCCTGAAGCGCCACATCTCGACCATCGGCCTGTTCAACGCCAAGGCCGCCAACGTAATCGCCATGTCCCGGCTGCTGATCGAGCGACATGGCGGCGAGGTACCGAATAGCCGCGAGGCGCTCGAATCGCTCCCGGGCGTCGGCCGCAAGACCGCCAACGTGGTGCTGAATGTCGCGTTCGGCGAGCCCACCATTGCCGTGGACACGCACATCTTCCGGGTCTCGAACCGGACCGGCCTGGCCCCGGGCAAGGATGTGCGCGCGGTCGAGGACGCGCTGGAGAAACGCGTGCCCGACGCCTACCGGCTGCACGCGCACCATTGGCTCATCCTGCACGGTCGCTACACCTGCAGGGCGCGCAAACCGGATTGCCCGAAGTGCGTGATCCGCGACCTGTGCCGCTATCCGGACAAGACACCAGGCGACAGTCCTCTTCTGTGAGCAGCCAGCATGCACGGGCGGATCGGGAATCTCCCGGGCCGCGCGCGCAACCAGTCGGTCCAGAACATGCGAATGGCGAATTGTGTCGATTTCCTGACAAGCTCACGAACTTATGAGGCAGCATTTGACCGCCTGAAGGTCGGTGCGACGGTGGAGCCGGCGTTGTTGTCATCGCAACGAAATATTCACGCCCTAGCCTTGCGGCTCATCTTCCAGGCCCCAAGGGCATTGCCAACATGAAAGCCACCCGCCATCTCCTCGCCGTCGCCCTGCTCGCCGCGATCGCGCCCGCCGCCCACGCGGAAATCGCCATCGACGTGATCGGTGGCTCCGAAGTCAGTCTCGAAGGCCTGGTCCAGGCCGACGGCAACTGGTTCGACAACGATCTGGCGGACCTCAACGGCGTCGGCGCCAACGGCGACGACAGCGAGTACGAGCTGCGCCGCGCCGAGATCGTGCTCAAGGGCAAGGGCCCCGGCAACTTCGAATGGGTATTGGGCTACGACGCCAAGGCCGACAAGTTCCTGGACGTCAACGCCAAGTACAAACTCGGCGGTGACAGCAACCACTTCCTGCAGGTGGGCCAGTACAAGCAGCCCAACAGCCTGGAAGAACTGTCCTCGACCAAGAACAACGACTTCATCTCCAAGGCCGCGGTCACCAATACCTACGCCGTGGCCCGTCGCCTCGGCGCCGCCTACGGCTATGGCACCAGCGACTGGGGCATCACCGCCAGCTACTTCGGCCGCGAGCTGACCCGCAACCTGGCGCACGGCTCGGGCTGGGGCGTGCGCGGCAACTTCGCTCCGGTCAACGAGAGCGGCAACATCCTGCACTTCGGCCTGGCGTACGTGAACTACGACACCGATGCAGATACCTTCCGCGTGCGCTCGCGCCCGAATGCCGACCTGGCCACGGTGCGCCTGATCGATGCCGGCACCATGACCGACACCGACCGCATCGCCACCACCAGCGGCGAGGCGATGTGGGTGCACGGTCCGTTCAAGCTGCAGGGCGAGTACTACACCAGCACCATCGACCGCATGGAAAGCGGCGACTACACCAGCACCGGCGGCTACATCAGCGGGGTGTGGAACATCACCGGCGAGACCTGGGGGTACAAGGCAGGCGTGCCCACCACTCCGCTGCCGAGCGAACCGGCCAGCGGCATGTGGCAGCTGGGCCTGCGTTACGACACCATCGACCTGAACGACGGCGATGTCGAAGGCGGCAAGATGGATGCGTGGACCGCCGGCGTGAACTGGTACTGGCGCTCCAACTTCAAGTTCATGCTGAATTACGTGATGGTGAACAGCGAGCGCGAGGACGTCAGCGACGATCCGAACATCATCGAGGCACGCGCACAGTTCTACTGGTAATCAACCCAGCAAACGGACGAAACAAAAAGCGCGGCTCAGGCCGCGCTTTTTTTGTGCAGGAGGCTGGCCGCAGGGCGCTTGCGCCGCGGTCATTCGTACTCGGGTCCTCGCTCGGTCCGGACCACAACGCCATTGACGTAGTGCGACGTCACGGACTGGTAGGTGCCTTCGGGCGTGCGTTCGGTGCTGCTCACCGGTCCGTTCAAGGCCATGCCGTTTCCGTCGGTCTCGATCCGCGCTGCCCCTGTCGCCGGATCGATCTCCGGATCGGCGGTGTCGTCGTAAGGCGAAGTCATGAACGAATCTTCGGTTCGAACCCCATTCTCGAAACGGACCCAGCGGCAGTTGCCGCGGCTGTCGCCGTCGACTACGAAGTAGCCATCCCTTGGATTGCCCTGCTTGTCGGTGGTGATCGCATTGCCGTTGGGAGCGAAGGTCTCGGCATTCGTCGGCTGGCCGTTCGCGGCAGGCGTGGCTTTGTAGGGTTCGCCGACCGGCTGGCCATTCTGATAGTTCTGGTAGGCGACCTGCCCGTTTCCGTCCGGGCCGCCGACGGGCACGGCGCCGTTGTGCGGAGACACGGGCCTGACGTAAAGGACCTCGCCGGGCCAGATCAGGTCGGGATTGCGGCCACCCGCCGCATCCGCAAACTGCGGGTTGTCGGCCATGAACTGCGCGCGCTGCGCAGGGTCGTTCCAGTCGAGACCCTGCTGGGCCATCAGCCCGCTGATGGTATCGCCTGGCTCCACTGCCACCGGCACCGTGCCCGCCGGAGCCTGCTGACCCTCCGGCCCCTGTCCCTGCTGCGCCTCCATCACCGAGGTATAGCTGACGTCGGGATTGCCCTGATAGGGCGGCGCGGATGAAAGTTCGGTCCCCATTGCGGCCTCCTGCTTGCGTGTGGTTCCGACACGGGAAGCATCCCGTGCCGCATCGACGCCGGGAACTGGGGCCGGCCCTAGGTACTGTCACGCGAGCGACATGCCGCTGGCATGCCACTGTCACACAACCGTTATGGAATGCACGCCAGTGCGGCCCTGATCCGCATTCACCACTGGAGCGCTTTCGTGTTCAAGACCCTGAAATTCCGCGTCGCCGCGCTCGCCCTGGCGACGGCTTTCGCAGCCAATGCCTTCGCCGCCGACATCACCGGCGCGGGAGCGACCTTCATCTACCCGGTCATGTCCAAGTGGTCGGCCGACTACAACAAGGCCACCGGCAAGAAGATCAATTACCAGTCGATCGGTTCGGGCGGCGGCATCGCCCAGATCAAGGCGGGTACCGTGGACTTCGGTTCGTCGGACAAGCCGCTGCCTCCCGATGAACTGGCCAAGGCCGGACTGGCGCAGTTTCCTTCCGCGATCGGCGGCGTGGTGCCCGTGGTCAACCTGCCGGGCGTCGAGTCAGGCGCGATGAAGCTCGATGGCCCCACCCTGGCCAACATCTTCCTGGGCAAGATCAAGACCTGGAACGATCCGGCGATCGCCGCGCTGAACAGCGGCGTCAATCTGCCTTCGAGCAAGATCACAGTGGTGCATCGCTCAGATGGTTCCGGCACCACCTTCAACTTCGTCAACTATCTGTCCAAGGTCAGCGGCGACTGGAAGTCCAAGGTCGGCGAAGGCACCAGCGTGAACTGGCCGGCGGGCATCGGCGGCAAGGGCAACGAAGGCGTGGCCGCCTATGTCAAGCAGATCAAGGGTTCGATCGGCTACGTCGAGTTCTCCTACGCGCTGCAGAACAAGCTCACGTTCTCGCGCCTGAAGAACGCCGCCGGCAACTTCGTGCAGCCGCGCGACGAGACCTTCCAGGCCGCCGCCGCCGGCGCCGACTGGGCCAGCGCCACGGACTTCCACCTGGTGATGACCGATGCGCCCGGCGAGAACTCCTGGCCGATCGCCGCGACCAATTTCATCCTGATGTACAAGCAGCCCAAGAACGTCGAAGGCGCCAAGGCCGCCAAGGAGTTCTTCAAATGGGTCTACGCCAACGGCGACGAGCAGGCCAAGAAGCTCGATTACGTGCCGCTCCCCGACGCTCTGGTCTCGCAGATCGAGGCCTACTGGTCGCAGAACATGGCCTATTGATCCGGGCCCGGACGTTACCCAGAACAATCTTCTCTCGCTTAGTGAGCAACTGCGGGCCCTTAGGGGCCCGCTTTTTTTGCGCGATGCATCGCCGGGCAGAACCGGTTGTACGCGAGATCCGGCATCACGACGTGGTTAAGCCGCTCCCGGAGCAGGCAGAACACACGCGCAGGGCATGTCATTGGGCTGTAACAAAAACATCATTTCATAGCGGCTCCCGGCGGCAGTCGCCGCCCGATGCCCTCGGAGTTCCGTATGAACGTTCGCGTCGCCCTCATCGCCGCGGCGATCGCCGTTTCCCTCGCCGCCTGCAAGCCGGCGGACAACAACGCCCCGGTTGCAGCCGGCGACACGGCCGCTGGCGCCCAGACGGCGCCGACCGGCGACAGGATCACCGCCGAGATCACCGGCGCCGGCGCCACCTTCATCTATCCGTTGCTGTCGAAGTGGTCCGACGACTACAACAAGGCCACCGGCGCCAAGATCAATTACCAGTCGATCGGCTCGGGCGGCGGGATCGCCCAGATCAAGGCGGGCACGGTGGATTTCGGTTCGTCCGACAAGCCGCTGCCACCCGAGGAACTGGCCGAGTCCGGCCTGGCGCAGTTCCCGTCCGCCATCGGCGGCGTCGTGCCGGTGGTGAACGTGGAAGGGATCGAGCCCGGCAAGCTGCGCCTGACCGGCCCGCTGGTCGCGGACATCTTCCTAGGCAAGGTCAAGACCTGGAACGATCCAGCGATCGCCGCGCTCAATCCCGGCGTCGCCCTGCCCTCGGCCAAGATCAGCGTCGTGCATCGTTCCGACGGCTCGGGCACCACATTCAACTTCGTCAACTACCTGTCCAAGGTCAGTCCGGAATGGAAGGCCAAGGTGGGCGAAGGCACCTCGGTCGGCTGGCCCACCGGCGTCGGCGGCAAGGGCAACGAAGGCGTGGCCGCGTACGTGAAGCAGATCAAGGGTTCGATCGGCTATGTGGAACTGGCCTACGCCACCGAGAACGACATGGCCTATACCGCAATGCAGAACGCGGCCGGGAACTGGGTGCAGCCGAGCGCCGAGACCTTCCAGGCGGCGGCGGCCGGGGCGGACTGGAAGAACGCCAAGGACTTCAGCCTGGTGATCACCAACTCGCCCGCGGCCCAGGCCTGGCCGATCAGCGCGACCAACTTCATCCTGATGTACAAGCAGCCCAAGGACGCAAAGCGCAGCCGCAACGCGCTGGACTTCTTCAAGTGGGCGCTCGAGAACGGCCAGCCGCAGGCCGATGCGCTGCACTTCGTGCCGCTGCCCAAGGAACTGGTCGAGCAGGTCGAAGCGTACTGGGCTTCCGACATCAAGGCGTGACCGCAAGGACGATCGAGTCGGCCCACGTGCATGAGGCGGGCCACCGTTCGACGTGCATGAGCACCAGGAACGCAATCGAATGAACAGCATCGCAGTCCCTCTGCCCAGCAGCGAACGCGACCGCCTAGATCAGCGTGCCGATCGCGGATTCCGCTGGCTGGTCACGGCTGCCGGCGTCTTCGTGCTGGTGTCGCTCGCCGCCGCAGCGCTGTCGATGCTGTGGGGCGGACGCGAAGCCTTCGCGAAGTTCGGCATCGCATTCCTCTGGACCGACCAGTGGGATGCAGTGCAGCAGCAGTTCGGCGCGCTGGTGCCGATCTACGGCACCCTGGTCACGGCGCTCATCGCGATGCTGATCGCGGTGCCGGTCAGCTTCGGCATCGCCATGTTCCTCACCGAGATCGCGCCGAAGTGGCTGCGCGGCCCGGTGGGCAGCGCGATCGAACTGCTTGCCGGCATCCCCTCGATCATCTACGGCATGTGGGGCCTGTTCGTGCTGGTTCCGTTCCTGGCCGAGCACGTCTATCCCTGGGTGGATGCCCACCTGGGCCAGATGCCGCTGCTCGGCACGCTGTTCTCCGGCCCGCCGCTGGGCCTGGGCATGGGCACCGCCGGTCTGGTCCTGGCGATCATGGTGATCCCGTTCATCTCGTCGGTGATGCGCGAGGTGTTCCTCACCGTGCCCGGCCGGCTGAAGGAATCCGCGTACGCACTGGGATCGACCAAGACCGAAGTCGTGTGGGACGTGGTCCTGCCCTACACGCGCTCGGCGGTGATCGGCGGGATCTTCCTGGGGCTCGGACGCGCGCTGGGCGAGACCATGGCGGTGACGTTCGTGCTGGGCAACGCGCACTTCATGACCCTGTCGCTGCTCGAACCGGGCAATTCGATCGCCGCCACCATCGCCAACGAATTTACCGAAGCGGATTCTGCGATGTATCGCTCCGCGCTGATCGCGCTGGGGTTCGTCCTGTTCCTGGTCACGTTCGTCGTGCTGACGGTGGCGCGGCTGATGCTGCGCCAGCTGCAGAAACGCGAGGGCACCTGATGTCGACTTCGCTGCACGCACGGCGCCAGCTCAAGAACGCCGCGGCCCAGATTCTGGCCACCGTGGCGACGATCTTCGGGCTGTTCTGGCTCGTGTGGATCATGTGGACCACGCTGAGCAAAGGACTCGGATCGCTGAACCTCGCCCTGTTCACCGAGATGACCCCGCCGCCCGGCGACGAAGGCGGCATGCTCAACGCATTCGCCGGCAGCGCGTTGATGAGCCTGTTGGGCATCGCGATGGGTGCTCCGATCGGGGTGCTCGCCGGCACCTTCCTGGCCGAGTACTCCAAGCGCAGCTTGCTGGCCGAGGCCGTGCGCTTCGTCAACGACATCCTGTTGTCGGCGCCGTCGATCGTACTCGGCCTGTTCGTCTACACCGTGGTGGTCGCGCAGATGGGCCATTTCTCCGCGCTCGCAGGCGGCATCGCGCTTGCGTTCATCGTGCTGCCGGTCGTGGTGCGCACCACCGACGAGATGCTGCGCCTGGTTCCGGCGCAGATGCGCGAGGCTGCGCTGTCGCTTGGCGTACCGCAATGGAAGGTGATCTTGCAGGTGCTCTATCGCGCCTCCCTGCCCGGCATCGTGACCGGCATCCTGCTCGCGCTGGCACGCATCACCGGCGAAACCGCACCGCTGCTGTTCACCGCGCTCAACAACCAGTACTGGACGACCAACATCTTCCAGCCGATGGCCAATGTGCCGGTCGTGATCTTCCAGTACGCCATGAGTCCCTACGACACCTGGCATACCCTTGCCTGGGCGGGCGCCTTCGTCCTGACCCTGTTCGTCCTGCTGATCAGCCTGGTCGCGCGCGCCATCGTGCTGCGCAACAAGATGGTCCACGATTAAACCGACCGGATCGCCCGTCATGAACGATGTCCACGCCAGCACCGCATCCAAACCGCGCATCGCCACACCCCAGCGCGCAGCCGCCAACGCTTCGCCCGTGAAGCTGGCCGCACGCGGGCTCGACTTTCACTACGACAAGTTCCATGCGCTGAAGAACATCAACCTGGAGATCCCGGAGAAGCGTGTGACCGCGCTGATCGGGCCATCAGGCTGCGGCAAGTCGACCCTGCTGCGCATCTTCAACCGCATCTATGCCCTGTACCCGAAGATGACCGCCACCGGTGAGGTGCTGCTGGACGGCGAGAACATCCTCTCGCCGAAATATCCGATGAACCGGCTGCGCAGCAAGGTGGGGATGGTGTTCCAGAAGCCGGTGCCGTTCCCGATGACCATCTACGAGAACGTCGCCTATGCCATCCGTCATCACGAGAAACTGTCCAAGTCGGAGATGAACGACCGGGTCGAGCACGCGCTGCGGCAGGGCGCGCTGTGGGAGGAGGTCAAGGACAAGCTCGGCCAGAGCGCGCTGGGTCTGTCCGGCGGCCAGCAGCAGCGCCTGTGCATCGCGCGCGCCGTCGCGCTGAAGCCGGACGTGCTGCTGCTCGACGAACCCACCTCGGCCCTGGATCCGATCTCCACCAGCCGCATCGAGCAGCTGGTGGAGGAACTGAAAGCCGACTACACCATCGCCATCGTTACCCACAACATGCAGCAGGCGGCGCGCGTGTCCGACTTCACCGCCTTCATGTACCTGGGCGACCTGATCGAGCACGACACGACCGAGACGATCTTCTCCAATCCCTCGAAGCGGCAGACCGAGGACTACATCACCGGCCGGTTTGGGTGAGGCAGTTGCCCGCGCGGCATTGCCGCGCAGCTTGCCGAACGCCCGCCATGGACGGCTGCGGATACCACCTTAAGCGACGCTCACAGGATTCCAGACCATGAACAACCAGCCCCACGACCACATCGTCAAGAGCCATGACGAGGAACAGCAACGCCTGACCGGCGAGATCCTGCGCATGGGCGAGATGGCCTGCGCCCAGCTCAGTGCCGCCCTGGACGTGGTGGAACGACGCGACGACAAGGCGGCCGAGCGCATCATCGCCAACGACGAGGCGATCGATGCGCTCGAGCGCGAGGTAAGTCACGACGTGATGCGCCTGGCCCTGCGCGGACCGCTGGCCGCGGACCTGCGGATCATCCTGGCGGCGCTGCGCATCTCGGCCGACATCGAGCGCATCGGAGACTACGCGGCCAACGTGGCCAAGCGCTCGCTCACGCTCAACCGCACGCCACCGCTGCCGCATACCCGCGGCCTGCGCTCGCTCGGCGAATTGGCCCTGCAACAGGTGCGCGACGTACTGGTGGCGTATCGCGACCTGGACGACAACACCGCGCTGCGCGTACGCGCCCGGGATGCCGAGCTGGATGCGCAATACACCAGCCTGTTCCGCGAGCTGCTGACCTACATGATGGAGGATGCGCACAGCATCACGCCGTGCACGCACCTGCTGTTCATGGCCAAGAACCTCGAGCGGATCGGCGACCATGCCACCAACATCGCCGAAAACATTTGGTTCCGGCTGCACGGCGAACAGGTACTGCCGCCCCGGGAAAAGCGGGACGAATCCAATACCTTCGGGGTCGAATAACGAACCCTTAAGGAAGGCCGAAACGCCAGCACTTCCGGCAGGGGCGCAGGTCCGGCCAAAGCGGTAGGATGCCCCTCCCAGCGGGCGCGGCGCCCGCCCCAGCGGAGCATACGCATGAACAAGAAACCCCTCGCCCTCGTGGTTGCCGGTGGTCTGGTCCTGGCCGGCTCTTCCTTCGCTTTCAACGCCCTGGCCGGCGGTTACATGAATGCCCCCGGCGGGGAGAAAACCGCCGAAGGCAAGTGCGGCGAAGGCAAGTGCGGAATGGACAAGATGGACACCGACAAGGACGGCAAGATCTCCAAGGCCGAGTTCGCCGCCGCCCATGACGGCAAGGACGACCAGTTCGCGTCACACGACTCGAACGGCGACGGTTTCGTCGACGCCGACGAGATGAAGGCGCACATGGACGCCAAGGGCGACAAGGCCAAGATGGAAGGCAAGTGCGGCGAGGGCAAGTGCGGCGGCAGCGCCTGAGCCCTTGCGACAGACCGAACGCCCGCGCACCGCGCGGGCGTTCGCGTTTCCGGCGAGGCGCGGGCTCACGCCCGCAGACCGCCGTCGCACCGGACATCGCCCCATGTTTGAGATAGCGTCACCGGCGTGAACGCCATCACGCCCGACAAGAGCGCCGGCCTGGGCCTGCGCCGCGCCCTGCTCGAACCGCTAGGACAAGCTGCGCCCGGCAGCATCGATTTCCTCGAGTGCGCGCCCGACAACTGGATCGGCGTGGGTGGAAAACTCGGCGCGGCACTGGAGGTGCTGGCCGCACGCCATCCGCTCACCTGCCACGGTCTCTCGCTGTCGCTCGGCGGCCCCGACCCGCTGGACCAGGAGTTCCTGCGCCGCACGCGCGAGTTCCTCGACCGTCATGACGTAAGTCTGTACAGCGAACATCTGAGCTATTGCACCGACGGCGGGCACCTCTACGACCTGATGCCGATTCCGTTCACCGAGGAAGCGGTGAAACACGTCTCTGCGCGCATCCGCCAGGCGCAGGACGCGCTCGGGCGTCGGATCGCGGTGGAGAACGTGAGCTATTACGCCGCTCCCTGGCAGGCGATGGACGAGGCGGACTTCATCAACGCCGTGCTCGAGGAAGCCGACTGCGACCTGCTGCTGGACGTCAACAACGTGTACGTCAACAGCATCAACTTCGGCTACGACGCGCGCGATTTCCTGGCCAGGATGCCGGCATCGCGCATCGCCAGCTATCACATTGCCGGCCATTACGACCAGGCCGAGGATCTGAAGATCGATACCCACGGAACCGCTGTGAAGGACGACGTGTGGTCCCTGCTCGGCGACGCCTATCGCCTGCACGGAGTGCGTCCGACCCTGCTTGAACGCGACTTCCACTTTCCACCGCTTGCCGAGTTGCTGGCCGAAGTCGCCCGGATCCGCGAACTCCAGGCTGCGTCGCCGTGAGCGAACTCGGTCGGCAGCTGCATGCTTTCGCCGCACACCTGCGCGATCCGGCGCGGAGTCCGCCGCCGGAGGGCATCGAAGACCGGCGGCTGGCGGTCTATCGCGACCTGTTCGCCAACAACATACGCACCTTGCTTGCGGGCAATTTTCCGGTGATCCGCCGGACCCTCGCTGAGGACCGCTGGGCTGCGTTGGTGCACGACTTCTTCGCGGATTTTCGCAGCCACACGCCGCTGTTTCCGCAGATCGGCGAGGAATTCGTCCGCTACCTGCAGCAGCGGCAGCAGGCCGGCGCCGACGACCCGGCCTGGCTGGCCGAACTCGCCCATTACGAATGGATCGAACTGGCGCTGCAGATCTCCGCCACCACCGTGCCAGCTCACGACCCGCACGGAAACCTGCTGACTGGCATCCCGGTCGCCTCGCCGCTGGCCTGGCCGTTGGCCTATCGCTGGCCGGTGCATGCGATTGGGCCGGACCAGCTGCCTGATGAACCTCCGCCCGCGCCCACTCTGCTGCTGGTACGCCGAGGCGCCGACGGCGAGGTGCATTTTTCCGAACTCTCGCCGCTGGTCTACCGGTTGCTTGAATTGCTGGAAGAGGACGCTGCCCGCACGGGCGCGGAAACGCTGTCCCGGCTCGCCGAAGAAGCGCAGGCCGCCGATCGCGATGCATTCCTGCAGGAAGGCGCGGCGATGCTGGAGCGGTTGCGCGGCGAAGGCGTGCTCCTCGGCGTCCGGTAGCGCCCGCAAGTCAACTCGAACGGCTCTGCTAGGCTTGTTGCATGGAAAATCTCCTCGCCACGCAAGCCGCGATCCGGCCGATGAAACAGCGCTTCCGCGGCTTCCTGCCGGTTGCGGTGGACGTGGAGACGGGGGGCTTCGACTGGAACCGGCATGCGCTGCTGGAAATCGCGGTGGTGCCGATCGACCTGGACGAGTCCGGGCGCTACGTGTGCGGTGAAACCGCCAGCGCGCACCTCGAGCCGGCGCCGGGCACCGAGATCGATCCGATCTCGCTGGAAGTGACCGGCATCCGCCTCGATCATCCGTTCCGCCTTGCCAAGCCCGAACGTGCGGCGCTGGACCATGTGTTCGCAGCGGTCCGCACGGCAGTGCGCAAGCACGAGTGCCAGCGCGCGATCCTGCTGGGGCATAACGCCCACTTCGATCTGAACTTCGTCAACGCTGCGGTCGCGCGCAGCGGTCACAAGCGCAATCCGTTCCATCCCTTCAGCGTGTTCGATACGGTCTCGCTCGCCGGAGTCGCCTACGGGCAGACCGTGCTCGCGCGCGCCGTGCAGGCCTCGGGCGACACCTGGAACAGCGACGAGGCGCATTCGGCGGTCTACGACGCGGAAAAAACCGCGCGGTTGTTCTGCACCATCGCCAACGCCTGGCCGGCGCCGTAACCGCACAGCGAATCTCCGCACCAAAGACTCGGAGATCATGGGCGGGCTACGGCCCGCATGTCGCCGGCTCCCGCGCTCAGCGTGCGTCGCCGGCCGCGGCCGGATCATCGCCGGGTGCCGATCGAACGCCGTGGCGGGACAGGATCTCGCGCACCCGGTCCAGCGGAATCGCTTCGACCGTCTTGCCGTTGCCGCTGACCGTGGTCGCCATGAACAGCGAGTTGTACACCGCCTCTTCCACCGCGTCGACCGAGGCCTGGAACAGCGCGCTCATCTCTTCGTTCGCGAGTTGCGCGGTCTGCAGGCGCGTCGCGTCGTAGGCGCGGCGCACGGACGCGGCGGTGGAGAACGCCAGGGCGTAGTCGCCGCTGCCGTTGGAGGCGGAGCTGCCGGTGCGCCCGAGGCCCATCATCGCGCGCGAGGCGATCCGACCGAGGTTGCGATCGTCGACGGGGGCGTCGGTCGCGATGATCACGATCACCGAACCGTCGCCGCGATCGTCGGCCGGACCCGAAGCCTGACTCGCATCGCCGCGCTGTTGCGCGACCGCATTCTGAAAGGCGTAACGGTCCAGCTCGCGCCCGACCGGCGCCCCGAGCACCTGGAGCACCCCGCCGTAGTTGCTCTGCACCAGCACCCCGACGGTCCAGCCGCCGAGCGATTCCGGCAGGACCCGGGATGAAGTGCCGATGCCGCCCTTCCAGCCGAATGCGACGGTGCCCGTTCCCGCGCCCACGCTGCCTTCCTGCACCGGGCCGGTGCGCGCACCTTCCAGCGCGCGGCGCACCGCTTCGGCAGAGAGCGGGCGCGCACGGATGTCGTTGAGTCCGCCATCATTGGTCTCGCCCACGACCGGATTGATCGAGCGCACCTGCCGCATGTCGGGCCGTTCCAGCATCCATTCCGCCATCGCATCGGCCGCCTTCCACACGCACAGTGTGCAGGTGAGCAGGATGGGCGTTTCCAGTTCGCCCAGTTCGGCGACCTGGCTGATGCCGACGAACTTGCCGAAACCGTTGCCGACATGCACTGCGGCGGGTACCCGTGAGCGGTAGGCGTTGCCCTCATGCGGCAGGATGGCGGTGACGCCGGTGCGGATGCGTTCGCCTTCGTGCAGGGTGACCTGCCCGACCCGCACGCCCGCCACGTCGGTGATGGCGTTCCAGCGCCCGGGCGCAAAGATGCCCGGCGCGACGCCGAGATCGCGCGCACGCTGACGTTCCTGCGCCTGAACCGAAATCGGGATCGCCAGCAGAGCAACCGCCAGCACCAGGCAGCCGCGCAGCTTCGTGCAACAGGCCATGCACCCACCCTCCTTATTGACGCTGGCGAACCGCCTCGAACAGGCACACCCCGGCAGCCACCGACACGTTGAGGCTCTCGACGTTGCCCGCTCCGGGCATGGGGATGGACACCAGCCGGTCGCAGTACTCGCGGGTGAGCCGGCGCAGGCCGTCGGCCTCGCCGCCGAGCACCAGGGCCACGTTGCCGGTCAGGTCGGTGGCATAGACCGTTGCATCCGAATCGCCGGCCAAGCCGTAGATCCACACCCCCAGCTTCTGCAGATCGCGCAGGGTGCGCGACAGGTTGGTCACCCGGAACACCGGGATGCTGTCTGCGGCACCGGCCGAGGTCTTGCGCACGGTCGCATTGACCTGCACCGCCTTGTCCTTCGGGATCACCACCGCGGTGACCCCGGCGGCTGCCGCGCTGCGCAGGCAGGCGCCGAGGTTGTGCGGATCCTGCACGCCGTCGAGCACCAGTACCAGCGCCCGGCCCGCGGCGGCTTCGACCAGCGCCGGCAGCTCGTGCTCGTCCCAGGTCCTGGCGGCGGCATAGCGCGCGACCGCGCCCTGGTGGCGCAGTCCGCCTGCCACGCCATCGAGCGCCTGCTGCGCGACCCGACGCACATCGATGCCATGGCGGCGTGCATTGCCCTCGATCTCGCCGATGCGCGGGTTCTTCGCGCCGGCTTCCAGCAGGACTTCGCGCACGTTGTCGGCGTCATGCTCGATCGCCGAGGCGACCGCATTGATGCCGGCGATCCATTGGGAATCTTTGCTCATCTCTCGTCCGTAGGGCGGGCCCTGGCCCGCCGTCGCTTTCTCATTATCCCGATGGCGGGCCAGGGGCCGCCCGAGGTCCATCCGATGGCGGGCCTGGGCCCGCCCTATGTCAATACTTCTTCTTGCTCCGCTTCGCCGGCGCGCCGCGGGGCGGACGCGGCTTCGGTTCGCCGACGCCCTCCTCCACCAGGCGGAAATCGATCTTGCGCTCTTCCAGGCTAGCCTTGAGCACGACGATCCGCACCCGATCGCCCAGGCGGTACTCGCGCCCGCGGCGTTCGCCGCTCAAGGTCTTGCGGATCGGATCGAAATGGTAGAAGTCGTTCGCCAGCTGAGTGACGTGGACCAGGCCGTTCACCTTGGAATCGTCCAGCTCCACGAACAGGCCGAAGCTGGTCACGCCGCTGATCACACCGTCGAACTGACCGCCCACGTGCTGCTCCATCCACGCAGCCCGGTAGCGCTCGTCCACTTCGCGCTCGGCCTCGTCGGCGCGGCGCTCGCGCTCGGAGCTCTGCAGCGACAGCGTGGCCATCTCGCGCGGGGTGTAGGCATGCCCGGTCGGATCCTGCGGATCGAGCGCATGCTTGATCGCGCGATGCACGAGCAGATCGGGGTAGCGCCGGATCGGCGAGGTGAAGTGCGCGTAGGCGCCCAGCGCCAGGCCGAAGTGACCGAGGTTGTCGGGCTGGTACACCGCCAGCGACTGGCTGCGCAGCAGCACCGACTCGATCAGCGCACCGTCGGGGCGGTCGCGGATCTTCTCCAGCAGGCGGGTGTAATCGCCGGGATGGACCTTGGACCATGCCGGCATCGACAGCTTGAATTCCTTGAGGAACTCGAGCAGGTCGGCGTACTTGGATTCGGGCGGCCGGTCGTGGATGCGGTACGGCGCCGGCACCTTGCGCGAGAGCAGGAACTTCGCCGCCTCCACGTTGGCCGCGATCATGCATTCCTCGATGAGCTTGTGCGCATCGTTGCGCTGGAGCATGCCGGCCTGCACCACCTCGCCCTGCGGGCCGATCACGAAGCGCACTTCCGAGGATTCGAATTCGATCGCTCCGCGCTTCCTGCGCGCCTTCGCCAGCACCTGATAGAGCTGGTGCAGGCGCTCGACCTGCGGCAGCAGGCGACCGATGCGCGCCAGCGCGGCGTCGCGATCATCCACCGGTACCGCGGTCTCCGGCGCGACCGCATTCCATACCTGGGTGTAGGTCAGGCGCGCGTGCGAGTTCATCACCCCCGGGTAGAACTTCGATTCGGTCACCTCGCCATCGCGCCCCACCTGCATGTCGCAGACCATGCACAGCCGGTCGACCTGCGGATTGAGCGAGCAGATGCCGTTGGACAGGGTCTCGGGCAGCATCGGCACGACGAAACCCGGGAAATAGATCGACGTGGCGCGCCGGGTCGCCTCCTCGTCCAGCACCGTGCCGGGACGGACGTAGTGGGACACATCGGCGATCGCGACCACGAGCCGGAACCCATGGCGGTTGGGTTCGCAATACACCGCATCGTCGAAATCCTTGGCGTCCTCGCCGTCGATCGTGACCAGCGGCAGGGCGCGCAGGTCGACGCGCCGCGCCGCGGTCGCGGCATCGACTTCCAGCGGCACGGCGCTGGCTTCGGCCAGCACCGCGGATGGGAATTCGTGCGGCAGGTCGTGCCCGTGGATCGCGGCCTCGACCACCAGCGAGGGCGTGAGCTTGTCGCCGAGCACCGTAAGCACCCGGCCGATCGGCGGGCGCTGCGCGGTGGGCGGCTGCACGATCTCGCAGACCACCAGTTGCCCGTGCCTGGCGGCCTGGCTCGCGTCGGCGGGAATCTGCACGTTGCGCTGAATGCGGCGATCGTCGGGCACGACGTAGCTGATCCCGGCCTCGGATTCGAAGCGACCGATCAGACGGCTGATGCGGCGCTCGAGAACTTCCACGATCGCGCCCTGGCTGCGGCCACGCCGGTCCACGCCGGTGACGCTGGCCAGCACGCGGTCGCCATGCAGCACCTTGCGCATTTCGGAGGGCGGCAGGAACAGATCGTCACCGGTGCCGCTGTCGGGCCGCAGGAAGCCGAAGCCCTCGGGATTGGCGATCACCGTGCCCGGGATCAGGTCGAGCTGGGTGGCAGGTGCCAGGTGGCCGCGCCGGTTTTCCAGCAGCTGCCCATCCCGGCGCATCGCCGAGAGCCGCTTGTCGAGTGCGGCGCGCCGGTCCGGGGCGTCCAGGCCGAGGTGCGCGGCCAGCGCGTCGGCATCCATGGGGCCGTCCGCGGCGGCGAGCACCTGCAGGATGGCCTCGCGGCTGGCGATGGGGTCGGCATAACGCTCGGCCTCGCGGCCGGCATGTGGGTCACGGAACGGTCCGTCGTTGCGTGGCGCGGAGGCCGACCGGTCGGAGCGGCCCCGACCGGTGCGACCCGGGACATCGGACGGACCCGGCTCGGGCATCCACGGCGGTCGTTTGGAAGGGGCGCGCCTGTTCTGGGGTGCGGACGGCGACGGTTTTGACGGTGTCGAGCCGCGGCGGCCACCGCCGCGCTTGCCTGGGGATTTGGTCATCGCGCGGATGGTACACGGCGCTCCGGCAAGCCCCGGTGTGCGTTGACATCGCCTGCCCCGCACCGCAACATACGCGCCCACCCGCCCGGGTGGCGGAATTGGTAGACGCACTAGCTTCAGGTGCTAGCGGAGGCAACTTCGTGGAGGTTCGAGTCCTCTCCCGGGCACCATATGCAGATTCAAGAGACCCCGCCGAAAGCGGGGTTTTTTGTTGCCCGTATTCGCCTCCGATGCACACGCGTGTGCATCCGCCATGGATCGCGCAACGCGGCGCACTTGTCCGGGTTTCGAACCCGATTTCCCCGCGCGTTGCGCCGCGTTCGCATGCGTTCGCTTCCCCACCCTTCGCGCGGGCCCAAGCTGCGGTCCATCTGAAGGGACTTTGCAATGGGAGCGGCCTCCGCTAAGGTCGCTGTAACCGTTTACAACCCGAGCCGCCATGACCCTACCGACGTCCGCCGCGCCGCCGGCTTCGCGCTTTTCCCGCCGCGGGTTCATTGCCGGGGCCGGTGCGCTGGCCCTGCTCGGCCGCTCGCCGCTGGGTTGGGCGCTCGGCCCGTCCAGCGTGGTCCTGCCCGCATCCATCGAGGCCCTCATCGGCCGGATGACGGTCGAGGAGAAAGCCGGCCAGCTCACCCTGCTGGGCACCGCCCTGTTCGGTGACGCGGCGGCAGCGGCGATCAACCCGCAGGTCGAGGCGTCAGTGGAAGGCCAGCTGGCCGCCGCCCGCGCCGGCCGGCTTACGGGCATCTTCAACGGCTCCCAGGTCGACTGGCACCAGCGCCTGCAGCAGGCGGCGATGGAAAGCCGCCTGAAGGTCCCGATGATCTTCGCCGCCGACGTGATCCACGGTTTCCGCACCGTGTTCCCGGTCCCGCTGGGCGAGTCCGCGAGTTTCGAGCCGGAACTCGCGGAACGCACCGCGCGCGCGGCGGCGGTCGAAGCCACAGCGGCCGGCCTGGACTGGACGTTCGCGCCGATGGTCGACATCGCCCGCGATGCGCGCTGGGGCCGCGGCGTGGAAGGCGCGGGCGAAGACGTGCTGGTGGGTCGGCGCTTCGCGCAGGCGCGGGTCCGCGGCTTCCAGGGCAAATCACTGTCGGATCGCGACGCCATGCTGGCCTGCCCCAAGCACTTCGCCGCCTACGGCGCGGGCGAAAGCGGCCTGGACTACAACACCGTCGACGTGTCGGAACGGACCCTGCGCGAGGTCTATTTCCCGCCGTTCCAGGCGGGCTTCGAAGCGGGTGCGCTGTCGACCATGGCCTCGTTCAACGAGCTCTCCGGCGTGCCCGCCACTGCCAACACCTGGCTGCTCAGCGACGTGCTGCGCGGCGAATGGAATTTCCGCGGTCTGGTCGTCTCCGACTACACCGGCGACCAGGAACTGATCGCGCACGGCTTTGCCGCGGATGAGAAGGAAGCGGTGAAGCTCGCCTTCCTGGCCGGCGTGGACATGAGCATGCAGAGCGGGCTGTACCTGAAGCACCTTCCGGCATTGGTGGCCGAAGGCGCGGTGCCGATGGAAAAACTGGACGAATCGGTCCGCCGGGTGCTGGCGGTCAAGCACGCGCTGGGGCTGTTCGACGATCCGTTCCGGCGGATCAAAGTGGCGCCGAAGGATCAGCAGGTCACGCGTGAACGCGTACCGGCATACCGCGAACTCGCACGCGAGTGCGCCCGGCGTTCGATCGTGCTGCTGAAGAACGAGGGCGACGTCCTGCCGTTGAAGAAGTCGCAGAAGATCGCGTTGATTGGTCCCTTCGCCAGCGGCCAGCGCGACCTGGTCGGGCCGTGGACCGTCTTCGGCAAGGATGACGACGCCATCGATCTGGCCACCGGACTGCGCAACGCCAGGGCGCAGTTGACGGTGGTAGCAGGCAGCGGCATCGAGGCGCCGGTCGCGGGCGGCATCGAGGCCGCGGTCGCTGCCGCCAATGCCGCCGATGTCGTGGTGTTGGCGCTGGGCGAGCCCTCGAACTTCTCGGGCGAAGCCCAGTCGCGGACCGAAGTCGTCATCCCCGCGGCGCAGCAGGCCCTGGCCGAAGCGGTCGCCAAAACCGGCAAGCCGATCGTCGTCGTGTTGCGCAACGGCCGCGCGCTGGCCCTGGAGGGCGCGGTGCTCGACGCGCCCGCGATCCTGGTCGGCTGGTTCCTCGGCTCGGAAACCGGCAACGCCCTGGCCGACGTGCTGCTCGGCGACTACGGCCCCTCGGGCCGCCTGCCAGTGAGTTTCCCGCAGGAGTCCGGGCAATCGCCCTACTACTACAACCACAAGCCCACGGGCCGTCCAAATCCGACGCCCGAAAAGCTCGAGGAATACAAGGCGCGCTTCCGCAACCTGCTCAACGAGTCGCGTTTCCCCTTCGGGCATGGGCTGACCTACGGGAAGATCGCGTACTCCGATCTCGACATTGGCAAAGGCAAGCTGATGGCAAACGGCGAGCTCGTCGTGAGCGCCAGGATCCGCAACACCGGCACACGCGCGGCCGAGGAAGTGGTGCAGCTGTACGTGCGCGACCGCGCGGCCAGCATCACCCGCCCGGTGCGCGAGCTGAAGGATTTCCGCAAGATCACGCTCAAGCCCGGCCAGAGCCAGAGAGTGCGCTTCACCCTGCGCCGCGAGGACCTGCAGTTCATCGGCCAGGACCTGAAACCGACGGTCGAAGCGGGCAGCTTCGACCTTTGGATTGCGCCGTCGGCGGAGGCGGAGGGCGTGTCCGGGACGTTCGAACTGATCACCTGACGCTGTACGGTCACGCCTGCGATGGCTCCTGCGATCGCCATCCGGGCAACACCGGTAGAATCGGCATCACGACCGAATCTGCCCTTTCTCGATGACCGACGATCTGCCGCGCCCCGCCTTCCACGGCTTCGAACAGATCCCGCTGCGCGAGTACGCCGAGCGCGCGTATCTCGACTATTCGATGTACGTGGTGCTCGACCGCGCCCTGCCTTTCATCGGCGACGGGCTCAAGCCGGTGCAGCGGCGCATCATCTTCGCGATGAGCGAGCTGGGCCTGGCCGCAGGCGCCAAGCCAAAGAAGTCGGCGCGCACGGTGGGTGATGTGATCGGCAAATACCATCCGCACGGCGACAGCGCATGTTACGAAGCGCTGGTGCTGATGGCGCAGCCGTTCTCGTACCGCTATCCATTGATCGATGGCCAGGGCAATTTCGGCTCGACGGACGACCCGAAGAGCTTCGCGGCGATGCGATACACCGAGTCCAAGCTCACGCCCATCGCCGAAGTGCTGCTGGGCGAGTTGGCACAGGGCACCGTCGACTGGGACCCCAACTTCGACGGGACCCTGGAGGAACCGACCTGGCTGCCGGCGCGGCTGCCGCACCTGCTTCTCAACGGCACCACCGGCATCGCGGTGGGCATGGCCACCGATGTGCCGCCGCACAACCTCAACGAAGTGGTCAGTGCCTGCATCCGCCTGCTCGACGACTCCGATGCCAGCGTGCGCGACCTGTGCGAACACGTGCTCGGGCCGGACTACCCGACCACGGCCGAAATCATCACGCCGGCAGCGGACCTGCGCACAATCTACGAAACCGGCAACGGCGGCGTGCGCGCCCGCGCCACGTTTGTCAGGGAAGGCCAGAACATCGTGATCACCGCGCTGCCCTACCAGGTCAGCCCGAGCAAGGTGATCGAGCAGATCGCGCAGCAGATGCGCGCCAAGAAGCTGCCGTGGCTGGAAGACCTGCGCGACGAATCCGACCACGCCAACCCGGTGCGGGTGGTGCTGATCCCGCGTTCCAACCGGGTCGATGTCGAGCAGTTGATGGGGCATCTGTTCGCCACCACTGACCTGGAGAAGAGCTACCGGGTCAACCTCAACATCATCGGCCTGGACGGCCGCCCGCAGGTCAAGAACCTCAAGACCTTCCTGTCCGAATGGCTGGTGTTCCGCACCGACACGGTGACGCGTCGCCTCAAGCACCGGCTGGACAAGGTAGAACGCCGCCTGCATCTGCTGGAAGGGTTGCTGGTCGCCTTCCTCAACCTCGACGAGGTTATCCGCATCATCCGCAGCGAGGATGAGCCCAAGCCCGCCTTGATCGCCCGCTTCGACCTGAGCGAGGAGCAGGCGGATTACATCCTCGATACCAAGCTGAAGCAGCTGGCGCGGCTGGAGGAAATGAAGATCCGGGGCGAGCAGGACGAGCTCGACTCCGAACGCGACCGATTGATCTCTACACTGGGCAGCAAGGCCAAGCTGAAGAAGCTGATCAAGGACGAGCTGCTCGCCGACGCGAAGAAGTTCGGCGATGCGCGGCGTTCGCCGCTGGTCGCGCGCGGCGCGGCGCAGGCGCTGGACGAGACCGAACTGGTCCCCAGCGAGCCGGTCACCATCGTGATGAGCGAGAAGGGTTGGGTCCGTGCGGCCAAAGGCCACGACATCGATGCCACCACGCTCTCGTACCGTGATGGCGACAGCCTGCTGGCGACGGTGAAGGGGCGCAGCACACAGCAGGTGGCGTTCCTCGATTCCAACGGCCGCAGCTACTCGACCCTCGCCCATACCCTGCCTTCCGCGCGCGGTAATGGCGAACCGCTGACCGGCCGCTTCTCGCCCGCGCCTGGCGGCACGTTCCAGGCGCTTGCCAGCGGCGGCAACGACGACCGTTTCGTTATCGCCTCATCGCATGGCTACGGCTTCGTCACCCGTTTCGAGAACCTGACCGGCCGCAACAAGGCAGGCAAGGCGATGCTCTCGCTCACCCCGGGATCGAAGGTGCTGCAGCCGGCGATGGTCGCCGGGGTCGACACCGACCGCATCGTCGCGGTCACCAGTGCCGGTCATCTGCTCGCCTTCCCCGTGGCGGAGCTGCCGGAACTCGACAAGGGCAAGGGCAACAAGATCATCGAGATCCCCAAGGCCAAGCGCGGCACCGAACGCGTGGTAGCGGTGGCGGTGGTTCCACCGGGAAGCAAGCTGGCGCTCAAATCCGGCACGCGCACCATGACACTGTCGTTCAAGGAACTGGACGGTTACCTCGGCAGTCGTGGGCAGCGCGGCGGACTGTTGCCGCGAGGATGGCAGAAGGTCGACGGTCTCTCCGTCGAGTAGGTCGGGGTTACCCCCGGCACGATGTACCCGTGGGAGCGGGCTTTGCCGCGAATGCCTTCGCTACCGCTTCCGACAGCCCCGACAGCGTTCGCGACAGATGTCGCTCCCACGGCATCGTGCATACAGTGCACGCAATGGAGGATGGATGAAGGCTGATTTTTGGCTGCAACGCTGGCGCGATGGACAGATCGGCTTCCACCAGCAGCAGGCCACCCCGCTGCTCGAGCAATATTGGGACGCAATCGACGCGCCGGCCGGATCGTGCGTGTTCGTGCCGCTGTGCGGCAAGAGCCTGGACATGTCCTGGCTCGCCGCGCGTGGCCATCGCGTGCTCGGCGCGGAGCTGTCGCAACAGGCGGTGGAGCAGTTTTTCGCCGAGCACGGGCTCGACCCCGAGGTCCGCGACTCCAGGTACGGGCGCCACTACGCGGCGGGCAGCGTCGAGATCATCTGCGGAGATGTCTTCGACCTCGATGCGGATGCTCTGGCCGGGTGCGCCGCAGTGTTCGACCGAGCCGCCCTAATCGCGCTGCCGCCGGACATGCGCCGGCGCTACGCCGGTGTGTACGCCCTGTTGCCCGCACACTGCCGCGGCCTGGTGGTCACGCTGGAATACCCCCAGCACGAAAAGTCGGGGCCGCCGTTCTCGGTGAGCGAAGCCGAGGTTGTTTCCTTGTTCCAGGCCGAATGGTCGGTTGCGCTGCTCGAGCAACGCGACATCCTCGCGCGCGAACCGGGCTTCGTGGCCGAAGGCGTCACCGCGCTGGTCACCTGCGCCTACCGGATCGAGCGCCGCCTGTAGCAGCGGCCCTGGCCGCGACGGCCCGCATCACGAAAGCCCGTCGCACCGTAGCGGCGCTCCTACAATGACGGATGCATCTGGGGAGTAAACGCATGGTCCGCTGGTTCAGGCGTCTGGCATTGCTGCTGCTCGGGCTGATCCTTGTATTCGCCATCCTCGCCTGGTGGCTGCTTCGCGCCAGCCTGCCGCAGCTCGACGGAGAGGTGGTCCTCGGCGACCTGTCCGCACCGGTAACGATCCAGCGCGACGCGCTGGGCGTGGTCACCATCGATGCGGCCAACGAAACCGACGCGATGCGCGCGCTCGGGTACGTGCATGCGCAGGAGCGCTACTTCGAGATGGATCTGATGCGGCGCACTGCCGCGGGGGAATTGTCCGAGCTGTTCGGGCCGATCGCGCTGGAGACCGACAAGAAGCACCGTATGCATCGGATGCGGGCGCGGGTGATGCAGAACCTCGACCGGATCGCGGGCGACAAACTCCCGCAGCTGCAGGCATACACCGACGGCGTCCACGCCGGACTCTTCGCCCTGGATGTACGCCCATGGCCCTACCTGCTGCTGCGCGCAAAACCGGAACCGTGGCAGATGGTGGATTCCGCACTGGTCGGATTCGCCATGTATTTCGATCTGCAGGATGCGCAAAACACGCGCGAACTCGCATTGATAAAGATCCGGCCGCATCTGCCGCCTGCGCTGTTCGCACTGCTCGCCCGCGATGGCACCAGCTGGGACGCACCCCTCTTCGGCGAACCGCGAGGCGATGCGCAGCTGCCTGAGGCAGCTCTTGTCGATCTGCGCGATCTGCCCGCGCCGCCGCGCGACGGCGTGCAAGCGCTGGCGTCCAAAGGCACCCCAGGAAGCAACAACTTCGCCGTTTCTGGCGAACTGACTCCTGATGGGCGCGCGATCGTTGCCGATGACATGCATCTAGGACTGCGCGCACCCAATATCTGGTTTCGTGCACGCCTGCGCTATCGCGATCCGGCCGCACCTGGCGGTAGGACCGACGTGCAAGGATTCACGCTGCCTGGGTTACCGGCCGTCATCGTTGGCAGCAACGGTCATGTGGCTTGGGGTTTCACCAACGGTTATGTCGATAACTCGGATGCCGGAGTTCCCTGCGTTAAAGCACATGACTCGTGTCTGGAAGCACAATCCGAAAACGCACGCATCGATATCGAACGCATCCTCGTCCGCGGTTCGCCGCCCTTGGACCTGCACATCCCGGAATTTCAGCCCTTGCAATGGCCCGGCACTCGGTCGGCCATTCCGATCACGCAGACTCCACCCGGCGATATCTGGGTCGCGAACCTGTGGTCGGCCTACTCTCCGGACGCGATCTCGCTCGATCTGGCCAGGACCGCCACGATGCGTTCGGTCGACAATGTCCTCGGTAGCCCGCTGATCGGATTGCCGGCGCAAAATTTTGTCATCGCGGATCGGACTGGGCGTATCGCCTGGATGATTTCCGGAAACGTTCCGACTCACGTCCCGGGATGCGATCGCTATGCGCTTGCATTGCTGGGGCAGCCCAGACCTGTGTTGAACGAAGTTCGCGACATCAAAGCCAAAGGCGCTTCACTTCCGAGCATCGGTGCAGGGCAACAGTCCACGCATCCGGACCCAACGGAAGCTGTGCGCGAAGGTGAAGGTTGCGAAGGTCGCCCGATGACAGCGGCGGAAACGCCAATGCTTGCCGATCCGGACTCGCACCGCCTCTGGACCGCCAACAACCGCACCCTCGACGGCGAAGCGTTGCAGAAAGTCGGCGACGGCGGTTACGCACTCGGTGCGCGTGCAAAGCAGATCCGCGACGACCTCTTCGCAAAGGACAAGCTCACCGAACGCGATCTGTTGGCGATCCAGCTCGACGACCGCGCCGTGTTCCTGGAGCGCTGGTGGAAGCTGCTGGTGCACCAGGCCGCGGTGTCGCGCACTCCGGCGCTGGCTGCGCTCTCGGATGCCGCCAGCGACTGGACCGGGCGTGCGAGCACCGGTTCGGTCGCCTACCGGGTCGTCCGCGCCTGGCGCCTGGCCGTGCACGCGCGCATCGCCGACGGCCTGACCGCCCCGGCGCAGGCCGCGCTCGGCAAAGACTTCGTCATGCCCGACCTGCCGCAGCTGGAGGGCGTGGTCTGGCCGCTGCTGCGCCAGCGCCCGCAGCATCTGCTTTCGCGCCGCTACGACAGCTGGGACGCGCTGCTGGAGGATGCCGCGAAGGAAGTCCACGACGAACTCGCATCGCAGGGGCCGCTGTCCGCCCGCACCTGGGGCGAGCGCAATACCGCCGACATCTGCCATCCGCTGGCGAATGCGATTCCGCTGGTCGGCAGGCGGATGCTGTGCATGCCGGCCGACCAGTTGCCCGGCGACACGGCCATGCCGCGCGTGCAGGGTCCGCGCTTCGGCGCGTCCGAACGCATGGTGGTGTCGCCAGGGCACGAAGAGGACGGCATCATCCACATGCCCGGCGGCCAGAGCGGCCATTTCCTCTCGCCCTTCTGGGGCGCCGGCCACGACGACTGGGTGCATGGCCGGCCGACGCCGTTCCTGCCCGGCAAGGCGGAGCACACGCTGCGGCTCACGCCGTAGGTCGCGCTCCACCCCACATCGTGGGGGGGGGGGGGGGGGGGGGGGGGTGTGTGGGGACGGGGGGAGGGGAAAAAAAAAAGAGAGCGCGCGCCCCCGCGTGGGCGCCCCTTGGCCCGGTTTTGATGGTCCCCCGGGGTGAGTAGCAAAAAGCAATCGCGGCCAAGGCCGCTCCCACAGGTGGTTCCTCGATCTAGGCGAGTGCGGCGTTGTGCACGCCGGCGATCGCACGCCCCGACGGATCGGCCGCGTTCGCGAAACCCGCATCCCAGGCGATCGCGGCGGGCGAGGAGCAGGCGATCGACTTGCCGCCGGGCACCGTGCGCGCGCAGGCCTCGCCCGGGAAGAGCTCCTCGAAGATGCGGCGGTAGAAATACGCCTCCTTCGTCTGCGGCGGGTTGAACGGGAAGCGGCGTTCGGCTTCGGCGAATTCGGCGTCGCTCACATTGGCCCCGGCATGCGCCTTCAGGCCGTCGATCCAGCCGTAGCCGACGCCGTCGCTGAATTGTTCCTTCTGCCGCCACAGGATCTCGTGCGGCAGGTAACCCTCGAACGCCTCGCGCAGCACGGATTTCTCGATCCGTCTGCTGCCGTCCGGCGCCGTGCCGCCCATCTTGTGCCGCGCGTCCATGCGCATCGCCACGTCCATGAACTCGATATCCAGGAACGGCACCCGTGGCTCAACTCCCCAGGCCATCATCGACTTGTTCGCGCGCAGGCAATCAAAGCTGTGCAGCGCGTCGAGCTTGCGCACGAGCTCTTCGTGGAACTCGCGCGCGTTCGGCGCCTTGTGGAAGTACAGATAGCCGCCGAACAGCTCGTCGCTGCCCTCACCCGACAGCACCATCTTCACCCCCATCGCCTTGATCCGCCGCGCCAGCAGGTACATCGGTGTCGATGCGCGGATGGTGGTGACGTCATACGTCTCGATATGGCGGATCACCTCCGGCAGTGCGTCCAGGCCTTCGGCGAAGGTATAGGTGAACCCGTGATGCACGGTCCCCAGCGCGTCCGCGGCGACCTGGGCGGCGGCCAGGTCCGGCGAGCCTTCCAGGCCGATGGCGAAGCTGTGCAGCCGCGGCCACCAGGCTTCGCCGCGATCGTCATCCTCGATCCGCTTGCGCGCGAACTTGGCCGCGCAGGCGGCGACCAGCGACGAATCCAGGCCGCCCGACAGCAACACGCCGTAGGGCACGTCGCTCATCATCTGCCGGTGGACCGCGCGTTCGAAGGCCGTGCGCAGCTCGGCCCTGTCGGCGGCCACGCCCTGCACCGCGTCGTATTCGCGCCAGGCACGCTTGTACCAGCGCACCAGAGTGCCGCTGGCGCTGTCGTAGACATGGCCGGGCGGGAACGCGGCCACGTCGTCGCACACGCGTACTAGCGCCTTCATCTCCGATGCCACCCACAGCCGGCCGTCGGCATCATGGCCCCAGTACAACGGACAGATGCCCATGTGATCGCGCGCGATCAGCACGCGCCTGGCGTCGGCATCCCACAGCGCGAAGGCGAAGATGCCGTTGAGCCGGCCCAGCCAGGTTTCCGGCGCTTCGCCATCGCGATGCAATGCATTGATCACCTCGCAGTCGGAACCGGTCTGGAACGCATAGGGATGCGCGAGCCGGCGCTCGAGATCGCGATGGTTGTAGATCTCGCCGTTGACCGCCAGCGCCAGTGCGCCATCGCCAGAAAGGATCGGCTGCGCGCCGCCGGCAGGATCGACGATCGCCAGCCGCTCGTGCACCAGCAACGCATTCGCGTCGCTATGCACGCCACTCCAGTCGGGGCCGCGATGACGCTGGCGCGCGGACAGCGACAGCGCCAGCGGACGCAGCGGACGCAGGTCCGCGCCGGGGCGGAAGTCGAACACGCCAAGGATCGAGCACATCAGGTTTCTCCAGCATTATCAGGAAGCGAACAACGAAAAACCCGCGCCAGGCGCGGGTTTCGGAAGTGTCGTGCGTGCTTGCAGCCGCGCCTAACCGCCGTCCCGCCCCCAGGGCGTCCGGTTGTTGTTGCGGCGATTGCGGGCAGCGCGATGCATGCGGCGACGCTAACCCATGCCGGGCTCGCGGGCAAGCGGCAAATGGTTGCGCTGGAAACCTGGTGCTTCCAACTGGGCGAGCCTCCCCGGCAAGGGTGTGCCGGAACGTTCCGGACCGGAGCACGACGAACCGCCCGACGCGGTCGCGATGCCGAAGACCGCAGCTACCGGAGCATCCGTTCGATCAGCGTCAGATACAGCTCGGGCAGCGCCTCCAGGTCGGCCACCGCCACGTGCTCGTCCACCTTGTGGATGCTGGCGTTGACCGGGCCGATCTCGATGCACTGCGCGCCAAGCGGGGCGATGAAACGCGCATCCGAGGTGCCTCCGCCGGTGCTCTCCTCCGGCGGCGCGCCGGCAAATGCCGCCAGCACCTCACGCGCCGCCGCTCGCAGCGGCCCTTCCGGCGTATGGAAGGGTTCACCGCCGCGCTGCCAGGCGATGTCGTATTCCAACCCATGCGCGTCCAGGATCGCAGCGCACGCCGTCTCCAGCCGCGACGCGTCCCAATGCGGGTTGTAGCGCAGGTTGAACAGCACCTGCAGTTCGCCCGGGATCACATTGTTGGCGCCGGTACCCGCCTGCACGTTGCTGATCTGCAGGCTGGTGGGTGGGAAGGTCTCGTAACCATCGTCCCAATGGCGCGCCACCAATTCCACCAGCGCCGGCATCGCCTGGTGGACCGGATTGCGCGCCTTCTCCGGGTAGGCGACGTGGCCCTGGATGCCATGGACGGTGAGCGTCGCCGACAGGGTGCCGCGCCGGCCCACGCGCAGAAGGTCGCCAAGAATCGCTTTCGAGGATGGCTCGCCGGTAATGCACCAGTCGACGGCCTGGCCGCGCGCGCGGAACAGTTCGGCAACCTCACGCACGCCATCGACCGCATCGCCCTCCTCGTCCGAGGTCAGCAGCAGCGCGACCGTGCCGGCATGATCCGGATGCGCGGCGACGAACTGCTCCAGCGCGATCACGAATGCCGCCACGCTGCCCTTCATGTCCGCTGCGCCGCGGCCATACAGCACCCCGTCGCGGACTTCCGGAATGAAGGGATCGCTCGACCACGCGCTGCGCGGACCCGGTGGCACCACGTCGGTATGTCCCAGCAACACCAGGACCGGCCCGCCGCTGCCGTGGGTGGCCCACAGATTGTCCACCTCACCAAAACGCAGATGCTCGCATGCGAATCCGGCGCGCTGCAGGCGTTCGGCAATCAGCGCCTGGCAGCCGGCATCGTCCGGCGTGACCGACGGACGCAGGATCAGCTCCTTGCCCAGGGCCAGGACTTCGCTCATTTCGCGACGCCGAAGCGCTGCTTGAAACCGTTATCGGTGAAGCCCTGCGTGACCCGGCCATCCTCGGTGACGACAACAGGCCTGCGAACCAGCTGCGGGTACTCCTTGAGCAGCAGTTTCCATTCTGCGTCGCTGCCGGGCATCTTGCGGTTCGCTGGCAGGTTGCGCCAGGTAGTCGAGGACTTGTTGACCATCGCGTCCCAGCCGCCGAGCGCGTCCTTCCACGCGATGAGCGTCTCCGGCGATTGCCGCTGCTCGCGATAGTCGACGAAGGCATGCGCGATGCCGAAACGGTCGAGCCACTTGCGCGCCTTCCTGCAGGTGTCGCAGTTCTGCAGGCCGTACAGGATCGTGGTCATGGTGCGGAATCCGATCGCGCGCCGTTCGCCGCCGGCAGCGGATCGGCGTCGACGCCGGCGTGGGTGATCTTCACCGGCAGGATGCGGCCCTGTTCGTCGAACTGCATGCGGTCGATCGACACCTGGCGGTGATCGCGCGCGGTATCCCCGAGCGGACGGCGGTGATAGACGATGTACCAGCGATCGGTCCCGGGCACCTGGATCACGGAATGGTGGCCGGCGCTGGTCGCCACCTCCGGATCCTGTCGCAACACCTTGTCGATGCGCTTGAACGGACCCATCGGCGAGTCCGCCATCGCGTAGGCGACCGAGTAGTCCGGACCGCCCCAGCCGCCTTCGGACCACATGTAGTACCAGCGGCCATCGCGCTCGAACATCAGCGAGCCTTCCACGTATTCGGGCGCCGGCGTGACTTCCTTGTACAGCGTGCCGTCGGGGAAGGGCCGCAGGCCGGTGAAGTCGTCCTTCAGCCGCACCAGGTTGGCGTGTTTCCAGCCGCCGTAGACCATGTACCAGTCCTCGCCGTCGCGGAACACGGCCTGGTCGATCGGCTGCGCGCCGTTGTGGAAGCTGTCGATCAGCGGCCTGCCGAGCAGATCGCGATACGGCCCTTCCGGCCGGTCCGCCACGGCCACGCCGATGCCGCCGTGTTCCTTGTCGCTCTGGATATCGTTGGCACCGAAGAAGAAATAGTAACGGCCGTCCTTCTCCACCACCGACGGCGCCCACATCGCGCGGCGCGCCCACTTCACCGCATCAGCGGTCAGCACGTCGGGATGCCGGGTCCAGTGCACCAGGTCGGTCGAGGAAAACGCGTCGAACCGGGTCTGGTCTTCGTAGCGCGCGGAGGTGGTCGGGAAGATCCAGTAGCGGTTCGCGAACACGTGCGCGTCCGGATCCGCGTACCAGCCCGGAAACGCCGGGTTGCCGGCGGCGGCGCGCGTCCATGGCACGCACGACAACGCCAGGACCAGCAAGGCCAGCGCTGTGTCGCGACCTCGCCTCATTCGGCGTGCCCGCGCAGCAGATCGTTGATCGAAGTCTTCGCCCGGGTTTTCGCATCCACCTGCTTGACGATCACCGCGCAGTACAGCGAATGCGAACCGTCCTTCGCCGGCAGCGATCCGGAGACGACCACGCTGTACGGCGGAACCCGTCCGTAGCTGATCTCGCCGGTCGCGCGATCGTAGATGCGGGTGCTCTGGCCGATGAACACGCCCATCCCGATCACGCTGTGGTGGCCGATGACGACGCCCTCGACCACTTCCGAGCGCGCGCCGATGAAGCAGTGATCCTCGATGATCGTAGGCGCGGCCTGCAACGGTTCGAGCACACCGCCGATGCCGGCACCCCCGGAAATATGGCAATGCTTGCCGACCTGCGCGCAGGACCCGACCGTGGCCCAGGTGTCCACCATCGTACCGGCGCCGACATGCGCGCCGATGTTGACGAAGCACGGCGTCAGCACGACGTCCTTGCCCAGGTAGGTGCCGCGCCGGACCACGGTGCCGGGGAGCACCCGCACCCCGAGCTTGCGGAACTGCGCTTCGCCATAGCCTGCGAAACGCATCGGGATCTTGTCCCAGAACGGCGCCGGCTCGGCCTCGATCAGCTGCATGTCCTGGGTGCGGAAGTAGAGCAGCACGGCCTTCTTCAGCCATTCGTTGACCGTCCAGTCGCCCTTGCCGTCGGGTTCGGCGACCCGGAACTCGCCCGACTCCAGGCCGTCGATCACGCGTTCGACGCTCGGGCGCGTGGAGCCGTCGATCTCGTCGGGCGTCAGCGCGGCGCGGCGTTCCCAGGCGCTGTCGATCGTGAACTTCAGTTCGTCGATGCCCGGCCCCTGCGCTGCCAGTTTTTTGCGCGGGCCCCTGCCCCCTGCGGACTTCTTTGCGGGGCGGTTCGTTGGCGTCTTCTTCCTGCCCGGTGGGCTCATCGGTTCGGGTCTCCGTCGAGGGTCTGCAGCAGCGCTTCACGCAGCGCATGCTGGCGGTCGGGATCGAGCGCCAGGTTGCGCTCGTCGGTGAGGTGGAACACGTCTTCGGCCTTTTCACCGAAGGTTGCGATGCGCGCATCGTGCACGCGCAGGCGCTGCGCACGCAGCACCTGGGCGATGTCGGCCAGCAGGCCGGGGCGGTCGGTGCAGACCAGACCCATCGCCGTGCGGCCGGCGGCGGTCTCTTCGAAGCCGACCTGCGGCACGATCCGGAAATGTCGCAGGTGCCGAGGCTGGGTGCGCCGCGCCGGGCGGATCATGTCCAGCGGCGCGGACAGCACCGCATGCAGTTTGCGCTCGAGATCGGCGGATGCGACCGGACGCGCCGGATCGGTCGGCAGCACCTCGAAGCTGTCGAAAATGGTCGCGCCAGGCCCATCGAAAATCCGTGCGCGTTGCACCGCGAGACCGAGGCGATCGAGCGTGGCCACGATCGCCGCGAACAGCCCGTCCCGATCGGGCGAGTGCACGAACACTTCCAGAGCCTGCGCCTGCACTGCCTCGCCGATGGGTCGCACGCGAACGCGGGTCGCACCGTGCGCCAGTCCCTGCAGCGCCGACGCCTGCCACGCGATCTGGTCGGGTCGCGCGCGCAGGAAGGCCTGCGGCGGCATCCGTTCGAACAGCGCTTCCACCGCCTCGGCTGGGAGGCCCTGTGCTTCGAGTAGCGCCTGGGCCGATGCCCGGGTCTCGGCGATGCGTTCGCCGGCGGCCACCGGATGCTCCAACCCGCGCCGGAACTCGCGCCGCGTCGCCGAGTACAGGTCGGCCAGGAGCCGGTCCTTCCAGGCGTTCCACAGCTTCGGCGATGTGCCGGCGATGTCCGCGCAGGTCAACAGATAGAGATAGTCCAGTCGCTCGCGGTCGCGCACCTTGTCGGCAAAGCGATGGATCACTTCAGGATCGGCGATATCCTGCTTCTGGGCGGTTGTGGACATCAGCAGATGCTGCTCGACGAGCCACGCAACCAGCTCGCCGTCGCCGTTCGAAAGTCCGTGCGCCCGGCAGAAGTCGCGCGCATCCACCGCGCCGAGTTCCGAATGATCACCGCCGCGTCCCTTGGCGATATCGTGGAACAACGCCGCGAGCAGCAACAGCTCGGGCTTGTGCAGGCGCGGCCAGACGTCGTGGGCGATGGCGAAACGCTCGTCGACGCCGGATGCGAACCCGGCAACGTTGCGCAGGACCGCCAGCGTGTGTTGGTCGACGGTATAGACATGGAACAGATCGAACTGCATGCGGCCGGACACGCGCGCGAATGCCGGCAACCAGCGGCTGAGCACGCCTAAACGCGCCATGCGCTCGAGCGTGCGCACCGGCTGCGGGCCGCGCAGCAGCTCCATGAAGCGGTCCCGCTCCGTCTGCGTGGCTTGCGGATACGCAGACAGGAACTTCAGCGCTTCGGCCAACGCGCGCGCCGTACCCGAATGCAGCCCGCGGATCGCGGGATTGGCGGCCCAGGTCGCGAACAGCGCGAACACGGCATCCATCAGCCGGTCCGTGCCCGGATACGGCCAGCCCGGATCGCGCAGCGACAGGTAACCTCGCCGCAACTCGAACTGCGCATCGATCGGCTCGGGTTCGCCCTCGCCTTCCAGCTGTTCCTCGAAACGTTGCAGCAGGCGATCGCCGATGCGCTGCACCCGCGCGGCGCTGCGATAGAAGCCCTGCATCATCTGTTCGACGGCGAGGTTATCGGCATCGTCCTGGTGGCCGAGCCGCGCGGCCAGCGCCTTCTGGTGGTCGAAGCGCAGCCGTTCCTCGCGCTTGCCGGCCACCAGGTGCAGGCCCCAGCGCAGGCGCGACAGCGCGCGGCGCTCGCGGTCGAGCGTGCCGAATTCGTCCCCGCCCAGTTGGCCCAGCGCGATCAGCGACTCCAGATCGCGCACGCCCGAGACCCGCATCGCCATCCAGCGCAGGGTCTGCAGGTCGCGCAGGCCGCCGGGGCCATCCTTGAGGTTCGGCTCGAGGTTGTCCGACGTATCGCCGAAACGCGCATGCCGAAGGCGCTGCTCCTCGCGCTTGGCGAAGTAGTAGTCCCGCGCTGCCCAGAGTTTCTCCGGCGCGATCGCGTCGGCCAGCGCCGCGATGCTGTCGGCATCGCCATGCAGCAATCTGGCCTCGAGCTGCGCGGTCATCACGGTGATGTCCTCGCGCGCCGCGTCGCCCGCATCCTGCAGGGAACGCACCGCATGCCCGACCGGCAGCCCGGCATCCCAAAGCAGCGCGAAGAATCGCGAGAGGGCATCGGCATGCACGGCCTGCGCTTCAGGGCCGGCCAGCACCAGCAGGTCGATGTCGGATTGCGGAAACAGCTCGCCGCGGCCGTATCCGCCCACCGCGAACAGCGCGATGTCCGGCGCATCACCCATGCAGCGGACCCAGGCCTCGCGTACCAAGGAGTCCAACATGGCCGAGCGCGCGCGGGTCAGGCGATCCACGTCCTCGCCAGCGTCGAACCGCGCGGCCAGCGCCGCGTCGCCCTGCTTCAGGCGTTCGCGGACCCCGGCGATGAAGTCCGCTTCAGCCTGCGGCTCGGCGACCGCCGCAGGCGGGATTGCGGCGGAGGCGGTCACAGGTCGTTATCGTCCCCCGGGACGCGGGTCAGGATCTCCACGCCATCATCGATCACTGCCACCGTGTGCTCCCACTGCGCGGACAGCTTGCGATCCTTGGTGACTACGGTCCAGCCGTCGGGCAGCACCCGGGTATGGCGCGTGCCTTCGTTGATCATCGGTTCGATGGTGAAGGTCATGCCCGGCCGGAGCACCACGCCCTCGCCCGCACGGCCGTAATGCAGCACCTGCGGCTCGTCGTGGTAGACCTTGCCGATGCCGTGCCCGCAGTACTCGCGCACCACCGAAAAACGCTGGCCTTCGGCGTACTCCTGGATCGCATGGCCGATGTCGCCCAGGGTCGCGCCCGGCTTCACCGCGCGGATGCCGCGGAACATGGCCTCGCGGGTGGCTTCCACCAGCCGCCTGGCCATCACCGAAGGCGTGCCGACGTAGTACATGCGGCTGGTATCGCCATGCCAGCCGTCCTTGATCACGGTGACGTCGATATTGACGATGTCCCCTTCCTTGAGCACCTTCGCCTCGCTCGGGATGCCGTGGCAGATCACATTGTTGACCGAGGTGCACACGGTCTTGGGGAATCCGCGGTAGCCCACGTTGGCCGGGATCGCTCCCTGGACCTGAACGATATGGTCGTGACAGATCCGGTCCAGCGCCTCGGTGGTCACGCCGGGCCTCACGTGCGGAGCCACGACCTGCAGCACCTCGGCGGCCAGGCGGCCGGCGACGCGCATCTTCTCGATATCTTCGGGGGTCTTGAGTTGGATGCCCATGCCGACATTATCGCCGATGCGGAGCGCTGGGCCGGGTGTGTTTGCCAGCGAAGCCGCCACAGGCTAGAATTCCGCGGCTTTTCCGGCCAGATCGGTCGGCAGGCCGTCCACGACGGATGCAGCCCCCAACCGGGCAGTCGAATTCACACCCGCTGCAAACACCCGTGCCGGGGTGTCCCGCGTCCGAACGACGTGGGATCTGGACACGGAGCGGCGGGGAGGCCCAACCCCGGAACCGATCGCCCTGCCCCGTGCACGGCGGACCGCCTTACCGACCCTGGCGGCAGGTTCCCTTTCGGAGTTTCAAGCAATGCCCCAGATCACCATGCGCCAGATGCTGGAAGCCGGCGTCCATTTCGGCCACCAGACCCGCTACTGGAACCCCAAGATGGCGCCGTACATCTTCGGCGCCCGCGGCAAGATCCACATCATCAACCTCGAGAAGACCGTGCCGCTGTTCGGCGACGCGATGAACTTCATCTCGGGCATCGCCCAGAAGCGCGGCATGATCCTGTTCGTCGGCACCAAGCGCAGCGCGCGCGAGGCGGTGAAGGAAGAAGCCGAGCGCTGCGGCATGCCGTACATGACCCAGCGCTGGCTGGGCGGCACCCTGACCAACTTCCGTACCGTGAAGGCCTCGGTCTCGCGCCTGAAGGAGCTGGAAGCGGGCGAAACCGACGGCAGCTTCCAGAAGCTGGTGAAGCATGAGGTCCTGGGCCTGCGCCGCGAGCGCGAGAAGCTGCTGGCCTCGCTGGGCGGCATCAAGGAGATGAACCGCCTGCCCGACGCGCTGTTCGTGATCGACATCGGCCACGAGGACATCGCGATCAAGGAAGCCAAGAAGCTCGGCATCCCGGTGGTTGCGGTCGTCGACACCAACTACGACCCGGCGCTGGTCGACTACGCCATCCCCGGCAACGACGACGCCATTCGCGCCGTGCAGCTGTACGCGCGCGCCGCCGCCGACGCCGTCCTGGAAGGCAAGGCCGCCGCGCCGCAGGCCGCGACCGTGCGTGAGGAGGAGTTCGTCGAACTCGACGCCGAGGGCAATCCGGTCGACCGCAAGGCCGCCCGCAAGGCTCCTGCCAAGAAGGCCGCGCCGCCCAAGCGCGCTTCGGCCAAGGACGACGGCCTGCCGGAAGCCAAGCCCGCAGCGGTCGAAGCCGACGCCGAGCCGGCCGCCGACGCGCCCACCGAGTAATCGCGGCGCAACCTGGCCGCGCCACGCTGGGTGGCCGGTCCTCGCCTAGGGCGGGTGCCCACCCGCTCGCCGTCCCATTCGGGAACGGCCGCGCGTTCCGATTTTTCGAAGGCGGATTCATCCCGCCCTACTTTCTTTTTTGAGGTCCCAAGCAATGGCTGACATCACCGCTTCCATGGTCAAGGAACTGCGCGAGCGCACCGGCGCCGGCATGATGGAGTGCAAGAAGGCGCTCACCGAGAACAACGGCGACATCGAGGCCGCCGCCGACTGGCTGCGCAAGACCGGCCTGGCCAAGGCCGACAAGAAGGCCGACCGCGTCGCCGCCGAGGGTCGTATCGCGATGGCCCAGGACAGCGGCAAGGCGGTGCTGGTCGAAATCAACTCGGAGACGGATTTCGTCGCCAAGGACAGCAACTTCCTGGCCTTCACCGAGGAAGTGGCGAAGACCGCGCTGGGCAACGGCGCCGCCGACGTCGAGGCGCTCAAGGCCGCCAGCACCTCGCAGGGCGCCACTGTCGAGGAAGGTCGCCAGGCACTGGTCGCCAAGCTCGGCGAAAACGTGCAGCTGCGCCGCATGCAGCGCCTGGAATCGGCCCACACCATCGGCGCCTACGTCCACGGCGGCCGCATCGGCGTGCTGGTCGAGCTCAAGGGCGGCAACGCCGAGCTCGCCCGCGGCCTGGCCATGCACATCGCCGCGATGAACCCGCCCTACATCTCGCCTGCGCACGTGCCGGCCGAGTTCGTCGCGCGCGAGAAGGAGATCGCCCTGGCCCAGGTCAAGGAATCCGGCAAGCCGCAGGAGATCCTCGAGAAGATGATCGCCGGCAAGGTCGGCAAGACGGTGAGCGAAGTCACGCTGACCGGCCAGCCCTACGTGCTGGACACCAACCAGACCGTCGAGGCCGCGCTCAAGGCCGCCGGCGGCGCGGAGGTCCTGAATTTCGTCCGCCTCGCCGTGGGCGAAGGCATCGAGAAGAAGGAAGACGACTTCGCTGCCGAAGTGATGAAGCAGGCCGGCCTGGCCTGAACCCCACCGGGCCCAGCACAGGACAAGCCGCGGACTTCCGCGGCTTTCTTGTTTCTGGAACCGGGCCGCCTATCCGCCCAACGGCAGCCTGACCACGAAGCGGCTGCCCTGGCCGATGCCGCTGCTGGTCGCGACCACGCTGCCGCCGTGCGCTTCGACCAGTTCGCGCACCACGGTCAGCCCGATGCCGAGGCCGACACCGTTGAAACCGATCGCGTGTCCGTCCTGCACGAACGGCTCGAACACCTCCGGCAGGACCTCGGCGCTGATGCCAATTCCGCTGTCTGACACGGTCATCTCCACCGCGTCGCCGACGATCGCGACGGCAAGGTCGATCTCACCACCCTCCGGGGTGTATTTGGATGCGTTGTCGAGCAGGTTGCCGAGCACCTGGACGAGCCGCACCGGATCGACATCCAGGGCCACCGCGCGCGCTGGCAACTGCACCGTGAAGCGCTGCCGGCGCAGTTCCATCGCCGGCCCGCTGGCAACGGCGGCCGCGTCGACGATTCCGGCCAGATCGGCGACACGCCGCTCAAGCCGCAGCTTGCCGGTGTTGGCGCGCGAAACATCGAGCAGGTCGCCAACCACGCGCGACATGCGCGTCACTTCGCGCTCGATGATGGCCTGCATCCGAACGGGATCGCTGGTGCCGGACTGCGCGAGCATGGTCGACGCCAGGCGGATCGACGTCAGCGGGTTGCGCAGCTCGTGCGCCATCACCGCCAGGAACTCCTTCTGCTGCTGCTGCGCACGTTCCGCGGCGGCCTGCAGGTCCTGGGCGGTCAGCGCGGCGAGCACCAGTTCAGCGTTTGCTTCGCGCAATTGGCCATGCTGGCGATCGTGCTCGAGCAGCGTCCGCTCGTACTGCGTAAGAGGCCGCGCATCCGCTGGCTCCACCGGATCTGTCTGCTCGCCGGCACAGTCCTCGCCGAAAAGACAATTGCCCAGTCCGCGCCGCTTCGCGCTGTACATGGCGGAGTCCGCGCGCGCCATGAGCGTATCGGCATCCTCCCCGTGATCGGGGTAGATGCTGATGCCGATACTCGCGTTGAGGCGAAACTCGTGCCCATCGACGCATCCGGGAACGCCCAGTGCCGCCGTCAGCTTCCCGGCCACGTCGACGGCATCGCCAACCTGCGATATCTCGGTGAGCAGGATCAGGAATTCGTCGCCGCCGTGGCGGGAGACGGTGTCCACGTCGCGCACGGACTCCGCCAGACGCCGGGCGGCCAGCTTCAGCACCTCGTCGCCGAACGCGTGTCCGAAGGTGTCGTTGACCTGCTTGAAGTTGTCGATGTCCAGAAACAACAGCGCCAGGCGGGTGCCATGGCGATGCGCATGCGCGATCGCCTGCGCGAACCGGTCGAGCAGGAGCAGTCGGTTCGGCAGTTCGGTCAGGGCATCGAGCCGCAGCGATCGCGACATTTCCTGCAGCGTAAGCGCGCACGCGTCGGCGTCGTTGCGGGCCGACAGCGCCGAGCACAGCAGCTGCTCGTTGGCCTCGACCAGCTGCGCTTCACGGCCGCCATCGGGGCGGCGCTCCGCCTCGAACACCCGTTGCCGCAGCCGCGCGAGCGCGGCACGCGCCTGCCCGGCCTGCGCCCGCAGTCGCGCCAGTTGCCCCGCGGCTGTCGCGGCCGCGGACTCGTCCTTGCCGGGGGTGGTCTTCATGACGCGCGCCTAGCCGTCATCGTCGCTGGTCGCGGGTTTCGGACCGGGCGCGTGCCTGCTTGTCGGCCTGCCACCGAGCAGTCCCTCCTGATCGGGCAGCGTCTCGCCGATTCGGATGCCGCCCTCGTCGATGGCGTATTCGCGCAACTCGTCCGAATGCCCGCTCGCCCGCACCTTGACCACTGCCATCACCCGCCGTAACCGGCTCTCCACCTCGATGTAACGCTGCACGATGATGGCGTCGGTCAGGAACGCAGTGCCGTAAGGGCTGAAGCGCAGGTCGGTGTAGCGGTCCTCGAGTTCGGAGGTCATCAGCACGGTGACCCCGGCGGCGGCGAGCGCGGCGGCCATGCGCGAGAGGTTCTCGCGGAAATCGTGGCGGAACGTCGGCGCCAGGGCGAGCTCGAAACCGGAGAGCGAATCGACGACCACACGGGTGGCCTTGCGCCGGCGTACTTCGTCCAGGATCAGCAGCACGATCTCGTCGATCGACAGATCCGGCGCGCGCGTGTCCACCAGCCCGACCTGATCGGCGGCGATCAGCTCGGCAAGCCGGCGGTTGCGCAGATGGTCCGGGCGCTGCTCGAACACGGCGATGACGCCCGCTTCGCCGCTGCGCACGCCCTCGGCCAGGAACGCGGCGGCGAGGATGCTCTTGCCCGAACCCGAGGGCCCCGCCACAAGCAGCGAATATCCGCGCGGCAGGCCGCCGCCCAGCATGTCGTCCAGGCGCGGCACGCCCATGTGGAGACGCGCAACGGATTGGGCCGGCTTGGGTTCGCGGAGGGGACTCGACACCCGCGCCGGGGGAAATACCTGGATGCCGGCCGCACCGATGCGGAAGGTGTGCAGGCCCGGCAGTGTCGGCTGCCCGCGCATCTTCATGATCTCCATCTTGCGCACCATGGAGTTGCGCTCCACGCTCTGGCGCAGCCAGATCAGGCCGTCGGCGATGGTGAAGATCGGGTTGGGACCTGTCTCGGTGAAGTACTCGCCAATCAGGAAGGTCGTGGCCTGCCAGCTGGTCATCAGCATGCCGAGATGCTGCACGAACTGCTGCAACTGGTTGTGCGCGTTGCCGGCTGCGTCGCTGGCAAGTACCACCGAACGGAACGAGTCCACGAACACCAGCGCCGGGGCGTGCGTCTCCATCGCTTCGACGATGCGGCGCAGCACCCGGTCCAGATCGCCTGCGCTGGTTTCATCCGAGAGGTTGATGAAGCGGACCGATTGGTTGATCTGCGCGCTGTCGAAGAACGCGAACTGCTGCTGGTAGCGCAGCATCTTCAGCGGTGGCTCGCCGAGCACGGTGAAATACAGCGCTGGGCGCTGCGGCGTCGCCAGCGCGAACATCATCTGGTGCGCCAGCGTGGTCTTGCCGCTACCGGGCGGCCCGGCGATCAGGTTGAACGAGAATTCCGGCAGGCCGCCGCCCAGCACGTCGTCCAGGCCCGGCACGCCGGTGGCCAGGCGGTTGATGGTGACAGAGGTCATTGCGATGGGTCCTGCGTGGGTGAGCCGCTGGAGGGGGAAGGAGGTGTCCACACGGCGTCGAGCAGCCGCAAGGTGAGCGAGGAGCCGATCAAACTGATCAGCAGGGTCTGGAAAGCCTGCAGCACGGCGACTCCGCCGGCAGCGGCATCGGTGCTGTCCTGCCGGGTCATCGCCGACTTCAGGGCCGCGAGGTCCATCGTCGCCTGCGGGCCTTGCTGCGGTTCGAGCCAGGGATGAGCCGCGGCGGCGAGGTACAGGCTGCGTCTGTAGAGCGCGGCCACACCTCGTTGCCCGATGATCGGCGTCAGGGCCGACTCGACCTGTTCCCAGAGGGCGACGATCGCGCCGGCGGTCCGGGCCGCGTCCGCCCCTTCCCCGGCCCGTTGCGCCACGGCAAGGGCAATCCGGTCTTCTTGAGTTCCCACGGGATCCCTGTGCCGAACGCTCAGGACGGCATCGACTCGATAGTACGCTTTGACTTTCGCAACGGGCGTGACGGCGGACAGGCCATTCCTGCAGCCGCCGCCAGGGCCTCGTGTGCCCGGGACCGCCCAGGCGATGCCGCAGCGACCCGACCGGTGCAAATCGGATTATTGAACCGACAACGCAGATGGAGATGATCTGCCTGACCGACCAGATGCGACGGCAGTGTGTGCCGTCAGGTCTCTAGGCGTTCAGCTCCACTACAATGAGACCCTGAATACGCCGTCCGGAGTTTCCATGCCCCCACTCGCCTATCGCCGCATCCTGTTGAAACTGTCGGGCGAAGCCCTGATGGGCGAGGAGGACTACGGCATCGACCCGAAGGTGCTGCACCGGCTGGCCCACGAGGTCATCGAGGCGCGCGAGGCGGGGGCCGAGGTGGCGCTGGTGATCGGCGGCGGCAATATTTTCCGCGGGGCCGGGCTGGCCGCCGGCGGCATGGACCGGGTGACCGGCGACCAGATGGGCATGCTCGCCACCGTCATCAACGCGCTGGCGATGCAGGATGCGCTGGAGAAGCTCGGCGCGAAGTGCCGGGTGATGAGCGCGATCAAGATCAACGACGTGTGCGAGGACTACATCCGCCGTCGCGCGATCCGGCACCTGGAAAAAGGCCGCATCGCGATCTTTGCCGCGGGCACGGGCAATCCATTCTTCACCACCGATTCCGGTGCCGCCCTGCGCGCGATCGAGATCGGGGCCGACCTGCTGCTGAAGGCGACCAAGGTGGACGGGGTATACGACAAGGATCCCAAGAAGCATCCCGACGCGATCCGTTACAGCACGCTGACCTACGACGACGTGCTCGCCCGCGACCTGCAGGTCATGGACACCGCGGCGTTCGCGCTGGCCCGCGACAGCGACCTGCCGTTGCGGATCTTCGACATGAGCGAGCCGGGCGTGTTGCTGCGCATCCTGCGCGGCGAGGACATCGGCACCCTGGTGCGCGGCAGGAACTGAAGCCGCGCGCGCGCACCTCCTTCGTCGATGATGCCGCCTCGATGAAATTGTGTCCGCGCTCGCGCGGATGGCACCCTGCTCCGCATGCATAGCCACGACCACGGCTCGGCCACCCGCACGTTCGCGTGGGTAACGCTGATCAACCTGGCGTACACCGCGCTCGAGGCCGGGTACGGGATCGCGACCGATTCGCTAGCCCTTCTATCCGATGCGCTGCACAACCTTGGCGACGTCATGGGACTTGCCCTGGCCTGGGCGGCGGCGGCGATCGCGAAGCGGCCGCCCACCGAACGGCATACCTACGGTTGGCGCCGTGCCACCCTGCTGTCCCCCCTGGCCAACGCCGTCCTGCTGGTCGCGTTTTCCGGGGCACTGGCCTGGGAAGCGATCCGCAGGTTCGATGCGCCGCCCGAGATCCCAGCACTGCCGGTGATCGTGGTGGCGGCGCTGGGAATCGGGGTCAACCTGGGCGCCGCCTGGCTGGTGCGCGAAGGACATGCGCACGACCTCAATCGCCGCGGCGCCTTCCTGCATCTGATGGCCGATGCCGCGGTGTCACTGGTCGCGGTCCTTGCCGGCATCGGCATGCTCACGTTCGGCTGGAAGTGGCTGGACCCGGTGACCGGGCTGCTGATCGGCGCGGTAGTGGCCCTGGGCGCCTTCGGCCTGCTGCGCGACGCCTTCGACGCGGCCATGGACGCGGTTCCGCGTGGGCTCGACCGTGCCCAGGTCCATGACTTCCTGGTCGCCCAGCCCGGCGTGCAGGCTGTGCACCATCTGCACATCTGGTCGCTCGGCGCCGGCGAGATCGCGATGACCGCGCACCTGGTACGCGCGCAGGGCGCGGACCACGACCACTTCATCGACAGGCTCAACCATGAACTGGACGAGCGGTTCGGCATCAACCACCCGACCCTGCAGATCGAATACGGAGCCGCCTGCGCCCACGACCTGCACGACCGCGCGCCGCATGCGCATTGAAGCCGCGCCGCGATCGAGCACGCCTGCGACCGACCCGAACGCGCCGCAGCGCGCCTGAAACGCCGCCCGCGGGCTGTTCCTGGACTATCCGCAACATCAATGCCTTCGTCTTTGCCCGCATGCGGTCGCGCACGCCAGCCCGTTGCGGCCCTTCCCCTATAATCCCGCGGCTGACCAACGACCGGAGCGGGCGATGAGCGTGAACGACATCAAGAAGGACGCGCAGGCGCGCATGCACAAGAGCATCGAGGCGCTCCGGCACACCCTGGTGAAGGTCCGCACCGGGCGCGCATCCACCGCCCTGGTCGAACACATCCGGGTCAACTACTACGGCTCCGACGTGCCGCTGTCGCAGGTGGCCAGCGTCGCCGTGACCGATGCCCGCTCGCTGACCATCACGCCGTGGGAAAAGCAGATCGTCGGCGCGGTGGAAAAGGCGATCCTGGCTTCCGACCTGGGCCTGACTCCCAACACTGCGGGCACGACCATCCGCCTGAACCTGCCTGCGCTCACCGAGGAGCGCCGCAAGGAACTGTCCAAGGTGGTGCACGGCGAAGGCGAGGACGCCAAGGTCGCGATCCGCAACATCCGCCGCGACGCCAATCACCAGGTCAAGGAACTGCTCAAGGACAAGGCGATCACCGAGGACGAGGAGCGCCGCAGCGAAGACGATATCCAGAAGCTGACCGACGCGGCCATCAAGGATGTGGACGAAGTCGTGAAGGCGAAGGAAACCGAGCTGATGGCGGTCTGAAAAGGCCGGGATTCGGGATTGGGGATTCGCTGACAGCATAGACAGCAACGCCTGCAGGCCCTTGCCTTGACCAATCCCGAATCCCCAATCCCGGATCCCGTCCCCCGCCACCTTGCCGTGATCATGGACGGCAACGGCCGCTGGGCGCAGAAGCGCAGGCGGCCGCGGATCATCGGCCACCGCGCCGGAGCGCGCGCAGTCAACGTCTGCGTCGACTTCTGCCTGGAGCAAGGCATCGAGGTGCTGACCCTGTTCGCGTTCTCGAGCGAGAACTGGGGCCGGCCGGACGAAGAAATCGGCGGGTTGATGAAGCTGTTCATCGGCGCGCTGGAGCGGGAGGTGGACGAGCTGCACCGCCGCGGCGTGCGCATCCGCTTCATCGGCGAGCGCGCCCGCTTCACCCCGCAGATCCGCGAGCGCATGGCCGCCGCCGAGGCGCAGACCAGGGACAATGCAAGGCTCGGACTGAACATTGCCGCGAGCTACGGCGGTCGCCAGGACATCGCGCACGCTGCGCGCACTCTGGCCGAGGACGTCGCCGCCGGCCGGCTGCGCCCGGACCAGATCGACGAAGCGGCAGTGGGCGCGCGCGTGGCGCTGGCCGACCTGCCCGCACCCGACCTGTTCATCCGCACCGGCGGCGATCACCGCATCAGCAATTTCCTGCTCTGGCAGCTCGCCTACACCGAATTGTGGTTCACCGAAACATTGTGGCCGGACCTCGATGCCGCCACACTGCGGCGCGCGCTGGACGACTACGCGGGGCGTGAGCGCCGGTTCGGCCTCACCGGCGACCAGGTGCGTGACCTGGCGCAGCCCATCCCCTCGACCCACCACCAGGACAAGGCCGACGCATGACCCGGACCCGCGTGCTCACCGCCCTGGCCATGACGCCGTTCGCGATCGCAGGCATCCTGCTGCTGCCGACGCCCTGGCTGGTGGCGATCTCCGCGGCGCTGTTCCTGGTCGGACTGTGGGAATGGTTCAAGCTGGCCGACGTCGACGACTCGCTGGCGCGCACCATCCTGCTGCTGGCCAACCTGTTGCTGATGGTGGCCCTGGCCTGGGGTTCGCGCACCAGCAGCGGCGGCACGCTCGTGCTGTTCCAGCTGGCGGTGGTCATAGGCGTAATCTGGTGGCTGCTCGCCTGCCTGTGGTTGAAGCACTACCGCTTCGCATCCGACCACGACACCCACGCGCGCGTGTTCAAGCTCGCCGCAGGCACCCTGGCGGTGGTGCCGGCGTGGTGCGCGATGGCGTTGCTGCACGCATCCCAGCCGAATGGCCACCGCTGGCTGCTGGTCGCGTTGGCGATCGTCTGGGCCGGCGACACCGGCGCCTATTTCGCCGGGCGCAAGTTCGGCAAGCACAAGCTCTCCCCGCGGATCAGCCCCAACAAGACGGTCGAAGGCCTGATCGGCGGAATGCTGTGCGCGTTGCCGGTCGCCGCCGGCTTCGCCTGGTATGCAGGGGCGACCGTACAACAGCTGCCCCTGGTGCTTGCGGTGACGCTCGCCACCTTCCTGGCTTCGGTGGTCGGCGACCTGTTCGAAAGCCTGCTCAAGCGCCACATCGGGGTGAAGGACTCGGGCGACATCCTGCCTGGCCACGGCGGCATTCTCGACCGCATCGATGCGGTGCTGGCGGCACTGCCTGTGTTCGTGCTGGGCAAGCTGTGGCTCGGGTTCTGACCGTCGGGATACGGCAACGGCCTCGCGCACGCGCAGACGCTGTCCACGCATAAGCCGATGTCTCCTCAAGTGCCTTCCACACCCAGTCCAGAGCCGGTGCAGCGCATCGCCGTCCTCGGCGCGACCGGTTCGATCGGCACGTCCGCGCTGGACGTGATCGCGCGCCATCCGGCCCGCCTGCGCGCGAGCGTGCTCGCGGCCGGCCGCCAGGTGGACGCACTGGTGGCGCTGTGCGCGAGCCATCGCCCGGAGCACGCCGTGATTGCGGATCCCCAGCTGTATCCACGGCTGCGCGACGGACTCCGGGATGCCGGTCTTTCCACCCAGGCCCATGCCGGCGACGAGGCGTTGGACGTGCTTGTCGGCGGCGATGGGTGCGACACCGTGGTTGCGGCGATCGTCGGCGCCACGGGCCTGGCCTCGACGCTCGCCGCGGCCCGCGCGGGCAAACGCCTGCTGCTGGCGAACAAGGAATCCCTGGTGCTGGCGGGCGACCTGCTGATGCAAGCCGCGCGGTCCTCGGGTGCGACCGTCATACCGATCGACAGCGAGCACAATGCGATCTTCCAGTGCCTGCCGGCGCAGCGCGACGACCAGGCCCTGCGCCGGATCGTGCTGACCGCCTCCGGCGGCCCGTTCCGCGGTCGCAGCCGCGCCTCGCTGGCGGACGTCACCCCGGAGCAGGCGATCGCGCATCCGAAGTGGTCGATGGGTCCGAAGATCTCGGTCGATTCGGCCACCCTGATGAACAAGGGCCTGGAGGTGATCGAGGCCCACCACCTGTTCGGCCTGCCGCGCAGCCGCATCGAAGTGCTGGTGCATCCACAGAGCCTGGTGCATTCGCTGGTGGATTTCATCGACGGATCCACCCTGGCGCAAATGGGCCTGCCGGACATGCGCACCGCGCTGGCGGTCGGTTTCGCCTGGCCGCGGCGCATCGCATCCGGCGTCGCCCTGCTGGATCTCGCGGTACACGGCAGACTGGACTTCGAACAACCGGATCTGGACGCCTTTCCCTGCCTGGCCCTCGCCTTCAGGGCGCTGGAAGCCGGCGGCAGCGCGCCAGCCGTGCTCAATGCGGCCAACGAGGTGGCGGTTTCAGCGTTTCTTCAGCGCCGGATCGCTTTCCTGTCGATCGCCGAGGTGGTCGAAGCCGCCCTCGCCCGCGTCGACGACACGGACGGCTCGCTCGATGGGCTGCTGGCAGCGGATGCGCAGGCCCGGCGGGACGCCGACCAGGCGGTGGTCAGGCTGGCGCATCGTGGATGAGCCGAATGGCGGATAATCGTCCGGCGAATTGGCCCATGTGCGGGCCCATACCCGGCAGGGCGCAGTTTCGGAGCAATCGGTGACGGAAATCCTCGGATCGGTGTGGTGGCTGATCGTCAGCCTGGGTGTGCTGGTCACCTTCCATGAATTTGGCCATTACTGGGTTGCACGCCGCTGCGGCGTACGCGTGCTGCGGTTCTCCGTGGGTTTCGGTCGCCCGCTGTGGAAGCGCCTCGGCCGGGACGGCACCGAATACGTGGTCGCGGCGATTCCGCTCGGGGGCTACGTGAAGATGCTCGACGAGCGCGAAGGCGATGTTCCCGCCGACCAGCTCGATGGAGCCTTCAACCGCAAGTCGGTGTGGAAGCGGATCGCGATCGTCCTGGCCGGTCCGGTGGCCAACCTGCTGCTCTGCGTCATCCTGCTATGGGCGATGTTCGTGGTTGGCCGGCCCGACTACGCACCGGTGGTCGGGAACGTCGAAGGCATCGCGGCCGAGGCTGGCCTTGCGCGCGGCGACACCGTCGATGCGGTGGGCGATCGCGCGACCCCGACCTGGGGCGAACTGCAGATGGCACTGCTGCCCGCGGCGCTGGACCGCAGCGATGTCGAGCTGCGGGTTCGCGACGCCGATGGCAAGCCGCACACCCGTCACCTGCGCCTATCGGAATTGCCGCAAGGTATGGACGAGCGGCTGCTGCTCGACGGCGTCGGCCTGACCCCGCGTCACGCGCTATTGCCGCCGGTGATCGGTGAGGTGTCGCCAGGCACGCCCGCCACGGGCATCCTGCGCGCCGGCGACCGCGTATTGGCCATCGACGCCGTGCCGATCGCCTGGTTTGACGACATCGGCCCGCAGGTTCAGGCCGTCGGCGCCCGCGGCGAGCCGGCGATGGTGGAAGTCGAACGCAACGGCGAACGTTTCGCGCTGTCGCTGGCGCCGGAGCGGGCTGCCAGCAGCAGCGGAGGTCGCTACTGGAGGCTGGGCATCGCACCCGTACCACGCAGCGAGTTGCCGCCGAAAGACGCGGTCCAGCGCTACGGTCCGATCGCCGCGATGCCGGCTGCGTTGCGCGAAGGCCAGTACCAGGCCAAGCAGCTGTTCGCGATGATCGGCCGCGCGTTCAGTGGCCGGGTCTCGGTGCAGAACACGGTGGGCGGACCGGTCACGATCGCCCGCACCGCCAATGCCTACGCCCAGCTTGGACCCGCGTGGTACCTGACGGTGCTCGCGCTGCTGTCCCTGAGCCTGGGCATCCTCAACCTCCTGCCGATCCCGCTCTTGGACGGGGGTCACCTGTTGTATTACCTTATTGAATTGGTCAAAGGCAGCCCGTTAAGCGAACGTGCGATGGCCGCAGGGCAATATGTCGGCCTTGCCCTCCTGGCCGGTTTGATGGGCCTGGCGTTCTACAACGACATCGTGAACAACTTCGTCCGTTAGCGGTCTGGTATCTCCAGGACCGGTTTCCGGGGCCGGCAATCGGTTTGTGCAACCTTGCCGGCCCCTGCTTTGGGCGGAATTCACATGCCCGGTTCCCGCCGCACGGCCTGCCTCCCATCCGGAATGTATTGATGACGCCCAGCCCGAAGACGCGCGCTCCCCGCCGCCACCTGCTTGCCCTGGCCCTGGCCTCCGCGGTCGTCGGCCCCGCTGGCGCCCAGCAGCCGGCCACCGATCCGCAAGCCGCCTTCGGCATCACACCTCCGGTTGAAACCGCCCAGACACCGGATCCCGGTTTCACCGTCAGCGACATCCGGGTCGACGGACTGCAGCGCATCGGCGCCGGCACCCTGTTCACCTATCTCCCGATCGAGCGTGGCGATACCGTCGACCAGGGTCGCGCAGCCGAGGCGATCCGCGCCCTGTACAAGACCGGCTTCTTCGAAGACGTGCGGCTGGATCGCGAAGGCAACATCCTGGTCGTCACCGTGGTCGAGCGTCCCGCGATCAACAAGCTGACCCTGAGCGGCAACAAGGACATCAAGACCGAGGACCTGACCAAAGGGCTGGCCGACATCGGCCTGGCCGAAGGCAACACCTTCGACCGCCTGAGCCTGGATCGCGTCACCCAGGAGCTCACCCGGCAGTACAACAACCGCGGCAAATACAACGTCCAGATCACGCCCACGGTGACGCAGCTCGATCGCAACCGCGTCGACGTGACCATCGCTGTCGATGAGGGCAAGGCCGCGAAGATCCGGCACATCAACCTCATCGGCAACGAGAAATTCGAGCAGGAAGAGATCCTGGACAGCTGGGAATCGCGCACCAGCAACTGGCTCAGCTGGTACCGGCGCGACGACCAGTACTCGCGCGAAAAGCTCGAGGGCGATCGCGAGAAGCTGCGCAACTACTACCTCGACCGTGGCTACGTCGACTTCAGCGAGGACAGCGTCCAGGTCGCGATCAGCCCCGACAAGCGCGACATGTTCATCACCGCGGGGCTCACCGAAGGTGAGCAGTACACGGTGGCGGACGTACAGGTCAGCGGCGATACGGTGCTGCCGAAGGAAGAAGTCGAGCGCCGCCTGCTGGTCAAGGAAGGGCAAATCTTCTCCCGCCGCCTGCTGGAGCTGACGTCCGAGTCGATCACCAACAGCCTGGCGAACATCGGTTACGCCTTCGCCCAGGTGAACCCGGTGCCCACCATCGACCGCGACAAGCGCACCGTCGGCATCAACTTCCAGGTCCAGCCCGGTCCGCGCGTCAACGTGCGGCGGATCGTGTTCAAGGGCAATACCCGCACGTCGGACGAGGTCCTGCGCCGGGAGATGCGCCAGTTCGAAGGCAGCTGGTACTCGCAGGCTGCGGTCGATCGCTCCAAGGTGCGCCTGCAGCAACTCGGCTTTTTCGAAAGCGGCAGCGTCGATGTCCAGACCGAACCGGTCCAGGGCACGAGCGACCAGGTCGACCTGGTGGTCAGCGTCACCGAAACCACATCGGGCAGCTTTGTGTTCGGTCTGGGCTACTCCCAGCTGACCGGCGTGTCGACCTCGGTGCAGCTCTCACAGAACAACTTCCTCGGCAGCGGCAACCGGGTCGCGGTTGAGGCCAACCGCAACAGCTATCTGCAGCGGTATTCGTTCTCCTTCCTCAACCCCTACTTCACCGACAACGGCATGTCGCTGGGCTACAACCTGGCCTGGCGCGAGTTCGACAACTCGGACTTCAACACCGTCTCGTATTCGTCCACGAGCCGCCAGGGTCAGGTGGTCGCGGGCCTGCCGATCACGGAGTTCGACACCGTGTCCGCGGCGCTGGGCCTGGACAGCAACCAGATCTTCGCCTTCGCCGGCTCCACGCCGCAGGTGATCATCGACTACATCGACGCCCTCGACCAGCGGACCTTCCATGCCTGGCGCGGCGAACTGGCCTGGGCGCGCGACACCCGCAACGACTACTTTTCTCCGACCCGCGGCATGTACCAGCGGGTCTCGGCCGAGATCGCATTGCCGGGCTCCACCGTCGAGTACTTCAAACTCAACTACGAAATCTCCAAGTACTGGCCGCTCAGCCGCGCATTGGTGCTCAACACCCGTGCCGAACTGGGCTACGGCGACAGCTACGGCGATTCGGTTTCGCGCAACATCTGCTTCACCAATGGTTCCTACCAGGATACGGACAACGATCCTGATACGCCGTCGGTGTGGGTGCCCGGACCGGATCCGAGCGTCCCCTGCGATACCACGTCGCCCGACTTTACGAAGACGGTCACCGCCGATGGACTGCCGTTCTTCGAGAACTTCTACGCCGGCGGCGTGCGTTCGGTGCGCGGCTTCCGCGACAACACCCTGGGTCCGCGGGTCGCGATTTCGCCCGGCCAGCCGCTCGAGCAGCCGATCGGCGGTTCGGTCAAGACCGTAGGTTCTCTGGAACTCATCTTCCCGACCCTGCTCGACACGCCATCGGCGCGGGTTTCGGCGTTCCTGGATTTCGGCAACGTCTTCGCCGATACCGACAGCTTCGATGCCGGCGAACTGCGCGCATCGGCCGGTATCGCCCTGCTATGGCGCGCGCCGGTGGGCCCGATCTCGATCAGCTACGCATTTCCGCTGCGCAAGCAGGATGCGATCCGCGACGACGACGGCGATCTGATCCAGGAAGGCGACGAGATCGAGCGTCTGCAGTTCACCTTCGGCGGCGCGTTTTAAGCCATTCGTTGTTGCCTGCAGGAGCCAGCTCCAGGCGGCCGCCTGGGAACCACCCGTCTTGCAGGAGCATCCCCGGCCGTGCCCGGCGATTCGCCGTCCGGATGGGCTGATCCGCGCCAGGGTCCAGGCCGCTGCGGCGGCTCGGGAGCAGGCGCAGCGGGAGCGATGGCCGCGGCGCGGTAACATTTGCCGATGTTCTCCCCTTCCAGCTACGCCGCACGGGAACTGGCCGAGCGCTTCTCCCTGCAGTTGCGGGGCGACGGCGACGTCCGACTCATCGGTGTCGCCACGCTGGCCCAGGCGCAGCAGCAGCAGCTGGCGTTCCTGGCCAACCCGCGCTATCGCGCACAGCTCGATGCGTCGCAGGCAGGCGCGGTGGTCATGCGCCCTGCGGACGCGGACGGCTACGCCGGCACCGCGTTGCTGGCCGACGATCCCTACGCAGCCTTCGCGCGCATCGCTGCGCTGTTCGAACCGACCGTCCCCTTCGACGCTGGCGTGCACGCGAGCGCCGCGATCGACTCCAGCGCGTGGGTCGATCCCGGCGCCCAGGTTGGGCCGTTCGTGAGCATCGGCGCGCGCAGCCGTGTCGGTGCGGGCGCGGTGATCGGTCCGGGCTGCGTGATCGGGGAGGACTGCGAGATCGGCGCAGGCAGCCGCTTGGTCGCGCGCGTCACCTTGGTGACCAGGGTGCGGCTCGGCGAACGCGTGCTGGTGCATCCAGGTGCGGTGCTCGGCGCCGACGGCTTCGGCCTGGCAATGGAAGGCGGACGCTGGCTGAAGGTGCCGCAGCTTGGCGGCGTGGTGGTCGGCGACGACTGCGAGATCGGCGCCAATACGACGATCGATCGCGGCGCGCTGGACGACACGGTGCTCGAGGAGGACGTGCGCCTGGACAACCAGATCCAGATCGGCCACAACGTGCGCATCGGCGCGCATACCGCCATGGCCGGTTGCTCGGCCGTCGCGGGCAGCGCGCGCATCGGCCGCTATTGCCTGATCGGCGGCGCCGCCGGGGTACTCGGCCATCTGGAGGTCTGCGACCGCGTGGTGATCACGGCCATGAGCCTGGTCACCCACTCGATCCGCGAGCCGGGAGAGTATTCTTCCGGCACACCGCTGATGGACAATCGCAGCTGGCGCAGGAGCGCGGCGCGCTTCAAGCAGCTCGACGCGCTCGCGCGACGCATCGGCACCGGCGACCGCGGTGCAAGCAACCAGGAGACATGATGGGCCCGACCCCGACCCCGCAGGCCGTCGATCTGCCGATCGACGTCAACGGAATCCACAAGCTGTTGCCGCACCGTTATCCCTTCCTGCTGATCGACCGCGTGGTCGAGTTCGGGCCGGGCAGCCGCGTGGTCTGCCACAAGAGCGTTTCAGCCAATGAAGCGTATTTCCAGGGCCATTTCCCCGGTCGCCCGGTGATGCCCGGCGTGCTGGTGATCGAGGCGCTGGCGCAGGCCGGTGGGGTACTGACCCAGCTCGCACGCAACGGCACCTCCGACGGCACGCTGTCCTACCTGGTCAAGGTTGATGAAGCCAAGTTTTCGCGCATGGTGGTGCCCGGCGACCGGCTGGAGCTGGAAGTGACGATCAAGCGCGAGATCCGCAACATGACCCTGTACGCCGGGGTTGCGCGCGTGGACGGTGAACAGGTGGCCTGCGCCGAGATCCTGTGCGCAGAAATCAGGGAATAACCGGGCGGTGACCGCACCTGGCATTCATCCGAGCGCCTCGGTCGATCCCTCCGCCAGGATCGGCGCCAGCGTAAGCATCGGCGCCTTCAGCCTGATCGGCGCGGACGTCGAGATTGGCGAAGGCACCAGTATCGGGCCGCATTGCAGCGTGCTTGGGCCCACGCGGATCGGACGCGACAACCGGATCGTCGGCCACGCCGCGATCGGCGGCGAGCCACAGGACAAGAAGTTCGCCGGCGAGGACTCGCGGCTGGAGATCGGCGATCGCAACGTCATCCGCGAATTCGTCACCATCAATCGCGGCACCGGTGGGGGCGGCGGTGTGACCCGGATCGGCAGCGACAACTGGATCCTGGCCTACACCCACGTCGCCCACGACTGCATCGTCGGCAACCACTGCGTGTTCTCCAACAATGCCACCCTGGCCGGCCACGTGAGCGTGGACGATCACGTGATCCTGAGCGGGTTCGCCGGGGTGCACCAGTTCTGCCGCATCGGTGCGCACGCCTTCGTCGGCATGGGTGCGTTCGTCAACGGCGACGTGCCTCCGTTCGTGATGGTCGCGCAGGAGGGCTATGGCCGGCCGCGCGGGATCAACAGCGAGGGCCTGCGGCGACGCGGCTTCGACGCAGCGCGCGTGGCTGCGATCAAGCGCGCGTACCGCGCCCTGTACATGTCCGGCGCCAAGCTTGACGAAGCCAAGACACAGCTGGCCGAGATCGCCGGCGACAGCGACGACGTGCGGGCGATGCTCGCGTTCATCGAAGCCGGCGAGCGTCCGTTGCTGAGATGAAAACCGCGAACGATCCGTTCGGTGGCCTTCGCGGCCGGACTCGGGCCATGCGAATCCGGCCCGGACGGCCGTAACGACCAGAGCAACCGACGTGCCCAATTCCCCCATCCCCACCACCGAACGCGGCCTCAGGATCGCGCTGTGCGCCGGCGAGTCTTCGGGCGACCAGCTCGGCGCCGGCCTGATCGAGGCGCTGCACCGGCGATTCCCCGATGCATCGTTCGCGGGCATCGGTGGCGAGGCGATGCGCGCGGCGGGGATGGAGACCTGGCACGACGCGCAGGAACTGGCGGTGATGGGGCTGAGCGAAGTGCTCTCGCACCTGCCGCGTCTGCTGCGCCTGCGCCGGGAATTCCGCGAGCGCGTGCTCGCATGGAAGCCGGATGTATTCGTCGGCATCGACGCGCCGGACTTCAACCTCGGCGTCGAGCGCTGGCTGAAGGCGCGCGAGCTGCGCACGGTGCATTACGTCAGCCCGTCGGTCTGGGCCTGGCGCGAGGGACGCGCGGCGAAGATCGGACGCAGCGCCGACCGGGTGCTGTGCCTGTTCCCGATGGAGCCGGACATCTACGCGCGGCATCGGGTCGACGCGCGCTTCGTCGGCCATCCGTTGGCCGATGCCATGCCGCTCGATCCCGACCGCGGCCAGGCCCGCGCCGCGCTGGGCATCGCCTTTCACGATCCGGTGCTGGCGCTGCTGCCCGGCAGCCGGCTGGGCGAAATCGCGCGCATGCTGCCGGATTTCCTGCGGGCGGCATCCCGGGTCGCCGAGCGCGTCACCGGCCTGCAGGTGCTGGTGCCCGCCGCGAATGCAGCCTGCGCCGAAGCGATCCGCGCCGAACTGGCCCGCCACCCAGCGCTCGCGCGCCGGGTCCGGCTGCTCGATGCTCACGCCCGCGAGGCAATGATCGCCAGCGACGTTGTCCTGCTCGCCTCGGGCACTGCCGCGCTCGAGGCGATGCTGGCCAAGCGGCCGATCGTGGTCGGCCACCGGATCGCGCCGACGACCTATCGCATCGTCCGCGCCTTCGGCCTGCTCAAGACCCGGTACGTCAGCCTGCCGAATGTGCTGGCCGGTGAAGCCCTGGTGCCCGAACTGCTGCAGGACGACTGCACGCCAGACCGGCTGGCAGCGGCGGTGCTGCATTGGTTCGAACAGCCCGAAGCCGTGGCCGCGTTGCGACCGCGGTTCCGCGCGATTCACGAGGCGCTACGTCGTAACGCTTCGGAGCGCGCTGCCGAGGCGGTCACGGAGCTGTTGGCCGCGAACGCGCCATAATCCGGCCATGGACGGCAGCTTTCACCCCGACCCCGGTCCGCCGCAACCGCCCTTGCGCATCGCCGGCGTCGACGAAGCCGGGCGCGGGCCGCTGGCCGGGCCCGTGGTCGTCGCAGCGGTGGTATTCCCCGCCGTGCGCACGCCGGTGAACGGGCTCGACGACTCCAAGCGCCTGTCGCCGCAGCGCCGCGAAGCGCTCTATCCGCGCATCGTCGAGCGCGCGCTGGCCTGGCACGTGGTGTCCGTGGAAGTCGAGGACATCGACCGCCTCAACATCTACCACGCGACGATGCTCGGCATGCGCCTCGCGATCGAAGCAGTGCAGCACGCCTGCGACCTGACGCGCATCGACGGCAATGCGCTGCCGCGCGGCCTGGGCTGCCGTGCCGAAACGGTCGTTGGCGGGGACGCCAGCGAACGCGCGATCATGGCGGCGTCGATCCTCGCCAAAGTCACGCGTGACAGGCGCATGCGCGAACTGCACGCGCTTTACCCGCAATACGGCTTCGACCGCCACAAGGGCTACAGCTGCCCGGAGCACTTCGCCGCCTTGCGCGCATACGGGCCGTGCCCCCAGCACCGGCGTAGTTTCGCTCCGGTGCGGGAGTGCGGACAGACGGCGCTTTTCTAGTCGCTGCCCCCGGGGCCAGTCGGCTGGCCGATCAGCGGTACTCGCGCATCGAATCCAGGCATGCCACGGATCTCGAAATCGACGCCAGCGGGACCGCCAAGCGTTGAGCGACGCCTGCCGATTCAAGGGCCGCCCGGCTCGGCGGCCCTTTTTTTCCGGCGCGTGGCGCCTGCGTGATCCCATGCCTGTCAAGCCTTGTCCGGGCCAGTCGCCGGCCCTAACCTGCGGACTCATCCAGCGGCTCCGCCGATGCCCGCCCGCTTCGTTCATCTCCACTTGCACAGCGAGTACTCGCTCGCCGATTCGACGATCCGCATACCGGAACTCGTTGCGCGTTGCGCTGCCCTGCAGCAGCCGGCAGTGGCGGTGACCGACCGCAACAACCTCTTCGCCCTGGTCAAGTTCTACCGGGAAGCGGAGAAGGCCGGGATCAAGCCGATCGCCGGGGCCGACGTGTGCGTGGCCGACGGCGACGGCAAGCTGTGGGACCTCACCCTGCTCTGCCGCGACCGCGCCGGCTATCTCGAACTGTCGCGCCTGCTCAGCCGCGCATGGATGGAAGGCCAGCGCCACGACGGCGTGGTGCTGCGGCCGCAATGGCTGCAGGACGAGGTCGGCGGTCTGTTCGCGATCGGGGGGCGTCACAGTCTGGCCGGGCAGCTCGCCGCCGGAGGCCGTCACGACCAGGCCGAACAGGTCGTGCGTGGCTGGCAGTCGGTCTTCGGCGACCGCCTGCACCTGGAACTCACCCGCTGCGGGCTGGCTGGCGAAGACGCGTTCAACGCCTTCGCCCTCGCCGCCGCGGCGACGTGCGGCGTCCCGGTGATCGCCAGCAACGACGTGCGCTTCCTGGATGCCGACGGATTCGAAGCCCATGAGGCGCGCGTGTGCATCGCCTCGGGGCGGGTGCTCGACGATCCGCGCCGCCCGCGCGACTACAGCGCAGAACAGTTCCTGAAATCCCCGGAGGAGATGGCGGCGCTGTTCGCCGACGTGCCGGACGCCGTCGACAACACCGTGGAACTGGCGCGCCGCTGCAACTTCGAGCTGAGCCTGGGCACCTATTACCTGCCGGCGTTTCCGGTGCCGTCGGACCACACCCTGGAAAGCTGGATCCGCAGCGAGGCCCGCGACGGACTGGCACGTCGGCTGGAGAAGCATCCGCCGCCGCCCGAGCACGGCGTCTCGCCCTACGAACAGCGGCTGCAGAGCGAGCTGGACGTGATCGTGGGGATGGGGTTCGCCGGCTACTTCCTGATCGTGGCGGACTTCATCAACTGGGCCAAGGACCATGGCATCCCGGTCGGCCCCGGCCGTGGGTCGGGCGCCGGTTCGCTGGTGGCCTGGGCGCTGGGCATCACCGACCTGGATCCATTGCCGTACGACCTGCTGTTCGAGCGCTTTCTCAATCCCGAACGCGTGTCGATGCCCGACTTCGACATCGACTTCTGCATGGACCGGCGCGACGAGGTCATCGACTACGTCGCCGCCAAGTACGGCCGCGACCGGGTCAGCCAGATCATCACCTACGGCACCATGGCCGCGAAGGCGGTGGTGCGCGACGTGGGACGCGTGCTCGGCTATCCCTACGGCTTCGTCGACAGCATCGCCAAGCTGGTGCCGATGACCCTGGGCATCGGCCTGGAAGACGCGCTCGGACGCACCGAGAAATCCCGCCGCGATGAGGCCTGGCGCTCGCCCGAACTGATCGCGCGCTACAACGACGAGGACGACGTCCGCGACCTGCTCGACCTGGCTTTGCAGCTCGAGGACCTGACCCGCAACGCCGGCAAACATGCCGGCGGCGTGGTGATCGCGCCCAGTCCCCTGTCCGAGTTCTGCCCGCTGTACGCCGAACACGATGGCCACGGCGGCGGCCGCAACCCGGTCACCCAGTTCGACAAGGACGACGTGGAAGCAGTGGGCCTGGTGAAGTTCGACTTCCTCGGCCTGCGCACGCTCACGATCATCGACTGGGCGGTGAAGGCCATCAACCAGCGGCGTGGAGATGCTGCCGCGCTCGACATCACCGCCCTCCCCTTGGACGACCAAGCGACCTACGAACTGTTCGCACGCGGCGATACCGTGGCGGTGTTCCAGTTCGAATCGCGCGGCATGCGCGAGCTGCTCAAGCGCGCGCGGCCCGACACCTTCGAGGACATCATCGCCCTGGCGGCGCTGTTCCGCCCGGGCCCGCTCGGTTCCGGGATGGACCGCGAATGGGTCGACCGCAAGCATGGCCACACCGAGGTCAGCTATCCGCACGAATCGCTCGAGCCGGTGCTCAAGCCGACCTACGGCGTGATCGTCTACCAGGAACAGGTGATGCAGATCGCCCAGGTGCTGGCGGGCTACTCGCTGGGCGAGGCGGATCTGCTGCGGCGCGCGATGGGCAAGAAAAAGCCCGAGGAAATGGCCAAGGAGCGCGCCAAGTTCGAGGCCGGCGCCGCGCAGCGCGGCGTCGACCCGCGCCGTGCCACGCAGATCTTCGACCTGATGGAGAAGTTCGCCGAGTACGGCTTCAACAAGTCGCATTCCGCCGCGTACGCGTTGGTCGCCTATCAGACCGCGTGGCTCAAGGTGCACCATCCGGCCGAGTTCATGGCGGCGGTGCTGTCCAGCGACATGGACAATACCGACAAGGTGGTCGGTTTCCTCGACGAGACGCGTACGCTCGGGCTCACCGTGCTGCCGCCGGACGTCAATTCGTCCACCTACATGTTCGAAGCGATGGACGATCGCACCATCCGCTACGGTCTTGGCGCGGTCAAAGGCGTGGGCCGCGGCGCGTGCGAAGCCATCGCGGAGGAACGCACGCGCGGCGGCGCGTACGCGGACCTGCTCGACTTCTGCAAGCGGGTCGACTCGAACCGGCTCAACAAGCGCGTGCTCGAGGCGCTGGTCAACGCCGGCGCGCTCGATGCGCTCGGTGCAAACCGCCCGTCGCTGCTGCTGCAGCTGCCGGAAGTGCTCAAGGCCTCCGACCAGCTCGCCCGCGAACGCGAGGCAGGTCAAGTGTCGCTGTTCGGCGGCTTCGCCGAATCCGCGCCGGCGCTGCGGATCGAACTGCCACAGGCGCCGGACTGGTCTCTGGCCCAGAAGCTGCAAGGCGAACGCGACACCCTCGGGCATTACCTCAGCGGCCACCCGCTGGACCCGTATCGCGAAGAGCTGCGCGCCCTGGTCGGCTACACCCTGGGCGACCTCGACACCCTGTGGCAGGGCCGGCCGCAGGACGCGCGCAGCGGCTGGCGCCCGGAGATGACCGCGGTCATCGCAGGCCAGGTGGTGGGCCTGCGCAAGAAGGGCGACAGCCAGGCTTTCGTGCAGCTGGAGGACGGGCTCGGAAGGATCGAATGCGCGTTCTTCGCCGAAGCCTATCTGGAGTACGCCGCGCTGCTGACCCGCGACCGCATCCTGGTCGTCGAGGGCGGCCTGCGCGAGGACGAATTCAGCGGCGGGTTCGCGCTGCGCGCGCGCCGCTGCTGGGAATACCACAAGCTGTGCGAGACCTCTGCGCAACGGCTGTCGATGAGCCTGGACCTGCGCACGCCCGGTGCGCTGGCAGGCATCGAGGAGATCCTGGCCCGCCACCGCCCAGGTCAGACGCCGCTGCTTTACCAGCTGGTCGTGGACGGCGCGCAGGGCAGGCTCGATCTCAACGGCAGCGAGGGCGTCCGCGTCGACGCCGACCTGCCCGCGGTGCTGCGCACCCAGCCCGGCGTGCGCGCGGTCAAGGTGGCGATGGCCAAGCCCTGGGCGCATTGACCCACGCGAGCGGACTCGAACGCCCTCACACCCTACCGCCGGGTACGGGCCGCCCGCCCCCGTTCCGCTAGACTTCGCCGATGAATCCGAACTACCTCGACTTCGAACAGCCGATCGCCGACCTCGAAGCCAGGCTCCAGGACCTGCGCCATGCCAGCACCGGGCCCGCGGTCAACATCGACTCCGAGGTCCGCACCCTGCAGGCCAAGCTGCGCCAGCGCACGGCGCACATCTTCCGCGACCTGTCGCCGTGGCAGATCTCGCAGCTCGCGCGCCATCCGCAGCGGCCCTACACCAACGACTACATCCGTGCGTTCTGCGACGAATTCGAGGAGCTCGCCGGCGACCGCGCCTACTCCGACGATGCCGCCATCGTCGGCGGCCTGGGCCGCATCGACGGTCGCAGCGTGGTGATCATCGGCCATCAGAAGGGTCGCGACACCAAGGCCAAGGTCCGGCGCAACTTCGGCATGCCGCGGCCGGAGGGCTATCGCAAGGCGCTGCGGCTGATGAAGCTGGCCGAGCGCTTCAAACTGCCCCTGCTCACCTTCATCGACACGCCGGGTGCGTATCCGGGCATCGGTGCCGAGGAACGCGGCCAGTCCGAAGCCATCGCCCGCAACCTGCTGGAAATGGCGGAATTGCGCACGCCCATCATCTGCACCGTGATCGGCGAGGGCGGCAGCGGCGGCGCGCTGGCGATCGGCGTGGGCGACCGCACGCTGATGCTCGAATACAGCACCTATTCGGTGATCTCGCCCGAAGGCTGCGCCTCGATCCTGTGGAAATCGGCGGACAAGGCCAAGGACGCCGCCGAACAACTGGGGCTCACTGCGAAACGGCTCAAGGAACTCGGCCTGGTCGACAAGGTCATCCGCGAACCCATCGGCGGCGCGCACCGCAATGCGAAGCAGATGGCCACGCGCCTGAAGGCGGTGCTGATGAACGAACTCGACGTGCTCGAGGCGCTGCCCATCGACAAGCTGCTGGCCCAGCGCTACAAGCGCCTGCGCGGCTACGGCGCATACGAAGCCGCCTGAGCGCGGCCCCCTGCTTGCCCCTGGCGCCGCCGCGCTAAAGTGCTATGCCGCGGTTCCGCGGCGCCATGGGGAGTTGGGCATGCTGATCAGGAAAGTCGGGGTGTTGTCGCTGGCGATCAATTCGGCCGTGATCGGCGCGGTCGCCGGCCTGGTGGTCGCAGTAGTCTTCCTGCTGTTCGGCTCGGCGGTCATGACGATGATGCAGGCAACGCACGGCGGCGCAGGGCTGGAAGGCTCCGCGTTCGGCGCCGGCATGGGCGTGGTGGGGCTGGTCCTGTTTCCGATCATGTATGCCGTGTTCGGCTTCATCGGCGGGGCGATCTACGCCCTGATCTTCAACCTGGCGGCCCGGATCACTGGCGGGCTGCAGATCGAGACGGCCTGACGCCGCTGGACCCCGCAGTGGCCAGTGCCACTGCGGGTCGCGGCACCGCCACTCACGCATGCCAGGCACACGGCCGCCCCGCCCTTCCACGACTGACGGCCTCGACATCGCCGCGCCGGAGGCGCCGGTGCTCGTGGGATTCAGCGGCGGCTTGGACTCGACCGTGCTGCTGCACCTGCTGGCGGCCTCCGCACAGGTGCGCGCGACAGGCCTGCGCGCGGTCCACGTGCATCACGGCCTGCATCGCGAGGCGGATGCCTGGGCGGCACACGTGCGCGAGGTGTGCACAACCTTCGATGTGCCGCTCTCGGTGATCGGGGTCGAGGTTCGACGCGATAGCGGCCATGGCCTGGAAGGCGCCGCGCGCGTGGCCAGGCTCGCGGCCTTCGCCAGGGAGCTGCAGCCGGGCGAAGTGCTTGCGCTCGCGCATCATCGCGACGACCAGGCCGAAACCTTCCTGCTGCGTGCGCTGCGCGCGTCCGGGCCGGATGGTCTGGCCGCGATGCGGCCGTGGCGGCCCTTTGCGCAGGGCTGGTTGTGGCGGCCGTTGCTGGACATTCCGCGCGCTGCGCTGAGCGACCACGCGCACGCGCACGGTCTGCACTGGATCGAAGACGACTCCAACGCCGATACGAGCCTCGATCGCAATTTCCTGCGCCAGCGCGTGCTGCCGGCGCTGCGCGAACGCTGGCCGCAGGCCGATGCGGCGTTCGCACGTGTTGCGTCCCTGCAGGCCGCATCGGTCGAACTGCTCGAAGCCGAAGACGCGCGCGCACTCGCCACCGCGCGGACAGCCGATCCCCACGCGCTGCAGCTGGCGCCGCTGCTCGCGCTGCCACCGGCCCGCCGCGCCCGCGTGCTGCGCCGCTGGATCGCGATCCTGGAGTTGCCGCCGCTGCCCGGCGAAGGCATCGCCCGGATCGAGTCCGAACTTCTCCCCGCCGCTGCCGACACCGAAGCCGAATTCGCCTGGGCCGGCGCCGTCATCCACCGCTGGCGCGATCTGCTGTATGCCGACCACGAACGCGAGGCGCTGCCAGCGGATTGGTCGGTGACATGGTCCATGGACGCGCCACTGGTCCTGCCTACCGGCGATCGGCTGGAACTGGACGTGGCCTGTACATTCGACACCGACGTCCACCTGCATGCACGCGTCGGCGGCGAGCGCATCGTCCTGCCAGGCCGCACCCATTCGCACGCGCTCAAGCATGTGCTGCAGGAGCTCGGCGTGCCGCCGTGGGAGCGCAAGCGGTTGCCGCTGCTGTCGGATGCGGCGGGCAATCTGCTCGCGGCCGGAGATCTGCTGTATTCGGCCGCGTTCGACAGCTGGCTGCGCGAGCGCGGTGCGCGCCTGGTGTGGTCACCGGCGGCGGAGAATCCAGCGCGGGATTCCTGAGCACCTGATGGAACTGCCTAACAGGAATGCGGCGCACCCGCATGCCGATAGCCCTGCCGATGGACCTGTGGCTGCAGTAAACTCCGCGCCATGCCGCGCAAGCCGGAAAACGAAGCCTCTCCCGTCGCCAATTTCGAGGCTTCGCTCGAGGCGCTCGAAACGCTGGTGGAGCAGATGGAGCGCGGCGAAATGAGCCTGGAGGAGTCGCTGGCGGCCTACGAGCGCGGCGTCGGCCTGTACCGGCACTGCCAGGCGGCTCTGGAGCAAGCGGAGCTACGGGTCAAGCTGCTCAGCGATCCCGCCGACCCGGCCACCGCAGAACCCTTCCAGCCCGGCAACGCGCCGGATGCGTGAGTCGCCAGCGCTGGACGCGCTGTTCGCCCGATGGCGGCAGCGGGTCGACGACGCCATCGCCGCGGCCCTGCCCGACCCCGAGACCGAGCCCCGCCGCCTGCACGCGGCCTTGCGCCATGCGGCGCTGCTCGGCGGCAAGCGGATGCGCCCGCTGCTGGTGTACGCCACCGGCGCCGCGCTCGGTACGGACCTGGAGCGGCTGGATCCTGCCGCCACCGCGGTCGAACTGATCCACGCCTATTCGCTGGTGCACGACGACCTTCCCGCCATGGACGACGACGCCCTGCGCCGCGGCCAGCCCACGGTGCATGTGGCCTTCGGCGAGGCGACCGCGATTCTCGCTGGCGACGCGCTGCAAAGCCTCGCCTTCGAACAACTGGCGCGGGCCGCGCTGCCGGCCGAAACCAGCCTCGCCATGCTCGCGGAACTGGCGAACGCCGCGGGCGCCGCCGGCATGTGCGGCGGTCAGGCCCTGGACATCGACGCGACCGCGCCGCGGCCGCACCCGCCTGCAAATTCGTCAGCCGCGCCGCAGCGCGCCGACGAAACCCGCTTGCATGAGCCGTTTTCTTTCCCCACCGTGACGCTCGAATCCCTCGAGCGCCTGCACGCGATGAAGACCGGCGCGCTGTTGCGCGCGTCGGTGCGGCTCGGCGCGATCGCGGCGCAGGCCGATGCGCCGGTGCGCGCACGCCTGGACGCCTATGCCGAAGCGCTGGGACTGGCCTTCCAGATACGCGACGATCTGCTCGACGTGGAAGGCGACAGCGCCACGCTCGGCAAGACCGCGGGCAAGGACGCCGCGCAGGCGAAGACCACGTTCCCGTCGTTGATCGGAGCCGAGGGCTCGCGCGAGACATTGCGCAGGCTTTCAGCGCAAATGGAAGCAGCGCTGGCCGACCTCGACGACAACGCAGCCGCGCTGCGTGCGCTCGCACGTCTGGTCGTCGAGCGCGATCGCTGACCGACGACATCGCGGGGCGGCTTCGCGCCGCCCCGCGTAGCGGTTCATTTGAACAGGCGGATCGTCAGCGGATAGCGGTACATGTGGCCGTCGTAGGCCTTGAACGTGGCGATCAGGCTGCACACCAGCCACATCAGGCCGAGCACGATCCACACCGGCAGCGCCACGATGATGCCGATGCCGAGGGTGAAGATCACCAGCACCACGGCGATCGCCGCGTAGATGAACATGCTGACGTTGAAGTTCAGCGCTTCGCGGGCATGTTCCGCGGCGAAGGCGGACTTGTCGCGCACGACCATCCACACCACGAACGCGGCCACCGCGCCCGCGATGCCCGCGGCCCAGCTGGTCAGCAGCGCGAGCGCCAGGGCCCCGGCATGCGCCCCGGCCGCCCACTGGCGATCGCTCTGGGTCGGGGACGTGGTCTGACCCGTGCTCGGTTGGACAGTGTTTTCCATCGTCGACTCCTCCCGGAAGGATTCCGGTCGCTTAAACCAAATGCGGTCGCGGCGCCGGCGCTCAAGCCAACGTTCGACCTAGTTACAGCGTAACAACCGTTCGCGCACGCGGCTCACTTCACCAGGCGCAGCGCGAACGGGTAGCGATAGGCCACGCCATCGTTGGCCTTGACCGCCGCGATCACGATGAACACCAGCGCGGCCACCCCAAGGATCAGCATCAGCGGCGCGGTGACCACGAACCCGATGCCCAGGGTGCCGATGCCCAGCAGCACGAGTACCAGCAGCGCGAGCGCCACGGTGATGTTGAAGTTCAGCGCTTCCTTGGCCTGGTCGGTCACGAACGGCATCGTGTCCTTCTTGATCTGCCAGATGATCAACGGCCCGAGCACGCAGCCGATGCCGCCGAGCGTGTTGCTGGTCAGCAGGCCCCCGGCGATCGCGGACAGGTGGGCGAACATCGCCCACTGGCGTTCCTGGGCATCGGGGGTCCCTTCGGGGGCGGGTGGCGGGGTGGTGGCATCGTCCCATTGGCTCATCGCTGGCTCCCGTGGCGTGGCGTGATGCGACTCTACTTCATTGTGCGCCGGCGACGGTCATCCGCCCGACCAGGATGGACCCGGTGCGGATATGCGAGCGCGGGTCGACGTCGCTGCCGACCGCCTCGATCGCGGCGAACATCTGCCGCAGGTTGCCGGCGATGGTGATGCCGTCGACGGGGTGGACGATCGCACCGTTCTCCACCAGGAAGCCGGCCGCGCCACGCGAGTAGTCGCCGGTGACGTTGTTCACCCCCTGGCCCATCAGCTCGGTGACCAGCAGCCCGCGGGACATGCCGGCCACCTGGGCGTCGCGCCCGGCGGCATTGGCACCGATCAGGAGGTTGTGCACGCCGCCGGCGTTCGCCGTCGTCGCCAGACCCAGTTTGCGTGCCGAATAGCTGCCCAGCACGTAGCGCTGCAGCACGCCGGCCTCGATCAGTGCGGTACGGGCGGTCGCGACGCCTTCGGAATCGAACGCCGCCGAGCGGAAGCCGCGCGCCAGGAACGGGTCCTCGACGATCGAGAACCAGTCCGGGAACAGCTGCTGCCCGGCCGCATCGACCAGGAAGCTCGCACGCCGGTACAACGCCCCACCCGAGACCGCGCCCACCAGATGTCCGACCAGGGAGCGCGCCATCTCCGCCGAAAACAGCACCGGCATCTCGGTCGTCGCCAGCTGCCGCGCGTCCAGGCGCGAAGCCGCGCGTTCGGCCGCCTGGCGTCCGATGGCCGCCGGCGTTTCCAGGTCCTCCGCGGCAAGTGCCGTGCTGTACCAGCCATCGCGCTGCATCGCCTCGCCGCGCCCGGCGATCAGCGCGCAGCCGATGGAATGGTGGGTGCCGCGTTCCTGGCCGACGAAACCGTGCGAGTTGGCATAGACGCTGAGCGACTCGCCGGTGGACACCGAGGCGCCGTCGGAATTCTCGATCCGCGGGTCGGCGTCGCGCCCGGCGGCTTCGCAGGCCAGCGCCAAGTCGATGGCGCGATCGGCGTCGATCGACCACGGGTGCCAGCTGTCGAATTCGGGAAACCTGCCCTCCGCGGGCGGGCGCGCCATCAGCGCGGCGTCCGCCAGCCCCGCGGCGGGATCGTCCTCGGTGAACTTCGCGATCGCGCAGGCCTGGGCCACCGTCGCGACCAGGCTCTCCTCGCGCAGGTCCGCGGTGCTCGCGCTGCCCTTGCGCTGGCCAAAATACGCCGTGACCGAAATGCCGCGGTCGCGATTAGATTCGACCGTCTCCACGCCGCCCATGCGCACGTTGACGCTCAGGCCGCGCTGGTCGGAGCACGACACTTCCACCTGCGAAGCACCCTGGGCGCGTGCACGCTCAAGCAGCTGCGCGGCGATCCCCTCGAGCTGGCCGAGCCTGTCGCGGCTGTCGTCGTGGATGGCGGAATCGATGACTGCGTTCAATGGCTTATCCTAGATTCGCAACAAGGCGGTGTGTGTACAGGTCTCGAGTGCGCTCGGACTGCACCTACCCGCCGGCAGGTGCCGGGGAGCCCCGGGACGATGGAGAGGCGATGCGCGGACGCGACGACGACAGCGGCGAATACCTCGGCCCGAGCCGCAAGCAGCAGCGGCGCGATGCGCTGGACGTGCTCGCGCTGGTGAATCAGCTGGGCGAGCACAGCGCCAGCCAGCTGGAAAAGCTGCCGCTGCCCGAACACCTGCTGCCGCACTTCGCCGACCTCCGGCGCATCACCGCGCATGGCGCGCGCAAGCGCCAGGTGGCGTTCATCGCCAAGCGCATGCGCGGCGAAGACAACGAGGTCCTGGCTGCGATCCGCGACGCGATGGAAGCCGGCGGCGAGGCGGCGCGCCAGGAAACCGCCCTGCTGCACCGGGCCGAAACCTGGCGCGAGCACCTGCTGGCCGACGGCGATGCCGCGCTGTCCGCGCTGCTGGACGAGCATCCCGGCGCCGATCGCCAGCAACTGCGGCAACTGATCCGCAACGCGCTCGAAGAACGTGCGAAGAACAAGCCGCCGCGAGCGTTTCGCGAGCTGTTCCGCGAACTGCGGGAACTGCTGGGACACGAGAGACCGGAAACGGGAGACGAGGCAAACGAAGCGTCCGAACGCTAGCGCTTTTCCGTCTCCCTTCTCCCGTTTCCCGTCTCCCGGTTTCATCACGCCCGCGTCCCGCCCACGGTCAGCTGGTCGATCAGCAGGGAGGGCTGGCCCACGCCCACGGGCACGCTCTGTCCGTCCTTCCCGCACACGCCCACGCCATCGTCCAGCGCCATGTCGTGGCCGATCATCTTTACCCGCTGCATGGTTTCGGGACCGTTGCCGATCAGGGTGGCGCCCTTGACCGGCGCGGTGACCTTGCCATCCTCGATCAGGTAGGCCTCGGTCGCGGAGAACACGTACTTGCCGCTGGTGATGTCGACCTGGCCGCCGCCGAAGTTCACCGCGTACAGGCCCTTCTTCACCGAACGGATCATCTCGTCCGGATCGTGGGTTCCGGCGAGCATGTAGGTGTTGGTCATGCGCGGCATCACCAGGTGCGCGAACGATTCGCGCCGGCCGTTGCCCGTGGGCGCCATCCCCATCAGCCGTGCATTGAGCGTGTCCTGCATGTAGCCGGTGAGCACGCCGTCCTCGATCAGCGTGGTGCAGGACGTCGGCGTGCCTTCGTCGTCAATGTTGAGCGAGCCGCGGCGTCCATCGAGCGTGCCGTCGTCGACGATGGTGACGCCGGGCGAAGCGACCCGCTGGCCCATGCGCCCGGCATACGTGGAAGTGCCCTTGCGGTTGAAATCGCCTTCGAGTCCGTGTCCCACCGCCTCATGCAGCAGCACGCCTGGCCAGCCGCTGCCCAGCACCACCGGCATCACGCCTGCAGGTGCGTCGATCGCCTCCAGGTTCACCAGCGCCTGACGCAGCGCCTCGCGCGCGAATTTTTCCGGACGGCCTTCACCGAGCAGCTCGGCGTAGGAATAGCGGCCGCCGTAGCCGGCATAGCCCGATTCGCGGCGGCCGTTGTGTTCCACGATCACCTGCACATTGAGCCGCACCAGCGGCCGCACGTCGCCGGCCAGCACGCCGTCGCTGCGCGCGACCAGCACGGTGTCGACGCCGCCCGTCAGCCCGACCACCACCTGCTGCACCCGCGGATCGAGCGCACGCAGCAGCTTGTCGACCCGGCGCAGGGCCTCGACCTTGGCCTCGTTGCCGAGCACATCGATCGGATCCTGGGCCGGATACAGGCTGCGTCCCGCGCCGGGCGCGAGAGTGCCTTGCGCGTGCGAGCGGCCGTCGCGCGAGATTGCGCGCGCCGACTGCGCGGCCGACAGCAGCGCCTCGGCGTTGATGTCGTCGGAATAGGCGAACCCGGTCTTCTCGCCGCTGATCGCGCGCACGCCGACGCCCTGCTCGATCGAATGCGCGCCTTCCTTGACGATGCCGTCCTCCACGGTCCAGCTCTCGCGCCGCGAGTGCTGGAAATACAGATCGCCGAAATCGATGCCCGGCCCGAGCAGGCTGCCGAAGGTGCGGTCGAGGCCTTGGGTGTCGAGGCCGGCCGGCAGCAGCAGGCGGGACTGGGCGATCTGGAGTGAGCTGGACATCAGGCTGGGCGTTCCCGTAATTGGAGGACCATCATCCCGACTGCAGGCATCGATTCGCGCTGCCGGCGACGGGATGGCAGGTTGAAGAGATTGCGACTAACGGCGACGCAATCAACCGGGCGGTTCCTTGGTGACGGCTGCGGCGTCGCCCCGGCTGATGGTTTCGACCTTGGGATCTTTCCACGGCCCGGTCACGCGATAGGACTTGGCCGCCAGCTGGCCCAGGGGCTTGTTGAGCACCGCATTGGCCGCGGCACCGATTGCGGCGCCGACCGGCCCGCCCGCGATCGCGCCAGCCACCGTCAGCAGGTTGCCGGCCCTGGGGAACACATCGATGGTCTGGTCGTAGGTCTGCGCCCGAAGATCGGCCGCGCCGCGGATCCGGATCTCGGCGGCGGGCCCGTCGATGTTCAGATCGTTGCTGCGCGCATTGCCGCCGCCGAAGTGCACCTGTCCGCTGATCTTGTTGAACGCGAAGCCCTTGTCGAAAAAGTCGCGGAAGTCGAATGCCAGACGGCGCGGCAGCTGGGCGATGCTGAGCAGGCCCAGCACGCGGCCGGCTCCAGGTTCGACCTCGACCAGCTGGCCGTCGCGCAGGTCCAGGCGCATGTCGCCCGCCAGGTCGGCGAGGCGGAATGTCGCCGGACTGCCCGGCCATTGCGCCTGCAGCCGGACCTCGCCCTCGCCCTTGGCGATCTGCCGGAAACCGAATGCACCCAGCAGCGCGCCGAAGTTCTCGCTCTGCCAGCGCCCGTCCAGACGCGTCTGCATGCTGCCGGTGCGCCGCATCCAGTCGCCGCTGATGTCGATCGACTGCCCCTTGGCACGCGTTTGCAACTGGACGATGCGCATGCCCGCAGCGACCGGCTGGGTGCGCAGGCTGGCCGTGCCCAGGCGCGCGTCGCCGAAGCGCAGATCGTCGATCACGAGAATCAACGGCGGAACCTTGGACGGATCGGTGTCGTCCGCAGCCGGGGCGCGCTCATTCGCAGCCGGGGCGCGCTCATTAGGCATAGGAGACGGCGTCGCAGCAGGAGCCGCACCGGTCACAGCCTTGCTCGCCGCGCGCCAGTGCAGGCGTTCGAAGCGGCCGGCAATCGCCTCGGCGGCGGACTGCGGCAGCATGAAGGCACCGCTGAGCGCACTCCCCTCCATACGCACCGCGGTGCCGCCGGTTGCCGGCGCGGCGCGCAGGCGGGTGTTGGGGAAGCTGGCGCCGATCAGCTGCAGACCTGCCACGGTCACATCGACCGAACGCAGGGGCACGCCCCCGCTCGTCGCTGCGGATGACGCCGAAGGGGGCGACGCCCCTGCTGCTGCAGGACCGCCCCCACGCGTGAGCGCCGCCCAGTCGATCACATCCAGGCGATCACTGCGCCCGGTGGCGACCAGGCCCGAGGGTGGCGGCGCGGCGTCGACCCGACCGGCACCCAGCACGACCCGCACTCCGGTCTGTCCGCCACGGCTGCGCGCGCGCAGCGCCAGCCGGTTGCCGAACGCCACGGCGACTTCGCCCTCGCCCAGGGGCAGCGCCACGTCGACCGTGGTCGGAAGCGCAGTCGACGCGGGCTTGTCCAACGGCGCCGGCAGCGTCAGCGTGGTGCCGACCAGGTTCGAGCGCAGCTGCAGCCTGCTCGGCGCCGCCGGCGACGCGCCTGCCTTGGGCACGCCCATGGCGAGGGTCCATGCCGACGTCCCGCTGATCCTGGGCCGCAACCAGCGCAGGTCAGGTGCACGATCGAGCAGATCCTCCGCGCTCAGCTGTGCGTCGAGTTCGGCTTCGAAAGCCTGGCGCTCATCGCGCACATACTCGCCGGCCCGCAGCGCCAGCCGGCCCGGCCGGCCTTGGTGCACGACCTCGAGCCCGTCGGCATCGAAGCCGCCCCGCCCGTAGCGCGCGCTGCCGCTCACGTCGGCGAACGCCAGGTCCCAGCGCTTCTCCGAGAGCCGGGCGCGCTGCAAGGCGACCGTGCCCTGCATCACCGATGGCGGCGCGCCGCGATGCAGTGGCAGCTGAAGCCCGAACTCCACCCGCGCAGGGCCGGTCGCCTCGATGTTGGCGAGGGTTTCACCATGGGCCTTGCGCAGCGGGCTTTGTCGCAGCAGGTCGAGCAGCCGCGAGGCATCGGTCGCGGCGTTCGCATCCACCGTGAGCACCGCACGACCGAAATGCTCGATGCCGGCATCGAAGCTGCCGATCGTTACCCCCGCGATCGATGCGCGTTGCCCGCGCACCCGGAACCCATCCGCGATGAAGTCGACTTCCGCGTCCATGCGTTCGGCCGCCGGCCATTCCGGCTGGAACTTCACGACCGCATTCCGAATGTGTGCCGAGGCATGGAACACGCCATTCGCCGGCTGGCCGTCGCGACTACGGAACGGCCAATCGTCCAGATCGCCGGAGACCAGCGCCCGTCCGCCCTGCACGGTGCCACCGAGCAGCGCGGTATCGAGCCAGCGCACCGCGGCCGCCGGCATGCCGTGGCGCAACCAGAATCCCTTGGCGGCCACCACCGGCGCCGGGCCGACGTTGGCGGCCAGGTCCATCCGCGGACGGGTGCCGTCGCCCTGGAACCACAAGCCTCCGCGCAGGTCGACGCCGTAGTTGCGCCCGCGCACCGACAGGCTGGAGGTTTCCGCGCGCCATCCCGCCCCCTCGCGCCAGCCGACAATATTGCCGCGCAACGACATGCGATGCGCGACGCCGAATCCACGCGGCCAGTCCACGGTCACCGCCGAAGCCGGATCGAAACGGAAGTCCAACGCGTCGGCGTCGCCCAGCAATTCCCCACCCAGCCCGCGCAACCCCGGAGCGCCTGCCACCGGCTGGAAGCCGGTGTCGGCCAGGCGGCCATTGACCTGGAGCGCGCCGCCACGCACGCCGACGGCGCGAATGTCGGTGAGCGTGGCCTCCGGTCTTGCCGCCTGCAGCCATCCGCGCAGGCCAGGCGCAAGGCGGTCGCTCAACGCCGTCACCGCAATCAACGGCGCAGCATCGATGCGCGCAGCCAGCAGCACATTCCTGCTGCCGCCTGCGATCGTGACGCGTTGCAGGCGCGGCGCACCCGCGCCATCGGCGAATTCCAGCAGCGGCGTGTCCAGCCGCCAGCCGCCGTCCACCGTTGTCCATTGCAACTTGCCGCGCACGCGATCGAGCCTGACCCGCGGCAGCGCTGCTCCGGGACGCGCTGCTTCGCCCTGCAGCTCGACGCGTTGCAGCGCAAGATCCGCGAACACGCCCACCACACGGTGCGCACGCAGCTTCGCCCACGCCTGCGCGCGACCACCGCCGGCCTCCACGCTCACGCCCGCATAGCGCAGCAACGGCGACCACTGCGCGAGTTCGGTGCGGCGCGACGCGATCCAGGCCTGGCCGTCACCGGCCTTGCGGTCGAAGTCGAAGACCGCGTCGACCGGCGCACCGCCCGGCCGCATCCATGCGCGGACGCCCGCACGCACCCGATCGCCCTCCACCCGCAGCCGCAGGTGCACCTGCGGCACCCGTGTATCCAGGCCCAGCGACGACGCGACCACATGCAGCTTCGCGCCGATCACCTGCAGTTCGCCCAGACGTTGCAATGAGGCCAGCGGATCGCCGCCGGGGCGCTGCTGCCCGGGCAGGCCGCGCACGCGCCAACGGCCACCGGTCTCGCGTTCGAGGGTGAGATCCAGGTTGCGTACGCGCAGCTCGGTGAACGAGCGGCCGGGCAGCAACCCGGAGTACTGGGAGACCAGCATCTCGGCATCGCCGATCGTGATCTCCTCTGCGCCGGAACCGATCCGCAGGTTCGCAAGCTTCAGCAGCGGTCCGCGCCGGGTCCATTGCGTGTCGACCGCATCGAAACGGACCGGACGTCCTGCACGGTCGCTCAGCCATCCGGCGACGCGGTCAGGGTGGCGCTCGGCCAGCGGCAGGATCTGGGTCGCCGCCAGGCCCACCAGCGCCATCAGCACCAGCACGGCGGTCACCAGATACGCCACGCCATGATGCGCGCGACGCAATCGCTGCAGCCAGCGCAAGTGCATCAGCGATGCGCTCCGCTGATGCGCGCTGCGCGCGCCGGGATTGGCGATTGGGGATTCGGGATTCGGAACGTCAAAAGCTCCTTGCTCTCACGAATTCCCAATCCCCGATCCCCGATCCCGGCTTTACAGCAGCACCACATCGAACTGCTCCTGCAGGTACTGCTCGTCCGCCTGGAAGCGGATCGACTTGCCGAGGAATTCCTCCAGTTCGGCGACTGCGGTGGATTCCTCGTCGGTGATCCGCGCGACGACTTTCGGCGACGCAATGACCAGCAGCCGCGCGGCTTCGAACTGGCGCACCGCGCGGGTGATCTCGCGGAAGATCTCGTAGGTCACGGTCTCGGCGGTCTTGAGCATGCCGCGGCCGGTGCACTCGTGGCAGGGCTCGCACAGCTGCCGTTCCAGGCTCTCGACCGTGCGCTTGCGGGTCATTTCCACCAGGCCCAGCGGCGAGAAGTCGTAGACCGTGGTCTTGGCATGGTCCTTCGCCAGCGACTTTTCGAGCGTGCGCAGCACTTGGCGGCGGTGCTCGGGATCGACCATGTCGATGAAGTCGATGATGATGATCCCACCCAGGTTGCGCAGACGCAGCTGGCGCGCGACCGACTGCGCGGCTTCCAGGTTGGTGCGGTATACCGTCTCTTCGAGGTTGCGCTGGCCGAGGAAGGAACCGGTGTTGACGTCGACCGTGGTCATGGCCTCGGTCTGGTCGATGACCAGGTAGCCGCCCGATTTCAGCGGCACTTCCTTCTCGAGCGCGTGCTGGATCTCGTCCTCGACGCCGTACAGGTCGAAAATCGGGCGCGCGCCGCCGTAGTGCTCTATTTTCTCGGCCAGGCCGGGCATGTACTGCGCGGCGAAGGTGCGCAGGCGATCGCAGGTTTCGCGCGAGTCCACCTTGACCTTCTCGACATCGCGGCGCATCAGGTCGCGCACCGCGCGCAGCGGCAGGCTCAGGTCCTCATACACGCAACTGCCGGTGCGGCTTTCCTGCACCTGCGCCTCGACCAGCGCCCAGGCGCGGCCGAGGTAGGCGATGTCTTCGGCCAGCGCCTCGGAAGGCTGCGACTCGGCATTGGTGCGCACGATATAGCCCTGGGCGCTGCTCGGCGCGAGTTCCGACACCAGCGATTTCAGGCGCGCGCGTTCCTCCTCGTCCTCGATGCGCGCCGAAACGCCGATCACCTGCGACTGCGGCAGCAGCACCAGGTAGCGCGAGGGAATGCTCAGCTGCGTGGTCAGGCGCGCGCCCTTGCTGCCGATTGGGTCCTTGAGCACCTGCACCACGATGTCCTGGCCTTCGCGCACCAGTTCGGTGATCGGGCGCGGCGCCGGCGCCGGCAGGGCGACATCGCCTTCCTGGATGCTGGCACCGGCGACCGGCGTGGGGCGGAAGATGTCGTTGGCGTGCAGGAACGCGGCACGCTCGAGTCCGATCTCGACAAAGGCGGCCTGCATGCCGGGCATGACGCGCTGGACCCGGCCCTTGTAGATGTTGCCGACCACGCCGCGGCTCCAGCCGCGCTCGATGTGCAGCTCCTGCAGCATGCCGTTCTCGACCACGGCCACGCGGGTCTCGCGCGGGGTGACGTTGACCAGGATCTCCTCGGTCACGCGTGCTGCCCCGCAGGCCGGGACACACCGCCCTTGTCGCCACCCGGCCGTAGGCCGAATTCCTGCAACAGGCACGCGGTTTCGTACAGCGGCAGGCCCATCACCCCGGAATAGCTCCCCGAAAGGTGCGAAATGAAAGTCTGCGCAGTGCCCTGGATCGCATACGCCCCGGCCCGGCCCATGGCTTCGCCGCTGGCCACGTAACGCTCGATGGCCGCGTCGTCGAGTTCGGCGAACGTCACTTCCGAGGTCGACACCGCCTGCGCCTCGCGGTCGGCCGACACCAGCGATACCGCCGAGATCACGCGATGGGTGCGCCCCGACAGGCGCCGCAACATGGCCGCGGCATCGGCCTCGTCGCGCGGCTTGCCGAAGACCTCGTCGTCCAGCACCACTTCGGTGTCGCCGCCCAGCACCACCGCGCCGGGGACCGTCATCACCTCAAGCAATCCGGCACCTGCCTTCTCGCGGGCCACACGGCGTACGTACTCTTCTGCCGGCTCGCCGGGTGCACGCTGCTCCGGAATCTCCAGATCGAGGACGCCAAACGGCACGCCGAGGCGGCTGAGCAGTTCGCGCCGGCGGGGGGATTGCGAGGCAAGATGCAGCATCGGGGAAGGATACCCTGCGCAACCAGGCCGACTGTCCGCTGAAGGCGTGCAACCCCGGCACGGCTCACGAAGCGTTCACCGCTGCCTGCAGACCCTGCAGCCACTTTCATGGAGATCACAATGCCCCGTTACGTCGTCCGTCCGCTGCTGCTCGCCGCGGCCCTTGCCCTGGGAACTTCCGCAATGACCGCATCCGCCCAGAACACACCGCCCCAGAGCGGCAGCTACGCGATTTCCAACGACGGCACCCTGCTGTCGGTCTCGGCCCAGGCCGAAGCGCGGCGCGTTCCCGACGTGGCCACGGTGTCCACCGGCGTGGTCACCCGCGCGGCCGATGCCAATGCCGCCATGCGCGCCAATGCCGAGCAGATGGACAAGGTCATGACCGCGATCCGCGCCGCGGGGATCGCCGAGCGCGATACCCAGACCACGGGCGTCAATCTCAATCCGGACTACCGTTACGAAGAAAACAAGGCGCCGATCATCACCGGCTACCAGGCCAGCAATACCGTCAACATCAAGGTCCGCGACCTGTCGAAACTGGGCAAGGTGCTAGACGCGCTGGTCGCCAGCGGGGCCAACCAGGTCAATGGCCCGAACTTCGAGATCGACCAGCCCGAAGCGGCCTACGACGAAGCCCGCCAGGCGGCCTTGAAAAAAGCCCAGGCGCGGGCCGAGATGTACGCCAAGTCGCTGGGAGTGAAGGTCCGCCGGATCGTCAGCATCAGCGAGGGCGGCGGCTTTCGCCCGCCGGTACCGATGCCGATGGTGGCAATGGCGCGCGGCAAGGCCGAGGCGGACACCGCGATTTCTCCCGGCGAAACCGCACTGTCGGCCAACCTCGATGTGGTCTTCGAGCTGGGGAACTGAGCGTGACGCAACGCAAGACCACTCCACCGACCCCGGATCCACGACGTGGGCGCAATCCGGGCTATGCCGAACCGCAGCCGCGCGACAAGGACGATGCTCAGCGCCCGCCGGCACCCGAGAAACGCAATCCCGACGAGGGCGGTCTCGACCGCGATCCGGACCCGGCGGTTTGACCGCCGCGCGCGCCTGACCGACGAGTCCGCCCACTGGCGGGCTTGTCGTATCAGTTCCGACTGCGCGGCGTGGACGCGGACCTTGTACGCGGCTCTGACGGCTGTCGATGCGAATGATTACCATTCGTCGCTTGTGCCACGCCACCCATCGGCGACCGCTTGCCGTTCGTGTCGGACCGGCCGCAGCGTGGAAGCGCAACAGGCAGCGACGGCGCAGGATGCGGTCCCAAGCCAACCCCGCCTCCTCTACCGGCGCGTTGTTCCGGATACGTTCGCCACGCGGTCAATCACAGGAGGTGCGCCATGGTGCTCGTGCAGTCCGCCCCGCAATCGCTGTTCTCCAGAGTCCATCCGAATCCGGCCCGCATCCTCGGCATCGCCGGGGCAATCGCGCTCAACATCGCCTTGCTAATGGCATTGATGATGCCGATGCAGACGCCGCCGGCACCGGTCATCGAAGAGGTACCATTTCGCTGGGTGCTGCCTGAGCTGAAGGAGCAACCGCCCGAGAAGCCCGAGCGCGTGCCGGTCACCAGACCCCAGCCCGAGCCTGTCAGGCCCGTGGTCGAGCCCCGGATCACGACTCCGACCGTGGATCCGCCCGTCATCACCGACCAGGGTTCGTCCGTCGACTTGCCCGTCGAGCCGTTGGCCGACCCGGGGCCTATCTCACCGCCCATCTCCGAAGTGGGACCCATCGCAGGCGTGCGCCTCGAATACGCCTCCGCCCCACCGCCGTCCTATCCCCGCCGTCCGCTGACCGACCGGATCGAGGGCCAGGTGCTGCTGCAGGTGCTGGTGGACGTCGACGGAAAACCGCTGCAGGTCAGCATCCATCGCAGCAGCGGCAATCGCGAGCTCGACCGGGCCGCGCAGCAGCACATCCTGCGCCGCTGGACGTTCCGGCCGGCGATGAAGGATGGGCGTGCGGTCCAGGCGATCGGGCTGGTGCCGATTGACTTCAAGCTGCAGTGATCCCGACGCCCGTGCCGCTCATCAGGAAGTAGAAGCCCCGCCGATAGGCGGGGTTTCGTCGTTGCACGCCGCGCGGATCCGAACCGTTCGCCGAGTAACCTTCCCCGCTCAGGCGCGGTGGTAAGGATGCCCGGCGAGCATCGCCGCTGCCCGGTACAGCTGCTCCACCGCCACCAATCGCACGAGCATGTGCGGCAGTGTCAGCGCGCCGAGCGACCAGCTCTCGTCCGCCCGCGCACGAACCTCGGCCGCATGGCCCTCGGGGCCACCGATCAGGAAGGCGAGATCGCGGCCCTGCTCGCGCCATGCAGCCAGGCGCTGCGCCAGCTGTTCCGACGACCATGCCGACCCGCGGCCATCGAGCGCCACCACGTGCGGCGATTTCGGTAATGCGGCAAGCACGCGCTGTCCCTCATCGGCCATCGCACGCAATGGATCGCGGCCCTTGCCGCGCAGGCCCGGTTCCACTTCGACCAGTTCCAGCGGCAACCAGTGCGAGAGGCGCTTGCGGTATTCGGCGAAGCCTTGCGCGACCCAGGCCGGCGCACGTTCGCCCACGGCGATAAGACGGGCTTTCATCGCACGGATCTTATCCGCTGCGCCTGCTGCGTCATCGGACTGTCATCGCTGCGTTATCCACAGCGCCTACGGTCTGCGCTCCCCCAGCGAACCGCCAGGAGTGCGACAGATGAATTCGATCAACCCGTCCCGCCGCCAGCTGCTCAAGGGCTCAGCCGCGATGATGGCCATGGGTGCCGTGGGCAGTCTCGGCGGCCTGTATTCGCGCCAGGCGATCGCCGCCGGCGACCCGACCCGGCTCGCGCCGGTACCCAGTCCGTACGGACCGCTGGCGCCGGTTGCCGATGCGGTCACGGGACTGTCGCTGCTGCAGCTGCCGCCGGGCTTCGCCTACAGCACCTTCGCCTGGAGCGGCGACGTCATGGCCGATGGCCAGCCCTGCCCCGACCGTCACGACGGCATGGCGGTCATGGCCACCGGTCGCGGCCACGCCCACGGCGTCGGCCGCAACGGACGCGGCCAGGGACACGGCCCGGAACTCGTGCTGATCCGCAACCACGAGCGCGGAGCGGTTTCCAACCCGATCGGCGCGCCCGGCGTGTACGACACCGGCGACGTCGGGGGCGGCAATCTCGCCGGCGGCGGCACCACGACCTTGCGCTACCGCAACGGCGAATGGCTGGGCGTGGAAGCCAGCCTCGGCGGCACGGTGGTGAACTGCGCCGGCGGCCTGACCCCGTGGGGTACCTGGCTCACCTGCGAGGAGGTCAAGACCAACGCTGTCTCCAGCGCCGGCAAGAAGCACGGCTACGTGTTCGAGGTGCACCCCGACGCCGAGCGTACCAACGGCCGGCCTTTGATCGCCCTGGGGCGCTTCTCGCACGAGGCGGTGGCGATCGATCCGCGCACCGGCTACGTCTATCTGACCGAAGACGATCGCAACAAGTCGGGCCTCTATCGTTTCGTTCCCAACGACCGCAGCGGACGTTACGGCTCCCTGGAAAACGGTGGCCGGCTGCAGGCCGCGCGCGCCAAGGGCCGGCCCAACGCCGACCTGACGGTGGCCTCGATCGGCGACGTGTTCGACCTGGAATGGGTTGACATCCCCGATCCGGATCTGGACAGCATCGTCGCTCCTTCCGGCTTTCCGGATGTCTCTGCCGGCGACACGCTCAGCGGCCCGTTCGCGCAGGGCTGGGCCGAGGGCGGCCTGCGCATGAGCCGCGGCGAGGGCATCTGGTACGCGCACGGGAAGATGTTCATCATCGATACCAGTACCGGTACCGACAGCAGCGGCCGCAAGGGACGCGGCAATGGATCGGTCTGGGTGCTCGACCTCGCCACGCAGCGTCTCAAGGCCTTGTTCGTCAGCGGAAATCAGCTGGCCGCCCACAATCCCGACAACATCACCGTCAGCCCGCGCGGCGGCGTGGTGCTGTGCGAGGACGGTGGCGAGAGTCCCGATCAGTACGGACCGGGCGCGCGCCTGATCGGCCTGACCCGCGGCGGCGAATCCTTCTACCTGGGCAAGAACAACGTCGAGCTCACCTCGACCCAGATCGCCGGCGCAGACAAGCAGGTCGAGGAGGGCGACCATCGCGGCAGCGAGTTCTGCGGCGCATGCTGGAGTCCCGACGGCCGCACGCTGTTCGTCAACATCCAGACGCCCGGCATCACCTTCGCCATCACCGGGCCGTGGCTGCACGGCCCGCTGTAGGCGTTACGCAAGCCCGGAACATTAAAACGGCGCCGCAAGGCGCCGTTTTTCTTTCGGATGCGGTGGGGAGCTCTTACCGGCCCGCTTCGGAGAGATCGACCTCAGGTGGCTGGTCGCCGACCGTCCACAAACGCTCGAGCGCATAGAACTCGCGCACCCGCGGCAGCATCACGTGCACGACGACGTCGCCCAGATCGACCAGGACCCACTCGGCCTCGCGTTCGCCCTCGACGCCCAGCGGCTGCACATCGAGCTTCTTGGCGAACTTGACCACCTCGTCCGCGATCGACTTGACGTGCCGGGTCGAGGTGCCCGAAGCGATCACCATGTAGTCGCAGACGCTGCTCTTGCCACGCACGTCGATCTCGACGGCATCCCTGGCCTTGAGTTCCTCGACCGCGGCATGCACCTGCCTGAGCAGGACATCGACCGGCGGCGGCGGGTTGGGAAGACGGGTCTTGATGACTTGGGCGTTGCTGGTCAAGGGCGCTGGTGCTCGCGATCGGCGCGGAAATCCGCGGGGAAATTATACCGGCGGATCATCGGTAGAGCCCGTGACGGTCGATGTAGCCCGCGACCGCCGCCGGAACCCAGTCGCGCCAGGGTTCGCCGGCGGCGATCCGGGCCCGCAGGGCACTGGCCGACTGCGGGAATATCGGTTGGTCCAGGATGAAGACCCTGCCTGCCGCCGAGGCATGTAGCTCCTGCGGCGAGCGCGCCCAGCGGCCCGCGACGGCCTCCGATACGGGCCCGGAGAGTTCCCCGAGCGCGCTGCCCGCACGCGCTGCCACCACGAGATGGACCAGGTCGAACAGTTCGCGCCAGCGGCTCCAGCTGTCGAGCGCACAGAAGCTGTCGGCGCCGACCAGGATCGCCCACGGCTGGCCGGGGCCGACTTCAGCACGCAGCGCACGCAGCGTATCCACCGTATACGAAGGACCATCGCGTTGCAGCTCACGCAGGTCCACGCACAGGCCGGGCTCGTCAGCGACTGCAAGTTGCAGCATGGCGCTACGCTGCGCGGCATTCGCATGCGTGGGTCCCTTGTGCGGCGGATCGGCCGCGGGCATCAGCCGGACCTCGGCGTCCAGCGCATCGCGCGCATGGCGGGCGACGCCCAGATGCCCGCAGTGCACGGGGTCGAAGGTTCCGCCATACAGGATGCGTAGCATGCGAGCAGCGGTCACGGCCTGCGAGCCGCGCACTTCATCCAGAAAGGCATCTCAGCCTGCAACCAGCCGTGCGGCCTTCGCATCGGCCACCGCCAGCAGCACCCGTTCCAGCTGCTGCCAGGGATCGCCGTCCCCCCGGCCCTTCGCGGCGCGGTCGACGCGACCGATCCGGGCGACGAACTCGTCCCAGCGCGCGGCATCGTGCCGCGCCAGCGCGCGCTTGTACGCGGCCTGTTTGGAATCCCAGATTCGCTGCGCCTTGAATTCCGCCGCCAGGTTTCCGCCACGGGCCTGCACCTGGGCCAACGCCGCAGCACGCTGCAACTCCATCGCCACCATCCCGAGCAGCGCCGGTACCGCAATGCCCTCGGCGCGCAAGCCGGCCAGCATCCGCGCTGCGTGGGCGCCCTGTCCATTCATCGCGGCATCGAGCAGTCGGAACACGTCGAAGCGCGCGGCATCCGCCACCAGCGATTCCATGCGCGCAGCATCGATCGTCGCGCCTTCGTCCAGCAGCGCGAGCTTGTCGATCTCCTGAGCCGCTGCGAGCAGGTTGCCCTCGACGCGCTCGGCCAGCACCTGGACCGCATCGCGATTCGCGCGCAGGCCGCGCGCACGCATGCGGCGTTCGATCCATTCCGGCAATTCGTGCGCCTTGACTGGCCAGGCCACGACCACATGGCCGACACGCGCGATCGCCTCGCTCCACTTGCCACCATGCTGGCGGCTCCACTCGTCGCAGGTCACCAGCAACACAACGTCCGGAGGCGGATCGGCACAGAACCCGCCCAGGACCTTGGCCCCGTCGGTGCCAGGCTTGCCGCTGGGCAGGCGGACTTCCAGCAACCGCTGCGCGGAAAACAGGCTGGGCGCGCGCAGGCTGGCTTCGAGCAGACTCCAGTTGAACCGGGCATCGACGTCGAAGATTTCGCGCTCGCCGATGCCCTGCGCCCGCGCGCGCAGGCGGACGGCGTCGGCGGCCTCCAGCACCCGCAGCGGCTCCGCGCCAGCGATCAGGTACGCCGGGCGCAGCGTTTCGTTGTCGAGCTGCGCGACCAGGCGTTCGGGCGTCAACTCCATGGCGGAAGTGGCGCGATGCCCGTCAGGGCGATTCCACAGTGCTGGACGCGGCAGGCTGCGGCGCCTTGGTCACCGCGTCGATCCGGCGCAGGATCGCCGAGACCATTTCGCGACGCATTTCGCGGGTGAGGATCTCGCGCTCGCTCTCGGTTCCTTCCGATCGCGTCGGCACCGAGATGTAGTCGCGCGACAGTTCGATCGACTGCTCCGGTACCACCACCGTGCCGTCGGCACGGCGCAGATCGAAAATAGTGGCGTAGCGCAGGCTGAACTCCTGGCCGCGGCCCTGCACGTCGACGGAGATAGGCGTATTGCCCCATTTCTCGAACAGGATGTTGAGCGTCGACACGCCTTCCTTCGGTCCGTCGGCCCTGGCCTGTCCGCCGACGCGATCGAGCGATTGGGCCAGCGACTCGGCCAGCGGGCTGTACGGATCTTTCGCCACGACCCGGATCTCGCCGACATCCGCGGGCAGCTCGAGCGCCCCGCGCAGATGGAACCCGCAGGCGGAGAGTGCAAGCGCGGCCACGGCCGCAAACAGGAATCTGGTCATGCGCGAAGTCTGGACGAGCCGGCGGTATGCGGCAAGGCTGGCGTGCGTATCGGGTTCAGGCGGGCCGCGAAGGGGCTTGTACCGATTGGCTTGGCCAAGCAATCGCGGCTGACGCCGCTCCAACGGAAGGAACGTCTCGCGCGCAGTGCGAATGGGGGTATGGAGGCCAAGGCGTGGGGCCCAAAGTTTCGGCACGAAACTTCAGGGGGTAAGCCACTACAGGGGCTTACCCCGCCACGATATTGACGATCTTGCCGGGCACCACGATCACCTTGCGTACCGCCAGGCCCTCGAGGACCATCGCCACCCGCGGTTCGGCCATGGCGGCCGCTTCGATCGCCTCGCGCGAGGCGTCGAGCGGCATTTCGATCTGCCCGCGCAGCTTGCCGTTGACCTGGACCGCCAGGGTCACCGCGTCGCGCACCAGTGCAGCCGGATCGGCCTTGGGAAAGGGCGCGTCCTCCAGCAGCGTCTCCGGATGGCCCAGCGCCTGCCATGCGGCATGCGAGAAATGCGGCGTGATCGGATTGAGCAGCAGCACGATCGCCTCGAACGCCTCATGCCGCACCGCCCTGCCCTGGTCGCTCATGTCGGTGAACTTTCCGACATGATTGAGCAGTTCCATCAGCGCGGCAATCGCGGTGTTGAAGGCATGGCGGCGACCGTAGTCATCGCCCACCTTGGCGATGGTTTCGTGCACGTGCCGGCGCAGGGTCTTCTGCACCGCATCCAGCGCAGGCGGATCGACCGGGGGATGATCGGGCTGGGCCACGTGCGCGTGCAGTTCCCGCCACAGGCGGCGCAGGAAGCGCGCCATGCCCTCGACTCCGGCATCGCTCCATTCCAGCGATTGCTCCGGCGGCGCCGCGAACATCGAGAACAGGCGCACGGTGTCCGCGCCGTAGCGATCGATCAGCAGCTGCGGATCGACACCGTTGTTCTTGGACTTGGACATCTTCTCGATGCCGCCGATCGCCACCGGCTGGCCGTCGGCCTTCAGCGTCGCGCCGGCGACGTGGCCGCGCTCGTCGCGCAGCAGCTCGACGTCGGCGGGATTGACCCAGTCCCTGGACCCATCCGCCTTCTCGCGATAGAAGGTTTCAGCCACCACCATGCCCTGGGTGAGCAGGCGCGTGGCCGGCTCGTCGCTGTCCACCAGACCCGCGTCGCGCATGAGCTTGTGGTAGAAGCGGAAGTACATCAGGTGCAGGATCGCGTGTTCGATCCCGCCGATGTACTGGTCCACCGGCAGCCAGTGGTTCGCGCGCCGGTCCACCATCGATTCCGCACCCGGCGAGGTGTAGCGCGCGTAGTACCAGCTCGACTCCATGAAGGTATCGAAGGTATCGGTCTCGCGCTCGGCGGCCGCGCCGCAGCGCGGGCAGATGGTCTTGCGCCATTGCGGATCGGCCTTGATCGGCGACTGCACGCCGCTGAAGGCGACGTCTTCGGGCAGCACCACCGGCAGCTGGTCCTCGGGCACCGGCACCGCGCCGCAGGCGTCGCAATAGATCACCGGGATCGGGCAGCCCCAGTAACGCTGGCGGCTGACGCCCCAGTCGCGCAGGCGGAAGTTCACCCGCCGCGTGCCGCGGCCTTCGGCTTCGAACTTCGCCGCCAGCGCGTTGAACGCGGCCTGGAAGTCCATGCCGTTGTATTCGTCGGAGTTCACCAGGAAGCCGCGCTCGGTATAGGCGCCCTCTTCCTGCACACTGCGCACGAAATCCTGGACCACCTGTACCGCGGCGCCGGTGTCGTAGGCATCGACCGGCGCGCGTTCGCCCAGCGCCGCGCCCATCGGATCGGCGTCGCTGCCGATATCGGCGGTGACCTGCGCCAGCGCGTCGCGGACGGCCGTGGGAACAACCACCATCCGGATCGGCAGCCCATAGGCCTTGGCGAATTCCCAATCGCGCTGGTCGTGGCCCGGCACCGCCATCACCGCGCCGGTGCCGTAGCCCATCAGCACGAAGTTGGCGACCCACACCGGTAGCTCCTCGCCGGTGACCGGGTGCAGCGCGCGCAGGCCGGTGTCCATGCCGCGCTTTTCCTGGGTCTCGAGCTCGGCTTCGGACGTGCCGCCCTTGCGCAGATCGGCGATGAACGCCGCCAGCCCCGGGTCCGCTGCGGCGGCCTTCACCGCCAGCGGATGTTCGGCCGCGATCGACAGAAAGGTTGCGCCCATGAGCGTGTCCGGGCGGGTGGTGAACACAGTCAGCGGCTCGGATTCGCCTTCGATGCGGAACTGGATCTCCAGCCCTTCGCTGCGACCGATCCAGTTGCGCTGCATGGTCTTGACCGAATCCGGCCATCCGTCGAGCGCATCCAGTCCGTCGAGCAGTTCCTGCGCGTAGTCGGTAATGCGCAGGAACCACTGCGGAATTTCCCGCTTCTCCACCACCGCACCGGTGCGCCAGCCGCGGCCGTCGATCACCTGCTCGTTGGCCAGCACGGTCTGGTCGACCGGATCCCAGTTCACCACCGAGTTCTTGCGGTAGGCGATGCCCTGCTGCATCAGGCGCACGAACATGCGCTGCTCGTGCACGTAGTACTCGGGCGTGCAGGTGGCGAATTCACGCGTCCAGTCGATGGCATACCCCATCGCCTTGAGCTGCTCGCGCATGTGCGCAATGTTGGCGTAGGTCCACTTGGCCGGCGCGGTGTTGTTCTTGATCGCGGCGTTCTCGGCCGGCAGCCCGAACGCGTCCCAGCCCATCGGTTGCAGCACGTTGTAGCCGGTCATGCGCTTGTAGCGGCTGATCACATCGCCGATGGTGTAGTTGCGCACGTGACCCACATGCAGCGCGCCCGAGGGGTACGGAAGCATCGACAGGCAGTAGTACTTGGGCTTGGGCGAGGATTCGTCCACCTCGAAGGCGCCTGTGGCCTCCCAGAAATGCTGGGCGGCGGGCTCGATGGTCCGGGGATCGTAGGCGGCGGGCTCGGAGGGCACGGAAGACTGGGCGTGGAAGCGGCCGGACAGCCTACCGCAGCGCACAAAACCCTGCCATGCGTGGCACCATCGCCCCTCCTCTCGACGGAGTCGGACATGAGAACAGCGTCCTGCGTGGCTGGCGTACTGGGGCTGGTCTGCTCTGTGCAGGTAGCCGCGGCGCCTCCGGCGCCCGCGCCTGCGCAAGCCTTGCAGTGCGAACGCCTGTTCGACAGCCGCAGCGGGCAGCTGCTGGACGCACGCACGGTGGTGGTTCGCGAAGGCAAGGTGGCCGAAGTGCTCCCCGGCAAGGTGCAGGTGCCGGGCGCGACCGCGATCGACCTGTCCGGCCGTACCTGCAGCCCGGGCTGGACGGATCTGCACGTGCACATGGCCAGCCAGTCCAGTCCGCAGAGCTATTCCGAAGGCTTCCGCCTGGACGACGTCGATTTCGCGTTCCGCGCCGTCGGATATGCGGAAAAGACCCTTATGGCCGGCTTCACCAGCGTGCGCGACCTCGGCGGCGAAGTCGCCCCGCACCTGCGCGACGCGATCAACCAGGGCCTGGTCAGGGGACCGCGCATCTTCGCCGCCGGCAAGTCGATCGCCACCACCGGCGGCCATGCCGACCCCACCAACGGCTACAACTCCGAGCTCTCGCACCTGGTCGGCCCGCCCGGCCCGACCGAGGGCGTGGTCAATTCGATCGACGAGGCCCGCCAGGCGGTGCGCCAGCGCTACAAGGAAGGCAGCGACGTGATCAAGATCACCGCCACCGGTGGCGTGCTGAGCTACGCAAAATCAGGCGACGCGCCGCAGTTCACCGTGGAAGAGGTCCGCGCCATCGTCGACACGGCGCGGGACTACGGCTACAAGGTCGCCGCACACGCGCACGGCGAGGAAGGCATGCGCCGGGCGGTCGAGGGCGGCGTGACCAGCATCGAGCATGGCACCTACATGAGCGAGGAGCTGATGGCGCTGATGAAGCGCAAGGGCACCTGGTACGTGCCGACCATCTATGCCGGCCGGTTCGTCGCTGACAAGGCCAAGGTCGACGGCTATTTTCCCGAAATCGTACGGCCCAAGGCTGCGCGCATCGGCGCGCAGATCCAGGACACCGCGGCCAAGGCCTACAAGGCGGGCGTGAAGATCGCCTTCGGCACCGACATGGGCGTGGGGCCGCACGGCGACAACGCGCGTGAATTCGTCTATATGCACGAGGCCGGCATACCGGCCGCATACGCGCTGCAGGCGGCCACGATCCGCGCCGCCGAAGTACTTGGCGTCGAGGACCAGGGCGTGGTGGAAGCCGGGCAGCGCGCCGACATCATCGCCATTCCTGGCGATCCGCTGGCCGACATCAACGCTGTGATGAACGTCGACTTCGTGATGAAGGATGGCGTGGTGTACAAGACGCCGACGCAGTAACCCTGCAGGAGAATCAAGATGGAATGGCTGGGCTACGTCGCCGCGACCCTGACCACCATCGCCTTCGTCCCGCAGGCGCTCAAGACCATCCGCACGCGCGACACGCGGGGCATCTCGCTGGGGATGTACGTGGTGTTCACCATCGGCGTCGTGTTCTGGTTCGGCTACGGTCTGGTGCTCGGCTCATGGCCGATGATCGTGTCGAACGCGATCACCTTCGTGCTCGCTTCGGTCATCCTCGCGATGAAACTGCGCCACGGTTAGCGGGAAGCAGCAGCCACCAGCAGAACCACAGGGCGAAGGCGACGCGCTGAGCCAGCGGCGCGGGCATCAGGGCCACGCCGTACAGCGCGCACGCCGGCAACAGCAGCGCGAACGCCAGGCCGGCCAGGCGCCGACGCGCGACGGCGGCCGCCAGCAGCAGCGCGCCCGGCACGAACGCCACCCACCAGAGCGTCCACGCGACGGCATGCAGGCGGCTGGCGGGCGCGAGCAGGTTGTAGGGATCCAGCGGCAGCACGCCCTGCGCGGCGAAGGCGAGGGCCGACAGCATCGACAGTTGCAGCCCGATCCGCGCCATCCAGCCGTCCGCAGTCGCAGCCGAACGCCAGGCGAACGCGCACCACGCCAGGATCACGCCCGGTGCCAGGAACCCCAGCAGATTGAAGGCGAGCGCATGCGGCTCGCCGCGGGCCCCCAGCAGCGCCACCGGATGCACCAGCTGCGAGTAGCCCGGCGAGGCCATGCCGAAACCCGCCACCGCGGCGAGCCAAAGCAGCGCCGCCAGCCATGGCAGGCGGCGCTGTAATTCGTGCATGGCGCTCCCACCCATCGGACCCCTCGCTGGCCATCGTTCCGCGCCAATCATGCCTTGCGCCGGAAATGCCGGCTTCGGCGAGCGCGGACTTGCATCGCGAGGCGGCTGGCACAATCTCGGTCCGCTCCCACCCCGGATCCCCCGATGCCCGCAGACGTACGCAATCCCCACGTTTTCGATGCCACCACCGCCGGATTCGAGACCGAGGTGCTGGCGAAATCGCTGGAAACCCCGGTCCTGGTCGACTTCTGGGCGGACTGGTGCGGTCCGTGCAAGACCCTCGGGCCGATCCTGGAGAAGCTGGCCGCCGAGTTCAATGGCGGGTTCGTGTTGGCCAAGGTCGACACCGAGCACGAACAGCAGATCGTCGCGGCCTTCCAGATCCGCTCGATCCCCACCGTCTTCCTGGTCAAGGGCGGGCAGATCGTCGACGGCTTCCAGGGCGCGCTGCCCGAAGGCCAGGTGCGCGAATTCCTCACCCACCACGGGATCGCGCCGGCCGAAGCCGCCGAACCGACCATCGAAGCGGAAGCGCCGCCGCCCGACCCGCATGCCGAGGTGGTGCGGTTGCGCAAGCTGGTCGAAACCGAGCCCGACCAGGCCGGGCACCGATTGGACCTGGCCCTGGCGCTGCTGAAGACCGGCGCGGCGGCCGAGGCCGAAACCCTGCTCGACGCCCTGCCCGCCAACCTGTCCACCGACGAGCGCGCCGTGAAGGCGCGCGCGCGCCTGGGATTTGCCGCCCTGCTCAAGGACGCGCCGCCGGCACAGACCCTGCAGGCGGCGATCGCGTCGGATCCGGACGATCTGCGCGCGCGGCACCTGCTGGGTGCGCACGAACTCGTGGCCGGCAACGCCGAAGCCGGGCTCGAGCAGCTGCTGGAGATGCTGCGCCGCAACCGCGACTGGAACGACGGACTGCCGAAGAAGGCGCTGATCGATGCCTTCCGCGTGGTCGAGGACGAGGATCTGGTCGGCCGCTACCGTCGCAAGATGTCTTCGCTGTTGCTGGTGTAAGCGGCCCGGGGACGGCATCGCGCGCCCTGCCATCGCCTGTCCGCAGCAGGCCGCCCCGCACTCGCCGGCGATGCCGGGTGCGCGTGCGCAAGCAGCTGTACGTCCGTCGCAAAAACCGTTGAAACCATGCGGGAAGCCGCCGGCCGGTGGTTGCCGGCCCGCGGCGCGGCGTATCCTCGCCGCTGTCGACCCGGGGACGACATGAATCGCGACCCATCCATTTCGGGCCAGAATCCCGCGCTGCCGGACATCTTCGGATACCGGTTGCAACGCGTGCTCGGCTATGGCGGCATGTCGACCGTGTACCTCGCGCGCCAGATCTCGCTCGACCGGGAAGTCGCGCTCAAGGTCATGCTGCCCGAGGCGCTGACCGACGAGATCAGCCGCCGGCGCTTCGAGAACGAGGCACGCACCATCGCCCGGCTCGACCATCCCAACATCGTGGGCATCTTCGAGGTCGGCCGCACCCGCGACGGGCTGCCCTACTACGCCATGCCCTACCTGGCGCGCGGGCACGTGGGCCAGCGCGCCTTCGGCGCCGATCCGGCGCAGGTACGCTCGATCCTCGATGCACTGCTCTCCGCGCTCGAATACGCGCACAGCCGCGGGGTGGTGCACCGCGACGTGAAGGCCGAGAACGTGCTGTTCGACGACGCCGACCGGCCGCTGCTGGCCGATTTCGGCATCGCCCTGCGCCGCGGCTATGGCACCCGTGTCACCACCGCCGGCCTGGCCGTCGGCAGTACCGCCTACATGCCGCCAGAGCAGGCGCGCGGGCACAACGTCGACGGTCGCGCGGATGTGTACAGCGTGGGCGTGCTGGGCTGGGAAATGCTCACCGGACGCCTGCCGTACAACGCCGGCGATGCCCTCTCGATGGCCCTGCAGCACGCGCAGGAACCGATCCCGCGCCTGCCGCCGGAGCTGCGCCACTGGCAGAAGTTCTTCGATCGCGCGCTGGCCAAGACGCCGGAGGCGCGATTCGCCAGCGCGAAGGAAATGCGCGCGGCGCTCGCCAAGGTGCCGGAGCACGCCCACGGCACTTCGGGCGACGCGCAACGCTGGCTACCCTGGGCAGGGGCCGCCGCGGTGCTGCTCGCGTTGGTGGCCGGTTTCATGGCCTGGCCCTGGGGCTCGCCGCAACGCGGCGTGGCTGGTTCCGCAACGCCGGCAGCCGGCAGTACGTCACCGGCATCCGGGGCGGCCGCGCAGCAGGGGACGCAGGCGCTGGCCGTCGATGGCCTGGATACCTTGAAGCGTCCCCTGCCGGAATCTGCCACCGAGCGCTGGCTCGTGGCCGCCGAAGCGCAGATCGAGCAGGAGCGCTGGACCACGCCGCGGGGCGACAACGCCTACGAAAGCCTGATGACCGCTGCGCAGGCCGATCCCACCCACCCGCGCCTGGCCCCGGTTGCGGGCGAACTGATCGCCGCGCTCGCCCAGCAGGCGGTCCGCACCCTCGGACGCGGCGAAACCGCGCCCGCCGTGGAAGCGATTACGCGCGCGCGCGCGCTGTCCGAGCGTATTGCCCTGCCCAGAGCCAACGGAGCCACGCAGCCGCAGGCCCTGCTGCGGATGGAATCGCAAGTCACCGATGCATTGCAGACGCGTGTCGACGAAGCCGTAAAAAAGGGGGACCGGGATGCAGTAGCCGGTATCGTCGCGGACGCGCGCAAGCTCGGTCTCGATCCATCGCGCCTGCGCGGGACCACAATCGCCATCGCCCCACAGGCCGAACGGGTCGCCGCGCAGCCCATGCCGCGCGAACGTGGCTGGACCCTGCTGCGCACCAGGGCAGGAAGCGTCGCGATCGCCGACGGAAATGTCAGCCGCGGCGACTATGCGCGCTTTGCCGAAGTCAGCCGACGACCACCGGCCCGATGTCGCGAACGGGGCTCGCTGCTGCGGATCCTGGCACCGCGCGACTGGACGTCGCCTGGGTTCGAACAGACACCGCAACAGCCGGTAGTCTGCGTGTCCTGGCAGGACGCGCAAGCCTATGCGCGCTGGCTGGGCGCGCGGGATGGCCGGCGCTACCGGCTGGCCAGTGCGGAAGAACTGCGTGCGGCTCCGGCCGCCGGCAGCGGCGCGATCGGCTCCTGGTCGGACGCCTGCGGCGAGACCTGCGCGCAGCGCCTGGCCATCGGCGACGGCGCGGGCGAGGAAGCCGAGCGCCGCCTGCAGCCCGACCGCGGCTACGACGATGTCGGTTTCCGTCTCGCACGGGATCTCTAGCGCCCGCTCATGGGCGGCTCGCCTCCCGCCTACAATCGCGGCATGACCACGCCCCCCGTCCCGCCGCATGCGATTCCGCCACGCACGCACAATGCGCAACGCCCCAGCCTGCAGAAGATCTTCCTGACCGGCGTGCTCACCCTGCTGCCCATCTGGCTGACCTGGGTGGTGGTGAAGTTCGTGTTCGTGCTGCTCTCGGATACCAGCCGGCCGCTGGTCGATCCGTTGCTGCGCAACCTCGCCGTGACCAACCCCCAGGCGTTCGCATGGCTGCAGCAAGCCTGGGTGCAGATGTCCATCGGACTGCTGGCCACCCTGGCGGTGATCCTGCTGTCCGGGGTGATGGCGCGGCGCGTATTCGGCCAGCGCCTGTTGCGCTGGTTCGAAGCGCTGGTTGCGCGCGTGCCGCTGGCGAACACGATCTACGGCAGCGCCCGCAAACTGCTCGACATCCTGCAGACCGCGCCCGACGGCACCCAGCGTGTGGTGCTGATCGACTTCCCGCACACCGAAATGAAATCGGTCGGCTTCGTGACCCGGGTGATCCGGGAGCACGGCAGCGGGCGCGAACTGGCGGCCGTGTACGTGCCCACCACGCCGAATCCGACTTCGGGCTACCTCGAGATCGTGCCGGTCGAAAAGATGACGCCCACCGACTGGACCGTGGACCAGGCGATGAGCTTCATCATCTCCGGCGGCGCGGTGTCGCCCGACTCGATTCCGTTCTCGGTGCCGGCGCCTGTGGTGCCGGACCGCTGACCGGTGCGGCACTGCGCGCATCCGGGGATGCGTACGCCCTGCCTCGTAGCGGGCATCGTCGACATCGATGAAGCAGCGGTCCGGATACTTACGGATCGCGTCGACGCAGCGCCCGCAGCACCGCCGCATCATTTCTTCGATTGATGACCCACAAGCCATGACCCAGCGACCCCTCGACGACCGCGCCACCCGTCTGTACATCGGCCTGGCCGCCTTCTTCTGCGTCAACGCCGTGCTGGCGGAGTTCATCGGGGTCAAGATCTTCGCGCTGGAGGAGACGCTGGGACTGGCGCCGTTCGAGTGGAACCTGTTCGGCCAGAGCGGTTCGCTCAACTTCACCGTGGGCACCCTGCTGTGGCCGTTCGTGTTCGTGTTCACCGACGTGATCAACGAATTCTTCGGCATGCGTGGCGTGCGCTTCGTGTCGTGGATCGCGGTGGCGCTGATCGCGTACGGTTTCGTGTTCGCCTTCGCCGGCATCGCGCTGGCGCCTGCAGGCTGGTGGGTCGGCGCGGCGCAGGAACAGGGCGTGCCTGATTACCAGGCGGCGTATGCGGCGGTGTTCGGCCAGGGCCAGTGGAGCATCGTCGGTTCGATCATCGCCTTCCTGCTGGGCCAGCTGATCGACGTCAGCGTGTTCCACCGCATCCGCAAGGCGACGGGCGAGCGCTGGGTGTGGCTGCGCGCGACCGGATCCACCGCGGTATCGCAGCTGGTGGACAGTTTCGTGGTGCTGTACATCGCCTTCGTGCTGGGGCCACAGCACTGGCCGATGCCACAGTTCTTCGCCATCGGCAGCGTCAACTATGTCTACAAGATGGGCGCGGCCGTGGCGATGATCCCGCTGCTGTACCTGATGCGGCGGGCCATCACCCGTTACCTCGGCGCCCAGCGCGCCACGGAGCTGCGCCACCAGGCCGCGCTTTGAGCCGCAATCGGCGGTGCTGATGCGCCGCAAGTGACCTTTGGCCCATGGCCCGTCGCCCCGCAGCGGCGAGGCTTGGGGTTTGCCCTGCCCCCGGAGCCCCCATGCCCGTACGCGTCCTGCTCGCCGCCGCCCTCGCGATCGCCCTGGTCGGCTGCGCCACCACGGCTCCCGACGGCACCCGCACGGGCACGGCCGACGAGCTCGCCTTCCCGCGCTCGGACAAGGCCGCGCGGCTGGACAAGCTGTACGCGGACTACTGGGAAGCGCTGCTCAAGCTCAATCCGGTCCAGGCCACGTTCCAGGGAGACAACCGCTACAACGACCAGCTGCCCGACTTTGGCACCGCGCAGTTCCGCGCGCAGTCGCGCAAGTTCACCCAGGACTGGCTGCAGCGGGTGGAAGCCATCGGTGCGGACGGCCTGCAGGGGCAGGCGCTGCTGAGCTACCAGATCTTCGTGCGCGATGCGAAGAACTCGCTCGAAGCCGACCAGTACCCCACCTGGATGCAGCCGATCAACCAGATGGGCGGCATACCCAGCTTCGCCGTGCAGCTGGGCTCGGGCACCGGTGCGCAGCCGTTCAAGACGGTCAAGGATTACGACAACTGGCTGGCACGCGGCAACCGGCTGCCGGCGCTGTTCGACACCTCGATCGCCAACATGCGCGAAGGCATCAAAGCAGGGGTCGTCCAGCCTAGACCGTTGATGGAGAAGGTGATCCCGCAGCTCGACGCGCTGATCAAGGACAGGCCCGAAGACACGCTGTTGTGGGGGCCTGTCAGGAGCATGCCGGCCGATTTCAGCGATGCCGACAAGCAGCGCCTGACCGCCGCGTACCGCGACATGATCGGGCAGCGGGTGATGCCGGCGTACAAGAGGCTACGTGCCTTCATCGCCGATGAGTATCTGCCCGCCACCCGTACGACCGTGAGCCTGGACAAGCTGCCCAACGGCGCGGCCTGGTACGCGTTCAACGTGCGCAACAGCACCTCGACCAACATGACGCCGGCGCAGATCCATCAGCTGGGGCTGGACGAAGTCGCGCGCATCCACGGCGAAATCGGCAAGGTGATGCGCCAGGTCGGCTTCAAGGGCGACCTGCAGGCCTTCTTCAAGTTCATGCGCACCCAGAAGCGATTCGAGTACAAGACCGAAGGCGCGCTGCTCGAGCACTATCGTTCCCTGGAAGACAAGATCAACGAGAAGATCCCCGGGCAGTTCTCGCTGGTCCCGAAGGCGCCGTTCGAGATCCGCCCGGTCGAGCCTTACCGCGCCAAGTCCGCTGCGGGCGGTTCGTACATGAGCCCCAGCGAGGACGGCAAGCGCCCCGGCATCTTCTACGTCAACACCTACGACCTGCCCACGCGCAAGACCTGGGACGCCGAGGATCTTTACCTGCACGAGGCGATCCCGGGCCACCACTTCCAGCTGGCGCTGCAGCAGGAACTGACCGACTTGCCCAAGTTCCGGCGCTTCGGCGGCGAGACCGCCTTCATCGAGGGCTGGGGCCTGTATGCCGAGTCGCTGGGCAAGGACCTGGGCGTGTACACCGATCCGTACAACTACTTCGGCTACCTGCAGAACGAACTATGGCGCGCGATCCGCCTGGTCACCGACACCGGCCTGCACAGCAAGGGCTGGACCCGCGAGCAGGTGATCAAATACATGCTCGACAACTCCGCGGAAAGCGAAACCCAGGCCACCGCCGAAGCCGAACGCTACATCGCCTGGCCCGCGCAGGCCCTGGCCTACAAGATCGGCGAGCTGAAGATCAAGGAAGTCCGGGCGAAGGCTGAAAAGGAGCTTGGGCCGAAGTTCGACGTCCGCGAGTTCCACGCCGAAGTGCTCAAGGACGGCTCGGTCCCGCTCGACGTGCTGGAGCAGAAGATCGACCGCTGGGTGAGCGGACGCGCCAAGCAGATGCCTTGAATCCCATCTGCTGCGTCCGCGCAACGACGCCTTCCAATCCATAACCCATCGATACACACCGCAGTTCCATCGCTTCCACCAGGAGATCCCACGTGACGCTACGCCCGCTTCTGCTCTCCCTTGCCATCGCCGGCGCGCTTGCCGCCTGCGACCGCGCGCCGTCCACCGATGCCGCGACGACCACGCCAACCGCCAACGTCAGCACCGCGGACGCCGCCGCGAAGGCTTCCCAGCTCAAGCAGCTCTACGCGGACTACTGGGAAGCGTTGCTCAAGCTCAACCCGGTGATTGCAACGTTCACCGGCGACAACCGCTACAACGACCAGCTGCCGGATTCGGGCTCGGCGGCCTACCGCCAGCAGATGCAGCAGTTCACCGAAGAATGGCTGAAGAAGGCCGAAGCGATCGGCTCGGCCGGACTGAGCGGACAGGACCTGCTCAGCTACGAAATCTTCGTCGCCGATTCCAAGGACACGCTGGAAGGTTTTCAGTACCCCGACTGGCAGATGCCGGTCAACCAGATGCGCAGCACCGCGACGCTTGCGGTGCAGCTGGGCTCGGGTACCGGTGCGCAGCCGTTCAAGACGGTCAAGGACTACGACAACTGGCTGGCACGCGCCGGCCGCCTGCCGGTGCTGCTTGACACCGAGATCGCCAACATGCGCGAAGGGATGAAGACCGGCGTGGTCATGCCGCGCGCGCTGATGGAGGACGTGATCCCGCAACTCGACGCGCTGATCAAGGACAAGCCGGAGGAATCCCTGTTCTGGGGCCCGATCACGAGCATGCCGAAGGAATTCCCCGAGGCCGACCGCACCCGCCTGACCGAGGCGTTCCGCAAGCTGATCCTCGAGCAGATCAACCCTGCCTACCAGAAGCAGCGCGACTTCATCGCCAACGAATACCTGCCCAAGACCCGCGACAGCGTGGGCCTGGACAAGCTGCCCGACGGCGCCGCCTGGTACGCGTTCAACGCGCGCCAGAGCACCACCACGGACAAGTCGCCGGCCGAAATCCACCAGATCGGGCTGGACGAGGTCGCGCGCATCCATGGCGAGATCCGCAAGGTCATGGCCGAGGTCAAGTTCGAGGGATCGATGCAGGACTTCTTCAAGTTCATGCAGACCGATCCGCGCTTCAGCTTCAAGGACCAGAAGGCGCTGCTGGAGCACTACCGCGCGCTGGAAGACAGGATCAACCAGAAGATTCCCGAGCAGTTCTCGCTGGTCCCGAAGGCGCCGTTCGAGATCCGGCCGATCGAGCCGTTCCGCGAGAAGTCCGCCGCCGGCGGCGAATACATGATTCCGAGCGAGGACGGCAGCCGGCCGGGCATCTTCTACGTCAACACCTACGACCTGCCCACGCGCAAGACCTGGGACGCCGAGGACCTGTACCTGCACGAGGCGATTCCGGGCCACCACTTCCAGCTGGCGCTGCAGATCGAGCTGAAGGACATGCCGACGTTCCGGCGCTGGGGCGGCGAAACCGCGTTCGCCGAAGGCTGGGGCCTGTACTCCGAGTCGCTGGGCAAGGACCTGGGCGTCTATACCGATCCCTACAACTACTTCGGCTACCTGCAGAACGAACTATGGCGCGCGATCCGCCTGGTCACCGACACCGGCCTGCACAGCAAGGGCTGGACCCGCGAGCAGGTGATCAAGTACATGCTCGACAACTCCGCCGAAAGCGAAACCCAGGCCACCGCCGAAGCCGAGCGCTACGTCGCCTGGCCCGGACAGGCGCTGGCGTACAAGATCGGTGAGCTGAAGATCAAGGAAGTCCGGGCGAAGGCAGAAAAGGAGCTTGGGCCGAAGTTCGACGTCCGCGAGTTCCATGCCGAGGTACTCAAGGACGGCTCGGTGCCGCTGGACGTGCTGGAACAGAAGATCGACCGCTGGATTGCCGCGAAGAAGGCGGCCTGACCGGGCCTGCTTCGCGCCCGCGCGGTTCCCCAACGGAAGAAGGCCGGCAATGCCGGCCTTCTTCTTTTGCCCCAGGATGCGGGTGTGCGCTTATGCGCGCACGTCGCGCCGCGCATTGCCGCCACCGCGATGCTGCTTGGGACCTGCATGGGCCTGCGCGCCGCGCGACTGCGGCTTGCCATGCGCACGGTGCGCAGGCTTGCCCGGTGCACCGCTGCGGCGCGGGGGCTGCTGGCCGGCGGGCTTGCCACGACCCGGCTGGGCCCGGGCCTGCTGGCCGCGACCACCGTTCGGCGGTCTGGCCACGTCCAGGCGGATCGGGCGGCTCGGCTCGAAGCCGCGCACCACCTGCATCTCGATCTCGGCCTTGAGTACCTTCTGGATGTCGCGCAGCAACGCGCCCTCTTCCGGCGAGACCAGCGAAAGCGCTTCGCCGGTGGCGCCGTTGCGGCCGGTGCGTCCGATCCGGTGGATGTAGTCTTCAGCCACCATCGGTAGATCGTGATTGATCACCAGCGGCAGATTGGGGATGTCCAGGCCGCGTGCGGCCACGTCGGTCGCCACCAGGATCCGGGCCTTGCCGGACTTGAACTGCGCCAGCGCCTTCTGCCGCTGCGCCTGGCTCTTGTTGCCGTGGATTGCGACCGACGGCAAGCCGGCCTGCTCCAGCTGCTCGGCGAGGCGGTTGCAGCCATGCTTGGTCTTGCCGAATACCAGCACCTGCTCGGTATGGCGCGCAGCCAGGATCTCGACCAGCAGGTCGCGCTTCTTCACCGCATCGACCGGATGGGCGCGGTGCACGATGGTCTCGGCGATGGTGTTCTGTGCCGCCACCTGCACCTGCTGCGGATTGCGCATGAATTCCATGGCCAACGCCTTGATCTGCGCTTCGAACGTCGCCGAGAACAGCATGGTCTGGCGGTCCTTGGGCACGCGGCCGAGGATCCGCTTCATCGCCGGCAGGAAGCCCATGTCCAGCATGCGGTCGGCTTCGTCCAGCACCAGCACTTCCACCGCGTCGAGCTTGGCGGTGCCGCGCTCGAGGTGGTCGAGCAGGCGGCCCGGGCAGGCCACCAGGATGTCGACGCCACGGCGCAGGTTGTCCATCTGCGGCTGCATGCCCACGCCGCCGTACAGCGTGGTCACGTTCAGGCGCAGATGCCTGCCGTAGGTCTTGAAGCTTTCCGCCACCTGCACCGCGAGTTCGCGGGTGGGCACCAGCACCAGCGCGCGTGGCTTGCGCCCGCCGCTGATGTGCGTGTTCTTGGGCGGGGTCTCCTTCGACAGGCGCTGCAGCAGCGGCAGGGCGAAGGCCGCGGTCTTGCCGGTGCCGGTCTGGGCGCCGCCCAGCAGGTCGTGGCCGCCCAGCGCGAGCGGGATCGCCTGCACCTGGATCGGGGTCGGGGAGGTGTAACCGTGTTCGGCAAGCGAACGCAGCAGCGCGGGCGAAAGCCCGAGGGTTTCAAACGTCATGTGGAACTCCATTGGAAGCTGCGCGCGATGGCGCGAAGCGTTACCCGGAGCTATCCAAAACCGCGCTGCGAGTAGGGTTTGACGATGCCGGATGCTCCGGATCGTGTCTGCGCGACGAAAGACGTGCGGGGAAGTGCCGGCGATGGCTCATCGAGCCTGGATCGGCGGCGGGCTGCCTGGAAAAACGGACCAGCCGTGCGCGGTACGGGGCGCACTCTACGCGAATGCGCCCCGCGCCGCCACCCGGGGCCTGAACCACACCTTTGCTCAAGCGCCGGAATCCGCCGCCACTGGCAGATGCGACCGCTGCGCAGGTGTGCGACCCTGTGCGCCCGATCCATCGGGAGCATCCACCGATGCAACGACATCCGGGAACCACGATGGCGCGGCTGCTCATGGCCAGCGTCTTCATCGTGATGGGCGCCTACCGGCTGTGGGGCGCGTACAAGGGCGTTCCGACGCCGGGATCGACCCTGACCTTCAGCGCCATCGAGCTGGTGCTGGGCCTGCTGCTCGCCTGGGGTTGGAAGCTGCGCGTAACCGCGGCGCTCGCCGCAATCCTGATGCTGGCCGATGCGGCGCTGTCGCACCGTTTCTGGGGCCTGGCCGGGCAGGCCCAGGGCGCCCAGCTGCTGCACTTCATGAAGAACATCGGCTTCGTCGGAGGCCTGCTGCTGATCGCCATGACTGCGGGAAGCGACCACCGCCGCCACCGGCGCTAGCCGTCACGCACTCTCGCCCGCAGGCCCCGCGAAGCGCGAGCCCCGCGGCCGCCCCGCATGACCTTCGACATTCGCTGGCGGCGGCCCCGGCGCGTAGAGTCGCGCGACCTGCCCCAGCCGGGGCCGACCCCATCCGAGCGGAGCCCGTCCCACGTGAGCAAAACCCCGAAGTTCCTGCTGCTGTCCCTGTCGATCACCCTGGCGCTGGCCGCCTGCAACCGCGCAGTGGACCCGGCGGCGACCGCCTCGGCCGACGCCGCGAAACCGGCAGAGGCACCAGCCTACACGCTCGACGAGAGCAAGCTGCCGCCGGTCAACCGCTTCGACGTGGCCGACCTCGACACCACCAAGAACGCGTGCGACGACCTTGCCGGCTATGTCAACGGCAAGTGGCTGGCCGCGAACAAGATTCCCGGCGACCGCACCAGCTGGGGCGCGTTCGAGATGCTCGACGAGCGGTCCAACGGCATCCAGCACCAGCTGGCCGAACAGGCTGCCGCCAGGAGCGATGCCACGGGCGTAGACAAGATCGTGGGCGACTTCTACGCCACGGGTATGGATCAGGCCAAGATCGACGCCCAGGGCATCAAGCCGCTGGAAAGCCGCCTGGCCGAGATCGATGCGCTCACCGACGGCGCCGCGGTCGCCAATTACCTGCGCGCCTCGTACGCCAAGGGCGAAGGCCAGCTGTTCGGCTTCGGCCCGGAAGCCGACTTCAAGGACTCGGCGATGAACATCGCCTACGCCAGCCAGGGCGGGCTGGGCCTGCCGGACAAGGGCTATTACTTCGACGCGGACAAGAAGGACAAGCTGGCTGCGTACGAGCAGCACGTGGCCAAGGTACTCGAGCTTTCCGGCGTCCCCGCCGCCGACGCCGCCAAGCAGGCCAAGGACGTGGTCGCCTTTGAAACGCGCCTGGCCAAGGCGTCGAAGTCGAGCGAAGAACTCTCGCGCGACGTGTCGCTGTACTACAACCCGGTCAGCGCGGCCGAGGCCGACAAGCTCACCCCGAACTTCTCCTGGACCGAATTCTTCAAGGCCCAGGGCATCGCTGCACCTGCGAAGTTCTCGCTCGCCATCCCGGCCTTCCACCAGGAAGTGAGCAAGGCCCTGGGCGACATGCCGGTGGACCAGTGGAAGAGCTATCTGCGCTTCCACATGGTCGACAGCGCTTCGCCCTTCCTGAGCGATGCGTTCGTGCAGGAGAACTACAACTTCTACAACAAGACCATGCGCGGCCAGGCGCAGATCAAGGAGCGCTGGAAGCGCGTGCTCGACACCATCGAGAACCAGGCCGGCGAAGCCTTCGGCCAGATCTACGTGAAGGTGGCCTTTCCCGCCGAGTCCAAGGCGCGGATGGAGAAGCTGGTGCAGAACCTGCGCGACGCGCTGAAGGTGCGGCTCGAGAACTTGGCGTGGATGAGCCCGGATACCAAGAAGAAGGCGATGGAGAAGTGGGCCAGCTTCACGCCCAAGATCGGCTATCCGGACAAGTGGCGCGACTGGAGCGGTCTGCAGACCAGCCGCGACAGCTACATCGGCAACGTGCTGGCGGCCAACGAATTCAACTACAAGTGGAACCTGTCCAAGATCGGCAAGCCGGTGGACAAGACCGAGTGGGGCATGACCCCGCAGACGGTCAACGCCTACTACAACCCGCTGCAGAACGAGATCGTGTTCCCGGCCGCGATCCTCCAGCCGCCGTTCTTCGACGCCAAGGCAGACGATGCCTACAACTACGGCGGGATCGGCGCGGTCATCGGCCACGAGATGATCCACGGCTACGACGACCAAGGATCGCGGTTCGGGCCGACCGGCAACTTCGAGAACTGGTGGACCGAAACCGACAGCACCGGCTTCAAGAACCTGACCAACAAGCTGGTGCAGCAGTTCGACGAGTACGAGGCGATGCCCGGCAAGCATGTCAACGGCAACCTCACCCTGGGCGAGAACATCGCCGACCTGGGCGGGCTGGCCGTGGCCTACGATGCCCTGCAGCGGGCGCAGCCGGACCAGAGCAGCAGCGAGGTCGGCATGACCCGCGACCAGCGCTTCTTCGCCAACTGGGCCACGGTATGGCGCCGCAGCTTCAAGCCGGAAGAACTCAACGTGCGCCTGACCACCGATCCGCATGCGCCTGCGAACTTCCGTGCCATCGGCGCGCCGTCCAACATGCCCGCGTTCGCCAAGGCGTTCCAGTGCAAGGCCGGCGACAAGATGGTGCGCGACGGCGACAAGAGCATCCAGATCTGGTGACGCATCGCAAGTGGTGAGCCTCCCCCACGGGAGTGCGGAAAGGCCCGGCTCGTCCGGGCCTTTCCTTTTGAGCGCGGCTGGGATGCGCGGCCGGTTGCGGAGAGCTGCGCAGAACCGGATCGCCCGCGCGTGATTCCGGTGTTCAGGTGGATATGCGGGGCCTTGTTAAACTTCGCCGACTTTTCTGCCTGGAATCTGGGTAAATGCCGAATCTGCGCCCGTCGACCCTCGCCTTCGCCCTGAGCCTGCTGGTCGCCGTGGGCGCCACCGACGCCCAGGCGCAGAAGAAGAAACGATCCACGGCCAAGAAGCCCGTGGTGGAAAAGATCGACGCCTGCAGCGATTTCTATACCTACACCCACAAGGCCTGGCTCGACGCGAACCTGCATGTCGCAGGTTCAGGCATGACCACGGCGATGAGCCAGTTGCGCGAGCGGGCGCTGCAGCAGCAGATCGACCTGCTCAACAGCGACATGCAGACGGCGCAGGGCGGCATCGGCAAGCTACTGGGCGATTTCTGGGCGAGCGGCCTGGACGAGGCCGCGGTGGAAACCGACGGCGCCAACCCGATCGCACCCCTGCTCGACCGGATCAACGGCATCCGCCGCGACAAGGACATCGCCCCGGCGATCGCGGCGCTGCATCAGGTCGGCATCCCCGCGCTGTTCAACTTCAGCGCCAACATCGATCTCAACGACCTCGAGCGCCACATCGGCTATTTCACCCAGGGCGGCCTGGGCCTGCCGGATCCGGCCTGGTACACGCGCAACGATCCCGACACCGCCGCGCTTTTCAGCCGTTACCAGGACTACGTCAAGCAGATCCTGACCCTGACCGGATCCTCTGCCGAGAAACTGGACGCCGACCTGGCGGCGGTCCTGGACCTGGAGAAGCGCATCGCCGGCATCTCCAAGCCGATCACGCTGATGCGCGATCCGCGCGCCAGTTATGCACTGGTGCCCACCGCGAACCTGGGCAAGCAGTACAAGAAACTGCAGCTGCTCGACTTTCTCAAGGCCCAGGGCGTGACCGACGAAAGCGTGTCGATGGCCGACCCGCAGCTGTTCGCGCAGCTGGACACGCTGGTGGATACGCTCAAAGCCGACCAATGGAAGGCCTACCTGCGCTACCAGGTGGGCGCGGCGATGGCACCGTACCTGTCGAAAGCCTGGCGCGATGCCGACTTCGAATTCCGCGGCCGCGTGCTGCGTGGCGAGGTCGCACCCGGTCCCCGCCAGAAGCAGGTGCTGGACGCGATCAACCTTGCGGCCGGTCCGATGCTCGGGCGCGACTACGTCACCCGCTACCTGCCCGCCGCCACCCGCGCGCGCGCGGACGAGGTGGCCAAGCAGGTGCGCGATGCGCTCGGCCGCGGCATCGACAGCAATACCTGGATGAGCGCTCCGACCAAGGAACAGGCCAAGGCCAAGCTGGCCAAGCTCAGGATCGAGATCGGCGCCCCCGCGCGCGACCTGGATTACAGCGTGCAGCCGATGGGCCGCGGCAGCTTCGGCGGCAATATGCTGATCGCGTCCACCTGGCGCCATCGCGAGGAGATGAAGCGGATCGGCCGCGGCAACGCCGACCGCCGCTGGGACGTGCTTCCGCAGGAACCTGCACTGGCCTACGACATCGCCCATAACCGGCTGATCGTCACTGCCGCGATGCTGCAGGCGCCGGTGCTGGACATGGCCCAGGATTCGGTGAGCCATTACGGCTCCTACGGCGCGCTGGTCGGCCACGAACTGAGTCATGGCTTCGACAACAAGGGCCGCCTGGTCGACGCCAGCGAAACCCTGCGCGACTGGTGGACGCCGGTCGACGCCGCGGCCTGGGACGCGCGCGCCAACCAGGTCGCCGCGCAGTTCAATGTCTTCCCCTATCCCAACGCGCCCGGCACCAATGTCAACGGCACGCTGACCCGCGACGAGAACGTGGCCGACCTCGGCGGCGTGGAACTGGCCTGGGACGCACTGCAGGCCGCGCAGCCGGGCGCCGACGCCAAGGCCTTCTACGGCGGATGGGCACGCCTCTGGCCCCAGCAGATGTCCGCCGACGTCGCCGCCCTGCAGGCCGCCACCGACGTCCATGCCCCGGGCCAGTGGCGCACCAACGGGCCGCTGATCAACCAGACCAGCTTCGCCACCGCGTTCGCATGCAAACCGCCGGCGAAGATGGTGCTGGCCAAGGATCAGCAACCGATCCAGGTCTGGGGCCTGGCGCCCGCGGTCGAGACGCCTGAAGACCCGAAAGCGAAGTCGAAGAAGTAATCGCGCTGGCTAGCGTACGATCCGCGGCCGCCGCGGGCCCCCGCGCCCGAACGGCGGCTGTCCGCGCCAGTGGCGGATCAGCAGGTAGCCGAACAGCATCCCGCCCAGGTGGGCGAAGTGCGCCACGCCCGGCTGCAGGCCGGTGAAGCCGAGCAGCAGTTCGATCGCGCCGTAGACGAAGACCAAGGTGCGCGCCTTCATCGGGATCGGCGGAATGAGCAGCATCACCCGCTGGTTCGGAAACAGCATGCCGTAGGCCAGCAGCAGGCCGAACACGCCGCCGGAAGCGCCGATGGTGGGATACGCGACGCCGCCCTGCATCACCGCCCACGAACCGACCACCAGCTGGCACAGGCCGGCGCCGGCGACGCAGGTCAGGTAATACGTCAGGAAGCGGCGATTGCCCCAGACGTATTCCAGCGGCGCGCCGAACATCAGCAGCGCGAGCATGTTGAAGATCAGGTGCGCGAATCCGTTCGGATCGTGCATGAAGCCGTAGCTGAGCAGCTGCCAGGGCATGAAATCCATGCCGCCCGCGCCATCGCCGCCCCACGGCCAAAGCATCAGCGGGGCGAGTGCCGGACCGGCGACCCATTGCAGCAGGAACACCAGGCCGTTGGCGATCAGCAGCGCCTTGGTGACAGGCGGAAGATTGGAGAACATGCGGGTCCGGTCGATGGCGTGGACCTATCATAACGGGATGCCCGAGCTACCCCGTGCCGACTGCCGCGACCATCAGGCGCTGGCGTTTGCATTACGCGAGTCGGGGGCATGCCTGCTCCAGGGCTTCCCCACGCCTTCGGCGTCCGCTGCGCTGCGCGCGGATCTGTTGCGGCTCCGCGATGCCGGACACCTGCAGCCCGCGGCGATCGGGCGCGCCGGCGATCGCCGGATGCGCGAGGAGATCCGAGGTGACCGAACCCTGTGGCTCGACGATCCGCGCTGCTCCGCCGCCGCGATCAGCCATCTTAAGCACCTGGATGCGCTGCGAACCGAATTGAACCGCCGCCTGTTTCTGGGCATGCGATTGGTCGAAGCCCATTACGCAGCCTATCCGGCAGGCGCGCAATACGCGCGTCACCGCGACCGGTTCCGCGATGATGCGTCGTCAATGCGCGGCGCGGCGCGCGTGCTGTCGCTGGTGAGCTATCTCAACACCGACTGGATGCCGGCCGAAGGTGGCGCGCTGCGCCTGCACATGACCGATGGCGCGATCGACGTGCTGCCGCAGGAGCACACGACCGTATGCTTCCTGAGCGAAATCGAACACGAAGTGCTCCCGGCCGTCCGCGAGCGTCTCAGTATTGCTGCCTGGTTCCGTCGTGACGGCAATTAGCTGCATGAGACAGGTACGTCTCGCATCGCGCGCGGCCGTGCGGTGCCGGTCGCACGGCGCACCACTATCGCGTCGTCAGCCCCAGACCTGTTCGTCGAGCGTCGCCGCCGCCCGCTGTCCGCGTACCCGTCCCTTCTCCACGATCACGCCTTCTGCACGCAGCCTGCGCGCCTGCTCGCGCCATGCCCGGGAATTTTCCGGAAACGCGATCCGGCCATCGCTGCGCAGCACCCGATGCCACGGCAGTCCGGCATCCTGGTTTTCGCTCAGCACGCGCGCCACCAGTCGCGCGCGACCCGGCAAGCCTGCGCGACGCGCGACTTCGCCATAGCCGGCGACCTGCCCGCGCGGGATCGCGCGGATCGTGGCAAGGATTCGCTCCGCGGCAGACAGGTCGGCCATCGCGGTTTAGGATAGCCGCATCTTTCGCACCCTTCGCTGCCCCCGACATGCAGAACTTCGAGAAGATCCGCAGCCATCTGGCCTCCGGACGCTACAAGGTCACCATGCAGGACCCCTACGTGGTCTGCGTGGAGCTGTCGCTGGACAATGGCAAGCGCCACCAGGCGATCTTCCTGTCGGAACTGCAGGACGATGACGGTCGCAATTATCTGCGCGCGAGCACCGTGATCGCTCCCATCACCGGCGTCGACTGCCGGCGCGCGCTCGCGTTCAACTGGGAGAGCCGCGTGGGCTACCTGGCGATCGGCGATCTCGACGGGGTGCCTTACATCCAGCTATGCGAGAACCGTCCCTACGAGGGGCTGACGGCAGCCGAGGTCGACCGTCTGATCCTGGAAATCGGCGGCATGGGCGACCGCCTGGAACGCGCACTCTCCGCAGGCGGCGACCTGCTCTAGGGAGGGCTCAAGCCCGCCATCCCGGCCCGCGAGCCGGCGATCTCCCGCATGGCGGTCTCAAGCCCGTCATCCCAATAATCGGTTCGGCCGGTTCGGCCGGTTCGGCCGGTTCGGCCTGTTCGGCGGGCCTGGGCCCGCCCTACGTCCAGCCGATCACATCGAACAGCTCGAACAGTCCGTAAGCCACGCCGCCGGCAGCGGGGATCGTCAGGATCCAGGCCCAGATGATGCGTTCGATCACGCCCAGCTTGAGCGCGCGCGGGTTCTTGGCGAAGCCGACGCCCATGATCGCGGTGGAGATGCTGTGGGTGGTGGACACCGGCATGCCGAAATGCGCCGCGGTGACCAGGATCGTGGCCGAGGCGGTTTCCGCGGCGAAGCCATCGATGGGATGCAGCTTCACCATCTTGTGACCGAGGGTCTTGATGATCTTCCAGCCACCTGCCGCGGTACCGGCCGCCATTACCAGCGCGCAAGTCGCGATCACCCAGCTGTCGATGCCATCCTTGCCTCCATCCGGATGCAGGAACTGCAGCCATGGCGGCAACGCGTCAAGGGTGCCGGCCGACTGCGCGCCGAAGATCGCCAGGGCGATGATGCCCATGGTCTTCTGCGCGTCCTGGCGCCCGTGCGCGAACCCCATGTAGGCCGCCGACATCAACTGGGCCTTGCCGAAGAACGCGTTGACCCAGCGCGGGCGCGCCATGCGCGCCAGCGGGCCGCCTGCCCGGGTCAGCCCCGCGATCAGGATGTACAGCAGGGTAATGATCAGCACGCCCAGGATGAACCCGGCGATCGGCGAGCTGACCATCGGCACCACCACCTTCCACAGCAGGCCCTTGTTCTCGGTCCACCCGCCGCCGCTGGCCTTGGACCAGATCAGCGCGGCCCAATCGTTGTTGGCGGCCGCCAGTGCGGCGCCGCACAGACCGCCGATCAGCGCATGCGACGAGGAGGACGGCAGCCCGCGCCACCAGGTGATCAGGTTCCAGATGATCGCACCCGAGAGCGCGCAGATCAGCACCTGCGAGGTGACCACGACCACGTCGGTGTCAACCAGGCCCGAGGCGATGGTCTTGGCCACGGCGGTGCCCATGAACGCACCGATCAGGTTGGTGACGGCGGCCAGGATGATCGCCTGCCCCGGGGTGAGTACCTTGGTCGCCACCACGGTGGCGATGGAGTTGGCCGTGTCGTGAAAGCCGTTTATGAACTCGAACAGCAGCGCGGTGAGGATCACCACCAGCAGCAGGGTGAGCATGGCGGGCGCCTTACGAGTTCTTCAGCACGATCTGGTAGGCGACCACGCCCGCCTCGCGGCAGCGGTCGATCGCCTTCTCCAGGATCTCGAAGAATTCCTTGAGCAGGAACATCTGCTGGCTGTCGAGCTTGCCCGAGTAGATGTCGCGGTACAGTTCCAGCATCAGCCGGTCGGCTTCGTTCTCGATCGCGCGCAACTTCTCGTTGAGCTTGGTCATGCGGTCGATATCGAGCCTCGACAGGTCGTGGACCATTTCCTGGACCACGGCGGAGGCCTGTTCCAGCATCGCCGAGCGCGGAGCGAAATCGATGCCCTCCAGATGCTGCACCGCCAGCGAATAGCGGTCGGCGAACTTTTCGATCTGCTTGGGAATCTTGTACAGCGCCGAACCGAGCGCCTCGATATCCTCGCGCTCGATCGGGGTGATGAAGCTGTCGACTAGGGCCTTGCCGATCTTGTCGGAGGTGGCGCGCTCGCGCTGCCGGGCGAGCTTGAACGCGTCCAGCGCAGGCTCCCGGTCGGGTTCCCGCATCATCATGTGCAGGGCCTTTGCGGCGTCGTGAGCCGCGTCCGCGGCCTCGTCCAGGAGTGCGTAGAACTGTTTGCCGGAACCGAAGATCGTCTGCAGCGAGAACATACCGAGGCCCTGAAGGTTGCAATCGGGTGACAACCCTATGTCGGGATTATGACGGTTTCGTGACTTGGGCTGAGGAAAAGTGCCCCAACCTGCCCTGATATCATCCCCCGGCGCCTGCGGCGCACCCTATGGACGACGACTCCCGACCTCCGCCCGCCCGCCCTGCATCGCCGACGGCATCCCGGGCGGGCCTGTGCGGTTTCGAGCCGCTCCGGTGCTTCCCCCGGAGCGGCCATGATTGAGCTGTTCGTCGTCATCGCCCTGATCCTGCTCAACGGGTTTTTCGCGCTGTCGGAAATGTCGGTGATGACCTCGCGCAAGCTGCGGCTCAAGCAGATGGCCGAGGATCCATTGCGTCCCAGCCGGGGGGCCGGCAAGGCGCTGGCGCTGGCCGAACATCCTGACAACCTGCTGTCGACCGTGCAGATCGGCATCACCCTGATTGGCGTGCTGACCGGCGTGTTCGGCGGAGAGGCGATCGGCCTGCAGATCGCCGACTGGCTGGACAATGTGCTCCCGGCCGCGCGCGAATACGCAAGGCCCATCGGCATCGGTACCGCCGTGACCCTGATCACGGCCGGCTCGGTGATTTTCGGCGAGCTGATCCCCAAGCGCCTGGCGCTGACGAATCCGGAGGGAATCGCGGCCGTCGTTGCCATTCCGCTGCACATGCTGGCGCGGGCGGCCAAGCCGGCCGTGTTCGTCCTGGGCGCGATCAACCGCCTGGTGCTGCGGGTGCTCGGCATCCGCGACGATGCCCGCAACGCCATTACCGAGGAGGAAATCCGCCTGCTGGTGAGCGAAGGCCACGAGCAGGGCGTGATCGACGACGACGAACGCAACATGATGCACCGGGTGATGCGCCTGGGCGATCGCACGGCGGAAAGCCTGATGACGCCACGCACCCGGATCATCTGGCTGGACGCCGCTGCGAGCTTCGAGGAAAACCTCGCCGAAATGCGCGAAACGCCCTATTCGCGCTATCCGGTGTATCGCGGCAGCGACGCCGACGTGCTCGGCGTGCTCGAGGTGAAATCGCTGCTGGATCGCCTCGACCAGTTGGCGCCGGACCTGTTCAAGGAACTGCGCCCGGCGGTCTTCGTGTCCGAGTCCACCCACGCGCTCAAGCTGCTGGAAATCTTCCGCGAGGAGCAGCAGTCGCTGGCGCTGGTGGTCGACGAATACGGCGACGTCACCGGCATGGTCACCCTGAACGACCTGATGGGTGCGGTGCTGGGGCGGATCCAGTCGGGCGAAAGCGCCGACGCCGAGGCGCTGGTGATCGCCCGCGACGACGGCTCGCTGCTGGTCGACGGCAGCCTGCCGGTGGACGAATTTCGCGACCTGATCGGCGGCGGCAGGCTGCCCGACGAGGACGAGCACGACTACCACACCGCGGCGGGCATGATCATCGCCCGCTTCGGCCGCATCCCAAATCCGGGCGAACACTTCGACTGGGCCGGATGGCGGATCGAGGTGATCGACCTGGACGGGCCGCGGATCGACAAGCTGCTGCTGCAGCGGATGGCCGAGTCGCCAGCGGAACACGACGATGACGCCTGAGCCGCGCGAACCGGCCGAACCGGGCGATCCGGGATCAAGGCGCCGACGCTGGCGCAGCTGGCGGCGCGCGGCCGAGCGCGGCACCCGCGCCCTGCTCGACCAGCTGGCCGAAGGCGATCCGGACGATCAGCTCAAGCTCGGCGACCTGCTCACCGGCCTGGGCCGGCGCGCCTTCGGCGTGCTGCTGTTCCTGGCCATTCCCCCGTCCTTCATTCCCGGCGTGGCCGGTGTCATCAGCAGTCCGATCGTGGTGCTGGTGGGCGTGCAGCTGATGGGCGGCCTGCGCCGGCCGTGGCTGCCCAAGTGGTTGGCGGCGCGCGGCCCGCACCGGAGCGTGCTGATCAAGTTCGACCGCTGGTTTGCGCCGTGGCTGGCCAGGCTGGAAAGGGTGATCAAACCGCGCATGACCGCTTTGCTCGACCACCGCATGGCCAGCATCGTGAGCGGCGTGATCCTGGTGCTGCTGGGACTGCTGCTGGCGCTGCCGATTCCGCTGACCAACGGGATCTTCGGCGTACTGCTGCTTCTGTTCGCGCTTGCGCTACTGGAACGCGACGGCGCGCTCATGATCGTCGCCTGGGTCGCTGGAGCGGTATCGATCGCGGTGTTCGGCGTGCTCTCGGGCAATCTCGCGGCCATGGCGGCGCGGTGGATCGATTTGCTGGTGTGAGCGCGGCGGCGGGGCGCAGCCCAGGAGTGAAAGCGCGATGCCGTCATGCCCGCGAAGAGCCTGCCCCGTAAAGGCGGGGCGGTAAACCAAGGGCGTTACTTTTTGCGCTCTGTTGAACTGGCGCGCCGAAGAAGTCACTTCATGCCGAACCCGCGGCGGCGGTAAAGCAAGAGCTTTCGCCTGAAGGCGAGTTACTTTCTTTGCTGGTGCAAAGAAAGTAACCAAAGAAAGCACCTCAGTGGATCCAGATCGCTCAAGGCATGTGAGTGACGAAGGAATTTTCGGACTCGGCATCCTGCCTCGATCCGAAAACGGCGGCCATCCATGGCCGCCGCCCCTTTGGGGTTTGCGGGTGCTGGTTGCTACTGCGGGACCAGGAAAGTCAAAGGCGTGGGCCGCCGGCGCCAGCCCGCGCCCGCTCCTGGCTGCCTGGACCTTTAGCCTTTGATCTTCTCGAGGCTTCTCGTGCGACGCGTATCCGGACACCCGGAGGGCGGCCGGCATGGATGCCGGCCGTTTTCGGAGCGGACAGGGACGTCCGCTGCGAAAATGGCGACGACACCGCACATCCCATGAGCGGGTTTGACGTCACGAGGAAGGTGCTTTCTTTTGGTTACTTTTCTTTACTCGCACCTGCGGTGCTCGCCCTTCGGGCCGGCTTCGCCGTTCGCGCCTCCGGCGCAGTGCACCAGCAAAGAAAAGTAACTCGCCGGCAGGCGAAAGCTCTGCTCTTAAAGAGGTTACCCCCGACGCTACCAACCCAGCGGCACGTCCTTGGGTCTCGCATCAAGCGATCAGCTTGGCGAACTCACGCGCCGCTACCGGGCGGCCGAACCAGTAGCCCTGCCCCAGGTCGCAATTGCGCTGCTTGAGCAAGGCATATTGCTGCTCGTCCTCGATCCCCTCGGCCACAACGATGATTCCGAGCGAATGGGCCATGGCGATGATCGCCGTGGTCAGCGCCAGATCGTCCGGATCGCGGGTCACGTCGGACACGAAACTGCGGTCGATCTTGACCCCGTCGACAGGCACCCGGCGCAAGTGGCTGAGGCCCGAGAAGCCGGTGCCGAAATCGTCCAGCCATACCCGCACTCCCTCGCCGCGCAGCTTCGACAGCATCGCGCTCGCCTGTTTCTCGTCGCTGATGATCGTGGTCTCGGTCAGCTCCAGGTGCAGCGCATGCGGGGCCAGGCCGGACTCCTGCAGCGCCCGGGTCACGTGCCGCGGCAGATCGCCGCTGCGCAGCTGTCGCGGCGACACGTTCACCGATACGAACAGCGCCTCGCCATTGGCGGCACTCCATGACGCCGCATCGCGGCAGGCTGCGCGCAGCACTTCCGGCCCGATCCGTTCGATCAATCCGCTCTGTTCGGCGACATCTATGAAGGCCGACGGCGCGATCGCGCCCTGCTCCTCGTGCTGCCAGCGCAGCAGCGCCTCGGCGCCCACCAGCCGGCGGTCGGAGAGCCGGTACACCGGTTGGTAGGCCAGGGAGAGCTCGCCCCGTTCCCAGGCGCCGCGCAGGTCGGTCTCCATGCGGATGCGGCGCGCCACCGCCTGGTCCATCGCGCGGCTGAAGAAACGGAAGCAGTTCTTGCCCGCGACCTTGGCCTGGTACATCGCGATGTCGCCGTTCTTCATCAGCGTCGCTGCCTCGCGCGCGTCATCGGGGAACAGCGTGATGCCGATCGACGTGCCCAGGAACACCTGCCGCTCCTGCACCCGGATCGGCCGGCTCAGCTCCGACACCAGGTTCTCGGCGACGCTGCTGGCGAGCGCACGCATATCCGCGCCGTGGCGTTCGTCGGCCTGCAGCAGCACCACGAACTCGTCGCCACCGAAGCGGGCCAGCATCGCATCGCTGCCCCCGTAGCGGCTCACGGCTTCGCGGATCCTGTTGGCGAACTGCACCAGCACCTCGTCGCCGGCGTCGTGGCCAAGGCTGTCGTTCACGCGCTTGAAATCGTCGATGTCCGCGAACAGCAGCGCCATTTCCCGACCGGCGCCCTGCAGCTGGACCACGCGCCGGTCCAGGTTTTCGCGAAATGCCAGCCGGTTGGCCAGCCCGGTCAGTGGATCGGTATAGGCCATGCGCCGGATGTCGCGATCGTGCCGGCCGATGCTTTCGCTCATGCGTCCGAACGCGCGCAGCAGGTCGCCGACCTCGTCCTGGCGCCGGCTGTCCGGGATCTCGGCGGCGAAGTTGCCCGCCTCGATCTCGCGCGCCGCGCCGGCCAGCTGCCGGATCGGCCGCACCAACGCGCGCTGCAGGGCGTAACTCACCAGCACCGCCAATCCGACCAGCGACAACAGCAGCACCACGATCCATTGCAGATGGCGCTTGCCGATTTCGTTGAGGCGCTGGGACATGCGCGCGGAAGCCTGCTCCTCGTCGGCCCGCGCCGAGGTCAGGGAAAACCCGATCCTCACCCCGCCCAGGCGCTGCTCGCCCACGCTGATCGGAGCCGACACGTCGAGCACGCCAGCGGTCAATTGGGTGTGCTCGCCGCGCGCCGAAACCACCTCGTAGGCGAGCGGATCGTTCATCGCCTGGCCGTAGGTGGGGATGTCGCCCGATCCGTCGTGGATGATGTCGCCATTGGTGTCGTAGACCAGGACATAGGCCACATCCGGCTGCCGCATCACGTCCCGGGCGATGCCGCCAATCGAATCCAGGTCGAAGTAGTACAGCGGGTTGACCAGCGAGTCGGCGACCTGGCCGATGGTCGCCTCGCCCCGCTTGCGCAGCCGCGACATGATCAGCGTGCGCATCGCGTCGCCGCCGACCCTGACCACCTCCGCCTGCATCGCATGCTGCCGCTGCAGCATCAGCAGCACGACTCCCAGCAGCACCACCAGCGCGATCGCGATCAGCGCGCCGAACTTGGCCGATAGCCCCATCCGCCAGGTCATCATTCGACTTCCGCCCGGACCCGGCCGACGCCGGCGCCGACCTTCTGCAGCGCCTGCATCGATGGCGGGTCGATCGGCAGGAAGCGTGTGGTCTTGAAGAAGCGCAGCAGGGCCTCGCGCGCATCGGGATCGTCCGCGGCCTGGCTCAGGACCTGATACAGGCGTGCCTGCACCTTCGGATCAAGATCGCCACGCACCATTTCAAGCGCGCGCGGATACGGGTCCGTTTCATGGAAGATCACCAGATCGCGCCGGTAGCTCGGCGGCACCCTGGCGGGGTTATCCCAATCGAGGTTGCTCATTGCGCCTGCGTCGGCCAGGCGCTTGTGCACCCAGGTCGACACGTTGAGCTCGGAGCGGGCGAACACATAACCCACCGCATCGGGATCGGGCCGGTCGTGCGGGGACAGCAGCAGGGTCAGTGGCAGGCCGCGCTCGAGCAGCGCAGCCGCGGGCACGAAATAGGAACTGGTCGATTCGGCGGCCTGGAACGCGATGCTCCGGCCCCGCAGCGCCTCGATGCTGCGGATACCGCTGTCGCGGCGCGCCACGAACAGGGTCCGGTATCGGCTGACCCCGTCGCGCTCGGTCAGCAGCAGCGGTTTGGCACCCGCGCGCTGCGCCAGCTGCATGCCGGTGCCGCTGGTCTCGGTGACCCAGTCGACCCGGCCGCGGCGCAGATAGCTGGCCATCTGCTGCGGATCGCGCGCCATCAGGATCCGGCCTTCGCGGATGCCCACATCGGCCATGCGCGGTACCACGTAGTCCAGCAGCGGCTTGAGCTGCTCGTAGTGCGCCTTGGGGTCGTCGCTGATCCGGCCCAGCACCAGCACCTGACCGTCCCCATCCGCCGCCTGCGGTGCGCGCGGCAGCAGCAGGGCCGAGAGCAAGGCAACGGCCATCCACAGCGAGCGCAGGCGCGAGGTCACGTGGTTCGAAGGCCGGTGATTGAAGGCCCGGCGAGCCTAGCCCAAACCCCCCGGCGGCGACAGGGGGGGCGTTGGCCCTGCTTCGCCGGCCAGCCGCGCCATGCGCTGCGCGTCGGCCAGCACACCGCGCAGCAACCGGACCTCGCGCTCGTCCAGGCTCGCGCGCAGGAACAACCTGCGCAGCTTGCGCATCGCCGACTCTGGTGCGCGGCCCTTGTGGAAATCGATGTCATCCAGGGTCTGGGCCAGCTGTGCGAACAGCCCTTCCAGCTGCGCATGGCTGGCGGGCGGATCGTGCGGTGCGGGCAGCCGCGCTGCCGCACCCTGCAGCAGCGCCAGGCGCAGTTCGTAGGCCAGCACTTGCACTGCCATCGCCAGGTTCAGCGAGCTGTAGTCGGCGTTGGCCGGGATGTGGATCGCAGCATGGCAAAGCTGCAGCTCTTCGTTCTCCAGCCCGGTGCGCTCGCGCCCAAACAGCAGCGCGATCTCGCCGCCGTCGCGCGCAGCGGCGACGACCTGCGCCGCCGCCTCGCGCGGCGTCCACTGGGGTAGTGCGATGCGCCGATCGCGCGCGGTGCAGCCGAGTACCAGCCGGCAGTCGGATACCGCATCGGCCAGGGAATCGGCCACGTGCGCACGCGCGAGCACGTCATCGGCGCCGGCCGCCAGCGCGTCCGCCTCGCTGTGGGGAAAGCGTTCGGGCTGCACCAGCACCAGGCGCGACAGGCCCATAGTCTTGAGGGCGCGCGCGGCTGAACCGATGTTGCCCGGATGCTGGGTACCCACCAGGACGATGCGGATGCGCGCGGCGGCCTGGGCGTCGAAGTCTCCGGTGTTCATCGGGTCGGATGTTAAACTGCGCCGCCGGCCCTGCGCCGGGATGTTCTTTTCCGCCGCCCCTTCGATCCGCCCGGCCACGCGCGCAGCCGCCGCACGCCCGGCAGACGCCTCGACCCGCCATGGAGCCCGCCGATGCTACAGCCCGCCGTCAACATCATGGTCAAGGCGGCCCGCGCGGGTGGCAACGTCCTCCTGCGGCACATGCACCGGCTCGACGCGCTCAACGTGGTCGAGAAGCAGCGCATGGACTATGCCAGCGAAGTCGACGGCCTGGCCGAGGCGGAGATCGTCAAGGAGCTGCGACGCTTCCATCCCGCCTACGCGTTTCTGGGCGAAGAAGGCGGAGCCCAGGGCAAGCACCGCTACACCTGGGTGATCGACCCGCTCGACGGCACCAGCAACTACCTGCACGGCATGCCGCACTGGTGCGTATCGATCGCGCTGGTGGAGAACGGCGAACCTCTGCACGGGGTGATCTTCGACCCGCTGCGCAACGAGCTGTTCATCGCCACGCGTGGCAAGGGCGCGGTGCTCAACGACAAGAAGATCCGCGTGGCCGAACGTCGGGACATCGCCGGCGCCATGCTGATCACCGGCTTCCCGCCGCGCGAGCGCAGCCGCCTGGGGCCACATCTGGATTGCGTGAAAGCGCTGATGGCCGAAGCCGAGGACCTGCGTCGCACCGGCTCGGCGGCCTTGGACCTGGCCTGGGTCGCCGCCGGTCGCGCCGATGCTTATTTCGAAGCCGGTGTGCAGCCCTGGGACATCGCCGCCGGCGCCCTGCTCGTGCGCGAGGCCGGCGGACGTCTGTGCGACTACCGCGGGCGTGCGCCGGGGCGGATGGATGTGGCGATGGCCAGCGGCACCCAGATCATCGCCGGCAACGTGAAGCTGGTCGAGCCGTTGCAGCAGTTGGTGGTCAGTTCTGGCTATGCGAAGGCGTTCGATTAGGGGTGTTGGCTGACGGCGACGGCGAATCGCGCGCGAGAATCGGTTCCTGCGAGTCGAGCTTGAACCCGAGGCTGTGATCCAAGAGCGTGCTGTTTCGCTCCTCCCAGATCAACGACATCTGCAGGTCAAACAAGAGCTCCGTCTGTCGAAAGCCTGCCGATACCTGGTAGTTCGACACTTGCTCGTACGCGCACAATAGAAGCAGAGCTTTCGCCTGAAGGCGAGTTACTTTCTTTGCTGGTGCAAAGAAAGTAACCAAAGAAAGCACCTGCTCGTGAAGTCAACACCGCTCAGGGCATGTGTGGTGCGCTCGCCATTTTCGGACTCGCCATCCATGGCTCGGTCCGAAAACGGCCGGCATCCATGCCGGCCGCCCTCCGGGTGTCTGGATGTTGGCCGCGTGCGCGGCGTTGGGAAGGTCAAAGGCCTGGTCGAGCCATGAGCCGCAGGCGCGTTCTGGTGATTGGGTCGTTGCAGCTTCTCAGCGTTTGACCTTCTTGCTCCACCAGCAGCCACCAGCGATCGGAAACCCCGGAGGGGCGGCGGCCATGGATGGCCGCCGTTTTCGGACCGAGGCAGGAGGCCGAGTCCGAAAATTCCTTCGTCACTCACACGCCTTGAGCGATCTGTCGAGGAAGGTGCTTTCTTTTGGTTACTTTTCTTTGCACCAGCAAAGAAAAGTAACTCGCCGGCAGGCGAAAGCTCTGCTCCTAACGGCTGTAATTCCGGACCCACGGATCGTTGGCTCTTCGCCTTCGCGGAGATGACAAAACGAGCACTGCGGCGCCAAATTCCGCGCGCCCCAAAAAACCAAGGGCCGCATAAGCGGCCCCTGGCTAGAACTTGACAGGAAAAGTCAGGGCCTGCGCGCCAACGCCGCCTCGTCGCGCGCCTTCGGCATCAGGTCCTGCTTGCTCACACCCAGCCACAGCAGGATCGGGCAGGCCACGAAGATCGAGGACAGGGTGCCGATGATGATGCCGATCATCTGCGATTCGGCCATGCCCTTGAGCGAGCCGCCGCCATACAGATACAGCGCCAGCACGGTCAGGAACGCCACGAACGAGGTGATCACCGTACGCGACAGGGTCTGGTTGATCGACTTGTTCAGCACCGCGCGCGGTTCCACGCGCATCGACTTGAAGTTCTCGCGCACGCGGTCGAACACGACGATGGTGTCGTTGATCGAGTACCCCATCACCGACAGCACGCCGGCGAGCACGGTCAGGTCGAATTCGTGGCCGGTCAGTGCGAACCAGCCGGCGACGACGACCACGTCGTGCAGGGTGGTGATGATCGCGGCGACCGCGAACTTCCATTCGAACCGGAACGAGATGTAGACCAGGAACCCGATCACCACGAACAGCAGCGCGTACAGGCCGTTGAGCGCCAGTTCCTTGCCCACCTGCGGACCGACATAGCCGCTGCTCAGGCGCTGGGCCGGGTTGTCGGGCGTCGAGGCCGCCTGCACCACCAGGTCGGCGGTCTGGCTGGTGTCGTCGCGTCCGGCGCCCTCGCGCGGCTGCAACCGCACCAGCAGGTCGCTGCCGGTTCCGTAAGCCTGGACCTGGGCATGGTCGAACCCGGCCGAAGCCAGGCGCGCGCGCAGGTCGTCGACGTCCGCCGGCTTGGCGAAGCGCAGCTCCACCGCGGTGCCGCCGGTGAAGTCCAGCGCGAAGTTGAAGCCCTTGGTGAACATGGCGCCGATGCCGACGAACATGATCAGCGCCGCGATCACCAGCGACACCCAACGCAGGCGCATGAAGTTGAAGTTGCTGTCGTGCGGAAACACATTGAACTGCTTGATCATGGTCGTGCTCCGTCAGATCGCGACCGACTTCAGCTTGCGCCGACGTCCGTAAATCAGGGTGGCGATACCGCGCGAGACCGACACCGCGGTATACATCGAGGTGGCGATACCGACGATCAGCGACACCGCGAAGCCCTTCACCGGGCCGGTACCGAAGGCGAACAGCGCGATACCCGCGAGCATGGCCGTGATGTTGGCGTCCGCGATCGTGCCCGAGGCCTTGTCGTAACCGCTGGCGATGGCGGTCTGCGGCGGCACCCCGGCGCGCAGTTCCTCACGTATGCGTTCGTTGATCAGCACGTTCGCGTCCACCGACATGCCCACGGTCAGGGCAATGCCCGCCAAGCCAGGCAGGGTCAGGGTGGCCTCCAGGAACGACATCACCGCGACCACCATCAGCAGATTGATCAGCAGCGCCACGCAGGTGATCACGCCGAACATGCGGTAATAGATCAGGAAGAACGCCAGCGCGAAGGCGAACGAGTACAGCACCGCGCGCAGGCCGCGCTCCACGTTCTCCTTGCCCAGGCTAGGACCGACCACGCGCTGCTCGACGAAGTCCATCGGCGCGGCCAGCGAGCCCGCACGCAGCAGCAGGGCCAAGTCCGCCGCTTCCTTCGGGCTTTCCAGGCCCGAAGTCTGGAACGTCTTGCCCAGCGGTTCGCGGATGTTGGCGACCGAGATGACGCGCTCGTTGATCCGCGAGCTGCGCACTTCCTTGCCGTCGACCATCCGCACTTCGGGAATCCGGTCGATGAACACCACCGCGAGCCCCTTGTTCACGTTCTCGCTCGAGTAGTCGAACATGCGCTGGCCGCCGATCCCGTTGAGGTTGATCGTGACCGCGGGCGAGCCGTCGTCCGGAGCGCGGCCGGAAGTCGCGCCGACCAGCTGCTCGCCCGACACGATGACCCGCTTCTTCAGCAGGATCGGAATCGGCTTGCCATCCGGTCCGAGTTCCTGGCGGTAATACAGCTTCGCATCGGGCGGCACGTTGCCGGTGGTCACCGCATCGAGGATGTCGCCGCCCTCGTACACGCCGTGGAATTCCAGCGTCGCCGTGGCACCGAGGATGCGCTTGGCCTGCGCGGTGTCCTGCACGCCGGGCAGCTGCACGACCACCCGCTCTGCGCCCTGGCGCTGGATCACCGGCTCGGCCACGCCCAGCTCGTTGATGCGGTTGCGCAACGTGCCGACGTTCTGCTCGATCGCGCCAGCGGTGATCTGCTGCAGGTCCTGCTCGGCCGGCCTGATCACCAGCTGGTTGGTTCCGGCCGGCTCGACTTCGACCATCGGCACGCCGCTGGCGAGCACGCCCGAGCCGGAGGCGCCACTGCTGACCGTGGCCAGGTCGGTCTGGATCGCGGTACGTGCGGCATCGCGGTCGCCGGGTTTGGCCAGGGTGATCAGGAACGTGTTGTCCGGGCGGCGTTCGACCGACTGGTAGGTCAGACGCTTGTCCCGCAGCAGCACACGCAGGTCTTCGGCGTAGGCGTCCATGCGCTTGTCCAGCGCCGCCTTGCGGTCGACTTCCATCAGGAAGTGCACGCCGCCCTGCAGATCCAGGCCCATGAGCATGCGCCGGGCACCGATCGCGTCGAGCCACGCGGGCGCGGTCGAGGCCAGGTTCAGCGCGGAGACGTAGCTGCCGCCCAGCGTGTCCTGCAGCAGATCGGAGGTCCGGCCCTGCTGCTCGGCGCTGGCCAGGCGCACCACCAGGTTGTCGCCCTCGATCGCCACCGCCTTGGGTGCGATGCCGACCTTCTTCAGATCCGCTTCGACCCGCTGCGTCAGCGCAGCGTCGATCTTGGCACCGCGGTTGGCGGTGATCTGCACGGCCGGATCCGGCGGGAACAGATTGGGGACCGCGTACAGCGCGCTGAGCGCCAGCACGAACGCGATGATGAAGTACTTGACGCGTGAATATTCGAGCATGGACAGGTCCAGGACGCGGCCCCGGGGCCGCGCCGGTCATGGAACGACGACGGGTCAGGCGGCCTTGAGGGTGCCCTTGGGCAGGACGTTGGCCACCGCGCCCTTCTGCACACGAAGTTCCACACCGCTTGCGACCTCGACGTGGATGAAACTCTCGCCGATCGTGCGCACGGTGCCCGCGATGCCGCCGTTGGTGATCACCTCATCGCCCACCGACAGTTTCTCGAGCATGGCGCGGTGTTCCTTGGCGCGCTTCATCTGCGGACGGATCATGAGGAAGTACATGATCGCGATCAGCACGATCGGGAACAGGAGCGAGCCCATCATGCCGCCGGCACCAGCGGAAGGGGTGGCCTGTGCGTAGGCAGGGGCGATCAGCAGGTCGAGCAGGTTCATCGGGCGGATTTCCACGGAAAAATAGCGGGCGATTATGCCATGCGGCATGGCCACCGATGCCCGTGCGGACGCGTCCGACCCGGCGCCGGCGGCGTCCCCAGGCCGCCGAAGTGCCCGAGCGGGCGGGTTTCAGCCCGTGGCTGCGGGCCGCTGGGCGGCAAGAAAGGACTCGCGGAACGCGGCGAAGGTTCCCGCTGCGATGGCCGCGCGCATGTCCGCCATCAGCTTCTGGTAGTGCCACAGGTTGTGCAGGGTGCCCAGGATCGGCGCTAGCATCTCGTTGCAGCGGTCCAGGTGCCGCAGATAGGCGCGGGTATAGCCGCCGGTGCAGGTCGGACAACCACAGCCTTCCTCGATCGGGCGCAGGTCGCGCTCATACTTCGCATTGCGGATCCGCACCACCCCGCCATGCACGAAGTAGTGTCCGTTACGCGCGTTGCGGGTGGGCATGACGCAGTCGAACATGTCCACGCCTCGGGCCACCGCCTCGACCAGATCCAGCGGGCGCCCCACTCCCATCAGATAGCGTGGCCGGTCGGCCGGAAGCTGCGGGCAGCAGTGTTCGAGCATCGCATTGCGCTCCGCCTCCGGCTCGCCCACCGCCAGTCCGCCGATGGCGTAGCCGTCGAATCCGATCCGCTGCAGCGCCTCGGCCGAGCGCGTGCGCAGTGCAGGATGCACCCCGCCCTGGACGATGCCGAACAGCGCCGCGTCGTTGCCTTCGTGCGCGCGCTTCGAGCGTTCTGCCCAGCGCAGGGAAAGCTCCATCGACTTGCGTGCCACCTCCTCGGTGGCCGGATAGGGCGTGCATTCGTCGAAGATCATGACGATGTCCGAATCGAGTACGCGCTGGATGCGCATGCTCTCCTCGGGGCCGAGGAACACCTGACTGCCGTCGGTGGGCGCGGCGAAGGTGACGCCGGCCTCGCTGATCTTGCGCCGGTGCGCCAGCGAGAACACCTGGAAGCCGCCCGAATCGGTCAGGATCGGCCCGTCCCAGCGGGTGAAACCGTGCAGGCCGCCGTGGGCCTCGATTACCTCCAGGCCCGGCCGCAGGTACAGGTGGAAGGTGTTGCCGAGGATGATTTCCGCGCCCAGGGCGCGCAGCTGTTCGGGCAGCATGCCCTTGACCGAACCATAGGTCCCAACCGGCATGAACGCCGGCGTTTCCACCGTGCCGCGCGGAAACGTGAGCCGACCGCGCCGTGCGGCGCCGTCGCTGGCCAGTAGCTGAAACGACATGCGGCTCATGGGGCTCCGATGGCAGGCGATCTGCGAGGAGCCCGCAGGTGCGTCTTTGTGGCGCGTTGCGACGCCTTCATTGGCTCGGGTCCTGCGAGCCATCGCGGCGCGGAAACAGCAGCATCGCATCCCCGTACGAAAAGAACCGGTAGCGCTCGCGCACCGCATGTTCGTATGCGGCGAAGACGCGCGCCTTGCCCGCGAATGCCGACACCAGCATCAGCAGCGTGCTTTCCGGCAGATGGAAGTTGGTCAGCAGCGCATCGACCGAATCGATGCGGTAGCCGGGAAAGATGAAGATGCTGGTCTCGCCCGCGAAGGGCTGCAGTTCGCCGTCGCGCAGCGCCGACTCCAGTGCACGCACCACGGTGGTGCCGACCGCGATCACGCGCGCACCGCGGGCGCGCGCCGCGCGCACCTGCGAAACCAGTTCGGCGCCGACGTTGATCCATTCGCTATGCATGCGGTGCTCGCGCACGTCATCCACGCGCATCGGCTGGAACGTCCCCGCGCCAACGTGCAGGGTCACGTGGCCGAACTCGATGCCTTTCTCGCGCAGCGCATCGAGCAGGGCGTCGTCGAAGTGCAGGCCCGCGGTCGGCGCCGCGACCGCGCCCACTTCGCGCGCGAACACCGTCTGGTAGCGCTCGGCGTCGTCCGCTCCGGGCTCGCGCCGGATATAGGGCGGCAGCGGTAGCCGACCTGCCCGCAGCAACCAGGACTCCAGCGCATCGTCCACCTCGAAGCGCAGGCGATAGAACTCGCCGTCGCGACCGAGCACTTCGGCGGCGCCGCCGGGATCCAGGGCGATCCGGCTTCCGGCCCTGGGCGATTTGCTGGCGCCGATCTGGGCGCGCGCCTCGTTGCCCGGCAGCAGGCGCTCGATCAGGATTTCGACCCGGCCGCCGCTGGCCTTGTGTCCGAACAATCGTGCCGGGATCACCCGGGTGTCGTTGAACACCAGCAGGTCGCCCGCCCGCAGCAGGTCCGGCAGGTCGCGCACGTGCAGATCGTCGAAGCCGCCCTCGTCCGGCGGCACCACCAGCAGCCGGCTGGCCGAGCGCTCCGGCAGCGGCGCCTGCGCAATCAGCGCCTCGGGCAACTCGTAGTGGAAATCGGATTTCTTCAAGACGGAAAAGAGGTGGATGCAGACGCGCGCGGGCCGACAATTGTAGGCGGGCGCACCGTGGGAGCGGCCTTGGCCGCTCCCACGGTCATGCGCTACCGCGCGAACTTGGTCGACAGCACGATCGAGGACGTGGTGCGTTCGACACCGTCGATCGCCCCGATCCGGTCGGTCAGCTCGTCCATTTCGCCCACGTTGCGCACCACGCCGACCGCGATCAGGTCCCAGCCGCCGCTGACCGATTGCAGGGTGCGGATCTCGGGCATCGCGCGCAGCTCGCGCACCACCTCGGCCATGCGCTTGGGCAGCACCATGATCATGATGTGGGCACGGATCAGGCCCTGCTCGAGATCGTCGGCGACGCGTACGGTATAGCCCTGGATCACGCCCTCGCGTTCCAGCCGGTCGATCCGGCTCTGCACCGTGGTCCGCGAGAGCCCCAGACGGCGTGCGATCTCGGCAGTCGGGGCGCGCGCATCCTCGCGCAGCAGCGAGAGCAGTGCCTCATCGGCGGGTGTGGGCTTCATTTGGACGAGAATAATCGTCGAATCGACGAAATTCCAGGCAAATCCGCACAAATCGGACCTACCAAACGCCGACAGATTCCCGATAATGGCTGGATGACCAATTGATCGCCGCGTGCCAGCACGCGCCGGGGAGCCACGATGACCGTTACCGAGAAACTCGCACCGCTACGCGCCCACGCGGGCCAGCGCCGCACCCAGGGCCTGGCCGACGCCGTCGTCGAGCGTTTCGCCGCCAGCCACCCCGACCTGGTCGACGCCATCGACGCGGCCGTGGCCGAGTACGCGCGCATCCGAGGCGAGTTCGCCGATCTGCTGGACCTGGATGAGGACGCGCAGGTGCGCGCGGTGCAGGCCGGCTACATCAATTTCTACCCCGAGGACGCGGTGAATCCGTACGTGGCCCTGGCCGCGCGCGGCCCCTGGCTGGTCACGCTCAAGGGCGCCGTGCAGTACGACACCGGCGGCTACGGCATGCTCGGTTTCGGCCACACGCCCGCGGCGGTGCTGGAGGCGATGGCGCGGCCGCAGGCCATGGCCAACATCATGACCCCCAACTTGTCGCAGCTGCGCTTCGAGCGCGCACTGCGCAGGGAAATCGGCCATGCACGCGCTACCGGCTGCCCCTACGTGAAGTTCATGTGCCTCAACTCCGGCTCCGAGTCGGTGTCGCTGGCCGCGCGCATCGCCGACGTCAACACCAAGCTGATGACCGACCCGGGCGGTCGCCACGCCGGACGCACGGTGAAGCGGCTGGTGGTCAAGGGCGCCTTCCACGGGCGCACCGAACGGCCCGCGCTGTATTCGGATTCCTCGCGCAAGACCTATCTGCAGCACCTGGCCAGCTATCGCGGCGAGGACAGCCTGCTCACCGTGGCGCCGTACGACATCGAGGCGCTGCGCCAGGTCTTCGCCGATGCCGACCGCAACGGCTGGTTCATCGAGGCGATGTTCCTCGAGCCGGTGATGGGCGAAGGCGATCCGGGCCGCAGCGTGCCGGTGGAGTTCTACGCCGCGGCGCGCGAACTCACCAGGGAGCACGGCGCGCTGTTCCTGGTGGATTCGATCCAGGCCGGCCTGCGCGCGAACGGCGTGCTGTCGATCGTCGACTATCCGGGTTTCGAGGGCCAGGAAGCGCCGGACATGGAGACCTATTCCAAGGCGCTCAATGCCGCCCAGTTCCCGCTGTCGGTGCTGGCCGTGGGCGAACTGGCCGCGGGCCTGTACCGCAAGGGCACCTACGGCAACACCATGACCAGCAATCCGCGCGCACTCGACGTGGCCTGCGCCACGCTGGCGCTGCTCACGCCGGAACTGCGCACCAATATCCGCGAACGCGGCAAGGAAGCCATTGCCAAGCTCGAGGCGCTGCGGGCCGAGACCGGCCTGATCACCAAGGTCCAGGGCACCGGCCTGCTGTTCTCGTGCGAACTGACCCGCGATTTCAAGGGCTATGGCGCCGGATCGACCGAGGAATGGCTGCGCGAACGCGGCTTGGGCGTCATCCACGGCGGCGAGAATTCGCTGCGCTTCACCCCGCACTTCGCCGTGACCAGCGCGGAGCTGGACCTGGTCTTCGACCTGGTCAAGCGCGCACTGCTCGAGGGCCCGCGCCAGCGGCAGGCCGCCGCCGCGTAGTGGGACCCGCGCGCGGCGCGCGCCTCGCCTCATTCGCGCGTAGTGGAAATCGCCGCGTGTCCGCACGGGGCGGTAAAGTCGCGGCATGAAAGTCGTCGAGTGCCGTCACCCGCTGCTGCAGCACAAGCTCGGCCTGATGCGCCGCGCCGACAGCAGCACCAAGACCTTCCGTGAGTTGGCGGCGGAAGTGGCGATGCTGCTCACCTTCGAGGCGACCGCAGATCTCGCGCTGGAAGACGGCGAGGAAGCCGGCTGGGCCGGTCCGGTGCCGGTACGCCGCATCCACGGACGCAAGCTGACCCTGGTGCCGATCCTGCGCGCGGGCCTGGGCCTGCTGCCCGGTGTCCTGCAGATGATCCCCGCGGCCAAGGTGAGCGTGGTCGGCATGCGCCGCAACGAGCGCACGCTGACGCCGGAGCCCTATTACGACAACTTCGTCGGCAGCCTCGCCGACCGCACCGCACTGGTCCTGGACCCGATGCTGGCCACCGGCGGCACCCTGATCGCGACGCTCGACCTGCTCAAGTCCTCCGGCTGCACCCGCATCAAGGCCCTGTGCCTTGTGGCCGCGCCCGAAGGCCTGCGCGCGCTGGAAGCCGCGCATCCCGAGGTCGAGGTCTATACCGCCGCTGTCGATGAGCGGCTGGACGAACGTGGCTACATCCTGCCCGGGCTGGGCGACGCGGGCGACCGCATCTTCGGCACCCGGCCCGGCTAGGGCCCAGGACTCGGCCATCGCCTCAGTGCCGGCGCCTGGTCCCGCGCCGCCGCCGGATCAGGGCGAGCAGCGCGAACACGAGCAGTGCACCGGCCCCGACCGGGAGCAGATAGCGGTGCGCGGTTTCCCGCCCCGCCAACGCCGGATCCCGAGCGGGCGCGGCACCGGCATCCGCGACGGCGGCACCGGGTTTCAGCACCCAGACCGCATTGCGCAGCGCAACCCGGCCCGCCAGGGGCGGCAGCGTCATTTCATGCCAGGTAATGCGCAGGTCCCCGATCTGCGGATCCAGCGGGTTTTCGGCGCTACCCAAGCCATCGCCCTCGGGCTGGAACGTGGCCGAAAGGTTTCCGGGCAGGGCCGAGAATCCCGGCCTGAAGCCGCGCCACTGCCCCAGCGCCTTGAGCACGTCCTCGTCCACCGGCCTGCCATCCACGGTGACACGCGGGGCGATCCAGTAGCGGGTTTCAATCGGGAACCCGCCCGGGTTCGCATGCCGGGCATCGAATCCCGATGAATCGACCGGCTCCGATGTCCAGACCCTGGCGTAGCCGGCGCCCTGCCTGCGCCACTGCAACATCTCGACCCGGCGCTGCAGGCCGAACTGGCGGGTGGAAACGCCGAATTCCGCGTCGCGCAGCCGCTCCGCCGCGACCGGTTCGCCCTGCGGTACCGGTTCCTGGGCCGCGGCGATGCCTGCGAAGGCAAGCAACCCGGCCGCGAGGCCCGCCCTCATGCGGCCAGCGGCCTGGCGTGCAGCGCGGGCACCTCGTGCGCGGTGCCGAAGCGGCCCTTCGCATCGCGCGTGACCTGCGCCAGCGCGCAGCCCGGGTCGTGGGTGAAGAACAGATGCACGTTGCGCGCCTGCTTGTCTTCCAGGAACTCGCGCTTCTCGTCGATCAACAGCTCTGCGTTGCGGTCGTAGCCCATCGTGATAGGCACGTGCACCCACGGTCGTCCGGGGATCAGGTCGGCGCAGAACACCACTCCGCCATGCGATTCGCCGTTCACGCGCTCGGGCCCCACGATCTCCGACAGCATCAGCCCTGGGGTGTGCCCGTCGCTGAAATGGAAGCGCACCGCCTCGCCGAGCGCCTCCGAGTGGGTGCTGTCGACGATTTCCAGCCGCCCGCTCGCCTTGAGCAGCGCCGGCAGTTCCGGAATGAAGCTGGCGCGGTCGCGCGGATGCGGCGCGCACGCGCGATCCCAGGCGGCGGCGCTCACCACGAACGTGGCATTGGGAAACAGCAGCTGCGGCGCCGCACCCTCGCGCCATGGCGCGAGCAATCCGCCGGCATGGTCGAAATGCAGATGCGATAGCACCACCACGTCGATGTCCTCGTGCGAGAAGCCCGCTTGGGCCAGCGAGTCCAGCAGGACGTGGCGATCCTCGACCACCCCGTAGCGCTGGCGCAGGTCCGGCGGGAAGAACGCACCGATCCCGGTTTCGAACAGCACCGTCTTGCCGTTCAGCGGACTCGCCAGCAGCGCGCGGCAGGCCAGGTCGATGCGATTGGCATCGTCCGCGGGAGACCATTTCGACCACATCGCCCTGGGTGCGTTGCCGTACATGGCGCCACCGTCGAGCTTCTGCGAGTTGCCGAGAATGGACCAGAGCTTCATGCGCCGATTCTACGCCCGACGACCGCTGCGGGGCCGCTCCGGGACCACGCGGAGACGCACGTTCTTCCATCGGGGCCCTGTTGCGCTCCGACGACCGGATTCACCAGGACCAGACGGCCACCGCAACCGCCAGAAGGAGGGACATCGCGCAACGGGTGATGTCCCCACGGCGCAGTTTGCGTGTCGGGCCCTCGCAGAGCCGGGTGGATGCGGATTCCCGGCGTCCCACGTTGTAGACGTACCGGACATTCGCCGAATGCAGCAACTCGCCGCCTTCGTCGTCGCTGCCGTCGTCGTCCACGAATGCGCACGATCCGGCCTCTGGCAACCCACTCGCGCGAGGCAGGCCGAGACGGATGCTCCGCAACTGCAACAGCGCAAGTCCGGTGAGGATCAGCGCCACAACGAAGCAAACGATCGCGGTCCTGGTCATGCCGACGACCAGACGCCGATTACGGATTACTGTTGATCCGCCGAAACATAAAACACGAATGCACCGCCCGAAATCTCGGGCGCCGCGACCCGGATCGCCACTTCCGCGCCATCGGTCGGCAGGACGCCCTCACCTACCGCGTCCGGCTGGCCTTGCAAGCGCAAACGGCTCAGTCGCCAGCCCTTGATGGCCAGCCGCGCCGGCCTGTCCGGCGGTAGTCGCAGCCGCGCGTCCAGATCTTTCGGTCGGACGACGTTGCGGCCGCCGGCGTCGTCCAGATCGTCCTGCTCGAAGGCCAGCAGCGGCTGGCCGTCGGCCTCCACCGTGAAGCGCCAGTCGGTGGTGCCGGGCGAGCCGTCGTCCTGGACCGCGATCCGGTCCAGCACGACGCGCAGGCGCACCGGCCCGCTGGGAGTCGCCGATGGCGCCGGCGCGCTGGCGGTGCCTGTCGTTTCGGAGCCCGCCGATTCGGAGCCGGCCGATGCGGAGGACGCCGGCGTCGGCGCGACCGTCGGCAGCACATCGCGGCCTTTTTCGCGCAGCTCCAGCAGATTGCCCAGCAGCGTGGTCAGGGCCACCAGGAACACGACTCCACCGGCCAGTTTGGCCGGAAGCTGCTGGAACCAGGGCTTGTGCTCTTCGCGCTGCGCTGGACGCTGGTGCAGGCGATCGGCGCGATCGCGCGCGGCGCTGCGCCAGGCCTCGGCGGAGCGATCGGCTGGTGGCTCGCCTTCGCCAGGTGGTTTGGAAGGGGGATCGGGGTTCATCGTCGTTCCTGCGGTCGGGCGCGGACACGTTCGGCCCGCCTGTCGCCGCGCCCGGATGTTGCCAGAAGCCGCGTTTACCCGGCGACGCGATGGTCTATCGGGGCGGCGCCAGCACCGCCGCCTTGCCCACGCTGTTGCGCGGGTCGCTGCCGCCCTGCAGGGTGTTGTTCGTCCGGTCCCATTCCACCGTCTGCAGATTGCCCCAGACGTGACTGGAGCCGCGGCCGCCTTCGGCCTCCTCCGGTGGGAGCTTGAGCGCATGCCCCATGGCCTGCAGCGCCTGCGCCACCTCGGCGGTGAACGTGCCCGATTCCGCCTCGATCACGTCCGGCAGCCACTGGTGGTGGTAGCGCGGCAATGCGGCCACCTCCTGCGCGCTGAGCCCCGCGTCGTAGCCGAGGATGCCGAGCAGGACCATGGTGATGATGCGGCTGCCGCCGGGTGTGCCAAGCACCGCGACCTTGTCCTTCGATTCCATGAAGGTCGGGGTCATCGAGCTGAGCATCCGCTTGCCCGGCTTTGGCGCATTGGCCTCGAAGCCCATCACGCCGAAGGCGTTGGGCGTACCCGGTTTGAGCGCGAAGTCGTCCATCTCGTCGTTGAGCAGGACACCGGTGCCGGGCGGGATCAGACCCGAACCGAACAGCAGGTTCACCGTCTGCGTGCCCGCGACGCGATTGCCCTCGGCGTCGATGATCGAGAAATGCGTGGTCTCCTCGTCCTCCAGCGGCGTCGGCGTGCCGGCAAGCAGATCGCTTGGCGTCGCCTTCTCCGGATGGATGGTGGCGCGCAGCCCGGCCGCATAGTCCGCGCTGGTCAGCAGCCGCTGCGGCACCTCGACGAAGTCGGGATCGCCCAGGTAGAAGGTGCGGTCGTGGAAGGCGCGGCGCATCGCTTCGACCACCAGATGGGTGCGGTGTGCGGCATCGAGCTTGTGCAGGTCCCATGGTTCCAGGACCTGCAACATCTGCGAAAGCGCGATCCCGCCCGACGAGGACGGCGGTGCCGTGGTGACGTTCCAGCCGCGGTACTCGAAACGGACCGGTTCGCGCTCGCGCACCTGGTACCCGGCCAGTTCGCCCGGGGTCCATTCGCCGCCCTGCGCGTTGACGCCGGCCACCAGCTTCTCCGCGACATCGCCCTTGTAGAAGCCATCGAAGCCGCGCTCCGCGAGCAGTTCCAGCGTGCGCGCCAGGTCGGGCTGCCTGAATACATCGCCTTCCGTTGGCGCCGCACCGTTGGCCAGAAATACCGCGCGCGTGCCGGGATAACGCTCCATCACCTTGCGCTTGGCCGCATAGCCGCGTGCGAATCGCGCGTACACCGGGAAGCCGTCGCGGGCGATGCGGATCGCCGGCGCCAGCGTCTGCTCGAGCCTCAGCCGGCCATACCTGGTTTGCAAATGAACCAGCCCGGCCGGCAGCCCCGGGATGCCGGCCGACCACGGGCCGTTCTGGGCGCGGTCCTCGTCCAGTTCGCCATCCGCGGTCAGGTACTTTTCCGGCGTTGCCGCCTTGGGCGCGATTTCGCGGGCGTCGACGAAGACATCTTTCCCGGACTTCGCGTCGTGCAGCAGGAAAAACCCGCCGCCTCCCAGGCCGGAGCTGATCGGTTCCACCACGGACAGCACCGACGACACCGTGACCGCGGCGTCGAAGGCGTTGCCGCCGGCGCGCAGGGTCTCGAGACCGGCGTCGGTGGCGAGCGCGTGCGCGGAGGCGATCGCGGCACCGGGCGGCCTGGCCGATGGAGGAGATGCAGAAGCCTGCGCCGGACGCGTATCGCGAGCGCTCGCTAGCGTCGGCAACAGCAGCGCCACGAGCAGGATGGCGAGGACCCGGGCGCATCCGGCCGTGCGCGTTGACTGGCTCATGCAGCGTTCTCCTGCAGCCGCTGCAGCTTGGCCAGCAGCGCTTCCTGCGATTCGGGATGCTCGGGATCCGGATCGATGCATTCCACCGGACACACCGCCACGCACTGCGGTTCGTCGTAATGGCCGACGCATTCGGTGCACAGCGCCGGATCGATCACGTAGATGGTTTCGCCCTGCGTGATCGCCTTGTTCGGGCAGACCGGCTCGCAGACGTCACAGTTGACGCAGAGTTCGTTGATCCGGAGCGACATGCGCCCATTGTAGAGCCTGCCCCGGATTCGATCCGATTGCCTGGGGCGCGACCGTTGTGGGGCGGTCGCGCCCGGATCCCGCCGCTGGCGGAAGAAACGATACGCGTACCCGCGTCTTACTTGGCCTCGACGAACACGTAGTCCACGCCAGCCGGCGTGACCGCGGCCTTGACCCGCTCGTTGTCGGCGGCACTGCCGATGAACAGCACTTTGACGCCCTTCATGCTGTTGGGCTCGACGGTCTTGAACGATTCCACCACCAGGTCCGCGACTTTCGTCGAGGAATGTCCGCCATAGGCCAGCAGGTTGCCGGAGATGATGCCGCGGGCCACATCCATCCTGGCCTTCTCGAGCAGGCGCTCGTACTGGTCGGCGAAGTCCGGCAGCGATTCGGACGGCACCATGTACACGAAGGGCTGGTTCTGGATCCCGTCCATGTTGCGCCCGACCACGTCCTGCAGGTAGTTGAGCCAGGCCTGGCGATCGTCGGTCGTGGGTGCGCTCATCGGCGCCTTCACGGTCTCCTTGGGCGCCTCCTCCTTCTTGCACGCCGCGAACGGCAGTGCCAGACAGGCGATCAGCATGAAGCGGTTGAGGATGTTCATTGCGGGCTCCCGGTGGGTGCGAAAAGGTGACGACTGGGCTGGCTATGCCTTGCGATTGTCGGCGCGCTGCCATTCGGCTTGCAATGCCCGCGCCACTGCCGGCGGCACGAAGGCGGAGACGTCCCCGCCCAGGCGCGAGATTTCGCGGACCAGCGAAGATGAAATGAAGCCGTATTTCTCCGCCGGCGTCATGAACAGGGTCTCGACGTCCGGAATGAGATGCCGGTTCATGCTGGCCAGTTGGAATTCGTATTCGAAATCCGACACCGCGCGCAGTCCACGCAGCAGCACGCCGCCGCCGACCTCGGCGACGAAATGCGCGAGCAGCGAGTTGAAGCCACGGACCTCGACGTTCGGGAATCTCGCGAGCGCCTCGCGCGCGAGCCCAACCCGCAGCTCGAGCGGTAGCGCCGGGCCCTTGGCCGGGCTTTCGGCCACGCCGATGATCATGCGCTCGAACAGCGGCGCGGCGCGGTCGACCAGGTCGACGTGACCGTTGGTGATCGGATCGAAGGTGCCGGGATAAACGGCGATACGGGTGCGGGCAGCGCTCATGCGTCGGGGATTGGCGCCGTCGGCGTGGGGTCGGGCGCGAGTGTAACGGCCTCGCTGGCGGGCCGCACGCGTCGATACAGTCCGTAGCGCACCTCACGGGTGCGCCCTTCGCGGTGGGGCTGCCAGGCAGGCCCAGGCGCCGTCGCCCCCTGCGCCGGCGTCTCCAGGTAGAGCCAGGCGTCATCGGCCAGCCATGGAGGCAGCCGCTCCAGCACGCGCGGCCACAGTTCCGCATCGAACGGCGGATCCACGAACACCAGGTCGAAGCGTCCATGCAGCGGTGCCTGCAGCCAGGCCAGCGCGTCGGCCTGGACGATGTGGACGCGCTCGCCTGCTTTCAGCCGGTCTGCGGTACCGCGCAGTGTCCGGACGATGCCGGGCTCCCGTTCGACCAGCAACACCTCGCGCGCGCCGCGCGACGCCGCTTCGAACCCGAGCGCACCGCTGCCCGCGAACAGGTCCAGCACGCGCGCGCCGGCGATCTTCGGCTGCAGCCAGTTGAACAGGGTTTCGCGCACACGGTCCGAGGTGGGCCGCAGGCCATCGAGGTCGGCCACGGGCAGGCGCGTCCCGCGCCATTCCCCGCCGATGATGCGCACCGCGCCCGCGCTGCCGGAACGGCGTGGCTTCATTCTGGGCGCTCGTACCACGGTGATACCATGCGGTCCATTCTCCATCATCGTCCGGCGCATGGTCAGCTGGTTCCGACGCAAGAAGCCCGACGCCGCCGCGCCCGCCCCTTCCGCAGAACGTCCCGCAAGCGATGCCCCCAGCGGTATCGATGCGCAGGACACCGGATCCGATGCGACCGCGCTGGCGTCCGATGCTCCACCTGCCGCGGCTGCGGCAGCGCCCGGACGTCAGGGCTGGCGCGAGCGCCTGCGCGGCAGCCTGTTCGCGCGCAGTTTCGGCGGCGTGTTCTCCGGCAATCCGCGCCTCGACGACGCCCTGCTCGACGAGATCGAAACCTCGCTGCTCACCGCCGATGTGGGCGTGACCGCGTCGACCGCGATCGTCGAGGACCTGCGCAAGCGGATGAAGGCGCGCGAGTTCAGCGACGCCGCCGCATTGCTGGGCGCGCTGCGCGCCGATCTGATCGACATGCTGCGACCGGTCGCCGTGCCGCTGCGCTTTCCGGCGGACGTGAAGCCGTTCGTGCTGCTCACCGTTGGCGTGAACGGCGTGGGCAAGACCACCACCATCGGCAAGCTGGCGCGTCGCTACCGCGACGAAGGCCGCAGCCTGATGCTGGCGGCTGGCGACACGTTCCGCGCCGCGGCGGTGGCACAGCTGCAGGCCTGGGGCGCGCGCCATCAGGTGCCGGTGATCGCCCAGGGCCAAAACGCCGACGCGGCATCGGTCGCCTACGACGCGCTGCAGGCCGCCCAGGCCCGCGGCGTGGAGGTGCTCATCGCCGACACCGCCGGGCGTCTGCATACCCAACAGGGACTGATGGCCGAACTTGGCAAGATCCGCCGGGTGCTCGCCAAGCTCGATCCCGCCGCGCCCCACGAAGTGCTGCTCGTGGTCGATGGCACCACCGGTCAGAACGCGGTTTCGCAGCTGCGCCAGTTCCATGCGGCGGTCGGCGTCACCGGACTGGTGGTCACCAAGCTCGACGGCACCGCCAAGGGCGGTGTGGTGTTCGCGCTGGCGCGCGAATTCGGCATTCCGATCCGCTATGCCGGCATCGGCGAGCAGCCCGAAGACCTGCGCGAATTCGATCCGGTCGCCTTCGTCGATGCGCTGCTGCCGCCCCGCGAGAGCTTCGGCAACGGGAATGCGTAGCGCGGCAGCACATCGCGCCCGCAGACGTCTTCCTGCATTCGCGATCCCGACGCCATGAACGTGCCTGCCGCCGCGGCGCGAAGGAAGCACAGGCTGACCCTCGGGCTGGGCGCGCTGGCCATACTGGCCTTGCTGCTCGCGCTCTCGCTGCGGGTGATGCTGCGGCCCGAGAACGTCACCCGCCTGATCCTGCAACAGGTCGGCACCGCGCTCGGGCTGGAGATCACCGCAACCGGGATCGGCGAATACCGGCTGCGTGGCACGCCGCAGCTGATCGTGCGCGATGTCGTCGCGCGCTCGTCTGGCGCGAAGACCGCACTGCTCCGCGCCGAGCGCATCGCCATCGCGGTGCCGTGGGCGACGCTCCGCTCGCGCGGCGCACTGCTGGAGGTCTCGCGTGTCGAACTCGATGCACCGGTGCTCGACCTGCGCGCACTGCAGGACTGGATGGCGACACGTCCGCCCGGCAAGACCAGGATTCCCACCCTGACCGATGGCCTGGCCGTCACCCGCGGCCGGGTCGACGGCGATGGCTGGCGTATCGACGGAGTCGAAGTCGACCTGCCGCGGCTGCACCCGGAGCAGCCGGTCAATGCCCGCGTGGCCGGCCGCTATCTGGATCCGCCGACGTCGATCGCCTTCGATCTCGACGTGGCGCTGACCCGACCGACCAACCACGTCGGCGCGGCGGCGATCGGCGCGATTACGTTCGCGCGCGACGACTGGCGACTTCCCGCACGCGTCAGGCTGTCCGGCCCCATGCACCTGGGCGGCGAACTCGCTGGCGGCAGAAAACAGGTGCTGCGCATCACCCCGGTCCGCCTGGCCATGTCGGCGGTCTACGAATCCGGTACGTCCGCCGCATCCGACCGGCTGCCATTTGTGCTCGGCGTACACGGGCCCCTGCGCTTCGATGGAGCCACCTGGACGCTGGCACCGGTCGGTGTCGCGCTGCGTGGCGAGGGTGTATTGCCGACGCTGGATGCGCGTGGTGCGATCGCATCCGGTCGCCGGCTGGTCATCCGGCTCGCCGGGCAGCTGCCCGGATGGAAGGACGCCTGGCCGGCGCTGCCGCCGCCGATCGGACAGTCCGCTTCGCCGCTGCCGTTCCGGCTCGGCTACGTCGGCAAGGCCGATGCCAGCGATATCACGACCCTGCGCCTGCTCCGCGACGACACCCGATTCGACGGACGGTTCCGCCTGTCCCAAGTGTTGGCCTGGATGAAGGCTGCGCGCGCCGGCTCGCCGATCCCGCCGCTCGACGGCACCATCACGGCGCCACGCCTTGAGATCTCCGGCGCGCAGCTGGACGGCGTGGAAGTGGAGATCGACGATCCGGACGTCGAGGGATCGCCGTGACCCGTTGGCCGCAGTATTCGGATACGCCTCGCGATCGCCCGCGCCTTCGTCCGCAGCATCGCCGCCGACATCGCCTCCGATGAGCAAACCGCGCAAAACCGGCGCAAAGCCTTCGACTTCCGTTCGGGATGCATCGACCGGGGCTGCACCCGACGAAACATCAAGCGGTTTCGCCGCGAAGCTCCTCACCTGGTTCGACATCCACGGCCGTCACGACCTGCCCTGGCAACATCCGCGCACGCCATATCGGGTGTGGCTGTCGGAAATCATGCTGCAGCAGACCCAGGTGCGGGTGGTGATCCCCTACTTCGAACGCTTCGTCGCCACGCTGGCCGACGTGCGCGCGCTCGCCACCGCGCCGCTCGACGAGGTGCTCGCGCTGTGGTCGGGCCTGGGCTACTACGCGCGCGCCCGAAACCTGCATGCGGCTGCGAAATTGTGCGTGGAACGCCATGGTGGCGAGCTGCCGCGCGATCTCGATGCGCTGATGCGCCTGCCCGGCATCGGCCGCAGCACCGCAGGCGCGATCCTGTCGCAAGCCTGGGGCGACTCCTTCCCGATTCTCGACGGCAACGTCAAACGCGTGCTGAGCCGTGTGTTCGGCGTGGACGGCTGGCCGGGAACCCCGGCGATCGAGAAGCGCTTGTGGACGATCGCCGGATCGCTGCTGCCCGATGCGCGCCTGGCCGACTACGCCCAGGCACAGATGGATTTCGGCGCGACCCTGTGCACGCGCCATGAACCGGATTGCGTCCTGTGTCCACTGCAGGACGACTGCGTGGCGTTGCGCGAGGGTCGCGTGGCCGAACTGCCCACGCCCAGGCCCGGAAAGCCACTGCCGCAACGTCATGCGATCGTGCTGCTGCTGCGCGACGCACACGGACGGATGCTGCTGCAACGCCGCCCACCCACCGGCATCTGGGCCGCGTTGTGGTCGCTGCCGGAGGCGGAAGATGCCGCGAGCGCCCGCGCCTGGTTCGAAGCCCGCGTCGACGCCGACTACGACTCGATCGCCGCGCTCGAACCGATCGCGCACGGCTTCACCCACTATCGCCTGCAACTGCAGCCGCTGGCGCTCGCCGGCGTCGGGCTGCGCGCGCGGATCGCCGACGACGACAGCCTGCGCTGGTTCGCCCCTGCGGATCTGTCCTCACTGGGCATTCCCGCCCCGATTCGCAAGCTGCTGCAGGCCACGCTGTAGGAGCGCCGCGTCGGCGCGACGGGCACGATCGGGCCGCAACCCTCGTGCGACCCATACCCGGCGCATCCCGCATGCAGAATCCGCCACCCGAAGCGGCGCTCCTACAATAGGCGTTTCCGGATCCGAGGCACGCACATGTCCCGCCAGGTGTTCTGCGAGTACGAACAACGCGATACCGAAGGATTGGACTTCGTCCCCTGGCCCGGCGAGCTGGGCAAGCGCGTGTTCGCACACATCGGCAAGGCCGCGTGGGCGGCCTGGCTGGCCCATCAGACCATGCTGATCAACGAAAACCGGCTGTCGCCGCTCGATCCCAAGCACCGCGCCTTCCTCGAAGGCGAGATGGAGAAGTTCCTGTTCGCCGGCGGCGCCGACAAGCCTGCCGGCTACGTGCCCGAAGCCTGAGCCGCGCTGCGGGCGGTGCGTTCGGCCTGCTTGATCGCCTTGATGTCGAGCGGGCGGATCCGGGCGATATGGCAGGGCACGTTGACCGCGCTGCGGCTGTACACGATCACCTTGTCGAACGGCACGCTGACCTGGCCGAAGGTGTTGGTGATGCTGATCGCCGGGGTGAACTCGATTTCGGGACAGGGGCCGGTCAGATCCAGCAGATAGGCCTCGTTCGGACGCGTCCAGACCGCGATCGCCTCGTCGCCGAGCGGCGTCCAGCCGTTGATGCTCCCGAAGTAACGGAACTTGTTGACCGGAGCGCCCGCATGGGCGTTGTACAAGGCCAGCTTGTCGGCATCGCGCTGGGCCCGGTCGGTGGCGCAGGCGGACAGACTGGCCAGGGCCGCGGCTGCGAACAGCACAATGGAGTGACGCATGGCATCCTCCTCATGGAGCCGTGTAACGTGATGATGCGCCTGCCTGGCGGCGACTCCACATGGCTCCGTCCCAGCATTCAGCGGCCATGCGGGTTGCCGCGAAGGGCCCGCGTCCGTATCATCGCGCCCTCGGTTTGACCGGCCCGTGGCCGGGTAGCTCAGTTGGTAGAGCAGGGGATTGAAAATCCCCGTGTCGGGGGTTCGATTCCCTCCCCGGCCACCATTTCGTTCGGACAAATCGTCATCATCGCAAGAGGCCGCGCGCGAGCGCGGCCTTTCTGTTTGCCGGACGCCGTGCGCCGTCGCGATTCAGGCCAAGTAGTATTCTCCGACTTCCGCGGACACTGGGGACCGGCATGGGTTGGAAGCGCGCGATCGGATCGGGAATGGCCATGTGCCTGCTGCTTGCCGCCTGCGCCGGCGGGCCCCCGCGCCGCGTCTCGGAGCCGGCTGCGGGCATCCAGCAACTCAGCGTGCGTGCCAACGGCAGCTGGTCGGTGGACCTGCGGATCGAAAACTTCAGCAGCATTCCGATGCGGTTCGATGCGATCAGCCTGCCGCTGACGCTTGCCGGCCAACCCGCAGGCACGCTGCAGGGCAACGCCGGGATCAGCATCGGCCCCGAATCCGCGGACGTCGTCACCCTGGCCCATATCCCCGGATCCGATGCCAAGATCGCATTGGCCGACGCCCTCGCCGACAACCGTGGTGTCTCCTACAGCTTCGAAGGCACGATCCAGGCCACGCCCGAGGACGGCAAACCCCGCAGCTTCGAGCTCAAGCGCAACAGCTCGTTGAACCCGGTGCCGGGGCTGCCGGGCGTGCTGCGCTGACGTCCGCCGGCCGACCCGCGCTGCGCGAACTCGCGATCGCGCCATATTCGAGTAAATATCCTCGCCCGCCGGCCCATGCTTGCGGCATCGTTTCTGGTGAGAGCTAGGCATGAACACCTACAAGGCCCCGCTGGCCGATATCCGCTTCGCGCTGTACGACGTCCTGCAGGCAGAAGCGCTGTTCGAGCGCCTCGGGTTCACCGACGCCACGCGCGACATCGTGGATGCCGTGCTGGAGGAAGGCGCGCGTTTCAACGAAACCGTGCTGGCCCCGCTCAACCGCATCGGCGACGAAGTCGGCTGCAGCTACGACAAGGCTACCGGTGCGGTGACCACGCCGCCCGGTTTCAGCCAGGCCTACCGGCAATACGTGGAGGGCGGCTGGCCCGGCCTGGTTTCGCCCGCGGAGTTCGGCGGCCAGGGCCTGCCGCACAGCGTCGGCGTGCCGATCAAGGAAATGATCGACGCCGCCAACCTGTCCTGGGGCAACTTCCCTCTGCTCTCGCATGGCGCCACCGAGGCGCTGCTGCACTTCGGCGACGCCTGGCAGAAGGAGGTTTTCCTCAAGCGCCTGGTATCGGGCGAATGGACCGGCACCATGTGCCTGACCGAGCCCCACTGCGGCACCGACCTGGGCCTGCTCAAGACCCGCGCCGTGCCGAACGACGACGGCAGCTACGCGATCAGCGGCACCAAGATCTTCATCACCGCCGGTGAGCACGACTTCACCGACAACATCGTGCACCTGGTGCTGGCGCGCTTGCCGGACGCGCCGTCCGGCAGCAAGGGCATCAGCATGTTCATCGTGCCCAAGCTGCGGGTCGTTCGACAGGACGATGGGCAGATCGAACTGGGCGAACGCAACGGCGTGCGTTGCGGCGCGATCGAACACAAGATGGGCATCCACGGCTCGGCCACCTGCGTGCTGAACCTGGACGATGCGCAAGGATGGCTGATCGGCGCGCCGCACAAGGGCCTGGTGGCGATGTTCGTGATGATGAACACCGCACGCCTGGCGGTGGGCCTGCAGGGCCTGGGGCTGTCCGACCGCGCCTACCAGAACGCACTCGCCTACGCGCGCGAACGCCTTCAGATGCGCTCGCTCTCCGGCGCGAAGTTCCCCGACAAGCCGGCCGATCCGATCATCGTGCATCCGGACGTGCGCCGCATGCTGCTGACCCAGAAGGCGCTGGTGGAAGGCGGACGCCTGCTCGGCTACCACGCCGCATCGCTGGTCGATGTCGTCGGGCATTCGAACGATGAGCAGGAAAAGGCGCAGGCCGATGCGCTGCTTGGTTTCCTCACCCCCATCGTCAAGGCCTGCCTCACCGAATGGGGCGTGGAATGCACCTATCACGCCCTGCAGTGCTTCGGCGGCCACGGCTACATCGCCGAGCACGGCATGGAACAGCTTGCCCGCGATGCGCGTATCACCACGTTGTACGAAGGCACAACCGGCATCCAGGCACTGGACCTGATGGGGCGCAAGACCATCCAGGGGCAGGCGGCGGGATTGCGCGTGTTCCTCGGCATGATCGAGGAGTTCTGCAAGGCCAACGAGGGTGATGCGGCGCTCGCGGAGTTCATCGCGCCGCTGCGCGAAAAGGCCGGCGAGTGGCAACAGCTCACGCTCGAGATCGGCAAGCGTGCGATGGCCAACGCGGACGAGATCGGCGCGGCGGCCTGGGACTACCTGTTCTATTCGGGCTATGTCGCGCTGGCCTACTGGTGGGCGCGCAGCGTCGCGGCGACCGATGCTTCCGCGCAATCGCAGGCGTTCCGGGACACCAAGCGCGAAACCGCCCGCTTCTACTTCGCGCGCATCCTGCCGCGCACGCTGGCCCATGCGGCGAGCATCCGTTCCGGCGCGGCGCCGTTGATGACAGCCGAGGCAGACGCCCTGTAGCGACCCCGGGCCCTCACCTCGCCCCGGGGTGCGGGCGGCGTCGCCAACCCGGCGTCGAGCAGCAGCCGGAAGCACCCCGCCACTGGTCCGCGCCCGCAGAGGAACGCGGGGACAACCGAGGCCCTTTGCCGACCTACACAAAAAGTAAACAAAGGCGTATAAGCTGTTGCTCCCATGGAGACCGACAGAGCGAAGCTTCGCCTGATCCGTTCCGGGGCCACCGCCGGGATCATCGACAATTCCGGCGACCTCGTATCCCCCCTCGTCCTTCCGGCCCGTCTCGACGCGGTGCGCCTGCTCTCGCTCGACGCCCACGGCCGCGTGCTCGACTGGATGAGCTGGCAGGATGCCGCTTGCCTGTATGCGCGCGAGGCGGTCGCCTGGACGCTGGGCGATCCGTGCCTGACCGTGCATGGCGGCACTTGCCGCCAGACCGGCGAGCGCAGCTTCATGCAACTGCATCCGATCATCGCCGCGCGCGGCCATGTGCGCCCGCAGTCGTTCGATCCGACACCGGCGCTGACCAACGCCGCCCTGTTTGCACGCGACCAGTCGCTATGTCTGTACTGCGGGCGCGAATTCCACCGCCAGCAGCTCACCCGCGACCATGTCATGCCGCTCTCCAAGGGCGGGCGCGACACCTGGGAGAACGTGGTCGCCGCCTGCTTCCACTGCAATTCGCGCAAGGGTGGGCGCACGCCGCAACAGGCGTCGATGCCGCTGCTTGCGGTGCCCTACCGGCCGAGTTGGGTGGAACACCTGATCCTGTCGAACCGCAACATCCTGGCCGACCAGATGGCGTTCCTGAAGAACCATCTGCCCAAGCGCAAACCCCGCTTCAACTGACTCGACCGCAGGTCGGCCGGATGCCCGGCCAGTCCAAGCACGGGCGTTCGGTGCGGGACGGGCGTCCCGCGCACCAGAGGTAACGAATCTGGGATGTGCTGGCGGGCCCGGAACGCACATTGTTTCGCAGTCCGTCGATCCGCAAGCCGCTAGACTGCCGCCTTTGGTCCGCAGGGGAGGACAGGATGGTTCGCAAGCTCGGCATCACCGGCATGGATTCGACCACCGAGGCCGATCTGCGCGCTGCCTTCCAGCAGGCGCGGTCAGCCCTGGGTGATCGCTGGGAGCTGACGGGCGAAGCCGAAGCGGACGCCGTCATCGTCGACATGGACAGCATGTACGGTCCGATGAGTTGGATCCGCCTGCATGCCGCCGGAAAGCAGGTGGTCGGACTGACGAGCTCGCCGAGAACCCAGGCCGATCATCGGCTCGAGCGGCCGTTCAACGGCCGCACGCTGGGCAGGCTACTGGCGGAAATCGATGCGCATGCGCCGGCGGACGTCACGCCTGCGGCGCCAGGGATCCCCGAGCCGCATGCCGAGGCCCCACCCTCCTCCTCCACGCCGGCCCCCGCTCCGGCGGACCTGCTGCCGGAAGAACAACCCATCGCGACGGACGAAGAGGCCATGGCACCGGCGGAACCGGCCGCGGCGCTCGAGCCCGTCGCTGCCGCGTCGGTCGCAGAACCCGAACCTGCCCCGGCGCCACCGCGCGATCCGACGCTTGCCGACTGGTTCGCGCCCGGGGCCCTGGCCGGCCGCTGGCGCTATGAGCGTGACGGCATCGGCATCGTGTTCGACGCCGATGCACGGCTCTATCACGGCCCGGGCGGGCTCAAGCCGCTCGCCGGGCTGTTCGACGCCGTCGTCCGCCAGGCCGATCTTCAGCAGCTCGACCAGGCCGCCTGGACTTCCGCCACCGCCGGGATGGGCGCGGCACAGACACTCGCACGCTTGCAGTGGTATGCCGGGCTGCTCGCCGGGCACGGCGCGCTGCTCCCCGGCAACGATCCGGACGGCAGGTACCGGCTGGCGAAATGGCCGCAGACCGAACGCGAATTCCCGAAGCATTTCCGCATCGCCACAGCGATGATGAAAGGCCCTGCGACCGTGGCCGAGATCGCCGCGGGCAGCGGAGTTCCTGCCGAGGAAGTGGCGGACTTCATCAACGCGAACCTGCGCACCGGCTATGCCGAGCTGGTGGCCCCCACCCCGCCCGAGTCTGGCGAATCCCCCAAGGCCGCCGGCCTGTTCGGGCGTCTGCGCGGCCGCTGAGTCCACCACGGGCACGGCCTGCGGCGGGGCCGCGGTCGCAACCGCTCCCACCGGCGCGGGCCTGAACACGCAGGCCGCCGTGCCGACCGTCCCCCGCGCGCGGATTTACAATGCACGGATGATCGACTCCACCCGCTATCCCCGGCTGTCGCGTATCGACAGCCCCGCCGACCTGCGCACCTTCGACGAGGCCGAATTGCCGGCGGTCGCCGAAGAACTGCGTGCGTATCTGATCGAGTCGGTCGGAAAGTCGGGTGGTCATTTCGGTGCCGGGCTGGGTGTGATCGAACTCACCACTGCCCTGCACTACCTGTACCGCACGCCGGAGGATCGCATCGTCTGGGATGTCGGCCATCAATGCTATCCGCACAAGATCCTGACCGGTCGCCGCGACAGCATCCACACGGTCAAGCAGAAGGACGGGGTGGCGCCGTTCCCGAAGCGCGAGGAAAGCGATTACGACACCTTCGGCGTGGGCCACTCATCGACCTCGATTTCGGCGGCATTGGGCATGGCCATCGCCAACGCGCGCGCAGGCAACGACCGCCGCGTGGTCGCGGTGATCGGTGATGGTGCGATGACCGCCGGCATGGCCTATGAGGCGCTCAACCACGCCGGCGGCATGGATCCCGAACCCAGCCTGCTGGTGATCCTCAACGACAACCGCATGTCGATCAGCGAGAACGTCGGCGGCATGACCCGGATGCTCGGGCGCGTGACCGGCAGCCGCACCCTTAACGCGCTGCGCGAGGGCGGCAAGAAGATCCTCGGGGACAAGCGCAGCAGCGGCACTGCGCGCTTCGTGCGCCGCTGGGAGGAGCACTGGAAGGGCATGTTCGTGCCCTCCACCCTGTTCGAGGAGATGGGCTTCCACTACACCGGGCCGATCGACGGGCACGACGTCCACGCGCTGGTGGCCACGCTCAAGACCCTGCAGAAGCTCAAGGGTCCGCAGCTGCTGCACGTGATCACCACCAAGGGCAAGGGATACGAGCTCGCCGAAGACGACCAGATCGGCTATCACGCCGTGTCCCCGTTCGATCCGTCGCAGGGCGTCGTGGCGAAGGCGGGCGCGAAGAAACCGACCTATACCGACGTGTTCGGGGACTGGCTCTGCGACATGGCCGCAGCCGACGACAGACTGCTCGGCATCACCCCGGCGATGCGCGAAGGCTCCGGGCTGGTGCGCTTCAGCAGGGAATATCCGGATCGCTATTTCGACGTCGCCATCGCCGAACAACATGCGGTCACGCTCGCCGCCGGCATGGCCTGCGAAGGCGCCAAGCCGGTGGTCGCGATCTATTCGACGTTCCTGCAACGTGGCTACGACCAGCTGGTCCACGACGTTGCGATCCAGAAACTGGACGTGCTGTTCGCGATCGACCGTGGTGGCGTCGTCGGCCCGGATGGCGCCACCCACGCCGGCAACCTCGACCTGTCCTATCTGCGCTGCGTGCCGAACATGGTCGTGATGGCGCCCGCGGACGAGAACGAATGCCGGCAGATGCTCAGCACCGGCTTCGCGCATGCCGGTCCGGCCGCGGTGCGCTATCCACGCGGCACCGGCCCGGGTGTTGCCGTGCGGGCCGATCTGGACACGCTGCCCATCGGCCAGGCGGAGCTTCGCCGCCGCGGTTCGCGCATCGCGCTGCTCGCGTTCGGCGCGATCGTGCCGGCCGCCGAACAGGTGGGCGAGGAATTTGGCCTGACCGTCGTCAACATGCGCTTCGTCAAGCCGTTGGACCGCGCGCTGATCCTGGAACTGGCGCAGAGCCACGAAGGCTTCGTCACCCTTGAAGACAATGTCGTGATGGGCGGCGCCGGTTCCGCGGTGGCGGAACTGTTGGCTGCGGAGAACATCTCCATGCCGATCCTGCACCTGGGGCTGCCAGACGAATTTCAGCACCATGCGAGCCGCGAGGACCTGCTCAGCGAAGCCGGACTCGACACCGACGGCATCCGCGCCGCGGTACAGGCTCGCTGGCCGGACCTGCTGGCGCCGCGGACGCCCCTTTCAGCCGCTGCGGGATAAACGGCCGCGTCGCAGGGACCATGTTCCAGCGCATCGCCAACGGACGGACCGATCTGGTCTTCGACCACGTCGCACACGGTGGCCTCGCCACCGCCGCGGATGCGGATGGGGTATCGCTGATCCGCTGGTGCGCCTACTACGGCGACGTGTCCGCGATCCGGCACCTGCTCGAACATGGCGAGTCGCTGGCCTCGCTCGGGGACAACCACGACCTCAACGGCGCGGCGTTCCACGGCCACTGGCAGCTATGCCAGTTCCTTCTGGAGCACGGTGCCGACCCCAACCGGCCCTTGCCCGATACCGGCGAGACGCCGTTGCATGCGGTGTTGGCGAACGACGACCGCGTCCGCTACGACCTGGCGATGGAGGTGCTGCTGGCCCATGGCGCCGATTCCAATCGGGCGACCCGGCCACATGCCGAAACCGGTGCTTTCATGCGTGATTGCCGCACCCGTGGCGAAACGCCGTTGCATCGCGCTGCTGCGTTCGGTGGCGAGCGCACCATCCGCCTGCTGCTCGACGCAGGCGCGGCGCTGGACGCGAAGGATGCATACGGAGACTCGCCGCTGGCGTGGGCCAGCTGGCATCGCCGCCCACGCGCGATCCTGCGGCTGCTTTGCTACGGCACCTTCCGCATTCCCGGCCACGACGCCGACCTGCGCGCGCACCTGCTGGGCAAGCCTCACGACTGAGGTCTCCAGCCTGGCGACGCCGGGGTCTCGGCACGAGCCACCGGACTCGTCAGACCCGGGGTGCGGGCGGTGCTGATATCGCAAGATCGCCTTCGCTATAGTGCGTGCGACCGCAAACGAGCAGGGAACGTCAGGTGGGCGAGTGGTTCGTCTCGCGCAACGCATGGCAGGTCATGACGTCAGGAACCGCCTACTTCGCCGTGCTGTATTTCGCGACGGCACTGGCGGCCCTGTGGCTGACGCGCGTGGCGCTGCCGCGCATCGGCTTCGGGCGGACACTCGATCCGCGTGAGCTGCCCGCGGACCAGTACCGCCGCGAGATTGCACAGGCATGCGTTTCGATCTTGATCTTCGGTGCCGGGGTGGTGTTCCCCTGGGCCATCCTGAAGCTGGGCTGGGCGAGTCTGACGCCGGATCCGTCGGCGGTGCGGGTCGCTGCCGAGGTCGCGGCACTGTTCCTCTGGAACGAGCTGCACTTCTATGCCTGCCACCGCCTGCTCCACACACGGGTACTGCGACGGTTCCATGCCGATCACCACCGCTCGCACGTTCCCACGCCGTTCTCGACCTACGCCTTCCATCCGGTCGAGGCGCTGCTGCTCGGCAGCGTGCCGCTGGTGCCGATGCTGCTGCACGATTTCAGCTTCGAGGCGCTGCTGTGCCTCCCGGTGCTGAGCATCCTGCTCAACGTCCTGGGTCACGCCAACTACGAGCTCAGCCGCAGCGCGCCCGCGCGCGGGCTGCTCGGCGCCAGCCGCCGCCATGCCCTGCACCACGCGCGCTACCACGGCAACTACGGGTTCCTGCTGCCGGTGTTCGACCGGCTTTCGGGCACTCAAATCGACGGCGACGCGGCGCCGCATCGCTGACGCCGGCTCGACCCCTTCCCCCTCGCAGGACGCTGCATGCCACTCCGCTTCGAACGCACCTGGATCCAGGGCACCGGCCGATTCCTGCCCGGCCCGCCCGTCGACAACGACGGCATGGATGCCTACATCGCCCCGTTGACGCGTCTTTCCGGTCGCATCAAGCGCCGGATCCTGGCGGAAAACGGGATCCGCGCACGCCATTACGCGATCGATCCCGAAGGCCGCACCGTGCATGCCTGCTCCGCCATGGCCGCCAACGCCATCGCCGACTGCCTGGCCGATGCCCGCCTTCGTATCGACGAGATCGGCCTGCTCGCCTGCGGCACTTCGGGCGGCGATGCGCTGATGCCCGGCTTCGCCAGCATGGTGCTCGGGCAGATGTCGGCGCCGCCGATGCAGACCTTCTCCAGCCACGGGATCTGCGCCTCCGGCGTCGGCGCCTGGGAAGCGGCCGCGGCGTCGGTCGAACTGGGTTCGCATGCGCATGCGCTGGTGGCCGCGGCGGAGATGCCTTCGCGCCTGTTCAAGCGCTCGCGCTACGCGGCACGCGGCTACGATGCCGATTTCGATGCGCACTTCCTGCGCTGGATGCTGTCCGACGGCGCCGGTTCGCTGCTGCTGACGTCCTCGCCGCAGTCGCGCGCCGGGGTGCGGCTGCGCCTGCGTTTCATGCACCAGCGCTCGTTCTCCGGCGACTACCCCGTGTGCATGCAGCTGGGGCTGACGCCGGACCGTTCGCGCTCGCATCTGGACTACGCATCGTGGCAGGAAGCGGAGGCCGACGGCGCGCTGTTCCTGCGCCAGGACATCCGTCTGCTGCCGCACCTGTTCGATGTCGGGATCCATGAGTACGCGCAGCTGGCGAAGGATGGATGGCTGGAGCCGGAGCGGGTCGATCATTTCCTCTGCCATTACTCGTCCGAAAAGTTCGCACCGGTGGTCGACGAGCTGATGCACAAAGCCGGGCTGTCGATCCCCCGCGAGCGCTGGTACAGCAACCTCACCACACGCGGCAACACGGGTGCGGCTTCGATCTTCATCATGCTCGACGAGTTCCTGCGCACTCGCCAGGTGGCACCAGGCCAGCAGATCCTGTGCTTCATCCCGGAATCGGGACGGTTCACCGTGGCGTTTGCACTGATCGAAGTGGAAGCAGCGGATGTCCCCGGCGAATCCTTCTCCTTCCGTCCTGCCGGGATTCCGATGCCGGCTGCTGACGACGATGTCATCGCGCCGCCGCACGACCCCGCCGATGCTCCCGAAGCGCTCCGTCATCTGCTCGCGGAGCTGGCCGCGGTATGGCATTCCTACCGGTCCCGCGCCTGGCGTACGCCGCTGATCCGCAAGCTGCGCGAGCGGCGCTTCGATCAGGCGGACTATGTACGATGGATGGGGCACTGGATCCCGCAGGTGCGCGAGGGCAGCAAGTGGATGCGCGAAGGCGCGGCGTCTGTCCTTCCGCCCTACGACGCCCTGCGCGCGCTGATCGAAACCCATGCCGGCGACGAGCAGGACGATTACATGATCCTGTTCGAGGATTACCGGAAAGCCGGCGGATGCGTCGCGGACATCGACCTGCTGCGCCGCAATCCCGGCGGCGAAGCGCTGAACAGCTACCTGCACGCGCTGGCGGCCACCCCGAACCCGCTCGGCCTGCTCGGCGCCATCTACATCATCGAGGGGACCGGCCAGCGCATCATCCCTGCCCTGCTGCCGCTGATGAAGGTCAGCCTGACCGGCGCTGCAGATGGCCTGCCCGCGGATGCGTTCCGCTTTCTCGAGTACCACGGCGCCAACGACGAGCACCACCTGCTGCGCTGGCTGCGGGCGGTCGAGATCGTGCTGGACCACGATGCCGACGGCGCAGGCGCGCGTGCGATCATCGACACCGCCCGGCGCACCGCGGAGCTCTACCTGATGCAGTTCGAACACATCACCCCATGACGCCCGGCCGCCTTGCAAGGCGCCGCACATCGGAACGTGCCTGCGCCAGGCCGAGCCGGGTGCCCCGATGCCGTCGCGACCTCACGGTCGAATCCTGACAGCCCGCCATGAAACATACGCCCGACTTCCTCGAACAGGCCTACGACCCGCGCGATCCCAGCCCCTGGCTTGCGCTCTACCTCGACCGGAGCACGCCGCTGGACGAGGAGGTGAAGCGTGCCTGGCTGGCGGATTCCAGCTCGCGCTCGCGCCAGTTCGTGCTGCCGTTCGTGCGCCCGTTCGCGCGCACGCTGATCGTGCTGTTCCAGGTGGTCAAGACGTTCACGCCGCGCCGCTGGGCGTTCTCGCGCCAGCTGCACCGACTGCTGGCCTGGGGCATGGAGAACTTCATCCGGCCCGAAGCGAACTGGCTGATCCTGCGCCACTTCCATCTGGGCTCGCAGGTGCTCGCATTCATCGCCCGCAACTCCGGCACCGACACCGCGACCAATCCGCTCAAGCCGCTCAGGATCGAAGACGTGCGCGAGGACATGTTCCTGGTCCACGACCTCAACCTCTACAACTTCGTTATCCGCCTCAACCAGAACCTGCGCGAATCCGGGCGCAGCCTGGAGCACGTGCCCGCGCCGGACCTGTCGATGATCGTGCGCCCATCACTGGAACTCGCCGACATGCCGCGGCGCCGGCGCAATTTCCTCGATCTGCAAAGCTCGATCGAGCTGTTCACCCCGATCTACCAGCTGCTGCTGACCGACAGCGATTTCTGGCGGGCGACCAATTCGCTGCAGCTGGACGAAACCATCGGCCTGTACTCGGCCACCATCCTCGACGCGCGCGAGCATCTGATCCTGCTCAACAACCGGCATCCGCTCGTGCCCATGTCCACCCTGCGCGCCGGTTTTCGCCTGACCCTGCATGGCCTGTCGACCGAGATGCTGCATGCCTTCCTGATGGGCAAGAAGGCGGCGATGCAGGTCTCCGCGCCGTAGGAGCGCTGCTGGTCAGGGCGCTTCGACCGTATAACCCTTGGCCTCGAGCCGGGCGAGATAGCCATCGCTCTTCAGCAGCTCGGCGATCGGCAGCGTGGCGAAGGTCGTGTGATTGCGCATCAGCGCGGACTCCGCCGCCGCGAGCCATTTGTTCTGCATCTGTCCGGCCATGTCGGCCACGCCATGCTTGCGTGCGAGCGCGGCGCTGCTGAAGGCCGCCGAACAGGTCGTGAACTGGTTGCCGTAAGGCAGTTCGCGCAGGGTCTGGATGTCGCCGATGGCCCAGGCGTTGGCGCGCGCGACCATGGTGCCCAGGTCCGTTTCTATCCGGTCCATGGTCTTGCCGAAACAGTCCAGGTCTTCGAGCGACGTGTTCGCGAATTCCTTCAGCGCCTGCCTGGGCTGACTGATGGTGATCATGAGTTTGGGGTTGCTGACCTTCACACCGTGGCGCTTCGCGAGCTTCGTGACCGTCGGCCCGATCAGTCCACGCGCACTCATGCCCGACTTGCGAATCGCCTTGTCGTACAACTCCAACGCCGCGAACACCGGCCGCCATTGCTCGATGCCGCGATCGCCGCCGATGTACCTGGCCTTGAGCACCTGCCAGCGGGCGTACTGCTCCGGGGTGACCACGTCCTGCAGGCGCTTGCCGTCCGGATTGCGCCGCGCCTTGAGCGCACTCGGGAGCAGAACGAGGTTGCCGAAGAAACCGCGATCGGTCTTGATCTCGACCGAAGGCGAGAACAGCACTTCCTGCGATTGCGAAATCGCCTTCTCGATCGCGCCAGAGTCCCACTGCATTCCGCGCGGCAGCGGCGAGAGCGTGCCGAGCACCCACATCACATGGCCGCCCTTGCTGACCCGCCACAGCCCGGGACCGGGCTGCACGCCGGTGACAACGACGGCCTCCAGGTCACGGATCGGAATTTCGGGCGCGCCTGCGGTCGGGGTCGCTATCGGCGGTGCGGCGGGCGCGGGTGCCGGGTCCTGCGCGGAGGCGGTCGCGGCGATCCCGAGCGCAAGGACGAGCAGCAGCAGCAAGGGACGGCGTAGGGCCATGGCATTCAACACGGAAGATTGCGGACCGCGGGCATCCTGCCATCGGCGCTCCCAAACAAAACGCCCGGCGAGCCGGGCGTTGCGGAGCGCTTCATGAAAACAGGTTTCATGGATCGCTTGAATTGGTCGGGGTAGCCGGATTTGAACCGACGACCACTTGTCCCCCAGACAAGTGCGCTACCAGGCTGCGCTATACCCCGGTGGGCAGGATTATAGCGTCTGTGGGAGCGGCCTTGGCCGCGATTCCTGTTCCCCGGCCGGATTTTGCGTAGAACGGCAATCGCGGCAATGGCCCCGCGCACCCAGGGGCGGTTCAGCGCCGCAGCAGCTGCAGGATCTCTTCCAGTTCCTGCCGCACCTGCTTCACGATCTGCGAGCTGAGCGCGGATTCCTCCTTCGCTCCGTCGCCTTCCAGGCGCAGGCGCGCGCCGCCGATGGTGTAGCCCTGCTCGTACAGCAGGCCGCGGATCTGGCGCACCATCAGCACGTCGTGGCGCTGGTAGTAGCGGCGGTTGCCGCGCCGCTTGACCGGCTTGAGGCTGGGGAATTCGGTCTCCCAGTAGCGCAGCACGTGCGGTTTCACATCGCACAGCTCGCTGACTTCGCCGATGGTGAAGTAGCGCTTGGCCGGGATCGGCGGCAGTTCGCGATTGCTGCCCGGATCAAGCATGCGGCACCCCGCTGGAGTACGCCTCGACCCGGTCCTTGAGCTTCTGCCCAGGACGGAAGGTGACCACGGTGCGCGCGGAAATCGGGATTTCTTCGCCGGTCTTGGGATTGCGGCCGGGTCGCTGGTTCTTGCGGCGCAGGTCGAAATTGCCGAAGCCCGAAAGCTTGACCTGGCGCCCACGCTCGAGCGATTCGCGCAGCGCGTCGAAGAAGGCGTCGACGAATTCCTTCGCCTCGCGCTTGTTCAGCCCGACTTCGTCGAACAGCCGCTCCGCCATTTCCGCCTTGGTCAACGCCATCTTCGCCTTCCCCGTCAGCCGCGGATCGCCGCGGCATGGTCGCGTTGCAGGGCAGCCATAACCGCGGCCACCACCCCGTCTACATCGCGGTCGGTCAGGGTGCGGGAATCTTCCTGCAGAATCAAGCCTATAGCGAGACTCTTGAAACCGGGTTCGACCCCCTTGCCGAGATAGCGGTCGAACAGCCGCAGCTCCCGCAAAACCGGGCCCGCGGCCGCTTTCACCGTTTCCGAGACCGACGCCCATGGCACGGCGTCCGGAACGACGAACGCGAGGTCGCGGCGGACGGACGGATAACGCGACAGCGCGGCCGCACGGGCAATCCGGCGCCGCAGCAACGGCTCGAGGTCCAGCTCGAAGGCGACCGCCTCTGTGTCGATATCCAGCGCACGCTGCAGCCGCGGATGCAGCTGGCCGATCCAGCCGATCGCATGCCCATCGCGGAACACGTCGGCGGACCGGCCCGGGTGGCCATGCGGTGCCTGCGATGGCCGGTACTCCAGCGTGGCACCAGCCAAGGCCGCCAGGCTCTCCAGATCGCCGCTCAGGTCGTGGAAATCCACGCCGCGCGCCGCTACGCCCCACTGTTCGCGCCGCGCATCGCCGCAGGCGACCGCGGCGATCCGCAAGGTTTCGCGCGGCGGATTGCCCGGATCGTCGGCGAAGACCTTGCCGATCTCGAACAACCGGACCTGCGGCTGCTGGCGCGCGACATTGCGTGCCAGCGCGTCCACCAGCCCGGGCAGCAGCTGCGTGCGCATCACCGCCAGCTCCGCGCTCAGCGGATTGGCCAGCGGCACTACACCGGCATCGGCGCGCCATTTGCCGAGCAGCGCACTGTCGACGAAGGCGTAGTTCACCGCTTCCAGATAGTCGCGCGCGGCCAGCTGGCGACGCACCGCCGCTTCATCGATCCGGGTTTCGGTGCCTGCGGCAATCTGCACCGACCCGCCTGGAAGCGTCGCGGGGATCGCGTCGTAACCGTGGATGCGTGCGATTTCCTCGACCAGGTCTTCCTCGATGGCCAGGTCGAAACGGCGGGTCGGCGCCGTGACGTCCCAGCCATCGGCATTCGCGGCGACCTCCAGGCCGAGCGCGCGCAGGATCCGCTCGACCTCGGCGTCGCCGATTGCGGTGCCGAGCAGACGCGCCAGGCGCGCGCGACGCAGTCCGATGCGGCGCGGCTGCGGCAGCACATCGGCACGCACCGCTTCGGTGACCGGGCCGGGCGCACCGCCTGCGATCTCCACGATCAGGCGCGTCGCCACCTCGATCGCGTGGCGCGGCAGTTCCGGGTCGACCCCGCGTTCGAAGCGATGACCGGCATCGGTATGCAGGCCGAGCTTGCGGCCGCGGCCGATGATCGCCGACGGAATCCAGTGCGCGGCTTCCAGGAACACGTTCCGGGTGGCGTCGGCGACACGGGTGTCGTAGCCGCCCATGATGCCGCCCAACGCGACAGCGCGTGCCCCATGGCCGCCCTGGCTGTCGGCGACGACCAGGAAATCTTCGTCCACTGCCACCGTGCGGCCGTCGAGCAACCTGACCTGCTCGCCCGCGCGGGCCGCGCGCACCACGATCGGCTGCGCCAGCGTATCGAGGTCGAAGGCATGCATGGGCTGGCCGAGTTCAAGCATCACATACTGGGTCACGTCGACCAGGAAGCTGATCGGCCGCACGCCACTACGGCGCAGGCGTTCGCCCATCCACACCGGCGTCCGTGCGTTGGCATTCACGCCCTCGATCGCGCGGCCGACGAACCGCGGCACCCTGGGCCCGGCGTCCAGTTCGACCACCAGCGTCCTGTCGTTCAAGGCCGGCATCGGCGTGGCGTCGAATACAACCACTTCGCTGCCGCTCGCCGCGGCCACGTCATAGGCGATACCGCGAACGCTGAAGCAGTCGGCGCGGTTCGGCGTGAGCTTGAGCTCGAAGCTGGCGTCGGGCAGGCCGAGATATTCGGCCAGCGGGCTGCCGACCGGCGCGTCGTCGGGAAGTTCGAGCAGGCCGGAGGCATCGGTGTCGAGGCCCAGCTCTTTCGCTGAGCAGAGCATGCCGTTCGACTCCACGCCGCGCAGCGTGGCCGCCTTGATCGTGAGCTCGCCCACTTGCGCACCGATCGTGGCGAGCGGCGCCTTCAGGCCCACGCGCGCGTTCGGTGCGCCGCATACGATCTGCAAGGGAGCGCCCTGCCCCGCGTCGACGCTGCACACCTGCAGCCTGTCGGCCTCCGGATGGGGCTCGGCGCCGAGAATCTGCGCCACGACCACGCCATCAAGACCTTCGCCCAGCGGCGTGAGCTCTTCGACTTCCAGACCGATCGCGGTCAGCGTCGCGGCCAGTTCGTCGCGGCTCGCGTCGGTCTGTACGTGCTGGCGCAGCCAGTTTTCTGAAAATTTCATTCTGAAATTTGGGGATTCGGGATTCTGGATTCTGGATTGGAGATCAGGAGCCGGGGTCGCCGCCTTGACGAACCCCCAATCCCCAATCCCCGCCTTCAGGCGAACTGCCGCAGGAACCGCACGTCGTTGTCGAAGAAGCTGCGCAGGTCGTCCACGCCATAGCGCAGCATGGCCAGGCGCTCGATGCCCATGCCGAAGGCGAAGCCGGTATGCCGCTCCGGATCGATCCCGACATTGCGCAGCACGTTCGGATGGACCATGCCGCAGCCGAGCACTTCAAGCCAGCGGGTGGAGCCATCGGCCTGCTGCCAGGCGATGTCCACTTCGGCTGATGGCTCGGTGAAGGGGAAGTAGCTCGGCCGGAAGCGCATCTCGAAGTCGCGCTCGAAGAACGCACGCACGAACTCCACCAGCGTGCCCTTGAGATCGGCGAAGCTAGCGTGCTCGTCGACCAGCAGGCCTTCGCACTGATGGAACATCGGCGTATGGGTCTGGTCGGAGTCGGACCGGTAGACCTTGCCGATCGCGATCATCCGCAGCGGCGGCTTGTGCGCGTCCATGTAACGCACCTGCACGCCCGAGGTGTGGGTGCGCAGCAGGCGGCCGTCGCCGAAATAAAACGTGTCGTGCATCGCCCGCGCCGGATGGTGCGGCGGGAAGTTCAATGCTTCGAAGTTGTGCCAGTCGTCCTCGATCTCGGGGCCGTCGGCGAGTTCGTAGCCCAGACGCGCGAAAATGTTCTCCATGCGCTCGATGGTGCGACTGATCGGGTGCAGCCCGCCGCGCCCGGCATCGCGTCCGGGCAGGGTCACGTCGATCGTTTCGGTGGCCAGGCGCGCGTCCAGCGCCGCATCGTCCAGGGCCAGCTTGCGCGCGGCCAGAGCCGCGCCGATCGCATCGCGCGCACGGTTGATCTCTTCGCCCGCGGCTTTGCGCTGCTCGGCAGGCAGCGTTCCCAGCGACTTCAGCAGCGCGGTGACGCTGCCGTGCTTGCCGAGCAACGAAACCCGCAGTCCTTCCAGCGCGTCTGGCGATTGCGCCGCCGCGATGTCGGCCACCGCCTGCTTCGACAACGATTCGATTTCGCTCATTCGCCGATCAGCCTCGAAATCCCGAATCGCCACCCGGAAGGCTGCCCTGTGAGACAGGGTGGACCCATGGACCTGTTGTCGCAGGCGCCGAACGACGCCTCAGGACACTGGACCCCTGCCCTCTCGGGGGCAGGCTGCACCGGGATGACGACGATGAAAACAAAATGGGGAAGGACCTGCGCCCTTCCCCACTGGTGACGACTCGCGGGGAGACCGCGCCTTACGCTGCGGCCTGGCCGTCCTGCGCCTTGTCGCCCTTGGCGGCAGTCTTCCTGGCCGGCGCCTTCTTCTTCGAAGCAGCGCCCGACGTGGCCTCGGCCTTGGCCGGGACCTCGCGCACGAAGCGCGGCAGGCTGACCGGCTTCTTGACTTCGAGGTTCAGCGCCTTGCCGGCCGCTTCGGCCAGCGTGCCGAAACCGGCGAGGTCATGCACCGCGATGTCGGCCAGGACCTTGCGGTCCAGGGTGATGCCGGCCTTCTGCAGGCCGTTCATGAAGCGGCTGTAGCTCAGGCCGTACATGCGCGAAGCGGCATTGATGCGCGCGATCCACAGACTGCGGAACTGGCGCTTCTTCAGCTTGCGACCGATGTAGGCGTACTGCAGTGCCTTGGTGACCGCCTGCTTGGCGACGCGGAAAACCTTGCGGCGGGCGTTGTAATAACCCTTGGCCTGGCGAATGACTTTCTTGTGACGGCGGCGCGCCGTGACACCACGCTTGACTCGTGCCATGTCTTATCTCCTCACAAATACGGCAGCATGCGGTCCAGACGGCCGGCGTCTTCCGGGCGGACGTGGTTCGTCTGCCGCAGGTTGCGCTTCCGCTTGGTCGCTTTCTTGGTGAGGATGTGGCTTCTGTTGGCGTGGCCGCATTTGTACTTGCCGGAAGCGGTCTTCCGGAAGCGCTTGGCCGCCGCCCGATTGGTCTTGATCTTGGGCATGAGAGATGTCCTTGCGAAATCGATGACTGGCCTGGGCGCCAGCTCCCGGTGCGTTGCGACTGGGTCGCGGCCCTGCAAAGGCCTTGCTCCGAAAGCCGGGCTTTCCGTCCTGCCCGTGCCGGTTGGTAAGTCGTTGATCCCAAAGGCCGAGGCGTTCGGAAGACGACGGGTCCACACGCATGGCCAGAGCATACCGGCACAGCGAGCCGCGCATTATGCAGGGTAGCGGTTTTCCTTGCAAATCAGGCCTGTAGGGCGGGCCCTGGCCCGCCATCCGGATAAAAATCCGGACCGCGCATGGCGGAGCGTCTTCGAAGCGGCGACGCCGCCAAGCCGGGGATCCCTGGATCCAAAGAACACTGCACCAGGACCCACTTTACGTTGCTGGATCTTGGGGAAGGCGGGCCAGGGCCCGCCCTGCGGCTGCGCGCTCTCGTCAGGGGGAGTGCAGCGGCCGGCATCGCCACCCGCAGGTGGCGGGATTCATTTCTTCTTCGGCGCGATCATCATCACCATCTGCCGCCCTTCCAGGCGCGGGCGCGATTCGATCACGATGTCATCGCCCAGGTCGGCTTCGATCCGCGCCGCCATCTCGCGGCCGAGTTCCTGATGGCTCATCTCGCGGCCACGGAAGCGGATGTTGACCTTGATCTTGTCGCCCTCTTCCAGGAAGCGGCGCATGTTGCGCAGCTTGATCTGGTAGTCGCCCTCGTCGGTGACCGGGCGGAACTTCATTTCCTTGATCTCGACCTGCTTGGTCTTTTTCTTGGCCTCGTTGGCCTTCTTCTGCAGCTCGAACTTGAACTTGCCGAAGTCCATGATCTTGCAGACCGGCGGGTCCGCGTTGGGCTGGATCTCCACGAGATCCAACGCCTCTTCCTCGGCCATGGCCAGCGCCTCGTCGCGCGACAACACGCCGATCATCTCGCCGTCGCTGCCGATCACGCGCACGCGTGGGACGCGGATCTCCTGGTTACGGCGGTTCTGCTTTTCCGGTGTACTGATGTTGCAATCTCCAAAATGGAACGTTCCGACCGCACGATCGTTGCGGACGGGCTCGGCTTGCGCCGCAGATGCTACAGCGCTTCGGTACGCAAGCGTTGTGCGAAGTCGGCCACGGACATGGTTCCCAGGTCTTCCCCGCCGCGCGTGCGCACGGCCACTGCCCCGCTTTCCTTCTCGCGGTCCCCCACCACGAGCAGGTACGGCACGCGCTGCAGCGTGTGCTCGCGGATCTTATAGCCGATCTTCTCGTTGCGCAAATCAGCTTCGACCCTGAACCCTTGATTTGCAAGGGTTTTTCTCACCTCCTCGACCCAGTCCGCCTGGGCATCGGTGATATTGGCCACCACCGCCTGGATCGGGGCCAGCCAGGCCGGGAAGCTGCCGGCGTGGTGCTCGATCAGGATGCCGATGAAGCGCTCCATCGACCCGACGATGGCCCGGTGCAGCATCACCGGGGTCTGGCGCTGGCTGTGCTCGTCCACGTATTCAGCGCCCAGGCGACCCGGCATCATGAAATCGACCTGCATCGTGCCCAGCTGCCAGGTCCGGCCGATGGCGTCCTTGAGGTGGTATTCGATCTTCGGGCCGTAGAAGGCGCCCTCCCCCGGCAGCTCCTGCCAGTCCACCCCGGCGGCCCGCAGGGCGTTGCGCAGCGCCGCCTCGGCACGGTCCCAGGTCGCATCGTCGCCCAGCCGCGGCTCGGGGCGCAGGGCGATCTTGAGCTGGACGTCGGTGAAGCCGAAGTCCGCGTAGACCTGCATCGCCTGGCGGTGGAAGGCGGTCACCTCGGACTCGATCTGCGCCTCGGTGCAGAACACATGGCCGTCGTCCTGGGTGAAGCCGCGCACGCGCAGGATGCCGTGCAGGGCGCCCGAGGGCTCGTTGCGGTGGCAGGCGCCGAACTCGCCGTAGCGGATCGGCAGGTCGCGGTAGCTGTGCAGGCCCTGGTTGAAAACCTGCACATGGCCGGGGCAGTTCATGGGCTTCACCGCATAGGTCCGCTTCTCGGACTCGGTGAAGAACATGTTGTCCTTGTAATTGTCCCAGTGGCCGGACTTCTGCCACAGCGACACGTCCAGGATCTGCGGGCAGCGCACCTCGCCATAGCCGGTCTCGCGGTAGACGCGGCGCATGTACTGCTCGACCACCTGCCAGATGCTCCAGCCCTTGGGGTGCCAGAACACCAGGCCGGGCGCTTCTTCCTGCAGGTGGAACAGGTCCTGCTGCTTGCCGATCCGGCGGTGGTCGCGCTTCTCGGCTTCCTCCAGCTGGGTCAGGTAGGCCCTGAGGTCCTTGTCGTTGAGCCAGGCGGTGCCGTAGATGCGGCTGAGCATCGCGTTGTTGTGGTCGCCGCGCCAGTAGGCGCCGGCCACCTTCATCAGCTTGAAGCTGCGCAGCTTGTCGGTGGACGGTACGTGCGGGCCGCGGCACAGGTCGGTGAATTCGCCCTGCGCGTACAGCGAGAGCTCCTCGTCGGCGGGGATCGCCTCGATGATCTGCGCCTTGTACTCCTCGCCCATGTCGCGGAAGAACTTGGTGGCCTCGTTTCGCGACATCACACGACGCGAGACGGGCTGCGCTTCCTTCACGATCTTCTGCATCTCGGCTTCGATCGCCGGCAGATCCTCGGGCGTGAACGGACGCTCGTAGGCGAAGTCGTAGTAGAAGCCGTTCTCGATGACCGGGCCGATGGTGACCTGCGCGCCCGGGTGCAGGCGCTGCACCGCCTGCGCCAGCAGGTGCGCGGTGGAGTGGCGCAGCACGTCAAGCGCATCGGGATGCTTGTCGGTGACGATCTCGAGCGCCGCGTCGTGGTTGATGCGATGGCTGGTATCGACCAGCCTGCCGTCGACCTTGCCGGCAAGCGCGGCCTTGGCCAGGCCGGGGCCGATGGATGCGGCGACGTCCGCGACCGAGACCGGGGTGTCGAACTCACGGCGGCTGCCGTCGGGAAGGGTGATCGTGACCATGATGATCTTTGTAGGAGCGACGTCAGTCGCGATTCTGGGACTTGCGGGAGCTCGCGACTGACGTCGCTCCCGCAAGCAGGCCGGAAAGCTCCGGAAACAAAAAAAGCGCCCGGGGGCGCCTTCCGCTGGAACTGGGCCTCGGGTGCGTTAGCGCTGGAGCACGGTAGTCCTCATGTCGCACCTCGTTGCATTGCCGGAATTACCGGGAACCACGCATCGCGTGGTGGGCGGTACAGGGTTCGAACCTGTGACCCCTACCATGTCAAGGTAGTGCTCTACCGCTGAGCTAACCGCCCGGAAAACCCCGCAAGGGGCGCGAATTCTAGCCCGGCGGGCGGTTGCCGGACAACCTTCGGGCCCGGCTGTGGGAACGAGCTCGCTTGCGATTGCCTTCCACTGCGGCCCGGGTCAAAAGCAATCGCGGCCAAGGCCGCTTCCACAGCCGTAGGCTCGACCTACCCCAGGCTGGCATCTTTCAGCCGGCGCAGCTGGTCGCGCACGCGGGCGGCGTCCTCGAATTCCAGGTCGCGGGCATGCTGGTACATCTTCTGCTCGAGCGCCTTGATCCGGCTGGCGATCTGCGATGGCGAAAGCGTCGCGTAGTCCTCCGCCTCTTCGGCCACCTTGCGGCCCCGGCCGCGCCCGCGCTGGACCTCGCCCGGCTCGGCACGCGCGCCCTCCATCACGTCCATGATCGCGCGCACCACGCTCGCGGGGGTGATGCCGTGCGCGGCGTTGTACTCCACCTGCTTCTGCCGGCGCCGGTCGGTTTCGTCGATCGCCGCACGCATCGATTTGGTCACCGAATCCGCATACAGGATCGCCTTGCCGCGCAGGTTGCGCGCGGCGCGGCCGATGGTCTGGATCAGCGAGCCGCTCGAACGCAGGAAGCCTTCCTTGTCGGCGTCCAGGATCGCCACCAGCGACACCTCGGGCATGTCCAGGCCTTCGCGCAGCAGGTTGATGCCCACCAGCACATCGAACTTGCCCAGGCGCAGGTCGCGGATGATCTCCACCCGCTCCACCGTTTCCACGTCCGAATGCAGGTAGCGCACGCGCACGTTGTGCTCGGACAAGTACTCGGTCAGGTTCTCGGCCATGCGCTTGGTGAGCGTGGTGACCAGCACGCGGTCGCCCATCGCCACGCGCTCGTTGATTTCCGACAGCAGGTCGTCGACCTGGGTCGCGACCGGCCGGATCTCGACCTGCGGGTCGACCAGCCCGGTGGGGCGCACCACCAGTTCGGTGATCTCGCCTTCGGTTTCGCGCAGCTCGTACGGACCCGGCGTGGCCGAGACGTAGATGCTGCGCGGCGAGCGCAGCTCCCATTCCTCGAACTTCAGCGGGCGGTTGTCCAGCGCCGACGGCAGCCGGAATCCGAACTCCACCAGCGTCTCCTTGCGCGAACGGTCGCCCTTGTACATGGCGCCGATCTGCGGAATGGTCACGTGCGATTCGTCTACCACCAGCAGCGCGTCCGGCGGCAGGTAGTCGAACAGGCACGGCGGCGGCTCGCCGGGCGCGTGCCCGGTGAGGTGCCGCGAGTAGTTCTCGATCCCGTTGCAGTAACCGACCTCGGCCATCATCTCCAGATCGAACTGGGTGCGCTGGGCCAGGCGCTGCGCCTCGACCAGCTTGTTCTGCGCGTACAGCTGTTCCAGCCGCTCCTTCAACTCGGCCTTGATCGTCTCCACCGCGTTGAGCGTGCGGTCGCGGGTCGTGGCGTAGTGGGTCTTAGGATAGACCGTGTAGCGCGGCACCACCCGAATCGCCGCGCCGGTCAGCGGGTCGAACAGCGACAGCTTCTCCACCTCGCCATCGAACAGCTCGATGCGCAGCGCCTCGGCGTCCTCCTCGGCCGGATGCACGTCGATGGTTTCGCCGCGCACGCGATAGGTGCCGCGGGTGAGTTCGGTTTCGTTGCGAGTGTACTGCAGCATGGTCAGATGGCGGATCAGCTCGCGCTGATCGATGCGCTCGCCGCGCGACAGGATCAGCCGCAGCGAGAGGTAGTCCTCCGGCGCGCCCAGGCCATAGATCGCCGAAACCGTTGCCACCACGATCGTGTCGCGGCGCGACAGCAGCGCCTTGGTCGCGGACAGCCGCATCTGTTCGACATGCTCGTTGATCGAGCTGTCCTTCTCTATGTAGGTGTCCGAGGAGGGCACGTAGGCCTCGGGCTGGTAGTAGTCGTAGTAGCTGACGAAGTACTCCACCGCGTTGTGCGGGAAGAACGCCTTGAACTCGCCGTACAGCTGCGCGGCCAGAGTCTTGTTCGGCGCCATGACCAGGGTCGGCTTCTGGATCGCCTGGACCACGTTGGCGATGGTGTAGGTCTTGCCCGACCCGGTCACGCCGAGCAGGGTCTGCTTGGCCAGCCCGGACTCGAAGCCGGCGATCAGCTTCTCGATCGCCTGCGGCTGGTCGCCGGCCGGGCCGAACGGGGACACCAGCTGAAAGCCGGAAGAAGCGTCGATGGGGGCGATTCGGGCGTTCATCGGGGGCATATGGGGGCGGTCGTCCAGTTTATCGCCTCGCCCGGGGGCGGCCGGAGCCGATCACGAGCGGTGACGCCGAGCCCTGCAGGATATGGACCGTGGCGTGCGGCAGGTCGACGGGGACATCCGGAACCTCGACGGGGACATCCGGAACCTCGACGGGGCGCTCGGAACCTCGGCGGGGGCGTTCGGAACGCCCCTTTGCTGGCTCGCCGGGGAGCTGGAGCCCTGCAGACGCCCGGGCGCACCTGACCCCGATGCGGCAAATTCCTAGGCCCCGCTGCGCCTTGCGCCGATGGGCTGGCCAAGGCGTCTTCGCGATCCTGCGCCCTCCCCACATGGAGCGTGGACATGCGGCGCAATCGCGGATTTACCCTGCTCGAAGCCCTGATCGTGCTGGCCGTGGCCAGCATCCTCGCGTGCATCGCCGTCCCGGCGCTGCGCAACGCCAACGCGGAGGTGCACACCGCCACGGCGAAGGCGGCCTTCCTCGACACTTGGCTCGCGGCGGTCAACCATGCCGTCCTCACCGGAGCCGAGGTCGTGGCCTGCCCCGGCACGGCGGCCGGTTGCACGGGCGGCACCGACTGGAGCCACGGCTGGATCGCCTACGCCGACCTGGACGGCGATCGCGTGCGAGACCCCACCGACACGCTGCTGCGGACCGTGCAAGCCTTGGGCGGCGGCGTCCGCATGCGCAGCACCGCCGGCCGCACCCGCCTGGTGTTCCAGCCCCATGGCGGCAACGCCGGCTCCAACGTCACCTTCACCCTGTGCGACGGGCGCGGCCCGTCCAGGGCCACGACCCTGGTGATGTCGAACGGCGGTCGGCTGCGCCAGGGCACGCCGACCGCGGATGCAGCGAATAACTGCGTTTATGCGCCCTGATCTCTGACACGACCCAATGCTGGGGGCTCCTCCCACGCACGCGAGCGGACCCGGAAAGCAGAAGGCCAGCCTGTACGGCTGGCCTTCTGGAGGTGTCTGGCGCCCGAAGTTGGACTCGAACCAACGACCCCCTGATTAACAGTCAAGTGCTCTAACCGGCTGAGCTATTCGGGCGGGGCCGCATATTTTGCGGCCGCCTGTCGATGACGTCAACGTTCACGACCTGCATCCGCTGAGCGGATTGCCCGCGACAATTGGGCACCAAGGCTTGTTCCAAAGCACGTTCTGGATCTTGTTGTGGCCGCCGTTGGTGGTGCAGCTCGAGATCGTGGCGCTGGTCGGGCTGCCGGTCTGTTCGGCGAGCGTGAGTTGCACCACGTTGTTGGCCGCGATCGCGCCGAAAGCGATGTCCGTGTACTCGGCCATGGTGTTGTCATCGACCGGGGGCGAGATCGTGCCGTTGGTGGCGCCTATTGTTGCCGTCGTGACCGCGTAGTTACGGAATGTCGGCACTGCGATCGTATCGGTTGCATTGGTGCCGTCGCACACGGCCGTGGTCACGCTTTGCGATGTCGTTGCCTCGGTCCAGTAGTGCGAAACGCGGACCGTTCCGGCCTGCGGCAGCACGGTGCCGTTCGCGGTCACGCAACGGTGGTCGCCGCTCGCGGGCTTGGTGCACTCGACATTGAGATCCGTCCCCAGCGTGAAGAACACGAACGGGTTGGTGCCACCGCCCGTCACCCGCACGTTGAATGTCGGACCTGCGTTGACGGTGCCGCCGACCTCGAACTCCTGCGCATCGGAGGATTCGCCGCTGGCGTCCAGCGGGTCGACCCCGCCCTCCACCACTTCGCTGAAGGCGACCCCTGAGTTCGAATTGCGCGCCGAACCGGTATTGTTGGCCGTGCCCACGGATGTGCCGACGGTTCGGCCGCCCGACGGCTGAGCCGGATCGGTCGCCAGCAGGTTGCCGCTATTGACCGTCAGGACGTTCACGTCGCTGGCCAGCCACGTCGCGATCTCGGTCATGTTGATCGTGGTGAAGGGAAGATACGGCAGGATGCATTCGGACACGTCGGAAACCGCGTTCGGCCCTCCCGTCGGACAGGCCCCGGTATCGCCGGTATCGGCAAGAATGTCGACGATCCGCTGCCGTGCATCCTCTTCGAGATAGTCGATGTAGAGTCCGCGTGCATGGACATAGCGATAGTCGCTATTGCTCGGCGCGGCGATCGGCACGGTCGTGGCATTCAGGCCGCGACCGGTTTCGTCGAACAGCGCCTGCGCACCGGCGGGGGCATTGCCACTGCTCGCGGTCGTCGTCTGGTAGCCGCGCACGTAGTCCTTGATGAACTGGGTGTAGGCGGTTGTCGCAGCCGTCGTCGGCAGGCCGGACTTGGCCCTCACCGAACTGACGGGCTGGGTTTCGAGCAAACCGAACTGGCGCGAATACATGTCCGCCGCGGTACGCCAGAAGCCATCCACCCGGATCAGCCTGCAGGAATTGATGTAAGTCCCGTTGGTGGTGTTCGCCAGGACAAGCGTGCCGCTGCCATTGGGGTTGTACTTCTCGCGTCCGTTGCTCTCCCCACTGGTGCTGACCCGCTCCGGATCGAACTTCGCCACCCCGGTCGCAGAGGTGTCGTGGTGGTCGCGACAGCATTCCTGGCAAAGCTCACTCTGCTCGACACCACTCGCGGGCCCGGCGGGCGCCGCCAGCGTCTGGCCTGGAGCATCCGCCGACGAGTCCGGATCGTAGACGTCGTAGCGTTCGCCCGTCCATATCGCGGGCCATTGCGGCGTGCGATAGATCTCCGGCAGGTTGTTGCCGCCTGCCCCGTACTGGCAGGTGCACTTGATGATGTCGTTTTCGAACCGCTTCTGGATCCTGGCGGCGTCGCCTGTTTCCGGCGTGTAGGTCAGCACGTTGAAGCGGGTGCCGACGATGGTCTGATTGTTGTTTCTGCCGACCAGTTCAGGTTTCGGGTTCGAGGACGCGCTGGAGTCTCCGTTGCCCAACGCGACTGGAATCACGCCAGCCGTAGCCGGGCTGTCCTGACGCACGATCGGGTTGCTGCCGCCGGACTCCGAGTCATCGGGTTGCTGCACCAGCGATGTCACCAGGCTCAGGGCGCTGACATCGGTGCGGGTTGTGAGGGTATGTCCGCTGTTGGCCGCATCGGTCCAGTTCGCTGTCAGGGTAATGCGCCTGAACTGGGCCATGTCGGGATCGGTCGTGGTCGTGGCGGTGAACGTGCCGCTGCCGGACCACGTCGTCACGTTCTGGTTGACCGTCAGCGATCCGAGGTTTGCTTCCGCGCGCGTGCAGTCGAGCCAATCGGTCGTGTCGCCATCACCGCATGGATCCGTGGTGCTCGTCTCCTCCGGTGCATCGCCTTCAGTCAATCCCCCACTTTGCAACCGCAGATCTTCCATGCGCGCGGTCAGCATCGCGGCCACTCGACCACGCGCCTTGGCGTCGGCGGAAGCACGCGAGAGGCTCCCCTGCAGCGCGGCCAGGGCCAGCAACCCGGTCGCAAGAATGACGACCGCGACCATCACCTCGATCAGGCTGAAGCCCCGCATCGGACGAAGGACAGTGCCGCTGTTGGTTGTACTCATGTCTCGCGCTCCGGTCCGTCAGTACGAACGCTGGTCGTTCCAGGCACCCGGCAGGGTTGCCGGCGTAGTGCCTTCGTTCTCGGCGATGGTGCGAAGCACCGTGGCGTCGTGGATGACCGCCGATGTACCGTTGACGTTCATCTGTCCCTGCAGCACCAGCGCTCCGTAAATCGCCGCACCAGCGTTCATCTGTAGTGAGCAGTTACTGGGACAGGCGCCGGTCCCACTGCTGCCTGTAGCAGGGTTCATCGTCGTACCCGTCTCACGGATGAAGATCATGCCGAATACGACGCCCTGGATGCGCACCGATCCGGTCCCCGGGCGGTCCAGCACCAGGATCACCGGTGCTTCCGGTGTCCCAACCTGGACGTTGGAGCCGATATCGCAGTTCGCCTGGCACCAGATCAGGCCCGCTGTCGCGGATGAGGAAAGCAGCGCCGCGGTTCCAAGCTGGCTGGCGCGGATCAACGGGCTGGGATTCGACGGATCGGCCGGGATGATCTTGTCGGCATTGGCATACAGGTGCGCTTCGTCCGGACCGACGCTGCCGGTCGCACCGCTGTCCGGATTCTGGTAGACGACGTTGGCGAGTTTGGTTTCGCCGAAACAGTCGTTGTTGGTGTCATTCCAGGCCCTGACGCCGAAGACGAAGCGGAACAGATCCGGCGGGAACTCGCAGGTCGGGTACGAGTACTGGTCGCTCCTGACGTTGTAGTTGGTCCCCGTACCGCGATCTCTGGAGTCGCCTTCCACGTCCAGGATGTCGATGCCCTCTGCCTGCAGATTGCCGCTGTTGTCGTAACTAAGCGTGGCCGGCGCGCCGTTGGCATCGCATCGGCAATCGTCGCAGCGTATCGTCCCCTGGTAGGGCACCGGATTGGCGCTGCCCTGCGTGTAGCGGAAGAACTCGTCTGCGTAGCAGGTGTTGGTGGTACCGGTTTTGGTGATATTCAGGCGGTTCCAGACCGACACCGGCACGCCCGGACCGCCCGCGTTGGGATTGGTCACGATCTGCAGCGTACCGGTGACACCGGCGCTGCCCGAAGCGGTGATGGGCGGCTTGCCCATCGGGTCGTTGAGCGTCGGATACTCGCCCAGCGTCTGCACCAGGGTGGCGCTCGCCGATTCTCCCGGGATCTTGGCCACGCTCACGAAGGTCACCGCCTTCAGGTCTGTCACGCCGCTGGCGCCCGGCGCGCCGCACTGGATCGGCAGGTTGGCCACTGACGTCGCGGGGCGCGCCATGAAGCAGACGACCGGTGCCACGCCGTAGGAAACGCTTGCTCCGTTTGCCGCGGTGTCGATCTTCGACGTCTCCTCAAGCTCGAGCATGTAGTTGGCAAGCGCATTGTCCAGGCCGGGGATGGTGTGGCTGGTCGCGTGCAGGCGATACATCGTTGCCCTGCGCGCCGTATCGGCCGTTCCGTCCCCATCGGTGTCGATCGGCGCAGCTGAAATCGCACCGCACGGAAACGAAATATCCGTCGCAGTGCACTTCTGCCATAGGCTAGCGTCCTCCAGCAATTCGGAGTGTTGGCGCATCAGGTACTCGAAGCCTTGCGCGAGGCCGGCTTCGGCGACTTCATTGACCGCCTTGGCCCGCAGATCGTTGCCGGTGCTGCGCTGTTCGAACAAGCCGACGTTCATTGCGAACACGGTCATCACGCCCGCAAGCAGCAGCAACAGCACCGCCACCAGCAGGACGGCGCCGGACTGGCGCCCCGGATGATCGAAATTAGGATTGACGCGCATGGTCGTTTCCTGGTCGTTAGGTGCCGTCGCCGATGGAACGGATGAAGACCGTCTGGCGCATGGTCCGGGTAATCCCGGAAAGTTCGGTATCCGGGTCGTTGAGGCGGCCGGTGATCGTGATGTCGTACCTGCGCGCGGTGGCGCTCGACACGGCGGGCTGGATATCGAAAGCGGTGATGAGGACCTGGTCGGACCCGAGTTCAGTCCCGGTTGTCGCGCACGTCGCGTTGCCCTGTGCGGACCCGGCCGAGAGCACGAGGCGCTGGTTCGTCGTGTCACGCCGGATGCTGCGCCAGTCGCCGCCAGGCCCACCGGAGTATGCATAACGAACACAACCTGCGGTCGAGGAGTCGACCACCTCATACGGGTTGCCGCCTGCTGCGGTTGCGATGGTGAACGGGTCTTCGACGCTGCGCGCACGCTTGATATCGTTGGCGATGACGGCAAGCGTCGCCCGCAGTTCCTGGTTAAGCCGGGTCGCTTGCAGGGTCTGCCGGTTGGAACGCATCATCGACAGAACGAGCGCCGTTACTGCCCCAATCACGATCAGGCCGATCACGCTGCCGACCATCAGCTCGACCAGCGAGAAGCCAGCCATCGCGGCGCGGCTAGGACGAGACTTGATCATGAGCATACCGGGATCCCCGCCATCGTCGGCTCTCCGCTGGGGGTGCAAAGACGCGCCTGCCCAAGAGCGTTTACCGCAACGTCCACGTCGTAGCGGCCACTCGGCGATGTAAGGGTGACGCCATAGTCGTCATCCAGCGGCACCACCGTGCCGAGCTTGCTGTCGAAGCCAAACGAGCTCATGGACGTCGTGAGAGTCACTCCGCTGAAGGCACTGCCATCAACGACTTGCCTCTGGCCGGACACCATGCATTGGGCCGTATTCGTGCAGTCGCACTCGCCAGCCGTGCCTGCCGGCTGGCCTCCGCTGGGCGGGCTCGCGGCATTCGCCCCGGCACACCACGTGCTGCCGCTGCCGGTGAAGTTGATATTGACGTCCAGATCGGTCTTGACCGCTTCCGCTCGAGCATTGCTGATCAGGCTGACGACCGCCTCGCCTGCCCCGCGCAGACGGTAGCGGTCGAAGAAGTCGCGCAACGACGGCTGCGCCGCCATCGCCAGAATCACCAGCACAACCATCGTGACGACCAGCTCTATGAGCGTGAAACCGCCGGCCTTGCGGGCGTGGCCGAGTTGCATGCAGATACCCCAGGATGTCCCCAGCGCAATCTAGGACGACGCGGCCCGCCGGGCAAGGCACCGGGGGATGGGCGGTCGAACAGGATGGATGGACGCGCCAACGGGCGCCGCAACACCGCAGGTGCGATGCTAGTATCGTTGGCGAATCCGGGGGGACACTGGGGATAAGGTTATGAACAGCCGGCGCGCACGGGGCTTCACGCTGATCGAACTGATGGTGGTGGTGATGGTGGTCGCAATTCTGGCTGCGATTGCCATCCCGAGCTACCTGGAACAGTCGCGCAAGGGGCGGCGATCGGAAGCAATGAGCGCGGTCGGTGAGCTGCAGCTCCGCCAGGAACGTTGGCGTGCGGAGAATCCCAGCTACGCGGACTCGACCGAGCTGGCGACGATGGGTGCCATTCCTACGCTGCCGTACTACACCATTACCGCGAGCGGCGAATCGGAAACGGCATATACGATTACAGCCACGCCAACGGGCAAGCAGACAGGCGATCGTTGCGGCAATCTTGTGCTGAGCTGGACAGCGGGCAGCGGCAAACCCCTCTGGTCCGGCGACGCCGACTGCAACAACTGACCGAGCCATCGCGTCGGCTGCGTCAAATCAACGGGAATACATCGGAGATCCCGGTCGCGCCGAAGCGGCGCTCCTACAACACCCGTATCAGGCCACGATCTCGTAGCACGGCCGGTACTCACCGGCGATCTTCATCCGGCGTTGCTTCACGAACGCGCGCAGCAGCGCGTCAAGCGCCTGCATCATGGCGGGGTTGCCGTGGATGCGATACGGACCGAACTGCTCGACCCTGCGCAGCCCCTCTTCCTTGACGTTGCCGGCGACGATCCCCGAGAAAGCGCGTCGCAGGTCCGCGGCCAGGGCGTGCGCCTTGCGGCCCTGGTGCAGATCCAGCGTGGCCATGGCCTCGTGGGTCGGCACGAACGGCTGCTGGAAATCGAACGGAATGTCGAGCGCCCAGTTGAAATAGAACGAATCCTTGTGCGCGATGCGGTAGTCGCGCACCTTCTTGATCCCGGCGACCATCTGCCTGGCGACCTGGTCCGGATCGTCGATGATGATCTCGTAGCGCGAGGCCGCCGCCTCGCCCAGGGTCAGGCGGATGAACTGGTCGATCTGTTCGAAGTACGGCGCCGACGCGGTCGGGCCGGTGAACACCAGCGGGAACGGCAGCTGCGCGTTCTCCTCGCGCAGCAGCAGGCCGAGCAGGTATAGGATCTCCTCCGCGGTGCCCACGCCACCGGGGAACACGATGATGCCGTGACCCATACGCACGAAGGCCTCGAGCCGCTTCTCGATGTCCGGCATGATCACCAGGTGATTCACGATCGGGTTCGGTGACTCTGCGGCGATGATGCCTGGTTCGGTGATCCCGATGTAGCGAGTGTGGCGCCGCCGCTGCTTGGCGTGGGCGATGTTGGCGCCCTTCATCGGTCCCTTCATCGCGCCCGGGCCGCAGCCGGTGCAGATATCCAGCCCGCGCAGGCCGAGCTGGTAGCCGACGTGCTTGGTGTACTCGTATTCGTCGCGGTTGATCGAATGCCCGCCCCAGCACACCACCAGGTTGGGTTCGGCCGGCTGCAGCAGGCGCGCATTGCGCAGCAGGCGGAACACCGCGTCTGTGACGCCGGCCGAGGTCTCCAGGTCGGCCGCGAATTCCGGCGCCAGTTCGATCGCCGTATAGGCCAGGTCCCGCACCACCGCAAACAGCAGTTCGGCGACGCCGCGGATGATCACCCCATCGACGAATGCCATCGCCGGTGCGTTGGCCAGTTCGATCCGGATGCCGCGGTCCTGCTGCAGCACGTGGATGTCGAAATCCGGATACAGCTCCTGGGCCGCGCGCGGATCGTCGCTGTGGCTGCCGCTGGTCAGCACCGCTAGCGCGCAGCGGCGCAGCAGGTCACTCATCCCGGTGGAGGCGTCGCGCAGGCGCGCCACTTCTTCGCGCGACAGGATGTCCAGCCCACCGCGCGGATAGATGTGCGCATCGACGGTGGGAAGGCCGATGTCGATATGGCCCTTGGGAGAGGTTACGGATGCGTTGGTCTTGTTCATCGGACAGGGACTCTAACCCACGCGGGACCGGAAACGGAAACGGCCGGGAATACCCGGCCGTTCCTTTTGAGCCACGGGAAAGATCGGATCAGAACTCGTACCGCAGGGTCAGCATCGCCGACCAGCGCGAGACGACGCGCGGGACCCGCCCCTCGTACTCACGCAGGTCCTGCCACGAAGGATTGTCGGGGCTGCCAAGGTCGTACACGTAGGTGCCATCGGCATTGATGCCACCCAGACGGGCCAGGTAGCGGGTATCGAATCCGCCGATTTCCTCGGTCACGCCCCAGTCGTTGTTGAGCATGTTAAGGAAGTTGTAGATGTCCAGACGAACGACCGACTTGTGTTCCTTCATGAAGCCGGGAAGCTCCTGCTGGATGCCTACGTCGAGCTGATTGACCCAGGGAAGCTGGTCGGCATTCCGGCTCGCGATCTTGCCGCGGTTCTTCGACAGATACGAGTCGCTGTTGATGAACTCGTTGAACGCGGCGATCTGGTCGGCGGTCGCCGATCCGTAGCTGACGTTCGGATCGTTGAGCATCGGAATGTAAGCCGGATCCTGGAAGATGCCATCGCCGTTGGCATCGCCATTGATCAGCCAGGTGTACGGCAGCCCGCTGCGTCCGTTGTAGAAGGCGGAGAAGCTCGTCTTGTAGTCGCCGAAGAAGGCATGCTCCCAACCGATCGAAGCCTTCACGGAGTGCTCGATCTCGCGGCTGGCGGTGCGCGCGACTTCCTCGTTCGGGTTGAGACGCGACACGTACTGATAACTGGACCATGCCTGCGAGCTTGCGTCCGAACCCACTTCCGTCGCGTGGGTGGCGGTGTAGCTGAGGTTGGCGTACCAGCCATCGGCCATGGGCTTGTCGAGGGCAAAGGTCACCGACGTCGACCCGCCCTTGTCCGTGTTGCGCATGACGGTGGAAATGGCGCTGAAATCGGGGTTACGACCGCAGTTCTTGTTGGAGCTCGACAGGCTGCCGAGCTCGCAGTAGTAGTAGTTGCGGCCGTCCGCCAGCGTACCCTGCACTTCGCCGATGTTGAGGGCCTGATAGAGGACCGCGTCCTTCGCCTTGATCGCCTGCAGTTCGACGGTGCCAATCAGGCCGTACCACGGCAATTCGGCGTCGACGCCCAGGCTGGCCTTCCATACGGTAGGCAACTTGAAGTCCGGGTCGATGGTGTCGATCTGGTTCGACGGGCTACCGACCGTCGGGACGTTCTGGTTGTACGGATCGGGACTGAACGGCGCATCGGCCGGATCGAAGCTGCGGTAGGACAGCGCCGTGACACCACCATTGTTCTGGTACGGATTGGCCAGCCACACGAACGGAGGCACGCTCTGGAACGCGCCGAATCCACCGCGCACCTGGGCGAACAGGTCGCTGTCGAACTGGTAGTTGAACGAGATGCGCGGCAGGACGACCTTGTTGTCTGAGCCCAGCTTGAAGTCGTTCGGGTAACCGAACGCTTCCTCGAAGCCCGGTGCGCGCTCCGGAGCCTTGTTGACCTTCGGGACGTTGACGCGCACGCCGTAGGTCAGCGACAGGTTGTCGGTAACCTGCCAGGTGTCTTGCAGATACGGACTGACCTGGCTGTAAACGAGCGCGGCGGCCGTGTCCTCGATTCCGAAACCGGGCGCCGGCGTGCGCAGGTTGTACACGTCGTAATTGCCTGCTTCGAAGTCCTCGAGGCTTTCGAAGACGTAAGAGCCGTGCAGATCGCGTCCGTACAGGTTGAACACATCGTGGCGCAGATAATCCAGGCCGCCCTTGATGGTGTGGTCGCCGGCATAGAGGGTGCCCGACACCGATGCGGACAGGCGCTCGGTGTTGATTTGGTTCTCATGGCGGTTGTTGTCCTCGCCGATGAAGATCGAACCGCCGTTTGCGGTCTCGACTTCCACTTCCGGCTGGTCGACGGGGTTGCCATTGACCTGGTCGAACTTTTGCTGGCTCAGCTTGACCTCGGTCGAGAAGTTGTCGCTCCAATCGCTGAACAGCTGCAGCGAGGTGTTCTTGGTGACGTTGTCGATGTTGTACCAGTGGCTGCTCAGGACGACCGTGTCGGAAAACGCATCGTAGGGCGTCGGACGGAACTCCTCGGTCTGCTGGTAGGTCAGGCTGGCGCGGTGGTAGTCGTTGATGTTCCAGTCGAGCTTGGCCAGGTAGCGCTTGATGTCCAGGTTGGCGCCGGTTGAGCCGTAGGTGCCCGGCTGCAGGCCCAGGCTGGTGGCAATGGCGATCGCGCGGTCCACGTCTTCCTGGGTCACGTCGCCATTGGCGACGCCATCGGAAGTGGAAGATCCGCCGAAGTTCTTGATGGTCTGCTCTTCGTACGATGCGAAGAAGAACAGCTTGTCCTTGACGATCGGGCCGCCCAACGTGACGCCCCAGGTGCGGTCGGTATCGAAACCGGCGTAGTCGTCGCCGTCGAGCTTGCCCATCCAGTCGGCGTCGCGCATCACGCCGTAGAGCGATCCGTGGAACTCGTTGGTGCCGGACTTGGTGACGGCGTTGACCGTGGCACCGACCGTATCGGAAGCGACGTCGTAGTCGGAGATCTTCAGATCGTACGCCTCGATGGTGTCCACCGAGATCGGCGAGCCGATGTAGGGCATGCCGTTGGCGTTCAGCCCGAACGGGTCGCCCTGCGACATGCCATCGACCGAGATCGTGTTGTAGCGGTTGTTCACGCCAGCGACCGAGATCGAGCCGTCGCCGGCGTCGGTGACCTGGATGCGCGGGTCGAGGCGCGCGATGTCGTCCACCGAACGGTTGCCCTGCGGTGTCAGCTCGAGTTTGCGCCCGCTAACGTTGGTGCCAACGCCCTTGTTGTCCGCGTTGAAGGTACCCAGAAGGCGAGACGCCGTCACGCTGACCGCACCGAGGGTGGTGGCGTCGCCCGAGGCAAGCTGCGCATCGACGTTGCTGACCTGGTTGAGCGCCAGATACACGCCGTCTTCGGTATCGGTTCCTGCGCCTTCCTTGACGACCGTGATCGTGTAGGGACCGCCCACGCGCAGGCCGCGTGCGTTGTAGCGCCCGCTGGCGTCGGTGATGGCTCGGCTGACCGTGCCGGATTCGACGTGGGTGATGGTGACTTCGGCACCGGCCACCGGCTGACCGTCGGCCCCGGTGACCAAGCCACCGACACCGGCGGACGTGCTTTGCGCAAAGACCGGCGCGGTGGCGAGGACGGCGATGAGACCCAGCGACAGTTTGGACAGCCGGAGACGGTTGTGACGGATCATGCTTCTTAGCCTCGAGACAGGAATGGCGGCAGCAGGCGCGCGCATCTGCGCGCCACGCTTCGGTAACCGTTTGGGGAACCCCTACCCCGGCGTATGGATCGTCACCGGAGTTAACAACAGGTTAACACGGTAGCCGGCGTTTATGACAGCCCGGTGACCGTACGTTGGACCTGTAAGTATCTGGCCGGGTTGACTTTTAAGCCCTACGCGAGGTCTTGAGGCCAAGTACCTGATCGTTGGTCAGGGCGACAGGGCGAGCTGCAGATAGGTGGCGATCCCATCCAGCAGCATCTGCACCGAGATGGCCACCAACAGCATGCCCATCAGCCGCTCGACCGCGATCAGGGCGCGGCTGCCCAGGCGTTTGTAGAGCAGGGTCGCCGAGAACAGGATGGCGGCGGTGGCGGCCCAGGCCAGCAGCAGGGCCAGGCTCCACGCACCCATCCGATCCGGCTCCTGGCTACCCATCAGCATCACCGCCGCCATGCCCGACGGACCGGCGACCATCGGGATCGCCATGGGCACGATGAACGGTTCGCCGTCCGGGATCTCCCCCATCAGCCCTTCGGGCGGCGGGAAGATCATGCGGATACCGATCAGGAACAGCACGATGCCGCCGGCGATCGACACCGACTCCTGGCGCAGATGCATGAGCTCCAGCGCGTACTTGCCGCACCACAGGAACAGCAGCAGCACGGCGAGGGCGATCAGCAGTTCGCGCGCCAGCACCAGTCGCTGCCGCTGTGGCGGCATCCCGCGCAGCAGGCTCAGGAACACGGGAATATTGCCCAGCGGGTCGAGGATCAGGAACAGCAGCAGCGCGGCTGAAACAATCGTCACGGCGCTGTTGGCACCCAGACATTGCCGCGATGGACGGCGCCGGCGGCCGACAGCAGGGCGACACAATGCGCGGCGTAGTTCGCCGGATCGCGCGCGTGCCGGTCTTCGTCCGCGGCGTAGGCGCGCGCGCGCAGCGGCGTGCGCATCGGGCCGGGTTGCAGGCCGCTGACGTGAACGGGGGAATGCGCCAGCTCCGCCTGCAGCATATGGACCAGGCCGATCAGACCGTGCTGGGCGATGCCGTATCCACCCCAGTAGGCCCCGCCCACCCGTGAGATGTCGTCGATCGCGAAGACCACCGCCGCATCATCGCGCTGTTCCAGCAGCGGCAGGCAAGCCTGGGTCAGCCACCAGCGGGCGGTGAGGTTGACGTGCACGGCACGGGCGAAATCCGCCGGGTCTGTGTGGAGCAGCGGCGTCAGGCCGCGGAACTCGGCGGCGCAATGGAGTACGCCGTCCAGCTGGCCGTATGCCGCGCCAATGCGCTCGGCCATCTGTGCGTAGTCGTCTGGCGCGGCGCCTTCCAGGTCCAGCGGATACGCGCTCGCCTCGGCGCCGGCCTTTTCGATGGCATCAAGGAGCCGGTTCAACTTGGGCACGCGCCGCCCGAGCAGCACCAGTCGCGCGCCCGCTTGCGCGCAGGCGAGCGATGCCGCCTGGCCCAGCCCGCCGTTCGCGCCGGCGACCAGAATCACCCTGCCGGCAAGTGCCGGCGGGGCGGCGTCGACCGGCACCTCGCTCACGCCTTGTGCGTTTCCGCGACGATGCGCGCGAGCTCGCCGGATTCGAACAGCTCCAGCGTGATGTCGCAGCCGCCGATCAGCTCGCCGTGGATGAACAGTTGCGGGAATGTCGGCCAGTTCGAGTACGCCGGCAGATTGGCGCGGATTTCCGGTTCCTCGAGTACGTTGACGGTATGCAGCTGCTCGGCGCCTGCGGCCTTGAGCGCCTGCACCGTGCGACTGGAAAAGCCGCACATCGGGAAGCGTGGCGTGCCCTTCATGAAGAGCACGATCGGGTGGCCTTCGACTTCGGCCTGGATCCGTTCCATTACGGACATCTGGATATCTCCTGCGATGCAGCGTTGCGGCCTTTGACGGCGCGGCAACGTCGCGAATGGGTAAACTCCCATTGTAAGCGCTGCGTGTGACACCCGGCGCCGATCCCGGACCCGCCCACCCCCGCCTAGCCCACCAGGAGCCCTGCCATGGCGATCGAACTGCCTCCCCTGCCCTACGACCGCGCCGCGCTGGAACCGCATATCTCCGGCGAGACCCTCGACTACCACTACGGCAAGCACCACAAGGCTTACGTGGACAACCTCAACAAGATGATTGAGGGCACCGAGTTCGCGGACATGGCGCTGGAGGACATCATCCGCAAGGCGCAGGGCGCGATGTTCAACAATGCCGCGCAGATCTGGAACCACACCTTCTACTGGAACTGCCTGTCCCCCAACGGCGGCGGCGAACCTTCGGGCAAGCTGGCCGATGCCGTGGCCAAGGCGTTCGGCGACTTCGGCAAGTTCAAGGAACAGTTCACCGACACCGCGATCAAGACCTTCGGCTCGGGTTGGGCCTGGCTGGTGCAGCGTCCCGACGGCAGCCTGTCACTGGCGAGCACGCCCAACGCCGCCACGCCGCTCACCGGCGAGGACACCGCCCTGCTCACCTGCGACGTGTGGGAACACGCCTACTACATCGATTACCGCAATGCGCGGCCGAAGTATGTCGAGGCGTTCTGGAACCTGGTGAACTGGGATTTCGTGGCTTCGAACATGAAGTGACCGCGGACCGCACGCTTCGATGCAACCAGCGACGGCCGGGGCAGCCCGGCCGTCGCTCGTAGGAGCGCCTCTTAGGCGCGACCCGGTCAATGCAAGGACGACGCCACGCCTTCAAAGCGTGAACCGGAGATGTTGCGGTAACGCCTGTCGCGCCTAAGAGGCGCTCCTACAGCATCCTCGCGACCACCGGGGCGACCTGCGACTCACGGCCCAGCGCCGCACCGACGCGCTGCAGTGCATCGACCAGTTCCGCGTGGGTCTCCGCGCGCAGCGTCGCATGCCCGACCTTGCGGCCCGCCCGCGGCGCCTTGCCGTAGTCGTGCCAGTGGCCGCCGGTTTCGCGCAGTACGATGCCGGCGTCGGGCATGGCGCCGATCCAGTTGAGCATGCACGCCACTCCCACCATCCGCGTGTCGCCCAGCGGCAGTCCGAGCACGGCACGCAGATGGTTCTCGAACTGCGAGGTCTCCGCGCCTTCTATGGTCCAGTGCCCCGAGTTGTGCACGCGCGGCGCCAGCTCGTTTGCCAGCAGTTCGCCGTCGTGGCAGAACAGCTCCAGCGCGAATACGCCCACGTAATCGAGCGCTTCGGCCAGCGACCGGGCGTAGTCCACCGCGCGCGCCTGCAGCGCATCGTCGACCATTGCCGGGGCCAGGCTCGCGGACAGCACGCCATCGACATGCCAGTTCTCGGTGAGCGGCCAGGTGCGGAACTCACCGTCGCGCCCGCGCGCGGCGACCACCGACAGCTCCCGGTCGAAGGCCACAAATGCTTCCAGGATCAGCCCGACGGTCGTGGCCTGCGCGCCGAGCGCCTCCCAGGCCTCGCCGACATCGGTCGCCGCCCTGACCCGGAACTGACCCTTGCCGTCGTAGCCCAGCCGACGTGTCTTCAGGATGCACGGCGTGCCGATGCGCGCGACCGCCTCTTCCAGCTGGTCGCGCGAGGTGATGTCGACGAACTCCGGCACCGGGATCCCCAGTTCGCGGAACAGGCTCTTCTCCGCGAGCCGGTCCTGCGCCACTGCCAGGGCGCGCGGCGCCGGAAACACCGGTATCCGCTCGTTGAGCCAGCGTGCGCTTTGCGCCGGCACGTTCTCGAAATCGAACGTCGCCACATCGACGCGCGAGGCGAACTCGGCCAGCGCAGCTTCATCGGTGAAGTCGCCCACCACCATCGGCGCGCACTGGCCGGCGCAGGCATCGTCCGCGCTGTCCATCACCAGGAAGCGCAGGCCGAGCGGCGCGCCGGCGAGCGCCAGCATGCGCGCAAGCTGGCCACCTCCGAGAATGCCGACCGTCGCCATGCGTCAGAGCCGCTACTTGCGCGGATCGTCGTTGGCGACGACCTCATCGGTTTGCGCGGCGCGGAACCCGGCCAGCGACGCGGCGACCGCGGGGTCGCCGTTCGCCAGCATCGCCGCAGCGAACAGCGCCGCGTTCGCCGCGCCGGCCTGGCCGATGGCGAAGGTCGCCACCGGAATACCCGCGGGCATCTGCACGATCGACAGCAGCGAATCCAGTCCGTTCAGCGCACGGCTCTGCACCGGCACGCCCAGCACCGGCACCGCGGTCTTCGCAGCCAGCATGCCGGGCAGATGCGCCGCGCCGCCGGCACCGGCGATGATCGCGTACAGGCCGCGCGCCTGCGCCGAGGCGGCGTATTCGAACAGCACATCGGGCGTGCGGTGGGCGGAAACCACCCGGACTTCATGGGCGATGCCCAGCGCCTCCAGCTTCGCTGCGGCGTGCTGCATCGTGTCCCAATCCGAGCGCGAGCCCATGACGATGCCGACACGTACGGGTCCGGCATGTGCGGTCCCAGCATCCGGCGCTTCGGGATTGCCTGCCATCATGGTCCCCGCTCGCTAAAGACGTATTCTAGACGCGCATGCGCCCGGATGGCATCCGCCACCGCGCGTGCGATCTGCCCATATCGAAGCCCGCATGGACAAGAAGCTGCTCGACATCCTGGTCTGCCCCGCCACGCGCCAGCCGCTGGCCCTGCTCGAGAAGGCCGCGCTCGAAACGCTCAATCACGCCGTGGCCGGCGGCACCGTAAAACGCAACGACGACAGCCCGCAGGCCGAGCCGCTGCGCGAGGCCCTGATCACCCGCGACCGCAAGACCGTCTACCGGATCGACGACGGCATCCCCGTGCTGCTGGTGGAGGAAGCCATCGCGACCGCGCAGGTGCCCGGCTTTCCTGGCGGGTGAGCGGCGTGCCTTCGCGGGGCATGCCACTCGCGCCTCCACCCGAGGTGATCGAGGCCGACGTTGCCCGTGCCCTGGGCGAGGACCTGGGCAGCGGCGACGTCACCGCCCAGCTGCTGCCGGATGCGGCCGACAGCGCCTACCTTCTGTGCAAGGAGGACTGCGTCGTTGCCGGACGGCCCTGGTTCGACGCCTGCCACCGCGCGCTCGATCCGGAGGTACGGATCGAATGGACCTGCAGCGAAGGCGATCGCGTCGCCCGGGGCAGCGTGCTGGCGACGCTGCAGGGTCGCAACCGTTCGCTGGTGAGCGCCGAACGCGCTTCGTTGAACTTCCTGCAGACGCTCAGCGGAGTAGCCACGGTCACCGCGGCCTACGTCGACGCGGTACGCGGCGCGCGTGCGCCGGCGCCTGATCCACAGATCCTGGATACGCGCAAGACCATTCCGGGGCTGCGCATCGCGCAGAAATACGCGGTGCGGGTGGGCGGCGGGGTCAACCACCGCATCGGGCTGTTCGATGCAGTGATGCTGAAGGAAAACCACGTGCGTGCGGCGGGTTCGCTGACGGCGGCGATCCGCAGCGCGCGTACGCGCTACCCGCAGCTGCCGCTGATCGTGGAGGTGGAAACCCTCGTACAGTTGCAGGAGGCGCTCCGCGAGGGCTGCACCCGGATCCTGATCGACGACTTCGACCCGCCCAGCCGGCGCGAGGCCGTGCGCATCGCCCATGCCGCGCCGTTCGACGGACGCATCCCGCTGGAAGTCTCCGGCGGCGTCGACCTGCAGACCGTACGCGCCATCGCCGCCGACGGCGTGGACTGCATTTCGATCGGCGGATTGACCAAGCACGTGCATGCGGTCGATCTGTCGCTGAAGCTGGGCGTGCCGCCGCGCGGGGTCGTCACCGCTACGCCCCGAGATCCGCATAACGCCGCGTAAGACCTCACCGCACGCAGCGACGGGGCACGTCGCGGCTTGTCGGCAGGTGCAACCACTTGCGAAGGCGCCGGCCTGCGGCAATATTGGGCCCATGCCTACGCTCCTTGTCCTGATGCTGCTGTTCGCCGCCGGCTTCTTCTACTGGAGCGCTGCGCGTGGTGCCGCCGAGCGGGCCGAAGCGGTGGGCCGCAATGCCTGCCGCGCCGCGGGCGTGCAGTGGCTGGACCAGACCGTGCATGCGGACGGCCTGCGCCTGCGTCGGCGCCACGACGGCCGGCTGGGCTTCGAACGCAGTTTCCGGTTCGAATACTCGATCGACGGCAGCGACCGTTACATCGGTCGCATGGTGCTGCGTGGCGGCGAACTGGTGTCCTTCAGCGGGCCGGCGCAGGCGGCTGCAGTATTGAACATGCGCCCGGCAGGGACCTAGGCCGGCCTGACGTGGCCGACGCCAAGACGCATCGGCAAGTAGGGACGCGCGTATATGTCGTCGACGCGACGGTGCGTCGGGGACATAGCCCCGGTCTACGTCGCTGAGGCATGTTTCTGCCTACTTCACGATCCGCAAATGTGCGCCCCGCTTCGGCGGCTGCGGCGTGTCGTCATCGGGCCCGTTGTCGCCAGGCTCGGTCGCTTCCGGATCCCCGCCTTCCGGCGCGGACGCCGTCTGCGAAGCTCCCATCTCCTCGGGCAGCGCCATGCCCTGTCCCGTCTCGCGCGCGTAGATCGCCAGGATCGCGGTCACGGGCACCTGCACCGATTGGCTCACCCCGGCGAAGCGGGCGCTGAAGCTGACCATGTCGTTGCCCATTTCCAGCTTGGCGACGGCGCGGTCGGCGATGTTCAGCACCACCTTGCCGTCCTTGACGGTATGCGCCGGCACGCGCACCCCCGGTTGCCTGGCGTCGACCAGCAGGTGCGGGGTCATGCCGTTGTCGGCGATCCATTCCCACAGCGCGCGCAGCAGGTACGGACGATGGCTGGTCATGCGCGTGCCGTCCTCGCTCATGGCGTGCGCGCCCTTGCTCGCATGGCAGGGTTCGATCGGGAACAGAGCGGGAAACTGCGTAACCGCATCGTCATGCGGACCCCACGTCTACGCGGGCAGCTCGCGCAGCAGCTTCTCCTGCGGCGTGAGGCTGCGGACGAAGCCGGGATTGCGGAAGATGCGATTGCCATAGTCCTCGATCACCTTGCCGTCCTTGGGCAGCGCGATGTCCAGCGCCTGCAGCCGCCAGATGATCGGGGCCATGGCGCAGTCGGCCAGGCTCATTTCGGAATTGAGGAAGAACTTGCTGGCCTTGAACAGCGGCACCGACGCGGTCAGCAGCTCCTTGAGCCGCTTGCGTCCCGCTTCGGCCTGCTGCCGGTTGCCCAGCTGGATCGCCTGGACCTGCGGCACCCAGTCGTGCTCGATCCGCAGCATCGCCAACCGCAGCCGCGCGCGCGAAAGCGGGTCCACCGGCATCAGCGGCGGATGCGGGTAGCGCTCGTCGAGGTATTCGCTGACCACACTGGCCGCGTACAGCACCAGCTCGCGCTCGACCAGGGTCGGAACGGAGTGATAGGGATTGAGGTCGATCAGATCCTCGGGCGGGTTCTGCGGATCCACCGGCACGAAGTCGTAGGTGACTCCTTTGGCCGCCAGGACCAGGCGCGCGCGGTGGCACAGCACGTCGTCGACCGAGGAAAACAGCGTCAGGGTATTACGCATACGCGAACTCACCGCCACCATGGGCTTCTCCAGGGGCCGGAACGCGCCGGCCGGATGGCGCCGCCTGCCCCTCGCAGGGCGGTCGCCCGGTTTGGCTGGCCACCGCACCGCGGCCCCACTCTAGGGGGTTTTGCGCGATCCGCACAGGGGGCGCAGCGGGTCGGCCAGCGACCTTTCGGGAAGCCTGCACCGGCAGGGTGCGGGTGCTTGCGTCGGACATGCGGTCAGTGCACGTCGCGCCAGTATTCGTTCTTCAGCAGCCACGCCAGGAAGGTCAGGAAGACCAGGAACAACACGACCCACACACCCAATCCCTGGCGCTTGAGCGCGGCCGGTTCGCCGGCGTACTCCAGAAACGCGGTGATATCGCGCACGGTCTGGTCGAACTGTTCGCCCGTCTGGGTGCCCGGCTGCGCGATCTTCAGCCCTTCCACCGGCCGTTCACCCGTTGCATCGGGTGCGCCGAACTCGGCGTGCTGCAGGCCCTGCATCTCCCACAGCGGGTTGGGCATCGACGCGTTGGGAAACAGCGTGTTGTTCCAGCCCAGCGGCCGCGACTCGTCCAGGTAGAACGACTTCAGATAGGTATAGACCCAGTCGCTGCCGCGCACGCGGCTGATCAGCGACAGGTCCGGCGGCGCCTTGCCGAACCACTTGGCCGAACCGTCGGCCGGCATCGACACCTGGATCTGCTCGCCGAACTTGGCGCCGGTGAAGTTGAGGTTCTGCATCACCTCGTCTTCGCTCAGGCCCAGATCCTCGCCCATGCGCGAATAGCGCAGGTACTTGAGCGAATGGCATCCGGAGCAGTAGTTCATGAACAGCTGCGCGCCGCGCTGGAGCGAGGCCCGGTCCTCCAGGTCGGTACCGGATTGCATCAGCGCGCCGCCTTCCGCGGCGAACACAGCGGCCGGCATCAGGGCCAGGGACGCCAGCAGGCCTGCGGCGACCAGCGCCGCCTTGTGGGCGAATTTCTTAATCATGCAGCGTCACCCGTTCCGGCAGCGGCTTGGTCTTGTCGAACTTGGTCCATACCGGCATCGTGATGAAGATCGCGAAGTACAGGAACGTCAGGACCCGGCCGATCTGGGTCTCGACCGGATCGGTGCCCGGACCCGCGCCGATCTTGCCCAGCCACACGAAGCACACCGCCAGCAGTCCGAGCGCGACCTTGGTCATCCAGCCGCGGTAGCGGTGCGAACGGACCTTGCTGCGGTCCAGCCACGGCACCGCGAACAGGATCGCGATCGCCGAAAACATCACGATCACGCCCGAGAGCTTGTGCGGAATCACGCGCAGCATCGCGTAGTACGGGGTGTAGTACCACACCGGTTTGATGTGCGCAGGCGTCACCAGGCGATTGGCCTCGGTGAAGTTGTCGTGTTCGAGGAACCAGCCGCCGAACGCGGGCGCGAAGAAGATCACGAACGCGGCGATGACCAGGAAGGCGCAGACGTAGAACCCGTCCTTGACGGTGAAGTACGGGTGGAACGGGATGCCGTCGGCCGGCGCGCTCGGCGACCAGCGGTTGCCCTTCGGCCCCTTCTTGATCTCGATGCCGTCGGGATTGTTCGAGCCGACCTCGTGCAGCGCACCGATGTGCAGCACCACCAGCAGCAGCAGCACCAGCGGCAGGGCGATCACGTGCAGGGCGAAGAAACGGTTGAGGGTGGCATCGCCGGGCAGGTAGTCGCCCATGATCCACTCGGTCAGGCCGTTGCCGATCACCGGGATCGCGCCGAACAGCGAGATGATCACCTTCGCGCCCCAGAACGACATCTGGCCCCAGGGAAGCACGTAGCCCATGAAGGCTTCGGCCATCAGCACCAGGTAGATCAGCATGCCCAGGATCCACACCAGCTCGCGCGGTTTCTGGTAGCTGCCGTACATCAGGCCGCGGAACATGTGGATGTAGACCACGATGAAGAACATCGAGGCGCCGGTGCTGTGCATGTAGCGGATCAGCCAGCCCCACTCCACGTCGCGCATGATGTATTCGACCGAGGCGAAGGCTTCGGCGGCGCTCGGTTTGAAGTGCATCGTCAGGAAGATGCCGGTCACGATCTGGTTGACCAGCACCACGATCGAGAGCACGCCGAAGATGTACCAGATGTTGAAATTCTTCGGCGCGTAGTACTCGGTCATGTGCTTGCGGTACACCGGCATCATGCCGGGGGCCCGCTCGTTGACCCAGTCCATCAGGCCGTCGGCCGCTTTGGTGAAAACGTTCGCCATGGCTTACGCGGCCCCCGTGGGATCGACGCCGATCACGATCGTGCTGTCGTTCTGGTAATGATGCGGCGGCACCAGCAGGTTGGTCGGGGCGGGCACGCCCTGGAACACGCGGCCGGCCATGTCGAAGCGGGACTTGTGGCAGGGGCAGAAATAACCGCCTTTCCATTCCGGATCGAACGGCTCTGGCTTGATCTCCGCGACCATTTCCGGGGAGCAGCCCAGGTGCGTGCACAGGCCGACCAGGACCGAGATGTCCGGCTTGATCGAGCGCGCCTCGCCGGTGATGTAGGCCGGTTGCTGGTCCTTGTTCTCGGACTTCGGATCGCGCAGGCGTCCGTCGAGCGTGGGCAGGATGTCGAGGATGGCCTTGGAACGCTTGACGATCCAGATCGGCTGGCCGCGCCACTCCAGGACGAGGCGCTGGCCTTCCTGCAGCCCGCTGATGTCCGCAGTGACCGGCGCCCCTGCCAGTTTGGCCCGGGCGCTGGGATTCCAGGACTTGATGAACGGCACCGCCGCGAAGCCCGCGCCCACCGCCCCCACCACCAGCGTGGTCCCGGTGAGAAAGCGCCGACGCCCGAGGCTATCGGGCTGGTGTTCGTGCTTGTTGTCGGGCTGGCCGGCGGCCGCCGGGTCCAGCACCCCTTCGTTGGACATCCGCCACTCCGAAATCGTGCCCGCGATACGGGCGTGTACAGGCCGGGCAGACGTGCGCGCGCGGTGGCGGAACGGCTGCCGCAAAGACGATCAAGTGTAACGGAACGCTGAATCGGCCGACAATCTCCGGCCTCCGCACGGGCCCTTTACTGAGCGGAGAGCGTGCTGCGATAGCGGTCGGCCAGCACCCCGACCCGCTCGACATAGCGTCGGGTTTCGCTGTAGGGCGGCACGCCCTTGTACTTGTCCACAGCACCCTCGCCCGCGTTGTAGCCGGCGGCGGCCAGGGTCAGATTGCCGTTGAAGCGCTTCAGCAGCCAGGACAGGTATTGCACGCCGCCGCGGATGTTCTGGCCGGCGTCGAAGGCATTGCTCACCCCGAAGCGCCGCGCCGTGGCCGGCATCAGCTGCATCAGTCCCTGGGCGCCGACCCGCGACAGTGCGTTGGGACGGAACGCGGATTCGGCGTGGATGATCGCGCGCACGATCGCCTCGTCCACCCCGTAGTCGCGCGCGGCCGAAGCGATTTCGGCGCGATAGGCGGCGGTGTTCAGACGCGTGCTGGCGAAGTTGACCTTGGACTGCACGCCGCAGGCGTAGCAGGTTTCCATCTCGAAGATCGGATACTCGATCCGGTTGACCGTGACGTTGGCCACGCCCTTGGGGCGCTTGTTGCTGTAGTTCCGCACGCCGTGGGCGTCCACGTAGGAGTACATCGTCGATGAACCCATGCGCACGAAACGCGCCTTGCGCGGGGTCGAAGGCGTGGCGGCGGCGGCCGTGGCGCTGGCCGCAGGCGCGTTCGGCGCCGTCACCGCGCCGGCGCCCGGGGTTACGACCGGCGCGGGTGCGGCGGATCGTTTGCGCTTGGGTTCCGAATACGTGCTGACGGCGGTGCAGCTGGCGCCGGACACGCGCTTGCTCGAGTAGCTGCGGATGCCGTCCTTGCCTTCGCAGCGGTAGACGGTTCCGGCCACGGCCGGTCCGGCCAGCATCGCGGCCAGCAGGCAGGCTGCCTTCAGTAGTCCCCTTCCCCCATCCATCGGTGCGAGTGTCACCCGGTCCGCCCTTGTTGCCAAGTCCTTGATCCTGAAACGCATGCCGGTGCGACTACAGGACGTGACCGGTTACACGCCTTCTCGCACCCCCGAATCGTCCCGTGGCCGCTCTGGCGCGACTTTCTGGTCTCCGGAAACCCCGGCCCGGCTGGCGGGCCCGCGCAGCGCGCGGGGCGTTCGGGCCGCATCAGATGCCCCGCAGGCGTCTGCTAATCTCGCCGCCTCTCACCGGCCCGGAATCACCGCCGCGCCCCGGAACCGACATGAACGCAACCGACCTTGCCACGGGCGATGCCCGTGCCCGCCCCGATTCCGCCGCCTCTGCAGCACCGTCGCCAGCCCGGGGAAAGCTGTACATCCAGACCCACGGTTGCCAGATGAACGAGTACGACTCGGCCAAGATGGCCGACGTGCTGGCCGCATCCGACGGGCTGGAGCTGACCACGATCGCCGAAGAAGCCGACGTGATCCTGGTCAATACCTGCTCGATCCGCGAAAAAGCGCAGGAAAAGGTGTTCAGCCAGCTAGGCCGTTGGCGCGCCCTCAAGCAGGGCGACCGCCCGGTCCTGATCGGTGTTGGCGGCTGCGTGGCTTCCCAGGAGGGGGCTGCCATCGTGAAGCGGGCGCCGTATGTGGATCTGGTCTTCGGCCCCCAGACCCTGCATCGCCTGCCCGAACTGATCCGCGCGCGCCGCGCCTCCGGCCAGCCCCAGGTCGACATCAGCTTTCCCGAGATCGAGAAGTTCGACCGCCTGCCCGAACCGCGCGCCGAAGGTCCGAGCGCGTTCGTGTCGATCATGGAAGGTTGCAGCAAGTACTGCAGCTTCTGCGTAGTGCCCTATACCCGTGGGGAGGAGGTCAGCCGGCCGTTCGAGGACGTGCTGGTGGAAGTGCTGCAGCTGGCCGCGCAGGGCGTGCGCGAGGTCAACCTGCTGGGACAGAACGTCAACGCCTATCGCGGACCGATCACTCCCGCCGATGACGGATCCGGGGCCGGCGTGGCCGACCTCGCATTGCTGATCCGCGCGATCGCCGAGATCGAAGGGATCGACCGGATCCGTTTCACCACCTCGCACCCCCTCGAGTTTTCCGACTCGCTGATCGACGCCTACCGCGACGTGCCCAAGCTTGCGAACTATCTGCACCTGCCGGTGCAGTCCGGCAGCGACCGGATCCTGGCGGCGATGAAGCGCGGCTACACCACGCTGGAGTTCAAGCAGAAGATCCGCAAGCTGCGCGCGGTGCGGCCCGACATCTCGATCTCGTCCGATTTCATCGTCGGCTTTCCCGGCGAAACCGACGCCGATTTCGAAAAGACCATGCAGCTGATCGAGGACGTCGGCTTCGACCAGAGCTTCAGCTTCATCTATTCGCGCCGGCCCGGCACGCCGGCCGCGGACCTTGAGGACAAGGTTTCCAGCGAGGAGAAGCATGCGCGCCTGTCGCGGCTGCAGGCGCATATCAACGCACACGCGGCCGGGATCTCTAATGCGATGGTCGGCAGCGTGCAGTCGGTATTGGTGGAAGGACCGTCCAAGAAGGACGCGAACGAGCTGACCGGCAAGACCGAGAACATGCGCTCGGTGAACTTCGCCGGACCGAAGCGCCTGATCGGCCAGTTCGTCGATGTCGTCATCACCGAGGCGATGAGCAATTCCCTGCGTGGGCGCGTGGCGGCACAGCGCGGGGCCTGATGGCGGGAATCACGATCCGCGGCACGTCATGAAGCGCCGCGGCTGGCTCGCGCGCAATGCGCTAGGACTGTGGTTCCTCGCGATCGCAGCCCTCGGTTTCATGCGCTGGTGGATGAAGGTGGCGCGCGAGGACGCCGCCGCGTTCGCGCCGGATGTCGCGCTGTGGCTGGCCGGCTCGATCGCGATGGCCGCGATCGGCCTCATCGCGCTATGGCGTAGCCGCTGAGCCAGCCTTGCCCGCTTCGTAGACCGGCTTGCCGTCGACGTAGGTCGCACGCACGCTGAGAGTGCGCAACTGTCCCGGCGGAACCGACAGCGGATCCTCGCCCAGGATCACGAAGTCGGCGCGCTTGCCGGGCTCCAGGCTGCCCACTTCGCCTTCGGCGAAACCGGCGTACGCGGCGTCGAGGGTGAAGCCACGCAGGGCCTCTTCCGGGCTCAGCTTTTCCTGCGGGCGCCAGCCACCCGGCGGATTACCGTCTGCATCGGCGCGCGTGGTCGCGGCATATAGGCCCAGCCTCGGTTCGACCGATTCGACCGGAAAATCCGACCCCAGCGCCAGCCGCGCCCCGCTGTCGCGCACCTGCCGCCATGCATAGGCGCCGCCAATCCGGTCCGCTCCGAGCCGGTCTTCGGCCCAGGGCATGTCGCTGGTGGCATGGGTCGGCTGCATCGATGCGATCACGCGTAACTGCGCGAGCCGCGGCAGGTCCTGCGGCGCCAGCACCTGCGCATGTTCGATGCGCCAGCGATGATCGCCCGCTGCCTGCTCGCCGAGCACCTGCTCGTACACGGCGAGGACTTCGTGGTTGCCGCGATCGCCGATCGCATGGGTCGCCACCTGCACGCCGCAGCGGCTGGCCTTGCCGGCCGCAGCCAGCAGTTGCTGCGGCGACATCACCATCAGGCCGCGATTGCCGGGATCGTCGCTGTAGTCCTGCAGCAACGCGGCGCCGCGGCTGCCCAGGGCGCCGTCGGCGTACAGCTTGACCGTGCGCATCTGCAGCCGGCCGGACGCATGCCGGTACCGACCCGTGCGACAGAGTTCTGCCAGCGCCTGGTCGTCGCCATCGGCCATCGCGGTGATGCGCAGGGGCAGCGCGCCGCGATCGGCCAGGCGCTGATAGGCGCGCAGTTCGGCCAGCGGCACGCCGGCGTCGTGCACACCGGTGAGGCCGGCGGCGACCGCGGCCTGCATGCCGAGCGTCAGCATGCGCTCGACCGTGGCCGCATCCGGAGCGGGACGAACATCGTCGACCAGCTGCATCGCCGCGTCGACCAGAATGCCGGTCGGCCTGCCCTGCTGGTCGCGCTCGATGCGGCCACCTTCCGGTTGCCAGTCGCCCTGCAGCTCGCGCTCGACCGCGCGCAACGCCGCGCTGTTGGCCCAGCCGGCGTGGCCGTCGACGCGGACCAGCCACACCGGTCGCTCGGGGAACGCGTCATCCAGATCGGCCGCCGTGGGGAACCGCCGTTCCGGCCAGTCGTTCTGGTCCCAGCCGTTGCCGACCAGCCAACCATCGCCGGGATTGGTCTGCGCGAACGCCTGCAGGCGCTGCACGACATCCTCTTTGCCGGCCGCGCCGATCAGGTCGGCGATCATCCGTGCTTCGCCCAGATCACCGACGTGGCCGTGCGCATCGATCAGGCCGGGGACGATGGTGCCCGCGCCGGCGTCGATGCGCGCGGCCTCGGGAAAGCGCGCCAGCAGCGCATCGGTGGTACCGAGCGCCAGGATCCTGCCCGCCTCATCGTAGGCCATCGCCTGCGCCTGGGGTTGATCCGGATCGACGGTGTGGATGCGCGCGGCACTGACCACGGTCACCTCGGCGGCCATCGCAACGCTGGATCCGGCCATCAGGGCGCCGGCCATCACGACGGAAAGCGGCAAACGCGGATTGGGCATGATCGGTACTCGTCGGCGAAGTCCGGACTCTGGGCAAAAACCCCGGCGCGGGCAAGGCAAAGACGGCCGCCCGGCTTCGGCCGAAGCCACGGCAATGCGCGGAGGGTGGCTGAGCGTTCCAACTCCGGCAGCCCGGCCGAAGCGAACCGCGGTCGGTTCAGGGACGCGACTGCCGGGTCCAGAGTGCGCGACCGGCGGCATCCTCGATCACCCACCAGCGACCGTCGGCCGACACCGCAATCGGCCGTGCGCCCTTGGGCCAGTCCGTGGGCGCCGCCGCCCCATCGGCGGGTACGGACATTCGCGGCGCCCGCAGCGATGGCCGCCGCAGCGGCGCGCCGGGGTCGGCTTCGGCATCGGACACGCCGGCCGGCACCGGGTCGGTCTGTTCGCTGCTTACGTTGCAGCTGGCATCCAGCCAGATCTGACGACGCAGCATGCCAGTGCCATCGGCGTGCGTGTATCCGGCGGCAACCGCTCCCTGCGCGTCGATGCCGAGCAGGCGATCCAGTTCGACATCGGCGCGGCAGGCCACGGCCCCGTCGCGCCAGAGCTGCGCGTCGCCCGCGATGACCCAGAGCGCGCCGTCCGGCGCGAAACCCACGTCGGTCACCCAGGCACCCACCGGGTGCCTGGACTCCGCATCCTGTGCCAGATCGAGCATGCGGATTTCCTCGCCGGCAGCCCAGGCCACGCGCGGTTGCGAAGGATCGAACGCCACCGCACCCGCACCCGGCAGCATCCGCAAGGGAGCGGCGATGGATGGCGCATTCGATGCATCCGGGCGCGCTGCATCCACACCAGCGGATGCAGCTGCCTCCTGGGCGCTCGGCGAGGCGCTTCCGTCCGCGCCGGCGCAGGCCGCCAGGAACATGAGCACAGCCAGCGCGACCACTCCTGTGCGCCGCAGGCGGGCGGGTCCGCGGATCGAATGCATGCGGTGTGCAGTCACGAGCCCGGATTCTGCCAGAGGATCGGCCGCGCGTCGGCCCGAAGCCTTCAGGGCTGCTGGCCGATGCCCATGCGGTCCCACACTGCTTCCAGTCCGCCCTGTCGCATGTTGCCGGCGAACTGACCAGCATCGCCCGCGCCGAAGCCGGGGTGGTACTCCACGTGCGGACGGTCGGGATTGCGCCAGTTGCCGCCCCAGGTCAGTCCGTAGCCGTCGGCGATCTGGCCATAGCGCGTCCAGTTGCCGTTCTCGGGCCAGGACGGCTGTCCGGTGGGAGTGCTGAACACCAGGTCCACGGCCAGGCCGTAGTTGTGCCAGGACTGTCCGCCGCGCGCATTGGTCACGCGGTTGCCGGGCGCCGTGCGTCCCTGCGCGTACAGCGCGTCCTGCTGGGCGAAGGTGCGGTAGGCCAGGTCGGTCTGCATGTCCATGCCTTCCCGGCGCGCGCGCTCGAGCGTCTGCCTGACGCGATCGGCGAAATCCTGGTTGACGTTGGCATCGTCGAGCCGGCCGCGGCGATCGGCCGGATGCAGGTCCAGCATCGTTTGCAGCTCGCCGTTCACCTGTTCCTGCATGCGCACGCGGGCGCTGAGGTCGCTGTAGACGTTGCGCGGCTGCTGTTCGGTGCTGAGCTGGACTTCGCCGTTGTTGTTGATGGTGCCCGCCGGGCGCCCGTCGGCCCCGATGAGGGTGCCGTGATCGATCGTGTAGGTCTGCCCGGCGATGGTGAGCGTGCCCGCATCGGGAGAAAGCAACGACTGCGTGGCCGCCGGGTTAACCCCCAGCGTCTGCGCCACGGTGCCTTCCACGTAGGCCGCGGTCGCGGCGTTAGGCGCGGCGGCGAACGCGTCCAGCGCCTCTACCCGCTGCTGGTCGCTGAGGTTGTAGCAGTTCAGATTGGCGCTGAGCTGGTCGAGGGCTGCGACAGCCTGCGGATTCGCTGCGAGCTCTGCGCGCAGTTCCTGTTCGCGGACGCTGGCCGCGCTGGTCTGCTCGCGCGCGAGCGATTCGCTGAGCGAAGATGTCTCGTTGCTGCGATCGGTTCCACCGACGCTGTCGACCATGGCGATATCCTCCGGAAGCCTTTCCAGATGCGCTCGGCGCAAGCCTGTCTTATAGCCAACGGCGAGCACGCCGCCCACCTGGGGCGCACCCTAGGTTCGTCATCAGTCGAGCCGTTTGCGGAACCGGCTGATCGCCAGGGTCATCATCACCGCAGTGAACGCGATCAGCGCCGCCACGTCGGGCCACAGTTCGGGCAGCCCCGCACCGCGCAGCATCACGCCGCGGATCAGGCGCAGGAAATGGGTCAGCGGCAGGACTTCCGCGAGCCACTGGATGACCCGCGGCATGCCGGCGAACGGGAACATGAAGCCCGACAGCAGGATCGAGGGCAGGAACACGAAGAAGCTCATCTGCATGGCCTGGAACTGCGACTGCGCCTTGGTCGAGATCATCAGGCCGAGGGTGAGGTTGGCGACGATCAGCAGCAGCGCGGCGACGTAGACATCCAGCACGCTTCCGCGCACAGGCACCTTGAACAGCCACAGGCCGAGCAGCAGCACCAGGGTGGTCTGGACCAGGCCGATGCCGACGTAGGGCAGCACCTTGCCGATCATCAGCTCGCTGCGGCTGACCGGCGTGGCGATCAGCAGCTCCATGTTGCCGCGCTCGCGCTCGCGCACGATCGACACGCCGGTGAACAGGACCATCGTCATGGTCAGGATCACGCCGATCAACCCGGGCACGATGTTGACGGCAGAACGGCGCTCCGGGTTGTAGAAGCTGACCACGGCGATCTGCCGGGCCGTGACTTCGCGCGCGCCCGTGGCGTTGGCAAGCGCAACGCTGTTGTCCAGCGGCATCTGCGCGAGCTGGACGGCGGCGCTCTGGACCACCGTGTCGCTGCCGTCGACCAGCACCTGCACCGCTTCGCGGCCGTCGATGCGGCGGCGCTCGAAGTCGGGTGGGATCACCACCCCCACGCTGATCTCGCCACGGCGCAGGCTCGCCATCAGTTCCTGCGGCGTGTTGACCGTTTGCGTCGGCGCGATCACGCCGGTGGCCACCATGTCCATCACCAGCGCGCGCGCGCCGGCCGTTCCTGCCTGATCGGCTATACCGGCGGACAGCCCGCGCAGGTTGAGGTTGATCGCATAGCCGAACAGCACCAGCTGCATGACCGGGATGCCGACGATCATCGCCAGGGTGATGCGGTCGCGGCGCATCTGCCGCATTTCCTTGAGCATGACGGCGAACAGGCGGCGGAAGTTCATGGCGACACTCCGCTGGGCGTGGGAGCTGCCTTGGCCGTGATCGGTCCGGGCTGCGCACCCGTTCGCGTAGAAGAGACTCGCGGCCAAGGCCGCTCCCACGGAGACCGCACGCCCGCAATGCCGATGTGCATGCTCATGCCGCCTCCCTGTCCGGCTCGCGCCCACGCGTGGCCGAGACGAAGACGTCTTCGAGATTGGGCTGCGACGCTGCGACTTCCGCCTGCAGCCCCGCCTGCCGCAGGGCGGCGTGGATGCGCGCGCCTGCATCGCCGTCGGCCGTGGTCAGGACGCGCAGGCTGTTGCCGATCTGGGCGACGCTGAGCACCCCCGGCAGACCGACCAGCGTCTGCTGCGCGCGGCGGGGCTGCTGCGCGAGCACCGAAACCGTGCGACCGGCCAGCGCGGACGTCAGTTCGTCCGGCGTGCCGTCGGCCACCAGCGCGCCGCGATCGAGAATGGCGATGCGGTGACAGCGTTCGGCCTCGTCCATGTAGTGGGTGGACACCAGCAGGGTGGTGCCGGCATCGGCCAGGTCGAAGAGTTTTTCCCAGAAGTCGCGCCGCGATTCTGGATCCACCGCGCTGGTCGGCTCGTCCAGGAACAGCAATTCGGGCTCATGGATCACCGCACCGGCCAAGGCGAGCCGCTGCTTCTGGCCGCCGCTCAGGGTGCCTGCGAGCTGTTTCTGCCGGTCGGCGAAATGGTATTGCTCGATCAGCTCGTCGATCCGCCGCCGGGCCTGCGGCTTGTCGAGCCCCTGCACCGCGGCGAGGAAGTCCAGGTTCTCGCGCACGGTCAGGTCCTCGAACAGCGAGAACTTCTGGGTCATGTAACCGATGCGCAGGCGCAGCGCGTCGGCCTGCTCGGGAATGCGCAGGCCGAGCACCTCGATCTCGCCTTCGCTCGGTGTCAACAATCCGCAGAGCATGCGGATGGTGGTGGACTTGCCCGATCCATTGGGGCCAAGAAAGCCGTAGACATGGGCCGTGGGCACGGTCAGGTCGACGTGGTCCACCGCGACCAGGTCGGCGAAGCGCTTGGTCAGGCCGCGCGCGCGGATTGCAATGGATTCTCCCGCTCCATCGGAGGATTCGTGCGCGATCGCGGGCTCCGGACGCGTCATCGGGCGCCCTCAATCCTTTCCCGGCTTGGCGGAAGTGGGTCCGGACGCGAACTCGACGCGCACCGGCAAGCCCGCCGGCAACTGCGCGGCGTCCTTACCCAGGGATATTTCAGCGAGATAGCTCAGGCGCGCGGCGTCCTCGCCGATCAGTGCGTAGTACGGCGTGAAGCTGGGCTCGCTGCGGATCATGCGCACCCGGCCCGACAGCACGGCATCGCGACCGTCCACGTGGACCTGCACGCGGTCGCCCACCTTGACGCTGGCGCGCAGGGGCTCGGGCACATAGATGCGCGCGTACGGTGCGTCGCCCACGAGCAGGATCGCCAGCGGTGCGCCGACCGGGGCCTGATCGCCCAATCGATAAGGCAGGCTATCGATGCGACCGGCGCGCGGCGCGACCACGTCGAGTTTGTCCAGCGTCGCCTGCTGCGCGACCACCTGCGCTTGCGCACCCTCGGCCGCAGCGCGCGCCTGCGCGATCTGCTCGACGCGCGCACCTCGCTCCAGCTGTTCGAGCACGGCCTGCGCGGCGCGGACCTGCGCTGCCGCATTGCCGGTGGCGGCCCGCGCGCGGTCGACATCGGACGCGGCGACCAGCTGCCGGCTTCCGAGCGGCTGCAGCCGCGCGTAATAGGCAGCGGCATCGCGTGCCTGCGCCTGCACTGCGGCGAGGTTGGCGCGTGCCTGGGCGATCTCCTCGCTGCGGGTACCGGCTTCCAGTTCGGCCAGGGCATCGCGCTGCCGCTGCGCCTCGGCTTCCGCCGCGCGGGTCTGCGCCTGGGTGCGGGTGCGTTCCAGGGTGAGCAACTTGGCGCCGGCCGCCACCTGCTGGCCTTCGCGCACGTCGATCGCGACGATGCGCTCGGCAGCGGGCGCCGGCAGGGCAACGCGATCGTATTCCAGGGTGCCGAGCGCCTGCGGCGGGTCCTCCGCACATCCGGCCATGACCACCACGACGACGACCGCAGTGCGCAGGAATTTCATGCAGATGCTCCGGTGTGCATATGGGTCAGCCGGCGCCGATGCCGCGATCGAGCAGCGCCAGCGTATGCAGGCGCAGGGCGTCGGCATCGAGGTCGTCGGCATCGAAGATGCGGCGCCAGATCGGCGCGCCGGCGGCGGGGAACAGGGTCAGCCCGACCAAGGACACCACCAGCAGGCGCGGGTCGAGATCCGGATTCAGCTTGCCCTGCGCCTGCGCGGCAGCGAAGCGCTGCGCCAGCAGCAGCGGCACCTGCGGCGCCATCCGGCCGACGAGAAGATCGCGCAGCGCGCCGCCCTCACTCAGGACCTCGCGCACCCACAGCGACGGCAGCCACGGATGCTGCACCACCAGCCGGCCGATGCCGATCACGAAGCGCGCGACCAGCTCGTCGACATCGTCGCCGGCCGCCAGCAGCGTCTCGCGCAGGCCGGCAAACAGCGGCATCAGCCGCTCCTCGATCACCGCATCCTGCAGCTGCGCCTTGTCGCCGAAGTAGTAATGCAGCAGGGCCGGGGTCACCTCGGCTTCGGTGGCGATGTCGCGCAGCGAGGTGGCGGCGATGCCGCGCACAGCGAAGCGGGCGACCGCCGCATCGAGCAGCCGCTCGCGCAGGTCGGGGCCTGCGGTGCCGGGGCCGCGCCCGGAGGGGCGGCCGCGGGTGCGTTGTCTTGCCGGGGTCTTGGCTGTGGCCATGACTGTATTTAATTATATGTTTAATTAAATTTCAAGTCGTTCACCTGCGTTCGGCCGCAAGCGGCGGCTGGGTCGGTCCTACGAGGCTCCGGACAAGCCGGGCAGCCGTCGCCCCTCACGCAGGCATACAGCGAAGAACACGAACAGGTCCAGGGTGTAACGCCTGAGCAGCCGCCGCGGTTCGCGCGCCAGGCGATACAGCCATTCCATCCGCCAGCGCCGTATCCACCCCGGTGCCCGTTCCACGTTGCCGGAGAGAAAATCCAGCAGCGCACCGACCCCGAACAGCACCGGCGCCGTCAGCGCCTCGCGATGGTCGAGGATCCACGCCTCCTGGCGCGGATTGCCGAACGCCACCAGCACGATATCCGGTCGCAGCGCGTTGATCCGCGCCACCAGCCCGTCGCCGGCCGCGGCGAATTCGTCATACCCGTCGCAACTGCCGACGACCTGCTGCCCCAGTGATTCGGCCAGGTGCCGCCCTGCCCGCTCGGCCACGCCCGGCGCGCTGCCGAGCAGGAAGAAGCGGAGCGGCCGCGGGCTGCACGCGCACAGGTAGGGAACGAAGTCGGTGCCGTTGAGGTTTTCCGCAAAGCGACGGCGGTGCACCAGCAGGGCGGCCAGATCCATGCCGATGCCATCGTTGACCACGCGCACGGACGGCGCCAGCAACTGCGGCCGCAGCGCACGGCACTGCACCACGAAGTTGGTATTGGCGAAAAACACCTGGCGCCTGGTGCCGCCCTCGCAGGCGGCGAGCACATCGCGCGCCAGCACCTCGCGCGCCAGCGAATGCACCCGATATCCGCCGAGCGTCAGCGGCGCCTCAACTTCGGCAGGCGTGGTTCCCGCCACGGTCGCGCCGTTCCGCACCGGCGTCACCACAGGTCGTAAGGGAACGCGGCCATCAGCGCGTCCTGCAGCCCGGCCAGATCGAAAGCAGCGTTGCCGCCGAGTGATCGGCAGGCTTCGACGGACTCGCCGGCATGCCATTCGCTGCGGCCGGTGCCGCGGTAATAGTCGTCATACTTGAAGCGGTGCTCGCCATTGCCGCTGTCCAGGTACACCGCGGGGATGCCGTAGGCCTCGGCCAGGATCACCCCGTGCAGCGAGCTCGACACCACCAGGTCGGCGCCCAGTAGCGCGCGCACGAAGGCCAGCGGCTTGCACGTCGGCAGCACCAGGTGATCGCGATAGGCCGCGTACTTGTCCGGCGATTCGTTGAAATGCGGCACCACCGCGAACGCCTTGCGCGAGCCGGTGCCAACCAACTCTCCCGGGAAGAACCGCGGCATCAGCAGCGCCGGGTCGCCGTAGATCTCGGGCACGGCGATACCGCGCGCCTGCAGGTAACTGCGCGTCAGCGGGCCCCGCACTGCGCGTACGTCGAGCCTGCGGAACTGGTGGCGATCGTCGTCGATCTTGCCGTTGATGCCGCTGCCCCATACCGCCTCGCCATCACGGGCGTTGTGCAGCACCGAGCCGATCGAGAACAGCCGGTGGCGCCGGTCGCGCTTGTCGATCAGGTCAAGATCGCGCAGGCCAAGCATCGCTTCCACGATCACTTTGGCAAGGTAGTCGCCGACATTGATCGCGCCGTTCTTCGGCCGCCACCAGTACATGGCGCGCTGTTGCTCGCGTTCGATCCAGGCCTTGAGTATCGACACCGGCGCCCCCTCAGCCCGCATGCCGCATGCGCGCAGCTGCGATGCGCGTGTCGGGAAACGCCGCGGGGTCGAGCAACCGGTCGACGGTCTGCGCCCAGTCCAGCGGCCGACGCGAGCGCACGCGCGGAGCGGCGAGCGCGCGGCGCACCGCGGAGGCGATCGATTCGGCGTCGCCCGGCGCATAGCCGAAACGCGAGGCGTAGCCGCCGACGATCGCCTCCGGACAGATCGCCGGCACCCCGAAGAAGTCGTACTGCAGCAGCTTCAGCGAACTGTCGGCGAGGTATGCCGGGAGCCGGGCCGAGGCATACGGCGCGATGCCGAAGCGCGCGTGCTTGATGTAACGCAGGGTTTCGGTATGCGGCATCTCGCCATAGACGCTCACGTTGTCGCCATAGCCAGGCTGGCGGCCGTACCCCGACCCGATGACATGGAAGGCGATCTGGGGGAATGCACGGCTGGCGGCCGCGATCGCTCCGGGATCGAACAGCATCGAACCCACCGACACCGCGTGCACGCCATCGGCATATGGCGATGGATCGCCCTGCTCCGCCAGTGCCGGATCGATCCCGTGACCGATGTGGTAGACGTTGTCGCGGCTGGCGATCTCGGCCGCCATCGTCGGCGAGACCAGCGCGATCGCATCCATTGCAGGCGCGATCCGGGCCAGGGCGCGCGCGACGTAGTCGGCGCTGTCGATGGCCGACAGGCTGTCGGAGGCGCGGTAGATCAGCCTGGCCTGCGGATTGGTGCGCCGCGCCAGCTCGATGAACACCGCCGCCGTACCGCTCTCGAACACGATCGTGTCGGCCTCGCGCATCCACTGGCGCAGGATCGCGGGCGGCCTGGCGGCGTAATGCCGGAACAGCCCGTCCTCGAATGGACGCAGCCAGCGGCGGCGGGTGTTGAATGGGTGCAGCGTGGTCTTCCACAGGAAACAGTCGACGCCGCGATGGCGGACCACGGTGTTGGCGCTGGCGTCCAGGGGCAGGCGGATGTCGCGTTTCCACTTCGACAACCGGCTGTAGCGTAGCGAAAAGAAACGGGTCGGACCGCGACGGGCGAGCTCGGCGGCAATGGCATGGATGCTCGCACGCCGCGGCGTGCGGTAGTCGTGCGCCGAGAGCACCAGAAATCCGCCGCTGCGAGGTACGACGTACGCGGCCGGTTGCGGGATTACGGCAGTAGCGGTGGCGGTGCCTGCGCCCATGGTCCGGTTCCTCGTCGATGCGGTAGTCATCCGCTGCGCACCGTGCGCAGCAGGGTGTGCGTATGCAGAATGCCGGCGACGTCGCGCCGGAACCCCGGCCACAGCGCGCACACCGCCGCGAACGCCACCGCACCCGCGACGGCGCCGAGCGCGAGCTTCGCCGGCAGCGACGTGGCCCAGTGCGCGGCGGCTGCGTACGACGCAACGCCGCATAGCGCATAGCCGGCGATCGCGCGCACGCCATTGCCGGCCATGCCGCGCACCGGCGCATCCGAAATCCTTCCCAGCCACCACAACGCGAGTGGCCACGACAGGGCGCTGCCGACGGCGTAACCCATCGCGACGCCAAGCGCGCCCCACTGCGCACCGGACGCGATGCAGGCGATCACCAGCGTGCGGCTGATCACGGCGTAACGCAGCTGCGAAGCGGTCAGGCCCTTCGACATGAACACCCAGTACGCGGCATAGCCGGCCGACTGGAACACGGCGCCCACCGCGAGCGCCTGGAACATCGGCACCGCCTCCGCCCAGCGCGCGCCGAGCGTCAGCACGATCAGCGGCTCGGCCTGCGCGCAGGCGAATGCGAACACCGCGATCAGGAAATGCATCAGCGCCGCCTGCCCGCGCAGCAGAAACGCTGCGTATCGGGCGGGATCGCCCTGCAGCCGCGACAGCACCGGCAGCGCCACCGAGGTCGCCGGCGCGTTGAGCTGGGTCAGCGGCATCGCCACCAGCGCGAACGCGCGGTTGTACAGACCCAGTGGCGCCGCGCCCAGACGATTGCCGATCAGGATCTGGCCGACGTTGTTGCTGAACCAGGCCAACAGCTGCGAGGCCATGACGTTGCCGCCGAAGCGCAGGAAGCTGCGCACCTCGGCATCGCGCTTCGGCAGGCCGGGCAACCAGCGCGCTGCGGCGACCATCACCGCGAGGATCATCGCCGCCTGCACGATCTGCTGCACGACCAGCGCCCAGTAGCCGTAACCGGCCAGCGCCAGCACGACCGCCACCGCCAGCCCCGCCAGCTGCCCACCGACTTCGGCCGCGGTCAGCCGCTTGAAGCGCAGCTCACGGGTCAAGTGGGCGCGGTACTGCGTGGTCAGACCGTTGAGCAGAAAGGTCAGCGCGATCGCCTGCGCCAGGCCGCGCAGCAAGGGCTCGCCATAGAACGCCGCGATCCGGCCGGCCATCAGGAACACGACCAGGGCCAGCACCAGCCCGATCGCGGTGTTGATCCAGAACAGGTTGTCGCGCTGCCCGCGGCTCAGGTGCCGCGCCTGGATCGCCGCCGAGGACAGGCCGAAGTCGCGCAGTACCTCGCCGACTCCGACGATCGCCAGCACCATCGTCACCAGGCCGTAGTCGCGCGGCGTGAGCAGACGCGCCAGCAGGATGACGCCGCCAAACTGCACCGCAATCTTCGCCAGCTGTCCGCCCATGGTGACCAGCGCGCCGCCGGCCGCCATGCGTCCCAGCGACGGTGGTGTCTTGAGCTCGGATCCGCGCGCAGCCACCGTCAGCGCTCCTTCCACCGCTTTGCCGCACGCAACGCGCTGGCGTAGGTGGCGTGATGCTGACGGCCGAGCTCGGGCCAGTCGCGCCGCGAAAGGTCCGGAAGCCCTGGTGGCGTGGGGATCCGCAGCGCTTCTGCCAGTGCTTCTGCATCGAGCACATCCTGATAGAGCCGCACCCAGCCGGGCCCGACTTCCTTGGCGAGGCGCGCATTGGCCTCGCTCCATGGCACCAGCACCGGTCGCGTCAGCGAAAGCGCGAGCAGCAGGGCGCCGGAGTTGTGCATCTGCCGGTACGGCAATACAACCAGCTGCGCCTCGCCGATCTCGCGCGCCAGCACGCCATCGTCGACGTAGCGCAACAGCGCGCTGACCCGCGGATCGGCATCGCAGGCCGCCTGCACCTTCGCGCGCATCCGGTCCGAAGCCGGATTGCCAACGACGCGCAGCGTCGGCGATCTGCCGGGCAATGCGGAATCATGCAATGCGCCGAATGCCTCCAGCAGCGCCTCCACGCCCTTGTACGGACGGATCAGGCCGAAATACAGCAGCCGACCCGGCACCGTGGGCGGAATCGGCCGCGCCGCAAACCAGTCGCGATAGTGCCCGTGCAGGATCGTGTCGGTCGCCTCGCTGCCGTCGTCGCCGGCGGCGTTGATGCAGATCCGGCGTCTGGTCAGGCGGTCGAGCCCACGCAGCAGCAAGCGCTCCGTCCATCCACCGCCCTCATGCGGCTGCAGGTTGTGCAGGGTGCGTACCACGGGCGTGCCCGTCGCCCACAGCCGCAGCAGCAGTGCGCCCACGCCCAGCCGCTTCAGCAGCGCGCGCAGCCGGTTGGGGTGGCGCAGCAGATACTCCGGCCAGTGCACATGGAACAGGTCGTAGTGCGCGAACAGGGCGCTGCGCAGCGAGTAGTACCTGGTTTCCACCTCCCGCGGCAGGGCTGCAACCAACTGGCGGAGGTAGGGATTGGTCGTGTCGTCCGGGGGCGGGATCGACTGCAGCACGACAATGCGCGGCATGGCCGCCCGCACGTCGGTCATCGCGTGCGCCGGCATCATGGCGACGCCCCGTCCGGCTGCGCATTCGGGTCAGGCCGCGCCAACGCCGCCCGATACTCCGCCAGATAGGCGGCAACCGCGTGCCGCCACTGGTAGCGGGCGGCGTGCCGCATCGCGCGCTCGCGTCGAGCCGCATGGCCTTGCTCTGAAATGTCCACAAGCCCGCGTACCGCGTCCGCGGCGGCGGGCAGATCGCCCACGTCCACCAGCGCGCCGAGTCCGGACTCGGCATGCAGCTTTGCGTAAGGCGGGATCGCGCTCAGGATCGGCACCAGTCCGCCGCTCATCGCCTCTATCGCTGCAATGCCGAAGCCCTCATGGCGCGACAGCGAGACGAAGTACTGCGCGCGTGCAAACAACTCCGCCAGTCGCGACTGCGACGGTGCATGCACGATCTCGACCGCCGGCTGCAGTCCGCGTGCCGCGACCTCCCGCTCCAGATCGGCGCCACTCAGGTCGAATTCGCGTCCTGCCAGCAGCAGCCGCCAGTCGGTACCGTCGCCGCGCAAGGTCTCCAGCAGGTCGAGGGTTTCGATCAGGCCCTTGTTGACCGACCAGCGACCGAAACTGAGCAGGGTCCGCCCCGGCGCCGCACTGCCGAGGCCCGCGAACTTGTCCACGTCCACGCCGTTCTCGATCACCCGCAACCGCTGGGCCGGGACCACGCGCGCGAACAGGTCGCCGTCGTTCTGACTGGTGGCAATGATGCGCCGGTAGGCACGCGCCGACGCGCGAGTCACCGTGCCGAACCAGAACCGCTTCAGTGCCGACGCGTAATTGGTGTGGAAAAACCCGCCATGGGTGGAGACGATCATCGGCTTGCCGTGCACGACGGCGGTCGCGGCCAGGTAGTCGTAGAAGAAGTCGATGCCGTGCACGTGGATCAGATCGGCGTGACGCACTGCAGCCAGTGCGTGCGGGCACAACGGGTAGCGGGACGAACCGATGTACGACAGGCGCCGCACCGGCACGCCATCGTGCAGATCGCTGCCCGGCAGACGGTCGCCATCGCCGCGGAACAGGCGGTCGAGGGTGATCACTTCGACCTCGTCGCGACCTTCGGCCAGGTGGCGACGGGCGATGTTCGCCACGACCTCCTCGATTCCGCCCACGGAAGGGTGGAACTGGCGGACCACGTGCACGACCTTCATGCTCGCGCCTCGCGGAAGCCGGCGCGCAGGCCCAGTGCCCACGGCGCCCAGCCGACCAGCAGCGCCCGCATCGGCACGCACAAGGCCAGCGCCAGCAGCGATACCAGCACCGCCCAGGCCGGCCCGGGCTTGCCGCCGTCGAACAACCCGGTCAGCGACGCCACCCCCGAGAGCACGAAGAACACCGGCATGTGCGTGCACAGGATCAGCAGGGTGTTGCGGCCGATCCACTGCAGCGCCCTCACCCGCACCAGCGCCGCCGACGCGGACAGCAGCAGCGCGGTGCCGAGCAGCGCAGCGCCAAAGAACATCCAGCCCGATGCGCCGAAGCGCAACTGCACAATGTCGACGCGGCCGTTGAACCAGGCCAACGCCGCCCATGACAGCAGCAGCGCAGTCGCGCTGGCCGCGGCCAGCGGCGTCCACCGTGGCACCTGGACCCCGGCACCCGCCGCACCGACCGCGTAGAACGCCAGCGCCACCGGCAGCACGTCGAGCGCGAACGGCAGGCGGATACCGACCTGCGGGAACCATGCGATCCATGCCAGTCCGGACGCCAGCGACAGCAGCGCCAACGCCCGTGGCGGCAACACGCGCCGCAGCAGTGCATACGCCAGCACGGTCACGAACAATGCCGGCAGGAACCAGAGCGCCGGATTCACATAAAGGTGCGGGCCGATGCCGCTGACGAATCCGGACAACGGATCCCACCACGGCACGTCGCCCCAGCGCTGCGCCTTCTCTCCGATGTCGCGGGTCAACAGCCAATAGGCATATGCGGCGAAAAAGAACGCCGCATACGGCAGCAGCAGCGAGCGCGCCAGCCGCATGGTGAGCGCACGCGGTTCATCTCCGGCACGGCGCGCGGCGAACCAGCCCGACAGGACGAAGAACGCGGGTACATGGAAGCTGTAGACCGCGGTCGCGAACCAGGCTGGAATACCCTTGGCGTGCCCGAGTACCACCAGCACGATTGCTACGGCCCGCGCAGCATCGATACGTGCATCGCGCACTGCGGGCGGGCGTGACGGGCTCACGGCGCGGGGCATCGCGGGGGCCTGTGCGATCGACACGACGCGGCAGCCCGGCTCAGGCCCGTGCCAGCGCATGCAACGCGCCATCGCGTGCGGATCGGTCCTCGATCCAGCGCCGCGCCGCCGCAACCCGCCCCACCTGCACCTGCCACAGGTAGCCGCAGGCGAACCACCACAGCGCGCCGGTCTTGATCGAGAAGTAGCTGTTCGACACCAGCAGGCTGAGCGCGAACGCGAAGATGAAGAGGTTCTTGAACAACTGGCCGTGCGTCGTTGGCATCCGCAGCAGGAACGCATACCCGACCAGGAAGGCCAGTACCGTGGCCAGCGACTGCGATGCGATGAAGTACGCGATGCCGCTGTCGGAGTAGGTATACGGCGCTCCGAGGTCCAGCCCCAGCCATGCGCGCGGCGACATGTTGCTCAGCGCGTCGACGGTCACATAGATCCGCCCAAGCAGCGTGTCCTCGTACGCCTCGACGCCCGCCAGCCGCACCAGCAGCCAGCCGCCCGCCACCACCCCCATGAACACCAGCATCGACAGCGACTGGTCCAGTCGCCGGAACAGCGGCGCGAGTACCAGCATCATCAGGCAGGTCGCCGTGGCCAGCCGTCCGTCCGATGCGATCAGCAGGAACAGCACCACCGCCAGCGACAGGACCTGACCACCCACGCCCAGCGCACGGCGGAAGGTCAAGGCCACCGCGGCGAAAAAGATGATGAAGTTCCCCATCGTGACCGGCTCGACGAAGATCGACGACGCCCGCGGCAGCGTCATGCCGGCCAGCCAGATCCGCTCGCCCGGACGCGTGGCATTGACATTGAGGTTGCTGTCCGGGTTCCAGAAATCCTCCTCGACCGCGCCGCGGGTGTTGATGAAGTAACTGCGCGGGTCCGCCAGGTCGCCATACAGCGTCGGAAATGCCATCTCGAACGCCGCGACCAGCACCACGACCAGCGCCAGCCACAGCAGCAGTCGCGGCAGCGAGCCGCGATAGGCCGTGCCAAGCATCAGGAACGCGAACGGCACCAGCGCATCGCGCAGAAACTTGAGGTCGACTTCCCACAGCACCAGGGTGCGCGCGAGGTTGAGCAGCACGAGGCTGCCGATCCCGGCCAGCACCAAGGCCATGCCGTTGCGATCGAGGGTACCGACGCCGAGCAGGAAGCAGCCGGCATAGGCGACCAGTTCCGCGGCGTACGCTGCCGACGGACCGATCGCGAACAGCTGCGCGTTGACGATGGCCAGCAGGAAGTTGTAGCCCACCGCGAACAGCAGCAGCAGCGCCGCGATCCGGTTGCGCCAGGCGTCGCCCGGGCTCATCGGCACACGGACTCGGAAGCGGGACCTGTGACCGAAACCCGGAGCACACACGTCGTTGGCCTGCATCCCCGCACGAATCGGAGCCGACTCAATAGGCCCCCTTCTGGCCAAGCACCTTGACCAGGGTCATCGCCATGATCTTGATGTCGAACCACAGCGACCAGCGGCGGATGTAGTCGAGGTCGTACTGCACCCGCTTGCGCATGTCGCGCAGCATCGGCGTCTCGCCGCGGAAGCCATTGACCTGCGCCCAGCCGGTGATTCCCGGCTTCACGTAGTGGCGCTGCGCATAGCAGTTGATCAGCGCCTGATAGTGGCGATTGTGCGGGATCGCATGCGGACGCGGGCCGACCAGCGACATGCTGCCACCGAGCACGTTGAACAGCTGCGGCAGTTCGTCCAGGCTGGTGCGGCGCAGGAACGCGCCGACCCGTGTCACCCGCGGGTCCTGGCGTGTTGCCTGCGTGACTTGATGCTCGCCTTCGCGATGCATGCGCATCGAGCGGAACTTCAGCATCTGGAATTCCCTTCCGGCGCGCCCTTGCCGGCGCTGGCGGAAGAAGACCGGTCCGGGCGAGTCCAGCTTGACCGCGATCGCGATCGCGATCATCACCGGGGCAAGTCCCAGCAGCGCGACAAACGCCAGGCAACGGTCGACGACCGCCTTGAACACCAAAAACTGGCTCTCGCGTCCGACGCTGCCCTGGCGCAGGCTGATCACCGGCACGTTGCCGAGCTGCTCGCCGGCCTGGTTGAGCATCGAGATCTCGACCAGGTCGGGAATCAGCTTGATCTTGATCGGCGTATGTTCGAGCTGGGACAGCAGCGGCTTGATGCGGCTCAGCTTGTCGAGCGGCATCGACACCCATACCTCTTCGACGCTCTCTTCGGCGAGGAATGCCGGCAGGTCGCGCAGTTCGCCCAGACAGGTCATCTCCGAGCTTTCGCCCACCGCCATGTCGTCGCGGGTGCGGAAGTAGCCAAGCAACCGCATTCCGACCCATGGGTTCTGGCGCAGGTAGCGCTGGATACGCACGACCGGGGGCCGCAGCCCCACCACCACGATGCGCTGCACGTCGACCCCGTGGCTGCGCAGGCCGTGGAGCAGACTGCGCACCAGCGTGCGCGACAGGGCGAGCAGCACGAATCCCCCCGCAAACCACATCCCGACCCACAGCCGCGACACTTCGTGCCCGACCTTGAGGATCAGCGCGTAGATCGAGAACAGTGCGAAGGTGCCGCCCCAGGCGGCGCCCAGTACCGCGATCTCACGCAGCAGCCCGAGCCCCCGCCAGCTGCGGTACAGCGGCAATGCGTTGAAGCAGATCACCGCAAACAGCAGCGATGTGCCGATGACGAGGCGGTAATCGGCGCCTGGCATCCAGCTGCCGGAACGGAGCCGATAGGCGATGAGGGCCGCGCCCAGGACGACGATCATGTCCGAGATGCGCAGGAACACATCGGCAGCAGCCGAGTATTTCGAAAGCAGCCGCGGGGACGCACCCGCGAGGCCTGCGTTGAGGTTTGCCAGCAGCATGTGCGTTGTTCGCAACCAAGCCGGCATGCAGGAGGTGGGGGAACATCCGCATGACCGTACTGTTTGCCACCTTGCCCGCGTCCTCTCCGATGCCCTCCCGTACCGGCCCCGGATCACGGCAAGTCGTTTTCGTTTCCACTGGAAGTTCTGTCGCGGCGCCATGCGACGAAGCGCATGCCGCGCTTGCGTTGTGCTCAGACCATGTGCACTCCTTTACGCGATGGTGCATTGCACCATAACCCATTTTTCTGAAGGTTTTGCGTCGTTGGGCGACTTGTTTGAAGGTTCAGCCCATCAACATGCGCGAGTGCTGGCGATGTTCCATTTTTTCTGCGACCAGATACTCACACTGCACCCACACCGGGCGCGCGCAGGCAGCCACCGGAGCCATGTTCGCGATGCCGAAATGCGCGGCCCGCCCGGATTCACCGCCGGACCCGCACGACATGCGCGAACAACGCAGCGACCACGCCCCCGAACAATCCGAACAGCAGGGCCAGTGCCAGGTTGAGTGCGATCCGCGGCGAATCCGCCTTCCCGGGAACGTCCGCCGGGTCGACCACGGCGATGTTGTTCGCCCCCACGTTGCCAACCACGCCGACTTCCTTGAACCGCTGCAGCAAGCCGTCGTAGAGCTGGCGATTGGTATCGACCTCGCGCTTGAGCATGTTGTAGCGGATGCTGCGGTCCTGCAGTTCCAGCTCATCGGTCTTGAGGCTGTCGATCCGGGCCTCGAGCATCTGCTCCTGCAGGCGGGCCGCCTCGTACTCGGCCTCGATCGAGGCGCGGACCCTCGCGACCTCGGCCGTGATCTGACGATCGGCTTCGCCGATCCGCCCGCTGAGCCGCTGCATCTCCGGATAGTCGGGCTTGAAGGTCGGCAGCTTCTGCTGGTATTCGGCGCTGAGCTGCAAGCGGCTCTGCTCCAGGCCCTGAATCAGCGGATTGGACACGACCTGGGGCAGTGCCCTGCCGTTGCCACGCTCGGCCTGCCGCCACGCCGCCTCTGCCTTGATCCGCGCATCCTGCGCCGATGCAAGCAGTGCATTGAGCTCGGCCAGGTTCTGCGCGGGCAACGATGGCTTGTCGTCGCCCACCGAGACGATCCGCTCCGCGCCGGCGAAGGCGACGAAGCGCCGTTCGGAATTCTGCAGCCGCTCGCGCTGCTGGGCGAGCCGGGTCGCGAGGTATTTGGTGGCGAAGCTGGACGCCTGCAGGCGGCGATCGAGGTTGCCGGCGATGAACTCGGCAGCGTACGCGTTGGCGACGCGCGCAGCCAACTGCGGATCCGGCGAGCTGAAGTGCAGTCGCACCAGCCGGGAATTGCGCACCGGTTCGACCTGCAACGCGGCCAGCACCGCCGGCACCAACGCGCGCTCGACGGCCGCCTGGCGCTGGGCGGAACCGGCCCGGGCACCAAGCTTGCCCAGCGCTTCCTCCACCAGGCCCGCATACGCCGGATGGGTGGCGAGCCGCGCCCTGCCGATGACCCGACGCGCGAGGGTGCGGCTCATCAGCAGCTCGTACTGGGTCTGGTAGAAATCGCGGTCCATCGGCGATTCGGCCGGCAGCAGGTCCTGCATGTCCACCACCTTCAGCGGTTCGCGCTGGATCTGCAGCGTGGTGGTGGCGCGGTACTGCGGCGTCATCATCAGACTCGCGAACAATGCGAGCGCCACCGCCATCGCCGCGACCAGCAGGACCAGCCACCAGCGGCGCAGGATCGCGCCCATATATTCGGCCAGATGGCTCTCGGCCGGCGCGTCGTAGAGTTCGCGCCGCGCGGCGCGGGTACGGCGGTCGTCGCTGGTCATCGGTATGCGCGCCACACGGCCAGGAACGGGGTGAGCTCGACCAGGGTGCGCAGCACCGTCCGCACGCCCGAGACGTCGACGATCACGATGTCGCCGCCATGGATGTCGGGGTCGTCCAGCGCGCCTTCCTGGATCTGCTTGAGGTCGAAGCGCGCGAACACGCGCTTGCCGCCCACGGTACGGAAGACGATCACATTGCGCGGATTGGCCACGTTGGTGATGCCCCGGCTCATCGCCACCGCCTGTTGCAGGGTCAGGTGCGGCGCCTCCATCGGGTACACGCCCGGTTCGGTGACCGCGCCGCCGACCGTGACCCGCTGGGTCGGCGATTCCTGCAGCGACACCGTCACCTGCGGATCCTGCAGGTAGCGCTCGCGGTAACGCGCCGCGATCCGCTCCTGGAGGCGCGCGATGTCCAGCCCCGCCGCCTCCACGCCGCCGATCAGCGGCAGCGAGATGCGGCCGGCATTGTCGATGCGGATGTCGCGATCGAGATCCGGGATCTGGAAGACCTGCACCTTGAGCAGGTCTCCGGGGCCGAGCCGGTATTCGGGACGTCCAAGCGCGTCGCTCAGCGGATCGCCCGGCGGCAGTTCCTCGACCGGCGCGCTGCTCGCGCATGCGGCCAGCCCCAGCATGGCGACCGCAAGCAGCAGCGCCCGTATGGAAATCATCGGCAGCGTGCGCCGAAGGATGGTTGGACGCCCGGGGGACAGGGGCGATCCGCTGGCGTGGACAAGGCGCAATCGGGCAAGACGAACCTTCCTGGGGAAGCAGGGATATCGGATCCTGATGGGCCGCCTTGTCTGGCGGCGGATCCAGCACCAGAAGCGCCGCGGAGACGGCATGCAGCGACTTGTTCTTCTATGTATACCGCAGTGCAGCAAAATTTCCGCTGCCGCAGATTAAATCCAAGGTGAACCAAGCAAAGGTTGAGCGATGCATCACATCGGTCGGTCGTTGAAACGACTTCCAGGAGCCGTCATGCGACCATGACAACGCCGCTGCGGCGAATCTCATCGCTTCCGCGCGGCACATAAGATTTCACCTGCAACCAACGGCGCGTCCGCCACTTCAGTGACGACGGGCCTGCCCAAGCCTCAGCCCTGGCGCCCCATCCGCCCAAGCGCAATGCCTGCATCCCCTGCCCAACGCGATTTCGCTCTCGAACCCGCCGACACCGAACGCCTCGCCAACCTGGCCGGACCGTTCGACGCCCACCTGCGCCAGATCGAGCTTCGGCTGGGGGTGGAGATCTCCAATCGGGGCAATGTCTTCCGGATTACCGGCCCCGAGGCCGAACCGGTGTCGCAAGCCGAGCAATTGCTTCGCGAGCTGTACGAGGAAGCCGAGGACGAGACGTTCGACGGCCATGCGATCAATCTGCGCCTGAACGCGGTCGGGAGCCGGGCCGCGGACCGCGCGGTCGATGGCGGATTCGTGCCGCAGGACGTGGCGATCCGGGTCAAACGCGGCACGATCCGGGGGCGTGGCCCGAACCAGCAGAAGTATCTGCATGCCATCGCGACCCACGACATCAATTTCGGGGTCGGTCCGGCCGGCACCGGCAAGACCTTCCTCGCGGTCGCCATGGCGGTGGATGCGTTGAACGAGTCCCGGGTGCAGCGGCTGATCCTGGTTCGCCCAGCGGTGGAGGCCGGAGAAAAGCTCGGATTCCTGCCCGGCGACCTGAGCCAGAAGGTCGATCCTTACCTGCGCCCGCTGTACGACGCCCTCTACGAGATGCTGGGCGTCGAAAAGGTGATGAAGCTGCTGGAGAAGTCGGTGATCGAAATCGCGCCGCTGGCCTACATGCGCGGCCGCACGCTCAACGACGCGTTCGTGATCCTGGACGAGGCCCAGAACACCACCATCGAGCAGATGAAGATGTTCCTGACCCGCCTGGGGTTCGGCAGCACCGCGGTGGTCACCGGCGACATGACCCAGATCGACCTGCCCCGGCACGTGAAGTCGGGCCTGAAGGATGCGATCGAGGTGCTGCGCGGCGTCGAGGGCGTCAGCTTCACCTTCTTCGAGGCACGCGACGTGGTCCGCCACCCGCTGGTGGCGCGGATCGTCAGCGCCTACGACGCACGCGATGCCAAGGACGCGCAGACCGGCCCGTAACCGGCATCGCGCGACGTTCGCCGTGCATCCTTCCCGAGTGACCGGCAGGACTCGGACCCACGCTACAATCGCCGGGTGACCAAGGGTCCCATCCGCCTCGACGTTTCCGTCAGCTACGCCACGCCGCGCGCCGGTCTGCCGTCGGCGGTGAGCTTCCGCAAATGGGTCGCGGCAGCGCTCGCATCGCGCATCCTCGAAGCCGATCTGGCGATCCGCATCGTCGGCGCCCGGGAAGGCCGTGCGCTCAATCGCCATTACCGGGGCAAGGATTACGCGACCAACGTGCTCAGCTTTCCCGCCGACATGGCCGAAGGCGTGAAGTTGCCCAAAGGCGTGAAGCTGCCGCTGCTGGGCGATATCGTGCTGTGCGCGCCGGTCGTGGCGAAGGAGGCGAAGGAGCAGAAGAAGCCCCTCGCCGCCCACTACGCGCACCTGACCGTGCACGGCGTCCTGCACTTGCTGGGCTGGGATCACCAGGACGAACGCGATGCCGACTGCATGGAAGCGCTGGAGCGCGAGATCCTCGCCGGCCTGGGTATCGAGGACCCGTACCTCTCCACTTGATCCCGTTCGTCGCAGGGTCGACAACGCCCAGAGTATCCGTCAAATCACACGGGAAGGCGGGCGGAATCTGCGTTCCCCCCGCCTTCCCGGGCGCACAAATCCTGGCTATTCCGGGTGCGCCCCTGCCGTCAAAGGCAGTCGATCAGGCCGTCCATGATGGTTCTCGTCGAATTCGGCAGTGGCGCATAGAGCGGCTGGTCGCCCTGCAAGGCGTCGATGAACTGATCGATGGTGGTGCCTACGGCCAGTGGCGTGCGGCAACGCCAGAAGCCGCGCTGCGAAACGCTGATGCGGCCTGTGTAGGGGTCGATCTCCTCGTTGCTGGCGGCGAAGATCCACGCGCACATGCCGACACGCCCGCTGGCCTGGTCGACCGAGCAGCGGAAACTCAGCGGCTCGATATTTGTGAAGTCGCCTTCGCAGAACGTGTCGCCGCAGATCTGATCGAAATCGCGCTTGAGGTTGATGCGCAGGTTGATCCAGCCCTCGTACTGGGCATCCGGCAAGGCGTAGCTGGAGACGTCGACATAGCTGGGGCTGGTCTGCGCCTGCGCTGCGAACGGCACCAGGGCGGCGAAGAGGGCGGCGAACGTGGCGGTAAAGAGCGAACGGGTCATATCAGTCCTCCATGACAGGGGTGAGTTGCGGGATGGTCCGCGGACGACACTGTGCCCGGACCGCCGGCCTTGCCCCATCGCCGATCTACCCGGCGACGGCTCGGATTTTTCCGATTCCGCACCGGACAGAACCGTTTCACCGACCGGCAACCGGTCCGCGATAGACTTTCCAGCGACGCCCGACGCGGGCGCCCCCAGCGCAGAGATGTCCGAGGACGACACTAGTTACAGCCCCAGCGAGCCCCAGGAACGTTCTGTCGAGAAGCCCCGCCGGTCCTGGCTCGACCGCATCAGTTCCGCGCTTTCCGGCGAGCCGAGTTCCCGCGAAGACCTGATCGAACTGCTGCGCGATGCGCAGGCCGACGGCCTGATCGCGGCCGACACCCTGCGGATGATGGAGGGCGCGATCTCGGTTTCCGAGCTGAGCGTGGCCGACGTCATGGTGTCGCGCGCGCAGATGGTGGCCCTGTCGGCGGACGCGAAGTTCCTCGACCTGATGAAGCAGGTGGTCGACTCCGGGCATTCGCGCTTTCCGGTCCATGGCGAGGACAAGGACGAGATCCTGGGGATCCTGCTGGCCAAGGACCTGTTGCGCGGCGTGGTGGCCGACAACGGCCCGGGCAGCATCCGCGAGCTGCTTCGCCCGGCGGTGCTGATCCCTGAGTCGAAGAAGCTAAACGTGCTGCTGCGTGAGTTCCGCCAGTCGCGCAACCACATGGCCATCGTGATCGACGAATACGGCGGCGTGGCCGGGCTGGTGACGATCGAGGACGTGCTGGAGGAGATCGTCGGCGAAATCGACGACGAGCACGACGAGGCCGAGGACGTGACCAAGCTGATCGCCGCGCAGGCCGACGGGCAGTACGTGGTGGACGCACTCACACCGATCGCGGATTTCAACGAGCGTTTTTCGGCCGACTTCGACGACGACGAATACGACACCATCGGCGGCCTGGTGACCGCAGCCATCGGCCACCTGCCCGAAGCCGGCGAGGAGCTCACGCTGGGCCGGTTCGGTTTCCGCGTGGCGCGCGCGGATGCGCGCCGGCTGCATGCTCTGCACGTCAGCGTGCACAGCGATGGGTGATGCCATCGCGTCCTCCCCCGTGCGTGGGGGCAGGAGCACGTTGAGTCAGCGGCTGTTGCTGCTGGCGCTGCTGGTTCTGGCGCCGCTTGCGCAGGCGGCGCCGCGCATCGGCGTGGCGACCATGCTGCCGGGCGAGATCTTCTGGGAGCGCTTCGGCCACGATTCGATCGTGGTGGACGATCCGGCAGCGGGCGCACCGATTTCGTACAACTTCGGATTCTTCGACCTATCCGAACCAGGCTTCGTCGGTCGTTTCGTTCGCGGCGAGATGGAATACCAGCTGGTCGCCCTGCCCTTCGCCGAGGATCTGGTCTATTACCGCGATACCGGGCGCGGGGTTTCGATCCAGTGGCTCGACCTGAGCGATGCCGAAGCCAATCGACTCGCCGTCGCGCTGGCGGAGAACGCCAAGCCGGAGAATGCGCGCTACCGCTACGACTACTTCACCGACAACTGCGCCACCCGCGTGCGCGACGCCTTGGACCGTGCGCTCGGCGGCGAGCTGCGGCGGCAGATGGAAACGCGCTCGCAGGGCAACAGCTATCGCAGCGAGGCGGTGCGCCTGGCCTCGCCGGCAGACTGGATGTGGCTCGGTTTCGACGTCGGACTGGGGCCATTCGCCGACGTAACCCGGTCGCGTTGGGAAGACGCCTTCGTGCCGATGCGCCTGGCCGACGCACTACGCGACGTACGGCGCGCGGACGATCGGCCCCTGGTGCGCAGCGAACAGGTGCTGCTGCCGCACCGGATCGCACCGGAACCTCGGCCGGAACCGCAGCGGTGGTGGCCGTGGTTGCTCGCCGGGATCGGGGTGGCGGCAGTCCTGTTGCTGCTCGGACGCGCCGGACCCAGGTCAACCCTCTGGGTCGCCCTGCCCGCGTGGACGCTATGCGGAGTGCTGGGACTGGTCATGGCCTTCCTGTGGTGCTGCACCGCGCATCGCGCAGGCTGGGCCAACCACAACCTGCTGCTGTTCAACCCGCTCTGCCTGCTGCTGTGGCCAGGAGCGGTGCGCATGTTGCGCCGACGCGAACCCGGGCGTCTGTTCCGCAGCCTGCTGCTCGCGATCCTGGCTGGCGCGATGCTCGCGCTGTTCCTGCTGTGGCTGCCGCTGCAACCGCAACGCAATGCCCCATGGATCGGCCTGATGCTGCCGGCCCACGCCGCACTGTGGTGGCTGTACGCGCGCGCCGGCCTTGTCCGCCAGGCGGCCACGGCGCAGGATGCACGGCATGCGTGAGATGACCGACAACGCTGGCCAGGCCTGCCAGGCCGACATGCCCACCTGCGTGGTCAACTGCGCGGCCTACGACCGCAACGGCCAGCGTCGCGACGTCAGCCTCGACCAGATCAGCGATGTGCTCGCCCAGGACGACGGCAGCTTCGTCTGGGTCGGTCTGTACGAACCCGAGGATGCGCTGCTCGACAAGCTGCAGGAGGAGTTCGACCTGCACGATCTCGCGGTGGAAGACGCGCAGAACGCGCACCAGCGACCCAAGCTGGAAGGCTACGGCAGCTCGCTGTTCCTGGCCGTGCATACCGCCCAGCTGGTGGATGCTCACGTGCGCTTCGGCGAAACCCATGTGTTCGTCGGCGCCCGCTTCCTGGTCACGGTGCGCCACGGCGCATCGCTGTCCTATGCGCCGGTACGCGCGCGCCTGGAGCGCGAACCGGAAATGCTGGCGCAAGGGCCGGCATTCGCGCTCTACGGGGTGCTGGACTTCATCGTCGACAATTACGTGCCGATCGTGGAGGAGTTCCGCGACGAGCTCAATGCGCTCGAGCAGGACGTGTTCGCCGAGACCTATCGCCGCAACACCATCCTCAAGCTCTACGAGCTGAAGAAGGAACTCACCCAGATGCGCCTGGCGGTGGCGCCGATGCAGGACATCGTGGCGCAGCTAGCGCGCACGCCAGTGGTCCAGCTCGGGGAGGAGGCCCGGCTGTATCTGCGCGACGTGCTCGACCATGCCGTGCGCCTCAACGAATCGATCGACACGCTGCGCGAGATGCTGACCGCGGCGATGAGCGTGAACCTGTCGCTGGTGACCATCGCCCAGGGCGAAATCGTCAAGAAGCTGGCCGGCTGGGCTGCGTTGCTGGCGGCGCCGACGCTGATCGCCAGCTGGTACGGCATGAATTTCAGCCACATGCCGGAGCTCGCCGGGCGCCACAGCTACTTCATCCTGATCGGCGCGGTGATCGTCGTGGTGTTCGTGCTTTACCGCTATCTGAAGAAGGTGCGCTGGCTGTAGCGCTGCGGCCGGCAGTTACGCGTCGGGCGCCCGGCCGGTCGAGTCCCGCAGCTGCAATGTGTAGTCGACCGCCACCATCTGGCCGGCACCGGGTTCACGGATCGCCTTGAGCAGTTCCAGCGTCGCCATGCGTCCCATTTCGCGGGTGGGCTGGCGTACCGTGGTCAGCGCGGGGGTCACATGGTGCGCGATCGGCACATCGTCGAAGCCGCACACCGACAGGTCGCGCGGCACCGACAGGTGCAGCTCCGACGCCACCCGCAGCACGCCTGCGGCCATGTCGTCGTTGGCGGCGAAGATCGCGGTCGGGCGCGGATCCAGCGCCAGCAATCGCCGCGCCGCGCGTACGCCCGATTCGAAGGTGAACTCGCCGGGGGACAGCCATTCCCGCCGGCACTCGAGCCCGGCCAGCTTCATCGCATCGCGATAACCCTGCAGCCGCCATTCGCTGGCGCCATGGTCCGGGTGTCCGGAGATGTGGGCGATGCGACGATGCCCGAGCGACACCAGGTGCGCGATGAGCTCGCGCACCGCACCGCGATCGTCCACCGTCACGCCCATATGACCGTTGCCGGCGCGCGGCGAGATGCTGGCGTAGGGCATGCCGCGACGTTCCAGATAGGCCAGGAATTCGAGATCGTCGGTCAACGGCGGAATCAGCACGAACCCATCGGAGCCGTAATGGCCCAGCAAGCCGTCGATCTCGTCGATCGACTCCCGCTGGCGGTAGGTGAGCGGCGCCAGCAACAGGTTGTAGTGCTGCGCACGGCAGGCCTCCAGCACGCCGCGCTGGATCTCCATCAGGTAATTGAACGAAGGATTGTCGTACGCGAACGTGACCACGTAGGACCGCTGCCCTGCCAGGCTGCGCGCGGAATGGTGCGGGCGATACTGCAGGCGCGAAACGGCTTCCTGGACACGCTTGCGCGTGTCCTCGCGCACGTTCGGCTCGTGGTTGAGCACCCGGGACACGGTCTTCATCGACACGCCGGCGGCGGCGGCCACGTCTTCGATCCTGACTCGCGTTGCGTCCATCGAGCTGTCTACCTGCCCGTCCCTGATCCGCCTTCAGGATGCCATACGAAGGTCGCAAGGCTCCTCGCCGGCAGGGTATAGGCGAAGCTGCGGTCGCCGGTGGCCACCGAGAACCTGCGCTCGTCCGCAGCCGAATTGGTCACCACCAGCACCCGCGATCCGTCGTCGGCGTTGACGAAGGCGACGTTGTCGACCCCGTCACGGCCTTCGCTGGAAGCGACCCGCCACGCCCCTCGCCGGACGAAGCGGCTGGCGTGGGCCAGCGCGTAATAGTCGTCGGTGCGGGTCACCGCGCCGGTCTTCGAATCGATCGTCACGACGCCACGGCAGGTTGCGCAACCACCGGCATGCGGGCCGCGGTTTTCGTCCAGCGCGAGGTTCCAGAACAGCACGCCGCGCGCCCAGTGCCGCGTGGTGTCGATGATCAGGCTGCGCGCCTGCAGGGTCAGGCCACCGCTCTTGACCGGTTCCCAGTCGCCGCCGGAGCACTCGGTGAGGTAGACATCCTTGTCGGGAAACGCGGCATGCACCTGCGATTGCGCGGAGACTTCTCCACCGTAGCAGTGCCAGGCCACGGCGGACACGTAGGGCGCGGCCGCGGGATCGCGCAGCACGGCCAGCGGCTCGTGCGGCTTGTCCCAGTTGTGGTCCCAGTCGAAGATCTCGACCTGCTGCTTTCGGCCGGCAAGCATCGGGCCGAGGTGGCGTCCGATGATCGCAGCGCGCGCCTGTGCGTCCAGCCGCATTCCTGGATAGTCATCGGGTTCGAACGCCGGCTCGTTCTGCAAGGTCAGGGCAAAGATGGGGATACCCGCGCCTGCGTAGGCGTCGACGTACTTCACCAGGTAACGCGCGAATGCGTCGTAGTACTCCGGCTTCAGCGTTCCCTTGATCAGGCTGTCCGTGGTCTTCATCCACGCCGGCGCGCTCCAGGGCGAAGCCATCACCTTGAGTTCCGGATTGATCCCGATCGCCGCGCGTGTCACCGGAATCACGTCGTCGCGATTGGGATCGATGCTGAAGCGGCGCAACTGCGGATCGGTCTCGCCACTGGGCACGTCATCCAGGCTGTAATGGCTACGCGAGAAGTCCGAGGCGCCGATGGTCAGGCGGGTGAAATCGAAGCCGATGCCGGCGCCCTCGCGCCCGAACAGCTCGCGCAGCAGCGCATCGCGCTGTTCCGGCGACATGCGGTGCTGGATCAGCCACGCCGAGGCGTCGGTGATCGCGGCGCCGAAGCCGAGCATGCGCTGGAACCGCTTTCCCTCATCGATATGGATATGGATCGGCAGCGGCGGCTGCGCGGCGAAGATCGCCGGCGGCATCGCCGCCATCGCCCTGGATTGGTCGGAAGTCGTCAACCAGACCGATACGTCGTGCCGTGCGTTGGTCGCTCCGCCGTCGTCGAGATGGCGGTCGGGGGTCAGCTGGCAACCCACAGCAAGCAACAGACCAGCAAACAAGCCCAGCCATGCAGGCAGCCGGAGCGATGGCAAACGCAAGAGTTCTGGCATGGTGCCTCCCGTGCTCGGCGCCGCGCGCCAGCCGTGCTGCGGTGCAGCGTAAACGTGCCTGCGCGGACACGCCGCGCTACGTTTCACACAGCAGCCGCCGACATTGCGACCGGCGGTCTGCTTAACGCTTGACACACGAATTCTTCACACGTATGACAACGCTGTCAACAACGCCCCGGGAGGGGTTCGCCGTGCCCAGTCAGCTCAAATCCGCCTGCTCTCTTGTCCGTGCCCCACGCCGCTCCGCGCTGGCGACCGCCTGCTATCTGGCCCTGATGTCTGCCACCGGCGCGGCTTATGCGCAAGAGACCCAAACCGAGCTAACAACACCGGAGACGCAGGCCGATCAGGCCAGCACAACCGAACAGCCGGCAACGGCACCGCAGACCGCCGAGGAGGTGGACACACTAGGTACCGTGCACGTCACCGGCATCCGGCGCAGCATCATGTCGTCGGTTAATACCAAGAACAGTTCAGACTCGATCGTTGAGGCGGTATCGTCCGAAGACCTCGGCAAGCTGCCCGACGTCAGCATCGCCGAATCCATCGCCCGCCTCCCGGGTCTGGCCGCACAACGCGTCGACGGTCGTGCGCAGGTGATCGCGATCCGCGGTCTATCTCCCGACTTTGCCGCCACCCTGCTCAATGGGCGGGAACAGGTGAGTACCGGCGACAACCGCGGCGTCGAATTCGACCAGTACCCGTCGGAGCTGATGAGCGCAGTGACCGTCTACAAGACCCCGGATGCGACGCTGATCGGCCAGGGCCTGTCGGGCACGATCAACTTGCAAACGGTCCGCCCGCTATCGTTCACGGAACAGCGGTTCGTCGCCAACGTGCGGGGCGAATACAACTCGCTGGGTGAGCAGAATTTCGATGGCAGCAAACAAGGCTACCGCGTCAGCGCGTCCTACATCGATCAGTTCCGTGACAACACCATCGGCGTGGCCATCGGCGTGGCGCGGCTCGATTCCCCGTTCCAGGAGCAGCATTACAAGGCCTGGTGGTGGGGAGGCAACGAGGACTGGTTTCCTGCAGTCGAGGGCAAACCCGCCGATACCGTTGCCCAACAGGGTGCCGAAGCCTGGCTGCGTTCGCGCGACCAGGTACGCGACGGCGTAATGGGTGTACTGGAGTTCAAGCCGAACGAATTCGTCCACAGCACCTTGGACATGTATTACTCGAAGTTCGAGCAGAAGGAGTCCACCCGCGGAATGATGTGGTCCAACGATCCGTGGACCGGCAATAGCGTTTATTACACCGACACCGGCATCACCCAGGTAGGGCAGACGCCAATCATCACCAGCGGCACCATGCATAACATGGAGCCCATCGTGCGAAACGACGCAAACCAGCGCGACGACACGCTTTACTCGATCGGCTGGAATACCGAATTCAAGGTGACGGACAACTGGAAAGCAACGACGGATGTGTATTATTCGCGCGCGAAACGCCATCAGGACTGGCTTGAAACCTATGCCGGTAGCGCCGCACTGGATAGCATCACGTTCGACTATCCCCTGGGATCGAACGATTTCCCGACCTTCGGCGCCGGCCTGGATTACGCGGATCCAGAGACCATCACGCTAAGTGATCCAGCAGGTTGGGGCCGGGAGGGACGCCTGGAGAAAACCAACCAGGACGACCAGTTGTCGGGCATCCGGCTTGGCCTGAGCCGTTCCTTCGATTCCGGCCCCTTCAGCGGCATCGATTTCGGATTTGCCGGCACCCGCCGGATCAAGGACAAGACTTCTTCGGTGTACTTCGCACAGCTCAAGAATGGAGCCTCGTCCGTCGCCGTCGAAGACGACTTGCTCGGATCACCAACCGATCTTGGCTACATCGGCCTCCCCGGTTCGCTTGCATATGACGTCTTCGGCGCGCTCGATCGTTACTATGACCTCGAATTGCACATGGATGCCAACGATTTGAGGAAGGACTTTACCGTCCGGGAAAACGTCGAAACAACGTTTGCAAAGCTCAACATCGATACCGATATCGGCAGCATCCGGCTGCGCGGTAACGTCGGGCTTCAGTATGTGCACACCAACCAGTCTTCGACGGGCTTCGACATCGACGACAGCACCGCCACGATCGACAGCAGCGTCACTCGCGGCACAACCTATGACGACGTGCTGCCTAGCCTGAACCTGGTGGCCGACTTCGGCAGCGGCTGGATGCTGCGCCTTGGTGCCGCAAAAACCCTGGCAAGGCCGAGGGTCGACGACATGCGCGCTTCAGGGAGCGCAAGCGTGGCCGAGACCGGCGAGAACGCGGGTCGCTGGAGCGGCAACGGCGGCAATCCACTGCTCGAACCCTGGCGCGCGACTTCCGGGGATCTGTCGCTGGAGAAGTACTTCGGCGATGCAAGCTATGTGGCATTGGCGCTGTTCTACAAGAACCTCGATACCTACGTGTACACGCAGACAGTCGAGGACTACGACTTCAGCGGTTTTATCAACACCAGCCCCATCCCGGCGATCTCCGATATCGGCACCTTCTCCACACCCGCCAATGGCGAGGGCGGCTATCTCAGGGGTGCGGAAATCAGCACATCACTTGAAGGCGGCTTGCTCACTCCGGTGTTGGATGGGTTCGGCGTGCTGTTGAACGGGTCCTACACGGAAACCTCGATCCATCCGAACGGCCCGGGCACTAGCAGCACGCTCCCCGGCTTGTCCAAGATCGTCGCCAACGTGACCGCCTACTATGAGAAGCACGGTTTTTCGGCGCGTATCAGCCAACGCTATCGATCCGATTTCAATGCGGAGATTGCCAGCCTGTTCGCACAACGCGGCTACACGCGGGTGCTTTCCGACCGTCAGCTCGACATGCAATTGGGTTATGCATTTCAGCCGGATACCGCGCTCGATGGCTGGTCAGTGCAGTTCATGGTCAACAACATCACGAACTCGCCCTACCGCACCGTGCAGGACAACGACTTTGCCGGCGGCTACAAGGCTCCATTGGAGTACAACCTGTATGGTCGGCAGTACCTGCTCGGCGTGACCTACAGCTTCCAGTAAGAGACCCGCACCGCAGCTCTACCGACAAGGGCCGTTGCGGCCCTTGTCATTTTGCGGCGCCGAAGAATCCACGTTGGCGCCGACAACACCGAGGATCCCAGCATGCAACGTCGCTTGATCGCCCTCTTCGTCGCCGCCGCGATGGCCGCTACTGCCAGCAGCTGCAAACGCGACGGCGCGCCCGCAACTTCCACCGCGGCGACCGCCGATGCACTCAAGACCGATGCCGCCCTAACCGACTGGCCCAAGGTCGAAAGCGCGATCAAGGCAGACCCGGCGATCGAGGCACGGATCAAGGAGATCCTGGCCGGCATGAGCCTGCGGCAGAAGGTCGGGCAGATGACCCAGTCCGAGATCAAGACCACCAAACCGGAGGACGTGAGGAATTACTACCTCGGCTCGGTGCTCAACGGCGGCGGTTCCTGGCCGGCGATGAACAAGCATGCGGCGGTCGCCGACTGGGCGGCGCTCGCCGATGGCTATTACGACGCCTCGATGGCCACCGACCTCAAGGTGAAGATCCCGATCATCTGGGGCACCGACGCGGTGCACGGGCACAGCAATGTCTACGGCGCCACCATCTACCCGCACAACATCGGCCTGGGCGCGGCCCACGACCCGGCCCTGGTGGAGAAAATCGCCGCGGCCACCGGCAAGGCAGTGCGCGCAACCGGCGTCGACTGGCTGTTCGCACCGGCGGTGCCGGTGGTGCAGGACCTGCGCTGGGGCCGTACCTATGAGAGTTATTCGGAAGATCCGGCGCTGATACGCGAGTACGCGACCGCCTATACACGTGGCCTGCAGGGCACGTTCGCGGACGATGGCAATGCGATCGCCAGCGTCAAGCATTTCCTCGGCGACGGCGGCACCGAGAATGGCAAGGACCAGGGCGTCACCAAGGTCACGCTGGGCGAGTTGATCAATCTCCACGGTGCTGGCTATTTCGGCGCGCTCGGCGCGGGCGCACAGACGGTGATGGCCTCGTACAACAGCTGGGTTGATGCCGACAGCGGCAAGGACCACGGCAAGATGCACGGCATCGGGGAACTGCTGACCGATGCGCTCAAGACCAAGATGGGCTTCGACGGTTTCATCGTGTCGGACTGGAATGCGATCGGCCAGCTCCCCGGCTGCAGCAATGCCAGCTGCCCGGCCGCGATCAACGCCGGCATCGACATGATCATGGTGCCGGACGACTGGAAGGCTTTCATCGACAATACCGTGAAGCAGGTCGAGTCCGGCGAGATCCCGATGGCGCGCATCGACGATGCGGTGAGCCGGATCCTGCGGGTGAAGCTGCGCGCGGGCCTGTTCGACGACAAGAAGCCGTCCGCCAATCCCCATGCCGGCAAGCTGGAATCCGTGCAGGACCGCGCCCTCGCCCGCGAAGCGGTGCGCAAGTCGCTGGTGCTGCTGAAAAACGAGAAGAATGCACTTCCACTGGCGCGCGGCAGGAAGATCCTGGTGGTCGGCAAGGGCGCCGACAGCATCTCCAACCAGACCGGCGGCTGGTCCCTGACCTGGCAGGGCACCGACAACACCAATGCCGATTTCCCCAATGCCGACAGCATCCTGGCCGGTATCCGCGAAGCCGCCGGCGAGGCCAACGTCACCTTCAGCGAGAAGGCCGAAGGCGTGGACGTGTCGAAGTTCGACGCGGTGATCGCGGTGATCGGCGAAACGCCGTATGCCGAAGGCGCCGGCGACATCGTGCCGGCCGACACGGTCGGCCACAGCCGCCGTTTCCCCGAGGACCTGGCGGTGCTGCAGGCGGTGTCCGGCAAGGGTAAGCCAGTGGTGACGGTGCTGCTGTCGGGCCGCCCGCTGTACACCAACGACCTGATCAACCTGTCCGATGCCTTCGTCGCTGCCTGGCTGCCGGGCACCGAGGGCAAGGGCGTGGCCGACGTACTATTCGCGGGCACGGACGGCAAACCCGCACACGACTTCCGCGGCACGCTGTCCTTCTCCTGGCCAGGGGTCGCGTGTCCTGGTCCGCGCGCCGCCGGCAAGGACGGTGCCGCTCCGCAATTCGCGCGCGGCTACGGCCTGAGCTATGCCAAGCCTGCGGCCGTCGCGCAGCTGCCGCTGGACGATACGAAAACCTGTGGCGTAGCCACCGTGCTGCCGATCTTCGAGCGTCTCGATGCGCCGATGTTCGCCCTGCACGTGGGCTCGGGCAAGGAGCTGCAGGCCCTGGGCGCCGACCTCAACCGCACGCTGGAATGGCCGCAGGGCAAGCCGCTGGTGCGCGTGCGCACCGTGCAGGTGAACACCCAGCAGGACGCCAAGGAAGTGACCTGGCTGGGACCGGCGCGCCTGTTCTCGCGCAACCCGTCGCGCAACAACCTGGCGGCGATGGCGCAGGCGGACGCAGCGTTGAGCTTCGACGTCTCGGTGGTGCAGGCGCCGACCGCGAAGGTGACGCTGGCGATGGGCTGCGGCGAGACCTGCGGCGGCGAGATCGACCTGACCGACGCGCTGAAAACCGCCGGCACCGGGCAGAAGCGCACGATCAAGGCGCCGCTGAAATGCTTCGCCGCGCGCGGCGCGGACATGGCCGCCATCGACACGCCGTTCGCGATCGAAGCAAACGCCCCCTTCGCCGCAGCCTTCGCCAATATCCGCATCGTCGCGGGGGCGGCCAAGGATGCCGACGCCCTGAAGTGCGATTAGTCCCACGTTAGGAGGCGTGACACCCTGCCCCTTCGTCGGGGCGGGGTTCACTGCGCAACAACCGCGGCGGCCTTATTGCAGCGCGCATTGACCTGATGCGGTGCGTCGACGACGCTTGCCGATCATCCTCCACACGCACGGTGCCCCGGCATGACCCTTCCCGCGAAACTCGGCTGGGCCGTCCTTTCCCTGTTCGCGGCGTTCTGCCTGGGGACCGTGGCCCTGTCCCGCGGCGAGACCATCAGCGCGTTGTGGATCGTGTCGGCGGCGGTGTCGATCTTCTTCATCGCCTATCGCTTCTACGCGCGGTTCATCGTCACCCGCGCCTTGCAGATCGATCCGAGCCGCGCTACGCCTGCGTGGCGGCGCAACGACGGGCTCGATTATGTTCCCACCGAAAAGACGGTGCTGTTTGGCCATCACTTCGCCGCGATCGCCGGAGCCGGCCCGCTGGTCGGCCCGGTGCTGGCGGCGCAGATGGGTTACCTGCCCGGTTTTCTGTGGATCCTGTTCGGGGTGATCCTGGCCGGTGCGGTGCAGGACATGCTGGTGCTGTTCCTGTCGGTACGCCGCGACGGGCGTTCGCTGGGCGACATGATCCGCAGCGAACTGGGCAACGCCGCCGGCTACACCGCGATGGTCGGGATCCTGGCGATCATGGTGATCCTGCTCGCGGTGCTGGCGCTGGTGGTGGTGAAGGCGCTTGCCATCAGCCCATGGGGCACGTTCACCGTGGCCATGACCATCCCGATCGCACTGCTGATGGGCGTCTACCTGCGCTGGTGGCGACCCGGTCGCATCCTCGAGGTGTCGATCCTGGGCCTGGTGCTGTTGCTGCTGTCGATCTGGCTCGGCGGCCTGGTCGCGCAGTCGCCGCAGTGGGCGCCGCTGTTCACCTTCGATGGCAAGGCGCTGGCGTGGATGCTGATCGGCTACGGTTTCGTCGCCGCGGTGCTGCCGGTCTGGCTGTTGCTGGCGCCGCGCGATTACCTGAGCACCTTCCTCAAGATCGGCACGATCTTCCTGCTCGCCATCGCGGTGCTGGTCGCGATGCCGGAGCTGCGCATGCCGGCGGTCACGCGCTTCATCGACGGCAGCGGCCCGGTGTTCTCGGGCAGCCTGTTCCCGTTCCTGTTCATCACCATCGCCTGCGGCGCCGTGTCCGGCTTCCATGCGCTGATCTCGTCGGGCACCACGCCCAAGATGCTGTCGAACGAATCCGAGATCCGCCTGATCGGCTACGGCGGCATGCTGATGGAAGCCTCGGTCGCGGTGATGGCGCTGATCGCGGCCTGCGTGCTGGATCCGGGCGTGTACTTCGCCATGAACGCGCCCGCCGCGCTGATCGGGAGCACGGTCGACAGTGCGGCGCTGGCGATTTCGCAGTGGGGCTTCGTGATCACGCCCGATGTGCTGGCGGGCACGGCGAAGGAGATCGGCGAATCCACCATCCTCTCGCGCGCCGGCGGGGCGCCGACCCTGGCGGTGGGCATGGCCCAGATCCTGCACGGCATGCTCGGCGGCGAGGGCATGTTGGCCTTCTGGTACCACTACGCGATCCTGTTCGAAGCGTTGTTCATCCTCACCACGATCGATGCCGGCACGCGGGTGGCGCGCTTCATGATCCAGGAGCTGATCGGCCTGGCCTATCCGCCGTTCCAGCGTACCGAAAGCTGGGCTGCAAACCTGGCCTGCACCGCGCTGGCGGTGGCTGGCTGGGGCTGGTTCCTGTACCAAGGGGTGGTCGACCCGCTCGGCGGCATCAATACCCTATGGCCGCTGTTCGGCATCGCCAACCAAATGCTGGCCGCCCTGGCGCTGATCTTCTGCTGCGTGGCGCTGGTGCGGATGAAGCGCGAGCGCTGGCTGTGGATCCCAGCGTTGCCCACCGCATGGCTGCTGGTGTGCACGCTCACCGCCGGCTGGCAGAAGCTCTTCCACGCCGATCCGAAGATCGGTTTCCTGGCCAATGCCCGTAAGTTCGGCGACGCCGCCGCGCGCGGCGAACTGCTGGCGCCGGCGAAATCGATCGACGAGATGCGGCGCATCGCCTTCAACAATCAGCTCGACGCCGCGCTGTGCGTGCTGTTCATGGCAGTGGTGCTGTTGACGCTGTTCTTCGGAGTGCGCGCGGCCCTGGCCGCGCGGCGCAGCGACGTGGTTACCGCCCGGGAGACCGACTATGTCGCGCTCGACGCCATCGCCCGCTGAGCACGCCGGCGCCTGGCTGCGCCGGGCCTGGACGCTGGCAGCACGCACCGCGCGGCTGGCGGTCGGGATGCCGGACTACGATGCCTACCTGGCGCATGTGCGCCTCCACCATCCCGACCGCGTGCCGATGGATCGCGTCGGCTTCTTCCGCGAGCGCATGGCGGCACGCTACGGCGCTGGGCGCTCGCGCTGCTGCTGAGGCCACGCGCCCGTGGCGCATCGGTCACCCGCTCACGGGCACCGATGCAAGCTGACGGGTTGCGGGAGTGGTACGCCATCCGTCGCCAGCTGGGACGCGTCCGCAGGTATCGCTGCGCGTAACTCGTGCGAAGACGTGCGCAGATCGAACGGCGCGGACCTGCGCTGCGAAACAGGGATGCCCGTCCGCAGATCACCGCGCCAAGCCGCATCCGCGTTTGTGCGCATGCAGCAAACCCGCGACAGGAGTGGTGTAGGATCGGGTTGCCGCCCACCGGATCGACACACGCGGCGAAACAGCGACGCAGCCGGAAAGGACCCCGCAGTGCGCAAGCCCGTATCCAAGCGCGCATCCGCCCTGGCGGCTCTCGCCACCTCCATCGCGATGGTTTCATGCGCCGCGCAGCCGCCCGGTGCAAAGGAGCAAACCAGGATGTCCACAGCCGTGCAGGAACGCAGCATTCCCTTCCAGGACCCCGCAATCGTGCCGCTGGCCGAAGCTGTAGCCGCGGGCGATATCGCCGGCATCCGCCGCCTGGCCCCGTCGGCCGACCTGTCCGCGCGTGGCAGGGACGGCGTCACCCTGCTCGAATGGGCGGTGTGGAACGAGCGCCCGGAGGCGCTGGCAGCACTGCTGGAGGCCGGGGCCGACGCCTCGGCGCCGGGCATGGATCAGGAGACCGTGGCCCACATGGCCGCGATGGCACGGGATCCGAAGTATCTGCAAGTCCTCGTTGCCCACGGCGCGCCGGTCGATATCGCCAGCCCGCGCGGAGGCTGGACGCCGATCTTCCGCGCCGTGCAGAGCCGTCGTGATCCACAGGTGGATCTGCTGCTGAAGGCCGGCGCGGACCTGCGTCGCACCGATTCGATGGGCAACACGCTCGCGCACGTGGCGGCCAACATCAACGACGCGGCGCGCGTGCTGCAGCTGCTGGAAGCGGGCGTGGATCCGGCCGCGACCAATGCCCGCGGCCAGACCTTCCAGGCCGCGCTGTTCTCCGGCTCCGACACCAGGCTCAACGCCGAAAGCCGGAGCGCGCGTCAGAAGGTCCGCGACTGGCTGGCCGCCAGGGGTATCGCGCACGAGTAACCGGACAGGGACCGGCGCGGGCGGCTCCGATTCCGCTGCGCGCCTTCAGCCATGGAGGAGCTGCATATGAATGCACCGTCGGCAACGATCGCCGCCAATTCCGGCACGTCCTCGGGGCGTAACGGTTTCGCAGGCCCGGACCCGCAACCCGTGGATCGCGCGCTGGCGGCGCTCGTCCAGGACAATTACGACCGCGCGGACCAGCTGCGCGGCCAACCGCCGGTCGACCGGCCGCTGCCCACCGGCTGGGCGCGCATGGGCGACGAGGAAGTGCGCGCGGCGGGCATCGACCCGGCGCTGCTGCACGACACCAAGAGTGGCTTCGACGCCTCGTTCTATCGCGACGCCAGCGGCCACGTGGCCCTGGTCTACGCGGGCACGGACGAGGGCCAGGACTGGAAGCACAATTTCGGCCAGGGGCTGGGCTTCAAGGACGCACAGTACGACCAGGCCATTGCCATGGCGCGCGAGGCGAAGCTGGCCTTCGGCGGCCGCCTGGTACTGTCGGGCCAGTCGCTGGGCGGCGGTCTGGCAGCGGCCGCCGCGATGGTGAACGAGGTCCCGGCGGTGACCTTCAACGCCGCAGGCGTCCATGACAATACCGTCGAGCGCTACGGCGTGGATGCGGCCGCGGCCAAGCGTCAGGCCGACCTGGGGCTGGTGCGGCACTACGTGGTGGAGAACGAGATCCTGACCCACCTGCAGGAAGACGCCTTCCCGCTCAAGCTGGCGATGCCGGACGCGCCCGGTGCCCGCATCGACCTGCCCGACCCGGATCCGCTGACCACTTTCGAGCGGCTGCTGCCGTGGAAGAACTTGCCGCACCGCGTGGACAACCACTACATCGAGGCGGTGATGGAGGCGATGGACAAGGCCGGTTACACACTCGACGCGACGGAGCCGGACCGCGCTGCGCGGAGCCCGCGCGATGCCTCGTTGGACACCGTCAACCGCCTGCTCGACGACTCGGTCCGTGGGCTCGCCCCGCAGCGCGACCGGCTCGGGCTGCAGGACGACGCGCGCTTCTTCAACGCCGCCGCCGGCATGGCCGCCTCCGCCGGGCATGACGGCCTGCGGCGCATCGACCATGTGGTCGCCGCGCCGAACGGCCGCAGCGTGTTCGCAGTGGAAGGCGGGCTGGACGACGCTGGGCACCGGCGCAGCCACGTTGATGTCGACGTGGCCAGCCGCATGCCGGCGATCGACAGCGCCTGGCTGCTGCGCGAGCAGGGGGGCGAACACGTGACGCAAGGCCGGCAGCAGGAAGAGCAGCGGCGGATGGCATTGGCCTGAGGTTCGCGTCACGCGGACGGCGGTCCGAATACCGGACTAATACGCCTGCCTGGCGCATGTGCGCCTTCACCAGCCCGGCCGGCCGCGTGCCTATGGACCGCCTCGGCTTCGTCCGCGCATGGTGGCACTCTACGGCGCGGGGCGCTCGCGCTGAAAGTTGTCGATTGCGGGCACCCTCGTTCGTCGAACCTGGAAGTGCCGGGGTTGGCCCGCACGGAGACCGTCCGCGATGCTGAAGCTTTACGCCCACCCGTTCTCGTCCTATTGCCAGAAGGCCCTGACCGCGCTGTACGAGAACGGGACTCCATTCGACTACAGGCTGCTGGAGGGCGAGGAGGCGCAAGCCGAACTCGAGGCGCTGTGGCCGATGAAGCGCTTTCCCGTGCTCGTGGACGGCGAGCAGACCGTGTTCGAGGCCAGCGCGATCATCGAACACCTGCAGCTTCGCCATCCCGGCGCAGTCCGGTTGATTCCGGACGGCGACGACGCGGTGGAAGTACGCATGCTCGATCGCGTCTTCGACAACTACGTGATGACCCCGATGCAGAAGATCGTGTTCGACCATCTGCGTCCACAGGACCAGCGCGATGCATGCGGTGTCGCCGAGGCGAGGGCCATGCTCGATACCGCTTATGCCTGGCTGGAGCGGCATCTGGCCGGACGCGAATGGGCAAGCCGGTCCGGTTTCAGCCTTGCCGACTGCGCCGCCGCGCCCTCGCTGTTCTACGCGGACTGGGTGCACCCGCTCGACGACGCTCACGGCAATGTGCGCGGTTATCGCCAGCGCCTGCTCGCCCGCCCCTCGTTCGCGCGCGCAGTGGAAGAAGCCCGGCCGTACCGCGCGTATTTTCCGCCAGGGGCGCCCGACCGCGATTGAGGGTCATGCCCGTGACGACCGGATACTCGGCGACACCGTTGGCCAGGAAGCTCGGCTTTGTGCCCGGGTGCCGGGTGCTGTTGCGGCACCAGCCGTCGCCCTATCTGGAATGGCTGTCGCCGCTTCCGGACGGCGTGCGCTTCGATAAGCGCGCTTCGGCGGGCACCGATCTGGTGCATGTCTTCGTTGTGTCCCGTTCGACCCTGGTCGAGGAGCTGCAGCGTGCGCGCAGGACGCTCCGGCCCGATGCCGTGGTCTGGGTGTCCTGGCCGAAGAAGGCCTCCGGGGTTGCAAGCGACGTGAGCGAGGACGTGATCCGAGCCGTCGCGCTGCCGCTCGGCTTCGTCGATGTCAAAGTCTGCGCGGTCAGCCCGGTCTGGTCCGGGCTGAAGCTGGTGGTGCGCAGGTCGTTGCGTCCGGGCCGGTAGGACTGGCTACCGGCGGTTGATCGTGATGGCGCTCCAGCTCTCACGCCTGCGGCGATCGAACCCGCTGCGCCGATCGCTATGCACCAGGTCGAAGCGGATCTCCTCGCGCCGGTCGCGGCCCTCGCGCCGCTCGGTGTTGGCGCGGCGCTCGGGTCCGGAGTACGGCGGCTTTGGTGCATGGTCAGGCACGGCGCGAACCTCCTTGCGACATAAGTCATGACTCCCCAACGCGATTCCCCGACAAGACCGGCCGCCCGATGAAATACATCCGCAAGCCTGACCGCTTGCCCCTGGTTGCCGCGTTGAGACAGCTACGATCCCAGTCATGCGGTACGCCGAAGGCGGATGCGGGGATCATCCGGTCTTCCAACAAGGGGGTTCTCTGTGTCGATGCAAGCCGCTGTTCCCGTTCGTTCCAAAGTTCGCTGGATGGCCTCCAGCACACTGGCAAGTTGCCTGCTGGGCCTGCTGTTTTCCACCGCCGCGTCGGCCACCGGCACCGTTGGCATCCCCACCCCCGTGGACGTCGATCTGAGCTGCAAGGACTTCGATACCGCCGGCATCCTCAATGAGGTCGAACTGCTGGTCAGTCCGCTGCCTGAAGGTCCCACTTTGCAAGGCGACGGTGTACTGGCAGTTTCGACGATCTCGTTCGAATCGACGAATGGATGGCTGCTGTACTGGATCCAGGAAAGCACCGGCCAGTCGATCCATCACGTCAGCCTCAGCGGTGCCGGCTCGGCAGTGCTCTACAGCTACGACCCTCCGGTGACGCATGACGAAGGCCTGCACCTGCCGGCGCCGCAGACCGCGCTGTTCCAGACCATGACGACCACGCCCGGCTACCCGCAGGCCGCGAACGCACGGTTCTGCTATTCCACCCCACAGGAGACCGGATTCGAGGGTTGCACGCTGGGTTACTGGAAGGTGCGCCAGCATCACGATTCATGGCCGGCTCCGTACTACCCAGGCAGCAACCTGCAGGTCGCCTTCGGCGCGGACGCGTTCAACGATTCCTTCCTCAATGCGCTGAACTACAAGGGAGGCCCCGGCATCGCCGGCGCCAAGCGCATCCTGCTCAAGCAGGCCGTCGCTGCCCTGCTCGGTGCGACCTCGCCGGATGTCGACTACCCGATCACGACCGCGACCGTGACCTCACAGGTGGCCGCCGCCCTGGCCAGCAACGATCGCGAGATCATGCTGTCCCTGTCCACGACGCTGGACGCCTACAACAACCAAGGCTGCCCGCTGAACTGACTGCGTTCGACGGGGAATGCAAGAAGCCGCGCTCGCGCGGCTTCTTTTTTGAACGCATGATCGCTGCGGGCGCTACCGGCGGTCGATCGCGCTCCCGTTCCACGACCCCTGCCGGCGCCGGTCCTTGCCGCTGCGACGGTCCTCCTTGGTCAGGTCGAAACGAAATTCCTCGCGCCGATCGCTGCCCTGCCGGCGCTCCTTGCCGCTGCGGCGCTCCGGCCCGCGATAGGGTTCTGGCCGGTCTTCGACTTCGAACATGGGCCGCTCTCCGTTCATCCCGTTCCACTAGAAAACGCAAAGCCGTGATTCATCCGGTCGCCAGCGCCCGCAGGATCAGGCCCAGCAGGTAAGACAGCCCTGTGCCCGTGGCGTAGCCCAAGGTCCCCAGCAGGGCTCCCACCGGCGCCAGCGCGGGATGGAAGGCCGACGCCACGACCGGTGCCGAGGCCGGTCCACCGATATTGCTCTGCGAGCCGATCGCGAAATAGAAGAACGGCACGCGCAGCAGCCTGCCCATCAGCCACAACAGCACGATATGGATGGAGATCCAGACGATCCCCAGCAGGAACAGCCACGGCCGGTCGAGCAGCGCGAAGATGTCCATCTGCATGCCGATGGTGGCGATCAGGAAGTACAGCAACAGCTGACCGATGTTCGACGCGCCCGCGCCCTCGAGGGTGCGCGCACGGGTGAAGCTCAGGCCCAGCCCGATCAACGTCGACAGCATCACCATCCAGACGAAGGGCTCATGCAAGCTGACCGTCTTCGCCCAGGACACGTGGGCACCGAACCAGGCCGAAACCGGCGCCGCGACGAAATGGGACAGGCCGACCGCGCCGAACGCCAGCCCGATGATCATCATCAGGTCGGTCAGGCTGGCGATGCGACCGTGTTCGGCGCGGAACGCTTCCAGCTTGAGCTTGAGTTCCTCGATCGCGCGGGTATCGGCGCCGCTACGCGCGTCGATGGCCTGCGCGCGCGCGGCCAGGAAGATCAGCACCGCCATCCACACGTAGCCCACGCCCACATCGACCACAGCGAACTGGCCGAAGGTCGTGGCGTCGACCTGGAAGATTTCCTTCATAGCCAGCATGTTGGCGCCACCACCGATCCAGCTGCCGGCAAGCGTGGTCATGCCGGTCCAGGTGTCGCCGGCCACGGTTTCTGGGTGCACGGCGCGGAACAGCAGGAAGGCGAGCACGGCCCCCGCCATCACGCTCAGCGATGCCGCCGCATACATCAGCACCAGTTTCGGCCCGAGTCTGAGGATCGCCTTCAGGTCGATCGACAGGGTGAGCAGCACCAGTGCCGCAGGCAGCAGCACGCGACTGGCGACCGGGTTGTAGAGCTTGCTCGCTTCGCCGTCGATCAGGCCGAAGGTGTTGTACAGGCCCGGGATCAGGTAGCACAGCAGCAACGCGGGGACGAAACTGTAGAACTTCCGGAAGAAGCCGTGCTGGAGCGATGCGGTCCAGAACACCGCGCCGAGGGTCGCGGCGATCAGGCCAAGGACGACGATGTCGTTGCTGATCAGCGCCGTGCTGGCGACCGGCTCCACCCTACGGCCCGATGTGCTGCTTGAGCCAACCGTTGACCGTGTCGTGCCAGAGCACGCTGTTCTGCGGCTTCAGCACCCAGTGGTTCTCGTCGGGGAAGTACAGGAACTTCGATTCGATCCCGCGGCGCTGCAACGCGGTGAAGGTGGCGATGCCCTGCTCCACCGGGATGCGGTAGTCGAGCTGGCCATGCACCACGAGCATCGGCACGCGCCACTCGTCGACATGGTTGACCGGGTTGAACTTCTCGTAGTTCCTCGGCACGTCGTACGGCGTACCACCCTGCTCCCACTCGGTGAACCACAATTCCTCGGTGGCATAGCCCATCGCCCGCTGGTCGAACACGCCATCGTGATTGACCAGGCATTTCCACGGTTCGTTCCAGTTACCGGCGATCCAGTTGACCATGAAGCCGCCGTAGCTGGCGCCCAGGGCGCAGGCCTTTTCCGCGTCGAGGAAGTCGTACTTCGCAAGCGCCGCCTTCCAGCCTTTCTGCAGGTCCTCCAGCGGACGGTCGCCCCAGTGCTGGCTGATCGCGTCGGTGAACGCCTGGCCGTAGCCGGTGGAGCCATGGAAGTCGATCATCACCACGGCGTAGCCCTGCCCGGCGTAGGTCTGCGGGTTCCAGCGGTAGCTCCAGCCGTCGCCGAAGCTGCCCTGCGGCCCGCCGTGGATCAGGAATGCGACCGGGTATTTCTGGCCGGCCACGTAATTCCATGGCTTGACCACGTAGCCGTGCACGGTATCTCCGCTCCAACCCTTGAAGTCGAACTGTTCGTACTCGCCCCAGGCCACGTCGGCGAGCATCTCGCCCGCGCTGGGCGTGATCGCACGCACCGGCGTGCCGGCGATCCCGCCGGTGAACAGCTGGTCCCCGCTCTTCATGCTGTTGCGTGCGAACACCAGGGTGGGCCCGGTGGGACCTGTGTCGGCCAGTTCGAACGCGGATACACTGCCATCGCCGACCAGTTTGGTGACCCCGCCGCTTTCCACATCCACGGCGAACAGCGGATGTTCTCCCGTGTCCTGGGCCGTGGTGTAGATGGTCCGGCCATCGGCGGACACGGTGATGCCGTCGGCAGAGCGGTCCCACTGCGGTGCGATCTCGCGCGTGTTGCCGCTGGCGAGGTCCATCGATTTCAACGCGAAGCGGTCCGCCTCGAAACCCGGGCGCTTCATCGCGCGGTAGTAAAGCGTGCGGCCGTCCTTGCCGAACACCGGACCCGCGTCCCAGGCGGGGTTTCCCGAGGTGAGGTTCGTGGCGGCGCCGGTGCCGTCGGCGTTGACCTGGTACAGATCGAAGTTGGTCGACCAGGGTTCCTCCCGGTCCGACCTGCGTGCGCTGAACACGAGGGTCTTGCCGTCGGGAGCCCATGCAAGATCCGACAGGTCGCCGAAAGGCTTGGACGGGATGTCGCCTTCCACGTCGCCGCCGACCAGGACCGCGGTTTTCGCAGGCGCCGCGCCGCCCAGGTCAGCCACGAACACGCGATTCAGGCGCCCGTCCGACCAGGTATCCCAGTGACGGATGAACATGCGGTCGAAGACCACACCGCTGGTCTTCTTCTTGCCGTCGGCGTCGAGCTGCTTCTTTGCGCACTCGAGATCCGACGCGCACTGGGGGAAGGTCGAAAACACCAGCGCCACCTGCTTGCCGTCCGGCGACAGCTTGTAACCGTCGACATCCAGGGCGAACGCGGTGAGCTGCTTCGGCGTACCGCCCGCCACGAGCTGCGCATACAGCTGCGAACTGCCGTTCTTCGCGCTGAGAAAGTACACCGTCGTTCCATCGGGCGAGAACGCAGGCGAATTGACGTTCCAGCCTTCGGGGGTCAAGCGCACCGGCGGAGCCGCGTCGCGCGCGAATAGGTCCTCGATCCACAGCGAGGTGCTCGCCTTGTTGGCATCGAAATCCACCACCCGCTTGGCGAACACCAGCTTGCGAGCATTCGGCGAGAGCGTCGGCGAGGAGTAACGATCCATCTTCGCCAGGTCACGGACGTCGAAGCCGCGCTCGGCGTGTGCGAACGTGGGGAGAGCAAGCAGGAGGGCGGCGGATAGAATGGCGTGGCGCAGGTTCATGACGGCTCCAACAGGTCCAAGGCGTACAGGAAGAGAACCAGAGATCACATCGGACCTGGCTCGACGTCGCCGAGCGCGGGCTTGGCCTTGGCCCCGGTGCGGTACAGCAGCCAGCCGACCACGGTGAGCACGACCAGCCCGACGATCTCGCCGAACTGGAACTGCTCCGGGAGCGCAATGACATCGGCGCGCCCTGAGGCGACGATCGGGATCGCGATCAGGATGCCCATCAACGCCTCGCCGGTGATCAGCCCGGCGGCGAACAGCGTCCCGGGCCGGTGCAGACGGTCGCGGGCCACTTCGTCCTCGGTGCCGACCATGCCGTGGCGCCGCTCGACCAGGTAGGACAGCAGGCCGCCGAGGAAGATCGGCACCATCAATTCCAGCGGCAGGTAGATGCCGATGGCCGCGGCCAGCACCGGGACGCGGAACTTCGCGCCGCGGGCCTTGAGCACTTCGTCGATCGCGATGATCGCCGCGCCCACGCCTGCGCCGATGGCGATGATGCCCCACGGCAATTCGCCCCCGAACATGCCCCTGGCCACCGAGGCCATCAGCGTGGCCTGGGGTGCGGACAGCGAATTGGGCTGCTCGGGTGTCGGTGCGCCGATGCCGTAGGCCTGGGCCAGCAGGTTCAGCACCGGCGCCATCACCAGCGCGCACGAAAATGCGCCGATGCCGAGCATCAGCTGCTGCTTCCATGGCGTGGCGCCGACGATGTAGCCGGCCTTCAGGTCCTGCAGGTTGTCTCCGCCGACCGCAGCGGCGCAGCACACCACCGCGCCGATCATGATCGCCGCAACCGCACCGATCGGCGAATCGCGCCCCAACAGCAGCATCAGCACCACCGAGGCGAACAGGATGGTGGCGATGGTGATGCCGGACACCGGGTTGTTCGAGGAACCGACCAGGCCCGCGAGGTAGGCCGATACGGAGACGAACAGGAAGCCGGCCACGATCATGATGATCGCCATCGGAATGCTCACGCCCCAGTTGCCGACGATGGCTTGGTACAACAGCAGCAACGGAATGACGAAGGCGACCAGCGCCACCAGCATCCACTTCATCGGCAGGTCCCGCTCTGTTTCCGCGAGATTTGCGTCGGCGCCCTTGCGTGCGGCGGCGATGCCGCTCTTCACTCCCGACAGCAGCGACTTGCGCAACGAGAACAGGGTCCACACGCCGCCGATCAGCATCGCGCCGACGCCCAGGTAGCGGATCTTGGTCGACCAGATCGCGAACGCCGCGTCTTCCGCGCTGGCGCCCAGGTTGCTGGCGGCCAGCACCGGGTCGGTGCCCTGGAACATCGCGTGGTAGAGCGGGATCCCGATATGCCAGGACAGGATGCTGCCGGAAAGCACCACGATGCCGATGTTCAGGCCGACGATATAGCCCACGCCGAGCAGGGCCGGTGACAGGTTGGTGCCCATGTAGCCCAGATACTTGCCGAAGAAGCCGGCGCCCGCGGCAGTGTCGGGAATGATGCGCATGCCGCTGGCGGCCGCAGCCTTGAGCACCGCGCCGATCGCCGCCGAGAATGCGAGGATCTTCAGGCCAGGCCCCGGGTTTTCGCCCGCCTTGAGCACCTCCGCCGCCGCCTTGCCTTCCGGGAACGGCAACGGGTTTTCTACGATCATCGTGCGCCGCAGCGGCACCGAGAACAGCACCCCGAGCAGGCCGCCGAGGCCGGCGATGCCCACCACCCACCAGTATTTGAAATCGGGCCAGTAGCCCATGATGATCAGCGCCGGGATGGTGAAGATCACGCCGGCCGCGATCGACGACCCCGCAGACGCCCCGGTCTGCACGATGTTGTTCTCGAGGATCGTGCCGCCGCCCAGCAGCCGCAGCACGCCCATCGATACCACCGCCGCCGGGATCGCGGTCGCGATCGTCAGGCCGGCGAACAGCCCCAGGTAGGCATTGGCAGCCGACAGGATCACCGCCAGGATCACTGCAAGCAGCACCGCCCGCAGCGTGAGCTGCGGCGTACCCGCTCCGGATTTTGCGTTCATCGCCTCTCCCCCGCGTGGAATCGCGACAAGCTAAGCGGTGGTCCGCCCCAAGTCCAGTGCGGGAAGCCGCGGCGGCGGGCTAGTTGCCCGCCGCCAGTGCGCCGTTGCCGATGTGGCGCTCGAGGAACCCGAGCAGACGGTTCTGGAATTCACGCTTGTTGGCTTCCACGTAGAAGCCGTGCCCTTCCTTCGGGTAGTACAGGGTTTCGACCGGAACATTGGCCGCCTTCAAGGCCTGTTCCATGCGCCTGCTGTGCTGGATCGGAGCGCGGTCGTCTTCGCCACCGGCGGCGAGGAATACGGGGGCCTTGATCCTGTCCGCCAACCGGGTCGGCGACACTGCCGTCAGGGCGTCCTTCGGGCCGAGCCACTGGCGCAGGAAGGTCTCGCCCGACCTGCTGCGCTGGATGTCGCCATCGGTGTACATGTCGGACAGCTCGTAGACGCCGACGTAGCCCACTGCGCACCGATACAGGTCCGGTTCGCGCGCCACGCCCATCAGCGCGGCGTAACCGCCATAGCTCGCACCGTAGATGCAGACGCGGGCGGGGTCGGCGTACCCCTGCTCGATCGCCCAGCGGGAGGCATCGGTGATGTCGTCCTGCATCTTCGCGCCCCATTGCCGAGCGCCTGCCTGCTCGAAGGCGCGACCGTGGTTACCAGAGCCGCGGTAATCCACCTGCAGCACGGCGTAACCGGAAGCCGCGAGCATCTGCACGTCCGGATCGAATCCCCATGCGTCGTAGATGCCGAACGGGCCACCGTGCGGCATGACCACCATCGGCAGCCGCTTGCCGTCAGAACCCGGTGGCAGCGTGAGATAGCCATTCAGCGTCAGCTGATCGCGCGCCTTCAGTGATACCGGCCGCATCTCGGCCATCGTGGCCGGATCGATCTTCTCGCGCCGGCTGACCAGGTAATCGGCCTTCTTGCCGGCGATGTCGAAAACGTAGACGTCCCCGGGATTGCGGTCACTGGACACCTCGATCAGCGCGAGCTTGCCGTCGGACGTGGTGGAAATGACCTCGACCGCCTGGTCCTTGAAGGCAGCTTCCAGGCTGCGCTGCAGGCGCGCTTCCGGCGAGGCGGCATCGAAGAATGCCGTCCGCGGCTTTCCGTCCATGTAGACCGCGCCAACCGGCACGCCGGTTCCGGGGCGATAGAGGATGGAGAACGGATCGACATTGTCATCGCGCAGCAGCTCGCGCCGCTGCAACGTCGCCAGGTCGAGCGCGTCAATGGAATCCGGCCCCTGTGGATGCTCCACCCGCAGATAAGCGGTGGCGTTGTCCGCCGCGAATCCGATCGCATACTCCGCGTGGCCGCTCGCGGCCTCGTCGTTCAGCAGTTTCCAGGGCGCGTCCTCCGCGGCTTCGCGGTAGTACAGCTTCGTATTGAGGTCGATTCCGCCACCTTGCGCAAAACGCACGTTGCCAGCGTTGTCGGTGATGAAATCCACGTTGGCCACCGGCCCCTGCACCAGCTTGGTCCGCTTGCCCGTATACACATCCATCTTCTCGACCCGAGACTCCGGATCCGTGATGAAGCGGAAGACGTTGATCAGCACGTGGCGGTCGTCTCGTGGCAGGTCGTCGATCATCAACGCGGCGACCCGTTCCTCCTTCTTGGCACCTACTCGTGTGCCCAGCTTGCCCGCCACCAGGCGTTGGCCGACCAGGATCTCGGGGGTGGAACCGTTGACGTGCATGCCGTAGAGCTCGCCGAGCAGGCGCGGCTCATCCAGGGATCCGATCCGCTCGGCCATGCTGAACACCACCCGCTCAGAATTGACCCACCAGAAATCGTGAACGTGGGTTCGCGTCCCCATCCCGAACGAACCCACCATCTTGTGGTCGGCGCGACGCCGGATGGCGAGTACCGTCTGGTTCTCGAGCGGAATCGTGACGGCGTAATACTCGCCGGTCGGCGACAGCTTGATCTCCTTAAACTTCTCGGTGTCAGTGAATAGCCCGACCTCCACGGCCCGCGCCGGCTGCATCAGCACAGGCAACAGTACGCACAGCAGCAATACGCGCTGGCAGATCCCCATCGATGTTCCCCTTTTTCCCTGTCCCGGCGGGCGCCCCCATGCGCCCGCGACGGCAGCAGGCTAGCGCATCGGGACCGTCGCGGAAATGGGGTAAGCGTAGGGATCAGCCCGAACTCGGCTTGCATGTCCGAGCGCGTAAACCAGTCACTCAGTCGGGGCGAGTTCCGCGATGACCCGGCCGAGCCCGTCCCTCCAATCAGGTAACTCAATCGCGTATTCAGCCTGCAAGCGTCGATTGTCCAGCACCGAGTAGGCAGGCCGCCGCGCGGGCGTCGGGTAGTCCGACGTGCCGATGGGATCCACGACGGGCGCTCGCTCAAGCACGCCGCGGGCGATCGCCGCTGCGAAGATCGCTTCGGCGAATCCGTGCCAGCTTGTCTGGCCGGAGGCGGTGAGGTGCCTGATGCCCGACTGCGCGACTCCCCGCTCCAGGATCCGGGCCGTGGTATCGGCGATCAATCCGGCCGAGGTCGGCGAACCCTGCTGATCCGCGACCACCTTGAGCCGATCGCGCTCCCCCGCCAGACGCAGCATCGTCAGCAGGAAATTGCTGCCATGCGCCGCATAGACCCAGGCAGTGCGCAGGATCAGGTGGCGGGCGCCACTGCTCCGGATCGCCTCTTCGCCCGCAAGCTTGCTCGCCGCGTACACGCCGACAGGCGCCGTCGGATCGTCTTCGCGGTACGGCCGGGTGCCGGTTCCGTCGAAGACATAGTCGGTGGAGTAATGCACGAACAACGCGTCGCACGCCTTGCAGGCGTCGGCCAGAACCGCTGGCGCTTCCGCATTCACGCGGAACGCCGCCTCCGGCTCGCTTTCGGCACGATCGACAGCGGTATAGGCGGCGGCATTCACCACGACATCGGGCATCGTGCGCAGTATCAATGGTCGCAGCGATTCGGGAGCATCGAGATCCGCGGCTTCACAGGCGGCACCATTGGGAAGCTTGCCGCCGCGGGTGGCGGGTACCACATCGCCGACTGCCGCCAGGCTGCGCCGCAACTCCGTGCCTACCTGGCCCGCAGCGCCCAGCAACAGGATCTTCAAGGTGCGTACACCGGCAGACGATCCTCCGCGATATCCTGCAGATACGGGGCGCGTGCGTCCTTGTCGGACAGCGCAGGCTGCGCAATCGGCCAGTCGATCGCGATCTGCGCATCATTCCAGCGGATGCCGGCGTCGGCGTCGCGATCGTAGGTCTGGGTGCACAGATAGGTGAAGGTGGCATGTTCACTCAGCACGCAAAATCCGTGCGCAAACCCTTCAGGGATCCAGAAATGGCGCTTGTTGTCCGCGCTCAGCACGACGGCGGTCCACTTCCCAAACGTCGGTGAGCCTCGCCGGATATCCACGGCGACATCCCAGACCTCGCCCTCCACGACGGACACCAGCTTGCCCTGTGGCTTGGGCCACTGGTAATGCAGGCCGCGCAGGACACCCTGAACCGAACGCGATACGTTGCCCTGCGCGAAGCGCAGGTTCATGCCTGCCGCGTTCAGCCTGTCGAGGTTGAAGGACTCGTAGAAATAGCCGCGATCATCGCCGAAGACCTGCGGCTCGATGACGATGCAACCGGGGAGATCGGTTTCCCGCGTCTTCATTCGACCCTTCCATGCTCGAGCAGGCTGAACAGGTACTCGCCGTACCCGTTCTTCGCCAGCTGCTGCGCCAACCCGCGCAGGCTGGCTTCGTCGATCCAGCCGTTGAAGTAGGCGATCTCCTCAGGACAACACACACGCAGACCCTGCCGTTTCTCGATGGTCTCGATATACATCGATGCTTCAACCAGCGATTCATGGGTGCCCGTGTCCAGCCATGCATATCCCCGGCCCATCTTTTCCAGCTGCAGCGAACCGTCTTCCAGGTAGCAGCGGTTCAGGTCGGTGATTTCCAGCTCGCCGCGAGACGAAGGCTTCAGGCCGGTTGCAAAATCGCAAACGCGTTCGTCATAGAAGTACAGACCGGTGACGGCGTAATTGGACTTGGGCCGCGCCGGTTTCTCCTCCAATCCCACCACCTTGCCCCTGGCGTCGAACTCCGCCACTCCATAGCGTTCGGGGTCACGGACCCAGTAACCGAATACCGTCGCGCCGTGATGGCGAGCGTCTGCGCTACGCAGCAGTTCGGTGAGGCCGTGGCCGTAGAAGATATTGTCGCCCAGTACCAGGCAGCTCGGGCTTCCGTCCAGGAACTCACGCCCGATCAGGAAGGCCTGGGCCAGACCGTCCGGGCTTGGTTGCACCGCATATTCGATTTTCATGCCCCACTGCGATCCGTCGCCCAGCAGGTTGCGGAACAGCGCCTGTTCGTGCGGGGTGTTGATGATCAGGACTTCCCTTATTCCCGCCAGCATCAGCACGCTGAGCGGGTAGTAGATCATCGGTTTGTCATAGACGGGGAGCAGCTGCTTGCTGATCGCCCGCGTGATCGGATACAGCCTGGTCCCGGAACCACCGGCAAGGATGATGCCCTTGCGCGGACTCACGCCGCAGCCTCGGCGTGCCCTGCACCGATACGTTCCAGGCGATAGCTGCCGTCTAGCACGCGGCCAACCCAGGCCTGATTTTCGAGGTACCAGTCGACGGTATCCGCGATCCCCTGCTCGAAGCTGTGCTGCGGCGCCCAACCCAGTTCGGATTTCAATTTCGTTGCGTCGATGGCGTAGCGGCGATCGTGCCCTGGCCGATCCTTGACATAGGTGATCTGCGAGGCACGTGGTTTGCCATCCTGGCGCGGGCGGCGCTCATCGAGGAGCCTGCAGATCGTGTCGACGACCTGGATGTTCTGACGCTCGGCATCGCCGCCCACGTTGTAGGTTTCGCCGATACGTCCGCGTTCGAGCACGGCACGGATCGCGGCGCAATGGTCGGCCACATAGAGCCAGTCGCGCACATTCTTCCCGTCGCCGTAGATCGGCAACGGCTCGCCGGCAATGGCCTTAGCGATGACCAGCGGGATCAGCTTCTCGGGAAACTGGTAGGGACCATAGTTGTTGGAACAGTTCGTGGTCAGAACCGGTAGCCCGTAGGTATGGTGGAACGCCCGCACGAGATGGTCGGACGCCGCTTTCGACGCCGAATACGGGGAATTTGGCGCGTAGGGGGTGGTTTCGCTGAACTTTCCCGTGTCGCCGAGGCTGCCGTAGACCTCGTCGGTCGATACATGCAGGAAGCGGAAGGCGGCGCCCGCCGCAGTCGGCATTGCCCTCCAGTAATCACGCACGGCCTCGAGCAGGACGAGCGTGCCCACCACATTGGTCTGGACAAAGGCCGCGGGTCCGTCGATCGAGCGGTCGACGTGGCTTTCCGCGGCGAAGTTGATCACCGCATCGGGACGATGTTCCGCCAGCAACGCATCAAGCAGGACCCGGTCGCCGATGTCTCCCTCGACGAAGACATGATTGGAGTTGTCAGATAGTGGAGAAAGGGTGTCGAGGTTGCCCGCATAGGTCAGCGCATCGAGGTTGACGACGCGGACTCCGGACGCGACAGCATCGAGGACGAAATTGCCCCCAATAAATCCGGCGCCGCCGGTAACCAGCCATGTCGGCATTGCTTGCTCCACTGGAATTCGGTTCAGAACGGGATGTCATCGTCCGCGAAGTCGTCCGCGAACGGCTGCGACTGGGCGGCCGGTCGGCTCTGGCCCTGGGGCTCACGACGCTGCGCCGGCGCGGGCCGCTGGGGCCTGTCGCCACCGCCGGCATCGCGCTCGCCGCCGCCGAGCATCTGCATCTCGTCGCCGATGATGTCGGTCGTGTAATGCTTGACGCCGTCCTTTTCGTACGACCCGTATTCGAGGCGGCCTTCGATGTACACCTGCCTGCCCTTGCGCAGGTATTCGCCCGCGATCTCGCCGAGCTTGCCGAACAGCTTGACCCGGTGCCATTCGGTCTTTTCCTGCGGGTTGCCGTCGCGGTCCTTGCGCACCGTCGTGGTGGCCAGGCTGAGCGTGGTGATGGCCATGCCGCCCTGGGTGTATTTCACATCGGGATCGTTGCCGAGATTGCCGACCAGGATGACTTTGTTGACGCCACGAGCCATTGCGGTTCCTTCATGTTCCCGACCGCGGATCGCGGCCGGCATCATTGGATTATAGCGGGCGGGCCCCTGCCATCAGCGGATGTCCGAACCGGGCCTCGGGAAAATCCGAAGCACGGCGAGTCCCTATAATCGCAGCCCACGCAGACTGCCCTCCCCAATGAACTCCGCGCCGCTCCCGCCGCCAGCCCTTTCCCTGTCTGCGATCCAGGCCCTGGCCCTTGACGACATGGCCCAGGTCGACGCCCTGATCCGGACCCGGCTGGCCTCGGACGTGGTCCTGATCAACCAGGTGGGCGAATACATCATCGGCGCCGGCGGCAAGCGGTTGCGGCCGATGCTGCTGTTGCTGGCCGCGCGCGCGCTCGGCCATCGCGGCGAGGACTCGCACCAGCTCGCGGCGGTGGTCGAGTTCATCCATACCGCCACCCTGCTGCACGACGATGTGGTCGACGAATCCGACCTGCGCCGCGGACGGCGCACCGCGAACGCCGTATGGGGCAACGCCGCCAGCGTACTGGTGGGCGACTTCCTGTACTCGCGCAGCTTCCAGCTCATGGTGGAACTCGAGCGCATGGAGGTGATGCGGATCCTGGCCGACACCACCAACGCGATCGCCGAAGGCGAGGTGCTGCAGCTGCTGCACGTACGCAACCCCGACACGGACGAGGCCGCCTACCTGCGGGTAATAGAACGCAAGACCGCCGTGCTGTTCGCGGCCGCCACGCGCCTTGGCGCCCTGCTCGCCGGTACGGACGCCGCCACCCAGCAGGCGCTGCACGACTACGGCCTAAACCTGGGCTACGCCTTCCAGATCGCCGACGACGTGCTCGACTACGCCTCCGATGCCGCAACCATGGGCAAGAACCTGGGCGACGATCTGGCCGAAGGCAAAGCCACGCTGCCCCTGATCCACGCCATGGCCTGGGCGGATGCGCCGCTGCGCGAACGCCTGCGGGCCATCGTCGAACAGGCCGATATCGGAGCGCTGCCCGAAGTGCTTGCGGCAATCCAGGCCGCGGACGCGCTCGCCTACAGCCGCAGCCGCGCGTCGACGTATGCGCAGGCGGCCGAGGCCGCATTGCAGGGGTTGCCGGAGAGCGAAGGCCTGGCGGCATTGCGCGGGCTGGCACGCTACGCAGTCACGCGAGATCGCTGACCGGTTGCAGAAGCGTGCGCGGTTGTCCGCCACGCAGCTGACAGATCAGACGGCCCCTGAGTGCACCTTATGACGCGGCGAATCGTTCGCGGAAGAAGTCGTGCATCATCTCGAACGCGCGCTTGGCGGCGCGTTCGTTGTACAAGCAGTTGTCGTCGAGCGGGTTGTCCGCGTCCTCAGGCTGCGAGAAGCAGTGGCGCGCGCCGCTGAAATTGACGAACTGCCAATCGGCCTTGGCTGCCTTCATTTCCTTCTCGAAACCCATGATCTGTTCTGCCGTCACGCTGGTGTCGTCGGCGCCGTTCAGCGCGAGGATGGAACTCGTGATCGGTCCGTCGGCCGGACGGTAGCTGTCGAGATTGCCGTGGAAGCTCACCGCTCCGCCCGGCAGGTCCGCGCCCGAGCGCACCAGTTCCAGCACCACGCCGCCGCCGAAACAGAAGCCGAGCGCTCCTATCCTGGCCGCGTCCAGAGGCGCGGTGTCTGCTTGTGCCTTCAGCACTTCGACCGCCCGCTGCGCGCGCGCGCGCAGGGTCTTGCCGCCGTCGACATAGGTCGCCCTGACCGCCGCCAGCGCCTGCGCATCGTCCTTCGGCCTGATGTCCGAGCCGTAGAGATCCGCGATCAGCACCACGTAGTCGTCGCCGGCCACGCCCTTCGCCATCGCGATCGCATCCTGGGTCACGCCCATCCAGTTGGGCATCATCACCAGTCCGGGACGCGTGATCGCATTGGCGTCGTCGTAAACCAGGACACCGCTGTAGCGCTCCTCTCCGATGGTCCACTCGACCGGTTTTTCCTGCATGGCCGCGTGCGCCGGCGCGGCCGTCAGAGCTATCGAAAGAGCGATCAGCACGCTACGCACAAATGGGGACATCGATCCCACTCCTCGCCAGATCCGGGGCTAGCCTAGCGCAGGCGGCGCGGCGTGGAGAAGTCAGGCGATGCCGAGGCCGGGAATGGCGCTGATGGCGTCCGGGTCGAAGCCGGCAAGCTGGGCGAAGTGGCGGCCGCGGGCGACATAGTCGCGATATGCGCCGAAGCTGGGCGCACCGGGCGAGAGCAGCATCACTCCCTCCCCGCCGAGCGCCGCCCGGGCCGCCTCCACTGCGCCTGCCAGGTCGCTTGCCTCGAGCAGCCGGAAGCCAGCCTTCCCAGTCAGCGGTGCCAGCAACTGGTGAATCCGCGGCCCGTTCTGTCCCATGGTCGCAATGACGGCCGGCGCATGGGTGGACATCGCCTCGGCGAACGGTGTCCAGTCGAGTCCGCGGTCGTGACCACCTAACAGGATCGCGACCCGGCGGTCGTTAAACACGTCCAGCGCGGCTAGGCTGGCGTGCGGGGTGGTGCTGATGGAATCGTTCACCCACAGCAGGCCATCGCGCACGCCCAGGGTCTGCAGCCGGTTCGGCAGCGGCTGGAAGTGTTCGGCCTGAGAGGCAAGCGCGGCCGCGTCCAGCCCAAGCGCCTCGAGTGCGGTCAGCACCGCACACAGATTGCCGCGGTTGTGGCGTCCCGGCAGCGATACCAGCCGGGTATCGAGGATCCTGGCCTCGCCGCGGAACAGATCATCGCCGCGCAGATGCCAGCCGGCCTCGGTGCCGTACCAGCGCACATCGGATCCGGGAAGTCGCAGGGCGGCCAGCACCGGATCGTTCGCATTGAGCACGGCAAGGCGCGGCCTGGCCTCCGTCAACAACGCGAGCTTGTCCTGCACGTATCGCTGCTCGCCGCGATGCCAGTCCAGATGCTCGGGAAAGACATTGGTAACGATCGCCAGGTGTGGACGCACGCCGGAGGCCGCAACGTCGCGCGTCTGGTAACTGGACAATTCGATGGCCCAGTACTCGGCCTGTCCAGCGAGCAATTCGAGCAGAGGCAGGCCGATATTGCCGGCCAGCGCGGTGCGCAACCCGCCCGCCCGCAGCAGGTGCGCCAGCAGCGCCGTCGTGGTGCTCTTGCCCTTGGTTCCGGTGACGCAAAGCGTGCGTGCCTCGGGACGTTCGGCAAACCACAATGCGGTGCCGCCCACGAAACACGTGCCCCGTTCGGCTGCCGCGACGGCTTCAGGACCGTATGGGCTTATCCCGGGCGACTTGATCACCACATCGAAAGCGGCTAAGCGGTCGGCCGACACCTCGTGTTCGGTCGATAGCAGCCGATCGCCCAGTGCAAGCGCATCGGCAGCCTCGTCGGGATTGCAGAACAGCGTCAGGCCGCCCGGGTAGGGCGGTTGCGCTTCCGGGTTCCGGTGCTGCACGACCAGGCCGCGCAGCGCGCGATATGCCGCCCTGCCCTCGCGACCCCAGCCCCAGAGCGCGACCTTTCGGCCTGCCAGGTCTCCCAGCCTAAGCGGCGAACAGCGCACGCACGCGCTCCCACAGCGCAGGCGGGATGGCATGTTCCTGGTCGATCTGCAGCAGCGCGGCCACATCGAGTTCGGCCGCTTCCAGCTGGGGCAGGATTTCGAGGGCGAAGCGCTCGACCACCGCATCCTCGCGCCATTCCGGCCGCGCGGCCAGGGCGGCCATCGCCGCGCGCGATTCCCTGCCTTCTCCCACGCACTCGAAGGGCTTGTGGTCCTGGTACTCGAGCAGCGCGTCGTAGCCAGGCACCTGGGCCGGATCGTCGAGCAGGTTGCGGCCGAAAATGCCGACCAGCCGGGGCTTGGGCATGAACGGCGCCAATGCCAGGAATACGAAGTGGCATTTCGGGCACACCCCGCACCAGCGATTGGCCGGCCGTTCGCCGAGCAGGTGGAAGTTGCGGTTGCAGCTGGAGAAATGCGCGTCGTAGCGCTCGGTCTTTGCGAACTGGCGGGCGACCGCGAGTTCGCTCAACGATCGCAGCAGCGAGTAGTAGCGCAGATCCGCCGCAACGTGTCGGCGCACATGCAAGGCGAAACCATGTTCGAACGCCCAGCCCTTCGACCACTGATGGTTGACCTCGCCTGTGCCGGCGATCTGGCTGCCGTAGCTGGCCGAACGCTCGTTGGAAAACACCACGTGGTTGGCGTCCTCCAGCACCGCGGCGAGCACCAGGATCGCGGAGTTGATCGCGGTGACCGGGATATGCCCGTTCCACGCGCCCTGGCGGTTGAGTTCGAACAGCTGCGGCGCCAGCTGCCGGTCGATGTTGAGCATCGGCAGACCGGTCCGCTCCGCGCACGCCCGGATCAGCTGCGACCCGCCGATCCAGGTCACCTGCTGCGGAACGCCGGCCGCACGCAGCGCCTCGATGCTGACCAGCGAATCCTTGCCGCCACCGATCGCCACCAATGCCTGTTCACGCAGGCCCAACGGCGGCGCCGTGACGGCACTTCCATCCGCGAGTGACGGCTGCGATGCAGGCTCATGCTGAACGGCCTTCCCAACTGCAGCCGTTGCAACGGGAAAGCGGATCCGCCCACGCAGCGTGAGTCCATTGCGGTAGGCGAACTCGCCCAGCCCGTTGACGTACACCTCCTCCAGGAATGCTGCGGTTTCCGCATCGATCGCATAGCCGTCGATGCGGATCTCAGGCGGTACCGCGGCCTTGTAGTAGCTCACTCCACTGATCAAGTGCAGCAGCCGCAGCGCCTGTTCCACCGCCTCGGCTCTGGGACCATCGATCACGAACGGCGCTCCGGGGATGCTGATCGTCTCGACCAGTTCCGGGCCGTCGTCGAACGCATACGCCAGCCGCGCCACGCCCGTCGCCGCATCGAAGCTGCAAGCAACGAAGCGGAAGCAGGCGACGCCCTCACGGTCGAAGATCCGCTCAGTCATCGATGACATGCTCCAGGGGCAACCCGCGCAGGTTGTAGGTATTGCTCATGACGCGGCCATAGGCGCCGGCATCGGCAATGAGCACGATATCGTCCTCGCGGGTCGCCGCAGGCAGGCGACGCGCAGTGCCGAACACGTCGCTGGATTCGCAGATCGGTCCGACCACGTCGCAAGGCGCCTCATGCGCCTCGTCGAGCCGGCTGAGATTGTGGATGGCATGGTAAGCACCGTACAGCGCCGGCCGCATCAGCGTGTGCATGCCCGCATCCAGGCCAACCCGGTGCACGCCCTGTTTCTCGACCACCTGGGTGACGCGGGCCAGCAGCACTCCGCTTTCGGCGACCAGATAGCGGCCCGGCTCGATCGCCAGCGCATAGCGCGGATAGGCCGTCTTGATCTCCGCGATGCCGTCCGCCCACGCATCGAGGTCGAACGGTTCGGCATCGGGCTTGTACGGAATCGGCAAGCCGCCGCCGATGTCGATCGTTTCCACCGTGCCGATGCCATCGGCGAAGCCGGCCAGTTCGGCATACACCTCGCGCCAGTGCACCGGCAGCTCGATGCCGCTGCCCAGGTGCGCATGCAGGCCGGTGATCCGGATGTCGAGCCTGCCTGCTTCGGACACGAAGTCGTCAAAGGCCAGCAGCGGCAGGCCGAACTTCGAAGCGATGCCGCCGGTGACGACCTTGGCGTGATGGCCATCGCCGCGTCCCAGGTCCAGGCGCAGCCAGAGCGCACGCTCGCGGAAGGTGTCCGGCCAGCGCCGCAGCGCCTCGACGTTGTCGAGAGTGACGGTCACCCCACGCGCGAACGCGGCATCGTATTCGCGGCGCGGCGCGAAGCTGGGCGTGAACAGCACCCGCGCCGGGTCCAGGTCTGCGATTTCCGCGAACGCGTGTTCGAGCTCGCCCTGCGACACGCATTCGATCCCGAAGCCTTCGGCATACAGCGCACGCAGCAGGTCTGGATGCGAATTGGCTTTGATCGCGTAGTAAGGCCTGTCGATCGCGGCGATGCCGCGCAGCGATCGCGCGCGGGCGCGCACCGTCGGCAAGTGGTAGACGTAGGTGGGCGTGGGCGCGGCGGCGATCGCCAGGAGCGCCTGCCGCTGTGCCTGCCACCAGGGCGTCGGGCGCACCGGCCGGCCATGGGCGAGTTCGCGCCAGCTCGGCCCGAACACGCTTTCGTCGCCCACCGGCATCGCCTCGCTGTCGATCAGCTCGGCGTGCAGCTGCGCGACCATGCCTTCGGCATCGGCCTCGTCGATGACGAAGGTGAGGTTGAGATCGTTGGAAGACTGCGAGATGAGGTGGACCCGCTCGCGTCCGAATGCGGCCCAGATGTCGGACAGACGGTGCAGCAGCGAGCGCATGCCGCGCCCCACCAGGGTGATCGCCGCGCAGGGCGCGATCACCTTCACCCGGCATATCTGCGTGAGATCCTCGGACAGTTTGGCCAGCACGTCGGTGCTGACCAGGTTCTCGCTCGGGTCGAGCGATACCGTGACGTTGGTTTCCGACGAGCTGATCAGGTCCACCGACAGGCCATGCCGCTTGAAGCGTTCGAACACATCGGCCAGGAAGCCGACCTGCTGCCACATGCCGATGCTCTCCATCGACACCAGCACGATGCCATTGCGGCGGCTGACGGCCTTGACGCCGGAGACGGTCGCGGCGCTGGAATCGATGCGCGTGCCCGGCAGGTCCGGGCGCTCGGTGTCGAGGATCGCCATCGGAACGCGCGCGTCGCGACAGGGTCCGATCGAACGCGGGTGCAGCACCTTGGCGCCGGTGGTCGCGATCTCCTGCGCCTCGGCATAGTCCAGCCGCGCCAGCAGGCGCGCATCGGGCACCTCGCGCGGATTCGCGCTGAACATTCCGGGCACGTCGGTCCAGATTTCCACGCGGCGCGCTTTGAGCAGGGCGCCGAAGTAGGCCGCCGAAGTGTCCGAGCCGCCACGGCCCAGGATCGCGGTTCCGCCTTCGGCATGGCGGGCGATGAAGCCCTGGGTTAGCAGCATGCGCGCAGGCTGCGCCGCGAACCGGGTCCGCCAGGCGTCGTCGGCCGCCTGACGGCACGATACTGACAACCGCGTCGACCAGGCGTTCTGGTTCGGCAGCGCCACCGCGTCGAGCCAGTCGCGCGCATCGCACCAGCCGAAATCCAGACCCTGCGCGCGCAGGTAGGCCGCGCCCAGGGTGGAAGACAGCAGCTCGCCCTGGCCCAGCATCTCCGCCTGCCAGTCCAGCGCACGCGAGGCAGCGCGCTCATCCTGGCCCAGGCTCCGGAGCGCGGCGAGGCGTTCGTGCAGCACGGCGTCCGGATCCAGCCCGAGCTCCGCGCAGAACGTGCGGTGGCGCTCGACCAGCGCATCGATCCGGGCGGAGATACCGTCGTTCGCACCCACCTGTGCGCAGGCGATCGCCTGCAACTCATTGGTTACACCTGAAAGCGCCGATACCACCACCAGCACGCGCGCGTGCTCCGCGCGCTGCGCCGCGATCTTTCCAACGGTGTCCCAGCGATGTCGTTTCGACACGCTGGTGCCGCCGAACTTGAGCACGATCCAGGCTTCGGCTTGCGCGCCATCGAAAGACAGGTGGGAGGACATAGAATGCGTGTTCGCCCGCCGCGCGGGCACGAGCGCGCAATTCTACGACGAAGCCCGTCTTTCGAAGAGTCCCGATGCCCCGACGCCGATATCTGCAACTCGATGTGTTCGCCAGCCGTGCCGGCGACGGCAATCCGCTGGCCGTGGTGCTCGACGCCGAGGGCCTCGACGATGCATCGATGCAGGCGATCGCGCGCTGGACGCGCCTGCCGGAAACCACGTTCGTGTTCGCCGCTCCCAGGCCAACGGCAAGCTACGGCATCCGCATCTTCAGCCCGCGCCGCGAGGTGCCCTTCGCCGGGCATCCCAGCGTCGGCACGGCGCACGCGGCTCTCTCGGCGGGGATCGCTCAGCCCCGCGACGGCCTGCTGGTGCAGGCCGGCATCGCTGGCGACCTGCCGCTGCTGGTTTCCGGCGAAGGCCCCACCCGCACCATCGCCGTGCGCACGCCACGGGCCCGGGTGATGGAAATTGCAGACGGCGACGATCCACGCCTGCGAGGCGCATTGGCAGGTATACCGCTGGGCACCCTTCCGCCGGCGCTGATGGATGGCGGACGCCGCTGGTGGCTGGCGGAGATCGCCGACGAGACGACGCTGCGTAGCGCTACCCCGGATTGGGATGCGATCGGCAGGCTCGCCCACGACACCGACAGCATGGGCCTGTGCGTGTTCGCCCGCAGCAACGATCCGGTCTATTACCTGGCCGTGCGTGCCTGGGTCGGCGCACCGGCCGCGTTCGAGGACGCGGCCTCCGGCGCGGCCAACGCCACCCTGGCCGCATGGCTCGCCTCCCAGGATGCCCTGCCGGGCGATACCGGGTTTTACCGGGTCAGTCAGGGCCGCGAGGTCGGCCACGACGCGATCATCGAGTTGCAGGTGGACGCGGATGGGGAGGTCTGGTCCGGCGGGCGCGTCGTCACGGTCGTGGGAGGTCATATCGACTGGTAGCGCGCGCGGCGCGCCTCTTCCGTGCTGCGGCGCGTTGCACCCGCCATCCTGTAGGAGCGGCGTAAGCCGCGAGCTTTTGGCGCGATACGGCGAACAGTTTGCGATTCACGCCGCTCCTACGGAAGCGCTCCCCAAAAGACGAAGGGGCCCGGAGGGCCCCTTCGTCGTTCCTGCGCGGCGCGGTTACTGCGGCCGCACGTCGACCAGCACCCGGATCCGGTCGCCGGGATGGTAATTGGTGCGCGCGGTGTATTCGCGGCCGGCGTATTCATAGGTCACGTCGTAGGCGTTGGCGCCCACTCCACCGGTTCCGTAGCTGTCGTAGTAGCGGTCATCCGGCACCGGGTCGCAGACGGTCACGGTACCGGCGCGCGGGTAGCGATCGCGCACGCTGTTCTCGTACACCTTCTGGCCCGCGATACCGCCGACCATCGAACCGATGGCCGAGGTGGCATAGCGTGCCGATCCTCCGCCGACCTGGCTGCCGATCACGGCGCCGACGACGCCACCGAGCACCGTAGCCACCGTACGACCGGTATTGGTTCCGCGATAGCCACGATCGTAGCCGTCGTTGTCGTAGTAGCGGTCGCGGTCGTAGTAGCCATCGTCGCGATAGCCGTCGTTGTAACCATCGTTGCGATACCCGCCTGCGTAGGTGTCCTGGCGCTGGTAGCAGCGCTGGGACGAGCTCACCGAAGACGAGCGGTAGCCGTCGACCACGGGGCGCACGCTGAGTACGCGGGCATAAGCATAGGTCGGGCCCTGGGACGCGTTTCCGTAGCGGGTGTCATACGGGTCGCGACCGTTGTCGTAATAGGTCTGCGCCGACGCATTGCCGACGACTGCGGCCAGGCCAAGGGCGAGGATCGAGGCGGAAAGCCGGTTCATCTGCATGCTCCAGCGCCAGCGGAGTGCGGCGCCCGTGCATCGTCCAGCCGCAACGGTAAAGCCGTGCTGAATCGAACCGGCTGCAGCGCAAAGCGCGCCGCCGCATGCGCTCGCGTTTACCTCGCCGACAGCCACGCAACGACCTGCGCCGCGACAGCAGACGCCTGGCGCCCGAGCAACGGACCCACATGGCTCGCTTCCGGCAGCCCGATCCTGGTCGCGGCGAGCTGGTCCATGAATGCTTCAGTCATTTCCGCCGGCACATCGCGGTCCTGGCCGGAAATCACGCACAGGGTCGGAACCAGCGGGGCGTCGGTATCGATCCCGGCATGGGCTTCGCGCAGCACCCGCCCACTTTCGTCGCGCCAGTTCCGGAACGCGTACATTGCCGTGACTGGATCCGCGTCGGGCAGGGCTGCCCGGGTCGAAGCCAGGCGCGCATCGCCGTGCCAGCGCACCACCGCCGGCCATTCCTGCAGCGGCAGCCTTGCATGCCATGGACGCGGCGGAAGCGGATTCACCAGCACCAGGGCATCGGCTTCACTAGCCACCTGCAACGCGAGCAACCCGCCCATGCTGGCGCCGACCACGGCACGAGGCCTGCTCAGGTCGGACAGGGCGGCTCGTACCTGTGCGGCGTAGTCTGAAAACGAGGTCGCCGCCAGACCGGCAACGGACGGTTGCAGGTCCGGCGCATGCGCATTGATGTGGCCAGCTGCAAAGACCTCGCGCCAGACGTTCCATTCCCACCCCCCGCCGCCCGCACCATGGAGCAGCAGGGCTGTGCGGATGCTCACCTGCGCAGCCCGACGGTCAGGGCGAGCAGGGCCGCAGCCACGCGCTCGTGTGCCGGATGCCGGGCCCCGGGTAGCGACACCAGGTAATGGCCGGAGACGTTGCGGATGACGGTGCGCGAGACGCGCATCAGGCCGCCGGACGCAAGCTCGTCGTCGGCCAGCGGCGAGCGCAACAAGGCCACGCCAAGGCCCGCGCGGGCGGCAGCGAGCACCAGGTCGTAATCCTCGAAGCGACGATCGGCGGCCTTGGCGCGGAAACGCACGCCCGACTCCGCAAGCCAGGCGCGCCACTGTGAAGTGTCCGAATCGTGCAGCAGGGCTTCTTCGGCGATGCGCGCGGCTTGCGCCTGTCCGCCCAGCGCCGTTGCCAGCGCCGGCGCTGCGACCGGGAACAGGCGCTCGCTGAACAGAAAGCGCGCCTCGACGCCGGACCAGCGGCCACGGCCGTAACGCACGGCAAGGTCGACCCGCCCGTCGCCGAGGTCCGCTACCCGGTGCTCGATCACCGGTTCGATGCGCAGCTGCGGCGGCACCCCCTGCAGCGCGGGCAGGCGCGGGATCAACCACAGCCGGGCGAACGAAGGGACGATGCTGATCCGTGTCGTGGGCATTTCCTGGCGCGGACGCCAGCGGTCCGCCGAATCGCGGATCGCGGACAACGCCTGCCCCACATCGGCGATGAAACGCTGACCGGCAGGAGTGGGCCGCACGCCGCGTCCGTGACGCTCAAACAGCGCGGTCCCCAACCAGTGCTCCACCGCATGCACCCGGCGACTGATCGCTCCGTGGGTGACGCCGAGCGCTTCGGCCGCGGCGGAGAACGAGCCGCTGCGATGCGCTTCGATCACCGCGGTCAGACCTTCGATCGGCGGCATGGGCGAGCTGTGCATATGACTCACAGCTCAGCATCGATCGGTGCGCTATGTCAACAGCAGGGGCGGCGGCAGAGTGGTCGCGATTCCACCCTGTCCGCGAACGATGACTTTTCTGCCGATCCCGCCGAAGCAGCCGACCAGAGCGCTTGCGCTTGCCCTCGCCCTGACTTCATTCGCCGCCGAGGCCGCTGACGCAGGCGACGTGAAAGAACAGGCCAGCGATGCATTCGGCAGCCGGATCGGCATCGAGAGCATCGGCCTGTACTCCGAATCGCTGGTGCGCGGCTTCGATCTACAGCAGGCCGGCAACTATCTGCTTGGCGATGCCTATTTCGTTCGCGCCGCTGCGCCCCCCGACACGCTCGTGGGCGGCTCGCAGATCCGCGTCGGGCCGAATGCGCTGGACATCGGCTTCCCGGCGCCTTCGGGCATCGTCCAGTATCAGTTGCTGCCTGGAGATCGCACCCGGGCCAGGATCGAACTTGGCTTGCAACATCTGCTGGACACGAACGCGAGGCCCTATCTCCGCACGCATTTCGGTTATCGCCCGGACGACGGCCGGTTCTCTCTGGCGGGTGGCGTGATCGGCTCGCCCAGCGCGCGCTATATCTTCGGCAACAACGCGCGCTATCACAGCGTCGGCCTCGTTCCGCGCCTTGACCTGGGAGAGCACTGGAAGGCGACCGCCTTTTACGGTTACTACGACCAGCGCTATCAGGCGGACGTCGGTTTCGAGCCGGCCGCCGGGCGCATGCCCCACCCCGACCGGCTCGAGTACCTTGGTCAGCGCTGGTCACGCTTCGATACCCGCAACACCACCTACGGCACGATCCTGGCCTCGCAACCGCGGGAAGGGCGCTGGGATGTCCGTTTGTCTGGCGTCCACTCGCGCGTGCAGCGTCCGCGCTCGGACTTCAACATCTTCTCCGACGTCACGACGGAGGGTGCGGCTGACGCACTGGTGTCGGTGGCGCGCGATCGGGCGGTTTTCTCCCGCGCCTACGAAGCCAGCGCCGGGCGCGACTGGACCACACCCGACCGCCGCGACCGCGTCACGCTGCTGGCCCGCCTGCGCGACTCGGACTACACCAGTCCGCAGGTGGACACCTACACGCTGGGCGAAGTGTCGCTGTTCGATCCGGTTCCGCAGATGCGCGAGCCGTCGACTGTCGCGCGCGCGCAGGCGCGGTCCGGCATCGAGCAACGGGAGCTCGGCCTGGGCTGGCAGCGCCAATGGCAGTACGGGGCGGCGCTCAACCTGGGTCTGCGCCGGGTAGGGCTGGAGGAATCGGCGACTTCGACCGGCGGCGTCCGCGATGGGCGCGGCGGCCATGCATGGCTGTACAACGCATCCGCCGTGCTGCCGGTTGGCTCGCGGGCGACGGCGTCCGCATCTCTGGTGCGCGGCATCGAAGAGGCCGGGGTTGCGCCGCAACACGCCAAGAATGCGTTCGAGGTGCTCCCCCCGGCGATGGCCCGGCAATCCGAGCTGGGCATGAAGTGGCAGGCCGGACAGGGCATGACCCTGATCGGCACGCTGTTCGAGATCAGCAAGCCTGAACCGGGATTCGACCGGGATGGCCGTTACCGTTTCATGAGCGACGTCCGCCATCGTGGCGCGGAGCTCTCCATGTCCGGTCCGCTGACGCCCGGTCTGGACGCCTTGTTCGGCGCCACCTGGATGCGTGCACGGCTCGAAGGCCCGGCGGTGGACGAAGGTCTGGTCGGCGAACGCCCCATCGGCCGTTCCGAGCGCCTGGCATTGGCCAGCCTGACCTACCGGCCAGCGGCAATGCAGTCTTGGTCGTTCGACGTGGACGCCACCTACTCCGGGCCGCGGCCGGCCGATGCCCTCAACCGCACCCGGACGTCGGGGTACACCCTGTTCAATGTCGGCACGCGCTATCGCTTCCGGCTTGGAACGCTGCCGGCCGCTGTCCGGCTGCGGATCTACAACGCGGGCGACAAGTACGCATGGGTCGCCGATGGCGGCGGCATGCAGAGCTACGAGCCCACGCGCAGGGCGATGCTGAGCCTGAGCCTGGGCGACTAGGCCAGCAGTTCGGCCTCCAGCGTGATGGGCACCGCACTCAGCGCCTTGGACACCGGACAGTTCTGCTTGGCATCGTCGGCCAGGGCGCGGAACTTCGCCTCGTCGATGCCCGAGACCGACGCCTTGGTGACCAGCCGGATCGCGCTGAGCGTGGGACCGCCTTCCATCGACAGGTCCACATCCGCACGGGTGTCGAGCGAGGCAGGTATGAATCCTGCCTCGGTCAGCCGCGCCGCCAGCGCCATGGTGAAGCAGCCTGCGTGCGCAGCAGCAATGAGTTCTTCGGGATTGGTGCCCTTGACGTCGCCGAAGCGGGTGTTGAATCCGTACGGCGTGTCGTTCATCAGGCCGCTTTGCGGTGTGCCGAGCCGGCCCTTGCCGCTCTTGAGGTCGCCTTCCCAGTGCGCGGTCGCGTGGCGCGAAATGCCCATGTATGTTCCTCGGAGGTGTCTGGAGAAACCAGCTTAACGACGCGCGCGTTAGCGCGGGATTACGGCCATGGCGGCCGGTATCCGGGGAGTGGTTTGCTGCGCCGCAACGCGACCCTGGCCACGCAGTGGCGATAAGGTGGCATCCCCGCCATGACCGCCCGCCGAGCATCCTGCTCGAGGGATGCGCTGACCCAAGCAGCGGACGAGCATGACGTCCTTCCACCCCAGCCAGGGAGAACGGACGCATGTCCTACAGCACTGAGCAGATCCGCAATGTGGCCCTCGCGGGCCATCCAGGCGCCGGCAAAACAACCTTGTTCGAAGCCCTGCTGCATGCCGGCGGCGCGATCCAGACGGCAGGCACGATCGAACGCGGCAGCACCGTGTCCGACTTCGACCCCATAGAGAAGGAACGCGGCCACTCGCTCGATGCCGCCATTGCCAGCACCGACCATGGTGCGCCTGGTCAACAGCCCATCCACGTCAACCTGATCGATACCCCCGGCTATCCTGATTTCCGCGGCCCGGCGCTCGCCGCGCTGGCTGCGGTGGAAACCGTGGCCATCGTGGTCGATGCCAGCACCGGCGTGGAATACGGCACACGGCGGATGATGGAGCGCTCCAGGGAACGCAACCTGTGCCGCGCGATCGTGATCAACAAGCTCGACCACGAAGGAGCCGACTGCGCACGCGTCCTGCAGGAACTGCGCGAGGAGTTCGGCCCAGAAGTGCTTCCGCTCAACCTGCCCGCGGACGGCGGCAAGGCGGTGGTCGACTGTTTCGGCAACCGCACGGGCGATTCCGACCTGGGTCCGGTCGCGGACTGGCACCAGAAGATCATCGACCAGGTGGTCGAGGTCAACGAGAAGGTAATGGACCGCTACCTCGACCTCGGCGAGGACGGCCTCGGCGGCCAGGAGCTGCACGATGCCTTCGAGCAATGCCTGCGCGAGGGCCACCTGGTACCGGTGTGTTTCGTGTCAGCGCGTACCGGCGCGGGCATCGGCGAACTGCTGGACGTGGCCGAAAAACTGTTCCCGCATCCGGGCGAGGCCAACCCACCGGCATTCGTGAAAGGCGCGGGCGATGCGGCCGAGCCGATCCACGCCGCCCCCGATCCGGATGCGCACGTCATCGCCGACGTGTTCAAGATCGTCAACGATCCCTTCGTCGGCAAGCTCGGCATCTTCCGGGTGTACCAGGGCACGGTCAGAAAGGACACCCAACTGTTCGTCGACGACGGCAAGAAGCCGTTCAAGGTGGCGCACCTGTTCAAGCTCAAGGGCAAGGAACACGTGGAAATAGCCCAGGCGATTCCCGGCGACATCGCCGCGGTCGCCAAGGTGGACGAGCTGCACTTCGACGCGGTGTTGCACGACAGCCACGACGAGGACCAGATCCACCTGGCGCCCACCGAATTCCCGCGCCCGATGTTCGGCCTGGCCATTCATGCGGCCAGCAAGGGCCAGGAGCAGAAGCTCGCGACCGCGCTGCACAAGCTCTCCGAGGAGGATCCCTGCTTCCAGGTCGAACACCTGAACGAAACCAACGAAACGGTGATCCATGGCCTGTCGGACCTGCACTTGCGCGTGGTCCTGCAGCGGCTCAAGGAAAAATACGGCGTCGACGTGCAGACGCATCCACCGCGGATTGCATACCGCGAAACCGTCAGTGCGAACGCCGAAGGTCACCACCGCCACAAGAAGCAGACCGGCGGCGCCGGCCAATTCGGCGAGGTGTTCCTGCGCATCGAACCGCTGCCGCGCGGGGATGGATTCGAATTCGTGGACGAGGTCAAGGGCGGCACCATTCCCGGCCAGTTCCTTCCTGCGGTCGAAAAAGGCGTCCGCCAGGTGCTCGCCTCCGGCGCCATCGCAGGCTACCCGATCCAGGACGTGCGCGTGATCGTGTACGACGGCAAGCATCATCCGGTCGACAGCAAGGAAGTGGCATTCGTGGCGGCGGGCAAAAAGGCGTTCCTGGACGCGATCTCCAAAGCCGGGGCGCAGGTGCTTGAGCCCATCGTCGATCTCGAAGTCAACGCGCCCGAGCAGCATATGGGCGACATCAGCGGCGGCCTGGCCAGCAAGCGTGCGCGCATCAACGGAACTGATTCGGCGCGCGGCGGGGAAATCGTGGTCAAGGCCCAGGTGCCGCTGTCGGAATTGGAGGGCTACGCGGCGGAACTCAAGTCGGTGACGGCCGGACGTGGGCGTTACTCACTGGATTTCAGCCATTACGAACCGGTCCCGGCGCAAGTGCAGCAAAGGCTGAGCGAGACGTACAAACCCCGGCATGAGGAAGACTGATCTTCAGCACTCGGTGGTTGCCCGGCTTGCGCCGCTGGCGATGCTGGTCGGAGTCGCCGGTTGCCTGCATGGGCCGCCGCGACAGGCCGCTGCCGCCCCGTCCTGCCAAGCCGGCGACAGTGCCATGGTCCGCGACGTGCTGTACTTCGGCCGCAATCGCCCGGATGGCGGCAAGGTCGCGGATGACCAGTGGCAGGCGTTCCTGGACCAGGTGGTGACACCGCGTTTCCCCGACGGGCTCACCGTAGCCTCGGCAACCGGGCAGTGGCGCGGCGCGAGCGGCCAGGTCGAAACGGAAGCCTCGCAGGTGCTGACCCTGCTGCATTCGGGTGATGCGGCTTCGCGCAACGATGTGGCCGGCATCGCGGCCGAGTACAAACGCCGCTTCGGCCAGGAGGCGGTGCTGCGCGAACGCAGCGCCGCCTGCGTCGCCTTCTGACGATCCGCGATGACGGGACGTGAACCGGATCGGCGCTAGGATCGGTTCGGCAGCAACGCCAGCCGACGGAGGAATGCGATGACCACCGGCCGCAAAGTCGTCGCCATCGGCGTAGTCGCCGCAATCGGGGTGATGGCCTGGTCCACGCTTCGGAACCCGGATCGCGCGGTGGTTCCACCTTCGGGCAGCGACGCTGCCAGCGCACAGGGCGAAAGTCGCCAGCAATCACCGGTCGGCGAACCAGTGCCTGACGATGCAGGTGCGCGGGACGTGGCGGACGCTGCCGCCCGACCGACTCTTTCGCCCTCGGCAGCGGTTGCCGGAGCCGACATGCCGCGTTACCTGCGCGAGCTCGGCAAGGACCAGATTGCCGAGAAGTTCAGCGAAATGCTCGACCCGGGCGATTGTAGCCAGGCGATCGATCCGGATGGCAGGATCATGCGCTGCAACTCGGTCGGCGTGCTGAACCAGCGCCTGCAGGAGCAGCTGAAGAACCCCGATCCGCGCTGGACGCCGCTCGCGCAGCGGGAACTGCAGGCGGCCGTCGACGCCATCGGCGAGAAGTCGGGCGGGCGCATTCGCACCATCGATGTGCGCTGCGGCCGCGACGTGTGCCAGATCCTCACCATCGCACCGACCTCGGACCACAACCCGCCAGGCGGCTGGGATGACGCATCGCGTGCGTTCGGGACGGCGCAATGGTGGAAGGATCTGGGTTTCGTCGACATGGGCCAGTCGATGACCTCCGGACCCGACGGACAGACCACGTACTACGTCACCCAGCTCACCGCCAAGCCCGGCCGTTGATTCCCGCCCATGGTTTCAATGCGTTGCGTCGCAGCGCGCTTGCACGACATGAAGCCGGGCACCCGCTCGCGCTGCGCCGGTCGTCGGGCGGTTTGCGGAAAACCCGAAAAAAAAGCCGAAAACAGGTGCGATAGGACTTGGCGGCCGGGATTTCTTGCAATACATTGCGCCTGCCGGCTCCATCGACCCGGACGAACAAGCTGAAAAACCCACCTGTAACCATATTTTCTCGACGAGGGAATCAAACGCACATGGCAAAGAAGAAAGTCGCCGCCAAAAAGAAGGTCGCCGCCAAGCCGGCCGCCCCCAAGCCCATCAAGGAAGCCCTGAGCAAGTCGGGCCTGGTCGCCCACATCGCCGAGCAGACCGGCGTAGCGGCGAAGGACGTGCGTTCGGTCATGGGCGCGCTGGAAGGCGCCGTGCACGCGTCGGTCAGCAAGAAGGGCGCGGGCAGCTTCACCCTGCCGGGCCTGCTGAAGATCACCGCCGTCAATGTGCCGGCCAAGCCGAAGCGCAAGGGCATCAACCCCTTCACCAAAGAAGAGCAGTGGTTCGCAGCAAAGCCGGCCTCGGTCAAGGTCAAGGTGCGCCCGCTCAAGAAGCTCAAGGACGCCGCTGCCTAAGCGCGTCGACGCGACGGGCGGCAATCGGCTCGTCCCTTGCGTTGCAGCATGAAGAAGGCCGGCCCCACGGGTCGGCCTTCTTCTTTTGCGGCAAGCAGGCGTGCGACGAAGCATTCCGGAGGTATGCCGCACGCCGCGTCGCTCACGATGTAGCCTGCCAGGATGCCCTTCGACACCACCACCCTGCTCACCTACCTCGCCGCCGCCGCACTGCTGGTGGTGGTGCCAGGGCCGGGCACCGCATGGATCCTGGGGCAGAGCGTCGCAGGCGGCATACGCCGCGGCTTCGTCGCCGCCCTGGGGTTGGAAACCGCGACATTGCTGCATGCGCTGGCGGCCAGCCTTGGCCTGTCCGCCCTCCTCGCCACCTCCGCCGTCGCCTACGAAGTGGTGAAGTACGCCGGTGCGGCCTATCTGGTCTGGCTGGGATTCAGGGCATGGCGCGAAGGCCGCGACGGGCAGCAAAACTTGCGGCCGGCCGCCGGTCCATGGCGCGCTCGCACCGTGTACCTGCACTCGGTCGTCACCGGCGTGCTGAATCCCAAGGTCGCGCTGTTCTTCCTCGCCTTCCTGCCGCAGTTCGTGCATCCCGAGCGCGGCCTGGCGTGGCTGCAGTTCCTGGTGCTGGGCGCGCTCCTGTCCGTCATCGGCTTCGCCCATAGCTGCATGCTTGCACTTGCCGCCGGAAAGATCGGCAATGGCGTCGCGCGCAGCACCCGGCTGGCGCGGTGGCGACAACGCATGCTGGGAACGGTATTCATCGGCCTCGGCCTGCGCCTGGCCTTGCAGTCGCGCAGTTCAACGTAGGATCCGGCCATGCCTGCCAGCAGCATCAAGCGAGCAGTCGAAATCCGAAGTTACGAGGCGCAGCCCGGAACCCGCGAGGCGTTCCATGCGCTCATGTCCGATCAGGCGGTGCCGATGCTGCGCCGCTGGAACGTGGATGTCGTGGCGTATGGACCCTCGGGCCACGATGCCGACAGCTACTTCCTGATCCGCGCCTATCGCGACGTGGCCGAGCGCGATGCGAGCCAGGACGCGTTCTATGGCAGCGACGAATGGCGCAACGGGCCGCGTCAGGCGATCCTGGCGCCGATCCGTCATTACACCAGCATCGTCATGTCGCTCGACGAGGCATGCATCGATGCGCTGCGCGCCGCTTCGCCGTCTTGAAGCGTCGGCGAAGCGCCCACATCATCGGGTTTCGAACGATGGCGGAGCGCGCATGAAGACCCAGGGTTTCCTCGATCATCTGCTCAGGACCGCGCAGCAGGGCATCGGCCAGGGCGGCCTGGGTGACCTGCTCGGCAACGTCGGCGGCGGGCCATTGGCCACGCGCACATCGCAGCCCAGCAGCACGAAGGAAGATCGCGGTTTGTTCAATGCCGATTTCGGCAAGGGTGCCCTCGCTGGTGGCGCGCTGGGCCTGCTGCTGGGCAACAAGAAGGCGCGCAAGTATGGCAAGAAGCTCGCCCTGTACGGCGGTGTGGCCGCGGTCGGCGTTCTCGCCTACCGGGCTTACGGCGACTGGAAGCAGCAGCAGTCAGGCACAGGTGAAGGGAGCGAGCCCCAGACCGTGGACCGGCTGCCGCCGGCAGCGGCCGAGCTGCATGCGCAGGCCATCCTCAAGGCGCTGGTCGCCGCCGCCAAGGCCGACGGCCATATCGACGCGCGTGAGCGCGAGGTGATCGAAGGCGAATTCCGCCGGATCGACGCGGACACATCGCTGCAGGCCTGGTTGCATACCGAGCTGGAACGCCCGCTGGACCCGGCCGAGGTCGCGCGAGCCGCGAGCACGCCGGAAATGGCGTCGGAGATGTACCTGGCCAGCCTGCTTGCCGCGGACGAACAGAGCTTCATGGAGCGTGCCTACCTGGACGAGCTGGCGCGCCAACTGAAGCTGGACGAGGCGCTGAAGCAGCGGCTGGAACAGGAAGTGCGGCGGGCCGACTGATTCCGCAGCGCTGCTGATCATGCGTGGGGCCGCGCGGGTGCTGCTGTGGCTGCTGGCGATTGCGGCGCTGCTGCTGGGCGCACGTATGTTGTGGTATTCGCGCTGGATGGAGGTTCCGCGTACGACCTGGGAGCTGTCCCGAATGCCCCGGCCCACCTCTCTGCCAGTGCCAGTGCAGGGTGTCGAGGCCGCGCGTATCGCCGATACGTTTGGCGCGCCGCGCGGCCGCGACCGTACGCATCAGGGCGTGGACATTTTCGCGCCCCGCGGTACTCCGGTGCGCAGCGCCACCCACGGCGTCGTGGTCTCGGTGCGCGAAGGCGGGCTGGGCGGGCGCCAGGTCTGGGTGCTGGGGCCGGCGGGGGAGCGCCACTACTACGCGCATCTCGAGGATTGGGAGCCGCATCTCGCAGACAGGCGCATCGTGCAGGCAGGCGAGGTGCTCGGCTTCGTCGGCGACAGCGGCAATGCCAAGGGCACGCCACCGCACCTGCATTACGGCATCTATGGGCCGCAGGGCGCCTACGACGCCCTGCCCCTGCTGCGCGCCGGCGCCGGCGGTGCCCCGACGCGCTAGCATGCGCGCCATCCCGGCAGCGCACGAGGCACGACGATGGACAAGCGGTTCTGGATCTGCGGCCTGGTGGTGTCAGTCGCCGCATTGATGCTCGACTTTCTGATCCACGGCGTGCTGCTGAAAGCCGACTACCAGGCGCTCGTGGGCAGCGGTTTCGTGCGCGGGCCCGAGGATGCGCAAGCGTTCCTGCCGTACATGGTGGCAGCGCATCTGCTGATCGGCTTTGGCCTGACCTGGCTGTACCGCCAGATTTCTCCCGCCGGGGAGCGCTCGATGACCCGCGGCCTGCGGTTCGGCGCGGGCTTCGCCGCCGCGGCAACACTCCCGGGTTACCTGATCTACTACGCCGTGCAGCCATGGCCGGCGGCCCTGGTGCACAAGCAGATGCTGTTCGGAACTGCCGCGGTCCTGGTGCTGGGCCTGCTGCTCGGTTATCTGCAGCCGCGCCGCGTGGCGCTGTAGCCGGGATCCTTACCGCGCGTTCACCGCGTGCGCGCCACCGTGCCAGCCTGTCCGCGACGGAGAATGCACATGCGCAAGGTATTCCTGTTCGTCCTGATGGCGGGTGTGGGCGCAGTCCTGTCCGCCTGCTCCACTTTGGGGGCCATGGGCGCGCTGCTTGGCAACAGCGTCACCTTCACCGCGCCCCAGCTGCAGGGCTATCTCAATCGCCGTTTTCCGCGCGATTACGACAAGCTCGGCGGCCTGGTCACCCTGAGCGTGCTCAATCCGCGCCTGAGCATTCCGCAGGGCAGCAGCCGCCTGCGCCTGGATTTCGATGTGGGCTTCGGTACCCTCGGCCAGGACAGCCGCTCGCCGGCCGGTCATTTCGCGGTAGCGAGCGGCCTGCGCTGGAACCCGCAGACGCGCGGCCTGCATCTGGATGCTCCGACGCTCGAATCGGTCGACGTGCCGCAGCTGGGCGGGGGCATGAACGCCACCGGGCGCGAGCTGATCAACCGCTGGCTCAGCGACTACGCGCGCGACGAGCCTGTTTACCAGTTCGACTCCGGTCTGATGCAGCAACTCGCCTCGCGTCGCATCGGGTCCACTACGATCGAGAGCGGCCAAGTCGTCGTCCACCTCGACCAATGAACACCTGCCAATGAGCACCTGCCGATGATCGCGACCATCGCCCGCACGACGTTTCTGCTCCTCACTCTGACGCTGTGCGCCTGCGGCGGCCGCGACAAGGACACGCAGAGCGGCGCGTCCAAGGCCCAGAGCGATGCGTTACCCGCGCCGGTGTCCGGGGCGGGAGTCACCGGGACCGCGGACATCGCGCCCGGTGGACAGGGCCAGACGCCATCGCTGGGCGGCGCACCGCCGGCGACGCCACCCGCAGGCGATCTGGTGATCCAGGAGTTGCCGCCGATCGCCAATCCGGAGACCGGCGTGGGCATCGATCCCGACGGCGACGGGCCGCTGACCGCACCGCCAACTGCAGATACCGGTGCGGCCGAACCAACCGCTGCCGATGCCGTGTCGGTGATACGCGACTACTACGCGGCGATCAACGCACGCGATTACGGCCGCGCTCATGGGCAGTGGTCCGGCAACGGCAGTGCCAGCGGGCAATCGCCGCAACAATTCGCAGCAGGCTTCGCCCAGACCCAGGGCGTTTCCGTGGAAGTCGGTGCACCTGGCCGCGAGGATGCGGGGGCCGGCCAGCGCTATGTCGAGGTGCCCGTTTCCGTCAGAGCCACCCAGGCCGATGGCAGCGTGCGCCGGTACGCGGGCAGCTACGTCCTCCAGCGCACCGTCGTCGATGGCGCCACGGCGGAGCAACGCAGCTGGCGGATCCGCTCGGCGGACCTGCGCGAAGTGCAGCAGTGAACAGCTCCACGCCGCGCGTCGGCCAGGACGGAAATGGGCGAGCGCCGCCGCCACATGCGACACGGTGCGTCGCACTCCTGCTCGTGGCGCTGAGTGCCTGCGCGACGGCCCATGGCGCCGAGCCCGCGCCGGGCGATGGCTTCCACCTTCCGGGCGACTATTCCGAACAATCGACGGTCGCCGAATTCCAGGCGCGATTCGGAACGGAAAACGTCCAGGTCGCGCCGCTATCCGATACGGACGATGCCCCGCGCGGCCTGGTCCTGTTCCCAGGCGATCCTTCGCGGCGTGCCTATGTCGCGTTCCACGACGAGGATGCGCTCACCGGTGTTGCGAGCATTACCGTACGTGATCGCGGTTCGCGCTGGCGCGGAAAGCAAAACGTGCATGTGGGCATGTCCTTTGCCGACCTGCGCCGTGCGAATGGCAAGCCGTTCTACTTCTATGGGTTCGACGCCACGCTGCAGGGCTTTGTCCAGGATGCCTGGAGTCCGTCATTGGATGCGGACGACGACACGCTCGGGGCTCTGGATGTGGGTCCAGGTGAGGAAATGTATTTCGCCGTCGAACTTGGCCCCCCGCCGGCAGCCGCACCGATCCAGGCGTCGTGGTACCCGCGCGATGAAATGTCCGTGTCCAGCGACGATGCGCGCTTCCCCCGCCTTGGTGCGCTGTTCGAAGTGACGGCGATTCGCGCCTTTACCAGCCTCGACGATGAATGATCCTGCCCGCCGTCGCAACGCGTACGGCAGCGGCTGCTAGATCTCGAACCGATAACTGAGCTTCACCAGCAGCTGTTCGCTGTCGCGCAGGTCGAACGCCTGGCGGAACTCGTCATCGACCCCGAACGGATTGTCCCGCCCCTCCTGATACAGCGAGCCGCCGCGTACGTAGGCAACGTAAAGATAGGACAGCGGCGCAAGCTCATAGCGATAGCGCACCTGGAAACCCAGGTTGCGCACCGAGAAATCCGGAACCACTTCGTCGCTGGCGACCGCTTTGCGATCGATAACCCGCCACGACTGCAGTGCCTCCGCATCCAGCCCGATCGCTTCCAGGCGCACGCGCAGCTCCTGCCTGGGATCGATCAGCCAGGTCGCACCCGCGGCCAGATAGGCCAGGTTCGAACGATAGGTCGCCAACTGGTTGTCCTCCCGCCACAGCAACCAGTCCGGGCTGTACGACAGTTCGAGGGTGGCGGTGAAACTCAGTTCGTCATTGACGAAGTAGGTCGGTTCGATGTTGAGGGTCAAGGATCCCTGCTCCGGACCTTCCAGACCTTCGCCCGCATAGCGCCCATAGCCGTAGAGCTGCCAGGCACCCTTGCGCGGGCGGAACCGCTCGTAGTAGGCATACAGTTTGGCCGGCACCTCGACGATCCCGTTGCCGCGGGTGATCAGATCGTCCTGTCCCGCCGACCACATCGCGATATCGAAGAAATCGTTGCCGCCGTCGCGGCGGTTGCCCTGACGGTTGACGGACGCAGCCCAGGCGATGCGCTCGCCCTGGTCGTTGCTGCGGTGCGAAGCGGCGTAATGCCAGTCGAACCCGGTGTAGGCCGAGGACTCAGGCAGGTCGGTGACGCGGTGTCCCAGGTCGTAACGCAGGTAGTTGAAATTGTTGCGCTCCAGATACCCGAAATCATTGAGCGCGAAGTCCTTGCCGACATGCAGCGCGTACAGCTGCTGGCGCCAGGTGTTCTGCATGTCGTAGTCGATGAGCACCTGCGCGCCGGAATCCCGCCGGTTGACGCCGGATTGCTCCACGTCGGACCCGACAACGGTGCTGCGCACGTTCCAGCGTTCATTGGACCAGCGATGGTCCGCCTCGTATACATCCGCCGTGCGGACCCCCGATGGATATTCGACCCGGGTCGCCATTGCCCCGAAGCCGTGGCTGCCGGCGTCGCCGCCCTCGAAATCGCGTGTCCCGCGCAGCGCGTAGAACTCGCGTCCGTCTTCCTCGTCGGCGGCGAATGCGCCATAGTTGAATCCCGCGACGCTGCCGTTTAGCTTCAGCGCCGCGGTCACGTCGCCCGATACGCGGCGCGTGTAGAGCAGCCGGCTGCGCTGGTTGAGCGAACCGAAGGGCACGTCGAAGAACCCCTGGTTCTCGGTAAAGAACGGGCGCTTGTCGCTGAAGAAGGTTTCGGTGGCGCTGAAATTGACCACCAGCTCGTCGCTCTCGACCTGGCCGAAGTCGGGATTGAGGGTGGCGCTGAGCTGGAAGCGTCCATGCGGTTTCCAGAAGACGTCTGCGCCTGCGTCGAAATCGCTGCCCCGCTCGTCGAGCTCACCCCCGGCGTAGATTCCCGACACGTACGGCGTGATCGCAAGCAGCGATTGGCTGAAGGCCGGTACAGTGACCGGCTGCAGCTGGGTCAGGAAGCGGGGTTCGGTAAACCCCACCGCAGGCCACGAGCCGCGCTGACCGGTCTGCGCGATCACCCGGTCCAGTCCAACGCGCATGGTGCGGTTTCCACCCTGGGCTTCCCGCATCGGCGCGATGTGCCATGGCACGAGCATCTCCACGTACCACGCGCCGTCGTCTTCCGAGGTGGCGTGTCGCCAGCTGCCGTCCCAATCGTCGTTGAACTGGTTTTCGTTGGTGATGGTGGTGTCGTTGATGCTGTTGGCCAGCGATACGGTGAAGTTGTATCCCGTGCGCCCGTCGCCATCGAAATCCACGTACAGATTGACCCGGTCGACCGCGCCGGCCTGGTCGCGCTGCCCGCGCTGGCGGTTGCGCTGCACGCTGGCGGGCTGGCTGTTGCGGAAGCCAATGGCAAGGCCTTCCTCAGTGGCGAGAATCAGCGCCTCGGTCGGCAACTGCAGGGGCTCGCGGCTGAGCGGCTCGGTCAGGCGGAAGTCGGTGACCCGTTGCGCCCGCTGCCATTCCGGCTCGTCGATGCGTCCGTCGATCTCGATGGCCAGGGCAGGCGCGGACAGCGCGGCCAGGAAAACGCCAAGAGCCGTGCGCATGCCTGCATTCCGGTCGAAGGTCGCGCACAGCCTGTACCCTTGCCCGCGGCGGCTCGCCTGTCGTTGGTCACCCAACTTACGGCAGGCACCCGGCGGCGCGGATGCGGAGCCCCCTGCCGTTCGAAGAGCGTGCGCTACAGTTCGAACCGGTAGCTCAGTTTGACCAGCAGCTGCTCGTCGTCGCGGATATCGAAGCTGTCGCCGAGCAGATTGCCGACATCGTCCGAATACGGATCCTGCCGGTAGCCGCCGCGGCCGTACACCACGTACAGGTAGCTCAGCGGTGCCAGCTCGTAGCGATACCGGATCTGGAAGCCAAGCGTCCGCACGTTGAAATCGTCGACGGCCTCGTCGACGGTCAGCGCGCTGCCATCGGGCTGCACCCGCACGACCTGCTGCAGGGCGGCGTCCAGGCCGAGCGCCTGCAGCTTCACCCGCAGCTCCTGCTTGCTGCCGATGTTCCAGTTGACGCCTGCATCCAGTTCCAGCGCCTGTTCGTCGAAGCGACCGATCCGGTTCCCGCAGGCCGCATCCGGATCGTCGCATTGCCACACCAGCCAATCCGGGGTGCGCTCATAGGACAGGCCGGCGATGATGCTGAAGGCATCGTTGATGAAGTAGGTCGGCGAGAACTCGACGCGGTAGCCGATCTTGTCGTTGCCCGCCAGGCCGCCGCTGAAGGCTTCGACCTCCGTCTCCCACGCCCAGCTGCCCTTGCGGGGCCGGCCGTATTCGTAATAGGCGTTGAAATTGGACGGCCGGCGCAGGTTGCCGTTGCCGCGCGTGATCTGGTCGTCCACGCCGCTGCTGTTGACGTTGATCTGCGCATACTCGGAACTGCCGTTGCGCAGCTGGCCGTCGCGGCTCATGCGGAACTGCCGCTGCAGGCGATCGCCGTGGTTGTTGTCGGTCCCACTGATGCGCCAGCGCCAGTCCTTGGAGGCGTAGCGCGAGTCTTCCGGCAGATCGGTGAAGCGGCGCGACGCCTGCCAGTGCAGGTAGTTCAGGCTGTTGCGCGACAGGTAGCCGGCATCGTTGATCTGCAGCGCATTGCCGAAGTGCATGGCGATCCATTGCTGGCGCCAGCCGCGATCCATCTCGTAGTCCGCCCACACGGTCGCGCCGAGATCGCTTTCCGCTTGCCCGTCCTGGTCGATGCGGCTGCCGAACAGCCGGCTGCGGATGTTCCAGCGCGGCGTCGGCCTCCAGTCGTGGTCGATGCCGAGTACGGTCGCTTCCCGGTCCAGATAAGGCCGCTCGACCTGCGTCAGCATCATGCCCAGGTTCTGCTCGCTGAAGTCCCGCACCAGGCGCAGCGCCCCGAAGCTGCGCCCGACATCGCCGCGTTCGTCCGCGTAGAACACGCCGTACTTGGCCGCGCCCAGGTTGCCGTTGAGCTTCACCGCCGCGGCGATGTCGCCGGCGCCGTTGCCGTCGTCGGCGGGCCCCCCCCCCCGGCGGGGGTTCAACAGCTGGGAGAAATGCGAAAGCCGGGTGTATTAGAAGATGCCCTGGTTCTCGGTGAAGAACGGGCGCTTGTCGCTGATGAAGGTTTCGGTGGCGCTGAAATTCACCACCAGATCGTCGCTCTCGACCTGGCCGAAATCCGGGTTGAGCGTGGCCGAGAGCTGGAACTGGCCGTTGGGCTTCCAGAACAGATCCGCGCCGCCGTCGAAATCGCTGCGCCCATCGACGTTGTCGTACAGCCCCGAGACGTACGGCGTGACCGCCAACAACGACTGGCTGTATTCGGCGACCTCGATCGGAATGAAGTCGGACACGAATCGCGAGCGCTCGAAGGTGACCGCCGGCCACGCCGCACGCTCACCGGTCGCGCCGATCACCCGGTCCATGTTCACCTTGACCCGGCGCCTGCCATCGGTGCCCTGGCGCATCGGCGCGATGTACCAGGGGATCAGCGCTTCCGCGGTCCAGCCCTGATCGTCCTCGCTGACCGCATGCTTCCAGTTGCCGTCCCAGTCGTCGTTGAAGGCGTTTTCGTTGCTGAACACGCCGTCGCCGATGCCATTCGTGGACGAAATGCAGAAGTTGTAGGCGGTCCGTCCGTCGCCGTCGAAATCGATGTTGAAGTTGACCCGGTCGACCTGGGCTTCGAAGTCGCGCTGCACCGGCTGGCGGCTGCGCGGCACATCCGGAGGCATGCTCACCCGCCAGGCGACGGCCAGGCCCTCGGGTGTCGCCAGGATCCAGCCTTCCACCGGATGCGCTGGCGCTGCGCCGGTCAGCGGCTGCACCACCTTGAAGTCGGTCACGCGCTGCGCACCCTGCCACTCGGCCGGGTCGATGCGGCCATCGATCTCGACCGCGTGTGCGGGCACGGTCAGCACCGCAAACAGGACGAGGCCAAGCAGGCGGCAACGGGAGCGGTTCTGGATCGGGCGCATACGTATCGAATTCCTGGATGCGCACCGTGCGGGGCGCCGCTACGGCACGCACGTTAAACGGTCCATCGGCCCGCACCGACTGGCACAAGTCATGTAAACCAAATCGGGAAGCCGGGCATCCGGGCCTGATGGATAACCCGTCTGGCCACGTGTTGCGTGGCCGCCGTCCAGCCCAGGCCGGCGGCCCCTGCCAAAGCTCTCGCCAGGCGGGGCGGCAAGCCCTACTTCTTCGGCTGCAACATCGTTCCGGTGCAGTTTTTCGCACCGCACTTGCAGGCCCAGAGCTTCTTGACCTTGGCCGTATGCGGTTCGTCCAGGACGATGCCGTAGTTGTAGGTCAGCTCTTCGCCGGCCTTGATGTTGCGCATGGCCTGGATATAGACCTTGTCCTTGTGCGCGCGGCCCTTGCTGTCCTCTTCGATCTCCGATTCGCAGTTCGGCTTGCAGCTGTGGTTGATCCAGCGCGCAATGTTGCCGTCGACGTTGGCGTCGATCACGTAGTCGTCGTTGAGGGTGAACAGAAAGGTGTGGCCGTTCTCGTCGTCGTCGCCGTATTCCTCGTCCACTTCGGCGTGGGTGCGGAGTTTGCCCTTGTAGCGGACGATGCGCTCGCCCTTCTTGATGGGTTCGATGGCGAAAACGCCATTGCCGTGGATCGGTGACAGACGGGCTTCGATCTTGTGCTTGCTGGTCTTGGGCATGCCGGAGCGGAGGAGGAAGGGAAGCGCATTGTCGCGGACTACGCGCGCGGATGCGAATCATCGCCGCCCGAACGGCTTCGGCCGCGAGTTTTCGACGCATCGGACCCGGCAGCACCGCAGTGAGAGCGGCCCTGGCCGCGATCTTTTTTTGCCTTTCGCCAGTGAACGAGGATCGGCAAAGCAGTCGCGACCAAGGCCGCTCCCACCGGTTCGGACGGCCCGGCTTGAGCGCGCTTTCATTAAAGCGTACAATTTCGGTACGAATTGATATCCAGCCAGATTCCGCCCCCAGCGGCTTCGAGCCAAGACCATGCTTCGCGTCACTAAACTCACCGATTACGCCACCGTCGTCCTCACCGTGCTCGCCGCCGAGCCCGATGCCGTGCTGAGCGCGGCCGGGTTGGCCGAGCGCGCCGGGCTGGAGATCCCGACCGTGGCCAAGGTGCTCAAGCCGCTGGCCCAGGCCGGGCTGGTGGATGGTTTCCGCGGCGCCAGTGGCGGTTACCGGCTCGCACGCGACCCGGCTTCGATCAACCTGGTCGAGATCGTGGAAGCGATGGAAGGGCCGCTGGGCATGACCGAATGCAGCGTGCATGCCGGCGCCTGCGGCATCGAAAGCTCCTGCGGCGTGCGTGCGAACTGGCGACGGATCAACGACGTGGTCGCCGATGCCCTGCGCGGCGTGAGCCTGGCCCAGATGCTGAACGACGTGCACCCGGCGCGGGCCGCGTCGCGCCCGGGCAAGGGCATTCCCGCCACCCTGGCGTCGGCATAAGGGAGGCGAGCATGGCCGTCGAAAACGCCCAGATCATCGAACAGCTCGGACGCCGCTACACAGCCGGCTTTACGACCGACATCGAATCCGAATCGCTGCCGCCCGGCCTGAGCGAGGATGTCATCCGCGCGCTTTCGGCCAAGAAGGATGAGCCGGAGTGGATGACGCAGTGGCGACTGCAGGCCTATCGCCACTGGCTCACCATGCCGGTGCCGCACTGGGCCAAGCTGAAGATCGCGCCGATCGACTTCCAGGCGATCAGCTACTACAGCGCGCCCAAGGGCCCGAAGTACGCCTCGCTCGACGAGGTGCCGCAGGAACTGCTCGACACCTACGACAAGCTCGGCGTGCCGTTGCACGAACGCGCAAAGCTGGCCGGCGTGGCGGTGGATGCGGTGTTCGACTCGGTCAGCGTCGGCACCACGTTCCGCAAGGAACTGGCCGAGAAGGGCATCGTCTTCTGCTCGATGTCCGAGGCGATCAGGGAATACCCCGACCTGGTGCGCAAATATCTGGGCAGCGTGGTGCCCACCGGCGACAATTACTTCGCCGCGCTGAATTCCGCGGTGTTCTCCGACGGCTCGTTCGTGTTCATCCCGCGGGGCGTGCGCTGCCCGATGGAACTGAGCACCTACTTCCGGATCAATGCGATCAACACCGGCCAGTTCGAGCGCACCCTGATCGTGGCCGAGGAAGGCAGCCACGTCAGCTACCTGGAAGGCTGCACCGCGCCGATGCGCGACGAGAACCAGCTGCACGCGGCGGTCGTCGAGTTGGTGGCGCTAGACGATGCCGAAATCAAGTATTCGACCGTGCAGAACTGGTACCCGGGCGACGAGGAAGGCCGCGGCGGGATCTACAACTTCGTCACCAAGCGCGGCGAATGCCGCGGCGCGCGCAGCAAGATTTCCTGGACCCAGGTGGAAACCGGCTCGGCGATCACCTGGAAATATCCGAGTTGCGTGCTGCTGGGCGACGATTCCACCGGCGAGTTCCATTCGGTCGCCCTCACCCATCACCGCCAGCAGGCCGACACCGGCACCAAGATGATCCATGTCGGCAAGCGCACCAAGAGCAAGATCGTCAGCAAGGGCATCAGCGCCGGCCATGGCCAGAATTCTTACCGCGGCCTGGTCAAGGTGGAGCGCAGCGCCGAGGGCGCGCGCAACCACACCCAGTGCGATTCCCTGCTGATCGGCAAGCAGTGCGGCGCGCATACCTTCCCCTACATCGAGGTCAAGCATCCGACCGCGACGGTGGAACACGAAGCGACGACGTCCAAGATTTCCGACGACCAGCTGTTCTACTGCCGTTCGCGCGGCATCAGCGAAGAGGATGCGGTCAGCCTGATCGTCGACGGCTTCTGCAAGCAGGTGTTCCGCGAGCTGCCGATGGAATTCGCGGTGGAGGCGAAGAAGCTGCTGGAAGTGAGCCTGGAAGGTTCGGTGGGTTGAGATGGCCGCCATCCCATCCTCGATCGCCCTGGGCGAAACCGACCTGGACCGGCTTCTGTCCGGACTAGACCCTCAACTGCATGCGCAGGCGCTGCGCTTCGTGCACGTACCCAACGGCGACATCCCACCGTCGCAGCCTGCGCCGGTGATGCTGTTCCGGGAAGACGAAGGCCTGACCTGCCTGCTGGCGGACGCCCCTGGCGACGAAAATCCCGATAGCGACGACCCGCAATGGGCGCAGATCACCCTGCGCGTGCACTCGAGCCTGTCGGCGGTCGGCCTGATCGCCGCGGTTTCCGCCGCACTCGCCCGGGAAGGCATCGCCTGCAACCCGGTATCCGCCTTCCACCACGATCACCTGTTCGTGCCGTGGCCGCGGCGCCACGACGCCCTCGCTGCCCTCGCGCGGCTCCAAGCAAAGCAAACGACATGCTGAAGATCGATAACCTCCACGTCCGCATCGGCGACCGCGAGATCCTCAAGGGCCTCACCCTGGAAGTGAAGGCCGGCGAGGTGCACGCGATCATGGGCCCGAATGGTGCCGGCAAGTCCACGCTAGGCAACGTGCTCGCCGGGCGCGAGGGCTACGACATCACCGCCGGTTCGGTGACCTTCGAGGGCAGCGACCTGCTGTCGCGGGAGCCCGAGGAGCGCGCCGCCGACGGCGTGTTCCTGGCCTTCCAGTACCCGGTCGAAATCCCGGGCGTCAACAACACCTACTTCCTGCGCAGTGCGCTCAATGCCCAGCGCAAGGCGCGCGGCGAAGCCGAACTGGACTCGATGCAGTTCCTCAAGCGGGTGCGGGAGAAGCTGGCCGTGCTGCACCTGGACGACAAGCTGCTGCAGCGCGGCGTCAACGAGGGGTTCTCGGGCGGCGAGAAGAAGCGCAACGAGATCTTCCAGATGGCGGTGCTGGAACCGAAGCTGGCGATCCTGGACGAAACCGACTCGGGCCTGGACATCGATGCGCTGAAGAACGTGGCCGAAGGCGTCAACGCGCTGCGCGCGCCGGACCGCGCCTTCCTGGTCATCACCCACTACCAGCGCCTGCTCGATTACATCCGCCCGGACGTGGTGCATGTGCTGGCCGACGGCCGCATCGTCGAGACCGGCGGGCCGGAGCTGGCGCTGGAGCTCGAAGCGCACGGCTACGCCTGGGTGAAGGACCGCATCGCCCCGCAAGCCGCTGCCTGATGAGCGCCCTGCTCGAATCGATCGCTGCGGGTTTCGAGGGCGATGGTGCGCGCCGCGCCGCGCTGGACGCCGCCCTGCGCGACGGCCTGCCGGGGCCACGCAGCGAAGCCTGGAAGTACACCTCGTTGCGGCCGCTGGAGCGGCGTTCGTTCGCGGTGCAGAAAATCGCCGTGCAGGAACCGGCTTCTGCGATCGGGGCCGCACTGCTGTCGGATATCCCGTCGCCACGCCTGGTGTTCGTCAACGGCGTTCTCGACCTCGCTTACTCCGATATCGGCCATTTGCCGGATGGCGTCGAGCTGAATCCCCTGTCGGAGCTGCTGTCGCAGGGCACGCCGCGCGAAGTGAATTTCCTCGAGCGCCGGTTCGAACGCGCGGACGAGATTTTTGCCCGCCTCAATGCGGCGCTCGCGCGCGAAGGTGCGGTGCTGCGGATCGGGGAGAACGTGCGGATGGACCGGCCGCTCCACCTGGTCTTCATCGGCGCCCCGGCGGAGGCCGATATTGCCTGGCATGCACGACATCTGATCGAGCTGCGCCGCGGTGCGTCGGTCACGCTGGTCGAACACCATCGCGCACAGGCCGCGCATGCCAACCTCGGCAACGCGCTGACCCACGTGCACCTCGCCGCCGGGGCAACGCTGGTGCATGCACGTATCCAGGACGAGGCCGCCGCAGCGACCCTGTTCACTCGGACCGACGCAGCTCTGGCACGCGGCGCGCACTACCGGCGCTTCGACCTCGAACTGGGGGCCGGGCTGTCGCGCCATGAGCTGAACGTGCGCCTGGAAGGCGAAGGCGCACGCCTTTCCGCCAATGGCGTCCTGCTCGGCGACGCGCGCCGGCATCTGGATACCAGGCTGGACATCGAACACATCGCCCGGGACACGTCCTGCGATCTGCTTTGGCGCGGACTTGCGGCCGATCGCTCACGCGCCGCGTTCCACGGGGGCATCACGATCCGCGCCGGGGCCGATGGCAGCGATGCCAACCTCTCGAACAAGAACCTGCTGTTGTCCGAAGGCGCCGAGATCGACAGCCAGCCGGTGCTCGAGATCCATGCCGACGAAGTCAAGGCGGCGCATGGGGCCACCGTGGGTCAACTGGACCCGGGCACGCTGTTCTATCTGCGCTCGCGCGGCCTGCCCGAGCGCGAGGCACGCCAGCTGCTGACGGCAGCTTTCTGCCGGGAAACCGTAGCAGGCGCAGCGGACGCCGGGCTTCGCGCATTGCTGGAGGGGACGCTCGATCAAGCCCTCTCACGGCTGGGGCAGGCGGCATGACTTCGTTTGCCGGTCAGCCGCAAGCCCGACCCCAGGCGCAGACAGGAAGTCCAGCGGCAACGATCGATTGGGCGCGCGTGCGCGCCGACTTCCCGCTGCTCCAACGCGAGGTCAACGGCAAGCCGCTGCTGTATTTCGACAGCGCCAACACGGGACAGAAGCCGGCCAGCGTGATCGAGACGGTCGACATGTTTTACCGGCGCCATAACGCCAATGTCAGCCGCGCCGTGCATACGCTTGGCAGCGAAGCCACCGAAGCCTACGAGGCTGCACGCGCGAAGCTCGCGAGCTTCACCAACGTGCGCGCCGACGACCTGATCCTGTGCAGCGGCACAACGTTCGCCATCAACCTGGTGGCGTATTCGTGGGCGTTGCCGCGGCTCGGGCCCGGCGACACCATCTTGCTCACGCGGATGGAGCACCATGCCAACATCGTTCCATGGCAACTGGTCGCCGCGCGCACCGGCGTCACGATCAAGGTCGCGGAGATCACGCCGGAAGGCGCGCTCGACCTGGATGCGCTGTACGCCGCGCTGACCCCCGATGTGAAGCTGCTCGGCCTGGCGCATGTCTCCAACGTGCTCGGCACCGTCAACCCGGTGCGCGAGATCTGCCGCGAAGCCAGGCGCCGCGGCATCGTCACGGTGGTCGACGGTTCGCAGGCGCTGCCGCATATGCCCGTGGATATCGCCGCGATCGGCAGCGACTTCTACGCCTTCACCGGGCACAAGATGTGCGGTCCGACCGGGACGGGCGTGCTGTGGGCGCGGCGCGAGCACCTCGACGCGATGCCTCCGTTCTTGGGCGGCGGCGAGATGATCAAGGAGGTGCGCTTCGATGGCACCGTGTTCAACGATGCACCGCACAAGTTCGAGGCCGGAACGCCGAACATCGCCGGGCACATTGGCCTGGGGGCGGCGGTCGACTATCTGTCGTCGCTCGGGATGGCCAACGTCGCCGCGCGCGAGGCCGAGCTGCTCGCCCACTTCCAGGAGGAGCTGCGTGCGGTGGAGGGCCTGCGCATCATCGGCACCGCGCCGGCCAAGGCGGCGGTGGTCAGCTTCCTGCTCGAGGGCACGCACGCGCACGACCTGGCCACCCTGCTCGATCTGGAGGGCGTGGCGGTCCGCTCGGGACACCACTGCGCGCACCCGCTCATGCAGTTCTTCGGCGTGGCGGCCACCTGCCGGGCTTCGCTGGCCTTCTACAATACGCATGAGGAAGTCGAGCGCTTCATCGCCGCCCTGCACAAGGTGCGCAAGCTGCTAGGCTGACACGGACCGCACCGGGGAACGGCCGCCATGACCGATGCAACCGAACTGGATCTGCTGCGCGAGATCCGCGACAACCAGCGCGAGGCGTTGCGCCTGCAGCAGGAGCACATCGATCTGTACCAGCGACATCTGGAACGCGCCGAACGCATCAACGCCCGCGCCGAGGCGTTGCAGCAGCGCGCCGGCAAGGCGCTGCGGTTCATCCTCGTGGTCGCGATTCCGCTGGTGGTCCTGCTGCTGGCACTGATGCTCTGGCCTTATCTGTCCGCTCTGATCCGATGACCGCTCCGCTTTCCTTTCGCGCCGCCACCGCCGGCGACGTCCCCATACTTGTCGCGCTGGTGACTTCCGCCTACCGCGGCGAAACCAGCCGTCAGGGCTGGACCACCGAAGCCAATATCCTCGACGGCGAACGCATCGATCCGGACGTGTTGCTGCGCGACATCGAGCGCCCGCGCAGCCGGGTGATCGTGGCCGAACGCGACGGACGGATGCTGGCCTGCGTCCACGTGGCCGACGAAGGCGGCGCCGGCTACCTGGGCATGTTCTCGGTGCAGCCCGAGCTGCAGGGCGGCGGGCTCGGCAAGCAGCTCATGGCCGAGGCCGAACGCGTGGTGCGGGACGAGTGGGGATTGCCGGTCATGCGCATGACCGTGATCGACCTGCGCGAGGAACTGATCGCCTTCTACGAGCGGCGCGGCTACCACCGCACCGGAATCACCAAGCCGTTTCCCTATGGCGATCCGCGTTTCGGCATCCCCAGACGCGACGACCTGCGTTTCGAAATCCTCGAAAAACCGCTCTAGGACTGTCCGCCCCATCCGCCATGCCCGACTGGATCCGCGTCTGCGCCACCTCCGAACTGCTTCCGGGCGAAACCAAAGTCGCCTGGGATGGGGACACGCCGATCCTGGTGTTCAACTACGACGGCGACTACTACGCGCTGGAAGACCGCTGCAGCCACGAGGACTTCGAACTGTCCTCTGGCCCGTTCGATGCGGAGGAAGCGACCATCGAATGCGTATTGCACGGGTCGAAGTTCGACGTGCGGGACGGCCGCGCCCTCAATGCGCCTGCCTATGCGCCGGTAGCGAAGTTTCCGGTGCGGGTCGAAGACGGCGTCGTCTGGACGCGCGACGACCGGGGTTAATACAGCCTGGCCCGCAGAAAGCAAGGAAAATTGGCGTATTCATGTTGTAACTGCGAATAGTTCTCATTAATATTTCCGGTGCTGCAGCCCTGCTGCCCTATCGAATCGACCGGAACCATCTATGCGTCCATCCGCCCTATCGGCCGCCCCGCTGGCGGCCGCCCTCGCCTCCCTGCTCGCCGCCCCCGTCTTCGCGCAAACCGGTCCCGCCGCATCCGCCGCGACGCCGGCCGCCGATAGCGCCGACCCGCAGCGCGAACCGACCGATCTGGACGGTGTCGAGGTCATCGGCAAGGTCGACTACGGTTACGTGCAGAAGCGCAGCCGGTCTGCCACGAAGACCGATACCGACCTGCAGGACGTTCCGCAGGCAGTGACGGTCGTGACCCAGGACCTGATCAGGGACCAGGCGATGCAGAACCTGGCCGACGTGGTCCGCTACGTTCCTGGCGCGACGATGGCGCAGGGTGAAGGCAATCGCGACACTCCCGTGCTGCGCGGCAACGCGTCCACCGCCGACATGTTCGTCGATGGCATCCGCGACGACACCCAGTATTTCCGCGATCTCTACAACATCGAACGCGTCGAGGCGCTGAAAGGCCCGAACGCAATGATCTTTGGGCGCGGCGGCAGCGGCGGCGTGCTCAACCGGGTAAGCAAGCAGGCCGACTGGGAAACCGTGCGCGGACTCGACCTGCAGTTCGGCTCCTGGAACAAGCGCCGCATCGCCGGCGACTTCGGTCAGGCGATGAGCGACGGGGCCGCATTCCGTGTAACCGGCATGTTCGAGGACTCGGAGAGCTACCGCGACGGTTACCAGGCGCAGCGCTGGGGTATCAATCCAACGTTCGCCTTCGCCCCCGGCGAAAACACGACGATCAGGCTGGGCTACGAGCATTTCGAGGACGAGCGCGTGGCCGACCGCGGCGTACCGTCTTCGCCGACGATGTTCAACGGCCGCCGCTTGCCGGTCGAAACCGATCCGTCCACCTTCTTCGGCGACCCGGATCGCAGCCCGGTCACCGCCGACGTCGATGCCTTCAGCGCGCTGGTCGACCACGACTTCGGCAACGGCCTCAGCCTGCGCAACAGCACCCGCATCGCCGATTACGACAAGTTCTACCAGAACGTGTATGCCGGTGGGCCGATTTCCTTCGACGCCAGCGGCGCGCCTCTGGCAGATATCCGCGCGTACAACAACGCCACCGTGCGCGAGAACGTTTTCAACCAGACCGACTTCGTCTGGAAGGTCGACGGCGGCGTCAAGCATACGCTGCTGTTCGGCGCCGAGCTGGGCCGGCAGGAGACCGACAATCTGCGCCAGACCGGGTATTTCGGCGCCACGGGATCGACGGTCACGTCGGTGCTGGTGCCCTTCGCCAATCCACGCTACACCGGCCCGCTCGAGTTTCGACAGAGCGACACCGACGCCGACAACCATACTGTTGCCAAGGTCGCTGCCGTCTATCTGCAGGACCAGATCGAACTCACGCCGCATTGGCAGGCCGTGATCGGCGTGCGCTACGACCGCTTCGACATCGATTTCCGCAACAACCGCAGCGGCGAGACGCTGGCGGCCACGGATAACCTGTTCTCGCCGCGCGTCGGCCTGGTTTACAAGCCGGTCGAGCCCGTATCGCTGTATGCGAGCTACAGCATGACCCACCTGCCCCGCTCTGGGGAGCAGATGACATCGCTCAGCGAGAGCAACCGCGCCTTCGACCCCGAGGAGTTCCGCAACTACGAGATTGGCGCGAAATGGGAAGTCGTTCCCGGCCTTTCCCTGACCGCTGCGGCCTACCGCCTGCAACGCAAGAACGTCATCGCACCGGATCCCGACGACGCGACCCGCTCGATCCTGATCGACGGCCAGCGCATCAGGGGGCTGGAAATCGGCCTGGCCGGCAACATCACCGAAGCCTGGAGCGTGATGGGCGGCTACGCCTGGCAGGAAGGCGACATCCCCGACAGCGACCTGGAGCCCGCGCAGCTGCCCAAACAAACCGCTTCGCTCTGGAACCGCTACGACTTCAATCAGCGTTGGGGGATCGGCCTGGGCGCGTTCTATCGTGGCGACATCTTCGCGTCCACCAGCAATGAGGTCGTGGTCAAGGGTTACACCCGCTACGACGCGGCGGTGTTCTTCGACATCAGTCCGACCATCGGCCTGCAGCTCAATCTGGAGAACGTGTTCGACAAGGAGTATTTCGTCTCGGCGCACAACGACAACAACATCACGCCAGGATCGCCGCGCGCAGCCTACCTGAGCGCACGCTTCAGGTTCTGAGCCTCATCCGATCGTTGGCCGCCGATCCGCAACGGGGGTCCGTGAGATCGGCGGCCTTGTTTGTCATGGGTGAGTCGCCCATGTCTGCAACATCGCCGCTTCCACCTGGCCTGCTTCGGCCCCCCTTTCCCGGCATCACCGCCGGAATGCGCCGGCGCTGGTGTGCTTTACCGACCGCGCGCCGGTTGCACGGGCGCAGGGCGGGATCGCGCGCATCGACCTGGCGTTTTCCCCGACGGCGACGGCCCGCACTACGTCAGGTCATCGCACGATCGGCGCTACGTCCTCGACCGCAACCGGATCAGCAGCGCCTCGCCTGCCCCCTCCAGCACACAGCGCCGGCGTATGTCGCGAGCCTGCAGCAGCGCGGTGTCGCCGGCCTGCAGATGGGCCCCGTCATCACGTCCATCGAATCCGGCGTGTCCTGACAGCATATGCACCGCCCAGGTTTCGCCAGGATCGATGAACACCACCATCGCGCCGACCATCGGCCGATGCCAGAGCTGGGCGTCGACCGCGTCGCGGCGCCACATCAGATTGAAGTCCGTCGTCGGCCCGTCGATCAGCTCACCCGTCACCCCGGCTTGGCCTTCGAAGCGGATGCTGGCATGCGGGGGCAGCAGTTCGCGAACCTCCCCTGATTCGAACCGCAGACACAGCCCGTTGCCGCTGAGCAGCACCAGCTCGCGATCCACGCCAGGGAATCGGGAGAACGCCGCATCGCGTTCGATCTCGGCGATCGACAACCGCCATATCCACGCGTCGTTGTCGGGAAATCGCACGATCTCCCGGGTCCAGCCCAATCCGTTCTTCCAGCGCACGCGCTGGTACTCGTTGGCGGCGATCACGCGGATGTCGGCGTGCTGCGTCTGCATAACGAAAGTGTAGCGAGGTGCCGCCCGGCCGCGCTTCCCTGCCGGCCGGACAGCGTACGTCCCTGTCGGGCCCTCCGGCCCCTCTCCTGTGAAGCATCCTGCTTCGCAACGGCCGGGCCGCCTCCGTGCGTCCGGCCGAAGTCGGTCAGCGGCCAGCGACCTTCTTGACCGGCGCGCGGGTGGCCGGGGTACGGGTGGCCGGTGCGCCACCGACGGCGATGCGGTCGCGGTTCTTCTCGACCGTCTTCAGGCCGATGCCCTTGACCTGCGCGAGTTGCTCGGGGCTCTTGAACGCGCCGTTCTGCTTGCGGTAGGCGACGATGGCTTCGGCCTTGGCCGGGCCGACGTTCAGCAGCACCCGATCGATGGTGGCGGCGTCGGCGGTGTTGATGTTGACCTTCTCGGCCGCGAAGGCGTTGCCGGCCAGGGCCAGTGCAAGCAGCAGCGAATGGGTCATCAGCTTGATCGATTTCATGACGGTGTCCTTGTCGTTGGTGGATTCATGTCCTGGGTTGGCCGGCTGCCATGTTGTGGGCCGGCATGCGCAGTGTGCTGCGCGCACCAGGTCCGGGGCATCGGTTCACATGGCGGAATTGGCAGGAAAAGTCCGCGGGGCGGCCTAGGAAAACTCCGAGCAAACGGGGCCGGCGCTAGAATCGGCAACCAACGTCATGCAGGAACGCCCCTTGGACGCCAGCAAGATCGACCGCTACGTGGCCGAGAAATGGGACGACGACATCGTCCCGCAGCTCGTCGAGTACATCCGTATCCCCAACAAGTCTCCGATGTTCGATGCCGATTGGGTCAAGCACGGCTACATGGACGACGCGGTCAAGCTGATGGAATCCTGGGCGCGCGCGCAGCCGATCCCCGGCATGCAGCTGGAAGTGGTGCGGCTTGAAAACCGCACGCCGCTGATCTTCATCGACATCCCCGCCAGTGGGCCCGCCGCCGATGCCTCGGCATCGGCGACAAGCACGCTCGGCGACGACTGCGTGCTGCTGTACGGCCACCTCGACAAGCAGCCGGAGATGACCGGCTGGGACGACGACTTAGGTCCCTGGAAGCCGGTCATTAAGGGCGACAAGCTGTTCGGCCGCGGTGGCGCGGACGACGGCTACGCCATCTTCGGTTCGCTGGCCGCGATCCAGGCGCTGCAGCAGCAAGGCGCGCCGCACGCGCGCTGCGTGGTGCTGATCGAAGCCTGCGAAGAATCGGGCAGCTACGACCTGCCCGCCTACGTCGATCATCTGGCCGATCGCATCGGGAAGCCCTCGCTGGTGGTCTGCCTGGACTCTGGCTGCGGCAATTACGAACAACTGTGGTGCACCACCTCGCTGCGTGGCATGGCCGGCGGCAACTTCACGGTGAAAGTGCTGGAGGAAGGCGTGCATTCGGGCGACGCGTCCGGCATCGTCCCGTCGAGCTTTCGCTTGCTGCGCCAGCTGCTTTCGCGGATCGAGGACGCGAACACCGGCCGCATCCTGGTGGACGGCCTGCACGTCGATATTCCCGCCGACCGCCTGGCACAGGCGAAGAAAGTGGCCGAGGTGCTCGGCGACGAGGTCTACGACAAGTTTCCATTCCTGCCAGGCATGACGCCGATGGCCGACGACCTGACCGAACTGGTGCTCAATCGCACCTGGCGTCCGGCCTTGTCGGTCACCGGCGCCGACGGCATGCCGCCGCTATCGTCGGCGGGCAACGTCCTGCGTCCGTTCACGTCGGTGAAGCTCAGCCTGCGGCTGCCTCCGACCCTGGAAGGCAAGCGCGGAGGCGAGTTGCTGCAGGAAACGCTGCTGCGTGACCCGCCCAATGGCGCGGAGGTATCGCTGGCGCTGGAGAAGGCTTCGACCGGCTGGAACGCACCGGCGATGGCGCCATGGCTGGAGCGGGCGATCGACATCGCCAGCGAGGAATTCTTCGGCAAGCCCGCCATGTACATGGGCGAAGGCGGCACGATTCCGTTCATGGGCATGCTGGGCGAGAAGTTTCCCGGCGCGCAATTCATGATCACCGGCGTGCTCGGCCCGCATTCCAACGCGCACGGCCCGAACGAATTCCTGCACATTCCGATGGGCAAGAAGGTCACCGCCTCGGTCGCTCGGGTCATCGCGGAACACCATTCCGCCAGCGTGCGTGGCGAGACCACCGGTGCTACGGTCGCGGCCGACAGCGGGGACCGCCAGGGCGATCACGGCTGCTGTTGAACCGGTTTTCGATTCGCAAAGCCAGGCAGGACATTCCCCGCGCCGGAACCTCGCAGAACGGCGGCAACGCGCAGGAGCAGCCGTTGGCATCTGACACGAGGCCCGCCGAAGCGGGCCTCTGCAGCCCATGACAGTCGCGTTCAGGTGATCATGGAGGGCGACGCCTGGACCTGCTGGCGCTGCCGCTCCTGAACCTGCTGTTCCTGCGCCTGCCGGCCGATGTGCTCGCTCATCGCCTGCAAGTCCGGTGTCGGGGCGTTGAGGTCGACCCGGACCCGGTCGCCCGGGGTCTGCCCGATGACCCAGACATCGCTCTTGCTGGCAGGATCCGGCTTCACGCTCTGCAGCTTGTCGACGCCCGTGATTCCGTTTTCCTGCGCCTGCAGGGTGACGTTCGCCACGACCTCCGGCCTGGTCCCTGCCGGGAGCTGCCGGGCGATCGCTTCGTAAAGCGCGTTGCCCGGATGCCGCGCGTCCGTGATCGAAACCTGGGCGCGCTGCTCGCTGGCATCGGTACGCACGTCGGTGATGCGCGCATCGGCGGTCACCCTGCCGTCGGGCAGCTTCTTGCCGATCGCCTCGAGGGTGGCCTTGTCGGCGGTACCGGTCGGCTCCAGGCCGTTGGCGCGCTGGAAGTTGGCGACGACTTCCCGGGTCTTGTCGCCGTAGTAGCCCGTTCCCTGGAGCAACGTGCCATCGTTGGCCCGGACGCCCAATGCGGTCAGGCTCTGTTGCAGGCCCTTCACGTCGGCCCCCCGTTCGCCATGACCGAGCTTGCCATCGTCCAGCGCCTGCGCGCCGACGCTCTGCTGCCGGTCCTGGAGCAGATCGCGCGCCTTCGCCAGCGGGTCGGACGCGTATAGCGTGGCGCCGCTGTACCTGGACAGGAAATCGTCGACCGGGATCATCCGCACGCCGCGGTCGGACTTTCCGCCTTTCGATTCGGTCACCATGAGCGCGCCGCTCTGCGGGTCGCGCACGACCATGGCGACGTGGTCGATTCCCTTCCATTTGTCGTGCGGCGCCGGCCCCGTATCCAGCCCGATCACCATGCCTTCCTTGAGCGTGTCGGCATTGACCTGCCTGCCTTCGAGCAGTGCGCCGGAACGCGCAGCCGCTTTCTGGACGATGGTGCCCGATCCGTCCCAGCCGGGCTTGAACAGATCTTCCCGCCCGAACACGGGAGGCGTACGGCCGGCCTGGCGGTTGATCTCCTCCATGGTCCGGTTCTGCAGCGCTACCACCCAGCCGGAGCAGTCGACGACGCCGCTTTCGACGTTCTTGGCGCCCATCCTGTAGCCCACGGCGTCGTACTTGACCGCCATCGCGTGGGCGGCCGTGAGATGGATGCCGGACGGCGCCTGCGAATCGGCGCGCGTTTGCGGCGTGGGCTGTTGCGTGTCCGGGCGTTGCGTCGTACGGCCGTCGACGACCGGTTCGATGCCCTTCTCGGGGATGCGCACCCGATCGAACTTGGTGTCCCAATACCGGACGAAGGTTTCCGCCATCTGCTTGTCGGACATCGACCGGAATTCTTCCATCGACACGCCGGTCACGGCGCGCATGTCCCGCGCACTGACGTTGTTGAGGATCTTGCTGCGCGTATCGTCGCGACTGAACTCGCCGGTGGCGATCGCGGTCTGGATCGACCGGTATCCTGCGGCCCCCTGCTGGTGCGCCAGGTACATATCGAGCCCGCCCGGTTCCTGCGCACCCGAGAGATAGACCCGGCCGTCCTGCGTATGTCGCCGCACGAGTTGCCGCTGGTTGTCCAGGTACAGCCGGGCCGCAGCGTCGGTATTGGCGACCGGATCGAGTTCCCTGCCGCGGATGCCGTACTGATCGGCGGTCCCGGGCACGAACTGGAACAGCCCTTTCGCGCCGTTGGGCCCCCGGCTGACGCTTTCGTCGAACGTTCCGCCCGTTTCGATGTAGGCGAAGCGCATGAAATCATCGCGCGGGATGTTCCGTTCCTGCGCTTCGCGTTCGATGATGTCCAGGACCTCCGCCCTGCTGTAATCGCGTGCCATGATCATTCCTTTGGGTTGATGGGTTGCGGGTTACCGCGATTCGTCAACCGGACTCCTCCGTGAGTCTCCTGTTCTCGGTCAACCTCCTGCACGAGTGGCTTGCGCCTAGCTGCCTGACTTGGCTACGTACTCCTTCTTCCTGGGGTCATAGGTATAGGTGGAGCGGTCCTCGGGGCCCAACGTGCGCGTCTTGCCCGGGGACGCAATCGTCGTTCCTTGTGGCGTCACCAAGATATCGGGCAGCGCCTGGCCACCTGGCTTGAACGCAAGCGTGCCGGAACTCGCAGCGCAGGGCATGACTTCGCCTTCGTCGCACGCCGCCGAATTGTCCTCTCCGGTCCAGATCGTTCCCAGGTAGCGCCAATGGTGATCGTCGATGTCCTCGAGTTCGCCTGGCTGGAAACGCAGGACCGCATAACCAGTCAACTCGCTCCCCGACTGCAGCGACGTCGTCGGCACCGCGAGCACGAACTGTCCGTCCTCGGTTTCATAGCTCACCGCATTGCGCTTGGGGTCGACTTCGTCGCCCTTCTCATAGGCGCCGAACTCGCCGCTGTAGGGCTCGGCTCCGACCAGCGACCACGGCTTCTCGGTGCCCGGCTTGCTCAGCACGAACGTGGCGTTGGCCAGCGTGACCTTGCTGCCCGGAGCGGGATTTGGCTCGTCTTCGGCCGCCCCGAACTTTTCTGGCGTGCTGTACGCGAAGCCGGCGAAGTAATGCTTGCCGCGCAGGTCGAACTGGTGCCCGTACCAGTACGTGGCGACGCTGCCGTTCTCGATCTCGTACGAAGTCGCGCCGTCGCCGTCCTTGTTGTAGATGAAATAGAGCACGGCATCCGGTGCAGGCGGGGTCGCGCTCTGCTTTTCATATGCATGGTCGGCCACTTTGCTGTCTTCCTTCTCGTTGATCTCTGGCGTAGGGGTGGCTCGCGATTCTGCAGATTGCGCGGCGTCCTGGGTCGCCGGTGCCGGGCTGCCCTGCCTGCAGGCGGACAGCAGTGCAAGCAGCAGCAGGCACCCCGCCGCACCCGCCAGGGATCGCAGGCTGTCGAGCTGTTTCATGGATGGTTTCCTGGTTGGAGACGAGATGGCCGCGAGGCCCGCGCGTCATCGCGCAACGCACAGTCCGGGACGCAAGCAGCTGCACGGGCTTGCGCTGGCGGGTTCTGGGCGGGGAGTAGGTGCAACGACAATCCTCCTTGAGTCTCGTCCGGTCCTTCCGTGATCCGGGTATTGCGCCATCGAAGTGTTGCGGATCGGCGATTTCGTGAAGTTAATTAATTGTTAAATCAGCTGAGAAGCTGGGCGGCGGACCCCCTGCGCACGCACGCCTGTCCAGCAATTCTTCGCCTGCGATCCGCTGTGCGGCCGTGCTCTTCAAGCTCCGTCCTCGCACGAAGCCACTGCGCTAAGCTCATCGCAACTTTCCAGCGGAGGGCGGCATGGAACTGTTCGGCAGCAGCAACTGGGTTGTCATCATCCTGATCGGTTTCGTCGTGGGGCTGCTCGCCCGGTTCCTGAAGCCAGGCGACGACGGCATGGGAATCATCATGACCACGCTGGTCGGCATCGCGGGCGCGCTCCTTGCGGGCTGGGCCGGACAGAAAATGGGCTGGTACTCGCCCGGACAGCCAGCGGGCTTTGTCGGCGCACTGCTCGGCGCGATCGTGGTCCTGATCGTCGTGGCCCTGTTCCGGCGCAAGCGGCCGACGCGCGACGTGGCCCGCCGCTGACGATCACGGAATCCCACTAGAGGAAGGCGGAGAGCTGCGACTTTCCTGCGTCCGGTGTCGGCCAAGGTCAGGCCCAGGCAATCGACCCCACGGCCATCGCGTGCACTGAGGCCCCAATCGTGCTCCTCGGATACGCCTAGAGGCGCTTCGCAGCGGGCATGTACCGCGCTTGCGTTCCTGGCAGACAGGATGACTCGCGCCAGAGACAACACGCAAAAGGCATGAGCGCATAACCATGCGTCCTTTCCGCCTGGGCACGGGTCTGCCTAGGCTGGAGTTCCCCCCACTCGCCGGTTGCCCATGTCCGCCCGCGCGTCCAGTCCCGCTGCCGCCCTGCCTCTGACCGAAGGCCAGCTGGCACGTGTGCACGAGATCGCCGACGAACTCGACGGAACCGGTCTGGCCTGGCTGTCCGGTTATGCGGCCGGGATCGCACGCGGGCGCATCGCGCCGGGCTCCCGGATCGCGGCGCACCCCGTCGAGACGGTAGCGACGACGCACACGCTGAGCATCGTCTACGGCAGCCAGACCGGAAACGCCAAGCGGGTCGCCGAACAGCTCGCCGCCGACGCGGAAGCCGCCGGCATCGCAGTGCGGCTGTTGCGCGCAGATGCCTATCCGCTACGCGAACTCAAGAACGAGCGCCATCTGTACCTGGTGATCAGCACCCAGGGGGACGGCGACCCGCCCGAGGACGCGCGCGAGCTGTTCGACCATCTGGGCGGAAAGCGCGCGCCGCGCCTGGAGCAGCTGCGCTACGCGGTGCTCGGGCTGGGCGATTCGAGCTATCCGAAGTTCTGTGCCGTGGGCGAACGACTCGACGCGCGCCTGGCCGAACTGGGCGCCACCCGCCTGCTGCCGCGCGCCGACGCCGATCTGGACATCGGCACGGTCGCCGACCCCTGGCGCGCGCAGGCGCTGGCGAAGGCTCGGGAATCGGTCAAGCCCACCGCGACCGTCACCCCGCTGCGTCCGCCCGCGGTCAGCCCGGCGGCGGCGGTGCATTCGCGCGAGCAACCCTTCCAGGCCGAAGTGCTCGCCAACCAGCGCATCACCGCGCACGACAGCGGCAAGGATGTGCGCCACATCGAACTGGCGCTGGCCGGATCGGGCCTGCATTACGAACCGGGCGATGCGCTGGGCGTCTGGCCGCGCAATGCCCCGCCCCTGGTAGAGGCGGTGATCGACGCCCTCGGCTTCGATGGCGACACGCCGGTGCAGCACCGGGAAATGACCCTGCCCCTGCACCAATGGCTGGGCACGCATCGCGAACTGACGAGACTCTCGCGCCCCTTCATCGCCGCGCATGCCGAACGCTCCGGGGCGGCGGGACTGCGCGAGCTGCTCGTTCCCGGCAATCCGGCGCTGGGCGAATGGCTGGGCGAGCGCCAGGTGATCGACCTGCTGCGCCAGCATCCGGGCGCATGGACAGCCGAAGACCTGGTGGCGCAGCTGCGACCGCTGCAGCCGCGGCTGTACTCGATCGCCTCCAGCCAGAAGGCCGTCGGCGAAGAAGTGCACCTCACCGTGGCCCATGTGGACTATCTGCGCGATGGCGACCCGCGCTGGGGCGTCGCCTCGCATTTCCTCGCCACGCGCGATGAAGGCGATGCGCTGCCGCTGTATATCGAGGCCAACGAGCGCTTCCGTCTGCCCGGCGACCCATCGCGCGACGTGATCATGATCGGCCCCGGCACGGGCGTGGCCCCGTTCCGCGCATTCGTCCAGGAACGCCAGGCGATAGGTGCGCCCGGCCGCAACTGGTTGTTCTTCGGAAACCCGCATTTCCGCAGCGATTTCCTGTACCAGCTGGAATGGCAGCGGGCGCTGAAGGAAGGCGCGCTCGATCGCATCGACCTCGCCTTCTCGCGCGACCGCGCACCCAAGACCTACGTGCAGCATCGCATCGCCGAACGCGCGCGCGATCTGTACGACTGGCTGCAGAACGGCGCGCATCTGTACGTGTGCGGCGCCATTGCGATGGGTAAGGACGTGCATACCGCCCTGCTGGACACGGTCGCCTCGCACAACGGCGGCAACCGCGAGGCGGCCGAGGCTTATCTCGACGAACTGTCGCGCCAGGGGCGCTACGCGCGGGACGTGTACTGATGTCCGGGTCATGCCCATGAGCGCGCATTCGGTCGAAGACATCAAGGCGCAGAGCGCGCGCCTGCGCGGTTCGTTGCTGGACTCGCTGGCCGATCCGGTCACCGGCAGCCTGCGCGAGGAAGACCAGACCCTGATCAAGTACCACGGCAGCTACCAGCAGGACGACCGCGACGTGCGCGACGCACGGCGCCAGGCGAAGCTGGAACCGGCCTACGCCTTCATGATCCGCACGCGCACGCCCGGGGGCGTGGTCTCTCCGGAGCAGTGGCTCAAGCTCGACGCCATCGCCACCGGCTACGCCGAGCGCGGCCTGCGCATCACTACGCGCCAGGCGTTCCAGTTCCACGGCGTGATCAAGACCGAACTCAAGGCGACCATGCAGGCGATCAACGCCGCGCTGATCGACACGCTGGCCGCCTGCGGCGACGTCAACCGCAATATCGCGGTCGCGGCCAACCCGCACGTCTCGGCCGCGCATGCGCACGTGCAGGCCCAGGCCGCGGCACTGTCGCGGCATCTGCTGCCCAATACCCGTGCCTACTACGAAATCTGGCTGGACGAGGAACGGGTCGCCGGCAGCGGCGAGGAGAGCGAGCCGATCTACGGCGATCGCTACCTGCCGCGCAAGTTCAAGATCGGCTTCGCCATCCCGCCCACCAACGACGTGGACGTGTTCGCGCAGGACCTGGGTTTCATCGCCATCCTCGACGATCGCGGCGTGCTGCAAGGCTACAACGTCAGCGTCGGTGGCGGCATGGGCGCCACCCATGGCGACCCGGAGACCTATCCGCGACTGGGCAACGTCATCGGTTTCGTGATTCCGGAACAGGTGATTGCGGTGGCTGAAGCAGTGGTCACCGCCCAACGCGACTTCGGCAACCGTGATGTGCGCAAACGCGCGCGGTTGAAGTACACCATCGACGATCGCGGTCTCGACTGGTTCAAGCATGAAGTCGAACGGCGTGCCGGGTTCTCTCTCCCCCCGGCACGGCCGTTCGGCTTCGATCACAACGGCGACCGCTTCGGCTGGGTCGAAGGCCATGACGGGCGCCTCCATCTCACCCTGAGGATCCCGGCCGGGCGCATCATCGACGGTAAGCTCGATGGACGCGGCGACGAGGTCCTGCATCTGAGCGGCCTGCGCCGCATTGCCGAGCTGCTGCTGCTCGATCCCGGCGCCGAATTTCGGATGACGCCGAACCAGAACCTGGTCGTTGCCGGGATACCACCGTCGCTGCGCGCATCGGTCAACGCGCTGGTGGATACGTATGGCCTGGCTGGCTATCGCGATGCCACGCCGCTGCGCCGCGATGCACTGGCCTGCGTGGCGCTGCCGACCTGCGGCCTGGCCATGGCCGAGGCCGAGCGTTACCTGCCCGATTTCGTGGGCAAGGTCGAAGCGCTGCTCGATGCGCGCGGCATCGGCGACGCTCCGATCCACCTGCGCCTGAGCGGCTGCCCGAATGGCTGCTCGCGCCCGTACCTGGGCGAGATCGCCCTGGTCGGCAAGGCGCCGGGCCGCTACAACCTAATGCTCGGCGCCGATCACCGCGGCCAGAGGCTCAACGCCCTGTACCGCGAGAACATCGACGAAACCCAGATCCTCGCCGCGCTCGATCCGCTGTTCGAAGCCTATGCACGCGACCGCGATGCCGGCGAAGGCTTCGGCGATTTCCTCGTCCGCACCTGCGTAGTCGCGATTCCCGGGAAGGACGCGCGCCCCGCGATTCCCGTCGAACTCGTTGCCGCCTGAGCATCAGGTCCTGAAATGAGCCCGCCCGACCCCATCACCGCCGCCGAATCCGCCCAGAGCCTGCGAGAGCTGAACCGCTGGCTCGCCATGCGCAGCGCCGAGGAACGCGTCGCCTGGGCGCTGGAGAACACCGCCGGATCGCACGCGCTTTCGTCCAGCTTCGGCGCACAGGCGGCGGCATCGCTGCACCTGGTGTCGCGGCAGAGGCCGGACATCCCGGTGATCCTGATCGATACCGGTTATCTGTTCCCGGAAACCTACCGCTTCGTCGATGCCATGACCGAGCGGTTGCGGCTCAACCTCAAGGTCTACCGCCCGCAGATCGGCGCCGCCTGGATGGAGGCGCGGATGGGCCGACTCTGGGAAAAGGGCGTCGAAGGCATCGATCGCTACAACAGGCTGCGCAAGGTGGAACCCATGCAGCGCGCGCTCGACGAACTGGGCGTACGCACCTGGATCGCCGGCCTGCGCCGCGATCAGGCCCGCACGCGCACCGGCATCGACTTCCTGGAACTGCGCGACGGCCGCTGGAAACTGCATCCGATCGCCGACTGGACCGATCGTGACGTCTGGAACTATCTGCAACGACACGGCCTGCCCTACCACCCGCTGTGGGACCAGGGCTACGTGTCGATCGGCGACGTGCACACGACCCGGCCGTTGCAGGCGGGCATGGAGCTCGAGGACACCCGCTTCTTCGGCCTGAAACGCGAATGCGGGCTGCATTTCGACGACGAGCCCGGCATCGCGGCATAGTCGGTGCCTGTGGGAGCGAGCTCGCTCGCGATTGCTTCCGACCCTCCATACGGCATCAGGAAAATCAAGAGCATTCGCGGCCAAGGCCGCTCCCACGAGCACTGCGTGGGATGTGAGTGGCGTCCTGTTTCTGGCAGGAACGTGTTCGCATTCGGCGATTCTGCGCCCGCGTCGGGCGCGCGCCTGCGTTTGTCACGCGGTGGCGCAACCTGAGACACTCTGCTCCCCGCCCTTTGCCACGCCGGCCATGCCCTTTCTCGATGCCGCAGCGCTGAAGTCCGACTATGACGTGATTGTGGTGGGCTCCGGCGCCGCCGGCGGCCAGACGGCCTATACGCTGTGCATGGAAGGCGCGCGCGTGCTGATGCTGGAGGCCGGCCGCCGCTATACGCCGGAGCAGGAAACGCCGATGTTCCAGACTCCGGACATGGCGCCGCTGGGCGGCAGCAGCACGCCCGACAAACCCTTCGGCTTTCACGACGCCACGGTCGACGGCGGCTGGGACGTGCCCGGCGAACCGTACACGCTGGCCAGCAATGAACGCGGGCGCGATTTCAAGTGGTACCGCGCGCGCATGCTTGGCGGACGCACGAACCACTGGGGGCGGCTGTCGTTCCGCAACGGCCCGTACGACTTCAAGCCCCGGCGTCGGGACGGGCTGGGCTTCGACTGGCCCCTCGGGTACGAGGACCTGGCGCCCTATTACGACAAAGTCGAAATGCTGATCGGCGTCTACGGCAGCCGCGATGGCCTGGAAAACACGCCCGATTCGCCGCCGGGAGTGCTGATGCCGCCGCCGGCGCCGCGGGTCAGCGATCGCCTGGTCCAGCAGCGCGCCGCCAAGCTGGGGATTCCGGTAGTGGCCGCGCATCGCGCCGTGCTGACCCAGCGGCTGGATGCGGAGAACATTCCCGCGAAGCTGCATCCGGGCAACGCGCACGCGCAGGCGATCCTGCGCAAGGCGATGCAGCGCCGCGCCGCCTGCTTCTGGGCCACGCCCTGCGGCCGCGGCTGCTCGATCGGCGCCAACTACCAGTCGACCACCGTGCACCTGCCGCCTGCGCTGGACACCGGCCGGCTGGACATCGTCTGCGACGCGATGGTGCACGAAGTGGAACTGGGCACCGACGGCAAGGCCCGCGGCGTGCGTTTCATCGACAAGACCAGCGGCGAGCAGCACCGCGTCCGCGCGCGCGCGGTGGTGCTGGCCGCCAGCGCCTGCGAGACGGTGCGGATCCTGCTCAATTCCAAGTCGCCCTCGTTCCCGGACGGGCTGGCCAATTCCAGCGGCAAGGTCGGGCGCTACCTGATGGACACGGTGGGCGCCGGCCTGTCGGGGCAGATCCCGATCCTGGAGGACCTGCCGCCGCACAACGAGGACGGCGCCGACGGCGGGCACATGTACGTGCCGTGGTGGCTGTACCAGGAGCAGGCGGCGGGCAAGCTCGACTTCGCGCGCGGCTACCACATCGAATTCGGCGGCGGCCGCACCATGCCCGGCGTTGGCACCGCTGCCGGGTTGGAATGGCTCACCGGCGGCAGCTACGGCCGCAGCTTCAAGCAGGACATGCGCCGTTACTACGGCTCGTTCGTGGGCTTTGCCGGTCGCGGCGAGATGATTCCCAACGAGCACTCGTACTGCGAGATCGATCCCGCGGTCCGCGACAAGTGGGGCATCCCGGTGCTGCGCTTCCACTGGCAGTTCTCCGAGCACGAGACCCGCCAGGCCGCGCACATGCAGAAGACCTTCGCCCAGATCATCGAAGCGATGGGCGGCAAGGTACGCGGCGAGGTGCAGGCCGACGGGGCCAAGGCGATCGAGCCCGGCGGCTACATCATCCACGAGGTCGGCGGCGCGATCATGGGCGACGATCCCAAGACATCCGTCACCGACCAGTGGTGCCGGACCTGGGACGTGGACAACCTCTACCTCACCGATGGCGCGGTATTCCCGTCCAACGCGGACAAGAACCCGACCCTGACCATCATGGCCGTGGCCTGGCGCGCCGCCGACCGGATCCTCGAGCGCATGCGCGCAAGGGAGTTGTGATGAGCCCACCCGTCGACCGCCGCACCACGCTCAAGTGGATGCTGTCCGCCGCCGCCACCCTGCCGGTGCTGTCGCTGGCCGGCTGCGATTCGGAGCCGGCATCACCCGGCGGCGCGGCATCGTCCGCCGATCCGTGGGCCGCGCCCCCGGACGTCACCGCCGACGGCTACGGCAAGGACGCGGACCTGCTGAAGGACTACAAGCCCGGCGACACCTGGCCGCTGACGTTCGACCAGGCGCAGCGCGCCACTGCCACCACGCTCAGTGCGCTGATACTTCCCGCCGACGAAGACGGCCCCGGCGCGGTGGAGGTGGGCGTGGTCGACTTCATCGACGAGTGGATCAGCGCACCGTATCCGGTGCAACGGCGCGACCGTGCTCTGGTGCTGCCCGGCCTGGCCTGGATCGATGCCGAAGCGAAGCGGCGCTTCGGCGCTGGCTTCGCCGCGCTGAAGCCAGCGCAGCAGACCGCGATCTGCGACGACATCCGCTATCTGCCCAAAGCCAAGGCCGAGCACAGGCAGGCGGCCGAGTTCTTCGCGCGCTACCGCGATCTGACCGCCGGCGGCTTCTGCACTTCGCCCCAGGGCCGCACCTATCTGCGCTACGTCGGCAACACGCCGCTGCCGCGCTTCGACGGGCCGCCGCCGGAGGTCCTCGAGCGTGTTGGCTTGGGCTGATGAAGGGATCCAGTTTCGCAACAGTGGGAGGCGTCATGAAGAATACGGCTGGCTTGTCCGGATGGATGCGTGACGCGCGCCAAAGTCGCGACGCGCGCATTGGCCGCATCGCGCGCGGCGCACACCTCGCCCTGGCCTTGCTGTGTCTGGCGCTCGGCGCCTGCGCCACCGCGACCCCGGCCGCGCCGGCCGCCAACACGCTGACGCAGGCCGAGCGCGACGCGGGCTGGCAGCTACTGTTCGACGGCAAGACGCTCGATGGCTGGCGGGCAAGCGAACAGCCGGGGAGTTTCCAGGTGCGCGATGACAGCATCGTCGTGCGCGGTCCGCGCTCGCACCTGTTTTATGTCGGGCCGGTGCAGCAGCACGATTTCCGCGACTTCGAGCTGCGACTGGAGGTGATGACCTTCCCCGGCGCCAACTCAGGGGTGTACTTCCACACCGCCTGGCAGGACGAAGGCTGGCCGGCCAAGGGCTACGAGGTGCAGGTCAACAACACCCAGTCCGACCCCAAGCGTACCGGCGGGCTGTACGCGGTGGAAGACAACTTCGAGGCCCCGGCCGCCGACCGGCAATGGTTCGAAATGACGGTGCGCGTGGAAGGCAAGCACGTCACCACGTTCGTCGACGGCAAGCCGATCGCGGACTACACCGAACCGGCCGATCCGCAACGACCGGCCGAGATGGCCGGCCGCGTGCTCGGCAGCGGCACCATCGCGCTGCAGGCGCACGACCCGGACAGCGAGGTGCATTACCGCAACATCCGCATTCGCGCCCTGCCGTAGGTCGGCCCTGCGCGGCCGACGGGCGAATGCCGTGGTATGTCGGGGACCTAGCCCCGACCTACACCGTAATCGGCTGCGACAGTTCGGTCCAGGTCGGCGGCGTGGGCCAGTCTGCTTCCAGATTGCCTTCCAGCACCCGGCGCAGGTCGCGCCGGTCGATCTGCGGGGCGAGCGCGTGCAGTAGAGCGAGCGCGTATTCGCGCAGCACGCGGCCGCGCGGGATCACCGCCCATGTGATGCATTCGGGCAGCGCCTCGGGCGCGGGGAGCAGGCGCAGGTCGGCGTCCTCGCGACTGCCGATGGCCATCTCGGCCAGCAGCCCCGCGCCGAGACCTGCACGCACGTAGGTCTTGATCAGATTCGCGTCGCGCGCGGTCATCGCCACCTGCGGCGCCACGCCCGCGGACGCGAACGTGCGCTGCAGGGATGAATCGGCATTGGTCGAGGATTCGTAGCTGATCAGCGGATGCCGCGCCAGTTCGGCGAGCGTCGGCGCGCGCCCCAGCGAAGCGAGCGGATGCGCGCTGGGTACCAGCAGGACCCGCCGCCAACGGTACAGCGGCACCGCCAGACCACCGGTCGGCACCGCGCCAGCGCTGCTGATCAGGGCAAGGTCGGCATCGTCGTGGGCGAGTTTCTGCAGCACCTCGGCATCGCCCGCGGCTTGCAGGTCCACGCTCACCTGCGGGAATTCGCGCTTGATCGCCGCAATCACCGGCGGCAGGACATAGCGCGCCTGGGTATGGGTAGTGGCCAGCAGCAGGCGGCCGACATGCTCGCCGCGCTCGTTGGCGGCGTAGCTGCGGATGTTGGCGGCCTCCGCCAGGATCCGGCGCGCATGTTCGATCACCTTGGCGCCGGCGGGCGCGATGGCCTCGAGGCTGCGGCCCTTGCGCACGAACAGCTGGAAACCGAGTTCGTCCTCGAGCTGCTTGAGCTGCTTGGACAGCCCCGGCTGGGTCGCATGCACGCGTTCGGCTGCCAGCGTGATGTTGAGGCTGGAATCCGCGATCGCGACGAGGTAGCGCAGCTGGGTCAGGGTCATGTGGAGAGATGCCGGGCGAACGCCACTTCACGAGATTCGGAGGGCAATCGGAGTCCGCCACCCGCCGCAGTGTCGCATCGGCTCAGACGCGCGGCACCGCCATGGCGGGAATGCACCGTCCGGAGGGCGGCACCGATAACGCCGTTCCAACATATCGCTATATGCGTATGAAGGGATAAATATAACGGTGGCCACTCGCCGGTGTCCATCGGCCGCGCGGACCTGGACATGCCCGATCGGCATAAGGACAGGCTTCGCCGCCATTTCCCGGCATGCGCGGGAGGACCTAGCGTCGACACCATGGCTGCCCCTACTGCCCCGCTCTATCCCTTGTTCGCCGACCTGCGCGGCCGCCGCGTGGTGGTGGTGGGAGGCGGCGCGGTCGCGCGGCGCAAGGTCGAGGCCCTGCTGGAAGCCGGCGCCCATGTCGCCCTGGTCGCGACCGAACTGCGCGATGCCACGCTGCGGCGGTGGGTAAGGGACCGCCGCATCGCACGGCGCGTCGGCCGATTCACACGCGGTTCGATCGATGCCGGCCTGCTCGACGGCGCCTGGCTGGTCATCGCCGCCACCGACGATGTCGCCACCAACCGCGCCGTGGTCGAAGCCGCCGACGCACGCCGGATCTGGGCCAATGCGGTCGACGATGCCGAGCATTCGCGGTTCCACGTACCCGCGCGGGTGGAGCGCGGGCCGCTGCAGATCGCCATCTCCAGCGGCGGCGGCGTGCCGATGCTGGCGCGTCTGGTGCGCGAGCGCCTGGAGGTCGAATTCGACGCCTCGTTGGGCGCGCTGGCGCAGTTCCTGGGCGAGCGACGCCAGCGGATCCGCGCACGCTGGCCCGACCTTGGCCAGCGTCGACGCGTGTTTGCCCGGCTGCTGTCGGGCCCGCTTCAGGGCCTGTTGCGCAAAGACAACCGGTTTGCCGCCGAACGCGCGTTCGACCAGGTCATGAACGATGCCAGTGACACCGCTCCGGCGCGCGGCTCGGTGGCCCTGGTCGGCGCCGGGCCCGGCGATCCAGGCCTGCTGACGCTGCGCGCGTTGCGCGTGCTGAACGAAGCCGACGTGATCCTGCACGACCGCTTGGTAAGCGAACAGGTGCTGCAGTTGGCGCGTCGGGACGCCGAACGCATCGAGGTCGGCAAGCAGGCGGGAAATCATCACACCAGCCAAGCCCAGATCCACGACCTGCTGATCCGACACGCGCAGGCGGGCCGGCGGGTGGTACGGCTCAAGGGTGGCGATCCGTTCGTGTTCGGACGCGGTGGCGAGGAGCTCGAAGTGCTGCGCGCGCACCGCATCGACTATGAAGTCGTGCCCGGCATTACCGCTGCGATCGCCTGCGCCGCCTATGCCGGCATTCCGCTTACGCATCGCGAGCATGCGCAATCCGTGCGGCTGGTGACCGTCCACTGCAAGGATTCTGCGGATACCGTCGATTGGGCCACGCTGGCACAGGAGAGGCAGACGCTGGCCGTGTACATGGGCGTGGCGATGCTCGAAACCCTGCAGGCACGGCTGATCGCGCACGGCCGCGAGGCCACCACGCCGTTCGCCCTGGTCGAGAACGGCTCGCGCCCGGAGCAGCGCGTGATCACCGGCACGCTCGCACAGCTGGCGACCGCCGCCCGGGCTCACGGTGTGCAGTCGCCAGCGCTGCTGATCGTGGGCGAAGTCGCAGCCTTCGCACAGACGCTGCACTGGTTCGGCACGCCACCCCTGGCCCCGGTGGCGGAGCTGCCCGCTGCCGCCTGATCGCGCTGCGGCGCCCGCTAGGACCGTCCGTAAACGTCCTCGTAGCGGACGATATCGTCTTCGCCCAGATAGTCGCCCGACTGGACCTCGATCAACTCGAGCGTTTCCGTCCCCGGGTTCTCCAGGCGGTGCTTGGCCCCGATCGGGATATAGGTCGACTGGTTGGCATACAGCTCGAACACGTCGTTGTCGCGCGTGACCCGGGCTGTGCCGCTGACCACGATCCAGTGCTCGGCGCGTTTGGTGTGCGACTGCAGCGAGAGCCGCGCGCCGGGCTTGACCTTGATCCGCTTGACCTGGAAGCGTTCGCCCATGTCGACCGAGTCGTAGCTGCCCCAGGGCCGGTGCACCTCGCGGTGCAGGGCCGCCTGGCTGCGCTGACCGGCCTTGAGCTGCGCGACCACGTCCTTGACCTGCTGCACCTTGTCCTTGCGCGCCACCAGGACCGCGTCGTCGGTTTCAACCACCACCAGGTCGTCCACGCCGACCAGCGCCACCAGGCGCCGCGCGTAGGCATAGTTGTTGCGGCTATCCACCGAAATCACGTCACCGTGGTGCGCGTTGCCGCCGCCGTCCTGTTCGCTCACGTCCCACAACGCCGACCAGGAACCGACGTCGTTCCAGCCGATGTCAACCGGCAGGACCATCGCCGCATCGGTCTTTTCCATGACTGCGTAGTCGATGGAATCCGAGGGGCAGGCGCCAAACGCGTCCTTGTCGAGACGAATGAAATCTCCGTCGCGTTTGCCCTCCAGCAGCGCGGTGCGCACCGCGGCGAGCATCTGCGGATGAAATCGCCCCAGTTCTTCCAGATAGCGTGAGGCGCGGAACAGGAACATGCCGCTGTTCCAGTAGTAACCGCCGATGTCGATGTACCCCTGCGCCGTGGCCGCATCGGGCTTCTCGACGAAGCGCAGCACGCGCCGCGGCTCCGTAGCCTCGCCATGGGCGTGATCGGCCTGGATGTAGCCGAAGCCCGTTTCCGGCGCGCTGGGCACGATGCCGAAGGTCACCAGGGCGCCGCGATCCGCTGCCGGCATCGCAATCCTGACCGCGTCGCGAAATGCGTCTTCGTTGGCGACCACGTGATCCGACGGCAACACCAGCAACACAGGGTCTGCGCCGTCGCGCATCGCCTGCAGGGCAGCGGCAGCGATGGCCGGTGCGGTATTGCGGCCTACCGGCTCCAGCAGTATCGCCGGATGCTCGACCCCCACCAGGCGCAACTGTTCGGCGGCGAGGAATCGGTGATCGTCGTTGGCGACGACGATCGGCGGCAGGTCGGCGATCGGCGCGATACGCCGCCAGGTCGCCTGGAGCATGGTGTCTTCGCCGACCAGCGGCAGGAACTGCTTGGGATATCCCTCGCGCGAGAGTGGCCAGAGCCGGGTGCCGGCACCTCCCGAAAGCAGTACAGGCTGGAGCAGCGCCATGGACACCTCGTTAAACCGGGTGCTGCAGTTTACCCTGTCATTTCTTTACGCTTTCGGACAGAACTGTGGCACCCGACCCGGATTCGCGCAGTGCGGAGCGGCTGAAGTGGACGAGGGCCGCGCTCGGCGATGCGCGCGTGCTACTCGTCCGCGCCTCCATCGACGCCGGTTTCCGCAGCTACTGGCGCACGCAGGGCGCGGACGGAACATGGATCGTGATGGATTCGCCGCCCGCCCTGGAAGATGTCGGGCCATGGCTGCGCATGCGCGAATTGCTCGTGGCCGGCAACGTGCGCGTTCCCGAGGTGCTTGCACAGGACGTGGATCACGGTTTCCTGCTGCTGGAGGATCTGGGCGGGCCGACCCTTGCCCAGATCCTCGACTTGGACAATGCCGACGCTTATTTCGATGCCGCCATTGCGCAGCTGATCCGGCTGCAGTCGATCCCGGCGCCGCCTGGCACGGCGCATTTCGGCGAGGCGCTGCTGCAGCGCGATGCCGGCCTGTTCGAGGAATGGTTCCTGGGCACGCACCTTGGCCTGGCGTTGGACTGCGGCGAGGCGGAACAGTGGCAACTGGTGCAGCGGCGGCTGATGGACAACGCGCTATCGCAACCCCAGGTGCTGACCCACCGCGACTTCATGCCGCGCAATCTGATGCCGGTCGCTGATGGTCCGGCGGTCCTGGACTTCCAGGACCTGGTGCTCGGTCCCATTGCCTACGACCCGATCAGCCTGTTCAAGGACGCTTTCCTGAGCTGGCCGCTGGCACGCGTGGATGGCTGGCTTGCGCGCTACCACGCGCGCGCCCGAGACGCGGGCCTGCCGGTTCCCGAATGGCCGAGGTTCCTGCGCGATGCCGACTGGCTCGGCGTGCAGCGACACCTCAAGATCCTCGGCATCTTCGCCCGTCTGCACCATCGCGATGGAAAACCGCGCTACCTCGCCGATGCCCCCAGATTCGTCGGCTACCTGGAAGAAGTCCTGCCGCGTCACGCCGAACTGTCGCCATTGCACGAACTGCTCGAGCGCAAGCTGAAACCCGCGCTCGCAGCGCGATCCACATCGACGAAGCCGCGGCGACCGGTGCGATGAAGGCCCTGATCTTCGCAGCGGGCCTGGGCGAACGCATGCGCCCGCTCACCGAACACACTCCCAAGCCACTGCTGCATGCCGGCGGCAAACCGCTGATCGTGTGGCACCTGGAGAAGCTCGCGGGATGCGGTATCCGGGACGTGGTGATCAACACCTCATGGCTCGCCGGGCAGTTCCCGGCAGATCTCGGCGATGGCGCGCGCTGGAACCTGCGGATCCGCTACAGCCATGAAGGCCCGACTCCGCTGGAAACGGGCGGCGGCATGCTGCATGCACTGCCGCTGCTGGGCGCAGACCCATTCGTGCTGGTGAACGGCGACATCTGGACCGATTACGACTTCGCACGGCTGCCGCGCGAGCCGGCTGGGTTCGCCCATCTGGTGATGGTCGACCGCCCGCAACACGCGACCCACGGCGATTTCGCCCTGGACGACAGCGGTCATGTGCGCGCGGACGGCGCCAACAGGCTCACCTACGCCGGCTTGGGCGTCTACCGTCCGCAGCTGCTCGATGATTGGCGCGGCAGCGTCGGCGACGAGCCCGGCGCGGCGCAGAACCCGCCGCGATTCAAGCTGGCGCCCATCCTCAAGGCCCACATGGCGGCGAGTGCGATCACCGGCGAACACCACCGCGGCCGCTGGACCGATGTCGGCACCCCGCAGCGGCTGAGGGAATTGGATGCAGCCCTGCAGGGGAGCAACGCGACCGAGCCGCGCTGATTCGTCAGCCAAGATCGCCCAGCGTGTCGCGCAGGAACGGCACCGTCACCCGCCGCTGCGCGGCCAGCGATGCACGGTCGAGGCGCTCGAACAGCGCGGCCAGGCTACCCAGGTCGCGATCCACGCGCCGCAACAGCCAGTCGATCGCCGCCGGATCGAATTGCAGGCCACGCCGCCGCGCGCGCAGCTGCAGCATCTCCCGGCGTCCGGCGTCGTCCAGCGGCGCCAGCGCGATGCGCAGGCATTGCGACAGGCGCGAGCGCAGATCGGGTAGCTGCAATGGCAGGTCGGCGGGCCATTCCCGTGCGGTGTACAGCAGCGCCTTGCCGGCATCGCGCGCGCGGTTGTGGAAGTCGAACAAGGCCACTTCGTCGTCGCGACGCCCGGCGATCGCCTCGACTCCGTCCAGCGCGATGAGGTCGCGTTCCTCCATCGCTTCCAGCGCCGCGCGCAGCCGCCCTGCAGCGCTTGCCAACGGCAGATAGGCCGCGGCGATGCCTCGGGCGCCGGCCTCGGCACAGACGGCGATCGCCAGGTGGGTCTTGCCGGTGTTGGCACCCCCGGCCACCAGCACGCATTGCGCCGGCGACGAAACGACCAGTGCGCGCAGCTGCGGCAACACGACCGGATCGGTCGCCACGAAGGTGTCCAGGCGCTGATCCGGCGGGAAACGCAGCGCCAGCGGCAGCTGGCCGGAACCGGGTGCGCCGCTCACGCCGGCGGCGAGCCCTGGTCTGGTTTGGCGTGCCCCCCCGCGTTCCCGGGCAGGATCAGCCCCGACTGCTCGACGTGCTCATCGCCAAGCACGATCGCCGGCCCATCGCCAACGTAGGCGCGACTGGCGCGATAGTGTTCGACCGCAAAGCGCAGCAGCACGTTGGCCACGGCCGCAACCGGAAGTGCGAGCAGCATGCCGAGGAACCCGAACAGCTGGCCTCCGGCCAGGACCGCGAAGATCACCGCGACCGGATGCAGGCCGATACGGTCGCCGACCAGTTTCGGGGTGAGCCAGTAGCTCTCGATCACCTGGCCGATGCCGAACACCGCCAGCACACCCGCCAGATGCTGCCAGTCGCCGAACTGCACCAGCGCGGCGATGCCGCCGAGCACGACCACCGTCGCCGGCCCCAGATAGGGTACGAAGGTCAGCAGGCCGGCGATGATCCCGATCAGGATGCCCAGGTCCAGACCGACCAGCCACAGGCCGAGACCATAGAGCACGCCCAGGATCAGCATCACCAGAAACTGCCCGCGGAGAAAACCGCTGAGCATTTCGCTCGATTCCCTGGCCAGACGAGTCACCGTCGCCTCCTGATTGCGCGGCACCAGGGCGGCGATGCGCTCGACGAAGACGTCCCAGTCGCGCAGGAAGAAGAACGTCAGCACCGGTAGCAGCACCAGGTTGGCGATCCAGCCCAGCACCGCGAAGCCCGAGCGCGACAGGTAACCCAGCAGGGTAGCCGCAAAGCCGCCCGCCTCCTGCCAGTGCGCGCGCACCGTGTCGATGATGCGCCCGGTGTCGAACCAGGCGAGCAACTGCAGTCCAGTGCGGTGCTCCAGCCACGGCAGCGCCGTGCCGATGAACCAGTCGCGATAGCGCGGCATCGATTCAATCAGGGTCAACAGCTGGCGCTCGATCAGCGGCACCAGGATCAGCAGCGCCAGCACCAACAGCAGCAGCATCAGCGAGAAGACCAGGATCACGGCGGTGTTGCGCGAGCGACCCGCGGCTTCGAGTCGATCCACCATGGGATCGCCGAGCCAGCCCAGCATGCCCGCGAACACGAACGGAGTCAGGATCGGCGCCAACAGCCACACCAGCGACAGCACCGCGATCGCGACCGCGGATCCCTGCAGACGGCGGTAGAAGCGGGCGATCTCGTGCAGCGATTGCTGCGTCTGCATCTCGGCCATCAGCGCAGCTGGAACACCTGAGGCACCGCATCGCTATCGCCCGATACCAGCACGTCGTCGTCGATCAGGCGCTTGAACCCGGACATGCCCGTGGACAGTTCCAGCATCAGCTCCAGGCCATCGGGAGTTGCGCGCACCGGCACGAACCGCTTCACCACCGATACCTTCTGCAGCTGCGCCGAGAGCCGGATGTAATCATCGGCGCTATCGATGCCCGTGACCAGCACCGCGTAAGTACCCGGCGTCCCGGTTCCTGGGCTCTGCCTGGCGTAGCGCCGCACCAGGGCGTCGGCGGCGCCGTCGGCGCCACCCTGCATCGCGCGACGGGCATCGCTGTTCTCGGTCGACCAGCGCGACAGCACGCGGCCGCGATCGACGAAGATCCAGTCCGCTTTCCAGCCGCCCTTGTTGCGATAGAGCTTGCCGAGCAGCTGCATCGGCGGCTGGTAGCGCGAGGACAGGCGCGCGATCGCCGCGGTGTCGCCGCGCCAGATCGCACCGGCCGCGGCCATCTCCGCCGCGCTGCCCGACGGCAACCCGAGACGATAGCCGCGGGCCTGGGCGCGATCGAGCGCCGCGCGCGCCGCCGCACCCTGTTGCAGCCCGACCAGGCGCGGACCCTTGCCATCGTCGATGGCCAGCCACAGGACCGGCTTGGGTCTGGGCGACGGCCAGATCGGCAGACCGAGCGCCGACATGATGCCGTCGACCTTGTCCTGGTCGAAGCGCACGATCAGCGTGGTCTGGTAGCTCGGGGCGCCGGACACATCGGAAATGCCCTCGTCCTGGCGGTAATCGTAGCTGCGCACGTATTCGCTGGCGCGGCGCATTTCCTCGCCAACGCCGGGCCGCGCTGCGGCGCTGCGATCACCGGAAATCTTGCCAAGTACCTGCGACAGCGCCCGCGCGAAGGCGGTGTTGCGCTCCGCGGCGCCCTGGTTGCGCACGGGGACTTCGACCTCGTAGGCGCCCTCGGCACGTGCCACGTCGCCTTCCACGCGCTGCGCGGTCGCCACGCCCGCGGCCAGCAGGCACGCCAGCGCCAGCCCGACGCGCAGGCCCGCGTTCCGCACCCTCGAGAATCGCAGTCCCTCGCTCCGCGCTTCTGGCCGCATCGCACATCCCTAATCGCTGGCGAATTGTGAAATGGTGCCGCAGGCGCGCTCCCGCGTCCATGCGAACGCGCGCGCGCTGCTAAAATCGCCGCTCGCCGCGCCCCAGACGCGCTGCCGGACTGCCCGTGAGCCATCCCGCTACCCCCGACCCCGCCGGCCCCGCGTCTTCCAGCGGGATGACCTACCGGGATGCGGGCGTCGACATCGATGCCGGCAACGAGCTCGTCGAACGCATCAAGCCGCTGGTCAGGCGCAGCTTCCGGCCCGAAGTCATGGGCGGCCTGGGCGGGTTTGGCGCCCTGTTCGACCTGACCGGCAAGTACCGTGAACCCGTACTGGTCTCGGGCACCGATGGCGTGGGCACCAAGCTCAAGCTTGCGCAGCAGCTCGGCCGCCACGACACCATCGGCATCGACCTGGTGGCGATGTGCGTGAACGACGTGCTGGTGCAGGGCGCCGAGCCGCTGTTTTTCCTCGATTACTTCGCCACCGGCAAGCTCGATGTCGACACCGCCGTCGCCGTGGTCTGCGGCATCGCCCGCGGCTGCGAGCTGTCCGGCTGCGCGCTGATCGGCGGCGAGACCGCCGAAATGCCCGACATGTACCCGCCGGGCGAATACGACCTGGCCGGCTTCTGCGTGGCCGCGGTGGAGAAATCCCAGCTGCGCGACGGCGCCCGCGTGCGCGCCGGCGACCTGTTGCTGGGGATCGCTTCCAGCGGGCCGCATTCCAACGGCTACTCGTTGATCCGCCGCATCTTCGAGCGCGCTGGGCGCCCGGGCGAACTCGACCTCGGCGGAACCTGCCTGGTCGACGCGCTGATGGCGCCCACCGCGCTGTACGTAAAGCCGGTGCTTGAACTCCTGCGCGGTGCGCAGGGCGATGCCATCCATGCCATGGCCCACATCACCGGCGGCGGCCTGAGCGAGAACATCATTCGCGTCGTACCTGAGGCCCTGGGCCTGGACATCGATGCCGGCACACTGGCATTGCCGCCGGTGTTCGAGTGGCTGCAGCACGAAGGCGGTGTCGCCGACGCGGAAATGTGGCGCACCTTCAACTGCGGGATCGGATTCGTACTGGTGGTCGCGCCCGATGCCGCGGGCGCGGTGGAAGCGGAGTTGTCCGCCCTGCAGCTGTCGCACCGGCGTATCGGCCAGGTGGTGCCCGCCGGGAGCGGCGGTCGCGTGCGCATCGGCTGATGCTGATCGGCATCCAGCTATCCGATCTCAGCCGGCGCAGCCGCTGGCTGCTGGCGGGCGCCAGTGTCGCCTTCCTGGCCTGCCTGACTTTGTTGTTCGTCGCACCCGAACCGGCGATCCGGCTGATGCGGATCGCCCTGCTTGCGGTGGTGGCGCTGGGCGCCTACTGGGTGTCGTTCCTGCTGGATTTCCGCGGCCGCCTCAACCGGTCGCAGGTGATCGTGGCCACGTTGTTCGCGCTGCTGCCCTGGATCCTGGTGATCGTGATCGTGGTGGGCTTTCCGCAGATCCTGATGCCGACGCACGCGGCATGAGGTCGGCGGATTCGACTTCGCGCCGGATCGCGGTCCTGGCCTCGGGCCGCGGCAGCAATCTGCAGGCGATCCTGGATGCGATCGCCGAGGGCCGGCTGGCGGCCGAAATCGCCGGCGTGTTTTCCGACAAGCCCGGCGCGCACGCACTGGAACGCGTGCCCGAACGCTTGCGCTGGAGCGCGGACGCCAGGTCGTTTCCGTTCCGCGAAGCCTTCGATGCCGCCCTGGCCGATGCCGTGGATGCGGTGCAGCCCGACTGGATCGTATGCGCCGGCTACATGCGCATCCTCGGCGCCGATTTCGTGCGCCGGTTCCGCGGCAGGCTGCTCAACATCCATCCCTCGCTGCTGCCGAAATACCGTGGCCTGCACACCCATCGGCGCGCGCTCGAGGCTGGCGACACCGAACATGGCGCGAGCGTGCATTTCGTGGTGCCCGAACTGGACGCCGGCGCGGTGATCGCGCAGGTGCGCATCCCGGTCCTGCCCGACGATTCCCCGGAAACGCTGGCCGAGCGCCTGCTTCCTCGCGAACACCGGCTGCTGATCGATGTCCTGGCGCTGTGCCTTTCAGGTCGCGTGGCTGAACAGGGCGAGGGTGTGCTGCTCGACGGTCATCCCCTGTTTACGCCACTGCAGCTAGATTGCGGCGCCTAACCGATTGATTCCACGAGATTTGTGGCAACGCCACCCAGGACCTCGCAAGCCCATGCTTCGCCCGTTCGCCCTCACCGCCTGCGCCGGCCTGTTGCTGCTGCTCGCGGGCACCGCCATTGCGCAATCCCAGCCAGCGCCCGCGCCCGGGATGGAAGGCGCGCAGGAGCCGCCGCGGCCGCTCGAACCGTTCGTGGCCAGCTATGAAGTCCACAACAACGGTCGCGCGCTGGGGAATGCGACGATGCAGGCCGTACCGCTGGGCGGCGCGCGCTGGCGCGTCGACCTGAACCTGAAGGGCGGTGGCCTGATGCGCCTGACCGGACTCAATCTGCAGCAGAGCACGCTGTTCGACAACGTGGGCAACCAGTACCGTCCGCTCAGCCAGGCCCTGGTCAAACGGGTGTTCCTGTCCAACCGCAAGACCATCGGTACCTACGACTGGAACGCGCACAGCGCGCGCTGGACCGGCGACGTCAAGAAGACGCGGCAGCGGCCCGTGCCGCTGCAACCGGGCGACATGAGCGGGCTGCTGATCAACCTTGCCGTGATCCGCGACGCCCAACCGGGCAAGACCCTGCAGTACCGTTTCGTCGACGACGGCCGCGTGCGCGACCACTTCTACCAGGTGGCTCCGCAGACCGAACTGGTCCAGGTCGGCGAACTGAGCTACGACGCGATGCGCGTCGAGCGCGTCCAGCCAGCCGGTTCGGCGCCGTCCAGCGAGCAGACCGTGATCTGGGTCGCCGCCGGCGTACCGACGCCGATCCGCATCCTGCAGCGCGAGGATGGCAAGGACACGACCGACCTGCGCCTGACCGAATATCACTGACCCGCACAACAGCTTTCGAGCCTGGAGTACCCCCATGGACCTGAAGAAATCCACTCCCCTGCTGATCGGCGCAGCCCTACTGGCCCTGACCGCAAGTGCGTCGGCGCTTGCGGTCAAGCCCTTCACGGCCGACTACACCGCCAGCTACATGGGCCTGCAGGGCGCCGGGCAGATGCGGATCGAACCTGCGGGCAGCAACCGCTGGAAATACACCATGAGCATCCGCAGCAACGTGGCCCAGCTCGTCCAGAGCACCACATTCGAAGACAAGGGCGGTGAGTTCCGGCCGCTCTCGGGAACCGACTCATCGCTGCTGCTGATCAAGAAGTCGAACAAGACCGCCAGCTACGACTGGGCCAAGGGCGAGGCGCGCTGGAGCGGCGACGTCAAGGCCGAGCGCGCCGGGCCGGTGAAGCTGCAGGACGGCGACCTCGACGCGATGCTGGTGAACCTGGCGGTGGCGCGCGACGCCGCGGCGGGCAAGCCCATGAACTACCGCATGGTCGACGACGGCCGGGTCAAGCGCATGACCTACACGGTGAGCGGCAAGGAAACGATCGAGATCGGCGGCAGGCAGCGCGAGGCCACCAAGGTCACCCATACCGACGGCAACAAGCAGTATCTGGCCTGGGTGGTGGACGGATTGCCGGTGCCGGCGCGCATCCTGCAGCGCAAGGACGGCAAGGACCAGATCGACCTAAAGATCAAGTCGCTGAACTGAGCGTCGTGTACCAGATCAAAAAAGCCCGCCGATGGCGGGCTTTTTTCGTTTCGGTGATGCGTTCTCAAGCTCGGCGAGGCTGCTGCAAACATCCGAAGAACGCGTCCTCCCAAGCCCGATTAACGGAGGTCCCAAGGCAGTAACTCTTGTGCATCTGAAGCCAAAACCATGCGCCCTTCGGGCGTAGAGCTTTCGCCTGAATGCGGGTTACTTTCTTTCCTGGTGCGCTCTGCAGCGAATGCTCGCAAGCGCGAATGGCCCACTGATCTCGTCATCCCCGCGTAGGCGGGGACCCAAGGACGCTGCCCCTGCCTTTCGGTGTCTGGATGTCATGCCATTAGGAGCAGAGCTTTCGCCTGCCGGCGAGTTACTTTCTTTGCTGGTGCAAAGAAAGTAACCAAAGAAAGCACCTCAATGGATCCAGATCGCTCAAGGAATGCGGATGCCGAAGCAATTTTCGGACTCGCCATCCATGGCTCGATCCGAAAACGGCGGCCATCCATGGCCGCCGCCCCTTCGGGGTTTCCGGACGCAGGTGGCTACTGGCGGAGAAAGAAAGTCAAAGGCGGATGCCACCAACCCACCGATCGCGCTAGCGGCTGATGGCTCGAGCCCTTGACGTTCCCCACTCTGCGTATGCGACTCGTATCCGGGCACCCGGAGGGCGGCCGGCATGGATGCCGGCCGTTTTCGAAGCGGACACGGATGTCCGCTGCGAAAATGGCGACGACACCGCAGATCCCATGAGCGGGTTTGACGTCACGAGGAAGGTGCTTTCTTTTGGTTACTTTTCTTTGCACCAGCAAAGAAAAGTAACTCGCCGGCAGGCGAAAGCTCTGTGCCCGAATGGATGGTTTTGCCTCGAAACCACAACGGAGACGTCCACGGGCTCCCGCGGGGACGACGGATCAGCGATTCGCTAATCCAGCCGCCGGATCTTCGCCCCCAACCCCGACAGCTTGGCCTCGATATTCTCGTACCCACGATCGAGGTGGTAGATGCGGTCGATCAGAGTGTCGCCGTCGGCGGCCAGACCGGCCAGGATCAGCGAGGCGGACGCGCGCAGGTCGGTGGCCATCACCGGCGCGCCGCTGAGGCGCTCGATGCCGCGCACCACTGCGGTATGCCCGTCGACCCGGATATCGGCGCCCAACCGCAGCAGCTCCTGCACGTGCATGAAGCGGTTCTCGAAAATCGTCTCGTGGATGATCCCGGTCCCCTCGGCAATGCAGTTCATGGCCATGAACTGCGCCTGCATGTCGGTGGGAAACCCCGGGTGCGGAGCAGTGACGATGTCGACCGCGCGCGGCCTGCGTCCGCGCATGTCCAGGGCGATGCTGTCGCCTTCGACCATGACGTCCGCGCCGGCTTCGCGCAGCTTGTCCAATACGGCGTCGAGCGTGTCCGGCCGCGCATTGCGCGCGACCACGCGGCCGCCGGTCATCGCCGCAGCGACCAGGAAGGTGCCGGTTTCGATCCGATCGGCCACCACCGCATGGCTTCCTCCACGCAGCGTGTCGACGCCTTCGATGGTGATGCGCGGGGTGCCGGCACCGCTGATCCGCGCACCCAGCGCCCGCAGGCAGTCGGCCAGGTCGACGATCTCCGGCTCCATCGCCGCGTTCTCGAGCACGGTGGTGCCCTCGGCCAGGGTCGCGGCCATCAGCACATTCTCGGTGGCGCCGACGCTGACCATCTCGAAGACATGGCGCGCGCCGCGCAGCCGCTTCGCGCTGGCCTTGATGAAGCCGTGATCGACGCTGATGTCCGCACCCAGCGCTTGCAGGCCCTTGAGGTGCAGGTCGACCGGGCGCGAGCCGATGGCGCAGCCGCCGGGCAACGACACTTCCGCGTCGCCGAAGCGCGCCAGCAGCGGGCCCAGCACCAGCACCGAGGCACGCATCGTCTTGACCAGATCGTATGGCGCCACGTGGCTGTTGACGCCGCGCGGATCGATGGTCATGGCGCCTTCGCTGCGCTCGACGCCGGCGCCGAGCTGCTGCAGCAGCTTCGCCGTGGTCAGCACGTCGTGCAGCTTCGGCACATTGCGCACCTCCACCGGCCCATCGGCCAGCAGCGTGGCGCACAGGATCGGCAGGACCGCGTTCTTCGCGCCTGAAATGCGGACCTCGCCCGTGAGGCTCGGGCCGCCTGTGACCAGGATCTTCTGCATCAGCCGGACGCCTGTGCGGCTTCTTCCGGTGTCAGCGTCCTGAGCGCCAGGGCATGGATCTCGCCTCCCATGCGCTCGCCGAGGGTGGCGTAGACCATGCGGTGGCGCGCCAGTGGCAGCTTGCCGGCGAACTGGGCGCAGACCACGCGGGCCTCGAAGTGCACCCCGTCCTCCCCCTGGACCTCGACCCGGGCCCCGGGCAGCCCCTGTTCGATCAATTGGCGGATGGATTCTGCGTTCATGGGCATCCGGTGGTGGCGCCGGCCGGCAACGACCCGCGTGAAAGACGGGGTGCAGCCTCGTGCGCGTAAAATGAATAGCTCAGTCTAGCGGAAGCCGTCCCTCGCATGTCCTCGCAAGCGATCCCCGAGCCAGGGTTCGATTTCGCCGCCAGCGGGCGCCGCGTGTTCGAGATCGAAACCCAGGGCTTGCAGGCCGTATCGGCGCGCATCGACGGGGCGTTTTCGGCTGCCTGCGAGTTGCTGCTGGCCTGCCGCGGGCGCGTGGTCTGCACCGGCATGGGCAAGTCGGGCCATATCGCGCGCAAGATCGCGGCGACCCTGGCCTCTACCGGCACCCCGGCCTTTTACATGCATCCGGGCGAAGCCGGGCACGGAGACCTGGGTATGGTCACCGATACCGACGTGCTGCTGGCACTGTCGTACTCGGGCGAAAACGACGAGCTGCTGATGCTGCTGCCGGTCCTGCGCCGCCAGGGCAACCGCGTGATCGCGATGACCGGCCGCCCCGCCTCGGCGCTCGCGCGCGAGGCCGACGTGCATCTGGACGTCAGCGTGCCTGCCGAGGCCTGCCCGCTGGACCTGGCCCCGACCGCCAGCACCACCGCATCGCTGGCGCTGGGCGATGCGCTCGCGGTGACGCTGCTGGAGGCGCGCGGCTTCACCGCCGATGATTTCGCCCGATCGCATCCGGCCGGCGCGCTCGGGCGGCGCCTGCTGCTGCATATCACCGACGTGATGCATAGCGGCGACGCGGTTCCGCGCGTCGCCTCGGACACCAGCCTGAGCGATGCGCTGGTGGAGATGAGCCGCAAGCGCCTGGGCATGACCGCGGTGGTCGACGCCGACGGCCGACTGCTCGGTCTGTACACCGATGGCGACCTGCGCCGCACGCTTGACGACCGCAGCGTGGACCTGCGCACGACCCGCATCGACGATGTCATGACCCGCGCGCCCAAGACGATCGCTTCCGACGCGCTGGCGGTCGAAGCCGCGCGGATGATGGAGGCACACCAGATCAACGCCTTGCTGGTGCTGGACGACCAGCGCCGGGTGGTGGGCGCGCTCAACATCCACGATCTGCTGCGCGCGCGGGTGGTGTGACTGCGGCGCGTCCCTGCTCCGCGATTGATGCTCGGTAAAGGCAGGTTGCCTGGTTTCCTGTCATTCTGGCCCTGCTTCGATCTGCAGCTGTCCGGCACTGTGCAGGCGTGTCGCGCCACGATCCCGAACCAACCTCGAATCGATCCAGAATCCAGAATCCCGTGCGTTATTCCCACACCAGCGATTACCCGTCCGACATCCTCGCCCGCGCTGCGAAGGTGAAGCTCGCATGCTTCGACGTGGACGGCACCCTGACCGACGGGCGCCTGATCTACGACGGCGAAGGGCGGGAATTCAAGGCCTTCCATGCGACCGACGGACTGGGCCTGAAGCTGCTGCAGTCGGCGGGAATCTCGGTGGCGTTCATCACCGCGCGTCGTAGCCCGGTGGCCGAACTCAGGGCGAAGGAGCTGGGTGTGGCCTCGCACACGTTCGTCCACGACAAGCTGGCCAAGGTGCGCGAGATCGCCGGCGCGATGGGCATCGGCCTGGACCAGGTGGCCTTCATGGGCGATGACCTGGCCGATCTGTCCGCGCTCACGGCCGCCGGGCTGGCGGTGGCACCGGCCAATGCGCATGCGTGGACCCGCGAACGCGTGCATTGGCGCACCGTCGCGCACGGCGGCGCAGGCGCGGCACGCGAACTGTGCGACCTGATCCTGGCGGCGCAGGGGCATGTCGACGCGCTGATCGAACAGGCCACGCAGGGCAGCGGCCTGCTCGACGCCGCCCTGAAACATGGGGCGCAGGCATGAGTCCGCGCATGATCCTGGGCGTTGTGCTGCTGATCGCCGCGGCGCTGTCGGGCTGGTCGCTTTGGCGCGATCGCGTCGTGGAGGAACAGGCGCACGCGGCGTCCGGACGCTCGGGTTACGTGCTGCACGACTTCGAACTGATCGCGCTCGACAACTCGGGCAAGGAATCGTTCACCTTGCGCGCGCCGCTGCTGCAGCAGACTCCGGGGGCGAAGACGATGGATCTCACGACGCCGCTGTTCCTGCTGCCCGACAAGCAGGGCGGCTACTGGGAGGTGCGCTCGAAGACCGGCTGGGTCAGCGACAATCGCGAGGAAATCCGCCTGCGCGGTAACGTCGAGGCCCGGAGCCCCGAAGGGGACGCACGGCCGGTCAACATGAAGACCGAGCAACTGAACGTATTCCCGGATGCGAACCGCGCCACGTCCGCCAGCGCCGTGACCATCACCCAGCCCGGCTCTATACTGCGCGGCCGTGGCCTGGAAGCCGATCTGGCCGACAAGCGCTACACACTCCTTTCGCAGGTGCGTTCCCGCTATGTTCGATCGAACCGCTAATTTTCTGGCGATGGCGCTCGTCGCCGTCCTGGGCGGGCTGGTCGCAACCGACGCCGCCGCGAAGACCTCCGACCGCAGCCAGCCGATGGACATCGATGCCGGCCGCCAGGAAGGCACGCTCGACGACCGCTCGCCCACGATCCTGTCCGAAGGCGTGACCATCCGCCAGGGCAGCCTCGACATCCGTTCGGACCGTGCCGAGATCTCGCTGTCGAAGAACGGCAATCCGCAGCGCGCCGTGCTCACCGGGGGGCCGGTGGTGCTCAAGCAGCAGATGGACGATGGCACGCCGATGACCGCGCGCGCCAGCAAGGTCGACTACAACCTGCAGACCGAAATCGTGGTGTTCACCGGCAACGTGTCCATCGAACAGCCGCGCGGCACCATGAGCGGCGAGCGCGTGGTCTACAACCTCAAGACCGGACAGGTGAACAGCGGCGGCGAGGGCGCGGGACGGGTCAAGATGCGGATCCAGCCGAAGTCGCAGGGACAGGGCTGATGCTGGTCGCGCAGGGCCTGCGCAAACGCTACCGCTCGCGCGAGGTCGTCAAGGATTTCGGCCTGACCCTGGACGCCGGCGAAGTGGTCGGCCTGCTCGGCCCCAATGGCGCCGGCAAGACCACCTGCTTCTACATGATCGTTGGCCTGGTGCCGGCGGACGCCGGCAGCATCACCCTGGACGGGCGCGACATCACCGCCGACCCGATGTACAGCCGGGCCAAGCTCGGCGTCGGCTATCTGCCACAGGAGCCTTCGGTCTTCCGCAAGCTCAGCGTGGCCGACAATCTGCGCCTGGTCCTGGAGCTGCGCAGCGACCTGGACAAGGCAGGCGCCGAGCGCGAACTGGCCGGCTTGATGGACGAACTCCAGGTCGCGCACGTCGCCGACCAGATCGGCGCCAGCCTCTCCGGTGGCGAGCGCCGCCGGGTGGAAATCGCGCGCGCCTTGGCGGCGCGGCCCAGGTTGATGCTGCTGGACGAGCCCTTCGCCGGCGTCGACCCGATTTCGGTCGGCGAGATCCAGCGGATCGTGGGCCACCTCAAGGCCCGCGGCATCGGGGTGCTGATCACCGACCACAACGTGCGCGAAACCCTTGGCATCTGCGACCGTGCGTATATCCTGAGCGAAGGCAGCGTGCTCGCGCAGGGAGCTCCGGACGCGTTGCTGGCCAATCCCGACGTGCGGCGCGTATACCTGGGCGAGTCGTTCCGCCTGTAGCGGTTCGCGGCCGACGTCCTCCCCTGGGGCCGTTGTCGTACGCGAATGAAAGCCAGACTGCAGACATCGCTGGGCCAGCATCTGGTGCTGACGCCCCAGCTTCGCCAGGCGATCCACCTGCTGCAGCTGTCGACCCTGGAACTGGAAGCCGAGATCGCCGAAGCGGTCGAGTCCAATCCGCTGCTCGACTGGTCCGAACCCGAGCCAATCCAGGTCGGTGGTGAAGACCACCCGGAACAGGAGCGCGAGGTGGAGAGCGTTCCGGACCAGGCCGAGCCCTGGGACCGTCTGGGCGAGCCCTGGGAAGAGCGACGCGGCCCGGCGATGGACGGCGACGACAGCGAGGGCGATCCCGCCGAACGGGTGGCCGAGAGCGAGAGCCTGCGCGACCACCTGCTGTGGCAGCTGCACCTCACCCATCTGTCGCCGCGCGACCGCCGCATCGGCGCCGCGCTGATCGACGCGCTAGACGACGACGGCTATCTGCGCGAAACGCCCGCAGCCATTGCCGAGAGCCTGGCACCCGACCTCACCGTGGACGAGGCCCAGGTGCTGGTCGTGCTGCACCAGATCCAGCGGCTCGACCCGGCCGGCGTCGGCGCCCGCGATCTGGGGGAATGCCTGCAGCTGCAGCTGGCGGCCTTGCCGGAGGCGACTATCGGCCGCGAGCTCGCCCTGCGGATCGCTGCCGGGCAGATCGAGCGCCTGCCCAAGCTGGGGATCGACGCGCTGGCGCGCGAGCTGCACTGCAGCCCGGACGCGGCAACCGCCGCGCTGCACCTGTTGCGCACGCTCGACCCCCGCCCGGGCGCCCAGGTCGGGGCCTTGCCTCCGGACACCTACATCACCCCGGACTGCGTGATCTGGCGTCAGCAGGGCGTATGGCGGGTCGCCCTGGCCGCGAACCACCGACCGAGGCCGGTGATTCACCGCGGCTATGAGCAGATGCTCAACGACGGCAGCGCCGGTACCCATGCGGCCTACCTGCGCGGGCACCTGCAGGAAGCGCGCTGGCTGCTGAAGAACATCGAAGCCCGCGGCGAGACCCTGCTCAAGGTAGTGCGCTGCCTGGTGCGCGAGCAATCCGGATTCCTGGAATTCGGCGCCCAGGCGCTGCGCCCGCTCACCCTGCGCGAAGTCGCCGCCGCGGTCGGATTGCACGAATCCACCGTTTCGCGCGCGATCTCGCGCAAATACGTGCGCACACCGCGCGGCACCCTGCCCTTGCGTGGCTTCTTCGCCTCGGGCATCGACACCGAGGGCGGCGGTGAAGCCTCCAGCACCGCGATCCAGGCCATGATCCGGCGCCTGATCGATGCGGAGAATCCCCGAAAACCGCTTTCCGACGCGCGCCTGGCCGAAACGCTCAAGGCCACCGGCGTGCCGGTGGCGCGGCGCACCGTGGCAAAATACCGCGAAGCCATGAACATTCCCTCGTCGCATGATCGGGTTCGCCTGGAGTGATCGCAGTACCGGTTGCCCAGCCTGCGCAACGTTTTTTTCACTCCGACCGGTCCGCCGACGCGCCATGCTTCAGACACAGCCCCTCGCCCATCCGGGCCCGGGCACCCGCAGGAGGAATGCGATGCGCATCGAAACCCATGGCCAGCAGATCGAAGTCACCCCGGCACTGCGCGATTACGTCGAAAGCAAGCTTTCGCGGCTGGGCCGACACTACGAGCATCCCTTGGAGGTGCGCACACTGCTGACCATGGACAAGCCGAATCACCGGGCCGAGGCGACGATCAGCATTTCCGGCAAGGCCCTGCACGCCGATGCCAGCGCCATCGACATGTACGCGGCGATCGACCTGCTCGCCGACAAGCTCGACCGGCTGCTGATGAAGCACAAGGAAAAGTTGACCACCAGCCGCCAGCGCGCCGCCGGCGTCGCGCGCGACTTCGGCTGACCTGCAGGTCAGGGCCTGTCCCTAGCATGCCGCTTTCCGATCTGCTGTCTGCCGACCGCATCGGCCTGCTGGCCGAGCCTGGAGACCGTGACACGGTGCTTGACGCCGCGGCACGCCTGCTCGCGGACGCATCGCCGACCCACACTTCGATCATCGCCGACGCGCTGCGCCAGCGCGAACGCCTGGGCAGTACCGCGATCGGACACGGCGTGGCCATTCCGCATGGCCGCAGCGGCGCCTACGACGACGTACGGGCGGCTTTTCTGCGCCTGGGTCGCCCGGTGGAGTTCGCCGCCGGCGACGACCAGCCGGTGGACCTCGTCTTCGCCATGGCCGTGCCCGAGCATTTCACCCAGCAGCACCTGCAATGGCTGGCGGAACTGGCCGAGCGCTTCGCCGATGCCGGGTTCCGCGCCGCGCTGCGCGCCGCACCGGATACCGACACGCTGCGCGCCCTGCTGCTGTCGCGGCCTGCCGCCGCAGCGTGATGACCCAGAGCATCAGCGCCCAGACCCTGTTCGACCAGCTCGGCGAGCGCCTCGGACTTCGCTGGCTGGCCGGACTGCGCGGTGCGGAGCGAGTGCTCGAATCGGTCGATACCGTGGCCCGCCGGCCCTCGCTGGCCGGATATCTCAATGCGATCTATCCCAACAAGGTTCAGATCCTGGGTACCGAGGAACTGGCCTGGCTCGACGGGCTGGATTCGCGCCAGCGCTGGGAAACGATCGAACGGATCATGCAGTTCCGGCCACTCGCACTGGTGGTGAGCAAGGACCAGGCCTGTCCCGAAGACCTGCGCATCGCCGCCGAGGAATCCGATACCCCGCTGTGGCGCTCGCCGCGCCGCGGGCACGAGTTGCTCAACCACCTGCAATACCACCTGGCACGCACCCTCGCGCCGCGGGTCACGCTGCACGGCGTGTTCATGGAGATCTATTCGATCGGCGTGCTGATCACCGGCGAATCGGGCTCGGGCAAGAGCGAACTGGCGCTGGAATTGGTGACCCGCGGACACCGCCTGGTCGCCGATGACGCCCCAGAGTTCACCCAGATTGCACCCGACGTGCTCGACGGCACCTGCCCGGAGATGCTGCAGGACATGCTCGAGCTGCGCGGCCTGGGCGTGCTCAACATCCGCCAGATGTTCGGCGACACTGCGGTGAAACGGAACAAGTACCTGCGCCTGATCGTGCACCTCACCCGGCCGCACCTGGAGCCCAAGCCCGCCGGGATCGAACGCCTGACCGGCGACCTGGGCACGCGCCACGTGCTCGACCTCGACGTGCCCCTGATCACCCTGCCGGTGATGCCCGGCCGCAACCTGGCGGTGCTCACAGAAGCGGCGACGCGCATGCACATCCTGCGCGCGAAGGGCGTCGACCCGGCAGCGGCCTTCATGGCCCGGCACAGCCATTTCCTGGAACGTTCGACGTGAGCGGCAACGGCACTTCGACCCTGGTCGTGGTCAGCGGCATGTCCGGGTCGGGCAAGACGGTCGCGCTCAACACCCTCGAGGACCTGGACTTCTACTGCGTCGACAACCTGCCGGCGGAACTGCTGCCCGACTTCATCCGCACTGCGACCCATCCGGACCGGGCTTCGCAGAAGCTGGCGGTGGGCATCGACGTGCGCAGCCGCGGGGACCTGGCCAACCTGCCGAAGTCGCTCGCCAGAGTCGGTGCACTGGGCCTGGATCCGCGGCTGGTGTTCTTCGACACCAACGACGACGTGCTGCTCAAGCGTTATGCCGACACGCGTCGGCGCCACCCGCTCAGTCACCTGGGATTGGCGCTGGCCGACGCGATCTCGCTCGAGCGCAAGGTGCTCAAGTCGCTGCGCGCGATCGCCGACGTGGTCATCGACACCAGCGCGCTCAACGTGCACCAGCTGCGGCGTGAAGTGATCACCGGATTCGGCCTGGTCGACGACAGCACCCTGTCGCTGCTGTTCGAATCCTTCGCCTACCGGCGCGGCGTGCCGGCCGATGCCGACTTCGTGTTCGACGCCCGGGTCCTGCCCAACCCGCACTGGGATCCGCAGCTGCGTCCGCTATCGGGTCGCGATGCCGACGTGCGCGATTTCCTCGACGCCCAGGAGGATGTCGCCGAGTATGTGCAACACGTCTCCGATTTCCTCGATGCGTGGCTGCCCAAGCTCAAATCGAGCACCCGGAGCTACGCCACCATCGCCTTCGGTTGCACCGGCGGACGCCACCGTTCGGTGTATCTGGCCGAAAAGCTGGCGGAATTCGCGCGCACGCGCGGCTGGCCCGAAGTAGCCGTGCATCACCGCGAACTCGATTGACGCAACACGTCGCCCCGGCGAACCCCGGGCCGCACCTGCGACACAGGGCACGCGCAACTTACGCAATTTTTCTGTTGCGATAGCGTTCGCTTTCCATCCGCGCGCTTAGTCTCCTGTTGGATCAACCGCCCGGTTGTCATCGCAACAAAGGAGAGTTTTCGCATGAACATGAGTGGATCCACCGGCCTTCGGCTGGCCCTGCCGCTGCTGGCGTTGCTCGCACTCGCCGGCTGCAACAAGCCGGCCGACGATGCCGCCCCGGCGCCGGAAACGATGGAACCGGAGGCCGCGCCGGCCGATACCGCCCCGCCGCCGGAAACCGCCCCTCCCAGCGACACCACGACACCACCTCCCAGCGACGGCACCGATCCTGGCACCAGCAACGAAGCACCGATGCCGCCCCCGGCCGACGCTACCGGCGAGCCGGAAACGCCGCCCGAGAGTCCCGAGGCCAACCCCAGCACGCCTCCGAGCCAGTAAGCCACGCAGGCGTCCCTGCCTGCATCGTGCGGGCAGGCGCCATGTCGCACCCCGCGCTGCGGACCGCACCACGGTCCGCAGCGTTTTTCTTTGGACGCTTCCGGGGCGTCACCCGGCTCTGCTAAGTTGCTGGCATGGCCGTTGGCGTTCTCCTCCTGACCCACGAAGGGCTCGGCACCGCACTGCTGGCGGTGGCCACGCGCCTGTTGCGGCAATTGCCGCTGAAGACCGAGGCGTTCGAGCTGCCGTTCGATGCCGACCCCGACCTGTTGCTACCCCAGGCCAGCAGCGCGCTGCGCCGCGTCGACAGCGGCGACGGCGTGCTGGTGCTCACCGATCTGTACGGCGCCTCGCCCAGCAACCTGGCGGCGAAACTCGCCCGCATCGGCACGCCCGTACGGCGCGTGTCGGCCGTGAACCTGCCGATGCTGCTGCGGGTGATGAACTACGCCGAACTCGGCCTGGAAGAATTGCCTGCAGTGGCCGCGGCCGGCGCGCGCAACGGAGTCATCCATGGCGACGCCTAGGGGCCGCAACGATGCTTGAACGCGAGTTCATCGTGAGCAACCGCCTGGGGCTGCATGCACGCGCGACCGCCAAACTGGTGCAAGCGCTGTCGTCGTTCCGGTGCAATGCCACGCTCTCGGCCAAGGGACGCGAGGTCAACGCCAAGAGCATCATGGGGGTGATGCTGCTGGCCGCCGGGGCCGGGACCCCGGTGCTGCTGCGGGTGGACGGCGAGGACGAAGCCGCTGCCGCAGCAGCGGTCGCCGCGCTGTTCGACCGCCGCTTCGACGAGGACGGCTGATGAGGCTCGAGCTGCAGGGACATGGGGCCTCGCGCGGGGCGGCGCTGGGCCGCGCGCGCGTGCGCCAGCCGCATGCGCTCGACGTCGCCGAAGAGCTCATCGACGACGTCGACGCCGAGATCGCGCGCCTGCATGCGGCGATCGCCGACGTGCGCGGCGAAATGCGCTCGCTGCGCGACCGCCTGCACGGCGCGCTGGCACACGAAGTCGGCGAATTCCTCGATCTGCACGCCCTGCTCCTCGACGATCCCGAGCTCCTCCAGGGCCTGGACGAGCTGATCAGGAAGGGCCGCTACTCGGCCGACTATGCCCTGCGCCTGCAGCGCGACCGCATCGCCGCCGTATTCGAAGGCATGGACGATGCCTATCTGCGCAGCCGGATCGACGACATCGACCAGGTCATCGGCCGTATCCATGCCGCCTTGCACAGCCACGACGCCGAACTTCAGGGCGTCGCCGGCGAGATCCTGATCGTCAACGACGTGGCGCCGGCGGAACTGGCGCACCTGCAGTCGCAGGGGGTCATGGCCGTGGTCACCGCCGCCGGCAGCGCGCTCTCGCACAGCGCGATCCTGGCGCGCAGCCTGCACCTGCCGCTGATCGTCGGTGCGGCCGATGCGCTGCTGAAGATCAACGACGGCGATGTCCTGGCAGTGGACGGCGGCAGCGGCCTGATCGTGCGCGAACCCGGGCCTGCCGACCTGCGCGCGCACCGCGCACGGCTGAAGGAGCAGGCACGCGAGCGTCGCCAGCTCAACCGCCTGCGACGCGAACCCTCGCGCACCCTCGATGGCGTCGACATCAAGCTGTATGCCAATGCCGAATCCCTGGTCGACGTGGCCGAGGCGCACGCGTTGGGGTCGGCCGGGGTGGGTCTATACCGTACCGAATTCCTGTTCCTCAAACGCAACGAGCTGCCCGACGAGGAAGAGCAATTCCGTGCCTATCGCGACCTGGTGCTGGGCATGACCGGTCGCACCGTCACCATCCGCACGCTGGATCTGGGTGCCGACAAGGCGGACGGTACCGGCCTGGCGCTGCGGGACGAACCCAATCCCGCGCTCGGCCTGAGAGGCGTGCGTCTGTCGCTGTCGCGGGCGGACCTGTTCGAAACCCAGCTGCGCGCCATGGTCCGCGCGTCCGGCTACGGTCCGGTGCGGATCCTGCTGCCCATGATCAGCACGCGCGAGGAAATCCTCGCGGTCCGCGCCCTGCTCAAGCGCGTGACCCGCGACCTGCGCAGCCAGGGGCACGAGATCGCCGAGTCCATCCCGCTGGGGGCGATGATCGAGGTGCCCGCCGCGGCGATCGCGCTGTCGGGCTTCATCGGCGACATCGACTTCATTTCCATCGGCACCAACGACCTGGTGCAGTACCTGCTGGCGGCCGACCGCAACAACGAAGCACTGGGCGCGCTGTACACGCCGTTGCATCCGGCCATGCTGCGCCTGCTGCACGACGTGATCCGCACCGCGCGGCGACGCGGCAAACCAGCGGCAGTGTGCGGCGAGATGGCAGGCGACGCGACGCTCGTGCCCATCCTGCTGGCGCTGGGCCTGGACGAACTGAGCCTGCATCCGGCAACACTGCTGGAGGTGCGACGCGCCATCCGCGCCTGCGATCACTCCGCGCTTCGCGCGCGGGTAGCCCCGTTGCTGCGCGCACGCAACCGGGACGCGATCGAAAAGTGGCTGAAGTCCAACGGTCCGGCAATGCCTCTGGTCTAGCGCGCCGCGGGCCGGGCGCGACCCGCTCACCACGACCCTTGCTGTCTGCCCCATCGGCACGAGGCGTGGTCGAGCTCGCACGATCCGCCATGCAGGGTGGGCATTCCGCGCAGCAGGGGCGATAATGCGCGCATGAACGCCTGACCCTGTCGCGCCCTCTGTCGTTGCGACGCGACCATGCTTCTTTGAATCCTGGAAGCCCTCCATGGCCGAAGCCGTCCGCCACGACAAGACCGCGCGCCAGCTGCGTCTGCTTTCCGACGCGCTGGACAGCGGGCGTCTTGGACCCGTGCGGCGGCACGTCAACACGCTGTCTCCCGCAGAGATCGGCAACCTGCTCGAATCGCTGCCGCCGGGCAAACGCGAGATCGTGTGGGGACTGGTCGATCCGGAGGACGACGGCGAGGTCCTGGTCCACGTCGGCGACGAGGTGCGCGAAAGCCTGATCGCGGACATGGACCCCGACGAGCTGGTCGCCGCGGTCGAGGACCTCGACATCGACGATCTCGCCGACCTGGTCGAGGATCTGCCCGATACGGTCATCGACGAAGTCCTCAAGTCGATGGACCGCGAGAACCGCGAGCGCCTGGAACAGGTGTTGTCCTACGACGAGGACACCGCCGGCCGCCTGATGAACCCCGACGTGGTCACGGTGCGCGCCGACACCACCGTCGACGTGGTGCTGCGCTACCTGCGCCTGCGCGGCGAGCTGCCCGAGCACACCGACCACCTGTACGTGGTCAACCGCCGTCACCAGCTGATGGGCTGGGTGGCGATCCAGGACCTGGTGACGAGCGACCCGAGCACGCCGATCAACAAGCTGATCGACGAGGAACTCGAGTCGATCCATGTCGACGAATCCAACGAGAACGTCGCCCGCGAATTCTCCGACAACGACTGGGTCTCGGCGCCGGTGGTGGACGAAGGCAATGTGCTGCTCGGCCGCATCACCATCGACGACGTGGTCGACATCATCCGCGAACAGGCCGAACACCAGGCGCTGGGCGCGGCCGGCCTGAACGAGGACGAGGACCTGTTCAGCCCGGTGCCGCGCGCGGCCAAGCGACGCGCGATCTGGCTGGGCATCAACCTGGCGACGGCGTTCCTGGCCTCGTGGGTGATCGGCCGGTTCGAGGGCACTCTCGAGCGGATCGTGGCGCTGGCGGTACTGATGCCGATCGTGGCCAGCATGGGCGGCGTGGCCGGCACCCAGACGCTGACCCTGATGGTGCGCGGCCTGGCCCTGGGCCAGGTGGCGCGCGGCAACCTGCGTCCGATCCTGCGCAAGGAAGTGCTGGTCGGCCTGCTCAACGGCGTGGTCTGGGCGGTGGTGGTCGGCATCGTTGCCGCGCTGTGGTTCCAGGACGCCCCGCTCGGGATGGTGATCGCCGCGGCGATGGTGATCAACCTGGCCGTAGCCGCGCTGGCCGGCGTGCTGGTACCGCTTACCCTAAAGCGCATGGACATCGACCCGGCCCTCGCCGGGGGCGTGGTCCTGACTACGGTGACCGACGTGGTCGGCTTCCTGAGCTTCCTTGGCCTGGCGACCCTGATCCTGTTGCGTTGATGTTCGACGGAGAGATGACATGCCCCTGCCCCGCAAGATCCTTGTCGCGCTGTCGCTGGCGTTCCTGTGCCTGCTGGCGGCCTGCATGAGCGCGCCGCAGCGCAGCGTCGGCGAGTTCGTGGAGCGCAGCGTCGACGTCGACGGCAGCACCTACCGTTACCAGGTGTTCGTCCCGTCCAGCGCCGCTGGCGGGAAGCGGCCGCCGGTGATCCTGTTCCTGCACGGCTCCGGAGAACGCGGCAGCGACAACCACAAGCAGGTGGACGTGGGCATCGGCGGTTACGTGCGCGCGCACCTGTCGGACTTCCCGGCCATCGTGGTGTTTCCGCAGGCGCCGGAGAACATGGAATGGAACCAGGTCGCGGACATGGCCTTCGCACAGCTCGACGCCGCCACGCGCGAATTCAACGGCGATCCGGACCGCACCTACCTGACCGGCCTGTCGATGGGTGGGTACGGCACTTGGGACTACGCCCTGCGCTCGCCGCAGCGGTTCGCGGCACTGGTGCCGATCTGCGGCGGGCTGACCCATCCGGAACGCCCATCGATGAATGTGCAGGGCATCGCCGGCCTGGCCGATCCCTACGCGGCGGTCGCCGCGAAACTGCACGAAATCCCGGTCTGGATCTTCCACGGCGCGAAGGACGACACAGTTCCGCCGGAATTTTCGCGCCGCATGGATGCCGCACTGAAGGCGGCGGGCGCGAAGGACGCGCGCCATACCGAGTTTCCCGATGCCAGCCACAACAGCTGGGATCCCGCCTACCAGGAAACGCCGGCGCTGTGGCCCTGGCTGTTCGCGCAACGGAAGTAGGGTCCGCTCGAGGCGACAGCAGCCCGAACTCAGGAGCCCCCGCGCCCCATTAGCGCTTCGAGCACGGCCATCCGCACCGCCACGCCATTGCGTACCTGGCGCAGGATCAGCGACTGCGGGCCATCGGCCACGGCGTCGTCGATCTCCACGCCCCGGTTCATCGGTCCCGGATGCAGCACCACTGCATCGGGCGCTGCCCTGCGCAGGCGTTGCGGAGTCAGGCCGTAGTCGCGGTGGTAGTCCTCGAGCGAGTCGACCAGGCCTTCGGTCATGCGCTCGCGCTGCAGACGCAGCATCATCACCGCGTCCACGTGCTCCAGCGCGGCTTCGAAATCCTGGGTGACGATGCATCCCGCCAGGGTGTCGTCTTCCGGCAGCAGCGCCGCCGGTCCGCAGACGCGGATCTCGCCCGCGCCCAAGGCACGCAACGCATGTAGATCGGAACGCGCGACCCGCGAGTGGCGCACGTCGCCGACGATCAGCACCTTCAGCTCGCGGAAATCCATCCCTTTCGCCTGGCGCAGGGTCAGCATGTCGAGCAGACCCTGGGTGGGATGCGCGCTGCGCCCGTCGCCGGCATTGAGCAGGGCGGTTCCGGGCGCGGCGCTTGCCGCCAGTTCGGCCACCGCGCCATCGTGGGCATGTCGCACCACGAAGCCACGCACCCCCATCGCCTCGATGTTGCGCAGCGTGTCGAGCGCGGTCTCGCCCTTGGTCGTGGAGGACGTGGACGCATCGAAGCCCAGCACGTCCGCGCCAAGGCGCTGCGCGGCACGCTGGAAGCTCAGGCGCGTGCGCGTGGAGGGTTCGAAGAACAGCGTGCAGACCGCGACGCCTTCCAGCGTGGAGCGGTCGTCGATGCCGTCGAGCATCGCCTGCGCCCGGTCGAGCAGGGCCGTCAGCGTCGCCGGCGACAGGCCATCGAGCGTCAGCAGGTGGCGCAGGCGTCCATCTTGATCGACCTGGGGCATCGGAACGTCTCGTTGAAGACTTGTTGCAAACCCCTCTTCCCGGGGCAGGGTTGGGCGGACGCGCCTGTTCGCACGGCCACCACGTGTACCGCCGGCGCCGATGCGGCCGCGCCGCTTCAGACCACCTCGACACCCTCGTCCGGCGACGCCAGCCAGCGCTCCACGATCACCGCCGCGGCTACCGCATCTAGCGCTGCAGCATCGCGGCGGCGGCGACGGCCTTCGGCACGGTCCAGCGCGAAACGCTGCGCCGCCTCGATCGAACTGGCGCGCTCATCCACCAGCACCACCGGCAGCGCGTAGCGCGCCTGCAGTTCGCGGGCGAAGGCATGCGCACGCCGCCGGATCGGCTGGTCGCCCCCGTCCAGGGTCATGGGATCGCCCACCACCAGCCCATCCGGGCGCCATTCGCTGCGCAGCCGGTCGATCGCCGTCCAGTCCGGCTTGTCGTGATGCACGTCGATCACCGCCAGTGCGCGTGCACCGTGGCCGAAGGCGCTGCCCACCGCCACGCCGATGCGCCTGGCACCCACGTCGAAACCCAGCACGGTGCCGTCGTGGCGGATCCGGCCCGGCGTGGTCGCGACCATGGCTCAGGCATGCCCCGAATAATCCGCCATCCGCGACAGATCCACGCCGATGCGCCCGGCGGCGCTTTGCCAGCGGTGCCCTACCGGCGTAGCGAACAGCAGCTCGGCATCCGCAGGCGCGGTCAGCCAGCTGTTCTCGCCCAGTTCGTATTCCAGCTGGCCGGCGCCCCAGCCGGCGCAGCCGAGCGCGACGGTGGCGTTGGGCGGACCTTCGCCGCGCGCCATGGCCTCGAGGATGTCGCGCGACGTGGTGACATACAGGCCGTCGGCGATCGCCATGCTCGAGTCCCAGGCGCGACCGCCATCGTGCAGCACGAAACCGCGCTCCGGATGCACCGGGCCGCCCGCCAGCACCGCCTGCGCGCACAGGCGCTCGTCGTCGCTGGCGATCTGCATCTGCTGCAGCACGTCGCCCAGGGTGTATTCGGAAGTGCGGTTGACCACGATGCCCATCGCGCCGTCGGCATCGTGCTGGCAGATCAGGGTCACGCTGCGCGCGAAGTTGGGATCGGCCAGCGCGGGCAGCGCGATGAGCAGCTGGTTGGCGAAGGACACTTCCCCGTTCATGACCCCCATTCTACCGGCTAGGATGGTGGCCGGCTTCCCGCCGTCACTGCCGGAACTCCCATGTCGGGTTACTGCGACTTCGCCCCCGGGCACCCCGTCCACGCCTCCTACCATGCGACCGAATACGGATTCCCGCAGCGCGAGGAGTCGGCCCTGTTCGAGCGCCTGCTGCTGGAGATCAACCAGGCCGGCCTGAGCTGGGAAACCATCCTGAAGAAGCGGGACGGTTTCCGGCGCGCCTACCACGACTTCGACGTCGACACGGTCGCGGGCTATGGCGAGCGCGACCGCGCGCGGCTGCTGGCCGACCCCGGCATCATCCGCAACCGGCTCAAGGTGGATGCGGCGATCCACAACGCGCAGGTGGTGCGGGGGCTGCGCGACTCGCATGGCGGCTTCGCCGAATGGCTCGACGCCCATTTCCGCAACGATGGACAGACGCGAAGCAAGGCAGACTGGGTCAAGCTGTTCCGCAAGACCTTCCGCTTCACCGGCGGCGAGATCACTGGCGAATTCCTGATGAGCCTGGGCTACCTGCCCGGCGCGCACCATGAGGCGTGCCCCGTCCAGCGCAAGCTCGCGAAGCTGCGGCCAAAACCGATGTGGATGCGCCCATAGGGTGCGCCCTGGCGCACCATCGATCGATCGACGGCAGCGGTGCGCACGGGGGCGACTTATTTCACGCCGAACTGGATCTCGTCGGGCGTGGCCAGGCGCACGTCCACGACTTCCACATCGAGCTTGAAGGTCTTGCCCGCCAGCGGATGGTTGCCGTCCACGCCGATGCTGTCCTCGTCGACCGAGGTCACCACCACGTCCAGCGGGCCGCGCGCGGTCCGGGCCTGCAGCCTGCTTCCCACCACCGGCGCCGTCGTACCGTTGAAGGCCGAACGCGGCAGGGTCTGCACCAGCTCGGGATGATGCGGGCCGAACCCATGCTGCGGCTCGACGGTCACCTCGAAGCGGTCGCCAGCCTTGCGGCCTTCGAGCGCCTGCTCCAGCGCCGGGATGATGCCGCCGCCGCCCTGCAGATGCAGCAGCGGTGCATGGCCCTGGGTACTTGCGAGAGTGTTGCCGCTGTCGTCCGTCAGGGTGAAATGGACGGTGGCGACACGGCGATCGGCGATTTCCATGGAACGTCCCTGGTTGCATGCGAAGCCGCGATCATGCGGCCGGCGACGTAAAAGATTCGCATATGCGGAGCTGGCTGCGCAAAAAAAAGGGGCGCCATGCGCCCCTTTCGACGTCGGGTGCGGCGCGGGGAATCAGCGCACCTCTGCGACCTCGACTCCATCCATGCCCTGGGCCAGGGTCTGCGCGTCGCCGCCCTGGGCCAGTTTGATCCGCAGGCGGACCTCGTTCTGCGAATCGGCGTAGCGCAGCGCGTCCTCGTAGCTGATCTCGCCGGCCTGGTACAGCTCGAACAGGCTCTGGTCGAAGGTCTTCATGCCCAGTTGCACCGAGTCCTTCATCACTTCCTTGAGTTTGTGGATCTCGCCGTCGCGGATGTAGTCCTGGACCAGCGGCGTGCCGAGCAGGATCTCCATCGCCACCCGCCGCCCCTTGCCGTCTGGCGTTGGGATCAGCTGCTGCGCGACCACGCCCTTCAGGTTCAGCGACAGGTCCATCAGCAGCTGGCCGCGGCGGTCCTCGGGAAAGAAGTTGATGATCCGGTCCATCGCCTGGTTGGCGTTGTTGGCGTGCAGGGTGCACAGCACCAGGTGGCCGGTTTCGGCGAAGGCGATGGCATGGTCCATGCCCTCGCGGGTGCGCACCTCGCCGATCATGATCACGTCGGGCGCCTGGCGAAGGGTGTTCTTCAGCGCGTTGTCCCAGCTGTCGGTGTCGATCCCGACCTCGCGCTGCGTGATGATGCAGCCTTCGTGCTTGTGCACGAATTCGATCGGATCCTCGATCGTGATGATGTGGCCGGTCGAGTTCAGGTTGCGGTAGCCAATCATCGCCGCGAGCGAAGTCGATTTGCCCGTGCCGGTGGCGCCGACGAAGATGATGATCCCGCGCTTGGTCATCGCCAGGGTCTTGACGATCGGCGGCAGGTTCAGCTCCTCGACGCTCGGAATCTTGGTCTCGATCCGGCGCAGCACCATGCCCACCTGGTTGCGCTGGTAGAAGCAGCTGATGCGGAAGCGTCCCACCCCGGCCACGCCGATCGCGAAGTTGCACTCGTGGGTTCTTTCGAATTCCTCGCGCTGCGGCGGGCTCATGACGTTCAGCACGAGGTCGCGGCTCTGCTGCGGCGTCAGCGGCTCCTGGGTGATGGGCGAGATCTTGCCGTGGACCTTCATCGACGGCGGCATGCCCGCGGTGATGAACAGATCCGACGCCTTCTGATGCGCCATCAGCTTGAGGAACGAGGTGAAATCGATGGTGCTCATGGCTGTGCTCCGGTCGCGCCGTCACTCGAACAGGCGCTTGTCCTTGGCGTATTCACGGGCCTGCTGCTTGGCCACCTGGCCGCGCTTGACCAGGTCCTGCAGGTGCTGGTCCAGGGTCATCATGCCGTGCTGCTGGCCGGTCTGGATCGACGAATACATCTGCGCGACCTTGTCCTCGCGGATCAGGTTGCGGATCGCCGGGGTGCCGACCATGATCTCCCACGCCGCGGTGCGGCCGCCGCCGATCTTCTTCAGCAGCGCCTGGCTAATCACCGCGCGCAGCGATTCGGACAGCATCGAGCGCACCATCGGCTTCTCGCCGGCCGGGAACACGTCGATGATGCGGTCGATGGTCTTGGCCGCGCTCGATGTATGCAGGGTGGCGAACACCAGGTGGCCGGTCTCCGCGGCGGTCAGCGCCAGGCGGATGGTCTCGATGTCGCGCATTTCGCCGACCAGGATGTAGTCCGGGTCTTCGCGCAGGGCCGAGCGCAGAGCCTCATTGAAGCCGTGGGTGTCGCGGTGCACCTCGCGCTGGTTGATCAGGCACTTCTGCGAGGTATGCACGAACTCGATCGGATCCTCGATCGAGAGGATGTGCGCGTATTCGCTCTTGTTGACGTGGTCGAGCATCGCCGCCAGCGTGGTCGACTTGCCCGAGCCGGTCGGTCCGGTCACCAGGATCAGGCCCTGCGGCTGGTCGATCAGGTCGCGGAAGATCGCAGGGCAGCCCAGGTCCTCCAGGGTCAGCACCTGCGAGGGAATGGTGCGGAACACCGCGCCCGCGCCGCGGTTCTGGTTGAAGGCATTGACGCGGAACCGCGCCAGCCCGGGAATCTCGAATGAGAAGTCCACTTCGAGGAACTCCTCGAAGTCGCGGCGCTGCTTGTCCGACATGATGTCGTAGACCAGCGCATGGACCTGCTTGTGGTCGAAGGCCGGGACGTTGATCCGGCGCACGTCGCCGTCCACCCGGATCATCGGCGGCAGCCCCGCGGACAGATGCAGGTCCGAGGCCTTGTTCTTGACCGAAAACGCCAACAGTTCGGCGATATCCATGCGTGCTCCCCTGCACTCGAATGGAACGGCAGCTGATATTTGGGTTGTGTGCCCCCTCGGGCCAGTATAGCGCCGCCACCCCAGCACCAAACTGCCAACTCCATCGTACTCCCAACAGGATGTCCCGACTTGCTCGCGAACGATCTGCACGAGGTCCTGCAAGCTCTTGATAACGCGGCACGGCAGCTGGATCGGCCAGCGCCGCGCCTGCTCGCGGTCTCCAAGACCCAGCCGCCCGAGGCGATCCGCGCCCTTGCCGGACTGGGTCAGCGCGCCTTCGGCGAAAACTATGTGCAGGAAGCACTGTGCAAGCAGGCGGCGCTGGCCGGGCTCGAACTGGAGTGGCACCTGATCGGGCACCTGCAGTCGAACAAGGCCGCCGACGCGGCGCGGGCCTTCGACTGGGTCCAGAGCGTCGACCGGGCCAAGCTGGTGGACGCGCTGGCCCGGCACCGGCCCGCGGACCTACCGCCGCTGAACGTGCTGGTCCAGGTGAACATCGATGATGAAACCAGCAAGCACGGCTGCGGGCCGGATGAGGTCGATGCACTGGCCGCCGCCATCGCCTTGCAGCCGCGGCTGACCCTGCGTGGACTGATGGCGATTCCGTCCCCGAAGCCGGACCTGCGCCGGCGTCGGCAGGCCTTCGCCGCGATGAAACGCCTGTTCGATGCGCTTGCGGGGCGCTTCCCGACCGTCGACACCCTGTCGATGGGCATGAGCGAGGATTACCTGGCGGCGTTCGAGGAAGGCGCCACCATGGTGCGGATCGGCACCGCGCTGTTCGGCGCCCGCAAAAGACCCGTGTCGGGCCAACCCGATATGCTCGGCTGAATCCAGGCACCATCCAGCATCATGACTCCCAACACCCGACCCGAGGCATCCGGAACCATCGCTTTCATCGGCGGCGGCAACATGGCGCGCAGCCTGGTCGGCGGACTGATTGCGCGCGGGGCCGACCCCGGCGCGATCCGCATCGCCGAACCGATGGCCGTGCTGCGCGAAGCGCTGGCGGCGGATTTCGGTGTGCGTGTGTTCGACAGCGGCTCGCAGGCCGTGGCGGATGCCGCGACCTGGGTGTTCGCCGTGAAGCCGCAGGTGATGCACGAGGTCTGCGAAATGCTGGCACCCCAGGCCCAGGCCACAAAGCCCCTGGTGGTATCGATCGCAGCCGGCATCACTGCGGCCCAGCTCGACCGCTGGCTCGGCGGCGGCCTCGCCGTGGTGCGGACGATGCCCAATACCCCCGCCCTGCTCGGCGCGGGCGTCACCGGCCTGTTCGCAAACGCGCGGGTCGATGCGGCGCAACGACTGGCCGCCGAACGCCTGCTCTCCAGCGCCGGCGCGACCGTCTGGATCGAGGATGAAGCGCTGATGGACGCGGTCACGGCCGTGTCCGGCAGCGGCCCGGCCTATGTCTTCCTGCTGGCCGAGGCAATGCAGGCCGCGGGCCAGGCGCAGGGACTGCCGCCGGAAGTCGCCAGCACCCTGACCCTGCACACGCTGCTCGGCGCCGCGCGCATGCTCACCGAAGGCGATGCCGATGCGACCGAACTGCGCCGGCGTGTGACTTCCCCCGGGGGCACGACCCAGGCCGCGATCGAAACCTTCGAGGCAGGCGGCTTCCGGGAACTCGTCGCCCGCGCGATCGCCCACGCCGCCGCGCGCGGAGGCGAGCTGTCGCGTGCCAACGACTGACATGCCGACTGGCGGGCCTGCGCGGTTTTCCGTCTTACTGGCGGGCGCGTGCCTGGCCATCCTGGCCGGCTGCGGCAGCGAGCGGACGATGCCGGCGTCCAACGAGGCGGACGCACCCGCCGAGCTGCGCACCGGCGAGGTCACGGTGCGCGCGACGACCCTGCCCACCGCGCGGCTCAATCCGGCCATGGCTCGCCAATACGCGATTGCGCCCGATGCCGACAGCGTGCTGCTGGTGATCGGCATGCGCCGCGGCCCACAATCGCAGGAAGCCTCGGTCGCCGGGCGCGTGAGCGCATCGGCCAGCGATCTGCTGGGCAACCGGCAGACGATCGAGCTGCGCGAGATCCGCAGCGAAGATTTCATCGACTACGTCGGAACGGCGCGGGTGTCGATGCCGGACACCTTGCGGTTCGAGATTGTGGCCAAGCCGGATGGCGCGCCCGTGGCGACCCTGCGCTTCCATCGCGACTTCTTTCCCTGACCTGTAGGAGCGCCGCTTCGGCGCGATCATCATCCCGGTTGATCAGGTCGCGCCGAAGCGCGGCCCCGGCGCCTGGTGTGCCCCCACACCCCGCCGGCCCCCCCCCCCCCCCCCCCCCCCCCCGCTCCTACAAGAGTTACCGCGTTGCCCAGGCCCGCACGACCTTGGCGATTTCCTGCACTCCATCGGTCAGCGCCGCCGGTCCGGGCTGCAGGATCAGCGGGGACTTCACCTCGTGCAGCTCGCCGTCGCGCACCGCGGGAATCGCCTGCCAGCCCAGGCGGGCGGCGACCTTGTCGGGACGGAATTTCTTGCCGCACCAGGAGCCCAGGATCAGGTCGGGCGCGCGGCGGATCACCTCGTCCGGGTCTTCAAGGATCCGCGCCTTGGCCAGCGGTTCGAGCGCACGTTCGGGAAAGATGTCGTCCCCGCCGGCGATCCGGATCAGCTCCGCCACCCAGCGGATACCCGTGATCGGCGGTTCGTCCCATTCCTCGAAGTACACCTTCGGCCGGCGCGGCAGGGCCGCGCTTGCGCGTTCGATGTCGTCCAGCCCCGCCCGCAGTCCGTCCGCATAGGCCTGCGCGCGCGGCCCGGCGCCCACCAGCGCGCCGAGCCGCACCACGTAATCCAGGATGCCCGCCACGCTGCGGTGGTTGCTGATCCACACTTCGACCCCGTTGCGGATCAGCTCGGCGGCGATGTCGGCCTGGATATCGGAGAAGCCGACCACGAAATCCGGCTGCAGCTTCAGGATCTCACCGATCTTCGCGCTGGTGAACGCGCTGACCTTGGGTTTTTCCCGGCGCGCGATCGCTGGCCGCACGGTGAAGCCGCTGATGCCGACGATGCGCTGCTGCTCGCCGAGCGCGTACAGCACCTCGGTGGGTTCCTCTGTGAGGCAGACGATCCGCTGCGGACCGGACATCCCGGTCAGTCCGATACCAGCGGCTTGCGGAAATACACCACGCGTTCGGTTTCCTCGAACCCGCAGGCCGCGTGCGCGACATGCGATGCGGCATTATCGAGCAGCGCATCGGATGCCAGTTCGCTGCAGCCGCGCTCCTGCGACCAGCATTCCACCGCCGCCACCAGGGCACGGCCGACACCGCGCCCGCGCCATTCCGGCGCCACGTACCACCCCTCCAGAAACCCCACCGGCGAGCTGCCGGTGCCGTTGACGTAATCGTGGCGCAAGGTCGCCTCGGCAAACCCGATGGCGCTGCCGCCGGCATCGCAGGCCAGGAACGCCACTGCGTCGCGCGCGGCGTCGATCTGGCGCGCCATCTCCGCCGTGGCGGCCACATCCGCTTCGTCCGGCCACAGCGCCACGCGCATCGCGCTCCAGGCCGGCGCGTCGGCGAGCGTGGCCGGACGCACGTCGAACCCCGCGTGCGCCCGGGGCGTGCCTTCCGCGCTCACGGAAACAGCATCCGCTTGGTCCACACGCTGGCCGCGTCGCGCTCGTAGAGCCAGCGCTCGTGCAGGCGGAATTGCGCGCCGTACCAGAATTCGATCCGGCGCGGGCGCACACGCAGGCCGGTCCAGCGCGGCGGACGCGGAATCTCGCGGCCTTGGAAGTCGGCTTCCATGCGCTGGCAGCGTTGCTCGAACGTCTCGGCGGATTCCAGGGTCTCGGACTGCTTCGATGCCCACGCGCCGACCTGGCTGCCGCGCGGACGCGAGGCGAAATAGGCATCGGCTTCATCGGCCGGCACTTCATGCACCCGGCCCTCGATGCGCACCTGCACGCCATCGCGCACCCGCGGCCAGTGGAACAGCAGGGCGGCGTGGGGATTGGCCTGCAGTTCGCGGCCCTTGCGGCCATCGAGGTGGGTGTAGAAGGCGAAACCGCGCGCGTCGTGCGACTTGAGCAGCACCATCCGTACCGACGGCCGCGCGTCCAGGGTCGAGGTGGCGACGGCCATCGCGGTGCGGTCGGGCTCGCCCGCGGCCAGCGCTTCGTCGAACAGGCGATCGAACGTGTCCAGCGCTTCGGCGTAAAGGTCGGTCATCGAATCGCGATCCAGTCGTTTTCGGGGCCGCGCACGGCGGCGACGTGGGCTATTGTCGCGCGATGGACCCGACCACGCACCCGACTTGCGGCCATGGCTTCGCACCGGCCTTCGTGGAACGCGTGCTCGTAGACGCGCTGCTGGCCACCCGGAGCGATGCCGCGCCTTGCTACGGCATCACCGGCCTGCAGGGCAGCGGCAAGACCACGCTGGCCCACCAGGTCACCGCGCTGGCAGCGCAGCGTGGGCGCAGCGTGACGGTGCTGTCGATCGACGACTTCTACCTGGACCAGCCCAAACGCGAATCGCTCGCACGCGAGGTGCACCCACTGCTCGCCACGCGCGGCCCACCGGGCACGCACGACCTCGCACTGGCGTGCGCCACGATCGACGCACTGTGCGCGGGCGAAAGCGAGCTCCTGCCACGATTCGACAAGCTCACCGATCGCCGGATACCGCAATCCGGATGGCCAAACTCCGGGCGTACGGACCTGGTGATCCTGGAAGGCTGGTTCAACCAGGTGCCGCCCCAGACCGACACGGAGCTGGCCCCGCCGGTCAACGCGCTCGAACGCGACGAGGATGCGCAGGGCACCTGGCGGCGCTACTGCAACACTGCGCTGGGCCGCGACTACCCCGCGCTGTGGCGGCGCATCGACCGGTCGCTGTTCCTGCAGGGACCGGGCTTCGAGGTCGTGCCGGCCTGGCGCTGGCAACAGGAACAGACCCTGCAGGCGGCGAACCCGGGGCGCCACGCAATGACCCAGGCGCAGGTGCTGCGTTTCGTGCAGTTCTTCGAGCGGGTCAGCCGGCAGGCGCTGGCGACGCTGCCGGGAATCGCCGATGTGGTGGTGCGGCTAGATGGGATGCGGCGGGTACAGAGCTGAACGTCGCCACGCGCGCCTTGGCTCCTTCGCTGGCCCACCCTGCGGCGTGCGGCCGCGTTGGTTGATGGTTCCCTGGTGCCGTCGTTCCTGCGCAGGCGGGGACCCAAGGACGTTGTCGCTGCGTTGCGGGGCCCGACATTTCGCTCTTAGGAGCAGAGCTTTCGCCTGCGGCGAGTTACTTTCTTTGCTGGTGCAAAGAAAGTAACCAAAGAAAGCACCTCAATGGATCCAGATCGCTCAAGGAATGCGGATGCCGAAGCAATTTTCGGACTCGCCATCCATGGCTCGATCCGAA
>NZ_JAKPBU010000003.1 GCF_022662495.1 Lysobacter sp. M2-1
GTGGTTGCGGCGGCCCGCTGCCGGCCGGCCCCCGCCCCCCCCCCCCCCCCCGCCCCCCCCCCCCCCCGCTCCTACAGGAGCAGCAAGATGAACCTGTGCGGGTTCGAAGTCGGTCTCGACCAACCGTTCTTCCTGATCGCAGGCCCCTGCGTGGTCGAATCCGAACAGCTGCAGCTGGACGTTGCCGGCCAGCTCAAGGAAATCACCTCCGCGCTCGGCATCCATTTCATCTTCAAGTCCAGCTTCGACAAGGCCAACCGCACCTCCGGCAAGAGCTTCCGCGGCCCCGGCATGGAAGAAGGACTGCGCGTGCTGGGTGAGGTGAAGCGCCAGATCGGCGTGCCGGTGCTGACCGACGTGCACGAGTACACGCCGATGGACGAAGTCGCTTCCGTCGTCGACGTGCTGCAGACGCCGGCGTTCCTGGTGCGCCAGACCGACTTCATCACCAGGGTGTGCGCGGCCGGCAAGCCGGTGAACATCAAGAAGGGTCAGTTCCTCTCGCCCTGGGACATGAAACCGGTGGTGGAGAAGGCCAAGGCGACCGGCAACCAGGACATCCTGGTGTGCGAGCGCGGCGCCAGCTTCGGCTACAACAACCTGGTCAGCGACATGCGTTCGCTCAGCGTGATGCGCGAGACCGGTTGCCCGGTGGTGTTCGACGCCACCCATTCGGTGCAGCTGCCGGGCGGGCAGGGCACTACCAGCGGCGGCCAGCGCGAATTCGTGCCAGTGCTGGCGCGCGCGGCGGTCGCGGTCGGCGTGGCCGGCGTGTTCATGGAAACCCATCCCAGGCCGGAAGAAGCGCTTAGCGACGGCCCGAATGCGTGGCCGCTGCCGAAGATGCGCGCATTGCTCGAAACGATGCTGGAACTCGACCGCGTCACCAAGCGTTCCGGCTTCCTCGAAACTACAGTCTGACCCTTACACCTAAGAGACAGCCCCCAATCCATGACCAAGATCGCCAAGATCCACGCCCGCGAAATCCTCGACAGCCGCGGTAATCCCACGCTTGAAGCCGAAGTCACGCTCGCCGACGGCAGCTTCGGCCGCGCCATGGTGCCCTCGGGGGCTTCGACCGGCACCAAGGAAGCCGTGGAATTGCGCGACGGTGACAAGACCCGCTACGGCGGGAAGGGCGTGCGCAAGGCGGTGGAGAACGTCAACACCGGCATCGCCCAGGCGCTGCACGGCTTCGATGCCACCGACCAGATCGCGCTGGACAAGCGCCTGATCGACCTCGACGGCACCGAGAACAAGGGTCGGCTGGGCGCCAACGCATTGCTTGGCGTGTCGCTGGCCAATGCGCACGCGGTGGCCGCTTCCAAGAAGGTGCCCCTGTGGCGCCACCTGGGCGACATCAGCGAGCACCCCGCCGGTTGGAAGCCCAGCCTGCCGGTGCCGATGATGAACATCATCAACGGCGGCGCGCATGCCGACAACAACGTCGATTTGCAGGAATTCATGGTCCTGCCGGTGGGTGCGGCGTCGTTCGCCGAAGCGCTGCGCGCGGGTACCGAGATCTTCCACGCGCTCAAGTCGGTGCTCAAGGGCCGCGGCCTGTCCACCGCGGTCGGCGACGAAGGCGGCTTCGCGCCCGACCTGCGCAGCAATGCCGAGGCCCTGGACACCATTCTCGAGGCGATCGGCAAGGCCGGTTACGCCGCCGGCGAAGACGTGCTGCTAGGCCTGGACGTCGCATCCAGCGAGTTCTTCGACAACGGCAAGTACCACCTGGTGGGCGAGAACAAGCGTCTCACCAGCGAGCAGTTCACCGACTTCCTCGCCGACTGGTGCCGCCAGTACCCGATCGTCACGATCGAGGACGGCATGGCCGAGGACGACTGGGCCGGCTGGAAGCTGCTCACCGACCGCCTGGCTGGCAAGGTCCAGCTGGTGGGCGACGACCTGTTCGTCACCAACCCGCGCATCTTCAAGGAAGGCATCGAGCGCGGCGTCGCCAACGCGATCCTGATCAAGGTCAACCAGATCGGCACCCTGACCGAGACGCTGGAAGCCATCGCCATGGCCGATGCCGCGAACTACGCTGCCATCGTCTCGCACCGCTCGGGCGAGACCGAGGACACCACCATCGCCGACATCGCCGTGGCCACCACGGCCACCCAGATCAAGACCGGTTCGCTGTGCCGCAGCGACCGCGTGGCCAAGTACAACCAGCTGCTGCGCATCGAGCAGGCGCTCGGCGCGGACGCGCGCTATGCGGGACGCAACGCGTTCGTGTCGCTGAAGTCCTGAACTCGCGCGCGTGCGCAGACTGTCGACCCTGCTGCTGGTGCTCGCGGTGTTGCTCGCGTGGCTGCAGTACCGGCTGTGGTTCGGCAAGGGTGGGCGACACGAAGTCGACGCGCTGCAGCATCAGGTCACCCAGCAGGCCTACGACAATACCGGTCTGAAGCAGCGCAACGACGTGCTCGCTGCGGAAGTGAAGGACCTCAAGTCCGGCGAGGCCGCGATCGAGGAGCGCGCGCGCAGCGAGCTGGGCATGATCCGGCCGGGCGAGACGTTCTACCGGGTGGTCGACGAAGCCAAGGCCGCGCCGGCACCCGTCCCAGAAGCCGGCGCGCCACCATGACCGGAGGCCTGACGTGACGTGGGTGATCATCCCCGCCGCCGGACGCGGCAGCCGTTTCGGCGGCGACGTACCCAAGCAATACGCGCACGTGCTCGGACAGCCGCTGCTTGCGCACACGCTCAAGGCCTTGCTGGCGCATCCGGGGGTGGCCGGGGCCGTGATGGTGCTGGCAGCGGACGACGAGCGTTGGCCCGGCTGGGGTTCCTTCGCCGGCAAGCCGATCCTGACCTGTCATGGCGGCGATGCGCGCGCCGATTCGGTGCTGGCCGGCCTGGCGGCCTTGCCGGACGAAGTGCGCGCGGACGATTTCGTGCTGGTGCACGACGCCGCCAGGCCGGTGCTGCGCGCGACCGACCTGGATGCGCTGCTCGAACGTGGACGCAACGACCCGGTGGGCGCGATCCTGGCCGCACCGGTGCGCGATACCCTCAAGCGCGCCGGCGACGACGGCGGCATCGACTGCACCGAACCGCGCGAACGCCTGTGGCGCGCGCTCACCCCGCAGCTGTTCCGTCGCCTGCAGCTTGCCCGCGCGCTGGAAGCCGCCCGCGATGAGGGAGCGCCGGTCACCGACGAGGCCATGGCGATGGAGCGGCAGGGCCACCGGCCGCTGCTGGTCGAAGGCAGCGAGGACAATCTCAAGGTCACCACGCCGGCCGACCTGGCCTATGTCGAGTTCCTGCTAGAACGGATGTAGGGGCGTCCTCCAGGCGCGACCGCGCCGCGGCTTTGGCGGCAAATGGCGAACGGCCCAGGGCATGCGCGTCCCACGGGCCGCTACGGCGGCCTGGAAGCAGCCGCAACGGAAACCTGATCGTGGCGTGGCGCTCCTACAATGACGCAACGCGTATCGAGGATCCTCCAATGTCCATCCGCATCGGCCAGGGCTTCGACGTCCACGCCTTCGGCGAGGGCGATCACGTCATGCTCGGCGGCATACGCGTGCCGCACGACCGCGGGGTGGTCGCGCATAGCGACGGCGACGTGGTCATCCACGCCCTGTGCGATGCGATGCTGGGTGCACTGGCGATGGGCGATATCGGCAGGCATTTCCCGCCGTCGGATCCGCGCTGGAAGAACGCCGACAGCCGCACCTTCCTGCGCCATTGCTATGCGCTGCTGCGCGAACGCGGCTGGCGGGTCGGCAATGCCGACGTGACCGTGCTGTGCGAGCGCCCCAAGGTTGGCCCGCACGCCGATGCGATGCGGGTGCTGCTGGCCGACGTGCTGGAAGTGGATGTGGACGCCGTCAGCATCAAGGCCACCACTACCGAACGTCTCGGCTTCACGGGCCGTGGCGAGGGCATCGCCGCCCAGGCCGTGTGCCTGCTCATACCCGCGTGAGTGCAACGGGCGAAGGTCTGCCGCGCGCGCACGGTTCCCCGGTGCTCGCTGCGAGCATCCGCACGGTGCCGGAAGACTTCGTGGTCGAGGAAATCGACGCCTTCGTGGCCAGCGGCAGCGGCGAGCATCTGCTGTTGACGGTGGAGAAGCGCGGCATGAACACCGCGTTCGCGGCCAGGTGCATCGCGCAGTGGGCGGGCGTGCCGGAATCCGCGATCGGCTATGCGGGCCTGAAGGACCGACATGCGCTGACCCGCCAGCGCTTCAGCGTGCACCTGCCGAAGAAGCTCGCGCCGCGGATCGAGGCGCTCGGCTCAGATGAATCCGGAACGGGGTCGGGGCAGGCGCTGCGCGTACTCGACGCGACCTGGCATTCGCGCAAGCTTCCGCGCGGTGCGCTGGCCGGAAACCGCTTCGCCCTGATCTTGCGCGAGGTGCAGGGCGACCCAGCTGCCATCGAGGCACGCTTGCGCGCCATCGGCGCACGTGGCGTGCCCAACTACTTCGGTGAGCAGCGCTTCGGCCGCGATGGCGGCAACCTGGACAAGGCGATCGCGATGTTCGGCGGACGCCGGGTCAAGCGCGAGGAACGCTCGCTGCTGCTCTCCGCGGCACGTTCGGAACTGTTCAACCGGGTCCTGGCCGAACGCGTGCGCAGCGGCAGCTGGGATGCGCCGCTCGAGGGCGAGGTTTGGGTGCTGGACGGCAGCCGCAGCGTGTTCGGCCCCGAGCCCTGGAGCGAAGCGCTCGCCCAGCGTCTGGCGGAATTCGATATCCATCCCAGCGGCCCGCTCTGGGGCAGCGGCAGCCTGCGCAGCGCGGGCATGGCCCGGGTGCTCGAACTCGCTGCCCTGGGCGACCCGCAGTCGATGCGGTTGCGCGCAGGCCTGGAACAGGCCGGTCTGCGCCAGGAACGGCGCGCCACGCGGCTGCGACAGGATGCACTGGTCTGGTCATGGCCGGATGCGCGCACCCTGCAACTCTCGTTCGGACTGCCGGCGGGCAGCTACGCCACCGCGGTGTTGGACGAACTCGGCGCGCATGCCGCAGGACAAGGCTGAGACGGTCGCAGCCACGCAGGCCAGGACGATCGCACCTGCCGTGACGTCGCTGTCGAAGCGCACACGTTCTTCGTGCGCGCGTCGCCCCGGTTACGGAGGCTCAGCGCCTCGCGCGCCGGAGCAGTACCAGCACTGCGCCGGTTCCGCCCTGTGCGGGCGGCGCGGAATGGAAGGCCAGCACGTCCGCGCGCTGGCGTAGCACGCGGTCGACCAGATTCTTGAGCACCGGCACGCCGTTGCCCGAACCCAGGCCTTTGCCATGCACGATCCGGATGCAGCCGGTTCCGCCATGCACGGCCTCGCGCAGGAATTCGCGCAGCAGGCGTTCGGCGCCCGCGCTGTCATGGCCGTGCAGATCGAGTTCGTCCTGGACCGCATACAGCCCGTTGCGCAGGCGCTGCAGCACCCGCGCCGGCACCTCGTCGCGACGGTAGGCGAGGGCATCGCCTGCTTCGATCAGGTCGTGCGCGAGCAGGCGCGCGAATTCGCTGCGCGCGCTTGCATCATCCAGCTCGGCCATTCGCCTGGACGGCTTGGGTCGCGGCTTTGTGGGTGGTGCCGGCGCTTCGGCGAGCCTGCGCACCGGTCCGATCGCGTCGCGGAACAGCGATGCGTCGTCCGCTTCGCCAAGGCCCGGTTCGCCCCGGTCCGGTGCGTCAGACCCCGTTGGTGGCCGGCGCTGTCTGCCCATGACGCAAGCCTAGCGCGAACCAATGCCGGGCAGCGGTGTAACCGGCATCCGGCGCGCTTCCGTTATGATGACTGCGCTCACGCAAGCGAGGCACGACGACGGTTCCATGCGCGTACTGGTCAGCAACGACGACGGCGTAGACGCCCCCGGCATCCGCGCCCTCGCCGAAGGGTTGCGCGGGGCGGGGCATGAAGTCCTGATCGTCGCGCCAGACCGGGACCGTTCCGGCGCCAGCAATTCGCTGACCCTCGATGCGCCGGTGCGGGTGGCGCGGATCGACGACAACACCTGGCGTGTGCATGGCACGCCCACCGACTGCGTGCATGTGGCGATCACCGGCATGCTGGACGCCGAGCCCGACATCGTGGTGTCGGGTATCAACAACACCGCCAACCTCGGCGACGACGTCATCTATTCGGGTACCGTCGCTGCGGCGATGGAGGGGCGTTTCCTCGGCCTGCCGGCGATCGCGATGTCGCTCAACGCCGTGGACCACGATGGCAAGCACTACGCCACCGCCGCGCGTGCTGCGGTCGAACTGGTCGCACGGCTGATGACCGATCCGCTGCCTGCCGATACGATCCTCAACGTGAACGTGCCCGACCTGCCATGGGACGAGGTGCGCGGCTTCGAAGTGACCCGGCTGGGCAACCGCCATCGTGCAGAGCCGTGCGTGCAGCAACAGGATCCGCGCGGGCGCACCTGGTGGTGGGTCGGCGCAGCCGGCGCCGAGCAGGACGCCGGACCCGGCACCGATTTCCACGCCGTGCGCAGCGGCTATATCTCGATCACGCCGATCCACGTCGACCTGACCCGCTTCCAGGCCCTTGAACAGGTCGCCAGCTGGGTGGACGGCCTCGCGACGGCCCTGAAGGACGTCGCATGAGCGCCGGGCTGCGATTGAAGCCCGAGGCGATCGGGATGGGCATGACCTCGCAGCGCGTGCGCGACCGGCTGATCGAGCGCCTGCGCGCCGGTTCGCATCCCGGTGGCGGGATCCGCGACGAACGCGTGCTCAACGCGATCCGCACCGTGCCGCGCCACCTGTTCGTCGACGAGGCCCTCGCTGCACGCGCCTACGAGGACAACGCCCTGCCGATCGGCCACGGGCAGACCATCTCCCAGCCGTGGGTGGTGGCGAAGATGACCGAGGCGGTGCTCGAAGGCATCGATCCGTCGCTGCTGCACGCCCCGGCGTTGCAGCCGCATTCGGCCTTCGCCACGCAGCCGGAGCCGTCCAGTGCACCCAAGGTGCTCGAGGTCGGGACCGGGTCCGGTTATCAGGCCGTGGTCCTGGCCGCGCTCGGCCTGCAGGTCTACACGGTCGAGCGGATCGGTGACCTGCTGCGGACCGCGCGCAAGCGTTTCCGTTCGCTGGGCCTGAACATCCGCAGCAAGCACGACGACGGCCGCATCGGCTGGCCCGAGAACGGTCCCTACGATGCGATCGTGGTCACCGCCGGGGCGCCTGCGCTGGTCGACGCGCTCAAGGCACAGCTTGCGCCCGGCGGAACGCTGGTGGCGCCGGTCGGCGGCTCCGGCGCGCAATCGCTGCTGCAGCTGCGCAAGGACGCCGAGGGCAATATCACCGAAACCGTGCTCGCCCAGGTCGTGTTCGTGCCGCTGCTGTCGGGCATGGTGGACTGACCCCGTGAATGCCACCGCCATCGGATCCGGCGCATGACCCAATCGCATGAAACCGCTGCACGCAACGCCGCGCTGGGCGAGCAGCTCGCATCGATCATCGAACAGCTGCCCGAGGATTCGCTCACTCTGGGCGAGCTCCTCGACGTGTTCGGCGACGAAGGCCTGCTGCTGCTCACCATCCTGCTGACGATCGTGTTCCTGATCCCGGTGTCGATCCCGGGCGTGAGCACGGTGTTCGGCGGTGCGATCCTGCTGATCGGCGTCAGCCGCCTCGTGGGTCGTCCGCTGTGGCTGCCGCGCAAGCTGCGCGAAAAGGCGTTGCCGGCGGCGAAACTGCGACCGGCGCTGACTGGCGGCATGTCATGGGTCCGTCGCCTGGAGCGCATCAGCAGGCCGCACCGGCTCGCCGGCCTGGTCGACGGCCGGGTGGCGAACCTGTTCAACAACCTCGCGTTCATCCTCGCTGCACTGCTGCTGATGGCGCCGTTCGGGTTCGTGCCCTTCAGCAACACGCTGCCCGGCGTCGCGCTGTTGTTCTATGGCATCGGCCTGATCCAGCGCGACGGCGTGGCGATCGTGCTCGGTCACGCGGCCAACATCCTCACCATCATCTACTTCGGTATCCTCATCGGAGGCGGAGGTCTCGCCGTCCGTGAAGTTCTCCAGCGTCTGACAGGTGGTTGATTCGTGCAGGAACCAAGCGCGGCATTTCCAAGGCAGGATATCGCGCGCGCGCGGCGCGGCGCGGGCGTGCCGATCTGGCTGCAAGCCGCGGGACTGATCGCGATCTGCGCCATCGTTGCGGCATGCGGCAGCAGCCGCGTGGTGCGAGGCCCCGGCGGCGGCTACCAGCGATCGGGTCCGCCGGTGCGGGTGTCCAAGCCCAGGTATGGCGCCACCCATGTCGTGCAGCGTGGCGAGACCGTGTACCGCATCGCAACCAACAACGGCATCACCGCGCTCGACCTGGCGCTGTGGAACAACATCCCGGCGCCGTACATCATCCATCCCGGCCAGCGGTTGAAACTCTATCCGGGTGGACCGAGCTATCCCAGAACCGTGGTCTCGCGTCCACCGGCAGCGCGCAGCCCCGTGCCCGCACCCTCGCGCCCGCCCGCATCCGCGCCAGCGCCCGTCTACGCCCCCGCGAAGGCGGATTTCGGCTGGCGCTGGCCGACCGATGGCCAACTCATCGCCCGTTTCGTGTCCGGCGATCCGACCAAACAGGGGCTCGACGTGGCCGGCACCGCCGGTCAGGCCGTACGTGCCGCAGCCGATGGCGTGATCGTGTACTCGGGATCGGGCCTGGTGGGCTATGGCGAGCTGATCATCATCAAGCACAACGAGCAGTGGCTGTCCGCGTACGGCCACAATCGCGCCCGCCTGGTCAACGAGGGGCAACTGGTCAAGGCCGGCCAGCAGATCGCCGAAATGGGACGCACCGGCGCTGCGCGCGACATGCTGCATTTCGAGATTCGCTACAACGGCAAGCCGGTCGATCCGCTGCAGTACCTGCCTCGCCGCTGACCCAATCTTTCTTCCGCCGGGGCAGAGCCGCGCAACGGGGCGCGGGTCGGCGGTGGCCGATCAGCCCGTGATCACGAACCCAGCCACAACCCGCCGTCCCTCGCTCGCCAGCACATTGAAGGTGCGCGCGGCGGCTGCATTGGTCATGGTTTCCAGCCCGATCCCGCGCGACAGGCAGGCGGCCAGCACCTCCGGCGGCGGGAACTGCTGGGTGGCGCCGCTTCCGAGCACGACCAGTTCGGGCTGCAGCGCCAGCAGCGGTTCCAGGTCGCCCGGGACCATCGCGGTCACGTCGCGCACCGGCCAGTTGCCGATCAGCCGGTCCGGCGCGATCACGAAGCTGGTTTCGAGCCGGCGATCGTTGACCAGGGCGTGGCGGCCGTCGGCGCCGCGCAGGAAGTATTCGTAGTCGGGACGTTCGAGGTGCAGCTGCATCGGAGCGGAGATGGTTGTGGTTGGCTGAATGAACCGTGGCTTGGGCAAATGACCCGGGACTTTCGATGGGTTCCCGGCCGGTTCCCGCCAGATCCGGGCCTTAGGCCCGTGGCAGCACGATCTGGCGCCGGTCCCGGGAAGGCCGGTAGAGGATCGCGGTATGCCCGATCCGCTGTACCAATGCCGCACCAGCGCGGTCGGCGATGGTTCCGATCATCGCGTCGCGGGCGTCACGGTCCTCGCCGGCCACCTTGATCTTGATCAGCTCGTGATGCTCGAGTGCGCCGTCGATTTCGGCCAGCAGGGCATCGGTGATGCCCTTGCCGCCCACCTGGAGGATGGCCTTCAGGCCATGGGCCTGGCCGCGCAGGAAGCGGGTCTGGGCGGCGGTCAGCTCGGTGGACATGCAGCAAAATCGCAGGAAAAACGGGCGCTTAGCGTATCATGCCGGGGCCTTCCACCCGGCCCGGCCGCCGCCTCCCAGGGCCAACCGCCTCATGGCTTCCCGCAGCAAATCCAGCCAGCGCTGGCTGAAGGAACACTTTTCCGATCCCTTCGTGAAGAAGGCGCAGGCCGAAGGCATGCGTTCGCGCGCTGCCTACAAGCTGGAGGAACTGGTGGCGCGCGACCAGCTGCTGAAGCCGGGCATGGTCGTGGTGGACCTCGGCGCGGCTCCCGGCGGCTGGTCGCAATGGGTGCGCCAGGAACTCGAGCGCATGGCGCCGGCCAGGCCGGGCCGGGTGATCGCCCTGGACATCCTCGACATGCCCAGCCTGGCCGGCGTGGAGTTCCTTCATGGCGATTTCAGGGAAGATGCCGTCCTATCACAGCTTGAAGCCCGTCTTGATGGAAAACCGGTCGACCTTGTCCTGTCCGACATGGCCCCCAATAAGAGTGGTATGGACGCGGTCGACCAGCCGCGGGTGATGCATCTGGCGGAGCTGGCGATGGACTTCGCCGATCGCCATCTGCGGCCCGATGGGACGTTCCTGATCAAGCTGTTCCAGGGCGTCGGATTCGACGATTACGTGCGGGAGCTGCGGCGGCGCTATGCCAAAGTCGCGATCCGCAAGCCTGCCGCCTCGCGCAAGCGCTCTGCGGAGGTGTATGCGCTGGCCCAGGGCAAGCTGAGGCAGATGAAGTAAGGTGGACGGACCCCGGTGGACGGGTGATGGCCCGCGGACAATGAGCCCCTGCAGTAAACGGTGTGAAATAACAGGATGAACGACTTGGTCAAGAACTTGATGCTGTGGGTGGTCGTCGCCGTCGTGCTGATGGTGGTGTTCCAGAGCTTCAGCCCGAAACTGGCCGGTGCGGCGAGCACCGAGGTCCAGTACTCCGAGTTCATCCAGAGCGTGCGCGACGACAGGATCAAGAAGGTCGACATCGCCGAGGACGAGAAGACCATCACCTTCGAGCGCAAGGACGGCAGCCAGGGGTCCACCATCGCGCCGCGCCGCGACGAGCGGATGATGGACGACCTGATCAACCACAAGGTCGAGATCAAGGCGGCGCCGACATCGTCGGGGCGCTCGCTGTTCTGGAGCGTGGTGCTGAACTTCCTGCCGATGCTGCTGTTCATCGGCATCTGGATCTACTTCATGCGCCAGATGCAGCAGGGCGGCAGCAAGGGTGCGATGTCCTTCGGCCGTTCCCGCGCCAAGCTGCTCAATGAAGACCAGACCAAGGCCACCTTCGCCGACGTCGCCGGTTGCGACGAGGCCAAGGAAGAAGTCCAGGAACTGGTCGAGTTCCTGCGCGACCCGACCAAGTTCCAGAAGCTCGGCGGCAAGATCCCTCGCGGCGTGCTGATGGTCGGTCCTCCGGGCACGGGCAAGACGCTGCTGGCCAAGGCGATCGCCGGCGAAGCCAAGGTGCCGTTCTTCAGCATTTCCGGCTCCGACTTCGTCGAGATGTTCGTGGGCGTGGGCGCCAGTCGCGTGCGCGACATGTTCGAACAGGCCAAGAAGCACGCGCCGTGCATCATCTTCATTGACGAGATCGACGCGGTCGGCCGCCATCGCGGCGCCGGCCTGGGCGGCGGCCACGACGAGCGCGAGCAGACCCTCAATCAGCTGCTGGTGGAGATGGACGGTTTCGAGGGCGGCGAAGGCGTGATCGTGATCGCGGCGACCAACCGCCCCGACGTGCTCGATCCCGCGCTGCTGCGTCCGGGCCGCTTCGACCGTCAGGTCGTGGTCGGCCTTCCCGACGTGAAGGGTCGCGAGCAGATCCTCAAGGTGCATATGCGCAAGGTGCCGCTGGCCGACGACGTCGAGCCGATGGTGGTTGCGCGCGGTACGCCTGGCTTCTCGGGCGCGGACCTGGCCAATCTGGTCAACGAGGCTGCGCTGTTCGCGGCGCGCGAGAGCGCCCGGGAAGTGCGGATGGAGCACTTCGACAAGGCGCGCGACAAGATCATGATGGGCGCCGAGCGCCGCTCCATGGCGATGAGCGAGCAGGAAAAGACCCTCACCGCCTACCACGAGGCGGGCCATGCGATCGTGGGCCGCCTGGTGCCCGAGCACGACCCGGTCTACAAGGTCACGATCATTCCGCGTGGCCGCGCGCTGGGCGTGACCATGTACCTGCCCGAGGGCGACAAGTACAGCTACAACCGCACCGCGATCGAATCGCAGCTGTGCTCGCTGTACGGCGGCCGCGTGGCCGAGGAGCTGATCTTCGGCGACGACAAGGTCACCACCGGGGCCAGCAACGACATCGAGCGCGCGACCAAGATGGCGCGCAACATGGTCACCAAATGGGGCCTGTCCGAGCTTGGGCCGATCACCTACGGCGAGGAAGAGGACGAGGTGTTCCTGGGCCGCTCGGTGACCCAGCACAAGAACGTCTCGGACGACACCGCGCGCAAGATCGACGATGTGGTGCGCGGCATCTTGGACAAGGCCTACAGCCGCACCCGCGCCATCCTTACCGAGAACCTCGACAAGCTGCACGCGATGGCCAAGCTGCTGCTCGAATACGAGACCATCGACGTGCCGCAGATCGACGCGATCATGGAAAACCGCGACCCGCCGCCGCCGATGGGCTGGAGCAAGGGCGGCCCGGCGCGCGAGGAGCCCAAGCCGATCACCATCGGCGGGCCTGCCGCGCAGACCTGAGAACCCCGATCCGCGGTTCGAAAAACGGCGCCAGCAGGCGCCGTTTTTCCGTGGGAGCGCCCCACGGGACGCGCCAGGGGGCCGACGATTCGATTCGTCCAATCCGGGTCGATGTCCAGGGCCGCTGCGGCGGCTCGGAAGGCGTTGCGACAGGATTGATGTCGCGGCGCGGACGGGGCTCGGAGGCGCTCCTACAATGGCAGTCCGACCCAGCCAACGGCTCCCGATGTTCAATACCACCCCGCAACTCGACTGTGCCGGACGCGTACTTGTCCTCGACCAGACACGGGTGATCGGCATCGTCAACGTCACCCCCGATTCGTTCTCCGACGGCGGACTGCACTCCACGGTCGAGGCGGCGGTCGCGCATGGATTGCGATTGGCGGAGGAGGGCGCGGACGCGCTGGACGTGGGCGGGGAGTCGACGCGCCCGGGCGCGGAGGACGTGTCGCTGGAGGAAGAGCTGCGCCGCGTGATCCCGGTGATCGAACAGCTCGCGGATCAAACCGCGCTGCCGATCAGCATCGACACCTCCAAACCGGAGGTGATGCGCGCCGCGGTCGACGCCGGTGCCGGCATGATCAACGACGTTTACGCATTGCGCCGCGAAGGCGCGCTCGACATGGCCGCCACGCTCGGCGTGCCGGTCGTGCTCATGCACATGCTCGGCGAGCCGCGTTCGATGCAGGATGCGCCCGGATACGACGACGTGGTCGGTGAGGTGCACCGCTTCCTGGCCGAGCGCATCTTCGCCTGCGAGATGGCCGGCATCCCGAAGAAGCGGATCGTGGTCGATCCCGGATTCGGCTTCGGCAAGACCCGCGCGCACAACCTGCAGCTGCTCGCGCAGCTCGAACGGTTCACCGAACTCGGAGTCCCCGTGCTCGCAGGCTTGTCGCGCAAGAAGACCATCGGCGATCTGACTGGCCGGGACGACCCGCGCGAGCGTATCCACGGATCCGTCGCCGCCGCGCTGATCGCCGCGCAACGGGGAGCGCGCCTGCTGCGCGTGCACGACGTCGCCGCCACCGTCGATGCGCTGAAGGTGTGGACGGCCGTCGCCGGAGTGCCGATGCCGCGGGTGGCGTCCAGACCGGACATCCGCTGGCCCGACGAATGATTGCCGGTGTGCCCGCCGACAGCCGTGCCTCCGCCATCGCCATCATGGGTCCGACCGCGTCAGGCAAGACCGCCTTCGCGCTGGAGCTGGCCGAACGCCTGGGTGGGGAAATCGTCAGTGTCGATTCGGCGCTGGTGTATCGGGGTCTCGATATCGGCGCCGCGAAACCGACCGCCGAGGAACGCCGCGGCATTCCGCACCACCTGATCGATGTGCGTGAGGCGTGGCAGCCGTATTCGGCGGCCGAATTCGCAGCCGAGGCGCGTGCTGCGATCGCGGGCATCTGCGATCGCGGAAAGTTGCCGATCCTCGCCGGCGGCACCGGACTGTACTTCCATGCGTTGTTGCGTGGACTGGCGCCGATGCCCGATGCCGATCCGGAGCTGCGTGCGCGGATCGTGGCCGATGCCCGCGTGCGCGGATGGACGTCGTTGCATGCGGAGCTGGCCCAGGTCGATCCTGCCGCCGCCGCGCGCATCCATACGACCGACGCCCAGCGGATCCAGCGTGCGCTGGAAGTGTTCCGCCTGACCGGCATACCGATCAGCGTCTGGCAGCGCGACGCGGCGCTGCGGACCGGCCTGCCCCTGCGCGTGCTGAAACTGGTGCTGGCCCCCGCCGATCGGGCGGTGCTGCATCAGCGGATCGAGCGCCGCTTCGATGCGATGCTCGAAGCCGGGTTCCTCGATGAGGTGCGTGCGCTGCGCGCCGTTCCGCAACTCCAGTCGCATCCTGCACCGCTCGAACTGCCCGCGCTGCGCGCGGTCGGTTATCGACAGGCGTGGGAGTACCTGGATGGCGCGACCTCGGTGGACGAATTCCGCGACCGCGCCATCTTCGCGACCCGCCAGCTGGCCAAGCGCCAGCTCACCTGGCTGCGCGGCCAGCTGGATGCGCTGATTTTCGACCCGGTCCTGGACGCCGCCCGACTCCATGCCGCGGTGCATGCGTTCTTGCCGACGGCTGGCCCTGCGAGTGGAGGAGGTCCGCGGGCGGCGTGAGCCGCGGGCAGGCCTGGTCACGTCGCCAGCTGGTCGGGGTCAGGATGACAGCCGATTGTCCCGGCCGGACCGGGCATGAGAAGGAGCACGGCGTCGCAAGCTGAACACGCAGTGCCGGCGCGTGCCGCGCTGCCGCGGTCCATCTTGTGTACCATCGGCCAGTTGCCGCCGCGGGGAGCGGGTCTGGCGATGCGGACCGGGCGCAACGACCCGGCCGGAATAATAAAATCCAAGCTGGGGAAAACCTAATGTCCAAGGGGCAGTCTTTGCAGGATCCTTTCCTGAACGCCTTGCGCCGCGAGCGCGTGCCCGTATCGATCTACCTGGTCAACGGCATCAAGCTGCAGGGCACGATCGAATCCTTCGACCAGTTCGTGGTCCTGTTGCGCAATACCGTCAGCCAGATGGTCTACAAGCACGCCATTTCCACCGTCGTGCCCGCACGCAACGTACGTGTCGGTCCGGGCGGCGGACAGGTCGCGGCCGGCGAGAGCGCAGGCGAGGGCGGCGACGAAGCGGAGTAGGTCCCGCGGGCACGCCCCGGCATGCTCGTCGCCCGCGACCCGAGAGCCATTCGCCCCCGACACCGGCGGTGCGGGTCCGGGCCGGCCCAAGGCAGTCCGAAGCGACCCCTGAGCCGGGCGATATGCGTGGCGCGGTTGAAGCAGGCCAGCGCCGCCTCCATCTTCGCGGCATGACGCAGCCCGCCAACGCCCATGCCCACCCAGTTGTTTGAACGGTCCCGCAAGGGCGAGCATGCGCTCCTCATCCAGCCCCACGCCGGCGGCCCGCCGGACGATGGCCTGCTGGAGGAGTTCGTCGATCTGGCGCGCTCGGCCGGCGCCACCATCGCGCACGTGCTACCCGCTCGCATCGACCGCCCGAATCCGGCCACCCTGCTCGGCAGCGGCAAGCTCGACGAGATCAAGACGGCCGCCGACGCCACCGGTGCAGATCTCATCCTGATCAACCATCCGCTCACGCCTGGCCAGGAGCGCAATCTCGAGAAGCTGCTCGAACGCCGGGTCGTGGATCGCACCGGCCTGATCCTCGACATCTTCGCCCAGCGTGCGCACAGCGCCGAGGGCAAGCTCCAGGTCGAGCTGGCCCAGCTGCGGCACATGGCCACGCGCCTGGTGCGCGGCTGGACCCACCTCGAGCGCCAGCGCGGCGGTTCGATCGGCTTGCGCGGCCCTGGCGAAACCCAGCTGGAGACGGACCGCCGCCTGCTGCAGAAGCGGGTCGAGCAATTGCAGAAGCGCCTCGACAAGGTCGAGGTCCAGCGCACCCAGATGCGCCGCGCCCGCGTTCGCAGCGAACTGCCGCGCGTCGCGCTGGTGGGCTATACCAATGCGGGCAAGTCGACCCTGTTCAACGCGCTCACCGGGGCCGAGGCCTACGCCGACGACCGCCTGTTCGCCACGCTGGACCCCACCGTGCGCCGGCTCGAGGTGGCGAGCGGGGCGGTGGTGCTCGCCGACACGGTTGGCTTCGTGCGCGATCTGCCGCACGAACTGGTCGCCGCCTTCCGTTCGACCCTGAGCGAAGCGCGCGACGCCGACCTGCTGCTGCACGTGATCGACGCTGCCGATCCGCTGCGCGAGGAGCGCATCGCCCAGGTCGACGCGGTGCTGCACGAGATCGGCGCCGGGGACATCCCGCAATTGCTGGTTTACAACAAGATCGACAAGATCGCCGCGGCCCCCCACGCCGGCAGCGGGGACGTCGGCCAGGTCGAGCCCACCGCCCCGTCGGGGCCTGGGAACGGGCGAACCGAACTACCCGGCCTCGATGATCCTGGCGGTCTGGCGAGCGCCGGGCCAGGCCAATTGCCCCAGATGAAAACCGGCATCCGGCCGCGGCGCGACATCCCCAACGATGGCCGCCAGCGCGTCTGGGTCTCGGCGCGCGAGTCGCTGGGGCTGGATCTGCTGCGTGAGGCCGTGGGCGGCATGATCGGCGCCCGCCGGGTGCAGGGCGACGTCCATCTTCCGCCCGAAGCCGGGCGCCTGCGCGCGCGCCTGCACGCGCTTGCAGCGGTGCGCGACGAATCCCATCACGAAGGTCCGGAAGGCGCCGGTGGCTGGAACCTGCGTATCGACCTGGCCCTGGCCGATGCGGCGCGTCTGGCCTCGCAGGCCGATGGCGCACCGCTTCGGCCATTGCTGGCCGCCGGGGCTGCGGAACCATCCCTGTAGAATCGATCAGCCGCGCCCGCGGGCGCCGCAGCCACCCTGGAGCATGCATGGCCTGGAACACGCCCGGTAAGGGCAGCGACGGTACCGGTTCGGAAAACGGCGGCGAACAGCGCAAACGCGACGGCAAGCGCCCGGCATGGCGACCATCGGGCGGCGGCAATCGTGGCGGCGGCGGGCTCGACGAGATCCTCGACCGGCTGCGCGGCGTCTTCGGCGGCGGCGGCATCGGCCGCTGGCTCGCCATCGGCTTCGCGTTGTGGCTGGCGCTCAACTGCTTCGTGCTGGTCACCGAGCAGCAGCGCGGCGTGGTGCTGCGCTTCGGCCAGTTCGCGCGGATCATGCAGCCCGGCCCCAATTTCAAGTTGCCCTGGCCGATCGAGACGGTCACCAAGGTGGCCGCGACCCAGATCAAGACCTTCAGCGAGACCGTGCCGGTGCTCACCCGCGACGAGAACATCGTCAGCGTGGAGATCAACGTGCAGTACCGGGTCAGCGATGCGCAGCGCTACCTGTTCGGCAGCCGCGATGGCGACAAGGTGCTGGAGCAGGCCGCGCTGAGCGTGGTGCGCGAGCAGGTCGGTCGCTCCACCCTGGACACCGTGCTCGGCGCGCGCGGCGCGCTGGCGGCGCTGGCGCGGACCCAGCTGCAGCAGTCGCTGGATGCCTACCGCACCGGCCTGGTGGTGACCGAATTGAACCTGCCCAATGCGCGACCGCCCGAAGAAGTGAAGCCCGCCTTCGACGACGTCAACAGCGCCCAGCAGGACAAGGACCGCCTCACCAGCGAAGCCCAGGCCTACGCCGCCAAGATCGTGCCCGAGGCGCGCGGCGAGGCGGCCCGGACCCGGACCGTCGCGGACGGCTACAAGACCGCCGCGATCGCCCGTGCCACCGGCGATGCTCAGCGCTTCAGCTTGCTGGTAGAACAGGCGCGCAACGCCCCCGACGTCACCCGCAAGCGCCTGTGGCTGGAGACGGTCGAGGAGGTGCTTGCGCGCAATCGCAAGATCATCGGCGGCGATGGGCGCCAGCTCATCTACGTGCCGATGTCCGGCTCGACCGCAGGCAATCCGCCGGCGCCGCCGGCCGCGTTGACGCCGGAGCTGCTCTCGCCTGCCGTCAACGCCACCAGCGACCTGCCGCGGCCGGATCGCCCCGGTCGTGACGAGGAGAACGTGCGATGAGACCTTCCCTGCTGATTTCGCTCGCGGTCGCCGCGTTGCTGTTGCTGATGGGCTCGTTCTATATCGTCAACGAGGGCCAGACCGCGATGGTGCTCAACCTGGGTCGGGTGGTGCGCAGCGACATCGGCCCGGGCCTGCATTTCAAGGCGCCGCTGATCGAGTCGGTGCGCATCTTCGATCGCCGCCTGCAGGTGCTCGACGCTGCGCCGGAGCGCTATCTCACCTCCGAGCGCAAGGACGTGAGCGTCGACTTCTTCGCCGTGGGCCGGATCGAGAACGCACGCGCGTTCTACCGGGCCACCGGCGGCGACGAGGAAGTGGCTGCACAGCGTCTGGCGCCGATCATCAAGGACTCGCTGCGCAACGAGATCAACGCGCGCACCCTGTCGCAGGTGGTCTCGGGCAACCGCTCCGAGGTGATCGGGCCGCAGTTGGAAGGCATCAACCGGGGCGCCGCGACCATGGGCGTGCGCATCGTCGACCTGCGAATCAAGCAGATCGATCTGCCGACCGACAGCAAGGTCATCAGCGACGTCTACAGCCGCATGCGCGCACAGCGCCAGCAGGTCGCCAGTCGCCTGCGCGCCGAAGGCGAGGAAGCCGCTCAGACCATCCGCGCCCGGGCCGACCGCGACAAGACCGTGATCCTGGCCGACGCCGAGCGCGATGCGCAGAAGCTGCGCGGCGAGGGCGATGCCGCAGCGGCCCGGATCTACGGCAACGCCGCCAATGCCGACCCCGCCTTCTTCGCCTTCCAGCGCAGCCTGCAGGCCTACCGCCGGTCGTTCGCCGACGGCAATGGGGTGATCGTGCTCGAGCGCGACGATCCGTTCCTGCAATACCTGCGCAACGACCGCTAGCGCCGCATGAGCGATCTCTGGTCGGCCCTGTGCCTGGTCGCGGTCATCGAGGGCCTGTTCCTGTTCGCGATGCCCGGCGCGTGGAAGCGCGCGGTCGAGCAGCTGCTGGTCATGGGCGACCAGCAGTTGCGCACGGTGGGCGGCGCGATCCTGATCGCCGGCCTGGTGGCGCTGTTCCTGGTGCGGAGCGGCTAGCGCGAGGCGGTCGCGCGGGGTGGCCCTGGCGCCATGAAACCCGGATAATGCACAAAAGCCGGACGGGGCCCGATGCCCCTCCGGCTTTTTCCGTCTCCAGGAGTGCGTAATGGGTCAGTCGGTCGTGGTGTTGGGCGCCCAGTGGGGCGACGAGGGCAAGGGCAAGATCGTCGACCTGCTCACCGAGGAAATCGGCGCGGTGGTGCGCTTCCAGGGCGGCCACAACGCCGGCCACACCCTGGTGATCGGCGGCAGGAAGACCGTGCTGCACCTGATCCCGTCAGGCATCCTGCGCGCCGACGCGCTGTGCCTGATCGGCAACGGCGTGGTGCTGCACCCGGGTGCGCTGCGCAAGGAGATCGAGGAACTCGAAGCCAACGGTGTCGAGGTGCGCAGCCGGCTCAAGATCAGTCCCGCCACGCCGATCATCATGCCGTACCACATCGCCCTGGATCAGGCGCGGGAAAGGGCCGCCGGCGGCAAGGCGATCGGCACCACCGGGCGCGGCATCGGCCCGGCCTACGAAGACAAGGTGGCGCGTCGCGGCATCCGTGTGGCCGACCTGCATTACCCCGACCAGCTCGCCGAGCTGCTGCGCACCGCGCTGGATTACCACAACTTCGTGTTGACCAAGTATCTCGACACCGACGCAGTCGACTACCAGCAGACGCTGGACGAGGCGCTGGCCTTCGGCGAATACGTCGAGCCGATGAAGTCCGACGTGGCCGGCATCCTCCACGAGCTGCGCAAGCAGGGAAAAAAAGTGCTGTTCGAAGGCGCGCAGGGCTCGCTGCTGGACATCGACCACGGTACCTATCCCTATGTCACCAGCAGCAACACCACCGTCGGCGGTGCGCTGGCCGGCACCGGCGTGGGCGCGGACGCGATCGATTACGTGCTGGGCATCGCCAAGGCCTATGCGACCCGCGTCGGCGGCGGCCCGTTCCCGACCGAACTCGACGACGAAGTCGGGCAGGGCATCCGCGACCGCGGCCAGGAATACGGCGCCACCACCGGCCGCCCGCGCCGCTGCGGATGGATCGACCTGGTCGCGTTGAAGCGCGCCGTGGCCATCAATGGCATCAGCGGCCTGTGCATCACCAAGCTCGACATCCTCGATGGCATGGACAAGCTGAAGATGTGCATCGCCTATCGCTATCGCGGCAAGGAAACCGAATACGCACCGCTGGACGCGCAGGGCTGGGAAGAATGCGAGCCGGTCTACCTGGAGTTCCCCGGCTGGACGGAAAACACCCACGGCATCACCCAGTGGGATGCATTGCCGCCTGCGGCCCGCGCCTACCTGCGCGCACTGGAAGAACTCTCCGGCTGCCCGCTCGCCATCGTCAGCACCGGCCCGGATCGGGATGCCAACATCGTGCTGGAGGATCCGTTCGCGTAATCGAACGCGCATGGTCAGGCCCGTTCAGGGCAGATATGGGAAACCGTCCGGGTCGGCCGGGCGGCATGGTCCGCCGGCGCGAGCAGTCCCCGCGGGATCCGGCGATCGCCTTTAGCGGTGTGGGCTGAACGTCCCATCGGAGCCCCGGGCATGCTGACCCCCGCCGTCCGCCCCGCGGAAACCGGCGGATGACGGTGCCGGCGATCACAAAATCGCATCGTTATCACGGCGAGCATCGGACGCTGCGGCTATGGTCGAATCCAGGCGCATGCATGCGAACGGGGGGTCGATGCAGTCAGAATCCGGCACGCCGTCGTTGGGGTCGGTACGGGTGGTGCGGACGTTGGGCCTGCTGCTGGGTCTGACGATGATGATCGGCCTGTCATTGCTGCTGATCGAAGACCTTGAATCGCGCATGGACGGCGCGCGGCGCCAGAGCCTGGCGACCGCGACCAGCGCGGATCGCCTGCTCATGTACGAACTGCGCAATCTCGAGCGCGCGATGGCGGGGGTCGTGGCCGATGCCGAGGAATTCTTCCGCGCCGCGCCCGCGCAGGCGCCGGACTTGCTTGCCGGAACGATCAGCGGCGTGCTGTTGCGGCAGCCGGAGCTGGACAGCATGGTGCTGTACGACGCGCAGGGCCGCGCGCTGACAGATGGCCCCCCGGACCCGTTGCTGCCGGAATGGGCGGCGACTGCGCCGCGCGGAGCGCGCCCCTTGCTGCTGGGTCCGTTGCGGCGCGGACGCGACAATGACTGGTTGCTGCCCATCGCGCTGCGCACGCGCACCGGGGAGTGGCTGGTGGCGCGCCTGCGCACATCCGAAATCCAGCGGATGATCACCGGCCTGGGCATCGGGCGCGACGGCAGCATTTCGGTGCAGGATGCCCGCGGCACGGTGCTGGCGCGTAGTGGCACGACCCAGGCCCACGTTGGCCGTCGCGTGCCCTTGCCCGCGGTGCGCGTCGGCAGCACCATGACCTTCGAACTGCTCAGCGAGCTGGATCGCGTCGCGCGCATGGCCACCTTCAGCGCGGTCAGCGGCTATCCGGTGGTGGTCGCGGCTGGCATCGGCCTGCGCGAAGCGCGCGCGCAGTGGCTGGAACATCTGGCCTGGGCGGCCGCGTTCACGCTGCTGTACTGGCTGGGGCTGCTGTTTCTTGTGCGCCGCCTGGCCGCGGCCGAGGATGCGCGCGAGGCGATGCTCGACGAGTTGCACGCCAGCGCGGACTGGCTGCGGCAGGCGCAGGATGCGTCGCGCACCGGCGTTTGGCGACTGGAACCCGATGAGGGCAACGTCCGTGTGTCGGCGCAGGCCGCGGAACTGTTCGGCTTCGAGCCCAGCGACGGGCCGCTTTCGATTGAGCCATTCTTCGCACGCATGCATGAGGAGGATCGCGACCGGGTCCGGGCGGAGTTCGTCGAGGCCAGCGAACAACGGGTCCCGTTCCAGTCCGAATTTCGCGTCGTTCTTCCGGATGGCCGCATCCGCTGGATCAAGGATCGAGGCGCGCTGGTCGCCGATGCGCGCGGCGTCGAACGGATGACCGGCACCATCGTCGACATCACCGACCGCCGCGAAGCCACGGACCGGATCGAACAGGCCGAATCGCAGTTCCGCGAACTGTTCGAACGCAATCCGCTGCCGTTCTGGGTCTTCGATACCCAGACGCTGCGTTTCCTGGCCGTCAACGAAGCGGCGATCCGCAACTACGGCTATTCGCGCGAAGAGTTCCTCGCGATGAGCATCCTTGATATCCGTCCCCGCGACGAATCCGATGCGGTGCGTACATCGCTGCGGGATCTTCCGGACCTCGGCAACAGCGATCGGATCTGGATCCATCAGACCCGCGAGGGTCGCCACCTCGAAGTGCGCGTGCACAGCAGCAGCATTACGTTTGCCGGCCGGCCGGCGCGGCTGGTCCTGGCCGAGGACGTGAGCGAGCGCGTCTCCTACGAACGCGAGCTGGCCTGGCGCGCGACCCACGACACCACCACGGGCATGCTCAACGTGGAGGCGCTGGTCCAGCACATCGATGCGCTGCCCGATGCCAACGCCGGATATTCGATCGCCTATGTGCAGCTGCGCGACCTGGAACTCGTCGCACCCACGCTCGGTCGCCGGACTGGCGAAGCGCTCCTGCGCGCGGCGGCCGAACGGTTCGACGAAGTAGGGCAGGCCTACGGCTATTCCGCTTATCTGCCGGGGGAATCGTTCGTGATCGTGGCGGTCGACCCGCGGCGCCGCGACGAAATGCTCGCCAGCCTGATGCGCGCGACCGCAACGCCGGTGCAGACCGAGAGCGGCAGCCATCCGCTGGAAGCCTGCGTCGGTCTTGCCGACGGACCACGCGCCGGCGAGAGCGCCGAGCAGGTGATCGGCAATGCGGCGCTGGCAGCCCTGCAGGCGCGGCGCGAGGGCGTGGCGATCATGCAGTTCGACGCAGCGATGGCGTCCAAGGCGAGCGAGCGCCTGGCCATGGCCGGACGCCTGCGGCAGGCGCTGGAACGCCGGGAGTTCGAATTGTTCTTCCAGCCGATCCGCAAGCTGGCCGACGGCCGCGTGCTCTCGCTCGAGGCCTTGCTGCGCTGGCGGCAGCCCGACGGCACGCTGGTGCCTCCGCCGCAGTTCATTCCGCTGTGCGAGGAGTCCGGATTGATCGTGCCGCTCGGCGACTGGGTGCTGGAAGAGGCCGCGAGCAGTCATACCCGCCTGGCGGCGCACGGTTATGGCGACGTCGCCATCGCGGTCAACGTGTCGGCGGTGCAGTTCCTGTCCGAATCCCTGCCGCAGTCGCTACGCGCCCTGTGCAAGGCCCATGGACTGCCGCGCGGCGCGTTGCAGGTGGAATTGACAGAAAGTGCGGTATTGCGCTGGCCCGAAGCCGCACGCGAGACGATGCAGGAGCTGCGCGATGGAGGCGTATGCATATCCATCGACGATTTCGGAACCGGCTTCTCGAGCATGGCCTACCTCAAGAATCTGCCGCTGGATTTCCTCAAGATCGATCGCGCCTTCGTCACCGACGTGCACCGCGACCGGCGCAACGCGGCGATCTGCAACGCGCTGATCGCGCTCGGCCACGGCCTGGGTTTGCAGGTCATCGCCGAGGGCGTGGAATGCGAAGCGCAGCGGGACTGGTTGCGCGCCCACGGTTGCGACCAGGCGCAGGGCTACTATTTCGGGAAGCCCGCACCGTTGACCGAAGCGCTCGCGTCGATCACGCGATGGGCGGCCTGACCGCCGAAGGTCCAGGACGAGGCTGGTTGCAACCGGCGGTCTGCCGGGTCGCGGCTTGCGCGACGCTTACAGCGAACCGCTAGTCCGGACCTCCGGCTCCAGGTCCTGCAGCACGTCCTGCACGAACCCGCCGGTATCGAGCCATAGTTGCTCGAGTTCGGATGCCGGCATGGCGCGGGCGATGTAGTGCCCCTGTACCTGGTCGCAGCCGTGCGCACGCAGGAATTCGAGTTGTTCCAGGGTTTCCACGCATTCGGCGACCACGTCCAGATTGAGCCGATGCGCCATGTCGATGATGGCCAGGGTGATCGACGCGTCCTCGGAGTTGGTCGTGAGGTCGCGGATGAAGGCGCCGTCGATCTTGACCGTATCCACCGGAAACCGGCGCAGGTAGGCCAGGCTGGAATAGCCGGTTCCGAAATCGTCCACTGAGATTCGCACGCCCAGGGTTTTCAGGCGTTTGAGCATTTCCACGCTGTATTCGGCATCACTCATGACGGCACTTTCCGTCAGTTCCAGTTCCAGGTGTCCCGCGGCCACCTCGTACTCCAGCAGGCAGGCGGCGGTGGTCGAGGAGAGACCGAGCGGATCGGCGTCGATGTGCACGCGTCGACGCGGATCGGCCGGCGCCGGCAACAGGCTCTTGCGGGTGATCTGCTGGGCCGATACGTTGACTGCGATCGGCAGCGGCTCGAAACCCTCGCGCCGCCAGTCGCGCAACTGACGACAGGCCGCGGCGATCACCCAGGCGCCGACCGGTACGATCAGACCGGTCTCCTCGAGCGCCGGAATGAACTGGGCGGGCGCCACCAGCCCATGGCCAGGCCGATGCCAGCGCAACAGGGCCTCCACTCCGGTCCAGCGTCCACTGCGCAGGGAGACCTTGGGCTGGTAGTGCAGCTCGAATTCCTCGCGCTCCAGCGCGCCGCGCAACGCCAGCTCCAGGTCGAGCTTCTTGCGCACCCGCAGGTTCATCGCCTCGGTGTAGAACCGGTAGCAATTGCGGCCGGCCAGCTTGGCCTCGTACATCGCCAGGTCGGCATAGCGCACCAGGCTGTGCATGTCGCCTGCATCGCTCGGATACACGGTGATGCCGATACTGGCAGTGGTCCTCACCGCGTGATCCTCTACCTCGAACGGCACCGCCAGCGTGTCCTGGATCTTGTTGGCGACCCTGGCGGCGAGCTGCGGATCGCTCGAAGTCAGCAGGACCATGCCGAACTCGTCGCCACCGAGCCGGGCGACGGTGTCGCGCAGGCGCAGGCAGCCCTGCAGGCGTTGCCCGACCTGGCGCAGCAGTTCGTCTCCCACCGCATGTCCGAGGGTGTCGTTGATGTCCTTGAAGTTGTCCAGGTCCAGGAACAGCAGAAACACCTGCCAGGCGTGGCTGTCGGCCATCGCCATCGCGCTTTCCAGCGATTCGTGGAACAGGCGCCGGTTGGGCAAACCGGTGAGCACGTCGTAGTGCGCCAGTTGCTGGAGGCGCTGCTCGGCTTCCTTGCGCTCGGTGATGTCCTGCCCGGTGCCCACCATCCCCGTGACCCGGCCGTGACCATCGACCAGGACCCGGCCCCGCGTCTGGATGACCCGAACCTCGCCGTCCGGGCAAACGACGCGATACTCGAAATCGAAGGCCTCTTGCCGGCGGAAGGCCAGATCCACCGTCCGCAGGAGCAGCCGCTGGTCGCCGGGATGGACGCAGCGCAGATAACCCTTGAGCGTGTGCTCGAAGTCCTGCGGATCGCTCCTGTGGATCCGGTACAGCTCATCGCTCAATGCGAGCTGGTTGCCGGCGAGGTTCCACTCCCAGCTGCCGACGTGGGCGATTCGCTGCGCCTCGGCGAGATGCTGCTGGTTTTCCGCCAGCGCGGCTTCCGCCTGTTTCCGCGCCATGAACTGGCCGAGCAGACTTCCCAGCGTGTCCATAATGCCGAGCAGTTCCGGATCCGGTTCCTGGATCGCCGGGGCATGGAATTCAGCCACGCCGAACACCTGCGTGGCGCTGAGGATCGGAAAGCCGATGGCTCCGAGCAACCCGCTTTCGGCGGCAGCGCGGGCGCGCGGTGAATCGGCTTCCAGCGCGATATTGGTGACCCAAAGGGGCTTGCCACTGCTCCAGATGCGGCCTGGAAGTTCTTCTCCCGGAGCCAGCGACCCGGCCAGCGTCATGTCCAGGAGGGCCCCGGATGACGCGCCCGTATCCGGGTGCTGCCAGACCTCGACGCAGCGCATGGTGCCGCCGTCGACCGTCCACAAGGCCCCGGTCGTCCAGCCCATCGCTGCGGCCACCGCCTCGAGCACTTTCGGCGCCGCGTCGGCGAGCGTGGCCGATTCGATCAACGTCGCGGCTGCCGCGGTCTGCGCGACGAGCCGCCGGATCTCGCGCTGGCGCTTGATGTCGTGCAGGAAGGCGCTGAACTTGTAGGTCGCCCCTAGCTTGGTCGGCCAGATCGTCAGTTCGACCGGAAGCTCGTGTCCGTCGCGATGCAGTGCCGTGATCTCGATGCGCTTGTTCAGCACCGGCCCCTTGCCGGTCGCCAGGAAGCGTTCGATACCGCGGTAATGGGCTTGCCGGTATTGTTCGGGGATGAGGATTTCGGCCATGTTGTGGCCCAGCACCTCCTGGCGTGACCAGCCCAGGAGCGCCTCTGCCTGCTTGTTCCAATCGAGGATCACGCTTCCGGCATCGATGGCGATGTAGGGGTCGTACGCCGTATCGATGATGGCGCGCGCTTCGTCCTTGCTCTCACGCAGTTCCTGCTCGGTCAGTTCGTGTTGCGCGATCTCCACCTGCAGTGCGTCGTTGGTCTGGGCCAGCTCGGCGGTGCGCTCGCTGACGCGCTGTTCGAGCTGGTCGTGCAGCGTCCGCAGCGCTTGCATCCGGTCCTGGTGAAGGCTGTCCTCGCGCGCACGTCGCGCATCGGCGATCGAAACCAGCAGGGTGGTGGCGAGCAGCAGGAAGGTGAAGCCGCCGATCGTGACCGCCATCCAGAAGTTGGGAATGATCGGAGCGCCCACTGTCGGCGAGCACAACGGCGAGAAGATCGCCGCGGCCATGCCGGTGTAATGCATGCCGCAGATCGCGGCTCCCATCAGCAGCGCGCTGCCACCCTTGCGCCAGAAGCCCGACAGCAAGGACTCCCGGCGAAGCTGGAATGCGATCCACAGCGCCGCCCACGACGCCGCCATGGCGATGGCGATCGACAGCACGAACAGCGGCGGATCGTAGGTCGCCGGCGGTCTCATCTCCATCGCCGCCATGCCGGTGTAATGCATCGAGGCGATACCGATCCCCATCAGCACACCGCCGAGCGCCAGCCGCCGCAGCCGCAGGCTTTCCCTGCTGACGGTGTACAGGGCGAAACCGGACACGACCATCGCGATGAGCAGCGACAGAGCCGTGATCGGTCCGTTGTAGGACATCGGGATGGGCAGCCGGAACGCCAGCATGCCGATGAAATGCATCGACCAGATGCCCATGCCCATCGACACCGCGCCGCCCAGCAGCCAGTAGCGCGCGGTTCGACCGGCGCTGGCCGTCACCCTGGAAGCAAGATCCAGCGCGACGTACGAGGCCACGACCGCCACGGCGATCGACAGGATTACCAGCCAGTGGTCGTAGGTGCCTTCCATGCGTGAGCAGCCTAGTACCACAAGCGCCGCTTGGCCGGGTGAAAGCCGCCCCTGGACGGACGCTTCGAGCGGTCCCAGGCCGCGAAGGATTCCGCCGGTCCGCCCTGCCGGCGGTAAGGCGCCGATGTGGGCGCAGCCGCTGGCAGCGGGTCCGCCGGGCGTCAGCGGATCCGCCAGGCGTCGCGCCGCGGCATCTCCTGTTTGTGCAGGCGGATGGCGTCGCGCGCTTCGCGGATGAACACCCGCGCCTGGTAGCTGTTGCGGATGCGCATGAACCGTTCCAGGATCTCGTCGCGCTTACCGATGGGCGCCAGGCTCAGGTAGCGCCGCAGCGCGACCCGGGCGAAGCCGCGGATCGACGGTTCGGGTTCGCGCGCCTCCAGCTGCCTGACCACGGTCTGGTGCGCGCGCCGTTCGGCTTCCCACTGCTCGCGGCTGCGCAGCCCGCTGCTGGCGCTGCCGGGTTCGTCGACGGGCGCATCGCCGGTGCAGCGCCAGCCCGATTCGGCCACGTCCGGCAGCTGGGTCGGCGCGTCGGTGCGGGGAACCTCAAGCGAGAGCAGATGGGTCAGGCTGTTGGCGCTGCGATCGCGCTCGGTCAGCGTGCCCAGCGAGAACAGTTCGGACAGGGTCTTGAGCACCGAGGAGTGCTCGTGTTCGAGGTGGTCGATGGTGCCGCGCGCGATCCACGGCGAGATCACCACCGCCGGCACCCGGGTGCCGGTCTGGGTGAAGTCGAAGTGCTTATGCACGTTCTCGTTGTCAGTGACGCTGTCGCCCGGATGCACCGTGGGCGGCGGCACGACGTGGTCGAAGAACCCGCCGTTCTCGTCGTAGGTGACGATGATCAGGCTCGATTCCCAGTGCGGCGAATTGCGCACTGCCTCGTACACGTCCTTGATCAGACGCTCGCCGCGGGTGACGTCATCGAGCGGATGCTGTGAGGTGCCGCAGGTGTAGTCCTCCGGCGTCCACGGCATGATGTTGCCGTAATGCGGCTCGATGAAGCTGTAGGACGCGGGAAACTGCGGATCGTTGACCGAGTCGCGAAAGTCTTCCATGTCGCGGAAGCGTCCCTGCAGCGCGTTGAGATTCATGTTGCTCAGCGAGAACACCTGTGGGGTCTCGTCGCCCTCGAACACCAGCCAGTCCAGGCACTTCTGTTCCAGGCGGTCGTAGATCGTGCCGTTGTCGAAGCGGTAGCCGTCGATGAGCGTGGTGGTGACCGTGTCCCAGGTGCCGGGGCTGTTGTCCAGGCCGGCCGAGGAGGCAGCGTGCACGAACAGGCGGTTGGGCCAGGTCGGCCCCGGCATCGAACTGAACCAGCGGTCGCAGACGGCGAACTCGCGTGCCAGGGTGTTGAGGATCGGCAGCTGGTCGGGTTCGAAACAGCGCATCGTCGCGGACGGATCGCTCGAGCCGCGCCCGCGGAAATTGGCGACGAAACCGGCATTGTCGATCGGCGGGTAGCCCGGCATGCCGCCGCTGGGCCAGGTGGCGCCGGTCAGCTGCGCGAGCACGTCGTCGAACTCGTGCCCGGGATCGCCGACCTCGCTGCTGAGCGCGAAGTCCGCGCGCGGTCCCGCCGCGATGTCGCCGCCGGCCGGGTCCGGATTGGACTGCGGATTGCCCAGGAGATTGTCGATACGCGTGGACAGGCCGGTGACCGCATCGGTGCCGGCGATGTCGGAAACGCCGAGCATGTGGTCGAACGAGCGGTTCTCAAGCATCAGCACGAACACGTGCCGGATCCGGCGCCGGCGGCGGGGCCGACGCCCGGCCATGCTGGCCACGACCTCGCCCAGCGCCACCAGCGCGCAGCGGATGTTGTCCCAGGCGATGCAGACCAGCTTCGCCACCCATGACCAGACGGTGCAGAACGCCTCCATCACCCAGAACCAGGCCACGCAGAACCACTCGACCAGGTAGCTCCAGCCCTTGCACACCCAGTGTGCGATCCAGACGAAGGCCACGCACACCCAGTGCGAGACCCAGACCCAGGCCTTGCACACCCATTCGAATGCGTCGCAGATGTAGGACAAGGGCCACGGCAGCCAGTCGCTGCAGGTCTTGCTCCAGGAACTGCAGCTCTCGTAGCCGTGGTCCTCGTAGCGGTCGCAGGCCTGGTAGCCCTCGTCCTTCCACTCGTCGCAGACCCGGCGCGTGCGGCTGCCCCAGTCCTGGCAGCGCCGCGTCCAGCGGTCGGCCCATTGCTTGCATTCGATGACGCCCTTGTCGACCCAGTGCGTGCACGTGGACATGCGTTACTCCTCGGAAAGGCCGTCGCTGGCATCGCGGGCCAGTGCACGGACGTGAAAGCGGCACGCACGCGCGAACTGCCAGCGCGTCGCCACCAGGGTGACGAACTTGGCCGCGAGGCCCAGCAGGAAGGCGGCCGTGAGCACCAGCAGGACGCGTACCGGCAGGTCCCACGACCAAGCCAGCGCGCCGCTGCGGAACAGATCGGCTGCGCCGGCTCCGAGTGCGATCAGGGTTGCGATGGCGCCGGCCATGCAGCCGCAGCGGGACTGCAGCCGGTTGAGCGCGCGCTCGGTGCGCAGCAGCGAATGGCGGGCCACCGCCGGGATCTCCAGGCGTAGTGGCGTACGCGATCCGAAACCGTTGACGGTGCGGTCGCGCGGCAGCGCGGCGAGCTGGTCGAGAGAGGACACGATCCGCATGGGTCGCCCCGGACTGTCCCCTGTCATCCGGTCCAACGCAGCGACGGCGGCGTTGCGGTCATCCATGGACCATGCGGCTGACGCGGAATCGGTCCAGGCCCTTTGCTTGGCCCCGAGTTGGACAGGGGAATGAAGCGTCAGGGCGGAGTCCGCGTCCGGCTGCGCGCCCAGCGGCGATCACGTTAGTTATTCCGTGCCCACCTGGCCCAGACTATGTTGTCGATGCTGACGAAGGCAGGTCCATGACCCGGCGAGAGTCGACCGTGAAGGAGGCGTTCGAAACGCAGATGCCGTCGCTCGACGGACGCTGCTTCGCCTACGTCTTCCCCTGCGTCTGGGAGGATCACTGCAAGATCGGCTATTCATACGATCCGCTCTCGCGCATCGCGTCGCTGCATCCGCGCTGGTTCGAATTCTTCGACCTGGAGCGCGCGGTGCTGGTGGAAGCCGAAACCGAGCGCGATGCACGCGACCTGGAGCTGGAACTACGCCGGCCGCTGTCCGCGCACCGCGCGCCGGCACCGCTCGCGGTGCGCGTCGCAGCAGGCGGACAGACCGAGTGGCTACGCGGCGCCGCTGCCGCGCTGGAGGCGGCCGTGGATGCGCTGTCGCGGCGCGGGCACCGCGTGCATGCGCCCGCCCGCGACTGGCTGCGCGCCGCGTTGCTGGAACGCAGCGAGCGGCTGTACGAATGGACATCGGCCAGGCTGTGCAGCGACGAGCTCGAAGGCCTGACCGCGACGACCCCTGGCGGACGCGTCGTCCGCGACAGTCTGGATGCCCGCGCCGCGCTGGACATCGATCTCGAAACGCGGTTGCCACCGGCCGTGCTGCATTGGTATCGGCAAGGTTGAATGGATTGGTTGGGCCGTCTCCCGGACCGGCACCCAGCAGGCGAGCGGCGAAGGGTTCAGGCACCGCGCCGGAATTGCAGCGTGGTGGTCGTGCCCTGTCCCTGGTGCGAGGTCAGCGTCAGCGTCCATCCCAGGTGTTCGCATAGCCTCGAGATCAGGTCCAGGCCGATGCCGCCACCGCCGCGTCCGCCGCCGCGCGCCATCTGCGCGTAGATGGCGCTGATTTCCTCCGGACTCATGCCGTGGCCCGGATCCTGGATCACCAGCGTGGCATCGGCCTGCAGACGGATGCGGATCTCGCCGCGATCGCTGTTCTCGATCGCGTTGCGCAGCAGATTGCCGATGGCGGCCTGCACGATCGGCAGCGGCGCGACGATCTCGCAGAGGGGCAGGGGCTCGACCACGATCGCAAGGTCCTTGCCTGCGGTCAGGTACCGATGGTCCTCGACGATCTCCGGCACCAGCTGGTCCAGCGCCACCAGCTCGCTGTTGCCTTCCAGTCGCGCAGGATCCTTGGCCAGCGCCAGCAGGAGCGAGATCAGGTGCTCCACATCGCGTGCGGTGCGATGGATGCGCGCGAGCTGGTTGCGCGCAGTTGCGCTGAGCGACGGCTGCTCCAGCACCAGCTCGCTGGCGCCCGCGATCACCGCGATCGGCGTGCGCAGTTCGTGGCTCGCGGTATCGATGAAAGCGCGTTCGCGTTCCACGAAGCGCTCATTGCGTTCCAGGTAGCCGTTGAGCGAGTTGGCGATGACTTCCAGCTCCCTCGTCGCCGAATCCGGAACCGCGAGTCGCTGTCCGGTCCGGTCCGGCTGCAGCGCGCCGATGTCGTGGGCCAGGGTGCTGAGCGGCCGCACCAGCCGGTTCAATCCCCAGGCAATCGCCAGGCCCAGCAGCACGATCAGCGTCACCGCCGACCCGGCCACGGTCAGAGCCAGGTCCTCCTCGCGTTTCTCGAACGCGGTGATGTCCAGCACCAGGAACAGACGCCGGCCGTCGACATCGCGCACCAGCACCACCCGCTCGCGGCCTTCCACCGGAATGTCGTCGTGCAGGCCCGGTTCGAGCGGCCGCAGCTCGCGCGGGAGCGCGCCTGTGTCGCCGTCGCCGTAGAGCGCCATGCTGCGCGAGTTCGCCCACTGGTAACCAGGATCTTCGCGCCGGCGCTCCTGCAGATGATCGAGCTCGCTCTCGAGCAGGCTCTGCCAGACCAGCCGTTCGGCCTGTTCGTTGACCACCATGCCATGGATGAACACGGCGGCCGTCAGCAGCACCGCGTAGCCGAACAGGCCAAACAGGATGCGCTGGCGCAGACTGGTTCTGGCGACCGGCCTAGCCATTGTCCGGATCACTGGCGGGCTCATGGGTGTCTGCGGGTTCCGGCGTCGCCGCCAGGCGATACCCGACCCGCGGTAGGGTATGGATCAGCTTGACCGCATGCGCGCCATCGACGCTGCGGCGCAATTCGTAGATGTGGGAGCGGAGCATGTTGCCGTCCGGCGGGCTGTCGCCCCACAGCGCATGCTCCAGGCGCTCGCGGGTCACCGCCGCGGGGCTGGCCCGCATCAGCACTTCCAGCAGCTTGCGGCAGGCCGGATAAAGGTGCAGCTCGCGTCCGCCGCGGCTGGCGCCCAGCGTCGCCAGATCCAGCTTCAGGTCGGCGACCTGCAGGACCCGGCTGTGGCCGCGGCCGGCGGCGCGTGCCACCAGCGCTTCCAGACGCACCTCCAGCTCGGGCAGGTCGAAGGGCTTGGTCAGGTAATCGTCGGCGCCGGCCCGGAACCCGGCGATCTTGTCGGGCAGTTCGTCGCGTGCCGTGAGCATCAGCACCGGTACTCCCGAGCCGCTCTCGCGCAGGCGCCGCAGGACTTCGCGACCGTCGAGCCTGGGCAGCATCCAGTCGAGGACCACCGCGTCGTATTCGTGGTTCATCGCCAGGTGCAGCCCGGTCGGGCCATCGGGCGCGGAATCGAGGGTATAGCCCCTGGCCTCGAAGTACTCGAACAGGTTGCTCACCAGGTTGCGGTTGTCCTCGACGACGAGCAGGCGCATGCGCTGCGGTTCTCCCATCGCGGCATTGTCCGCCGTTGTTGTCGGAAGTTTGTCAGATCGGGCCATCGATCGCCCGCGCCGCGAATCGGCGCTTAACCGGAAGGCAACACCGCTCCGACCGCCTTCCGACAGCGGGCTACCGAGCATGTGCGCACCTTGACGCTGCGGTTCTGTCCGATTGTCCACGCCACCTGCTGCTTCGCGCCGCTTGAGCGGCCCTGTATCCATCCCCGGTGCCGGTCGATCCGAAGCGTGGGTGTCCGCGTTCGCGGGCCGACGCTTCGTGCTCGCGCATTTCTGGCTGCCGCTTTCGGTATTCGCCGTGCTGACGCTGCTGCTGATGCCCGGGCAGGGCGATCTGTGGATCGCGGACCGGCTGTATGCCCTGCAGGGAAATCGTTGGGCGTTCAGGCACGCATTCCTCACCGACACCATCATCCACGCGGCCGGACGCGATCTGAGCATGACGGCGTGGCTGGTGGTGGTCGCGGCATGGCTGGTCGCGCGCACGCGCGCCGGCTTGCAGCACTGGCGGGGGCCGTTGGCCTACCTGGCCGTCAGCACCCTGCTGGCAACGGCCGTGGTCGCCTGGATCAAGTCCTGGTCGAACATGGATTGTCCCTGGGACCTGCTGCGTTACGGCGGGGAGCGCCCCTATGTCGGCCTGCTGGGCCTGCGGCCGGTCGGGCTGTCGCGCGGCGCCTGTTTCCCTGCGGGGCATGCCAGTGCCGGATACGCATGGCTGAGCCTGTACTTCTTCTTCCGCGCGACCCGTCCCCGGCTGCGCTGGATCGGCCTGCTTGCCGGGGCGACGGCGGGATTGGTCTTCGGCGCCTCGCAGCAGCTGCGCGGTGCGCATTTCCTGTCGCATGACGTGTGGACGGCGACGCTGTGCTGGATGGTCGCCTTTGCGCTGTCGTTGCTGCCGTGGACACGGCAAGCTCCAGCACGACCCGCGTCAGACTTGCCTGCTGCGGTTGTTTCCGGATGAGCGTCGCGATCAAGCCGCGATTCGACCTGGTCGACCGGGTTGCGGGCATCCTCGGGTTCAGGCCGGAAATGGACCAGGAGCGCGTGGCATTCGGCGCCAGCGTGTACTTCTCCTTGTTCTGCAATCTGCCCTTCTGGAGCGCGGCTCCGGTGCAGGCGGCGCTGCACGGCCCCGGTGGCATGGCGCTGGCAGCGAGCCTGTTCGTCGCGATGACCGCGCTGTGCATGCTGCTGCTGTGCCTGCTTTCGACCCGCTGGACGGCCAAGCCGCTGCTGGCGGGGATGTTCGCCATCACCGCTGCCAGCGTGTACTTCACCAGCCGGTATTCGGTGTACGTCGACGCCGAGATGGTGCGCAACGTGCTGCACACGGATGCCAAGGAGGCGCGCGAGCTGGTCGCTCCTTCGCTGATCGGATACCTGGCGCTGCTGGCCGGTCCGCCGATGCTGTTCCTGTGGCGACTACGGCTGAGGCGCCGGCCGCTGCGGCAGGCCGTCGCGGTCCGCATGCTTTACCTCTCGGGCTCGGTACTGACGGCGGCGCTGGCGATCGTGCTGTCGTTCCAGAACCTGTCGTCGCTGATGCGCAACCACCACGATCTTCGTTACCTGATCGCACCTGGCAACTGGGTGGTGTCGCTGGCGACCGTGGCGCTGGAAGCCCTGCCGGACGGCGGGCAAGGGCGCATCCCGGTCGGCACCGACGCGCGGGTCGTGGGCCGGGCGCCAGCGACGAAGCCGAGATTGCTGGTGATCGTAGTCGGCGAGACCGTGCGGGCGCACAATTGGGGGCTCAACGGCTACATGCGGCAGACCACGCCGCGACTGCGGCAGATCGACCCGATCAACTTCAGCGACGTCAGCGCCTGTGGTACCAGCACGGAAGTGTCCGTGCCCTGCATGTTCTCGCCCTACGGGCATGCGCAGTACGACAAACGCCTGGTCGAACGCTCCGAGTCGCTGCTGCACGTGCTGGCGCATGCCGGCATCGCCACGCTATGGCGCGATAACCAGACCGGATGCAAGGGCGTATGCACGGGCCTGCCCTACGAGTCGTTCGAACATGGACACGACCCGGTCGACTGCGACCTGGATGGGTGCCAGGATCAGGCGATGCTGCGCGATCTCGCCCAGGCGGCTGGATCCAGCGGGGACACCGTGCTGGTGCTGCACCAGCTGGGCAACCACGGGCCGAGCTACTACAAGCGCTACAAGCAGTCGCTGCGCGTGTTCACGCCCGCCTGCGAATCGCCCGATCTCGCACTGTGCAGCCGATCGGAGATCGTCAATGCGTACGACAATGCGACGCTCAATACCGACGACTTCCTGGCCCGTGCGATCGCGTCGCTCGCGGCGATGCATGCGCGCGACACCGCACTGATCTACCTGTCCGACCATGGCGAATCGCTGGGAGAGAACGGCCTGTACCTGCACGGCATCCCCTATGCGATCGCGCCCGCGACCCAGACCCAGGTGCCGATGGTGATGTGGTTCTCGCCGGATATGGCGCGGGACCGGGGTATCGACCTGGCATGCCTGCGCCGGCGTGCCACGCAGCCTGCCAGTCACGACAACCTGTTCCATTCGGTGCTCGGTCTGATGCAGGTCCGCACCAGGGCCTACGACCGCCGCCGCGACCTGTTCGCGGGTTGCGATCGCGCCGGGCCTGTCGCGGCCGGCTGAGCACGACCTCACGGAAGTCAGCCACGTCCACACGGAGGGGTGCGCGCCGCCCTCCCGCCCGGGACAATGGCCTTTCCCCAGTCTCGCCGGCGTTCAAACGTCAGTGATGGGTGGCCGGACCTGTTCCCGGCCCATGCGCGGGCAGGGGATCGCCGGTCGTCGCATCCGCCGCCACTTCCCCTCACGGCGGCGGCCATCACTGGTCTTGAACCCGAAGCTCCTTCCCCCGGAGGCCGCCATGCATCCCGTCCATCGCCTGCTGTTCCTTTCCTGCACCGCCGCGCTGCTGGCGCTGTCCGGCTGCCGCGGGGCTGGCCCCGTGGCCAGCACCGAACCGGCCGTCTCCCCGCCGGAAATGGCCATGATCGGGGCCCATCTGCTCGAAGGCCTTGGCGACTACCGCTTCCCGGTCACCAGCAAGCACCCGGAAGTGCAGCGCTGGTTCGACCAGGGGCTGATGCTGACCTTCGGCTTCAACCACGACGCGGCCGAACGTTCCTTCCTCAAGGCTACCGAACTCGATCCCGACTGCGCGATGTGCTGGTGGGGCGCGGCCCTGGTGGTCGGCCCGCACGTGAATGCCGGCATGGACCCGAGCGATAATGCCGATGCCTGGAGCCGCCTGCAGCGCGCACAGGCGCTGGCGCCGCAGGCCAGCGAACGCGAGCGCGCCTTCATCCAGGCGCTGGGCGCGCGCTATGCGCAGAACCCGCCGACCGATCGCCGTCCGCTCGACGAGGCCTATGCCGCGGCCACGCGCGCATTGGTGCGGCAGCGCCCCGACGACCTCGACGCCGCCGTGCTGCATGCCGAAGCGATGATGGACCTGCAGCCCTGGAACTATTACGACGAGAAGCAGCAGCCGAAGGGTAATACCGCGGAGATCGTGTCGACCCTGGAATCGGTGATGTCGCGCAATCCCGACCACGCCGGCGCATTGCACCTGTACGTGCACGCGGTGGAGGCGTCGGCCAATCCCGAACGCGGCGCGGCTGCGGCCGACCGCCTGCGCGAGCTGATTCCTGGTTCCGGACACCTGGTGCACATGCCGGCGCACATCTATTCGCGGGTGGGTCGCTGGCACGACGCGGTGATCGCCAACCAGCGCGCCATCGAAGCCGACGATGCCTACCTGGCGCTATGCCGCGGCAATACCCAGGGCGTGTACCCGCTCGGCTACGTGCCGCACAACCACCATTTCCTGTGGTTCGCCGCGAGCATGGAAGGCAGCAGCAAGCTGGCGCAGGCGGCGGCCCGCACCACCGCCGAACGCACCGACCTGCAGGACCTGATGCGCCAGGAGGGCTTCGCCGGCCTGCAGCACTACTGGCTGACGCCGTGGTTCGAGCGGGTCCGCTTCGGGCGCTGGGACGAGATCGCCAAGGCGCCCAATCCGGCGCCCGATCTGCCCTACGTCACCGCGATCTGGCATTACGCCCAAGGCATGGCGGCGGTGCGGCAGCAGCGGCTGGACGATGCGCAGCAGCACCTCGATGCGCTGCGCCCGCTCTCCGTCGATCCGGTGATGGAAAAACTCACCGTCTGGGATCGCTACCCGCTGGCGCATGCCACCCGCATCGCAGAACGTACGGTGACCGCCGAGATCGCCGCGGCACGCGGCGACCACGCCGCGGCGATTGCGGCGCTGGGCGAGGCGGTCAAGATCGAGGACGGGATTCCCTACGACGAACCACCGGGCTGGCATGCGCCGGTCCGGCAGACGCTGGGCGCGGTGCTGCTGCAGGCGGGGCGTGCGGGCGAAGCCGAACGCGTCTATCGCGAGGAGCTGCATCGCAATCCCGGCAACGGCTGGTCGCTGTTCGGGCTGGCGCAGAGCCTGCAGGCGCAGGGTAAGGTGGCAGATGCGGACGCGACACGCGGCCAGTTCGCCGCCGCGTGGCGCAATGCCGACATCCGCCTGACCGCGTCCAGGATGTAGCGACGCAGGCCGCGGATTCAGGCCAGGGTGCGCACCTTCTTCTCGCGCGCCCATTGCCGGGTCTTGGCTGCGGCGACGAAGGCTTTCGGGTCGCCCGCGTCGATCACGCCCGCGTCCTTCACGACGCCGCCGGCCTTGAGCACCGCCTGCGCGCCGGCGTCGGCGGCGATCGCCTTGAGGTGGCCGAAGGCATCGCGCACGAAGTCGACAGCGGCGGCTTCCTTCGCAAGCTTGCGCCCGGCCTCGTCGGACAGCACCAGCGCGACTGCGTCGAACAACATCGACGGGGTTCCGGCCAGCTGACCGTCGGCCGGCTGCTTCCTGCGGTCGCTCAGCACCGCGCCGCCGACCTTGGGTGCGATGATCTTGACCTTGGCTCCCGCCTTTTCCACCGCGGCGCGCAGCGCCTTGAGCGTGGCGGCGTCGGAGCCATCGTCCACCAGGATGCCGACGCAGCGGCCTTCCAGCGTGTCCTTCATCCGGTCGATGATGCGCAGCGCGGGCGAGAGCTTCATGTCCTGCGGCGCGACCTTGGCCGGCGGCGCCGGCGGCAGCGCATCCAGCGCCAGGCCGTCCGCCACGCGTTGCGCCAGGTCCTCGTCGATATGGCGCAGATGTCCGACCATGCGTTCGCGCACGTAGACGGTTTCCACCTTCGACAGCTCGAACACCAGCGCCGAGGCGATATGCGCCTGCTCGATCGCGCTCTGGCTACGGTAGAACAGCCGCGCCTGGCTGTAGTGGTCGGCAAAACTTTCCGCGCGCACGCGGCCCTTGACGCCGTCGTCGGGGGTGGCGTGGCTGCGGAATCCGTCGGGCGTCGCGCGCGGGGTGTCGGCCTGCAGCGAGCTGGGCTCGTAGTTCACCCGCCCCTTCGGCACCAGCATCTGCATATGGCCGTCGCGCTGCAGGTTGGCGAACGGGCACTTGGGCGCGTTGATCGGGATCTGGTGGAAGTTGGGCCCGCCCAGGCGGATGAGCTGCGTGTCCAGGTACGAGAACAGCCGCCCCTGCAGCAGTGGATCGTTGCTGAAGTCGATGCCTGGCACGATGTTCGCGGGGCAGAACGCGACCTGTTCGGTCTCGGCGAAGAAGTTGTCCGGCCAGCGGTCCAGCACCATGCGCCCGATGATGGTCAGCGGCACCATTTCCTCGGGGATCAGCTTGGTCGGATCGAGATGGTCGAACGGGAACTTGGCTGCGTCGGCTTCGCTGAACAGCTGTACGCCGAACTCCCATTCCGGGAAATTGCCCGACTGGATCGATTCGAACAGGTCGCGGCGATGGAAGTCGTTGTCGGCGGCCTGCAGTTTCAGCGACTCGTCCCAGACGGTGGACTGGATGCCGAGTTTCGGCCGCCAGTGGAATTTGCAGAACGTGCTGTTGCCGCGCTCGTCGAGCAGGCGGAAGCTGTGCACGCCGAAGCCCTCGATGGTGCGCAGGTAGCGCGGGATGGTGCGGTCGCTCATCGCCCACATGATCATGTGCATCGATTCGGGCGTGAGCGAGATGAAATCCCAGAACGTATCGTGCGCGCTGGCAGCCTGGGGAAAGGCGCGATCGGGTTCCATCTTCACCGAGTGCACCACGTCCGGGAACTTCATCGCGTCCTGGATGAAGAACACCGGGATGTTGTTGCCGACCAGGTCCCAGTTGCCTTCCTGGGTGTAGAACTTCACCGCGAAGCCGCGCACGTCGCGCGGGGTGTCGACCGAACCGGCCCCGCCGGCGACGGTGGAGAAGCGGGTGAAGACCGGCGTGCGCACCCCGACCTCGGTAAGCAGCTTCGCGCGCGTGTACTTGGCCAGCGACCTGGTCAGTTCGAAATAGCCGTGCGCCGCGCTGCCGCGGGCGTGCACGATGCGCTCGGGGATGCGCTCGTGGTCGAAGTGGGTGATCTTCTCGCGCAGGACGAAGTCTTCCAGCAAGGTCGGTCCGCGCTCGCCTGCGCGCAGCGAGTTCTGGTTGTCGCTGACCGGGATGCCCAGGTTGGTGGTCAGCACCGGATGGGTGCCGCCGGCGAACTGTTGCAGCTCGTCGCCACGACCCCGCGCGTCGTCCGCTGCGCCGCCGCGCCTGCGCGCCGCGGTCTTGCTCTGAGGGGGCTTTTTCGCGGACTTCTTCGTGGCCATGGCGCGGCTCCTGTGCAAGGGTTGCGCCCATGCTGCGCTCGCGTCCGTGACCGTCGCGTGTCGCTTGCGGTATCGCTTCGGTCGATCCGGTCGAAGCGCTGAATGATGCCCCGCAGCGACGATCGCTTCGCTCAACCCTTCTGCAGCGTGCAGTCGGGCCGCATCTGTCCGGGCCGATGGCTCACGCACAGCTTGAAGTCGGACAGGCCGCTCAGCACGCGGGTCGAATCGACCGCCATGCTGAACTGGTCCAGCGCCTGGCCGCTGCAGCGCGTGCTGCCGGAAGAGGAAGTGCAGCCGGCCGGAAACAGTGTGTAGTGGCAGCGCCGGGTGGCGCTGTGCAGGCATTCGAACCGGGCGATGCCGCCGTCGATCCGCACCCGGCTGTCGATGATCCATTCGCCATCGGATTTGCTGCGCACGACGATGGTGGTACCGCCGGTATCGCAGCCGGCCAGGGCGGCGACAAGTGGCAAGGCAAGGATGAGGATACGCACGGCGACCTCCGCAGGGGAACGAAAAATCACATATGCCGGAACAGAGCCATGAACGGCTGGCTGACCGCGAGCGTTTCCGGTCGCCCCCTGAGCCGCACGATGCCGCGACCGCCGTCGTCGCGCACGATCGAGGCGATGGCCTTGAGGTTGACGATGGTGGAACGGTGGATCTGCCGGAAGTGCGCGCCGTCGAGCGCTGCCAGCAGGTCCTTGATCGGCGTGCGCAGCAGCGCTTCGCCTTCGGCGGTGACCACGGTGGTGTACTTGTCCGCGGCGCGAAAGTAGATGACGTCGTCGATGCCGATGAGCCGGGTCTCGCGACCGGCGCTGGCGGTGATCCAGGTCAGCGGTTCGCGCGCGGCATCGCGCGGTAGCGCGGCCCCGAGCTTGCGCAGCAGCTCGGCCAGCGCGCCGGCATCGTGCATCGGCGCTCCGGCGCGCGACTGCAGGCGTTGCACGGTGGCGGCCAGGCGCTCGGCGGCGATCGGCTTGAGCAGATAGTCGACCGCACCGCGCTCGAATGCATCGATGGCGTACTGGTCGTAGGCGGTGGTGAATACGATGCGGGTGTCCGGGCTGGCTTCGGTCGCGGCGGCGGCCACTTCCAGTCCGGTCAGGCCGGGCATGCGGATGTCGAGGAAGGCCACGTCCGGCGTGTGTTCGGCGATCGCTTCCAGCGCACTGGCGCCGTCCTCGCACTCGGCCACGATCTGCAGCTCCGGCCAGGCCTGCGCCAGCGCGTCGCGCAGCGCCGCACGCAGCAGGGCTTCGTCTTCGGCGATGACGGCGCTAGCCATGCCGCGCCTCCCGCACCGTTTCGCTGGCCGCGGGCACCGAAATCGTCGCCGCCACTCCGGCTGGGAAGTTGGCCACCACCGCCAGGGACGCCGCGCCGTCATACAGCAGTTGCAGACGTTCGCGCACGTTCTTCAGGCCGATGCCGGTGCCGCCGGTCTTGGCGCTGAAGCCGTCACCGTCGTCGGCTACGGTGATCGAAACGATGTCGTCGCTGCGACGCGCGCGGATCCAGACCGTGCCGCCGGCGGTCTTCGGTTCCAGGCCATGCTTGATCGCATTCTCCACCAGCGTCTGCAGCATCATCGGCGGCAGCGGCGTGTGGCGCAGCGCGTCGGGCACGTCGACCTGCAGGGTGAGACGCGGGCCCATGCGGATCTTCAGGATCTCCAGGTACGCAAGCGCGCGTTCGAGTTCCTCGCCCAGCGTGGACTGCGCGTCATCTGTGCGCGGCAGCGAATGGCGCAGATACTGGATGAGATGGCCGAGCATGGATTCCGCGCGCTCGGGATCGCTGCGGGTGAGCAGCTTCGCGCTGGCCAGGGTGTTGTAGAGGAAGTGCGGCTCGACCTGCGCATGCAGCAGGCTCAACTTGGCCACCGTGAGCTCCTTCTCCGTCGCGGTCTGCGCAGCGGCGGCCTGTTCGCCGCGACGGCGCTCGGCGATGCGGCGGGTGATGGCGCGGGTGATCGCCTCGGCGTTCTCGTAGTTGGTGCCGTCGTCGACCCGGAACAGATCGCTCCAGGCCGGGCTTTCGGGTTCGCAGATGACGGTGACGCTGCCGCTGTCGCCGGCCGGCGCGACCGTGGCCAGCACCTGGTTGCGCGGAATGCCGAACCACACCAGCGGATTCCACCGGCCCAGCGGATATTCGCCGTAGGTCTGCGGACGGCGCACCTTGGCCTTCACCTGCAGGCTGTCGCGCGCGCTTTCGATCTGTTCCACGCCGGGCAGTTCGCGGATCGCTGCATCCACCAGGTCGAAGGCTTCGCCGGCCTCGAATGGGATCTCGACCTGGCGCCGCTGGCGGTTGGCCAGCGTGGTGCGGTCGATGCGGTCGGCGATCAGCCGCACCCGGCCGATGTGCGAGAGCGCGCCGGTGATCACCAACCCCATCGTGACGAAGCCGAACAGTACGGCCGGCAGTTCCCAGTTGCCGATCCAGGGCAGGCCCGACCACAGCAGTGCCGCGAGCAGGACGACGCCGGCCCAGGCGGCGACCAGGCGGAGCACGAACCAGAAGCTGCGGATCACGGCGGTTCCCTGAGGCTGGATGCGGCGAAGCATAGGGCCGCCAGGATGGCGCCGGGCCGGCCCTGCGACGAAAGCCGGCGGCGGCGCGACGGAACCGCCCGTAGGCGGAGCAGCCGTTTCAGCCAGCGTAGCCGGCCGCCGCTTCGTGCACCGCCGGCAGGACCGGGCCCTGGATCCGCGCGCGGCCACGCAGCGAATTCGGCTTCGGACAGGATGCCTTCGGAGGGCAAACTTTCCGGTAAGCGGCTGATCCATAACCGGTCTTGATCGGTGAGACGGGTCGGGCGCGGAATCGGCCCGGAAATGTCTTGCCTTTGCCTGGAAAGGTAAATAGATTTTTACCCATGAGCGACGACCTCACCGACCGCCAGCGCGCGGTTTTCGACTTCATCCAGGCCCATGCCGCGGCCGAGGGCCTGCCGCCGACCCTGCAGCAGATCGCTGATGCCTTCGGCTTCGCCCAGGCCTGCGCCGCGCACAAGCACGTGAAGCGGCTCGAGCAGGCCGGCTACCTGAGCGTGCGGCCGAACCAGGCGCATGGCATCCGGCTGACCGGGTTTCAGCACGACGCACCGCGGCATCGCGGACGGATGCCACGGTACGACGACCGCATGCAGCTTCCGGTCCTGGGCCAGGTGGCCGCCGGCGCGCCGATCGGCGCGGACATCGGCAGCGACCGCCATGTGCTGCTGGACCGTGCGCTGTTTTCGGTCACGCCCGATTACCTGTTGAAGGTGAAGGGCGATTCGATGCGCGACGACGGCATCTTCGACGGCGACCTGGTGGCGGTGAAGCGCACCAATGAAGCGCGCAGCGGCCAGGTGGTGGTGGCGCGGATCGACGGCGAGATCACCATCAAGCGGTTCGAGCAAACGAAGACCCGCATCCGCCTGCTGCCGCGCAATCCCGACTATGCGCCGATCGAGGTGCCGCCAGGTAGCGATTTCGCGATCGAGGGCCTGTACTGCGGGCTGGTCAGGGCGGAGTGATGGGCGTCGTCGCGACCACGCTGGATTCCATGCTGGCTGCTCGCACGCTCTGGCATGCCGGGCGCATGGCCGCAGTCGCTGTGGACGCCGAGCCGACCGGACACGACGCGCTCGATGCGCTGCTGCCGCAATGCGGCTGGCCGCGCGGCGCGCTGACCGAACTGCTGCTGCCTGCCGACGGCGTGGGCGAACTGTCGCTGCTGCTGCCGGCGCTGGCACGGCTGACCCGGGCAGGCGGCACGGTGGCGGTGGTGGCACCGCCGTACCTGCCGTATGCGCCGGCCTGGCAGGCGGCGGGCGTGGATCTGGCGCGGCTGGAGATGGTCGAGGCATCGCCGCGCGATGCGCTGTGGGCATTCGAACAATGCCTGCGCAGCGGCGCCTGCGCGGCGGTGCTGGGGTGGCCGGCGCAGGCCGACGCGCAGGCGCTGAGACGCCTGCAGGTGGCGGCCGACAGCGGCGACTGCCTGGGCTTCGCGCTGCGCGATCGCAGGCATGCGGCCAATCCGTCGCCGGCCGCGTTGCGGCTCGAGGCGCTCGGCGACGGGCATGGCGGCATGGCCTGGCACGTGCGCAAGTGCCGCGGCGCCGCGGTGCCGGCGCGCGCATTCTCCATGGGCGCGCTAGCCACGGGTATGTCCACCGCGGGTGTGGGTTGAGGCGCGCGCATGCTCTGGGCCTGCGTACTGCTGCCGCAACTGGCGCTGGATGCCGTCCTCCGGCGCCGGCCTGATCCCGACGCGCCACTGGCGCTGGTCGGCGGGCCGGCGCAGCTGCGCACGCTACATGCCGTCAATACCGCCGCTGCGGACGCCGGCCTGCGTGCCGGCATGCGCCTGACCGCGGCGCATGCGCTGCTGCCCGAGGTGGCGCTGGTCGAACACGACCGCCAAGCCGATGCGCGCTGGCAGCGTTTCCTCGCGGCGTGGGCGTACCGGCACAGCTCGCTGGTCAGCGCGCAGTGGCCCGGCTGCATCGTGCTGGAAGTACGCGCGAGCTTCCGGCTGCTGGGGCCATGGCCGCGGATCGAGGCGCGGCTGCGCGAGGAACTCGATGCGCTCGGCTTCTGCCATCGCATCGCGCTGGCGCCGACGCCGCGCGCCGCGCAAGTGTTCGCCGGGTTGCGCGACGGGCTGGCCTTGCCGCACCCCGGCGCGATGGCCGACACGCTCGACCGCGTACCGGTGCGCCGCGCGCAGCTGCCCGGCGACAGCGGCGAACGCCTGCAGCGCATGGGCATCCTCGACCTGCGCACGCTGCGCGCGCTGCCGCGCGATGCCGTGCGCCGCCGCTTCGGCCTGCCGCTGCTGGAGCACATGGACCGGCTCTACGGCGAGGCCGACGACCCGCTGGCGTTCTATGCGCCGCCCGACCATTTCGACGCGCGGGTGGAACTGGGCTACGAGGTGGAAAGCCACACCGCGCTGCTGTTCCCGCTGCGGCGGCTGGTCGGCGACCTGTGCACCTATCTGTCGGTGCGCGATGGCGGCATCCAGCGCTTCGTGCTGCGGCTGGAGCACGAGGAAGGCCATGCCGACGTGGAGGTCGGCCTGCTGGCGCCCGAGCGCGAACCGGCGATGCTGTTCGAACTGGCCCGCAGCCGGCTCGAGCGTGTGGCCCTGGCGAAACCCGTGGTCGGCATGCGCCTGCTGGCGCGCGAGCTGCCGCCGTTCGTGCCGGCGTCGCGCGATCTATTCGAGGTGCGCGCGCAGCAGCAGCTGCCGTGGCCGCAGCTGCGCGAGCGCCTGCGCGCACGGCTCGGCGACGATGCGGTCTATCGCATCGCGCCAGCGGGCGACCCGCGCCCCGAACGCGCATGGCGGCGGATCGAGGGCGACGGCGCGCGCATCGACGCAGCACCGCCGCGTCCTCCGCGACCCCTGTGGCTGCTGCCGCGCCCGCTGCCGCTGCGCGGTGCGCGCCTGCGCATCGTGTCCGGGCCGGAGCGCCTGGAAAGCGGTTGGTGGGATGGCGAGGACGCGCGTCGCGACTATTACGTGCTGGAAACAACGCAGGGCCAGCGCGCCTGGGCGTTCGCCCCACCAGGCGAGCAGGGTGGTTGGATGCTGCACGGGTGGTTCGCATGAGTGCGCTGCCATGAGCTGGGACGATGCAGTCGACGGTGTGGATCGCGACACGCCCGGCGGTCGTCCGCCCCGCGCATGGGAGGTCGCGCAGCGCCTCGGTGCGCGCGCCGCCAACGACGACGGTCCATGGGAAGACCATCTGCCGACCTATGCCGAACTGCACTGCCTGTCGGACTTCTCGTTCCTGCGCGGTGCGGCCAGCGCGGAAGAACTGTTCGCGCGCGCGCAGCGGTGCGGTTACCAGGCGCTGGCGATCACCGACGAGTGCTCGCTGGCCGGCATCGTACGGGCGCTCGAGGCCTCCCGAGCGACTGACCTGAAACTAGTCGTCGGCAGCGAGTTCGTCATGGCCTGCGGGTTGAAGTGCGTGCTGCTGGTGGAAACCGGGCCTGGCTACACTCGGCTGTGCGAGTTGATCACCATTGCGCGCCGCGCCCTGCCGAAGAAGGGGACATATCGCCTGGCGCGCGAGGATGTCGAGCGCGTGCTGGGCGGGGTGTCGGAGCAGGACCTGGGGCTGTTCGCATTGTGGATTCCCGCGCGCGAGCCGGATCCGGCGCAGGGACACTGGCTGCAGGCGCTGTTCGGCGAGCGCGCCTTCCTGGCGGCGGAACTGCATCGCGAGCAGGACGATGCCGCGCGCCTCGCGCAGTTGCTGGCGCTGGCGCGCGGATTGCGGATGGAGCCGGTCGCCGCCGGCGACGTGCACATGGACGTACGCCGCCGCCGCGCGCTACAGGACACGATGACCGCGATTCGGCACAACACGCCGTTGGCCGACTGCGGCGAGCACCTGTTCCGAAACGGCGAGCGCCATCTGCGCACGCGGCGCGCGCTCGGCAACATCTACCCGCGCCGATTGCTGGAAGCCGCGGCGCTGCTGGCGCAGCGCTGCACATTCGACCTCAAGCGCGATCTGGACTATCGCTATCCGCTGGAACTTGTCCCCGACGATCACACGACGACCAGCTGGCTTCGGGCGCTGACCGAACGCGGCATGCGCGAGCGCTGGCCGGAAGGCGTACCGGCGGACGTGTCCAGGCAGATCGATGAAGAGCTCGAGCTGATCGCCCATCTCAAGTACGAGGCCTTCTTCCTGACCGTGCAGGACATCGTCCGTTTTGCGAAGGAAAACCAAATCCTGTGCCAGGGGCGCGGCTCATCCGCGAATTCCGCGGTGTGCTTCGCGCTCGGGATCACCGTGGTCAATCCCGCCGAAAGCCGGTTGCTCATGGCGCGATTCCTGTCCAAGGAGCGCAACGAGCCGCCGGACATCGATGTCGACTTCGAGCACGAGCGTCGGGAAGAAGTTCTGCAGTACGTCTACAACAAGTACGGGCGCGAGCGCGCGGCACTGGCCGCTACCGTGATCCGCTACCGCGGCAAGAGTGCGGTGCGCGACGTGGCCAAGGCCTTCGGCTTGCCGCCCGACCAAGTGACGCTGCTGGCCGGCTGCTACGGCTGGGGCAACGGCGCGACATCGATGGAACAACGCCTGGCGGAGGCCGGCTTCGATCCTGCGAATCCACTGATCGCCCGCGTGCTCGCGATTACCGGGCAGCTGCGCGACCACCCGCGCCACCTGTCGCAGCACGTCGGCGGCTTCGTCATTTCCGATGCGCCGCTATCCACCGTGGTTCCGGTGGAGAACGCGGCGATGCCGGACCGCACCATCATCCAGTGGGACAAGGACGACCTGGAAACGATGCAACTGCTCAAGGTTGATTGCCTTGCGCTGGGCATGCTGACCTGCATCCGCAAGGCGGTCGCGCTGGTGGAACGGCATCGCGGCTACCCGATCGACCTTGCACGGCTGCCGCCAGGCGACGAGGCGACCTACGCCATGATCCAGGCCGCCGACACGGTGGGCGTGTTCCAGATCGAATCGCGCGCGCAGATGAGCATGTTGCCGCGCCTGAAGCCCAAGGACTTCTACGACCTCGTCGTGGAAGTGGCGATCGTCCGCCCCGGTCCGATCCAGGGCGGCATGGTGCATCCCTATCTGCGCCGGCGGCAGGGCAAGGATCCGGTGGTGTATCCGTCGGAGGGCATCGAGGCGATCCTGAAGAACACCCTCGGCATCCCGCTGTTCCAGGAGCAGGTGATGGAACTGGTGATCCATGCCGGCTACACGCCGGAGGAAGCCGATGGCCTGCGCCGGTCGATGGCGGCCTGGGGGCGCGGCGGGGACATGACGCCGCATCGCGAGAAGATCCGCGCGTTGATGGAAGACAAGGGCTATTCCTCTGAGTTCATCAACCAGATCTTCGAACAGATCAAGGGGTTCGGTTCCTACGGCTTCCCGCAGAGCCATGCGGCCTCGTTCGCCAAGCTGGTGTACATCAGCTGCTGGCTCAAGCGACACGAACCGGCCGCATTCGCCTGCGCGCTGCTCAACTCGCAGCCGATGGGCTTCTATTCGCCCAGCCAGATCGTGCAGGACGCGCGGCGTGGCAGGGGCGGGCGCGTCGGCATCGATTTCCTGCCGGTGGATGTGATGAACAGCGGCTGGAACCACGCGCTGGCCGACGCGATGCCCTGTGGGAGCGACGTCAGTCGCGAGCTTTGCCTGGAGATCAATAGTTCGCGACTGACCGGAGGCGACAAGTCGTCTCCACTCCTGCAACACACCCCACAGCCGGCCATTCGCCTGGGCCTGCGCGAAGTGCGCGGCCTGGCGGAAGAAGTGGCCAACGCCATCGTCGCCGCGCGCGTGCAGCGGCCGTTCCGCGACATCGCCGACCTGTGCCTGCGCGCGAACCTGGACGAGAAGGCGCGCACTGCGCTGGCCGAAGCCGGCGCGCTGCAGTCGCTCGCCGGCAACCGCAACGTCGCGCGCTGGCAGGTTGCGGGGATCGAGCGGCGCGCGCCGCTGCAGCGGCTGGGCAGTCCTGAAGAGCTCGCGGTCGACCTGCGTGCGCCGCGCCTGGCCGAGGAGATCAAGGCCGATTACCGCTCGCTCGGCCTGACCCTGGCGCCGCATCCGCTGTCGCTGCTGCGCGAGCAGCTGCGGGCGCGGCGCATGCTCGGTTCGCAGGAACTGCACGAACGCCGCCACGGAAGCCAGGTGCAGGCCGCCGGCCTGGTCACCGGCCGCCAGCGGCCCGCGACCGCCAGCGGCACCATCTTCGTTACCCTCGAGGACGAGCACGGCATGGTCAACGTGATCGTCTGGCAGAAACTCGCCGCGCGCCGGCGCAAGGTGCTGCTCGGTGCGCAGCTGCTCGGCGTACGCGGCCGCTGGGAGCGCGTCGATGGCGTCGAACACCTGATCGCCAGCGACCTGCAGGACCTCTCGCCGATGCTGGGCGGGCTGCGCACCGGCTCGCGGGATTTCCACTGATGGCCGCATCGTCGCCGGCAGTCCGGATGGCAATGGCTGCACCGACGCGCCCGGGCCTGCGCGATTTCGTGGCAGGGCCGGATCTGTTCGCTGCGCCCGCATCGCCGCTGGTGCTCATCGACGATGCGCAGGGCGGTTTCCGCTACTGGCCCGGGTTCGTGGATCCGGACACCGCGCAGGCCTGGTTCGAGGCCCTGCGCGATGGCGTGGCCTGGGAATCGCTGCAGCGTCCCATGTACGACCGCGTGGTCGACGTGCCGCGGTTGCTGGCGACATTCCGGATTGCGGAAATTCCCGATCGGCTGCCGCTGCGGACCATGCTCGACCGCGTGCGCGCGCTGGCGCCCGCGCCCTACAACGCCGTGGGCCTGAACCTGTACCGCGACGGCCGCGACAGCGTGGCCATGCACAACGACAAGCTGCATTCGCTCAGCGCCGGTCATCCGATCGCCCTGGTATCGCTGGGCGCGCCGCGACGCATGCTGATCCGGGCGAAGGCCGGCGCGCGCGAAACCGTTGCGGTCGAGTTGGCGCCGGGCAGCCTGCTGCGCATGAGCCATGCCGCGCAGTTCACCCACGAACACGGTATCCCCAAGACCAAGCGCGCCGTCGGGCCACGCATGAGCGTGGTGTTCCGCGTCCGACCGGACGCCGCGTCGCCCTACGGCGGGATGCGCCCGGGCTAGGGCGCGTCATGCGCTTCGATCGTCGTTCCGCGTTGGGCGAGGCGGTTTCAAAAGACTGGTCATCCCGCGATGGACGGGGGTTCCCGATCGCCGCGATGCCTCAGCGCGTGCCGGCGCGCCGGTAGGCGTTCGGCGATATCCCGAACCTGCGCTGGAACAGTTCGCCGAAATGCGAGGGCGTGGAAAAACCGAGCGCGATCGCGATCGAGGCCGCGCTGCGATCGCTTTCCAGCAGCATCTGGCTGGCCAGGTGCAGGCGGTGGGTGCGCACGTATTCGCTCCAGGCCATGCCGAGCTGCAGGTGGAAGCGGCGGCTGAAATACGCCGGCGACAGCGCGCACAGGGCGGCGGCTTCGTCGGCAGACGGCGCGTGCGCAGGGTCGTGGCGCAGGCGTTCCAGTGCCGGGCGCAGTCGCTGCAGCGCATCGGATTGCGCGTCTTCGCGCCGCCCTTCGATGCGGGGCGCGCTGGCGACGGCCTGCAGCAGTAGCGTCGCCAGCGAGGCGGCCAGCGCATCGTTGTCGGCCGCCTCCACGAGCCAGTCGCCCAGCATTGCGATTCGGTCGGTGAGGGCGGCTTCGGGCCGTGCGCAGAACACGCCGCGCAGCGGCTCGCCTGCGGGCGCATCGGCGAGCGCCGCCACCGTGCCGGCGTCGATCTGGACCAGGGTCCAGTCGCGCGGCCCGCCCTCGAGCGCGAAATCGTGCTGGCGCAGCGAGGGCACGAACACTACGCAGCCATCGGTCAGCGCATAGCGCATGCCATCGGCGACCAGCTGGCCGCGGACGCGGCCGAACAGCACCAATTCGGATACGTCGTGGTAGTGCGGGAACGGCGCGCTAGGCGCAGCACTGCCGCCTTCCACAATGCGCCGGACGCGCAGTCGTGCGCCAGGACGCAGTTGCACCGGCTCGCAGATCGGGCGGTCGAGATGAGGCACGGGCATGGCGTCATTGTAGGAGCGTCAAAGTGGGAGCGGCCTCGTGGGAGCGGCCTCGGCCGCGATGGCTCTCGCCGATTCACGTGTCGCGCGAACAGCAATCGCAGCCCAGGCCGCTCCCATAGCGAATGCGATGGCGGCGTGGGGACGCAGGCCGACCTACGGCGTGCCCAGAATGCGCACGGCCATCGGCGGCAGCGACAGCGCCGCAGGATCGACGGGGTTGCCCTTGCCGGTATCGTCCAGCAGATCCACCCACGTAACGCCGGCAGAGGCGTCCTCCAGCACGGGCGTTGCGGGCCTGTCGCCGAGATTGGCGACCAGCAGGCTGCGTCGCCCGCCGCCTTCGCGCAGCACGCACAGCACCTGGCTGTCGTTTTCGCACAGGATCCGCTGGTCTCCGCGGCGCAGTTCCGGACGTGCCTGCCGCAGTGCGAGCAGACGGCGATACCAGTTGAGCAGGGACGCCGGCTCGGCATCCTGTTCCTGCACGGAAACCCCGTCGCCGCTGCGGTTGTAGCGCTGCTGCCACCAGGGCTTGTCGCCGCGGTACCAGGTTGCCGATCCGGGCGCCTCCAGATCGGCTCGCCAGCGCATCGCCTCGCGCAGCGGGATGTGGTTGGCGTCGGTCATGCCGGCCTTGCCGGTGACGCCGCGCATGCCCAATTCCTGGCCGTAGTAGAGTAGCGGTTCGCCGCGTACCAGCAGCATGATCGCCGCTGCGACGCGCGCTTTCGCCGCACCGCCATCGAGCAGCGACATAAGGCGGTCGGTGTCGTGGTTCTCCAGGAACACGATCTGGCTCTTGCCGGCCGGCGTGATTCTTTCGGTCTCTCGCAGCGCCTTGACGATCTCCGCCTTGTCGAGCTTGCCGATGGCGCCGCGCAGCGGGAAGGCGAACACCAGGTCGGCATGGCCGCGCGTCAGCCAGTCCGCGCCATAGCCCCAGTCGTACTGCTCGGCCATGATCCGGAAGTCGGGGCGGCGCTGACGCAGGGCGTCGAAGATCGGCTTCCAGAACGTGTCGAACAGCCGCGTGGCCACGCCCTTGTTGTCGAGGTCGTCCATCATGTGGTCGATGCGGAAGCCATCGGCACCGTCGCGGCCGCTGCCGTCGCCGTGCGGATCGGCCCACTGCAGCAGCACGCGCTGGAAGTAATCGCGTACCTTGGCATCGTTGAGGTTGACCATGGCGATGCCGATGTGGCGGCCGTCGTAGCCCTCCCACCGCGCCTGGTTGAGGAACGGTTCGGCTTCGGTATGCGTCGGGTCGCGCCAGATCAGGAAGTCGGCGAACGGCGCGCCCGGCTTGCCCAGCGATTGAGCCCACCATGGATGCCCTTCGCCGACGTACTGGATCTCCATGTCCAGGTAAACCTTGAGCCCGCATGCATGCGCCGCGCGGAGCAGGGCGCGGTAATCCTGCATCGTGCCGTAGGCGGGCTCGATGCTTTCGAAATCGGTGGCGAAATAATTGTGGTAGTAGGGCGATGGCTGCAGTGGCGTGAGCAGGATCGAGGTGATGCCGAGGTCTTTCAGATAATCGAGTTTCTCCGTCAGTCCTTTCAGGTCGCCGATGCGATCGCCGTCGGAATCGCGGAAGCTGCGGAAGAACACGTGATAGAAGACTTCCTCGCCGGCCTTCGCCCGCATGCGCAACGTGGCACCCGTAGGAGCGGCATCCGTGGGAGCGGCTTCAGCCGCGATTGCCTTCGTTGGCGTTTGCGGCTGGCCCGCAAGAGCATTCGCGGCTGAAGCCGCTCCCACGAGAGCGAGAACGGCGGCCAACGCGGCCAGGCAATGACGGGCGTTCATGCGTGCGTCGCTTCCAGTTCCATGCGCGGTACCGAATCGCCGCGCGACTCATATAGAACCGGGTTCAACGGCGTATCGATGATTTCGCCGATGACGGCACCGGGACACCAGGTGTCCCAGTCCGCCTGTTGCATATGGTTCTCGGGCGCCTTGAGCCGCATGTCGCGGTCCATGTAGATCACCGTCATCACCGAGCGCGGCGTGGTGGAACGATTGGGTCCCGCGCGGTGGAAGGTCCAGCCCAGGTGGAAGCTGACCTCGCCCAGGTCGAACGGCGCTTCGACCACCGGGAAGCCGCGCGTTTCCATCGCCGCGGTGATCTCGCGTTCGCTCTCGTCGGAGATCCCCAGGTCGCGGCCGAATTCCTCGGCCTGGCTGCCGGCGAAGAATGCCAGCGGGCCCATGTCCTGCGGCACCGCCTGCAGCGGCACCCAGGCGGTGACGCAGCGATCGCTGGCCAGCGGCCAGTAGTACTGGTCGGCATGCGCGGGGGTGAAACCGCCGCCGGGTTCCTTGTACAGCGACTGGTCGTGGTACAGACGCACGCCGTCCACCTCTAGCAGCGCGGCCGCGATGCCGGCCAATCGTTTTCCGAACACGAACTCGCGTGCCGGGCCGCCCTGGCGCCAGAGGTTCATCACCTGCAGGAAGGCGCGGTCGTAGGTGCTGCGTTCTTCCAGCGGCCTGGTCTGGGTATTGCGCGCGATCGTGAGTTGGGTGATCTCCCGGCCGTAATGCTGCAGGGTTTGTGCATCGAACACGTCCCTGAGGCGGATGAAGCCGTCGCGGCGGAAGCGTTCGATCTGGGCGTCGTCGAGCGGGTAGGGGGTGTCGAGGTCGATGGGCATCACGATCGGCGACCGTTCCGTAATCCTTGATCGTATGGTCCTTGTGGCCACGCTACATCCGCGGCGCTTGTCCGATCAGGGGCGATAACTGTCGGATTCATGACCACGCCCCGGACAGACCTCGCGCTTGCTGCGCACTACTTGCACCGCTGCTGGGCCCGGGGGACTCGGGAGCGCCCGGCGACAAGGGCGCCCTTCGACTCCGGCGCCATGCGCCTACGCTCAGGGCGAACGGTTTCTTTTCCTGGGGCCAGCTTGAGCTGGAAGGTCCGGGGCTTTCCCAAGTCGCCCGCCGTCCCCGAGCCGTTAGTCCTGAGCGTAGCGCCGCAGGCGCGAAGTCGAAGGGCGGCTTCGATACCCGGCACACGACAAGGCGCGGGCACGCTGGCACCGTAGGGCAGGCCCAGGTCCGCCTTCCGCGGTTGCGCATCAAACATGCTGGTTTCCCGCCCCGCCGCCGTGGATGGCCCGCCAACCCCGTCGACGGCATCGAGGGGTCGCCAACGCCATCGCGGCCAATAAGAAAGCCGCCCGGAGGCGGCTTTCGTCGAACACCCGGCGGTCGTCAGGCGGCGGCAGGTTCGGGCTGCTGGCGGCGCCCGCGCGAGTAGCGCGAACCCCGCTCGCGGCGCAGGTCGATCAGACCACGTTCGGCTCGCTGAAGGCCTCGATCTCGCCCTTGAACGCTTCCACCGGCACGCAGCTGCAGAACACGTTCTTGTCGCCGTAGACGTTGTCCACGCGCGCTACCGGCGGCCAGTACTTCTGCTGCTTCAACACCGGCAGCGGGAAGGCGGCGAGCTCGCGCGGATAGGCGTGGGTCCATTCGCTGGCCGCGACCTGGGTGGCGGTGTGCGGGGCGTGCTTGAGCGGGTTGTCTTCGCGATCCAGGCGCCCGTCCTCGATCGCGCGGATTTCGTCGCGGATCTGGATCATGGCGTCGCAGAAACGATCCAGTTCGTGCAACGACTCGCTCTCCGTCGGCTCGACCATCAGCGTGCCCGCCACGGGGAAGCTGAGCGTGGGCGCGTGGAATCCGAAATCGATCAGGCGCTTGGCGACGTCCTCTGCGGACACGCCGGTGGCGTCCTTGATCGGGCGCAGGTCAAGGATGCATTCGTGCGCCACCAGGCCGTTGCGGCCGGTATAGAGCGTCTCGTAGTGCGGCGCGAGCCGCATGGCGATGTAGTTGGCATTGAGCAGCGCCACCTGGGTTGCCTTGCGCAGTCCCTCGGCGCCCATCATCGCGATGTACATCCAGCTGATCGGCAGGATGCTCGCGCTGCCGTAGCTGGCCGCGCTGACCATGCCGCCGCCGCCGATGCCATCGGTTTCGAAGCCATCGTCCTGTGCGGCCCTGGGCAGGAACGGCGCGAGATGCGCCTTGACCGCGCACGGACCCACGCCCGGACCGCCGCCGCCATGCGGGATGCAGAAGGTCTTGTGCAGGTTGAGGTGCGAGACATCCGAGCCCCACTTGCCCGGCTTGGCCACGCCGACCAGTGCGTTCATGTTGGCGCCGTCGGTGTACACCTGGCCGCCGTGCTGGTGCACGATCTCGCAGATCTCGACCACGTCCTCCTCGAACACGCCGTGGGTGGAGGGGTAGGTCATCATGATCGCGGCGAGCCGGTCGGAATACTTTTCCGCTGCGCGGCGGATGTCCTCGACATCGACGTTGCCGTGGCTGTCGCACTTGGTCACCACCACGCTCATCCCGCACAGCTGCGCCGAAGCCGGGTTGGTGCCGTGCGCGGACTCGGGGATCAGGCAGATGTCGCGTTTGTGGTCGCCACGCGAGGCGTGGTACGCGCGGATCGCGAGCAGCCCGGCGTATTCGCCCTGCGCGCCGGAGTTGGGCTGCAGGCTGACGGCATCGTAGCCGGTGCATTCCACCAGCATCGCCTCAAGCCCCTCGATCAGCGCCTTGTAGCCCTGCGTCTGTTCCGCCGGCGCCAGCGGATGCAGGTTGCCGAATTCCGGCCACGTCACCGGGATCATCTCGGCGGTGGCGTTGAGCTTCATCGTGCAGCTGCCCAGCGGGATCATGGTGCGATCCATCGCCAGGTCCTTGTCGGCCAGCGCGCGCATGTAGCGCAGCAGTTCGTGTTCGCTGTGGTGGGTATTGAACACCGGGTGGGTGAGGTATTTCGAGCGGCGTCGCAGGCTGGCGGGCAGGGCGTCGCCGGCCTCGCGGTCGAGCGCATCGATGTCGCCGATGTCGGCGCCGAACACCTGCGCCAGCGCAGCCACGTCGGCGCGCGTGCTGGTTTCGTCCAGGCTGATGCCCACGCTGCCTGCGTCGATCGCGCGCAGGTTGATGCGCGCCTCGCGCGCCCTGGCATGCATGGCCGCGGCATCCACGCCGGTGACGTGCAGGGTGTCAAAGAATCCGTCGCCGACCGCGACCCCGGCCCTGCGCAGCGCGCCGGCAAGGATCGAGGCGAGGCGATGGGTACGCTGCGCGATCCGCACCAGCCCGTCGGGGCCGTGGTAGACCGCGTACATCGACGCCATCACCGCCAGCAGCACCTGTGCGGTGCAGATGTTCGACGTGGCCTTCTCGCGGCGGATGTGCTGCTCGCGGGTCTGCAGGGTCAGGCGGTAGGCCTTGTTGCCTTCGGCATCGACCGATACGCCGATCAGACGCCCCGGCATCGAGCGCTTGTAGGCATCGCGGCAGGCCATGAACGCCGCGTGCGGACCGCCGAAACCGAACGGCACGCCGAAGCGCTGGGTGTTGCCGACCACGATGTCCGCGCCCCATTCGCCCGGCGCGGCGATCAGGGTCAGTGCGAGCAGGTCGGTGGCCACGCACACCAGGCCGCTGCGCGCGTGCACCGCTTCGGCCAGGGCGGTGTAATCGTTGATGCGGCCGAAGGTGTCGGGGTATTGCAGCAGCACGCCGAAGGCGTCGAGGTCGCGCGCGTCCGCGTCGTCGCCGACATGCAGCGCGATCCCGAGCGGTTCGGCGCGCGTGCGCAGCACCGCCAGCGTCTGCGGATGCACGCCGCTGGACACGAAGAAGGTATTGGACTTCGACTTGGCCGAACGCCTGGCCAGGGTCATGGCTTCGGCGGCGGCGGTGGCCTCGTCCAGCAGCGAGGCATTGGCGATCTCCATGCCCGTCAGCTCGGCGCACATGGTCTGGAAGTTGATCAGCGCTTCCATCCGGCCCTGCGAGATCTCGGCCTGGTAGGGCGTGTACGCCGTGTACCAGGCCGGATTCTCCAGCACGTTGCGCAGGATGACGTTCGGGGTATGGGTGCCGTAATAGCCCTGGCCGATGAAGCTGCGGAACACCTGGTTCTGGTCGGCGATCCTGCGGATCTTCGCAAGCGCCTCGACTTCGGTCATCGCATCGGGCAGCGCCAGAGCGTCTTTGGAACGGATGCCGCCGGGGACGATGGCATCGGTCATCGCATCCAGCGAGTCGTGGCCGACCACCCGGAGCATGGAGGCGATCTCGTCGTCGTTCGGGCCGATATGGCGTTCGACGAAGGCCGAATGGTGCTCAAGGTCGCGGAGGGAAAGCGTGCTGGTCTGGTGGCTGGACATGGGGTCACCCGTTGCGCGGCGTATGCCGGGAGCGTGCTCGTGAAGCCGGGCCCCTCTGTCCTTTCGCCTGAGAGTTTGGAAGCACGGATGGGGAGGTGGCCCCGCGCTTCTTGCCCCTTCGGCGCCGGCCTCGCCGCGGATACGGCGGCAGCCGATCTCTCCAGAGTTGTCGGGCGGCTGCTACCGGTGGGTAACGACCATCCCTTGCGGCGGTGGTATCGGGCCTGAGCGATTCCGGGCGGTTGCGCCTTCGGCAGCGACGCGCATGCGGTCGCTTCTCCCACCAGCTACGGCGCGGATTATAGCCGGTAGCCGGCGGCGGCCCGACGCGATGCCACCAGGCGCCACTCGCGGCGGGTCGCTTGCCGCAGGCCGGGCCGGTGGACGGCAGGGAAGCGGGTTTCGTTCCCGTGGTGGGTCAATGCGTCCCGTGCCACAAGCCGCACCGCATGCTTGGTTACCATGCACCAGGCAAGTCAACAGGAAGATGCAGTGGCGCAGCGGCCTTTCGAACTCCGGCAGATCGACCATATCGTCCTGCGTGTCCGCGACGTCGACGCGATGCAGGCGTTCTACTGCGACGTGCTCGGCTGCAGCGTGGAGCGCCGCCAGGACACGATCGGCCTGCTGCAGCTGCGGGCCGGCGCCTCGCTGATCGACCTGGTGGACGTCGAGGGCAAGCTCGGGCGCATGGGTGGCGCGGCGCCCGGAACGGAGGGCCGCAATCTGGATCACCTGTGCCTGCGGGTCGACCCCTTCGAGCGCGACGCGGTCGTCGCGCACCTGCGCGCGCGCGGCGTACGCCTGGGCGAATTCGGCTCGCGCTATGGGGCCGAAGGCGAAGGGCCTTCGCAGTACCTGTTCGATCCCGAAGGCAACATGGTCGAGCTGAAAGGACCGCCCGACGTCCCGCTGACCGGACCGGGCGACGCGGGATGACATCCGCGCCGTCCACCCGTCGCCTGGCCCTGCTGCTCGGCGGCCTGGCCATGTTCGGGCCGTTCTCGATCGACACCATTTTCCCTGCGTTCCCGCAGATCGGCGCGCAGCTGGGTGCCGACAAGGTGGCGATGCAGCAGACCATCAGCGCCTATCTGCTGGCGTACGCGGCGATGAGCGTGGTGCATGGGCCGCTGTCGGACGCGATCGGGCGCCGGCGGGTAATCCTGGCCGGCCTGGCGGTGTTCACGCTGGCTTCGGTGGGTTGCGCGCTGTCGACGTCGCTGCCGATGCTGCTCGCGTTCCGGGTGCTGCAGGGCCTGAGCGCGGGCGTCGGCCTGATCGTGGGTCGTGCGGTGATCCGCGATGTGCTGCATGGTGACGACGCCCAGCGCCTGATGAGCCAGGTGTCGATGGTCTTCGGCATCGCGCCGGCGATCGCGCCGGTGATCGGCGGCTGGATCCTGGGCTGGGAACGCTGGCCGGCGATCTTCTGGTTCCTGGTGGCGTTTTCGCTGCTGCTGCTCGCCGCCACCTGGTGGGCACTGCCGGAAACCCATCCGCCACAGGCACGCCTGCCGCTGCAGGCCAGGCCTCTGCTGCGCGGTTATTGGGGGATCTTCGTCAACCGGCGCTTTCAGCGGCTCACCCTGGCCGGTGCGTTCAATTTCGGCGCGCTGTTCCTGTACATCGCCTCGGCACCTGCGTTCGTGATCGACCTGATGAAGCTCAACGAGCGCCAGTTCGGATGGTTCTTCATCCCCATGATCGGCGGGATGATGCTGGGCGCGTTCGTCTCCGGCCGCGCGGCTGGGCGGATCAGCGGCATGCGCCTGGCCAATCTCGGCTTCGCCTGCTGCGGCGTCGCAGCCGTGTGCAACATCGCCTACAGCCTGCTGGTCGCCGCGCCCACGGCGCCGTGGGCGGTGCTGCCGATCAGCCTCAATGCATTCGGCATCGCCCTGGTGTTCCCGATCGTCACGCTGGCGATCCTGGACATGTATCCGCGCCAGCGCGGCAGTGCGTCCTCGCTGCAGGCCTTCACCGGCCTGGTCTCGAACGCGATCGTCGCTGGCGCCCTGTCGCCGTTGCTCAGCCATCGCGCCCTGCACCTGGCGATCGGCGCTGCCTGCTTCAGCCTGGCCGGCTGGCTGTTCTGGCGTTGGGAGGCGGTCGTGAGCAGAGACGTTCCGCGCTGCCCGCAGGAACCGGCCGCATTCGAGCCGGTCGACGGAATGTAGGCGCCGGCATCGCACGCATGCATTGGCTCACCGGCACCTTGGCGCATGTCGTGTTGGGTCTGGCCGCGGTCCTGGTGTACGTGGTGATGACGCGCGCCTATGCCGAGCGGCGCCCGCCCAGCGCCGCGATCGCCTGGGTGATGGGCCTTGCGCTGCTGCCCTATCTGGCGTTGCCGCTGTATTTCCTGTTCGGCCGGCGCAAGGAAACGCGCCGGCAGGCGTTGCCTGCGCCCGAACGCGCGCCGGTCGACGCGCCCTGGGCGGCGCAGCTGGCCTGCGCGTTCGGGATCGCGCCACCACGGGCGGGGCGCGCCCGCTTCGACGCCGATGGTGCGCAGGCGCGGGCGAGCGTGCTCGCCCTGATCGAATCCGCGCACCAGCGGCTGGACGTCGCCACGTTCATCCTGGGCGGCCGCAACGACGCGGTGGCGCAGGGATTCGTGCAGGCGATGGCCGCCGCGGCAGCGCGCGGCGTACGCGTGAGGCTGTTGCTGGACGGGCTGGCTTCACGGGGCGTCGATATTTCCGCTCTCTCTGCGCGCGGGATCCAGGTGAAATGGTTCCGGCCGCCGCTCGGCCGTTCCGACGGCACCCCGCGCAATCTGCGCAACCACCGCAAACTGATGGTGGCCGATGGCGTACGACTGTGGAGCGGTGGCCGCAACCTCGCCCGCGAGTACTTCGAGGACGCGCCCGGAGCGCCTGCGTGGCTGGACCTGTCGTTCTGCGTGGATGGCGAGGTGGCCGCCGATGCCGGCCGCTTGTTCGAGCGCGACTGGCAGGACCGTGGCGCAGCCGCGCTCAAAGGTCCGGCGTCGCCCTCTGCGGATCGGCTTGGTCAGGCCGGCGTGCAACTGCTGCCGAGTGGGCCCGACATGCCGGAGGATTGCGCGCATGCGGTGCTGGTGGACGCATGCTTCCGCGCGGAGCGCACCATCGTTGCGGTGAGTCCGTACTTCGTGCCTGATGACGCGCTGTCGCAGGCGCTGCACCTGGCCGCGGTGCGCGGCGTGCAAGTCGAGATCCTGGTGCCCGCGGTGTCCAATCACCGGCTCGCCGACATCGCCCGCGCGCGCGCCATGCGCGACCTGGCCGCGGCGGGCGTGCGCTTCCACCTGCTGCCGCGCATGGCGCATGCCAAGGCCTTCGTCGTGGACCACATGCTGGGCGCATGCGGCTCGACCAACCTGGATCCGCGCAGCCTGTTTCTCAACCACGAACTGTCGCTGCTGTTCTATGGAAAGGACGACATCGCCTGGCTGAGCGGGTGGTTGCGCCGTCGCATCGACGAGGCGCAACCCTACCGGCCGGATTCCCCGGGATTCGGCCGCGACCTGGTCGAAGGCATGGTGCGCGCGGTGGCGTTCCAGCTATAGGCGCGGCGTACGAAGCCGCGTTGGCGACTTCGCATCAGATTCATTGCTCAGGTCTGCGCGGGCGCAGGAGGCGTCGGTGCAGGAGGGGCTTCCGGCGCGGTGGGCGCAGCAGGCGCGGGATTCGTGGCCGGCGCGCTCCATCCGCACTGCTGACCGGCGTTCTGCTGGGTGAGCCATTTCTGCAACGGCGCGAAGTATTCGAGCACCGCGGACGCGTCCATCTTCTCGCCGCCGGTGAGCTCCTTCATGGTCTGCTGCCAGGGCTGGCTGGCGCCCTTGCTCAGCATCGCCTGGAACTTCTGGCCGGCGGCCTTGTTGCCGTAGAAGCTGCATTCGTACAGCGGGCCCTTGTAGCCGGCCGCGTCGCATAGCGCCTTGTAGAACTGGAACTGCAACACGTGCGAGAGGAAGTAGCGCGTATACGGCGTGTTGCCCGGCACATGGTATTTGGCGCCCGGGTCGAAGAAGTCCTCGCCGCGCGGCGCGACCGGGGCGACGCCCTGGTACTTCGCCTTCAGGTCCCACCAGGCCTTGTTGTACTGATCGGGCTTGATGCTGCCGTCGAACACACCCCAGCGCCAGCGGTCGATCATCAACCCGAACGGCAGGAACGCCACCTTCGCCAGTGCCATGCGCATCTGCGAGTTGATCAGCGCATCGTCCTCGCCGCTCTCGGCCGCGGTCTCCAGCGGGCCGCTGAGCAGGCCGATCGACTGCAGGTATTTGGGCGTCATCGCCAGCACGATGGTGTCGCCGATCGCTTCGTGGAAGCCGTCGTGCGCGCCGGCCTGGAAGATCGGCGGCAGCTTGTTGTAGGCCATGTAGTAATAGACGTGGCCCAGCTCGTGGTAGATGGTGGTGAAATCCTCCTCGTTCGGCTTGATGCACATCTTGGTGCGCACGTCGGGGCTCTTAGAATCGGCACCTCCCAGGTTCATGTCCCAGGCGCTGGCGTGGCAGACCACGTCGCGGTCGCGCGGCTTGATGAACTGGGTTTTTTCCCAATAGCTCGCCGGCAGCTTGGCCATGCCCAGCGAGGTATAGAAGTCCTGCGCGCGCTCGGTCATCTTCCTGGCGATGTCGAGCTGCGCCGCGCGCTCGGCTTCCTCGCTGCGGTCGGTTTCTGGCAGTGAGGTCTGATTGACGATCTGCGCGGCGTAACTCTCGCGGTACTGGCGCTCCAGCGTCTGGGTGATGTTCAGGTCGCCGGCATCGGGGTACGGCTCCAGCACGTCCCAAAGGTTGCCCCAGTCTTGCTGCCACATATTGCCCATCAGGTGCGCCGGCAGCAGGCCGCCGGCGACCTCGCCCTTGTCCTTGCCGTACTTCGCGCCCAGCCGGGTGCGGGTGTAGCAATGCAGCTGCTCGTACAGCGGCTTCACCTGGCCCCACAGGCGGTCGGTTTCGGCGGCGATCTCGGCCGGCGTCATGTCGTAGCCGGAACGCCACAGCTCGCCGGTATCGGCATAGCCCAGGTCGCGCGCGCCCTCGTTCACCAGCTCGACGAAGCGCTGGTAGTCCTTGCGCATCGGCTTGCTGATGCTGTGCCAGCCGGCCCAGGCGTCGAGCTGCGCGTCGTAGTCGCGGTTGCTGCGCAGCACATCTTCCAGCTCGCCGAGCTGGCGGCAGCTCTTGGCGTCGCCCTCTGTCTTGCAGTAGGAACCTGCGCCGTAATCGCCTTCCATTTTGGCCGCGATTTTGGTCAGTTCGGCGAGCTTGGCCGGGTCTTTCGGCGGCGGCAGCGAGGTGCTGAGCTTGAGCAGCATGATCGCGCGCGCCGATTGGGGCGACATCTGCTTGCCTTCGAACTTCTTCGACTGCTCGATCCAGCTCTTGAGCTGGGCCAGGAAGCGTTCGTTGGCCTTGGACGACAGCAGCTGGCTGTCGTCGTTGATGTAGGTGGACGAGAGCCACTGCGCCGCGGTCAGTTCCGGATACATCGCCTTGTACTCGGCGTTGACCCGGGCCACGAACTGGTCGGCGGTTTCGTCTTCGGGCGCGGTGGTTGCGATGGTGCCGGGGGCCGGCGCCGGTTCGCTGCCGGGCGAGGGCGTGCGCTTGCAGGCGGTGAACGAGAGGGTGGTGGCGAGCAGGCTCGCGCCGATGGCAAGCGCAAGCAAAGCGTGGCGATGGGTCACGGGGCAGTTCCTGAACGGCGTGGCGAGACGCGGATGTCTGCAGGCTAGACCGTGGCCGCGCGCGCCTGCAAGTGCGGGCTGTCAGCCCGTCGCGCCGGCTTCCGGCCAGCGCAGCTGGCGTCTCGCATCGACCAGCCCGCGGGCCTGCAGCCAGCGCCAGGCATCTTCCGCGTCGTCCTCGACGTACGCACGCGCGCTGCCGAGACGGAAGCTGTAGCCCCAGGCATCCATGTCCGCCAGCAGGCGATCGCGACCCACGCCCGGCAGTTCCGAAGCCAGCAGCGACTGCAGGACGCAGACCGCGTCTTCTTCCTCGACCGAATCCGTAGCATCGGTATGCACGGACCGCCGGCGTTCTGGCGGAAGCACGATCAGGTGGCAGGCTTCGTGCAGCAGCGAGTGCACCGGAGTGTCGTCGCGGACATAGACGGTCGATCCGATCAGGCCGGCCTCGCACTCCCCCCAGTAGCTGCCGGGAATGGCGGCCCCTTCCGCGACCCGTTCGAGCGCCAGCCCGTAGCGGGCGAGCAGGACAGCCGCGTGGGAAAAATCGATGCCGCGAATCCGCAGGACGTCGATGTCCTGTGCAGGAGCAACTGTAGGAGCGACGCCAGTCGCGAGCTCTTGATCCTGATGCATGAAAGCCGAAAGCTCGCGACTGACGTCGCTCCTACGAATACAAAGCGCCGGTCAGGCCGCCGAAGCGCGCTCGTCCGGCAGCGCCACCGAGATGTCCAGGATGTCGTGTTCGCCTTCCTTGACCACGTCCACCTTCACCGCATCCACGTCGACACTGACGTATTTGCGGATCACCTCGAGCAATTCCTGGCGCAGCAGCGGCAGATAGTCGCGCGCGCCGAGCGTGCTGCGCTCCTGGGCGATGATGATGCGCAGGCGGTCCTTGGCGATCGAGGCGGTGTTCTTCTTCGCCTTGAGGAAATCGAACAGGCCCATGCGCTCAGCCTCCGAAGAGCTTGCTGAAGAAGCCCTTCTTGTCCGGCTGGGTGAAGCGCATCGGCCGTTCCTCGCCCATCAGCCGCGCGACCGCGTCGTCGTAGGCCTGGCCGGCGTTGGACTCCATGTCCATGATCACCGGCTCGCCCTTGTTGGAGGCGTTGAGGACATCGCCCGATTCGGGGATCACGCCGACCGTCTTCAGGCCTAGCACCTCCTCCACGTCCTTGACGCTGAGCATCTCGCCGCTCTCGACCCGGTTGGGGCTGTAGCGGGTCAGCAACAGGTGTTCCTTGACCCGCTCGCCGTTCTCGGCGCGGCGCGTCTTGGAGGCCAGCAGGCCGAGGATGCGGTCGGAGTCGCGCACGCTGGAGACTTCCGGGTTCACCACCACCACCGCCTGGTCGGCGAAGTACATGGCCAGGAACGCGCCCTTCTCAATGCCAGCCGGCGAATCGCACACGATGTAGTCGAAGCCGTCCTCGCCCAGGTCGTCGAGCACCTTCTGCACGCCTTCCTTGGTCAGCGCATCCTTGTCGCGGGTCTGCGATGCGGCCAGCACGAACAGGGTCTCGAAGCGCTTGTCCTTGATCAGCGCCTGCTTGAGCGCGGCCTCACCGTGGATCACGTTGACGAAGTCGTAAACCACCCGGCGCTCGCAGCCCATGATCAGGTCGAGGTTGCGCAGGCCAACGTCGAAGTCGATCACGGCGACCTTCTTGCCGCGGCGGGCAAGGCCGCAGGCGATGCTGGCGCTGGTCGTGGTTTTGCCCACGCCGCCCTTGCCCGAGGTGACTACGATGATTTCGGCCAATGTGGTTCTCCTGTCATGCGCCGTCTTCGCGGCGCGGTTGTTCTTGTCGTGAATGCCCGGCTCAGTCCAGGACCGCCATTTTCAGTTCTTCGCCGCCGGTCATGGAGGTCTCCAGCCAGATCTGCACCGGCTTGCCGCGCAGTTCCTTCGGCACGTCCTCGAGCACCTTGTAGTGGCCGGCGATCGCGACCAGTTCGGCATGGAACTCGCGGCAGAAGATGCGCGCCTGTTCGTTGCCCTGCGCGCCGGCGAGTGCGCGGCCACGCAAGGGGCCGTAGATGTGGATCGAACCGTCAGCGATGACCTCGGCGCCGGCGCCGACCGCGGTGAGTACGGTGAGGTCGCGGTTCTCGGCGTAGACCTGCTGGCCCGAGCGGACCGGTGCGGCCTGCATCAGGCCGGGAGTGGTGGCCGTGGCAGGCGCCTGCGGCGCGCGGGTTTTCGCCGGGCCGTCGGAGGTCGGCGGCGGGGGCTCGGCGGACCTGGCGGCGGTGTTCTGGGGCGCTCCGGTGGCTCGATCGGAGCCTTCGTACTGGGCGCGGAACTTGGCGAGCAGGGGCAATCCGAGTTCGACCGCCAGCGCCTCGTTCTCGCTGGTGCCATAGGCCAGCGCCACCGGGAGCACCCCGGCGTCGCGCAGTGCTTCGATCAGGGCGCGGGCGGTGGCGAGGTCCGGTGTCTGCGCCAGCCCGCCGAAATCGACCACCACGGCCGCACGCGCGAACAGTTTGGGCGCGCGCGCCACGCGTTCGCGCATTTCGGCAGCCAGTTTGTCCACGTCCAGCGTGCGCACCCGCAGGTTGGCGATGCCGACCTGTCCGATCTTCAGCTCGCCGGCCTGCTCGTAGTTGGGGATCGCAGACGCGGTGGCGCTCATGTTCCGGTCTGCCTGTGTCGCGGGGCGGCGGCGTTGCGGGTCGCCAGCCAGGGCTCGTCGGGCAGATCGTCGCCATAGGTGTCGTGCACCCAGGGATAGCTGCACAGTTCTTTCATCAGCATCGCCGCGCGGATGCCCCCGCCGGGCGCGGGCATCACATGCTGGCCGACCTCGCGGAAGCCGAAGCTGCCATGGAACAACAGGGCAGGGTCGGCCTCCTGTTCCAGGAACACCTCGCATGCCAGCTGCGGGTAGCGCAGTTCGGCGTAGCTCTGGACGTCGGCGTACAGGGCCCGGCCCACGCCGCCGCCGCGGCGGCGACTGGCCACCACGATCCGGTCGATATAGAAGAAATCTGGATAGCGCTCGCGGAACCAGCCGAAGTTGGGGCTCTCGTGCGCGGAACGCGAGCCGAACCCGAGCAGAAAGCCGGCCATGGCGCCGTCGCGTTCGGCGATGCGGAAATATTCGGCTGAAGCGAAGAAGCGTTGCAGGCGAGCCGCGTCGAGCGGAAGGATGGCGGGGCCGGCGGCGTTGTTCAGGGCAAGGACGGAATCCAGCTCGTGCTCGCGCACGTCGCGGATGGCGATCGACATTCCTGCAACTCCGTAAGGCTTGAGTTCGCCCGCGCTGCAGGGCGTTGCCGGATTATCGCATGCGGGCGCCCGGAACAGGGAGGCGCGCATGACTTCCGGTGCACGGCACTGCGCCCCATATGTGCATAAGATGCGGCATGTTGGGTCGACTGAGCCATACCCGCCTGCTGCGCTACGCCGGCCTGTTCACCTGGGCCCTGGTGGGCGTCCCGCTGCTTTACACCGCACTGTTCCCGCGCGAAACCCCCGACGGCTCGCAGCCGCCGCAGATGAGCTGGCATGGATGGCTGGCGTACGCGTTGTTCGGAGCCTTGTACCTGTGGCTGACGCGGGCGATGGACACGCGGCGTATCCGCTGGCCCGACTACCTGCTCCTGCTGCTGCTCACCGGCGCGGCGATCGCGGTCAGCTACTTCAGCCTCAGCGGCCTGGGCAGCATCCTGCTGGTGCTGGTGGCCTGCGTGCTGCCCTGGCTGCTGCCGATCTGGGTGGGGGTGGCGTGGCTGATCCTGAGCCAGTTCGCGGTGGCGCCGCTGTTCGTGATCGGGCTGGAATTCGCCTGGCCCGAAGCCCTGCTGCAGTCGATGCTGTACGCCGGCTTCTGCGCCTTCATCTTCGTCACCAGCCTGGTGGCGCGGCAGCAGGCCCAGGCGCGCGATGACCAGCGGCGCCTGAACGCGGAGTTGCGCGCGACCCGCGCCCTGCTGGCCGAAAGCGCCCGGGTCAACGAGCGCACCCGCATTTCGCGCGAGCTGCACGACCTGCTCGGCCATCACCTGACCGCGCTGAGCCTGAACCTGGAGGTGGCCGGGCATCTCGCCCAGGGCAAGGTCCAGGAGCACGTGGGCCAGGCCCACACCCTGGCCAAGCTGCTGCTCAGCGACGTGCGCGAGGCGGTCAGCCAGCTGCGCTCGGGCGGTGCCATCGACATGGCGGCTACCCTGTCGCCCCTGGCCGAGAACGTCCCCGGGCTGGAAATGGAAATCACCATGCCCGAGCCCTTCCTGCTGGACGATGCCGAGCGCGCGCACGTGCTGCTGCGCTGCACCCAGGAAATCATCACCAATACCGTGCGCCACGCCCAGGCCGGGCAGCTGCGGCTGGCCTATTCGCTGGAAGGCGACGCGATCCGGCTGCGTGCCAGCGACGATGGCCAGGGCAGCGACCAGTACGCGCTCGGCAACGGCCTGCGCGGGCTACGCGAGCGGCTGGCCAGCTATGGTGGCACGGTGGATTTCCGCACCGCGCCTGGAGCCGGCTTCGCGCTGGACATCCGCATGCCCCTGGGCGAGGCGACGGACCTCGCGCCCGCATTCCCCATTCCCGTTCCGGTCGTGAATCCCCGGGCCGCGACACCCATTCCCGAATCCAACCCCTCGGAGGCGACATGATCCGCGTAGCCCTGGTCGACGACCAGACCCTGGTGCGGCAGGGCGTACGCTCGCTGCTGGCCCTGGCCGAAAACATCGAAGTGGTAGGCGAGGCCTCCGATGGCCGCCAGGCAGTCGAGCTGATCCCGCAGATCAAGCCGGATGTGGTGCTCATGGACATGCGCATGCCGGCGATGTCCGGGCTGGAGGCCCTGCAGGCGCTGGCCCGGATCAACCAGCTGCCACCGACCATCATCCTGACCACTTTCGACGACGACCAACTGGTCCTGGCCGGCCTCAAGGCCGGTGCCAAGGGTTACCTGCTCAAGGATGTGTCCCTGGACCAGCTGGTCGGTGCGATCCAGACCGTGGCCGCGGGCGGGTCGCTGGTGCAGCCGGCCGTGACCCAGCGCCTGCTCTCGGGCCTGGAGCACATGCGCAACGACTTCGTCAGCCTGGACCGACCCGATCCGCTCACCGATCGCGAAACCGAGATCCTGCGGCTCATGGCCGGCGGCTTCTCCAACAAGGAGATCGCCAATTCGCTGGGTGTGGCCGAGGGCACGATCAAGAACCATGTTTCGAACATCCTGTCGAAGCTGGGTGTGAGGGATCGGACCCGGGCGGTGTTGAAGGCGTTCGAATTGCAGCTGGTGTAGGCGAAATCCGCGGAAACTACCCGCGATCCGGGCTCCTCCCGCGCTGCGGCGCGTTGTGCGTGTCTTGCGTGCGGAGTGGGTCGCGGCGCGGCGTTCGGCTGCAGGGGTCTAGGGCGAATAGCCGGTAGAAAACGCCCACAATCCGGGATTCCTCCCGCGCCTGCGGCGCCATGTTTGCGGACGCTTAACGTTTGCGACGCTGCGCGGTGGTCATGGCGTCGAGTCCCTGGCGCGCTGACTGCAGCAGCTCCTGAACGAGCGTCAGGGGCCATTCCGGTGCCCCGATGCTCGCCCTCCCGCCCGTCAAATTGTTAGGATGGCCGGTCTGCGCCCCGGCCCGGCCGGTTATGAGAGTTCCCGGAGAACGTTGAATGACTCGTTTGATCGAGATCCTGATTTCCCTGGCGATCGTCGCCGCACTGTTCCTGCTGGTGAGCCTGGTGCTGCCTTCGCAGCGCAATCTGCGCGAGACCGTCGAGACGAACCGCAAGATGACGATCGTCTACGACACCCTGAACAGCCTGCGTCGCTTCGGCCAGTGGAACCCGCTGGCGCTGCGCGATCCCAAGATGCAGCTGAAGCTGTCGGGACCGGCTTCGGGCAAGGGCGCACGGATGGATTACTCGTCGACGATCCCGCAGGTCGGGAGCGGTAGCTGGGAAATCACCGAATCCGTTCCGAACCAGACGGTCAAGTACGCGGTGGAGAACGTCCAGCGCGGTCACAACAAGACGATGACCTTCAACCTCAAGCCGACCGGCCGCAGCGGGCGCAACGTCGAGATCAGCCAGTCCTACCATGTCGATTACGGCTGGGACATCCTTGGCCGTTATGCCGGTCTTTACGTCAGCCGCCACGTCGGCGACGACATGCAGATGGGCCTGCAGAGGCTGAGCAACATGCTCGCCTCGGTCCCGAACGTGGACTACAAGATGGCGGGCACGCGGCTGGAAAACCTGCGCCAGGTCGACCTGCCGGCCGAGGATCTGCTGGTGGTCTCCGCCGGCTCGGTGGAGCGCAACAATCTGACCATCCAGAATTCGATGAAGTCGAACATGGAATGGATCAACCGCACCATCGCCGCCAGCGGCCTGACCAAGGCGGGGCCGATGCGCATCATTTCCACCGAGCTAGGACGCGAGAACTACACCTTCGATGTCGTCCAGCCCGTCCGTCGCGGCGCAGGTCCGGCCAGCGAAAGCGCTGCGGACGAGGGCGAGGACGAGAAGGACGACACAGCGACTGCCGACGCGGGCGATGAGGCGGACCAGGACGGCGACACCGTCGGTCCGATCCCGGCCCTGCCGTCGGCGCCGATCCAGGCTGCCGGCGGCCCCGAGCTCACCGGCCTCAAGCTGCAGGGACCGGTGAAGTACGTGCGCCAGCCGGCGCGCAGGGCGGCCACCGCCACCTATGTCGGCTTCATGGCCGAGCTGGAGAACGTGCGCAATGCGGTGCGCGCCTGGGCTCTGACCCAGGGTTACGAGCCCACCGGCCGCCCGTACGAGGTCTACAAGAACGGCGTCGACAAGGCGTTCACTGCGGACGCGAACAACCAGCCGCAGGGTCAGTTCGACGTGTACTGGGACCTGAAGTAAGGTCTCCGCGACTTGAGCGCGCGCCGCGTCCCAGACGCGGCGCGCTGCGTTTTGGCCAACGGTTTTGGATCAAGCCACCAACATGAGTGCAAATGCGTCGGCCCGTCGCAATCGCGGGCTGGCTGCCATCGGTGCGTTGCTGGCTGCCGGCGCCGTGGCGCTGGCGGCCTACGCGGCGCACGGGGCAGAAGGGCTTGCGCAAGCGCGGCTGCAAACCGCCGCTGCATTCGCGTTCGGACATGGCCTGGCGCTGGCGGCGCTGGCCGGGCATGCCGAACGTCTGCTCGATCGCACCGCCTTGTACCTCCTGCTGGCCGGCAGCGTGCTGTTCTGCGGGGGCGTGGTGGCGGGCACCCTGTTCGGGACCGGCAGCGTCGTCGCTCCGCTGGGCGGCGGCCTGCTGATCGCCGGCTGGCTGTTGCATGCAGTCGGCGCAGTACGCGGCTGATTCCCATGCCACGTTACGCGCGCGGATTCGACACCGACGCCGCCTTCGCCCACCTGGCCAAGCGCGACCGCAAGCTCGGTACCTGGATGAAGCGGATCGGTCCGATCGAGGCGGACCCGCGCTGGCGCAAGCCGTTCGACCCGGTCGACGCTCTGGCGCGTGCCATCCTGTACCAGCAGCTCAGCGGCAAGGCAGCGGCGACCATCGTCGGCCGGGTGGAAACCGCCATCGGCAGCGATCGTCTGCATTTCGACACCCTCGGCCGCATCGATGACGCCGCGCTGCGCGCCTGCGGCGTCTCCGGCAACAAGACATTGGCTTTGCGCGACCTGGCGCTGCGCGAAGCGCGCGGCGAGATCCCCACGCTGCGACAGATGTCGACCATGGAACCGGACGCCATCGTCTCCGCGCTGGTGCCGATCCGCGGCATCGGCCGCTGGACGGTGGAGATGATGCTGATGTTCCGCCTCGGCCGCGCAGACATCCTGCCGGTCGATGACCTGGGCATCCGCAAGGGTGCGCAGCGCGTCGACCGACACGAGGCCATGCCGGCACCCAAGGCACTGATCGAACGCGGTGAGCGCTGGGGCCCGTACCGCACCTACGCCAGTCTGTACCTGTGGCGGATTGCTGATTTCGCGGAGCAGAAGAAGGCTGCGACCAAGCGCTCACAGGATTGACTCGTGCAGGCTCGGCCCTTCGCGCCTTGCTCCCGACGCCATCCGGCACGCGCGGCTAGGTGGAGAGGTACTTGTCCCACAGGCGGTTGCGAAACCGGTTCCGCGGATCGATCGCGTCCCTGATCCGTGCGAACGCGATGTGCTCTGGGTATGCGCGCCGGAACTGCATCGGCGTTGCGTGCAACCGGTACGGAAGATAATAGCGTCCGCCATGGTCGAGTGCCGCGGCCACTAAACGCTGTGTCCAGCGCTCTGTTTCCGCGTCGGCCCCGGCCCAACTACGCTGTTTGTGGTACACGACGAACGAAAACACGTCGGTCTCCGCCCAACGCAGCAGCGAACGCGTGTCCGCAGGCGAATGCCGGATCGAGACGTTCAGTATGTTCGCCTGGCTTGCGATCAGAATCCTGCGCATCTGCCTGGTAAAGGAGGCAAACGCTTCGACCGGAACGAAATACTCCTGCAGAAGATAGGTAGATACCAGCCTGGTACGCGGCTCCAAAGACCTCACATCCAGGCTCGCTTCGTGGTTGCGCCAGGTCACGGCCGGTTCGCGCATGAGCTTTTCGGTAAGGAAGCGGTCGCGCACGAGTTCAAGTCCCGGCAATTCGGTCGCAGACCAGATCAGGGTCTGTTCGCGCGAGTAGTCCAGATCGCGCGGAACCAAGCGACGCGTCTGCGTCAGCGGCGCATCAGTGCGCCTCCAGTCGATTGAGAGCGGCGCATCGAATTGCGGCGGCATCAAGTCGGCGTTGTGCAGCACCACTTCCGGGTCCGCCAGTACGCGCTCGAGGAAGAACGACGGATACTCGTCCAGGCTGATGCGGTCCGCTCTGCGCCCGATACGGTCATTCGGATCGAGATCGAGTTCGACCTCGGTCACCACGCCCAAGCCGCCATAGCCGCCGAGTACCGCTCCGAACAGATCGGCCTCGCGAAGGGTGGAGAGTTCGCGCACCTCGCCGCTGGCGGTTACCAACTGCAGTGCGCGCACCGTTCCGGCGATGGGTCCCTTGCCGACATAGCGCCCGTGGCAATTCACCGAAACCGACCCGCCAACCGTGAAGTTGCTATAGCTCTGCATTACCTTTACCGACAACCCGTGCGGGTCGATCGCATCCTGCAAGGCGCGCCATGACATCCCGGACTGCACGCGTACCACGCCGGCCTCGTGATCGAGCCACAGCAACCTTCGCATCGAGCGCATGTCGATGTGCAGGGAGTGCTCGCTGGCGATCTGCCCACCCATGCTGTAGCGGCCGCCGCCGATCGAGACGGTACCTCGGGTGCGCGTCAGGGCTACCTGGATCTCGGAGGTGCGCGTCGGCCGCAAAATACTATCCACGACGACGGGATTCAGGCCGCTCACGTCATCGACTAGCGCGCTGGCCGGCTCACGAACTCCACACCCGACTGCCATCCCCCCGAGCGCCAGGCCACCGCTGTACAGGAACTCGCGCCGACCTGGTTTCATGGCAGGAACAACGCGGCCGCTGCGCCAGGTTCCGCCGATGCCCGGCGGGTGCCACGACATACCTCAACCGGCATGCCAGCACCAGTGCCACGGCTCGTAGACGATGCCGTGCGGGTTGTCGCGCGGATAACTCATGGCGAAGCCGAAGCCGCCGGCGTGCTGCTGCAGCCAGGCGAACGCTGCAGTCTCTTCGAAGGATTCCTCGGCCGGCGGTTCGTCCGGCGTACCGATGTCCAGCGCCAGGCCGGAATGATGCTCGCTGTAGCCGGGTGCGGCGTTGACCGCGAGTATCTGCGGCACCGTCTGCCCGCGCGCCAGTTTGCGTTCGAAGATGCCCAACTGGTAGTCGTGGCTGCGATAGCCGGAGATCGCTTCCAGCACCACGCCGTCGCGCAGCGCGGCATCGCGCATGTGCTGCCACGCGCGCGCTGCCCGCACATGCAACCACAGCGGACGGCGGTAGCGGTCGAAGCCGGCGAACGCCAGCCAGTCGGGTTCGGGCACCAGCGGCAGGCCGCTGCGCACGCCATAACCGTCGTCGAGCCCGAGCGCATCGAGTCTGTCGTGCAGGCGATCCAGCGGCAGTGCAGCGACGTGATCCAGCCCAGGGCGGGCATGGCGCGGCGCATCGAGCAGATCCAGCGCCGTGTCGATGCCCGGTTCACGCATCAGATACGTGACCAGCGGCAGCAGACCACCGGCTTGCACCGCGGCCAGGTAGCGGCCGTCGCGCTTGCGCCGCAGGACCTGGCGCGACTGCGACAGTGCGCGCGCGTCGGAGTTGCTGCGCGCGCGCAGCAGCCATGCGGGCCAGATCTCGATCTCGGCGGTGTTGTGCAGAACGCGGGGCAGGGGACGCATGCGCACAGGTTAGCGCAGCGCTTCTTCAGCGCGAACGCCAGCCCCAGACCGCGAGTGCCCCGCACAGGATCGCCACCGCCGCCGAGGCGCCGACGGGCAGGTCGAAGCCGCCGATGCGCACCGGCAGGCCGTCGATCGCGCGCCATCCCTGCGCGAGTGCGACCAGGGCGAAGACGAGGGCGGAAACGGTCGCGTAATGGTTTCGCGTTGATTGCATGACGACCTCCATTCGGTCTTGGCCACGCCTGGCAGGAGGAACGGCGGTCAGTGTTGCGCGATGACGCGCAGTGCATCGAGCAGGACTTGCGGCTGTTCCGGGCTGAGCAGCAGCAGACGGCCGTCGCGGCGCGGCAACACCAGCACCCGTTGCCGGTCGGTCAGCAGGCAGATCGCACGGTTGCGGTTACGCAGCAGGTAATGACCGGCGTTGAAACCGGGCAAGGTGAAGCCGCCCAGTTGCAGCATCGGCTTCAACTCGGTGCGCTCGTCCAGGCTCAGCACCCGTGCCTTGTCCAGCTCCAGTTCGGCGACCGGGACCTTGCGAGCGAAGACGAGCGCCGCAGCGATCACCAGCCTGTCGCCTTCGATGCCGATGGAGCGGTGGGTCAGCGCCACGCCCAGTCCGACCGGCAGCAGCGCGGTGGCGAACGGCACCACCAGCCACCACGGCACCGGATTGGCTGCCGATTGCTGGTGCGTCCCTCCCAGGTACGCCACGAGCATCAGGCCCATCCACAACGCGACCAGGAGCAGCCAGGTCCAGTGTTGCAGCGGCGCGAGCTGGAATGCCCGTCTTTGCGCGGTCTGCTTCATCGTTCAGTGCGCCTCGATCCAGCCGGCGACATCGGCGATCAGCTGCGCATCGAGCTGGCCGGGCGTGCCGTATTCGGCCAGCGAGCCTTCACCTTCCCCGGCGATGCCAAGGTGGTTGAGCTTTTCGTACAGCTTGAATGCGACCTTCGGATCGTCGTGGAAGCCGGCGCGCCAGCGCTGCCAGTCGGCATCCACCACCTGGATGTCGCGTGCACCCTGCAGCACCAGCATCGGCAACTTCGCCTCGCGCGCCTCGACGACAGGATCCACCGCATCGGTACTGCGCCAGTAGCTCGCCGGCAGGCCCATCGGCAGCGCGTCGGCCGCGGCGTCGCCGTCCTTGCGCGCAGTCTGCACCTGCAGTTTGAGCCTTTCGATTGCCGCTCTCTCGGCGTCGCTGGTCTTGCCGTCGCCCAGCACCGCCATACGCACGTTCTGTTCGATGAGGATGTCGAGCAGCGGCCGCGCCGGCGCGGCGAACAGCACGAGCCCAGCGACATCGCCGGCCTTGAGAGCGATGCGCGGCGCAAGCATGCCACCCTGGCTGTGGCCGAACACGAAGACCCGCTTCGGGTCGACGCCCTCGGTGGCGCGCAACGCCGCGATCGCGGCGACGGCATCGTCCGTGGTTTCGTCGTCGATGGTGTAGGCCCGCTCCGCAAAATCCTGCGGACGCGCCTGGGTCCGCTTTTCGTAGCGCAGTACCGCGATCCCCTGCGCGGCCAGGCCGCGCGCGATGTCGAGAAATGGCCGGTTGGGTCCGATGGTCTCGTCGCGGTCGTGCGGGCCGGAACCGTGTACCAGCACCACCGTGGGCCAGCCCGCCGAGGGCGGCTCGCCCTTGGGTATGGCCAGCGTGCCGGGCAGGGCGCGATCGCCTGTGCCGATCCCGAAATCGCGCTCACTGAAACCGGCATCGTCGGCAGGTGGGGCCGGTGCGGGTGGCGGTGCCGGCTGGATCAGGAAACCGGAGATCCTGCCGTCGGCGGCGACAGCCACTTTCGCGACGAGTCCCGTCTTTTCGTATGGCAGCGGCACCGTGACCAGGCTCGCGCCGCCCTGCGTGTCCACCGTCGGGTCTCCGCGACCCTTGGCCGTTCCCGCGTGCGCAGGCAGTGATTCCCACACCGCCTTGAGCTTGGCGGCGGGCACCGCTTTCGCCATTTCGGCAGTGAACATGGATTCGGCCTGCGCGTACTCGCCCGCGTTCATGCGATCGAGCAGCCGTGTGGCAATTGCCGTAGGTGATGGCGCGTCCTGCGCCGGTACAGGCGGTGCGGTCAAGAAGGCTGCAGTCGCCAGCAGCGCCGCGAGCATTCCGATGCCCGGGTTCATCGTCACAACTCCTTCTTGAAGATCAGTTTGGCGGGCTGCAGGCTGTGGCCGCTATGCAACACCTGCACCAGCTCCCAGCCGGATGCGCCTTGCCTGGTGAGTTCCGCCTGGATCGCCTCGGCATTCACGCGACCGGAAAAGCTGGGCTTGATCTCGACCACCTGGTAAGTCCAACGCTTGCTCATTTGCTTTCCTCTCCCTCGTTGCCGTGCCTGGATTTCGGCAGCCGGCCCGCCTTGCGCAGCGCATCGCGCAACACATACTCGATCTGCGCGTTGAGGCTACGCAGCTCGTCGTCGGCCCAGCGCTGCGCCGCTGCCAGCACCTCGGCATTGATCCGCAGCGGATAGGCCTTCTTCTCGCTCATGCGGCTGGCGGCCTGCGCAGGAGCGGCATCAGCCGCGAGTTCCTGATCTTCATGGCCTCGGGGAAAAGCCCGCGACTCACGTCGCTCCTGCACAGGGTCGTCATCAGTAAATCGTGCCGGCGTTGACGATCGGCTGGGTGGCGCGCTCGCCGCACAGCACCACCAGCAGGTTGCTGACCATCTGCGCCTTGCGCTCCTCGTCCAGCTGCACCACGCCGTTCTTCTGCAGCTCGGCCAGGGCCATTTCGACCATGCCCACGGCGCCGGCGACGATCCGGGTCCGCGCGGCGATGATCGCGTTGGCCTGCTGGCGCTGGAGCATGGCCTGGGCGATTTCGGGCGCGTAAGCCAGATGGCTGATGCGCGCATCGAGGACCTGCACGCCGGCATCGGCCAGGCGTTCGGCCAGTTCGTCCTTGAGGTGCTGGGACACCTCGGCGGCGTGGCTGCGCAGCGCGATCTGACCGTCCTCGTGCTGGTCGTAGGGATAGCTGGTGGCCATCGTGCGCACCGCCGATTCGGTCTGGATGTGGACGAAGCTTTCGTAGTCGTCGACGTTGTAGACCGCCTCCGACGCGTCGACGACCTGCCAGACGATCACCGCGGCGATCTCGATCGGCGAACCATCCAGCTCATTGACCTTGAGTTTGCCGCTCTCGAAGTTGCGCACGCGCATGGAGACCTTGCGCTTGGCATAGAAGGGGTTGTTCCAGCGCAGGCCGTTGTCCTTGACCGTGCCGACGTACTTGCCGAACAGGCTCAGGACTGCGGCCTGGTTGGGCTCGACCTTGTACAGGCCGATCAGGCTGAGAAACGCGAGCGCGCCCAGTAACACGCCACCCACCAGCCTGGTGGCCGAAGGGGTGCCGGTCTGGGGGTCCAGATGGGTGCCGCTCACGAACAGCCAGGCGGCGAACACCGCGACGACCAGCACGGCCAGCAGGAAGGGGATGCCGGGCAGAGAGCGAAGGGGCAGTTCTTTCATGGCGACGATCTCGGAGGTCCCCACCTCGGAGCGGGTGGGCGATATATTGATATCAAATTGATATCAAAATTCCAGAAGCATCCGACAAACGGTCGTTCCCTAGGGCACCAGGTAGAACAGCGGTGCGGGGCTGAATTCACCGGTGGCGAACAAGCCCCGCCCTCCGGCGGACCAGGCCACGGCCTCGGCCTGGGGAATCCACGGTAGGGCGCGCAACTCGGGCCGCCGCCTGGTCGCCTTCGTCCAGGATTCGCTCGTGCCGTGGCGCCGGTACAGCACCAGGTCGCCGTAGGTCATGACCGCCAGCGTGCGGGCGTCCGGCGACAGGTCGGCCGAGGTCACCTGGCCGTGCAGCCGTGCATGCACCCGGTTGCCCCGGCGCTCGTGCTGCCCGGCCTGCGGAATGCCTGCCAGGGTGCCCAGTCTCCGCGCCGTTTGCGGCCGGGTGGCCGGTCGCAGCGGCAAGGCAAACAGTTCGGGCGGACGGCGCTTCTTCGAAACCAGCAGGACCTGGCCCGCGGCCGCATCCACCGCCACGGCCTCGCAGTCGCGGGCGCCATCGGGCCAGCGGAACGCGATCGACCACACTGGCTTCAGCGAACCGTCTTCCAGGGTCGCTGGCTCCTCCACCACGTGCAACTGCAGCGTGCGGCGCAGGCCGCCGTTGTCGCCGGTGTCGGCGATCAGCAGGTAGTGGCGGCCGTCGAGTTCGAACGCGGCCAGGTCTTCCCAGTCGGTATTGGCCACACCGTCGATCACGAAGCGCGCCTGTTCGCGACCGCGCCTCGACACGGCGTACAGCGCCGCGTCATTGCCGCCGTCGTTGACCAGCCACAGCACGTCCTCATGCACGCGCGAAGCGGCCATGCCGCTGATCTCACGGAGGCGCTCGTCGAGCACCAGCCCGGCCAGCCGCGCGAACGGCTCTTTCTGCGGTGCGCACGCCAGCAGGCACGCGGACAGCGCGAGGGCAATCAAGAGCTGCGGACGGCGGTGCATGCCCGAAGCATCGCAGATTCGTGACGGTCCGGTGAACGGCCGCGTCTCACGCCGTGGCTCCCAGGTCTGCGATCATGCAGTCAGCCAGAACGGCTCAGACATCGACGGCAGGCATGGACGGAAACAACGGCTACGCGGTCTTCTTCTTCCCGCAGGCGCTCGAGGCGTTGGGCGATGCGATCAAACCCTACCTGCAGGATGGCCCCGCAGGACAGCACGTGATCTGCACCGGCATCGACACCGGCGGCGCGCTCATCGAGCTGACCCTCAACGGCAAGACCACCGACGGCAGGCAGGTGGAGATGGAACTCATGGTGCCCAGCGGCATGGTGCGCATGATCGTCTCAGCCCGCAGCGATGAACTGTTCGGCTTCGGCCCGCACGCGCTGAAGAGCGTTGTGCAGCAGCTGGTGCCCATCGCCGATGAAGGCGACGCGGCAAAAGTCGAATCGGATCAGCCGACGCAACAGAACCCCCAAGACGATGCCCAAGCTCCCAAACCGGGCGTTGCGTGACGCGTCCGGCAAGGCATGATCGGGGCATCGCCGCCGGAATTCGGCATCCGATGAAGCCAGGTTCCCGGCGCGAATCGAATCCAGCCCAGACGCCTACCGTGAAATGCCGTTGATGGAGCCGAAGCCGGCCAATTTCCTGATCCCGTTACTGCTGTGCGCGCTTGTCGTCGGGACAACGTATTCGGCGGACGTGCGCCCCGTACTGGTCAGGGCATTTGGTGAATATCCGTTCGGCTTGCCGGTCACTCACGTGGTGGCCATTGGTCAATGCTTCGTGCTGCTGCCTTTCGCCTATTCGATCTATCACTTCGTGCACATCGCGCATCGGGCAGCGGCGGAAGGCCGGAGCCTGGGGACGTTTGGTCTGCTGTCGTATGCGGTGAGTGTTGGAAAGCGTCATCCTGAACTGCGTAGATCGCAGGTGATTTCCCTGCTCGGGTTGATCTACTTTGCGGCGGTGTGCGCCGCCTGGATCATCTATGCTGACATGCGGGGCATCTAGGCGGCGCCCGGGGCGCGCAACGAGCCGGATCGCTCGCCGCACGGATCTGTCGCTGTGCAGAGGACACCATGACCGCACATCTGGACCATCTCATCATTCCCGCCCGCGACCGCAATGCGTCGGCCAGGCGAATCGCCGAGTTGTTCGGCGTGCCATGGGCGACCAGCGGGGTCGGGCCGTTCTCGCCGGTATATCTCAACGACGGCCTGACCCTCGACTTCGACGAGTGGGGCGAGAACGTGCCCAGGCAGCATTACTGCTTCCGGGTCGGCCAGGAGGAGTTCGAAGCCATCCTCGATCGCATCCGGACTGCGGGCATCGCCTACCGGAGCATGCCGCACGGGCCGATGGATCATCAGATCAATACCGCGCATGGCGGCAGCATCGTCTATTGGGAGGAGCCCGACGGCCACGTCTGGGAATTGCTGACCGTCAGCTACGCGCGCCAGCCGGGCTAACCACGGGATCGGCGTAGGACGGCAATCGGCGTGCGATCTGCATGCGCGGCCACGGACAGATGCCGTTCAATGATGTGTTGCTAGCGTGAGATCGCGCCGCGCGGCCGTGGCGCCGGTTCTGCTCCGACTGCAGGGTTCCCGGGCTCCTCATGCGCGCAAGCAAAGTTCTCCTTCTGTCGCTGGCGCTGGGGAGCGCCATGCCGGCCGCCCATGCCGCAGACAGCGGCACCGTGCTGGACACGAAGCTGCCTGAGAAGCCGCTGTTCGCCAGCCCCTACCGCAACGATCCGCCCGGCACCTGGTACGGCGACAAGTCATTGCCGACGGAAGAGGGCACCATCGCACAGCACTCGGCCTGCCCCACGGCGGTGGACGGCAGTGCGCGGCCGGTGACCGGCAGCATGACCACCGGGTTTGGTTGGTCCTCGCAAGGCACCAGTCGCTACAACGCCGCCACGGTGAACTACTGCAAGGAGCACGTGGACGAAGATGGCGACAGCAAGGTCTTCAACCTGCAGCTCAACGTCGACCGGTTCGACGGTCCGGGTGCGGCCGTGGGCCGGAGTACCCCAATGCCGCCAGGTGGACCGCGGCCGGCCCGCCACAGGTAGAGGCCTCACCAGACGCCGTGCGCAGGGCTTCGGATCACAGCGCGGACGTGCCGCCGGCGCCATCCGGTCGCAGTCGGAGGGGCAGGACGTGGATACGCCGAATAAAGCGGCCGTGGTGATCCGCCGCCTCGACGCGGACACGCTCGGGCCGACCGAGGGCATGCTCACCTTGTTCGGCGAGGCGTTCGGCGACATGCCAACCTACGCCGGATCTCGGCCGGACGCGGAGTACTTCCGACGCCTGCTGGGCAACGAATATGTCATCGCGCTGGTCGCGCTCGAGGACGATGAGGTGGTGGGCGCGCTGGTCGCCTATGAGTTACCGAAGTTCGAGCAGGCCCGCAGCGAGATCTACCTTTACGATCTGGCGGTGGACCAGGAGCACCGGCGCCAGGGCATCGCGACGGGGCTGATTCGCGAGCTGCAGCAGATCGCCGCCGCGCGCCGGGCCTGGGTGATCTTCGTGCAGGCCGACTACGGCGACCACCCGGCAGTGGCCTTGTATACGAAGCTGGGCATCCGCGAGGACGTCATGCACTTCGACATCGCGATCCCCGGATAGAAAGCTTCTGGTCGACCGGCGGGCCGGCGACCTACTCGAAGCGCAGTCGCCGCCATTGACGTCCGTCGAAGCCTTCGATCGGGCGGAAATGGCGCTTGTAGTCCATCTTGTCGTGGCCGGCGATCCAGTAGCCCAGGTAAAGATGGCGCCGCCCCTCGCGCCTTGCCCACGCGATCTGCTGCAGGATCGCGAACGTGCCCAGGCTGCGGGCGGAGGCGTCGGGATCGTAGAAGGTATAGACCGCAGACAGCGCGTCCTCCACCAGATCGGTGACCGCAACGCCCAGCAATTGATGGCTTGTGTGTTGACGAAGCTCCAGGAAGCGGCCATCGGACCAGCTGCCGATCAGGAACTGGTCGAACTCCATCGCGCCGTGATCGTCCATGCCGCCGCCCGCGTGGCGCGATTGCAGGTAGCGGCGATACAGCGCCACGTGTTCGTCGGAGCGTTGCGCCGGCACCACGCGCGCGTCGATGTCCGCATTGCGCGCTAGGCACCGGCGTTGGCTCCGGTTGGGTGCAAAGTCGGTGAGTGGGATGCGCACCGCCAGGCATGCGCGGCACCCACGGCAGTGCGGGCGGTAGACCAGATCGCCGGAGCGGCGGAAGCCCCATCCCAGCGCGACCGGATAATGCTGGGCCAGGCGTGGGTCACGCGGATCGATCACCAAGTCGCGCGCGATGCGGTCGAGGAAATACCCGCAGACGTGCTCGCCGGTGTGGAAGACGCGCAGTTCCTCGGCCTCGCGCATGTCAGTGTCCCTGCCAGCCGAGCAGGCGCCAGAACAGCAGGCCTGCCGCGCCACCTGCAACCGCGCCGGCAAACAGGTCGCGTTGCGCATGCCGCTCCAGCACCAGTCGCGACCATGCCAGCGCAGTAGCAAAGGCCAACCCCAGCCCCACGGCCCAGAGGCCGAGGCGCCATAACAGCACCGCGGCATAGGTCGCGAATGCAACATGCAGCGACAGCTTGCACCAGCGTGCCGACAGCACCGCCGCGAACACCAGCAACCCCGACAAGGCGATTGCCAGCGCCACGGGTGCAGCTGCGAAGCGCCATGCCAGCAGCGTGCCGAACGCGAGGGCGAACAGCAGGAAGCGGTTCAACGCACGGCGCTCGGCATGGGCGCTCGCATCGACGTGGAGCCAGCGGCCGCGACGCACCTGCCACCACGACCAGCCCATCACCAGCAGACCGAAGACGGCAAACCCGGCCAGCATCCGGCCGCCCCTGGCGTAGCCGGGCGCGGCCGCGAACCAGACTGCCACCGGCAACACCAGCACCGGATGCCCGAGTATCGAAAGCGTGCGTGCCAACCCGTCCATGGCACCAGCATAGCGCCGCGGATCGCGCCGGTTGCGACTGTCGCTTCACTGAACGGGCCACGCCCGGAGTCAACCCAGAACCGGCCCGGGCGTTGATCGCGGCATGGCGGCACGGTGCCGCCTCCCCAGGAGACCGGACCATGCATCGCAAGACCCTGATCGCGGCGGCACTGCTCGCCGCCGTCGCCACGACCGCGGCCATTGCCGCCCCGCAGGCAGCCGAGCACGCCCAGCATCGCGGGCACGCAAAGCTGGATGCCAACAATGACGGCGCGATCGACCGTGCCGAAGCGGCAAACCATCCCCGCTTCGCCGCAAAGTTCGATCAGCTGGACACGAACAAGGATGGCAAGCTCAGCGCAGCTGAACGTCCGCATTGGAAGCGTGGCCATCGCGGCGGCCGGGGCGGCGGCCATGAAGGCATTGCGCGCTTGGACAAGGATGCCGACGGACGCATCAGCCGCGCCGAGTTCGACGCGGGCAAGGCCGAACGCGCCGGGCGGATGGCCGCCATGAGCAAGGACGCTGGGGCGCACAAGCCGCTGCACCAGGCACCCGATTTCGCCGCACTGGATGCCAACCGCGATGGTTACCTGGTGCGCAGCGAAGTGAGCGACTACCACGAGCGCATGCGCCCGCAGCGCGACGCGGAATTCGCCAGGCGTTCGGCCGAACGCTTCGCCGCGGCCGACATCAACAAGGACGGCAAGCTGAGCAAGCTGGAAGTGGGCGAGAAGATGCCGCGACTGGAGAAGTCGTTCGCCTGGATGGACGAGAACCGGGATGGCTTCCTCAGCCAGCAGGAGCTGCAGCCCAAGCCGCATCACTGATTGGGGCAGGTATCGGCGGAAGACGGGGCCCGCGCAGCAATGCGCGGGTCTTTTTCATGAGCGACTTTGCAGGGGCGACGTGGGTCGCGGGCCCTTTCCAGAACAGCGGGGCCTCGGCGAAAGCTCGCGATTCACGTCGCTCCTACGAGGGTGGGAGCGCTACAACATCCGCAGGATGCGCCAGGTGTCGCCGGTGCGTTCCACTTCCAGCGTACGCGTTTCGGGCTGTTCTTCGTCACCTGTGTGATGGACCATGTCCAGCCGAACGGTCCCGACGCCGGAGCCATCGGTGCGGTATTGGTTGACGTCGAAGCGCAGGTCGGCGCGCGCCCGGTCGCAGGTCGACGACGGTTGCAGCGAACGATCCCCGCTCCCCAGCCGCGCGAGCAGTTCGGGCGGCGGATCCTTACCGTCGATGGCGATGCAGGCCAACGCCGGCGCCTGCGCCTCCAGTTCGATCCGCAGCAGGGTCTCGGCCAGCGCCGGAGGCGTGGCGATGACATAGCCGGGCTCGCCCGCCGATGAGGAGGACGCTGTCGCCGGTGCGGCTGTCGCGGGGACGGCCGGTGGCGCCTTGCGCAAAGCCAGGAACCCCAGCGCCACGGCCACCGCGATCACCACCAGCAGGGCGATCTTCAGCCGAAACGCGCGCTTGCGGCGCGGATCGCCGCCGGTGCCGGCCTCGCCGCCGTGCACGGTCGCAGCGAGGAAACTGTCGGATGGCGTGCGGGTTGATTCGAGCAGGCCGGCTTCGCGGAGCATCGTCCGGGCGCGCGGCTGGTCTTCCGACCGCACGATCCAGACCGCGGGTTGCGGGCCTTGGCGCTCGCGTTCATCGGCGCGATAGCTGAAGTTGCCGCGGATGGCGCCGCGATAGGAACGTCCGTGGGTGATGCGCACCTCGATGCCCGCGTCCTCGAGCATCTTGGCGACACCCTCGACGTTCTCGATCCGCGGGCTGGTGAAGACCTGACGCATCAGCTGTTCACCGCCGGCGGCGCACAGGTGGCATCCTGCACCACCCGGATCAATCCTTCCTGTGCGGTGCTGGCGACCAGACGCCCGGTCCGGTCGTAGATCATGCCGCGCGCCAGTCCGCGCGAGTTCTGCGCGCTGGGGCTGTCAATGGAATACAGCAGCCAGTCGTCGGCCCGGAACGGACGGTGGAACCAGAGCGCATGGTCGAGCGAGGCCATCTGCACATCCGGCTGGTAATAGCTGATGCCATGCGGATAGGTCGCGGTACCCAGCAGCTGGAAGTCGGACGCATAGGCGAGCAGGGCCCGGTGCAGTTCCGGCGGATCGCCGACCTTTTCCGCGAGCCGGAACCACACCTGCTGGAACGGCGGCCGCTTGGGCGGCTTGAGTTCATCGCGCGGATAGACATGGCGGAATTCGAACGGCCCGGTGCGGCTGAGCCAGCGCTGGACCTTGGTCGGCAGCTTGGCCAGCACTTCCTCGGGAACGGCGTGCGCGGGTTCGATGTCCTCCGGCTGCGGCAGCGCGGGCATCGACAACTGGTGTTCGGCGCCCGGCTCGAGCTCCTGGAACGATGCCGCGCAGAAGAAGATCACCTTGCCGTGCTGGATCGCGCTGACCCGGCGCACCGAGAAGCTGCCGCCATCGCGGGTGCGATCCACGTCGTAGACGATCGGGTGTTCGATGTCGCCCGCGCGCAGGAAATAGGCGTGCAGGGAATGCGCGTTGCGCAGCGGGACGCCGTTGTCGCGACTGCCTTCCAGCGTCGCCTGGGCCGCTGACAGCGCCTGCCCCAGCACCTGGCCGCCGAAGACGTACTTGGTGCCGATGTCGCGGCTCTGGCCACGGAACAGATTGTCCTCGAGTCGTTCTAGCGACAGCAGTTCGATCAGTTCGGAAACGGGGGAGGTCATGCGCTCAGATGCGGGAAACGGCCGCCAATTGTACGGCCCCCTGCTAGGGCAGCCGCTTCAGGGAACTCGCGGCCAGGACTCGCGGCCAGGGAAACAGCGGCCCTGGGTCGCGCTTGCGTCGTACCCTCAGCGAGGGATCGTCGTCGGCCGCCACCTCGGTGGTGTCCAGGTCCTCATGGCCGGCGATGTAGGCCAGATTCGGCAACGCGGCTTGCAACTGCTCCAGCAATGCGATGAGCGCGTCGACCTGACCGGGTTCATAATGCTCGGCCATCGCCTGGTGGCGGGAATCGAGCCAGTGCGGATAGCGGCCGGTATTCACCAGCTCGATCCCCAGCGAGCGTGGATTGTAGCCGCGGGTATGGTGCGCCACGCGGTCGATATCGACCCAGCGATGCGTGGCACCGTCGCGGTTGATGTAGAAATGGCCGCTGTTGCCGGTGCCGGACTCGGGATAAAGCACCCGCTCGCCGTACGCGCGCGCAGTGGCGAGGTCGGGCAATTCGGTGCAATGGATCACGACGAGGTCGATGTCGCCGGGATCGCGCGCAGCCAGCCGCGTCTGGTAGGGCAGGGCATCGACGTGGACGTCCAGGGAATGAAGCGGCATGGCCCGATGCTAGCATTCACCGATGGCACGGCTTTCCCCGGATTCGGAACTCGCACACCTGTTCGCGCAGCTGCCGCGCGCGGGGCGCGTGGACTGGATCGGTGTGCGGCCGGCGCGCGATGTTCCGATGCGCGAGCTCGAACGCGTCGAAGCCCACGACGGCGCCGGCCTGGCTGGCGATCGCTACACGCTGTCCAGAAGCGGCAGCGGCAAGCGCGGCATCACCCTGTTGCAGGCCGAACATCTGCCGGCGATCGCAGCGCTGTCGGGTCATGCGGCAATCCTGCCTGCGACCCTGCGGCGCAATCTGGTGGTCTCCGGGATTCCGTTGGTGGCGCTCAAGGACCGCCGCTTCCGCATCGGCGAAGTGCTGCTCGAAGGCACTGGCCCCTGCGATCCGTGTTCGCGCATGGAGGACGCGCTTGGCCAAGGTGGTTACAACGCGATGCGCGGGCATGGCGGCATTTGCGCGCGGATCCTGCGCGGCGGTGACATCCGCCTGGGCGACACAGTCATCGCGGTGGAAGAAGGCGCTTGAGCAAGGGCCATTGCATCCTGTCGCACGGCTTCGAGAGCGGACCCGATGCCACCAAGGTCACCGCGCTGGCCGAAGTGGCCGGGCAGCTCGGCTGGACCCACGAACGGCCCGACTACACCGATCTGGATGCCAGGCGCGAAGTGGGCGAACTCGGCGATGTTCCTGCGCGACTTCAGCGCCTGCTCGGACTTGCGCGCGAGGCCGCCGAACGCGGACCGCTGGTGCTGGCCGGTTCCAGCCTGGGTTCGTACATTTCCGCACGGGTCTCCTTGCAGGTACCGGTGCGCGGCCTGTTTCTGCTGGCGCCGCCGCTGACGATGGGGCCGCTGCCGGCGCTGGAGGCCGCCGCCGACGTGCCGATCAGCCTGTTGCATGGCTGGGACGACGAACTGATTCCCGCGCAGGACGTATTCGATTGGGCCAGGGCGCGGCGCGCGCGATTGCTGCTGGTTGCCGACAGCCATCGGCTGTCGGCGAACGTCGACACCTCGGCAGCGGCTTTTGCCGAACTGCTGCGGTCGCTGTAGGAGCGTCCATGGGTGCGACTGCGCTACGAGTGTCAGCCCGAGGAGTCTTCCGTCGCGCCGATCGCGCGCAACAGCAGGCCGTACAGAAGTGACCGCGCGCTTTTTCGTCAGCTGCGGCAAGGGCCTGGAATATCTGCTTGCGGATGAACTGCTCGCGCTCGGCTGCGCCAGGGCGACCGCGACGATCGCGGGGGTCAACGCCGAAGGTGGACTGGCTGACGCGCAACGCGCGGTGCTGTGGTCGCGGCTGGCCAGCAGGGTGCTGTGGCCGCTGGCCGAATTCGATTGCCCCGACGAACACGCCTTGTATGCCGGGGCATCGACGATCGCCTGGGAAGAACACCTCGACGCGGACCTGAGTCTGGCGGTCGACGCACACGTCTCCGGCACCGCCGTCACTCACGCACGCTACGCCGCGCAGCGGGTGAAGGATGCGGTGGTCGACCGCTTGCGCGAGCGGGATGGCCGGCGCCCTGATGTCGATGTCGAGTCGCCCGACGTGCTGATCGATCTGGTGCTGCGCAAGGGCAGGGCGGTGGTGTCGATCGACCTCTCGGGCGGCGCGATGCATCGCCGTGGCTGGCGCAGGGTGCAGGGCGAAGCGCCGCTCAAGGAAACGCTGGCCTGCGCGGTGCTGCTGCGGGGCGGCTGGCCGCAGGTGTACCGCAGCCGCGGCGTGCTGCTCGACCCGATGTGCGGCAGCGGCACCCTGCTGATCGAAGGCGCGCTGATGGCAGCGGACGTGGCACCCGGGTTGATGCGCTACTCCAGCACCGTGCCGACGCGCTGGAAGGGATTCGACCTGGACGGTTGGCAAGATCTCATAGGCGACGCGCGCGCGCGCGAGGCAGCAGGACGCGCCGCCTTGCGCGCATGTTTTGCCGGGCGCGATCTCGATCCGCATGCCATCCATGCCGCGCGCGAGAACGCGCAGGCGGCCGGCGTTGCGGCTTCGCTAGACCTCGGGGTCGGCGCCGTTGCCACGCTGTCGTTGCCGGTGGTGTCAGCCGCAAGCGAGGCACCGCTTCCGGGCCTGGTCGTTTGCAATCCGCCCTACGATGCGCGCCTGGCGGCCGATCCCGCGATCTATCGCAGCCTCGGCGATGCGCTGCGGCGCGAAGTTCCGGCGTGGCGGGCCAGCCTGCTGTGCGGGGACGCGGAACTCGCCTTCGCCACCGGTCTGCGGGCGAAGAAGACATACCAGCTGTTCAACGGCGCGATCGAATGCACCTTGATCGTGGTCGATCCCATCGCCCCGGCGGTGCGTCCGCGTCCGGAGCCGCGCACGCTGCCCGAGGGTGCGCAGATGGTGGCCAACCGGCTGCGCAAGAACGTGGCGAAGCTGAAGTCCTGGCGCGAACGTGAAGGCGTGACCTGCTGGCGCGCCTACGATGCCGACATTCCCGAATACGCTGCCGCGATTGATGTCTACACGGCCGAGCCGGATGCCGCCACCTGGCTGCACGTGCAGGAATACGTGGCGCCCTCGGAGATTCCGGTGGAGGTCGCGCGGCGCCGGCTCAACGAGCTCCTGCTGGCGGCGCGCGAGGTGTTCGACGTGCCCAAGGAGCGCGTAGCGCTCAAGACCCGCGAGCCGGGCAAGGGCGGATCGAAATACGGCCGCTTCGATCACCGCGGCCAGTTCCTCACGGTCCGCGAAGGCGCGGTCCGGCTGAAGGTCAACCTGTTCGACTACCTCGATACCGGCCTGTTCCTCGATCATCGCCCGCTGCGGCTGCGCATCGCCGAACAGGCACGCGGCATGCGCTTTCTCAACCTGTTCTGCTACACCGGCGCGGCCACGGTGCATGCCGCGGTCGGCGGCGCGGCCACCACCACCAGCGTCGATCTGTCCGCGACCTACCTGGAATGGCTGGCGGACAATCTGCGCGAGAACGATATCGGCGGGACCCGACACCGCATTGCGCAGGCCGATGCCATGGCCTGGCTCGAAGCCGATGGCGGGGAATACGACTTGGTCTTCTGCGATCCACCGACCTTCTCCAATTCCAAGCGCGCCGGCGATTTCGACGTCCAGCGCGATCATGTGCGCCTGCTGCAGGCGGGAGTTTCCAGGCTCGCGCGCGATGGCGTGCTGTATTTTTCCAACAACTTCCGCCGCTTCCGCCTGGACGAGGCGCAGGTGTCCGCGTTCGCGATCGTGGAAGACATCACGCCTGCGACCATTGGCCCGGATTTCGCGCGCCATGCGCGGATCCATCGCTGCTGGCGGCTGCGCGGGCGATAGGCGTCAAGGACGGCCGCGGTCGCCCGGTTCGAAGCGCTTCACCTTTCCTCCGCACGACGGGCGCATGATGGGGCCCATGTCGCGTCGATCTGCCCACAGCCTGCGCTTCTTCGGACAATGGCTGCGCAACCCCAGGCAGACCGCTGCGATCGCTCCCTCCAGCCCGGAACTGGCCGCGGCAGTGCTGGCCGAACTGCCGCAGGGTGCGCGCCGGATCATCGAGCTGGGCGGGGGCACCGGCGTCATCACCCACGCGCTGCTGGATGCTGGCATCGCCCCGGACGACCTGCTGATCATCGAGCTCAACGCTTCGTTGCACGCGCAGCTGCAGGCGAGGGTGCCCGGCGCGCGCGTGGTCCAGGGCGATGCCCTGCATACCGCGGAACTGGCGCTGGCCAGTGGCTACCTCGAACATGGCCCGGCCGACGCGATCGTCTCCGGGCTCGGTCTACTGACCATGAGCCGCGAGACCCAATCGGCGATCCTGCAATCGGCTTTCGCCTGCCTGGGCCCGGACGGGGTGATGGTGCAGTTCACCTACGGCCCCCTGTCGCCGGTCAACCAGAGTCTGCTGCTGGAACTCGGGTTCGCGGCCCGACGCGGGGAACTGGTGCTGCGCAACGTCCCGCCGGCCACGGTCTGGACCATTCGCCGCAACCGGGCCAAGGCGATCCGGCCACGCACCGTCCACCGTTAGCGCGCCGCGCGCAAAGCAGCGTTCCAGTACCGGGGCTGTGGCGTGGGCAAGCCCGCCTCGACATGCTGGCCAGTCCAACACAGGAGCCTGCCGTGAGCACCGCCACATCGATTCGCCAACCTGCACGCATCACCCGCAAGCTGCGCGGCACGCCGGCCTCCGACGGCGCCGGGGTCAAGCTCACCCGCGTGATCGGGGGCCCGCAGCTCGAGATGCTCGACCCGTTCCTGCTGCTGGACGAGTTCGGGACCGACCGCGCCGAGGATTACCTGGCCGGATTTCCGGACCATCCGCACCGCGGCTTCGAGACGGTCACCTACATGCTCGACGGGCGCATGCGGCACCGCGACAACCATGGCAACGAAGGTTTGCTGACATCGGGCAGCGTGCAATGGATGACCGCCGGTCGCGGCCTGGTGCACTCGGAAATGCCCGAGCAGCAGGAAGGGCGCATGCGCGGCTTCCAGCTGTGGGTGAACCTGCCCGCGAAGGACAAGATGGTCGAGCCGCGCTACCAGGAATTCGCGCCGGAGCAGATTCCGGTCGCGACACCTGCGCAAGGCGTGGAAGTAAAGGTCATCGCCGGAGCGGTCGGCGAGGTGAAGGGACCGATCGCGCAGCCCGCGACCGAGCCGACCTATCTCGACATCGTCCTGCAGCCGCAGGCCGCCTGGGAAACGGGCCTGGCCGAAGGCCACAACGCCTTCGCCTATGCCTACGAGGGCGGGTTGACGGTCGGCGAGGGCGAGGATGCGCGTCCGCTGGAGGCGCAGGAACTCGCAGTGCTGGGCGGCGGCGACGCACTCACGTTGCGCGCCGGCAGCGCCGGAGCGCGCCTGATCCTGATCGCCGGCCGGCCGACACGCGAGCCGGTCGCGCGCTACGGCCCGTTCGTGATGAACACCCGCGAGGAGGTCATGCAGGCCTTCGTGGATTACCAGGAAGGCCGCTTCTAGGCGCGCTTGCGCGTGGCAGCTGGAACACAGGCGCCGTCAACCGGCGCCTGTGTCGCTGCGACGCGGCTTCAGTCGCGTTCCGGCGCGAGCCAGCGGTACAGCGCGCCGCCAACCAGGCCGCCCACGATCGGCGCCACCCAGAACAGCCACAGCTGTGCCAGCGCGCCGCCGCCCGCGAACAGCGCCACACCGGTGGAGCGCGCCGGATTCACCGAGGTGTTGGTTACCGGAATGCTGATCAGGTGGATCAGGGTAAGCGCCAGACCGATCGCGATCGGCGCGAAGCCTGCCGGTGCGCGGCGGTGGGTGGCACCCATGATGACCACCAGGAACATCGCGGTCAGCACCACCTCGCTGATCAATGCGGCGTGCATCGAGTAGCCGCCCGGAGATCGCGCATCGAACCCGTTGGTGGCGAAGACCCCGGCCGCGGCCGGATCGATCACGAAGCCCGCTGCGCCGCTGGCGATCTGGAACAGGACGAACCCGGCCAGCGCCGCTCCGAGCACCTGCGCGACCACGTAGGGCAGCAGATCCTTGAGCGGGAAGCGGCCGCCGGCCCACAGGCCGAAGCTGACCGCGGGATTGAAATGGCCCCCGGAAATATGACCGAACGCGTAGGCTCCGGTGAGTACCGTCAGGCCGAACGCCAGCGAGACGCCGAGCAGGCCGATGCCCAGCGGGTTGCCCTCGCCACCGAAATTCGCCGCCAGGACGGCGCTGCCGCAGCCGCCCAGCACCAGCCAGAACGTGCCGAGAAACTCGGCGACGAGTCGCTTGCTCATGTCCCTTCCCCAGGTTGCGGCCCGTCGTCGGGCCGCCGCGAATGCTCGGTCAGAGCGCCCGGGGAAGTGTTTGCATCCCGTTAAAGACCGCCGTGCCGGGACTCAGTTGCTGCTCAGCCGCGCGTCTTCGAAGCGCAGCGCCTGGGCTTGCTGCATGGCCTGCGCCTTCTGGGTTTCGTCCGCGGCGCGCAGGCTGATGTGGGCGACCTTCCCGCCATCCACCTCGACCAGCGTTTCGCGCGCGATCACGTCCTGCCCGGCGATTTCGCTACGGTACCAGTGGCCCTGGTGCCCGGCGATGCTCGTGGGCTCGGCGCGATTGCGGCGATTGGGCTCGAACGGGCTGCTGTCGGAGATCGTGACCGCAAACGCCTCGCTGCCATCGCCCCGGAGCGCCCGGCAGAACACGAAGCCCGGTCCATCGAGTTGCTCCCAGGTCAGGCCGGTGTCGGCCGGCAGGCTCGGGCAGCTCGCCGGCGATTGTGCGAAGGCCGCCCCCGGCGCCAAGACAAGGATGGCCAATGCCACCCGGTAAAGGTTGCTCATGAGTTGTCCCCCTGAACGGCATGCTGCCGTGCAACAGATCTTGCGACGCCAGGTCCGAAACTTCCGTGACCGGCTTCACCTTTCAGGCAATGGGATGCGTTCCTCGCTATCGCCGGGGATCAACCCGAAACGCCCTGTTTCCCAATCGGCCTTGGCCTGTTCGATGCGCTCGCGCGAACTCGAGACGAAGTTCCACCACAGGTGTCGCGGTGCATCCAGCGGCTCGCCGCCCAGCAGCATGGCCTTGAGCGGCGTCTTCGCCCGCAACCTCGCGGTGCTGCCGCGATCGAGCACGATCAGATGCTTCGCCGGCAGATCCGCGCCGTCGAGCTGGGCCTCGCCCTCCAGCACATAGAGCGCGCGCTCGACGGCGTCGTCCGGGATCTCCAGTTCCGCCCCGGCCTGCAGGTCGAGGGCGACGTTGTAGGTATCGGCGAAGACCCGCACCGGCGAGGCCATGCCGAAGCCTCGACCGGCGATCACGCGTACGCGCGCGCCGCGATGCTCGCGCTCGGGCAGGGTCGCGGCTGGGTGGTGGTGGAACGCCGGTTCGGCCTCCTCGTGCGCCTTTGGCAGCGCCACCCAGGTCTGCATGCCGTGCAAGGGCTGCTCATTGGCGCGTAGCGCTTGCGGTGTGCGTTCGGAATGGGCGATGCCGCGACCGGCGGTCATCCAGTTCACGTCGCCCGGGGAAATGTCCTGGGCGCTGCCCAGCGTGTCCCGATGGTGGATGGTCCCGGCCCAGAGAAAGGTCACCGTGGCCAGGCCGATATGCGGATGCGGGCGCACGTCGATGCCGCGTCCGGGTTCGAAGATCGCCGGACCCATATGGTCGACGAAGACGAAGGGTCCGACGCTGCGCGCCTGGATGCTGGGTACGGCACGACGAACCTGGAAGCCGCCCAGGTCGTGGACGCGTGGAGCGATGATCAGTGGCATGTCCGGTCCGTCAGGTGCGATAGACCGCAGGATGTCACGCATTGCCGGCGCCCGGGGCCGCACCGGCGCAACGCGCTTTTCCGCTCCTGCAGCGGACCGCCCCATGCGGGTGCGAGCCGCTGCCAGCCTGCTGCGATGCCGGGAACCGTCCCGCTATGGACCGGTTTCCACCCGCAGGTTCGCGGCCGGGTCGGGGCCGCGTTCGAGCGACTTCAGCACGAGTCGGCGTGCACCGATCGCATGCGACCGCGGCTCGAGCCCGGTGTGCAGTTCGAATCCCTGTGCCGCTTCGCCGGAGGGCGACCACTCGAAGGCCACGATCGCGTCGCCGGCCCAGACGCAATGCACGCCCGGCGGGCAGCGTGAATCGTTGACCACACGCAGGTAGCGCAGGCGGCTGCGGTCGGCCAGGGTGACGGCCTGGCCGACCTGCATGCGGAAATCCACTCCGTCGCTGATCGCGGTCTCGTTGCTGCCGGCGACGCTGGCGCAGGCGGCCAGCGACAGCGGCAGCAGGGCCGATAGCGTGATGCTGCTCGAAACGATATTCCGCATCGGTGCGCTCCTTGCCGGGTGCCGATATCTAAACGCATTCGCATGAACGCCGGGTGCATGCGGAGGCATGGGACGCAACGGATTCCCAACGCCGCATCGCCTATGCTCGCGGCGACCATCGGCAAGGAGCATGCGATGACTACCGGTATCGACCCAGCGATCGCCGCCGCGCGCGCGGCCGCCGAAGCCGCGAAGCCCGCGGAGGTCGCCACCATAGACCCGTTGCAGAAGGACCAGGACACGCTGCTGATCTCGGATCCGGCAAATCCGCACCATGCGTTCTACCAGCAGGCCCTGCAGGGGCTGGAATTGCTGGGTCCGCAGCGATTCAAGGATCGCCGCGAACTCGAGCGGGTCGCGCTGGTGATCGCGCTGCAGGCGGCGGCGGTCGGACTGGCGCGCATCGACCGTGTCGTCGCGAGCGACGATGGTGCCGGCTACTTCTTCGTCGACCGGCACGCGGTGGATCCGGCGATGCGCGGCTACGTCGCGCATGCCGAGGCGGTGCAGCCCCACGGCGACCGGGTCATCGAAGCCCAGCAACTGCAGGCGCAGCGGACGCAGGAACAACAACGCCAGGTCGAGCAGTCGCAGCGCGATGCGCAGGACGCGAGGCGCGGCGCGATCCCGACGCGCCAGTTGTGAGCTCAGTCGTCGCGCGCGTCGGGCTGGACTGCGAGCCGTATCGGTTCGGGCAGGCGGAAGCCGGTCACGAAGCGCATCACCAGTTCCGCAGTCGAGGCCATCGCCACGCGATGTCCCGGCGACACGACCAGCGGATCGGCCCCGACCTTGCTGCGTAGCAGCCAGCCGATCTGTTCGCGCCCCTGGCGCAGCGGCACGAAGGCGCCGCGCATTTCGTGCAGCTGCGTCGCGTTGGTGCCGGTCAGGACATGTCGGGCAACACCGATGCTGGGCAGGCCGGTGGCAACGCCCAGGTGCGCTGCGATGCCAAACCTGCACGGGTGGGCGATGCCGTTCCCCGGAACGAGCAGCAGGTCAGGTGCGCGCGACAGCTGCGAGAACGCCGCCAGCAGCATCGGAAGCACACGAAAACTCAGTAGGCCTGGAACGTAGGGCCACGTCGCGGCCATGCGCGCCACGCGCTGCTCGATCGGTTCCAATGTGTCCGCGTCCAGCACCACGACCGTTGCATGGCCGGTGGTGCCCTGGTCCTCGAAGCGGACATCGCAACCTGCGACGGTGCGCAGCGGTCTGACAAAACTGTCCCGCACCAGGACGCGCGACGCCAGTTCGGACTGGAGCGCACGCGCGGCGGCTACGTCGCCGTTCCAGGAACTGGATTGCCCGGTCATGTCGACTCAGAAATGCTCATGGGTCAATTGCGGGGTTGCGCCGGCGGCGTTCGTGACCCGATACAGGTCGCCATAGTCGTTCTCGGCGAGCGGCGACACCGCGCAGCCGCACAGTGCCGCGACGATGTCGGGAACGGTATTGCTGTGGCCGACCACCAGCACGGTGCCCGAAGCATGATCGCGGCGCAGCTGCGCCGCCAAAGCGCTCGCCGGAAAGTCGGCGTCGTAGGCGATCACGGTGACGCCGTGCGCGTCCGCTGCAGGCTGCGCGGTCTGGCGAGTGCGACGGTATTGGGTCGCATAGGCGGCCACGATTGGCTGGTCCTGGAGATTTCGCGCCAGTGCCCGTGCGCGTTCCTGTCCGGCTTCGCTCAGCGACGGGTCGCGCGGATCATCCTTGGCCTTCTCCGCATGCCGGACCACGACGAAGGCGACCGACGCATCTCTTGCCTGCGCCGCAGCGCACGCTGTTGACAGCAGCAGGCAGAGGCAGGCGAGCAGGGCGGACAGGCGCATGGGTTGGCTCCGTTCAGAGACGCTAACGATCGAGCTGCCGCGATATCGCCGAGCAGTCGATCCTGCACGATAGAGGATATCGAGAACGTTGCCCGTCGCTTCGGACCATCGCGCCATCAGGCGGCCGGCCGCAGGGTGGTAAGCAACCCTCGTGCCGCATTGAACCGGGTCGCCGCGTCGGGCAGGTCCAGCTTGACCCGCAGCTTATCCGGGCCGTCCATCTGGTAGTGCCTGGGCTGACCCTGGATCATGCGGATGATCGACATCGGGTCGACGTCGGGCTTCTCGACGAACTGCACGCGCCCGCCCGCGGGGCCCAGCGCCAGCTTGCGGATGCCGAGGCGGGTGGCCTGCAGTTTGAGTTCGGCGATGGCGAACAGGTGCTTGACCGGGTCGGGCAGCAGGCCGAAGCGGTCGATCATTTCGACCTGTAGCTCGCGCAGCTCTTCCGCGTCGCGTGCGCTGCTGATGCGCTTGTACAGGGTCAGGCGCGCGTGCACGTCGGGCAGGTAGTCCTCCGGGATCAGCGCAGGCAGGCCCAGCTCGACTTCGGCGCCGCGATGCAGCGGCTCGTCGACATCGGGCAGCTTGCCCTGCCGGATCGAGCGCACCGCGCGTTCCAGCAGTTCGGTGTACAGGCTGAAGCCGACCTCGGTCATCTGCCCGCTCTGGTCCTCGCCGAGCAGTTCGCCCGCGCCGCGGATTTCCAGGTCGTGGGTGGCCAGGGTGAATCCTGCCCCGAGTTCGTCCATCGACACGATGGCCTCGAGCCGCTTGCGCGCATCGGCGGTGATGCTGCGCGCATCCGGCACCACCAGGTAGGCATAGGCGCGATGGTGCGATCGGCCGACACGTCCGCGCAGCTGGTGCAACTGTGCCAGCCCGAACTTGTCGGCGCGGTTGATGATGATGGTGTTGGCGTTGGGGATGTCGATGCCCGATTCGATGATGGTCGAGCACAGCAGCACGTTGAAGCGCTGCTTGTGGAAATCCAGCATCACCTGCTCGAGTTCGCGCTCCGGCATCTGGCCGTGGGCGATTCCGATTCTGGCCTCGGGCACAAGCTCGGCCAGTTCGCGCTGCATCCGGCCGATGCTTTCGACGTCGTTGTGCAGGAAATACACCTGTCCGCCGCGCGCGAGTTCGCGCTGGAACGCCTCGCCGAGCACACCGCTGTTCCAGGGCATCACGAAGGTCTGCACCGCGAGCCGGTGCGCGGGAGGCGTGGCGATGATCGCCAGGTCGCGCAGGCCGGCCATGGCCATGTTGAGGGTGCGCGGAATGGGGGTGGCGGTCAGCGTGAGCAGGTGCACGTTCGCGCGCAGCGCCTTGAGCGCCTCCTTCTGGCGCACGCCGAAGCGCTGTTCCTCGTCCACGATCACCAGGCCCAGGTCCTTGAAGCGCACGTCCTGCTGCAACAGCCGATGGGTGCCGACGATGACATCGATCTTGCCTTCGGCGAGGCGCTCGAGCTCGGCTTTGTTCTCCTTGGCCGATTTGAAGCGCGACAGCGCCTCGACCTTCAGCGGCCAGTCGGCGAAGCGGTCGCGGAAGTTGCGGTAGTGCTGCTCGGCGAGCAGCGTGGTCGGCACCAGCACCGCGACCTGCTTGCCGGCGGTCGCCGCGATGAAGGCCGCACGCACCGCGACCTCGGTCTTGCCGAAGCCGACGTCGCCGCAGACCACACGGTCCATGGGCTGCGCACTGCCCAGGTCGCGGATCACCGCCTCGATCGCGGCGTGCTGGTCCGGCGTTTCCTCGAACGGGAAGCTGGCCGCAAACGGTTCGTACAGCGCACGGTCCACTTCCAGCGCCAGGCCCGCGCGCGCCTGGCGCTTGGCCTGGATCTCGAGCAGTTCGGCGGCCACATCGCGCACCTTTTCCTGTGCCTTGCGCTTGGCCTTGGTCCACTGCTCTCCGCCGAGGCTGTGCAGCGGCGCCGTGTCCGGCGATGCGCCGGAATAGCGGCTGACCAGATGCAGCTGGCCGACCGGCACGTACAGCCGGTCGCCCTTGGCGTATTCGATGTCGAGGTACTCGCCGGGCTGGCCGCCGGCGTCCAGGGTGATCAGCCCGCGATAGCGGCCGACGCCATGATCCTCGTGCACGATCGGCGCGCCTTCGCTCAGTTCGCCCAGGTCGCGGATGATCGCTTCGGGTTCGCGCCCCGCGCGCTTGCGCCGGCGCGGCTGCGCGGCGCGCTCCGGGAACAGCTGGCGTTCGGTGAGGACGGCGATCTGCGGATCGTCGAGCGCGAAGCCATTGTCGAGCGGGGCGACCGCGATGGCGAAGCCGCGCGGGTCGGCGGCGGTCCGGCCTTTGGCGGGCGTGTACGCTTCGAGGAAACTCGTAAAGTCCGGCAGGACTTCCGGCTGCAAGGCGGCTGCCTGCAATACCTCCAGCAGGGCTTCGCGCCGCCCCGCGGTGTCCGCCGCGATCAGCACCCGCCCCGGATAATTCGCCAGAAACGTCTTCAGCGCGGCGGCAGGCTCGGCATCCTTTGCGGCGAGGGGCAGGTCGGGTGCGGGCTGGTCGCCCAGGGGCTGCGCGTCGGCGCGGCGCGGATGGCCTGCGTCGCAGACTTCGATCCGGCTGCCCTGGTTGAGTCGTTCGCGCAATGCGTCTGGTGACAGGTACAACTCGCCCGGGGGCAGCAGCGGACGCTCGATGTCGTGGCGACGCTGTTCGTAGCGTTCGCCCACGGTCTGCCAGAAATGGTCGGCCGCTTCGTGCACGCCTTCGGCCAGCACCGGCAGCGCGTCCTTGCCGAGGTAGTCGAACAGAGTTGCGGTCTGGGCGAAGAACATGGGCAGGTAGTACTCGATGCCCGCCGGCGCCAGCCCGGCCTTGAGGTCCTGGAACAGCGCGCTGCGCCGGGTGTCGATGTCGAAGCGATCGCGCAGGGCATCCATCGCGCGCTTGAGCGCCTCATCGTCGAGCGGCACCTCGCGCCCGGGCAGCATCCTGACCGCCTCGGTCCGGTCGAGCGAACGCTGGCTTTCCGGGTCGAACGCGCGGATCGAGTCGATCGCATCGTCCAGCAACTCGACCCGGTAAGGCCGGTCCGCGCCCATCGGATAGACGTCGAGCAGGCCGCCGCGCACCGCGAAATCCCCTGGGTCGAAGACCTGCGGCACGTTGCGGTAGCCGGCCGATTCCAGGCGGCGCTTTTCCGCATCCAGATCGAGCGTTTGCCCGACCCGGACATCGAAGCTGCTGCCGATCACGTAGCGCAGCGGCGGCAGGCGCTGCATCAGCGTCTGCACCGGCACGATCACGATTGCGCGCTTGAGCGTGGGCAGGCCGTGCAACGCGGCCAGGCGCTGCGACACGATGTCCGGATGCGGGCTGAACTGGTCGTAGGGCAGGGTTTCCCAGTCGGGGAACGGGATCACCGGCACGTCGCCGTCGGCACCGAGCAGGGTGCGCAGATCCGATTCGAGCTGGTGCGCCCCGTGGTTGTCCCTGGCGACCACCAGCAGGGTGCCCGCATGCGCGCTGGCGGCACGCGCGATCGACCACGCCAGCGCGGAAGCCGAGGCGGGCGCACGCCACCAGGCGCGCTGCTGTCCGGGCCTGGGGAGGGGAGGAACGGGAAAGACGGGCATGGGCGAAATCACGGAAAACAGGGGCAGCGCCGGAACGTGAAAACGGCCGGCGCGAAGGGGCGGGATTCTAGCGTGCAGGGTGTTGCGACGACGAATTGGATCGCACCCGCAGGTGCTAATTCTCCACGGCTGCGGGCGGCTCGCCGGGCCGTGTGGCCCGCTTCTTCAGATCCAGCACCACCCGCACCATCCCCGGTGCGTCGCCGTGCTCGCGGCGGAAGCCAAGCGATTTGGCCAGGGTCAGCATCGGCTGGTTGTGCTCGAGCACATCGCCATACAGATGGTCCAGCCGTTTGCCGCGGGCCCAGCGGACCAGCCGCTGCATCAGCTGGCGGCCCAGGCCCATCTCGGCGATGTAGTGGCTCACCAGGATCGCGAACTCCGCACTGCGCGTGTTGGGGATCACCGCGGCGCGCGCGACTGCGCCGACCAGGGCTTCGCCCGGCGGCAGCGGTTCGGCGGCCACGAGCACGAACTCGGTGTGCGGATCTGGCCGGCACAGGCGATCGGCCATCTCCTGCGTGAGCTCCTTCAACGCATAGAGGAAGCGGTGCCGTACCTCCTCGGGCTGCAGCAGGTCGAAACCCGCACGCAGCGGCAGCGCGTCATCCGGCCGGATCGGCCGGATCAGCACCTCGCGCCCGTTGGTCAGGCGCAGTTCCTGGTGCCATGGCGGTAATCGGTTGCGTGCAGCCATGCGCACTATGCTCGCATGAAATCGGTCTCGCCCGGCGTGAAAATGCGCCGTGACCGGCGCGCGATCCGGTCAGGATGCCGAGGCCGCGGGTCTGGATTTGCGCAGTTTTCCGATCATCGACACCACGAACAGCACGATGGCGCCGGCCACGATTCCGACCACGGCGTTGAACAGGTTCGAGGTGAGCCAGCCCAGGCTGGCGTTTGCCAGCGGTTCGATCAGGTGGTGCAGCGCCGGAATGCCGTGCACCAGGATCCCGCCGCCGACCAGGAACATCGCCGCCGTTCCGGCCACCGACAGGAATTTCATCAACAGGGGCGCAGCGCGCAGGATCGCGCGTCCGGTGCCACGGGCCAGCGCGGAGGCATCGGGCTTGCGCGTGAGCAGCAAGCCGAGATCATCCAGCTTGACGATGCCTCCGACCAGACCGTAAACGCCCACGGTCATGATCAGCGCGATCGCCACCAGCACGGCGATGCGCTGCAGGAACGGCACCCCGGCAACCGTGCCGAGCGAGATCACGATGATTTCGGCCGAGAGGATGAAATCGGTGCGGATCGCACCCTTGATTTTGTCCTTTTCGAACTTGACCAGGTCGATCTTCTCGTCCTTCACCGCCTCCAGCAGCTGGACGTGGTGTTGCACATCTTCATCCCGGCTGTGCAGGAATTTGTGCGCAAGCTTCTCCACGCCCTCGTAGCACAGGTAGGCGCCACCGATCATCATCAATGGCACCACCGCCCAGGGAGCGATCGCGCTGATGACCAGCGCGGCCGGCACCAGGATGGCCTTGTTCACCAGCGAGCCCTTGGCCACGGCCCAGACCACCGGCAACTCGCGGTCCGGATCGACCCCTGCGACCTGCTGCGCATTCAGCGCCAGGTCGTCGCCCAGCACGCCGGCCGTCTTCTTGGTGGCGACCTTGGTCATCACCGACACGTCGTCGAGCAGCGTGGCGATGTCGTCGAATAGGGCGAAGAAGCTCGAGGCCATGGTAGTCAGCAGGTGGCGTGAAGCCGGATTCTGTCACAACGTCCGCGCACGCCCGGCTTCACCCCGGTTCGCGCAGCCACTCCACGCGCGTCGACGCGCCCGCTTCTCCAAGCGCCGCCCGCAGCTGTTCGAGCGCCGGTGCAATGGCCTGGGCGAAGCGCCACGGCGGGTTGAGCAACAGCAGGCCGCTGCCGTTCATCCGTAGAGGCGAATCGTCGGCGCGGACCAGCAGTTCCACCAGCAACGTGGATTTCGATTCGAATCCGGCCGCCTTGCGCAGGAACGGCCGCAGGAGCCGGCGCTGCTTGATCGGATACCAGAGCGCGAACATGCCCTGCGGCCAGCGTGACAGCCCTTCGCGCAGCGCCAGGCGCGCCGCGTCGAGTTCGGCCAGCTGCGCTTCGTAGGGCGGATCGATGAGCACGAGCCCGCGACCGATCCGCGTGGCGCCGTCGCGCGGCGGCAGCAGCGCGCGCAGCGCGGCGTAGCCGTCGCGCTCGTGCACGGTGACGCGCGGATCGGCGGCGAAGTTGGCCCTCAGCCGCGCTGCTTCCACCGGCTGCAGTTCGCAGACCGCGATGCGATCTTGCGGGCGCAGCGCATGCGCCAGCAGCCAGGGCGAACCTGGGTAGGACTGCGGCCCGTGCAGGGCGTGGCAAGCGCGCACGGCTTGCAGGTAGCGGGCGATCAAGGGGTCGCGCTGCGGCCGCGCCAGCAGCCGAAACACGCCGTCATCAGCCTCCGCGGTGCGGCGGGCGGTTTCGCCATCGAGCGCGTATAGACCGCGACCGGCGTGGGTATCGAGCGCGAAGCAGGGCGTGGGCTTGGCCACCAGCGCCTCGCACAACGCCAGCAGCACGACGTGCTTGAGCACATCTGCATGGTTGCCGGCGTGGAAGGCATGGCGGTAGTTCATGGGTTCGGCCTGGCCAAAGCGCTCCTACAATAGCCGCAAGCCCGTTCGGCCCTGCGTATGCCCACCATCCTGCTCGCCGAAGACGAGTCCGCGATCGCCGCGACGGTGCTGTATGCGCTGCGGGGCGAAGGCTATGCGGCCGAGCATGTGCTGCTGGGCGGCGAGGTGGTGCCGCGCCTGCGGCAGGGCGGGGTGGACCTGGTGCTGCTGGACGTGGGGCTGCCCGACCGCAGCGGCTTCGACGTGTGCCGCGACCTGCGCGCCTTCTCCGCGGTGCCGTTGATCTTCCTGACCGCGCGCAACGACGAAGTCGACCGGGTGCTGGGCCTGGAACTGGGCGCCGACGACTATATCGGCAAGCCGTTCTCGCCGCGCGAACTGGTGGCGCGGGTGCGCGCGCGCCTGCGCCGGCATGCGAACGAAGGTCAGGCGCAGGCGCGTGGCCGCTTCGAGCTGGACCCGGACGGGCATCGGATCCGTTATGACGGCCAGGCGCTGGACCTGACCCGGTACGAGTACGCCCTGCTGGCAGAGTTGCTGCGGCGACCAGGTGCGATCCTGAGCCGCGCGCAGCTGCTGGACCGTGCCTGGGAGGCTGCGCTGGAGAGCGGGGAACGAACCGTGGATACCCACGTGAAGACGCTGCGCGCCAAGCTGCGCGCGGTCGTCCCGGGCAGCGACCCGATCCGCACCCATCGCGGCGTGGGCTATTCGCTCGACGTCGACTGACGATGAAGATCGGTCTGCGGGTCCTGCTCGGGTATTTCGTCATCGTGGCGCTGGCGGCGCTGCTGCTGGGACGCGTGTTCGTGCAGCAGGTCAAGCCGGGCGTCCGCCAAGCGATGGAGGACACGCTGGCCGATACCGCCAACGTCCTGGCCGAGCTGGCTGCCGACGATCTGCTGGCGGGGCGCATGAACGACGGGCGTTTCGCGCAGCGCGTGCGCGCGCTGCAGGGCCGCGACATCGGTGCGGAGATCTGGGGGTTTCCCAAGCGCGAGGCGAGCTATCGCATCACCGTGACCGATGCCCGCGGCATCGTGGTGTTCGATTCCGCAGGACGCGAGCTGGGACGCGACAACTCGCGCTGGAATGATGTCTATCGCACCCTGCGCGGCCAGTACGGCGCCCGATCCACGCGCGAGGTGCCGGGCGACGACAGCACGTCGGTGATGTACGTGGCCGCACCGGTGCGCGACGCGCAGGGCCGGATCGCCGGGGTGCTGACCGTGTCCAAGCCCAACCGTGCGATGGCGCCGTTCATCGCCCGTAGCCAGGGCGTGATCCTGCGCTGGGGCTTCGTGCTGCTGGGCGTGGCCCTGCTGATCGGCCTGCTCGCCGCTTGGTGGCTTTCGCGCCAGCTTGGCGGACTGCGCCGCTATGCCGACGCGGTGACCGCCGGGGAACGCACGACCCTGCCGCAATCCGCGGGCGAGTTCGCCGCGCTCGGCCGCGCGCTGGAGACCATGCGCGACCGGCTGGAAGGCAAGCAGTACGTCGAGCGCTACGTGCATGCCCTGACCCATGAACTGAAGAGCCCGCTGGCCGCGATCCGCGCCTCGGCCGAGCTGCTGGAATCCCCGCTGCCCGACGAGGACCGCAGACGCTTCGCCGAGGCCATCGGCGCGCAGAGCGAGCGCCTGACCATGATGGTCGACAAGCTCCTGGCGCTGGCAGCCGTGGAGCACCGGCAAAGGATCGAGCAACCCGAGCCGGTCGATCCTGCCGCGCTGGTACAGGCGGCGGCGGAAGATGTCCGGTCGCAGGCGCAGGCGGCCGGCGTGCAGCTGGTTGTCGAGGCGGAGGAAGGGATGCCTGCGCTGTCGGGCGATAGATTCCTGCTGCGGCAGATGCTGGTGAACCTGCTCGACAATGCCATCGACTTCTCGGCCCGCGGTACCAGCGTGGAAGCCAGCGTGCGCCGTCAGGACGCCGGAATGGTCTTCATCGTCGCCGATCGCGGATCGGGCGTGCCTGACTATGCAGTGGAGCGCGTGTTCGAACGCTTCTATTCCCTGCCGCGTCCCGGCACCCAGGCGCGCAGCAGTGGCCTGGGCCTGAGCTTCGTGCGCGAAGTGGCGGCCCTGCACGGCGGCCGGGCGCTGTTGCGCAATCGCGAAGGAGGCGGCACCGTGGTCGAGGTTGTGCTGCCCACCTGACTCGCGCGAACAGCAGTCGTCCGCGGTTCCGCTTCACCTTCGCCTCACACAAGCGCCTTCGTCCCTCCTCGCAGCCGGCGGATCCTGTCGCCATCGCAACGAAGGAGAGTGCCATGCGCCTGGGCTTGAAGATCCTGATGGTGGCTGTGCTGACCGTCATCATCCTGGTGCCGCTGACCATGATCCGCGGCACCATCCACGAGCGGCAGCAGTACCGGCAGGAAGCGGTCGAGAGCATTTCGCGCAGCTTTGCCGGCGTTCAGCGCATCGCCGGCCCGGTGCTGGTCGTGCCCTACACCGAGACCATCGAGGTCGAAGAGCGCAACGACAAGGGCGAGGTGATCCGCAAACTCAAACGCGATGGAGAGCAGGGCATCTGGACCTACTTTCCCGAAACCCAGGACCTGCGCGGCCGCCTGGTGCCCTCCACCCGGCGCCTGGGGCTGCACGAAGTGCGGGTCTACGAGCTGCGTGGCGCGCTGGCGGCGCGGTTCCACGTGCGGATTCCCGCCGATGCCGACCCGGCACTGCCGCGCAAGATCGGGCGCCCGTGGTTGAGCTATGGCATCGCGGACGTGCGTGGGTTGGCGGGCTCGCCGGTCCTGCGCATCGACGGAAGTGAAGCCGCGCTGCAGCAGGGAATGGGCAGCCGCGAGCGTTCCGGCGTGCATGCGAGCCTGGAGCCGCCGGCCGCCGGCAGCGAGTTGCGCTTCGACAGCAGACTGGAATTCAACCTGGGCGGCACCGAGTCCCTGTCGGTTTCGCCGCTCGCCAAGCGCAACCGGATCGTGCTGGATTCGTCCTGGAAACATCCTCAGTTCAACGGCGATTTCCTGCCGCGCTCACGCAGGATCGACGGAAACGGATTCCACGCCGAATGGGAAGTGTCGTCGCTGGCGAGCAATGCCCAGGCGCAGTACCTGGGCAATACCGAACTCGATGCGATCGGCGTGTCGCTGGTGGACCCGGTCAATGTGTATTCGCAGACCGATCGCGCCAGCAAATACGGGCTGCTGTTCGTGGCGCTGACCTTCGTCGGTTTCTTCATGCTCGAGCTGGTCAAGCAACTGCGCATCCATCCGATCCAGTACGGCCTGGTGGGGCTGGCGCTGGCGATCTTCTTCCTGCTGCTGCTCGGCCTGTCGGAACACATCGTGTTCGGCTGGGCCTATCTTGCCGCCAGCATCGCATGTGTCGGCCTGCTGGGCTTCTATGTCTCGCATGTGCTGCACAGCCGGGGCCGCGGTTTCGGATTTGCCGCGATGCTGGGCCTGCTTTACGCGGCGCTGTACGGCCTGCTGGTGTCGGAAGACAACGCGCTGGTGCTCGGAGCGGGCCTGCTGTTCCTGATCCTGGCCGCGATCATGGTGGCGACCCGCAAGGTGGACTGGTATCGCGTCGGCGAACAGGCGGCGCGGCCGGCATGAGCCGGGGCGATTCCCGGCGCGAGACGGAACGTTGCGGCCTGCGCCTGCGGCCCGCGATGGCGACGTTGCCCCGGCGGATCGCGGGCGCAGCCTGCGTCCGCACCGCGTCCGGGTCGGCACTGGCGGTGCCTGCGCCTAGAATCGCCGACATGGACGACAATGACATCGGCTTGCGTGTGCTCTCGGGCGCGGAAATCGCCCCCTACCTGGACGATGTCGCGCGCCTGCGCATGAGCGTGTTCCGCGCATGGCCGTACCTGTACGACGGCGACATGGATTACGAGCGGCGTTACCTGGCGACCTATGGACGCTCGCCGGACAGTGTGTTCGTACTCGCCATGGCCGGCGGCGCGGTTGTGGGCGCCTCGACCGGCATTCCGCTGGCACACGAGACCGCGGAATTCCAGGCGCCGTTCCGGGATCGGGGCATCGACCCGGACCGGGTCTTCTATTGCGGCGAATCGGTGCTGCTGCCCGAGTGGCGCGGCCGCGGGATCGGCCATGCCTTCTTCGATCGGCGCGAGGCGCATGCGCACGCACTCGGGCGCTTCGACTGGACTGCATTCTGCGCGGTCGAACGCGACCCCGATGATCCGAGGCGGCCGGTCCAGCATCGCGGCAACGAGGCGTTCTGGCGCGGACGCGGCTACCAGCAGCAGCCGGGGATGACGATCGAACTCGACTGGGACGAAGTCGGCGTCGGGGCAACGGGCCATGCGCTAACGGTCTGGATGCGACCATTGCGGGATGGGGCTGCCGGTTCGTGAAGGTCGCCGTTGCCAAGTACGCGGTCGGCGCCCCGGATCGCTTCGATGCCTTTGCGCAGCGGCAGTCCGACCTGCTTCGGGTCGCGGCTGCGGAGGGTGCGTCGATCGCGGTCCTGCCGGAGTACCTGGCCCTGGAACTTGGCGCAGGCTTCGAACCGGATGTGCGCGCCGACCTGCACGCCTCGCTCGCCGCCCTGCAGCGTCATCACGCCGATTGGCTGTCGTTTTTTGGGGGGCTCGCGCGCGACACCGGAATGACGATCGTCGCCGGCAGTTTCCTGCTGGACGCCGGTGGCGGTCGCTATCGCAATCGCGCCTACGTGTTCGCGCCCGATGGGCGCCACGACTGGCAGGACAAGCTGCAGCTCACCGGCTTCGAAAACAAGGCGGGTGTGATCGAGGGTGGCGACGCTCTGAAAGTGTTCGAAGCCGGCGGGCTGCGCTTCGGCATCTCGATCTGCTACGACGCGGAATTCCCGTTGCCGGTGCGCGCGCAGTGCGAGGCCGGCGCGCGGCTGATCCTGGTGCCCAGCTGCACCGATACCGCCGCCGGCGCGACCCGCGTGAGAGTGGGTTGCCTGGCGCGCGCGCTGGAAAACCGCTGCTTCGTGGCGCAGGCGGTGACCGCGGGCGAGGCCGCGTGGAGCCCGGCGCTGGACGTCAACACCGGCGAGGCCGCGCTGTACGCGCCGATGGACGTGGGCCTGCCGGACGATGGCGTCGTCGCCGTCACGCAGGGCGAACAGGTGTGGGCCATGGCGGAGCTGGATTTCGAAGCGCTCGAAGCCAGTCGGGCTGTGGCGCAGGTGGCGAACGATCGCGACTGGCCGGGGCAGGGCGCACCGCACATCGCGCGCGCGCACGTAGTGCGCTTGTAGTCGCCACGCGGCAAGGTGCCGCCGCCGGAAAGAAGAGGCCCGGGCATTGCCCGGGCCTTTGCGGCACTTCGGCCGCTGCCTACTGTCCGTACACACCCACGTGCCGGCTCGCGGCGGCGGCGAACGCAGCGCGCGACACCGTGCGGCCCGGGTCGAAGTACGCATGCAATACCGGCTGCAGGTCGAACGGCCCCTGGGTCAGGGCGAAGCGCGCATCGATCAGGCCCAGGTCCAGGGCGAGCTGCACGTAGCCGCGCAGCGGGGCCGGGATCGATGCGGCGTCGTCGATCGGGATGCGCACACCGTCATGCAGCACGCTCACTCCGGCGTTGCTCGCCTTGGTGAGGCTGCTGTCCAGGGTATAGCTGGCGGCGGCGGTGGCGTAGGCCTTGATCTGGTAGGTATAGGTGCCTGCCCGGGTCACGGCGTAGCTCAGCGTCTCCGGGTTGCCGGTGGTCGCAGCGGACGCCACTGGATTGCCGTCCGGGTCCAGCAGCACCAGATCGATATCCTGCGCGGGCACGCCGCTGTCCCAGGTCAGCAGCGCCTGGATGCGGCTGACGTCGCTGCCAACCTGGATCGGGACCTGATCGGTCTGCATGCCGTCCACCGATACCCCGAACGCGCCGGAGTAACGCGTGGTCTGGATTCCGGTGGCCAGGGCCTGCGCCTGTGCTTGCAGGCCCAGGCTTTGCACCAGCGAATAGGCCAGGCTGACGCGGGTGACCACGTCGGTCGGGCGGAATGCACCGTTGAGTCTGCCCATCACGGCATCCTGGCGATGGCTCAGGTCGCGTTGCGCGGCGCCGCGCGTGGCGACGGCTTCCGCGAACGGAAGCAGCGGGTCCGAAGCGGAAACATCGGAGAAGCTCGACAGGCCCGATAGCGGCAATTGCTGGCGCACGCCCGATCCCATGGTCAGATAGTTGGCCATTTCGCCGCGGGTCAGCGCCTGGTCGGGACGGAAGTAGCCATCGCTGTAACTGTCCACAAGCCGGTTGGCCACGCCAAACTCGATGAACTGCCGTCCCGGATGGGTCGCGATGTCGCGCAGACCGCTGAACCCGTCGATGCGCAGCTGCTTGACGTTGACGTCGATGGTGCCGGGAACGCCATAGCCATTGGTGACCTTGGCCGGGTCCAGCGCCGCGCCCGAGACCGAACCGACGCCGCGCACGGTCAGCGTCCAGGTGCCGGGTACCCCGGGCGCGGTCACCGCGATGTTCTCGCCCAGTACCGGCAGCGCGATCGAGGAACCGTAGCGGTTGCCATTGGGATCGGTCAGCGAGATCGCCACCGTATTGTCGCCGACGTTGGCACGCGCGGCGACCACGGCGATGTCGTTGCCGACGGTGAACTGCTGCGATCCGGTGGGCCCGACCGGGCTGAAGTCGATGGCGTAGTCCTGGCTGCTGCCGATGGATACGTTGGCGTTGGCGTTGAACGTACGGTTGGCATTGACCGTCTTGCCGAAGCCGCCGTTGCCCAGCGCCTTCTGCACTGCGGCGTAAGCGTTGACGTAGCCGGCTCCGGTCTCCCAGGACTCGTTGCCGGGAATGTTGCTGGCGGTCTCCTGCAGGATCCGCTTGACCTCGCGCCAGGACATCGACGGGTTCGCTTCCAGCATCAGCGCGACGACGCCGGCGATATGAGGCGCCGCCATCGACGTGCCGGACATATGCGTGTACTGGGCGGCCAGCGCAGGCCCGAGCACTTCCACGTCGGTCTGTGCAGCGGTCTTGTCGATCGTGCCGAGCGAAGCGCGCGTCGAAACGATGTCCACGCCGGGCGCGGTCACCGTAGGCCGATCGGCCCAGGTGTAGCTCTGGCCATCGATGACCACGGTGCCGCCCTTGCCGGCTTCCCCGCGCGAGGAAAAATCAGCCAGCCGTCCCTGCTTGTCGCCGGCCGCCACGGTCACCACCCACGGCGCCTTCTTGAAGTTGCCGGTGATGGTGCCTTCGCCGGAGCCGGCATTGCCGGCCGAGAACACCACCACCACTCCGCGGTCGGACAGCGCCTTGGTCGCGATGTTGGTGGGATCGTCGGGATCGAATTCGGTGCCGACGTCGCCGGTATTGCCGAATGAGTTGGACACCACACGGATGTTGTATTGCGCCTGGTGGGTGAGGGCGTAGTCGAAGCCGCCGACCGTATCCAGGACGAACAGCGCAGCGCCCGAGCCATATCCGATGATGCCGGCGCCGGGTGCCACGCCTTCGAAATCCAGACCCGAAGCGGCGCCGTTGCCGCCGATGATGCCGGCGCAGTGGGTACCGTGACCGCCGCCGATATCGGTGTTCGCCACACCCTCGATGTAGGTCACCGGCAGCAGGGTATCGACCGCATGCAGGTTGGTCTGCGCGGCCACGTTCTGCTTCACGTGCTGCGGGTATTTGAGATCGGGATGCAGTCCGTCCACGCCAGAGTCGTTGACCAGCACCCCGATGCCGCGGCCACTGACCGGAAGGCCGGCGATGCGGATGTTCTCGTCGGTGCGCAGCTTGTCCACGCCGGTCAGCGCGGTGGCTTCGCGGTTCTCGAAGGACAGCGGCGCGTTGTGCCAGACCGAACGCACCTCGGGCATCTGCAGCAGCGCCCGCACCTGGGCGGGAGTGGCGCGCACGCCGACGATCGGCAGCGCACGCATGCTGACACCCCGCAGCCCCAGCCCCGTCAGCGCCTGCATCTGCGAGGCGCTGGCCGGACCATCGCCGTGGAAGCTGACGATCACTTCCAGGGTTTCGCCGGCGGCGACTGCCGGCAGCAGACGTTCGAGCTGCAGATCGAGCTTCCTTGCTTCGGCAAACATGGGTGTGGCGAAGATCGCGGCCGCGAGCAGGCTGGCGCGCAGGACGTTCGAAGCGGAAGGCATGTGGTGAGCCCCTGGAATCGGCGCGGAGTGCGCACTGCGCAGCATCCGCAGCTCTGCCACGGCGCGCATCGGGGTGATCCCTCAACCGGCGCGGGGGGAAACCCCCGGACCCGGGGTCAGAATAGGGCGGCGTCCGGCACCAGCCAGAGCGATGTGCCGGCCAGCGTGCTGCCGATGACGGTGGCGGCCAGCACATCGCTGGGATAGTGCAGGCCCAGCACCACGCGCGAGGCAGCCACGCTGGCACTGAAGGGAATCAGCAGCCACGCGAGCATCGGGTAGTAGGCGAGTGCCACCAGGGTGAAAGCCACCGCGTGCAGCGTGTGCCCGGAAGGGAAGCTGAATTCGTCCAGCGGTGCGACCCAGGCCCGGATCCGCACGTCGCTGGCGAACGGACGCGGCCGTTTCGTCCAGCGCTTGAGCAGTTTGTACAGCAGCAGCGAGGCCAGACCCGTCGCCGCCATGTGCCCGGCCGCCTGCGGCCCGTTCGAGCCGCCAAGCGCGATCATGCCGAGCATCAGCGCATACCAGGCGACACCGTCGCCGAGCCGGCTGACCGCGGCGAAATAGCGCAGCACGCCGGCACGCGCGCACCAGCGGTTGGTCCGCAGGCACCAGCCCGCGTCGTGCAGGGCGATGCGCTCAGGCAAGGGCGGGTTGCGCATCGTGCTCGCTCCGCAGGCGGACGATCCGTTGCAGCAAGTCGTCGAAATCGGCCGAGACCTGCGCCGGGCGCAGCTTGCGCACGCCTTCGCGCGCCTCGACGCCCATGCTCCGGCGGGTCGCGTCGTCGCAACCCAGCCGGCAAACCGCGGCGACGAATGCCTCGTCATCGCTGCCCTCGATCGCGACGCCGTTGACGCCGTCGATCAGATGCTCCCTCGCCGCGCCATAGCGGAAGGCCACCGTCGCCACGCCGCTGGCCATGGCCTCGATGGTCACGTTGCCGAAGGTTTCCGAATGGCTCGGGAACACGAACAGGTCGGCGCTGGCGAAATGCGCAGCCAGATCCTCGTCGCGGCGCAGCCCGCAGTAGACGAAATCCGGATTCGCCCGCTGGATGCCCGCCAGTTCAGGGCCTTCACCGACCCAGACGAAGCGCGCATCGGGGCGTTGCTGCTGCAGCGCGCGGAAGGCGCGCACCGCCAATGGCAGGTTCTTCTCCGCTGCCACACGACCGAGATAGATCGCAGCCACACCGTCGGGCGCCACGCCCCATGCATCGCGCAATGCCTGGCTGCGGCGCGCCGGGTCGAAGCGCGTCGTATCGACTGCGCGCGGCAGGTGCACCACATCGCTGAACCGCTCGCCGTTGAGGAAATCGGCCAACTCGCAGGTCGGCACCAGGGTGGCGTCGGATGTGTTGTGGAAGCGGCGCATCCAGGCCAATGCGACCGGCTGCAGGAACCCGACGCCGTAATCATGCGTGTATTCGTCGAACCGGGTGTGGAAACCCGATGCGACGGGAATGCCCAGGCGCTGCGCGGTGCGCATCGCCGACCAGCCCAGCGGACCCTCGGTGGCGATGTAGATCGCGTCCGGACGGCGCCGCGTCCACAGCTTGCGCAGGGCACGGTGCGCTGGAAAACCAAAGCGCATGCCCGGATAGCGCGGGATCTGCGCGCTGGGCGTCAGCAGCTCATGCGGTGCAGCGACCTGGTCCGACGTCTGCCGCGGACGCACGACATCGACTTCGTGGCCGCGGTTGCGCAGACCCTGTTCCTTGGCCAGCACGGTGAGCGCAACGCCGTTGACTTCCGGCGGGTAGGTCTCGGTGACGATCGCATAGCGCATGCGCGGCTCCTCGTTTCGGGGAGCGTGCGCCGCGCGCATGAAGCGCCGATGTCAGAACCGTGTCGCCACGGTGACAGGGGCCGCTAGCCGCCCCGCAGCAGTGGATAGGGGTTGACCGGCGTCCCTTTCCACCACTGCTTCTCGGGCCCGAGCAGGAAGATGGCGAAATGCAGGTGTGGACCGTCCGGGCTGGCGTTGCCGGTGCTGCCGACGGTGCCGATCACGTCGCCGCGCCGCAGCTGCATGCCTTCGTGCAGGCCCGGCGCGTAGCTGTCCAGATGCGCGTAGTAGTAGGCGTAAGTGGCGGAGGGGTCGAACTGGTAGACGGTCAGGCCGCCTGCGTCGCTGGTGAACAGTTTTTCGACCTTTCCATCCACCGCGGCCACCACGGGAGTTCCGCGCGGGGCCATGATGTCGAGCGCTTCGTGGATGCGGGTGCCGCCGCGCGTCTGGTTGTAGGTGTCCCCGAGCTGTTCGGGACGGACGCCGCGGACCGGCATCAGCAGCGCGGTGCCTGGAGGCGTCGCGGACGGCGCTGCTACGGGTGGTGCGGAGCTCACGGGCGCCGCGGGCGGAGCAGGAGACGGGGTCGTCGGACCGTGCGGTTCGCCGCTCCGATCAGGTTCGAGCGGGGCTGCGACATTGCCGTCTGCCGAGGCCCGGACCGTACTGGTCGTCGCAACCGCCGGCGCACCCACGCCGCCGCGATCATGCCGCGTCATCAGGAAGTAGACGACGTTCGCGCCGACCAGAACGCCGGCAATGAACAGCAGCAGTCCCTTGAGCATGGCTCGCTCCCGTCTCCGTTCGCCGTCAGTCCTGCAGGGTCGCCGGCATGCCGGGAGAGACGACCCTGGCCAGCGCTTCCACGCTCCAATTGGTCATCCGGATGCAGCCGTTGGACTCGCTCTTGCCGATCTTGGCCGGCTCGGCCGTGCCGTGGATGCCGTAATGATCCTTGGACAGGTCGATCCAGGTCGTGCCCACCGGATTGTTGGGGCCTGCCGGAATTTTCGCCTTGCGGTCGGTCTTCTTGGTCCCGGCGATCAGCTTGGGATCGAAATGCCAGACCGGATCGCGGGCCACGCCATTGATCTTCCACTCGCCGATCGGCAGCGGGAACTGCGCGCTGCCGGTGGTCACCGGAAACTGTCCCAGCACCTTGCCCGAATCGTCCAGCAATTGCAGCGCCGAGAGCGATTTGCTCACGACCACCTTGGCCGGTTTGGGCAGATGCGCGGCGGCAGCGACATGGGGCACGGTGATGGTGGTTCCGGCCACGCTGAAGTCGACGTTCGGATTGAGCTTGTTCAGCAGCGCCGGGCTGGCATGGAACTTCTCGCCCAGCGCTTCCTCGACCGAGGAATACGGCAAGGCATCGAGTTGCGATTTCGCCATGGTGTCCGCCGGGATCTCCCGGAACGGCCCATCGACATCGTCCTGGGTCAGGGTGTACTCGACCAGGATCGGCGCGGTGTCGGCGTTGAGCCGCTCCCAGGTCGCGGCGTCGAGTTCGCCGGTCGCGGGCAGGTCGTGCGCCTTCTGGTAGGCGGCGACTGCGCGCGCCTGATTGCTGCCGACCGCGCCGTCGATCTCGCCCGGAGAAAAGAATGCGCGTTCCAGCAGCACCTGTGCGCGCAGTGGGCTGTCCTTGGCCAGGGTCGCATCGTCTTCCGCGGCCGTCGCCAACGCTGCCGGATCGATCACGACGTCTTGCTGCGAGGGCTGCGTGACGGCGCCGACCGTGGGGTCTTTCGCGGCCGGATCCGATGGAGCGACGGGCGGCGTGTCATCGGTGGCTTCGATCATGACCTTCGACAGATCAATGCCGGTGTCGGCGATGCCTTCGCCCACGGCGGCCGGCTGCGGGGCAGCTGCCGGCTGTGGCGAAACGGGAGCGGATGGCGGTGCCGGCTCGGTCCCGGCTGCGGATTGGGAAGCCGACGGCGTGGACTGGATGCAGGCGCTCAGGCCGGCGGTCAGCGCGAGCAGGGTCGCGAACGAGGTGGAACGTACCGGCAGCAGCATTGCCTTGGAAGATCGCATTGGGGTTCCCGATGAGATGTCAAATCGGGCGCGATCCTGCTGCGGCTCAACGTGCTGCAGCGTGAAGGGCACCTCCGCCGGCAGTAATGCGTTCATCCTGGCGACAGCCCAGGTAGCGCGAACCAGTCAGCCAGCGTTCGTCGGGGTAATAGGCGAACAGCATCTGCCCCTGCTTGAGCGAATCGATCACCTCGCGCGCCACCTGAGGCCGCAGCGCGGGGCAGCCGAGGCTGCGACCGAGCCTTCCCTGTGCGAGTGCCTTGAGCGGATCGACGTACCAGGCGCCATGCATCACGATCGCGCGCTGTCTGGCCAGGTCGTTGACGCCGGGTTCGAGGCCGTCCATGCGCAGCGAATAGCCGTTCTCGCCATCGTAGGTTTCGGCGGTGCGGAACAGGCCGATGCTCGATTGCAGGCTGCCTTCGACGTTGGAGAAACGCCGCGCGAGGTTGTCGCCGGTATTGCGGCCATGGGCGACGAATTCGCTGTACAGCAGGCGTTCCTGCGCCAGATCGAAGACCCACAGGCGTTGTTCGGTCGACGGACGCGAATAGTCGATCACGGCCAGCCGCCGGGCCATGGGCGCATCGCCGTGGGCGGCCGCGCACTGTTGCGCCTCCAGGGCCAGGCGAATCACCTTGGGATCGGCGACGCCCGCCAGCGTGGCGAGCTTGGTGGCGAGGTCGGGGGGCGCAACCGGAGGCGCGACCATAGGCGCGATGGTCGGTCTGGGGATCGGAGGAGGTGCGGTAGCCGTCTGCTGCGCCTGGCGCGGAACGCAGCCCTGGCTGAGCAGCAGTGCCGAAGCCAGGGCGGCAAACCTGAAAGGGCGCAGGGTCATCGCAGCAGGATACCGGGCGCCGCCCTCACATACCTGACTCACGGCGCACGCCCGTTACCGGGCTGCGTTCAAGGGGCGATCACTGTCCCCAGCACCCGCCGGGTTTCCTCTCCGTCCCGGCGCCCGAGCGCTTCGGCGGCCTCGGCCAGCCATTGCAGTGCCGCATCCGGGCCTGCGTCTTCGACCCGCCGCTGGTACTCGGGCAGCAGCGCGCGCAGGTCGTTCGCCAGCTGGTCGGCCCTGGCCTGGAAATGCCGCCGCATCACCCCTTCGCCGACATCGTCCAGCTCACCCGCCTCGCGCATCCGCGCTAGCTGGGCTTCGATGTCGCCCAGCACCGGCACCTGCGCTTCGGGCAGGTCCCCTTGCGGGGACGGCAGGATCACGAAGTGAAACCCCTGACGTAGCTGTTGAGGGCGGTCTGCGCGACCTCGGGCAAATCCACACCTTGCTGCTGCATGGTCTGGCCGATCATCTGGGTGCCGACGTCCACTGCCATGCGCATGAGTTCGCTGGTGCCGCCGGTGACGTAAGCGGCCGCGAGACGGGCCGCGATGTCGACGATATCGCCGATGCCGAACATGGGAAGCCTCCTGCCATTGGGACGCCTGCAGTTTCGCCGCTTGCAGTGGCCGGGCAAGCTGGGGCGGACCCTAGGGTTCAGGTCCCCACCGTCTGCAACCTGATCCCGAGTCCGGCCATGTCTTCGGGCTCGCCGAGCAGGTCGGCCCTGAGCAGGGGCCGGCCATCGAGCCAGCCCCGGGGCAGCCGGAGTTCCAGCGCGTTGCCGTCCGCGGTGAGCTGCAGCTCCGGCAATGGCGCATTTTCCTGCGAGCGGTTGAGCAGCACTGCCAGCCGCAGCAGGGCCGCGCAACGACGGGCGGCCGGAACCAGGCGGTCGGGCAGGGCGTCGAAGGCGGATTTGGGGATCCCGCGGCGATGCGTGCGCACCAGCGCCGCCAGGAACCGCTGGTCCTGCTGCGAGAAGCCGGCGATATCGGAGTTGGCCAGCACATAGGTGCCGTGCACGTGGTACTGGCTGTGGGCGATCGCCAGGCCCACCTCGTGCAGTCGCGCGGCCCAGGCCAGCATCTGACGCGCGTCCGCATCCAGCGACCAGGCGTCTGCGACGCGATCGAACAGCCGCATCGCGGTCGCCAGCACCCGATTGGCCTGTGCGGCATCCACCCCGTAGCGCTGGGTGAGGGCGTGGACCGACGCCTCGCGTGGATCGTCGGCGCCGCCGCGCCCGAGCATGTCGTAGAGCACGCCCTCGCGCAGCGCGGCTTTGCTCACCGCCATGCGCTCGATGCCGAGCACTTCGAACGCGGCTTCCAGCACCAGGACGCCACCGGCGATCACCGGCCGCCGGTCGTCGGACAGGTCCGGCAGGTCGATGCGGTCGATCTCGCCGGCCATCAGCATCCGGTCGCGTACCTGCAGCAGCGCCTCGGCGGTGATCGCGCCCTTGGTCAGCTTCATCGCGGCGCAGATCCCGCCGATGGCCTTGATCGTGCCTGAAGAGCCCAGCGCCTCGTTCCAGCCGACGCTGCGATAGCGGCGCGCGAACTGCTGGAATTCGGCTTCCACCTCGATCGACGCCTCCCTCCACTTCTTCCTGGTCAGTTTGCCGTTGCCGAAGAACCGGCGCGTGCTCGCCACGCAGCCGACCTGCAGGCTTTCGCGTTCGCGCGCATCGAAGCCGCTGCCGATGATGCACTCGGTGGAACCGCCGCCGATGTCGATCAGCAGCCGCGTCTGTCCGGGCTTGGGCGGCTGCGCATGGGCAACGCCCAGGTACACCAGACGCGCTTCCTCGCGACCGGACACTACTTCGATCGCGTGGCCCAGGGCGGTTTCCGCCGGCATCAGAAACGCCTGTGGCGAGGCCAGCGCGCGCACGGTGTTGGTGGCGACTGCGCGTACCCGCTGCGGCGGGATGTCGCCGATGCGCTGGCCGAAGCGCGACAGGCATTCCAGCGCACGCTGGCGGACCACCGGATCCAGTCCACCTTTGCCGTCCAGTCCCTCGGCCATGCGCACGGTTTCGCGTAGCCTGTCGACGATCCGCAGCTGCCCCAGCGTATGTCGCGCAACCACCATGTGGAAGCTGTTCGAACCCAGGTCGAGTGCGGCGAGCAGGTCGCCGTCGCTCAGCGCGGAGCCGACCGGTTCCGGGTCCTGGCGCGCGGCGTCGTTCATCCGCAGATGCCGGCCAGCAACGAGTGTTGCGCCGAATGCGGCGTGGTGCCCAGCTCGGCTGCGAGCTTGCGGTACACGCCGTCGGATCCAAGCTCCCAGGCGTTGAAGGTATCGGCCAGATAGTTGTCCAGCGCCTGCTCGCGCACGCGCCGCGCGAGTTCCGGGTCGAGGATGGGGAAGCAGGTTTCGACCCTGCGCAGCAGATTGCGCTCCAGCCAGTCGGCGCTGGCGCAGAACAGTTCGGGCTCGCCGCCATTGGCGAACCAGTACACGCGGCTGTGCTCGAGAAACCGCCCGACGATGGAGCGCACGCGGATGTTGTCGGACACGCCCGCGACGCCCGGACGCAGGGTGCACGCGCCGCGCACGATGAGCTCGATCGGCACGCCGGCCTGCGAGGCTGCGTACAGGGCGCGGACCACATGCGGTTCGTTGAGCGCGTTCATCTTCGCCACGATCCCCGACGGCCTGCCGGCGCGCGCATGGTCGGCCTCGCGCCCGATCCGTTCGAGCACGCCGGGCAGCAGGGTGAAAGGCGATTGCAGCAGGCGCTTGAGCCGGATCGCCGGCGCCAGGCCCGAGAGCTGCTGGAAGATCTGGTGGACGTCGCTGCCGATCTCCGGATCCGCGGTGATCAGGCCGATATCGGTATAGACGCGTGCCGTGCCGGAATGGTAGTTGCCGGTGCCCAGGTGCACGTAGCGGCGCAGCTTGCGGCCTTCGCGCCGTACCACCAGCAGCATCTTGGCGTGGGTCTTGTAGCCGACCACGCCATACACGACCTGGACGCCGGCATCCTGCAGCCGGTCGGCCAAGCCCAGATTGGCTTCCTCGTCGAAGCGCGCGCGCAGCTCCACCACCACGGTCACGTCCTTGCCGTTGCGCGCCGCCTGGATCAGGTGTTCGACGATGGCCGAATCCTTGCCCGTGCGGTACAGGGTCTGCTTGATGGCCAGGACGTTGGGATCCGCGGCGGCCTGCTTGATCAGTTCCAGTACCGGCGCGAACGAGTCGAATGGATGGTGCAGCAGCACGTCGCCGCCGGCCACCCGTTCGAAGATGCTTTCCGAGTCGCGCAGCTGCCGCGGCTGGAACGGCGGAAACTTCAGGTCCGGCCGCGCGACCAGGTCGTAGACCTGCACCACGCGACTGAGGTTGACCGGACCATTGATGCGGTAGACGGCATTTTCCGGCAGTTCGAAGTTGCGCAGCAGCGTGCCCACGATCGCATCCGGGCAGTCCTGCGCGATTTCCAGCCGCATCGCGCGCAGGTAGCCGCGCCCGACCAGTTCGTCGCGCAGGGCCAGCGCCAGGTTTTCGACTTCGTCCTCGTCCAGGATCAGTTCGGAATTGCGGGTCACACGGAACTGGTAGGCGCCCTTGACCTTCATGCCGGGAAACAGTTCGTCGACGAACGCCGATAGCACCGTGGACAGGAACACGAAGTCGTGGAACTGGTCGCCATCGCCGTCGGCATCGGGCAGGCGGATGATCCGCGGCAGCGAGCGCGGCGCGCGCACGATCGCCAGGTGCCCCTCGCGGCCGAACGCGTCGCGGCCTTCCACAACCACGACGATGTTGAGCGACTTGTTGAGGATTTTTGGGAACGGATGGGCCGGGTCCAGCCCCAGCGGCGAAAGCACCGGCAGGATCTCGTCGCGGAAATAGGTGCGCAGCCACGCGACCTGTTCCCGGGTCCATTGATCGCGCTGCAGCAGGCGGATGCCCTGCTCGGACATGGCCGGCCGCAGGACCTCGTTCCAGCAGGTGTACTGCGCATCCACCAGTTCGGCCGCGCGGTCGTGGATCCGCTTGAGCACGGTGACGGGCGACAGCCCGTCGGCAGGCAGCGGGGTGCCGAAGTCCTGCGCATGGCGGACGGTGGCGGCGCGGATCTCGAAGAACTCGTCCAGGTTGGTGCAGCTGATGCACAGATAGCGCAGGCGCTCGAGCAGCGGCATCGATGGATCCTGCGCCTGCGCCAGGACCCGGAAGTTGAAGTCGAGCTGCGACAGTTCCCGGTTGAAGTACAGGGAGGGGTCGGCGAGCGGGTCGCCATCGGCCGGGAATTCGGGCAGTGCGTTCATGCGGAGCGGACGATGGTGGTCGACATGGCGTCGCGGGCGTGTACCCGCTCGCCGCCGAAGTGGCAGGAGAACGTGCTGCCGCGCCCGACCTCGCTGCGGATCTGCAGCCGCGCCTGGTGCAGCTGCAGCACGTGCTTGACGATCGACAGGCCCAGCCCGGTTCCGCCGCTTTCGCGCGAGCGGCTGGTGGAGACCCGGTAGAAGCGCTCGGTGATCCGGGGCAGGTGCGCGGCGGGAATGCCATAGCCGCTGTCCTCGACCGCAAGCACCGCGCCGCCATCGTCGCTGCGCGCGAAGCGGATGACGATGCTGCCGCCCGCCGGTGTGTACCGGATCGCGTTGCTGACCAGGTTCGAAAACGCGCTGTGCAGCTCCTTCGTGGAGCCCCACAGATCGACCATGGCGCTGTCCTCGACCTTGACCTGGTGGCGTCCCTGGCTCAGCGCCTCGGCCTCGCGCCGCAGCGTGGCCAGCATGGGCGCCATCGCCACGTTCTCGTCGGGTAGTGCGTCCTGCGCCTCGAGCCGCGACAGGGTGAGCAGGTCTTCCACCAGCTGGGTCATGCGCTGGGACTGGCGGCGCATCTCCGCCAGCATCGGCGCCCATTCGGGCTGGTCATCCGGGTCGAGCATGTCGAGATAGCCATGCACCACGGTCAGCGGCGTACGCAGTTCGTGTGACACATTGGCGACGAAATCGCGACGCATCTGCTCCAGCCGCATCATCTTGGTCACATCGCGCGCCACCAGCAGCCACAGCTCGTCCGAATAGGGAATCAGCCGCAGATTGAGCCGCAGGTCCGGGTTGACCGGCGAGGCGACATCCTGCAGTGGTTCGGCGCTGCGGCCGCCACTGAGCCAATGGGCCATGGGCAGCGGTTGCAGGCGCGCGCCGAGCGCGGCGCCGATGTCCTGCGGGTAGCGCAGGCCCAGCAGCGGACCGGCGGCTTCGTTCAGCCACTGCACCCGCTGGCTGTTGCGCTCCACGACCACCACGGCATCCGGCAGCGCCGCGGCGGCTGCGCGGTAGGCGCGCAGCATCGCCACGAGGCGGCGCTTGCGGCTGCGCATTTCGCTCTGACCGCGATGCAGCAGGCGATCGAGTTCGTTCCAGATGCCGGTGCCCTGCGGCGGTGCCAGGCGTTGGCGCGCGGTCAGGCGCAGGAGCACGTTGCGCAACTTCCAGTAATGCCAGGCGACCACGCCGAGCGCGGCCAGCGTAAGCACCGGCCACGGCTGCCCGACGAGCAGACCGGCCGCCAGTGCGGCGGCCAGGATCAGCACCAGTTGGCCGAGTGTCTTGGTCCAGGCGGAGCGCGCGCGTGCGGGCATGGGGAGCAGTGTATTCAACTGGCTTGTCGTCCGTGATGTAGGCGACCGCCAGCGTGACTGCCCAACGTGACAGGAGGTCGAAGGCCCCCGGCCGGCCGCAGGGCAGTCAGGTGGCGGCGGAGAACCGGTAGCCGGCGCCGCGTACCGTCTGCACCATCGCATCGAGCCCGCTGGGCTCCAGCGTCTTGCGCAGGCGCCGGATGTGCACGTCGATGGTGCGCTCCTCCACGTACACGCTGCCGCCCCAGACGTGGTCGAGCAACTGCGCCCGGCTGTAGACGCGCTCGGGATGGGTCATGAAGAAGTGGAGCAGCCGGTATTCGGTCGGCCCGATCGCGACCGGTTCTCCATTGGCGTAGACGCGGTGCGCGGCACCGTCGATCCGCAGGACCCCGACGCTGACGCTTCCGTCCTCGTCGTCGTCCCTCGCGCGACGCATCACCGCGCGGATCCGGGCAAGCAATTCGCGCGCCGAGAACGGCTTGACCACGTAATCGTCCACGCCGGCTTCCAGCCCGCCGACGCGGTCGTTCTCCTCGCCGCGCGCGGTCAGCATGATGATCGGGATCTCGCGGGTCAGCTCTTCGCGCCGCCAGCGCCGCGCCAGTTCCAGGCCGCTGGTGCCGGGCAGCATCCAGTCCAGCAGGATCAGGTCGGGGACCGCGTCGGCAATGGCTGCCTGGGCCTCGCGCGCGTCGCCGGCATGGGCGGGCTCGTAATCGCCCTTGCGCAGGGCGAAGGCGACCATGTCGCGGATCGCGGGTTCATCGTCGACGATCAGGATTCGCTTCTGCATCGCTCCGGGCCATTCCAGCCGCGTTGGGGCGATTAGACGACAGTTTCATGACGCTTTCGTGACGCGTACGGGCCGGGGTCGCTGCGCGAGGCTTGGGCCGCCCATAGCGTCGTGCGGGTCAGGGACGCTGGTCGATGCGTAGGTGGGTAAGCCAGCGGCCGCCACGGCAGATCCAAGATCCGAGGCCAGCAGGGCCTCAATCGTCTTCGAGATCCTCGTCGCGGATCCCTTGCCGCCGCAGTTCCAGCACCGTGGGGGTGATCGCGGCGATCCGCGCATCGATGCGGGTGCGCGCGTAATAGTCCAGTTCGGGCCGCTTCTTGAGGGTATTGAGCTGGACCAGGGCCTGTTCCGGCCGGCCGTTGAGCACAGCGACTTCGGCGTAGGCCTCGCCCGCACGCACCGGGTCGCCCGCGATCTCGTTGACCCGGGCGAAGGTGGCCTGGAACACGGGATCGTCCGCGGATGTCGCCAGCAGCGGCCGCAGGATGGCTTGCGCCTTGCGGCCCGCCTCGGACGTATTGCGCTCTGCCAGGATGCTGGCCCAGGTCAGTGCCACCGCGCGGTTGTGGGGCATGCGATCGAGCAGGGCGCCCAGGCGCGCGTCGGCTGCAGCCGGCTTGCCCGCCCGCGCTTCGGCTTCGGCCATCGCCAGGCTCAGCCACAGGTCGTCCGGACGCGCCTGGAGCAGCGGTTCGAGGTCGGCCATGGCCGCGGCGCCATGCCCGTCGCGCAGCCGTGCCAGCGCCAGGCCGTAACGCTGCGGTTCGCCCAGCGCACCCCCGCGCCGCAGCTGTTCGTACTCGCGGATGGCGGCTTCCGGCGTGTTGGCACTGAGCACGCGCAGGCGCTCCTTGGCGAACGGGAACTGACCGCTGTCGCCGCGTCCGGTGACCGTGTCGATGCGCAGGCCCGACGGCAACAGCGGATTGCCGCTGCCGGGCGCGGCATTGGCGATGGCCACCGCGCTGCCGGGGCGTGGAACCCGCTCGCTGCTGGTGCCCCCCGGGGTGGACGTCGTGGCGACCATGCTGTCCTTGCCCAGCTGCGCGGCGCGCTCCTTGGCCTCGGCGATGCGGGTGGTGGTGATCGGGTGGGTCTGCAGATAATCGGGCGTGCGTTCGCGGTCGCCGCCGCGGTTGCTGCGGAACGCGTTCTGCATGTGCAGGAACATCGATGCCGCTGCGTTGGGGTCGTAACCGGCGCGATCCAGGGTGCGGATGCCGATGCGGTCCGCCTCCGATTCATTGGAGCGGGTGTAGTCGATCTGGCGCTGTGCCATCAGGCCCTGAGCGGAGGCCAGCGCCGCCATCGCCGCATCGTCGGAGGAATTTCCGCCCGCCGATTGCGCCAGGGCAATCGCCCCCAGCATCGCCAGCAGGATCGGGACACTGTCCTTCTGCGCACGCTCCACGGAACGCAGCACGTGCGCCTGGGTCACGTGCGCGATCTCGTGCGATAGCACTGAGGCCATTTCGCCCTCGTCCTCCGCGGCCAGGACCAGGCCGGCATTCATGCCGATATAGCCGCCCAGCGTGGCGAAGGCGTTGATCTGCCGGTCCTTGAGCCAGAAGAAAGTGAATGGCTGATCGGTCCGGTCGCTGCTGTTGGCCAGGCGGTTGCCGACCCCCTGCAGCCAGACGTTGAGCAGGGGATCGTCCAGGATGAAATCGTAATGGCGCAGCTGCGCCAGCATCATCTGCCCGTAGTCGCGCTGCTGCGCGGGGCCGAGCAGGGCGCGGGCCGACGAACCGATGTCGGGCAGGCGCGCGCCTTCCTGCGCACTGGCCAGGGTCGAGCCCAGACCGAAGCTCAGGACGGCGGCAAGCAGGGCGGTGCGCAAGGGAGTCCTCCGCGACGTGGGCGCGGCAGCATGGCGCCTGCCGCGGGTACTGGCGTGAATCGTGGGTGAAACGCTCCGGTGCCGGCACAGGGTGGAAAACCCCGCCTCGGCGCCGCATATTGACCGCGGAGCCGTAAACAAAGTTTCCAGGAGCCGGCATTGAGCGCCCCCGAAGTCACCATATACAGCACCGCGATCTGCCCCTATTGCGTAGCGGCCAAGAATTTCCTCAAAAGCAAGGGCCTGGACTGGACCGAGGTCCGCATCGACACCGACCCGGCCGAGCGTCAGCGCATGTACGAACGTGCCAGGCGCACCAGCGTGCCGCAGATCTTCATCGGCGACACCCACGTGGGCGGGTACGACGACATGATCGCCCTGCATCGCGCCGGCAAGCTGGAGCCGTTGCTGGCGGGAGAATCGGCTTGAGCGGCGACGGGGAAGGCGAGGCGGAGCGCGTCCGCCAGTTCACCGAATTCCGCAAGCGCATGAACGAGCGCATCCTGGCCGAACCCAACCAGGTCGTGAGGCGCTTCTTCGCGCTTGACACCCAGACCTACCAGGCCGGCGCGCTGGACGTGAAGACCAAGGAGCTGCTGGGGCTGGTCGCCTTGCTGGTGCTGCGCTGCGACGATTGCATCAGCTACCACGTGGCCCAGTGCCGGGAGGCGGGGGTGAACCGCGAGGAGATGTTCGAGGTGTTCTCGGTGGGTCTGGTGGTGGGTGGCAGCATCGTCATCCCGCACCTGCGCCGTGCGGTGGATTTCCTCGACCAGCTGGAGCAGGGCGACGTCGCTGGCGCGCCGCCGCACGAACACTAGAAAGAAAGACCACTCGGATCATCCGGAGCCCGCGAACACTGCGGCTCCGCGGCTGGGTCTGGCCGCCTCCGGCATAATGGCGCCCTTCGTCATGCGCGCGGTTGCCTCGCGACCGCCCAGCGCCCCAGCCTGAGACCCCCCAATGACCCAGACCATCACCGTGATCCGCGGCGACGGCATCGGCCCGGAAATCATGGATGCCGCCCTGTATGTGCTCGATGCCATGCATCTGGGCCTGCAATACGAAGACGCGGACGCGGGCCTCGTCGCCCTGGAAAAGCATGGTGAACTGCTGCCCGCCGCCACGCTGGAATCGATCTCCCGCAACAAGATCGCGCTCAAGAGCCCGCTGACCACGCCGGTCGGCGAAGGCTTCAGCTCGATCAACGTCGAATTGCGCAAACGCTTCGACCTGTACGCCAACGTGCGCCCGGCCAAGTCGTTCCCGAATACGAAATCGCGCTTCCCGACCGGCGTCGATCTGATCACGGTGCGCGAGAACACCGAGGGCGCCTACATCGGCGAAGGCCAGCAGGTCACCGAGGACGGCGCCACCGCGACACTGGTGCAGAAGATCACCCGCAAGGGCTCCGAGCGCATCGTCCGCTACGCCTTCGACCTGGCCCGCCGCACCGGCAGGAAAAAGGTCACCGTGGTCCACAAGGCCAACATCCTCAAATCGACCTCCGGCCTGTTCCTTAAGGTCGCGCGCGAGGTGGCCGCGCAGTACCCAGAGATCGAATGCAACGAGATGATCGTCGATAACACCTGCATGCAGCTGGTGATGAAGCCCGAGCAGTTCGACATCATCGTGACCACCAACCTGTTCGGCGACATCATCTCCGACCTGTGTGCGGGCCTGGTCGGTGGGCTGGGCCTGGCGCCGGGGGCCAACATCGGTGCCGATACGGCGATCTTCGAAGCCGTGCATGGCTCGGCACCGGATATCGCCGGCAAGGGCATCGCCAATCCCTGCGCGCTGCTGCTCGCGGCCGGACAGATGCTCGACCATATCGGCCAGCCCGGGAAGGCCAGCAGGCTGCGCGAGGCGATCGTCGCCACGCTCGAAGCAAAGGATTCGCTGACCCCCGATCTGGGCGGCAGCGGCACCACCATGTCTTTCGCGAAGGCGATTGCCTCGCGCGTGTGACGTCCGGGCAGGCTGCGGCGGCGGGCCCGGGTGGCGCTATGGCGGGTGCGGCAGGCGAGTTTCAGGCCAACGCGTAGCTGGTGAGGTGAAGCCGTGGCCTCACCTGCGCTGAAACGGCGTGCTAGGGTGTAAGCCGACACCGGAAGGAGGCCGGCGTTCTCCGTCCCCCCTCGGAGCTCGCACCGTGCGACGCAACTGGTTCCGTTTCTCTGCCTTGCTTGCGCTTGCCGCAATGCTTCCCGCCACGTCCATTGCCGCGACCTATACGGTCGGGCCTTCGGGGCGGCAATACACGCAGCTCACCACCCTGTTCAACAGCGTCAACCTGGCCCCCGGCGACATCGTGCTGGTCGACGGCAGCGCTTCCTATAGCGGCAATATCATCGTCGGCGACGACGACAGCGGGCTCAGCGGCAATCCGGTGACGGTCCGCTGGCGCCGCACCACCGGCCAAACCCGCCCGGTGTTGCGCGGCGGCACCAATACGATCAAGTTCGAACAGTCCAACTTCGTGGTCTTCGAGGGCTTCGAAGTCACCGGCGGCAGTTTCACCTGCATCTTCAGCGAATCGCACGGCCTGGTCGTGCGCGACAGCGTGATCCACGACTGTCCATCGCACGGTGTGCTCGCCGCCGATCAGAATTCGGGTTCGCTTACCTTCGAATACAACGAGGTCTACCGCGCGGGCTCAGGCACGTCGCGGCACTCGATGTACATCCAGTCCGACGAAGTGGCCTTCCCCGGCGCGGTCTTCCGCATGCAGTTCAACTACGTGCACCACGGCAACGGTGGCATCCTGATGCGCACCCGCCACGAGCGCAGCGAGATCTACTACAACTGGTTCGAGGCATCGACCAACGAGGAAGTCGAATTCGTCGGGCCGGACTGTCACGCCCAGAAGCCGGGTTGGACACCGGAGCTGCGGCGCGAGGACACCGACTTTGTCGGCAATGTGGTGGTGCATACCTCCACCTGGCGCGATGCGATCCGCGCCGGCGGAGATCTCGACGGCCGCAGCCAGGGGCGGGTGAGGCTGGTGAACAACACGGTGCTGTTCCCGCGCGCGGGCACCGCGGTCGGGGTCCGGGTGCTGCTGGGAGTGGGCAGCGTCGAGGCGCACAACAACGTGTTCCATCAGACCACCAGCGGCGCGCCGATCATCCTGGAAGAGGAAAACCAGCCGGCGACGCCGTTCTGCGCCCCGTTCGGCACCTCGCCCTGGGCGAACGGACGCAAGGTGGCCGGCAGCAACAACTGGGTGAAAGCCGGGTCCACATTCGTGCCCAGCGAATGGAGCGGCACGCGTTCGGGGGCGGATCCGCTGCTCGCCAGCGTCGCCTCGCGGTCGCTGCGACCGGTCGCCGGGAGTGGGTTAATCGACGCGGGCAACGCCCAACCGGTCACGCCCTCCGCCTTCCCGTTCCCGAGGCCGCTGTTGCTGCCGGGTTATGACCCTCCCGCGCACGCGAAACTGGCTCTTGGAGGGCGGAAGACGCGAACGACCGTGGGCGCGCGCATCGACATCGGCGCGCTTGAACAGGCGGGATCCTCCGCTCCGATCCCGCGCAACGGATCGCGACCATTGCTGCCGCCGCGACCCGCGCAGACCGTTTTGACCGGCGAATCGATGCCGTCTGCAGCAGCGGTGTTGCCGGATCAAACCGCACCTCGCGGCGGCGCGGCAACCTGGACGACGGTCGGTGTGCAGGTCCTGGTCCAATGGTGGCGGGACCCCAACTGGTGGACGCCCCATGCATGGTTGCAACCTTTCCCGTTTGGCAGCGCCCTGACGCTGTGGCTGAGGGGTGCCGCGCTCCTGGCGTGACACTTATCGGAGCGGAGACTTCAGGGCCGGTGCGTCGCGCCTGAGGATGGCCGGTTTGACAGCATTCGGGCCGCTTTACGACAATGGGCGTCCTTTCGCAGCGCTGGCGCGCCTCGGGAGCCCGGACATCGGGGTATAGCGCAGTCTGGTAGCGCGCCTGCTTTGGGAGCAGGATGTCGGGGGTTCGAATCCCTCTACCCCGACCACCCGGTACGGTCTCTGCGTCTCCTTAGGACTTCGATGCGACAATTCCGGCCGGGCGCCCGTAGCTCAACCGGATAGAGCACCGGCCTTCTAAGCCGGTGGTTGCAGGTTCGAGTCCTGCCGGGCGCGCCAAGGCTTCGCGAAACAGCTTCAATGGTGGCTGTAGCTCAGTTGGTTAGAGTCCTGGATTGTGATTCCAGATGTCGGGGGTTCGAGTCCCCTCAGCCACCCCATTTTCGCCGCCCGCCGGGGGCCGCGGCTGGCGCAGCACCAAGCGCATTTGTTAGACTTCCCGCTTCGGGCCGTTAGCTCAGTTGGTAGAGCAGTTGACTCTTAATCAATAGGTCCAAGGTTCGAATCCTTGACGGCCCACCAGATCCCGATACGCCCGGCATGCCGGGCGTTTTCTTTGGTCAAAGACAGGGGGAGGCAGCGGGCGCGCTGCGGCGCGTTCAGGCCAGTCGCTGACGGATGCGGACGCGGCGCGGTTCGAATCCTTGACGGCCCACCAGATCCCGATACGCCCGGCATGCCGGGCGTTTTCTTTGGTCAAGAGCAGGCGAAAGGGCAGTGGGCGCGCTGCGGCGCGTTCAGCTCGGTCGCAGGGACTGGGCGGCTGGCTCGCCGTAGAATCTCGCATCGAGCGAAAGTGGCGGAATTGGTAGACGCCCTGGATTTAGGTTCCAGTGCCGCAAGGCGTGGGGGTTCGAGTCCCCCCTTTCGCACCAGGCCGCGATCAACCTGCGGCCTGCTTGTAGCAACAGCGAGCCCTAGCGAGGGCGAAATTGCGCCTGCGAAAGCTTGGCCCTTCCCAGGCAAGGCTCCCGGCGCGCTGCGGCGCGTCCAAGTCCCGTTGTAGCCCCTTGCCTCGCGGCGCCCCTCGCCGCGCCTCGCAAAATCCGCCAAACTATTCCGTTCTGCCGGCCGTCCTCGGGTGGTTCGGCAGCCAGCCATTGAATTCGTCTTTCCCCGCGGATAGCGCCCGCGGCTGCAGGAGTGGGTATGTCAGCTTCAGATTCACGGGTATCGGTCGAGTCCACCGGCAACCTCGAGCGCAAGGTCACGTTCCGCCTGCCTGCCGAGGAGCTGGAAACCCAGGTCGGCGGCCGTCTGAAGGAGATGGCGCGGACCGCCCGGATCAAGGGATTCCGCCCGGGCAAGGTGCCGGCGAAAGTCATTCAGCAGCGTTACGGCTCGCAGGTGCGCGCCGAGATCCTCGACGGGATGCTGCGCCGCGGCTTCGACCAGGCCATTCGCGACAACGAGCTGCGCGTGGCCGGCAATCCGCAAATCGCGCCCAGCGCCGACACGTCCGAGGGAGAACTCGCCTACACCGCCACCTTCGAGGTCGTGCCCGAGTTCGGCGAGCTCGATGTCGGGCAGCTGCAGGTCGTGCGCCATAACGCAGAGGTGGCCGAGGACGACATCGACCGCATGATCGAAAACCTGCGCCTGCAGCGCCGCAGCTGGTCCGCGGTCACGCGTCCGGCGCAGGAAGGCGATGCGGTGGACGTGGAGACCTGGTCGCTGGTTCCGGGCGATACCAGCGAGGAGCGCCTGCCGGCCGAAGGTGCGGAGAAGGGCGTCGCCGTGATCGGCAGCGGGGCGATGTTCCCGGTGCTGGAAGCGGCCCTGGTGGGCATGAAGGCGGGCGAGGAGAAGACCGTCGATGTCGACTTTCCCGCCGACTACCGGGTGCCGCAGCTGGCCGGGCGCAAGGCGCAGGTGCACCTGAAGGCCGAGCAGGTGTCCGAGCCGGTCCTGCCGGAAGTCGATGACGCGTTCATCAAGAGCTTCGGCGTGAAGAGCGGCGAACTGGACCAGTTCCGCAGCGACATCCGCACCAATCTGGAACGCGAGCTCAAGGGCGCGCTGATGAACCGCCTCCGTCGCGAGGTCGGCGAGCAGCTCGTGACCACCTACGGCGCCACCGAACTACCGCCGCGGATGGTGGAAGGCGAGGCGCGCCTGATGGCCGGGCAGGCGCTCGAGCAGGCCCGCCGTCAGGGCGCGCAGGGCCTGCAGCTGCCGCCCGATGCGCACCTGCAGTTCATGGAGCCGGCGCGCAAGCGTGTGCTGCTGGGGCTGCTGGTCGGGGAGATCGCGCGCCGCAACCAGCTGCGCCTGGATCCGCGCCGGGTGGATGAGACCATGCGCCTGATCGCTTCCACCTATGAGGAGCCGGAACAGGTCATTGAGTTGTACCGTAACGATCCCCAACTGATGTCGGGACTGCAGAACCGGGTGATGGAGGAGCAGGTGATCGACTGGATCGCCGAGCGCGCCCAACACACGGACCAGACCTTGACCTTCCAGGAAGCCATCACCCCGCAGGGGTGAGCCGTCCTCCGCAACGGGAACTCCATACCGCATGAGCATCCAGCCCCGCGCCCTCAATCTCGTTCCGATGGTGGTCGAGCAGACCAGCCGCGGCGAGCGTGCGTACGACATCTATTCGCGCCTGCTCAAGGAACGGGTGATCTTCCTGGTGGGCGGGGTGGACGACCATGTCGCCAATGTCATCGTGGCGCAGATGCTGTTCCTGGAGGCGGAAAACCCCGAGAAGGACATCAGCCTGTACATCAATTCCCCAGGCGGCATCGTCACCGCCGGCATGGCGATCTACGACACCATGCAGTTCATCAAGCCCGACGTGAGCACCATCTGCGTCGGACAGGCCGCCAGCATGGGCGCGGTGCTGCTGGCGGCAGGCGCGCCGGGCAAGCGCTACGCGCTGCCAAATTCCAGGGTCATGATCCATCAGCCGCTGGGCGGAGCCCAGGGCCAGGCCACCGACATCGACATCCAGGCGCGCGAAATCCTGGCCATGCGCCAGCGCCTGAACGAAATCCTGGCCAATCACACCGGCCAGCCGATCGAGACCATCGCCCGCGACACCGACCGCGACAACTTCAAGAGCGCTGAAGCCGCGCGCGACTACGGTCTGGTCGACCAGGTCCTGGAACGGCGCCCCGAAGAATCGATCCAGCCGGCCTGAGCGAGGACGCTTCGATTTCGGGCCAATCGCCGGGATCGCGCCCGTTCCCGGGGCGCCCCATGGGCCCGGAAGCTGCGATCGCGCCTGCCTTCCCCCAGCCCGGGCCCTCCCCGGAAAAGCCTGCTATCCTCGGGCCGCAACCGCTTTCACCTCCGCGCAACATCCGACAGCAATTGGTACCAGTGGCATGACCGAAGACAGACAGGGCCGTTCCGGCGACAGCAACAAGATCCTGTACTGCTCCTTCTGCGGGAAGAGCCAGCACGAGGTCCGCAAGCTGATCGCGGGCCCGAGCGTGTTCATCTGCGACGAGTGCGTGGAGCTGTGCAACGACATCATCCGCGAGGAACTCGAGGAGAAGTCGCAGTCGGCCCGCAGCAGCCTGCCCAAGCCCAAGGAAATCCTCGAGGTCCTGGACCAGTACGTCATCGGCCAGCAGCGCGCCAAGAAGACGCTCGCGGTCGCGGTGTACAACCACTACAAGCGGATCGAGAGCCGACAGAAGAGCGACGATGTCGAGCTGGCCAAGTCGAACATCCTGCTGGTCGGACCGACTGGTTCGGGCAAGACCCTGCTCGCCGAGACGCTGGCGCGCCTGCTCAACGTGCCGTTCACCATGGCCGATGCCACCACGCTCACCGAAGCCGGCTACGTCGGCGAGGACGTGGAGAACATCATCCAGAAACTTCTGCAGAAGTGCGACTACGATGTCGAGAAGGCGCAGCAGGGCATCGTCTACATCGACGAGATCGACAAGATCTCGCGCAAGAGCGAAAACCCGTCGATCACCCGCGACGTGTCCGGCGAAGGCGTGCAGCAGGCGCTGCTGAAGCTGATCGAAGGCACCATCGCCAGCGTGCCGCCGCAGGGCGGGCGCAAGCATCCCCAGCAGGAATTCCTGCAGGTCGACACCCGCAATATCCTGTTCATCGTCGGCGGCGCGTTCGCAGGGCTCGACAAGATCATCCAGCAGCGCAGCACCGATGCCAGCGGCATCGGTTTCGGCGCCAAGCTCAAGAGCAGCGAGCGCAAGACCGAGATCGGCAAGGTGCTGGCGGAAGTCGAGCCCGAGGATCTGATCAAGTTCGGGCTGATCCCCGAGTTCGTCGGCCGCCTGCCGGTGGTCGCCACGCTGGAGGAGCTCGACGAGGCGGCGCTGGTCAAGATCCTCACCGAGCCGAAGAACGCGATCAGCAAGCAGTTCCGCAAGCTGTTCGAGATGGAAGGCGTCGAACTGGAGATCCGGCCCGACGCGCTGGTCGCGATCGCCAAGCGTGCACTCAAGCGCAAGACCGGCGCGCGCGGCCTGCGCACGATCGTCGAATCGGTGCTGCTCGACACCATGTACGACCTGCCGTCGCTGGAAAACGTCAGCAAGGTCGTGGTGGACGAATCGGTGATCGAGCACAAGACCGAGCCGTACCTGATCTACGAAACGCCGGCGCCCGCGCCCAAGGTCGCCTCGGCCGAATAAGGCCCGCGAGCGCGTGCTGCGCGCCCTGACACGGCTTTGCGGCGGGCCATGTTCCTGCGCGGGATTATTTTTACGTAACCCCGGCTTTCGGCTCGAAGTCCGATAATCCCTCTGCCGCCCCATGCGCGGACCGCGGAACGGGCTGCGGCACGTCTCTTGCGTGCCCTAGACCGTGACCCCATAACCTGCCTCAGAAGGGACCGCCGTCCCCCCCACCGTCAGACCGGAGCCGTCATGACTTCCGTTTCCGTAGAAACTACCCCGATGACCCTGCCGGTGCTGCCGCTGCGGGACGTGGTGGTGTTCCCGCACATGGTCATTCCGCTGTTCGTGGGCCGCGACAAGTCGATCAAGGCGCTGGACCTGGCGATGGAGGCCGACAAGCGGATCCTCCTGGTCGCGCAGAAATCGGCAGAAACCGACGATCCGGGCGCAGAAGAGCTGTACCAGATCGGCACCCTGGCGACGGTGCTGCAACTGCTCAAGCTGCCCGATGGCACGATCAAGGTGCTGGTCGAGGGCGTGGAACGCGTGCGCGTGTCGAACGTCGTGGAACATGCCGGCACGCTCAACGGCGATGCGGTCGTGATCGATTCCGCCCAGGCCCGCGACGACCGCGAAGTGGAGGCGGTGGCGCGTTCGCTGATGTCGCTGTTCGAACAGTACGTCAAGACCAACCGCAAGCTGCCCCCGGAACTGCTGCAGACCCTGTCCGGAATCGACGATCCTGGGCGCCTGGCCGATACGGTCGCCGCGCACTTGGGCGTGCGCCTGGCGGAGAAACAGAAGCTGCTGGAAACCCTGGACGTGGGCGACCGGCTGGAACTGCTGGTCGGTTTCGTCGACGGCGAGATCGACGTCCAGCAGATGGAGAAGCGCATCCGCGGCCGGGTCAAGTCGCAGATGGAGAAGTCGCAGCGCGAGTACTACCTCAACGAGCAGATGAAGGCGATCCAGAAGGAACTGGGCGAGATCGACGAGGCGCCCAACGACCTGGACGAACTCGCGCGCAAGATCGCCGAGGCCGGCATGCCCAAGCCTGTGGAAACCAAGGCGAAGAACGAGCTCAACAAGCTCAAGCAGATGTCGCCGATGTCGGCCGAGGCGGGCGTAGTGCGCAATTACCTCGACTGGCTGCTGGGCGTGCCGTGGAAGAAGCGCACCAAGGTGCGCAAGGACCTCAAGGCCGCGCAGGAAGTGCTCGACGCCGATCACTATGGCCTCGACAAGGTCAAGGAACGCATCCTCGAATATCTCGCCGTGCAGTCGCGGGTGAGCAAGATGAAGGGCGCGATCCTGTGCCTGGTCGGCCCGCCAGGGGTGGGCAAGACCTCGCTCGGCCAGTCGATCGCCAAGGCCACCAACCGCAAATTCGTGCGCATGAGCCTGGGCGGCGTGCGCGACGAGGCCGAGATCCGCGGCCATCGCCGCACCTATGTCGGTTCGATGCCCGGCCGGATCGTGCAGAACCTCAACAAGGTCGGCAGCCGCAACCCGCTGTTCGTGCTGGATGAGATCGACAAGATGTCGATGGACTTCCGCGGCGATCCCTCGGCGGCGCTGCTGGAAGTGCTCGACCCGGAGCAGAACAATGCGTTCAACGACCATTACCTGGAAGTCGACCTGGACCTGTCCGAAGTGATGTTCGTGGCCACGTCGAACTCCCTCAACATCCCCAGTCCGCTGCTGGACCGCATGGAAGTGATCCGGATCCCGGGCTATACGGAGGAAGAGAAGCTCAATATCGCGACACGTTACCTGGTGCCCAAGCAGCTCAAGGCCAATGGACTGCGCGAGGGTGAGCTGAAAATCGCCGAAAGCGCGGTCCGCGACATCGTGCGCTACTACACACGCGAGTCCGGTGTACGCAATCTCGAACGCGAAATCGCGCGCATCGCCCGCAAGGTGGTGAAGGAGATCGCGCTCAAGGGGCCGCAGCCGAAGGACAAGGTGGTCAGGACGGTCAACGTCACCTCCAAGAACCTCGACAAGTATCTGGGCGTGCAGCGCTTCGATTTTGGCCGTGCAGAAGCCGAGAACGAGGTCGGCCTGGTCACCGGCCTGGCCTGGACCGAAGTGGGCGGCGACCTGCTGCAGATCGAATCCACTCTCGTCCCGGGCAAGGGCCAGCTGATCCTGACTGGCCAGCTGGGCGATGTGATGAAGGAATCCGCATCGGCCGCGCTGTCGGTGGTGCGTGCGCGAACCGAGCGGCTGGGCATCGACCTGGACTTCCTGCAGAAGCTCGATGTGCACGTACACGTGCCGGACGGGGCCACGCCCAAGGACGGTCCGAGCGCCGGCGCCGCCATGACCACCGCGCTGGTCTCCACCTTGACCAAGATTCCGGTGCGCAGCGATGTGGCCATGACCGGAGAAATCACCCTGCGTGGCCGGATCACTGCGATCGGCGGGCTCAAGGAAAAGCTGCTGGCCGCGCTGCGTGGCGGGATCAAGACCGTGATCATCCCGGACGAAAACCGCAAGGACCTGGCCGACATTCCCAAGAACGTGACCTCGCAGATGCGGATCGTGCCGGTGAAGTGGATCGACGAAGTGCTCGATCTGGCACTGGAGCGGCCGCTGACCCCGAAGGTCGTCAGCGAGGGGCTGGAGGATGCCGTGCGCGAGGTGGAGCAGCCACCGGTGGATCAGTCCGTAGTCAAGCCGCCGGAGAAGCGGCCGGGCGCGCGCCACTAGGCTACTTGGACGGCCTGCAGCAACGCGCGCCGTCCATAGCGCGCTGCGTGCGCACGAGGCCCGGGTCAACCTCGACATGCTGGCCGTGCAGAAGCGGGCAGGCCCGGTCGCGATATCATTGCGCAGCGGGTGCTTAGCTCAGCGGTAGAGCGTCTCCCTTACAAGGAGAGGGTCGGGGGTTCGATCCCCTCAGCACCCACCATCGTGCAAGTCATGGATTCCTAGCGTGCGCGGTACCGAGGCCCGCTGCGGCGGGCCGGATTTTCGTCGCGACGGCGGCATCCACGCGGCGCCCTCAGCACCCACCATCGCGCAAGCTGCTCATTCAGCGTGCGCGATAACCCACGCGGCGCCCCGCCACGTAGCGCCAGGGCCGTTGAAGGGTTGGAATACAGAAGATGCTTGCGGCCGCGCCGACGCGTCTTGTATGATTTCGCGCTTTCGCGGAGCGGTAGTTCAGTCGGTTAGAATGCTGGCCTGTCACGCCGGAGGTCGCGGGTTCGAGTCCCGTCCGCTCCGCCAGTCGTTTCGTCGAACCCCTGCTCCGGCAGGGGTTTTGCGTTTCAGGGGGTGCGCCGACCCCAGAAAGTGCCGTGTCGCCCAACGTTCTCCCCGCGGGCGTCGGCCGCCCACGCGCTACACTGCGCCGCTTCGCTACGCCCCTCCAGCCCTTACCAGACCTCACCATGCTGCAGAAACTCCGCGAAAAGTCCTCCGGCTGGATCGCCACGGTCATTCTTGGCCTGTTGTGCGTGCCGTTCGCCTTCTTTGGCATGGAGCAGTACCTGTTCCAGCGCAATGCCAACTTCGCGGCCAAGATCGAAGCGCCGCCAACGTGGTGGCCTTCGGCCCCGGCGGTGTGGCCGGTGACGATGCTCTGGCAGCGCGCCGAAATCGACGCCGACGAATTCCGCACCGTGTACGAGCAGCAGCGCCAGCAGCAGCGGCAGGCGGAAGGCGAGGGATTCGATCCGCGCGCGTTCGAGAGCGCCGACAACAAGCGCCGCATCCTGGAAGGCCTGATCGACCGGCGTGTGATGCGCATGATGGCCGAACGCGACGGCGTGGTGATCGGCGACGGGCTGCTGCGCGAGACCATCCAGTCGGTGCCCGCGTTCCAGGTTGGCGGCAAGTTCGACCCGCAGACCTACCAGCTCGCGCTGAGTTCGCAGAACCAGAGCCCGCGCCAGTTCGAGCAGATCGTGCGCGACGACCTGCTGCAGACGGTGATCCCGCGCGGGATCGCCGATTCGGCGTTCGTGACCAAATCCGAAATGGACCGTCTGCTCAAGCTCATTGGCGAAACCCGCAGCGTCAGCTACGTGGCGATGTCAGGTCCTGCGCCCGACGACGCGCCGGTGCCCGACGCGGAAATCCAGCGCTGGTACCAGCAGCATGCCGCGCAGTACCGCGCGCCCGAGTCGGTGACCCTCGAGGTGCTGGATATCGACAGCAGCAAGCTGCCGCCTGCCGGCGCACCGAGCGAGGCGACGCTGCGCGAACGCTACGCCCAGGAGCAGGCCAAGTTCGGCACCGGCGAGCAACGCATGGTCTCGCACATCCTGGTAAAGCCGGCGGACGAATCTCCTGCCGCGCAGCAGGCTGCAGAAGCGAAAGCCAACGATCTGTCCCGGCAGGCGAAGGCGCCCGGTGCGGATTTCGCCGCGCTGGCCCGGGCGAACTCCGACGATGCCGGCTCCAAGACCGGCGGCGGGGATCTGGGATGGATCGAGAAGAACGGGCTCATGGCCAAGCCGTTCGAGGACGCGGTGTTCGCCATGCAGGCGGGCGAAGTGCGCGGTCCGGTGAAGACGGATTTCGGCTACCACGTCATCCAGGTGCGCGAGATCAAGCCCAGCCAGCAGAAGCCCTTCGAGGAAGTGCGCGAACAGCTGCTGGCCGAGCAGGCCGAGTCCGAGCGTGAGCGCGCCTTCAACGAACTGCTCGGCAAGCTGGTGGACGAGGTCTACAAGAATCCAACGACGCTGGCTGGCGCTGCGCGGCTGGGCAACCTGCAGGTGCAGACGGTCGGCCCGGTGACGCGCGTGCCGTCGGCGGCGAACGCGGTCAATCCGGTCCTGGCCAACCCCGCCGTGCTACGCGCGGCTTTTTCCGAAAGCCTGATCCAGGACGGGACCGCCAGCGATCCGATCGAAATCGCGCCCGGTCGCAGCGTATTGCTGCGGGTCAAGAGCCATACCCCCGAACGCACGCTTCCACTCGCGCAGGTGCGCGAGCGCGTGATTGCCGCCATCCGTGCCGATCGCGCTGCCAAGGCCGCGAGCGCCGCCGCCGATGCGTTGCTGGCGGAAGTGCGCGGCGGTCAGCCGCTGGCCGCCGCGGCCGCCAGCCGGCAGCTGGCCGTCACCGACTTGCCGGAACTGGCGCGCGGTCAGCCGGTGCCCGATCCGGCTGCGAACGAGGCGTTCTTCGCGGTGCCGCCGCCGTCCGCGGGCAAGCTGTCGGTCGGCAAGGTCCGCCTGCTCGACGGACGCATGGCGGTCTTCGCCGTGGACAAGGTGACCCCCGGTGATCCGTCCAAGGCGACGCCGGTGCAGCGCTCGCAACTGCAGGCGCAACTGGGGCAAATCGCAGGCGCCGAAGATGCGCAGGCGCTGGTTCGCGAACTTCGCCGGAAGATGACGATTACCGTGGCCGAAGACCGGCTCTGATCGTACGCTCCGACGCTGGTTTGACGCGAAAGGCCCGGCATCGCCGGGCCTTTCCTGTTGCACGTGTCATAAACAGAGACGGTACGCGCGGGCGAAAAGTGGCCCGGACGTTTTGACGATTTGTGGCTCTCGGTGCGGGCACCAGGCGCGGCTAACGTGACCTGAACCCCGAAGGAGTACCACGATGAAACGCACAATGCCCCGTTTCCTGTCGCTGCCAGCCGCACTCGTTACCGCGATGTTCGCAAGCACCACCGTCGCGGGCGAAACAGCCGATGCCGAAGGCTGCGCGCGCCAGTTCGAAGTGGCGCAGCGCGTGGACATGGAGTCGTTCCGCGACTACGACGCCGAGACGTTCCGGGCCGGACACGACGATCGCGCCGTATCGATCTTCGCCAGCGGAGCGGCGTTCTACGGCATCGAGGCCATCATGAAGGCGCTGGCTTCGCACTTCGCCACCCGCGAAGCGCAGTGGAGCTGGGTCGAAAAATATCGCGTGGTCGACGGCTGCAAGTCCGCCTACATTCTGTACGAAACGGTCTATGCGATCCCGCGCATCGGCTATCGTGCACGTGCGCTCACGGGCGTCGGTTATACCCACAAGGGCGATCACTGGCTCGCCGTCTCCGACCAAGGCACGGCGCTTCCTCCGTAATCCTTGTCGCGCCGGACCGTCGCACCCGTTTCTTCGATTCTGGGCCGGCCTGGCGGTCCGGCCCAGAGTCCCAAAATGTTGAGCGCACGTCGGGCGAAGCTCTGCTTGCCGCGTCTCAGGATTCGGCTTCGATTCCGGTCATGCCCAGGATGTTGTATCCGGCGTCGACGTAGGTCACCTCGCCGGTGACACCGGCGGCCAGGTCCGAACACAGGAACGCGGCGACGTTGCCGACGTCCTCGATCGTGACGGTGCGCCGCAGCGGTGCGTTTTCTTCGACGTGGCCGAGGATCTTGCGGAAGCCGGCGATGCCGGCCGCGGCGAGCGTTTTGATCGGACCGGCGGAAATCGCGTTGACGCGAATGCCTTCCGGGCCGAGGTTGTAGGCGAGATACCGCACCGTCGCCTCCAGGCTGGCCTTGGCCACGCCCATCACGTTGTAGCCGGCCAGCGCGCGTTCGGCGCCCAGGTAGGTCAGGGTCAGGATCGAACCATTGCGTCCCTGCATCATGGGTCGCGCTGCCTTCGACAGCGCCGCCAGCGAATAGGCGGAGATGTCGTGCGCCAGGGCGAAATTGCTGCGCGTCAGGCCGTCGAGGAACTGGCCGGCGATGGCCTCGCGCGGCGCGAAAGCGATGGCGTGCACCAGGATGTCGAAGCCGTCCCAGCGCTTGCCCAGCTCAGCGAAGCAGTTTTCGATCTGGGCGTCGTCCGCCACGTCCAGCGGCAGGACGATGTCGCTGCCGTACTCGGCCGCGGCTTTTTCCACGCGCGATTTGAGCTTGTCGGTCTGGTAGGTGAAGGCAAGCTCGGCGCCTTCGCGATGCATGGCTTCGGCGATGCCCGACGCGATGGAACGTTCGCTGGCGATACCGGTCACGAGCGCGCGCTTGCCCTGCAGGAAACCCATGGCCTCTTCCTCTGGATGGTCAGGTGGTTAGTGTGCCTGAAGGGATGCACTCGGCGCAGTCAATCGATCCTGAGCCTCATCCCCGGCTGCAGCACACTGCGTTCGGTCAGCCCGTTGCGTTGCAACAGCTGCGCGATGCCGATCCGGTAGCGCTTGGCGATGCGGGAGGCCGATTCGCCGCGGCGCACCGTATGGGTCCGGGCACTGTCGGACGTGCTGGTGGACGACACGTCGAACACGATCTCGCCCTCCGGCCAGAATGCGCGTTCGGCCCGGCTGGCAGGCCGGCCCGGCCCCGGCGCCAGCACCTTGCGTCCATTGCCGACGCGACCGTTGGCGAACGCCGGGTTCATGCGTCGCAGCGCGGCCAGGTCGAATCCGTTGCGCGCCGCCCACGATTCCAGGGTCACACCCTCTGGTACGCTGATATCGGTGAGCAGGGGCACCTGGCGATCGATCGCCGCGCGCCATTGCGCGCGATCGTCGGCCTCGTCCAGCACGCACGAAAGCGCATGCAGCTTGCGTACGTAGGCACGGGTGATGTCAGGAATGCCGGTCAGGCGCTCCAGGTCCACGCTGCGCGCCTCCTGGCCGCTGCGACGCAGGGCGCCGAGGATGCGGTTCTCGCCGGCGTTATAGGCCATCACCGCCAGCCGCCAGTCGCCTGCAAACATCCCGTAGAGGGTCTTGAGGTAGCGCACCGCGGCCCGGGTGGAATCCACCGGCGAGAGGCGGCCGTCGTAGCCGTCCCGGATCGGCACCGCGTGCTTGCGCGCGGTCACCCCGATCATCTGCCACAGGCCCGCCGGGCCGCCCGGGCTTTTCGCGCCGGGCTTGTAGCCGCTTTCCACGAACGGGATGAGTGCGAATTCGGTCGGCAGGTCGGATTCGATCAATGCGTCGACTACGTAACCGAACAGCGGCATGACATCGCGGTCGCCATTGGCCATGTCGCGCGGCGCGTTGACGAAATGCTTGCGCCAGCGCGTGCTTGCGTCGGGTGCGCACTCGGGCTGGGCCAGATGGTCGCGAAACCTTGCGTAGATCTCGCTACCGCTGCGCGAGTCGTCTGCAGCACGCGCTGTACCGAGCGCCAGCAGCAGCCAAGCCAACCATGTCGCCCTGGTCAAGCCGCGACTCATGCGCGGAAGCCGTCCTTCCAGCGCCGCAGCTCGGCGAACACCTCGACCCGGTCCGTCGGCGCGTGACCCAGGCGACGGGCGATGCTGGCGCGGACGTCGGGCGCGTCCACGCGCAGGAAGGGGTTGGCGGCGCGCTCGTCGGCCAGCGTGCTGGGCAGGGTGGGAAGTCCTGCGCCGCGCTGCGCCTCTGCCTGCTGCGTCCGCCATTCCAGGGCCGGGTTGCCGGGTTCGCAGATGCGGGCGAAAGCGGCGTTGGCGAGCGTGTACTCGTGGCCGCAGCAGATCCTGGTCGAGTCGGGTAGGGATGCCAGGCGGTCCAGCGATGCCAGCATCTGCGTTGGCGTGCCTTCGAACATGCGGCCGCAGCCCAGACTGAACAGGGTATCGCCGCAGAACACCAGGTCCTCGTCCTCCGGCGCTGAGACGAAGGCGATGTGGCTGCGGGTGTGCCCCGGGATCGAAAGCACCCCGAAGCGCCGGCCGATCGCCTCGACGATGGCTCCGTCCCCCACGCGCTCGGTCGCGGTCGTGATCCGTTCGTCGTCCGGCGCCACGACCCGCAGGTCCGGCCAGGAGTGGAGCAATTCGCCGACTCCGCCCACATGGTCGGAATGGTGGTGGGTCAGCAGCACCACCTCCGGACGCAGGCCCTCGGCGGCGGCCTGCAGGACCGGGCCGGCTTCGCCCGGGTCCACCACCAGTGCCCGCCCATTCTCATGAGCCAGCGTCCAGATGTAGTTGTCGCTGAAGGCGGGTAGGGGCCGCAGACGCATCGCATCCTCGTCCGGACCCGCCAGCGGGCCCGATTAGAATGGCGACCATGCCCGCCCCGTCCCCTACCGGTCAACCCGACGCCGTCCTCGGCTGGTTCGGATCCCCGGCCGGCCGGACGCTGCTGGACAGCGAATCCGGGACCGTCGCCACGCTCCTCGCGGGCGGCCGCGGCCTGCCATGGCTATGGCTGGCACCTCAGGCCGAGGCGGCTGTCGACGCCAGCGGCCGTGGTCGCGGGCTGTGCCTGCAGGCGGCCGCCAATGGCTGGAGCGGCGATGTCCGCTGCGGCGCGTCGCTGCCGCTGGTGAGCGAGTCGATCGGCACGGTCGTGCTGCAGCACGTTCTGGGTCGCGGGGCCGAAGGACAGGCGCTGCTCGAGGAATGCTGCCGGATCCTGGTGCCCGGGGGGCGGGTCGGCCTGTTCGCGCTAAACCCCTTGGCGCCGTACCGGTGGCGCTGGCGAGGCACCGGCCTGCACGCGGCCGAGCCCCTGCTCTGGCGTCGGCGCCTGCGTGAGGCCGGCCTCGTGCCTGAGCCGCTCTCGCAGGGGCTGGGGCCGACCTGGCGCGAAACCGTCTCCGCAGCCCCGCAGCAGGGCATCGGCCTGCGCGCGGCATACCTGCTCCGCGCCGAAAAGCGGACCCTGCCCCTGACCCCCGTCCGCCAGCGTCGCCGTGTGGCGGTGGCCAACGGCGTGCCTGCCACGTGAGTCCATGAAACGGATCGAACTGCATACCGACGGGGCCTGCCTCGGCAATCCCGGCCCCGGCGGCTGGGCCGCCCTGCTGCGCTATGGCGAGCGCGAGCGCGAGCTCGTCGGCGGCGAAGCCCTGACCACCAACAACCGCATGGAGCTCATGGCCGCGATCAGCGGGCTGGAAGTGCTCACCGAGGGCTGCGAGGTCACCCTGTTCACCGATTCCCAGTACGTACGCCAGGGGATCCTCGAGTGGATGCCCAACTGGGTGCGCCGCGGCTGGAAGACGGCTGCCGGCGACCCGGTCAAGAACCGCGACCTGTGGGAACGCCTGCATGCCGCCATCCAGCGCCATCGCATCGACTGGCGTTGGGTGAAGGGCCATTCGGGCGACCCGGACAACGAACGCGTCGATCTGCTGGCGCGTGCGGAAGCGACCCGGTTCAAGCTGGCGGGGATCGCCGGATGAGCCCGCGCGCCGTTGGCGGCCGCGCCCCGCGTGTCGAACCTGATGAGACATCCCTCCGTTAGCCTTACCCGGCCCCATCGAGCCCGAATGACCGCATGCGCCAGATCGTCCTAGACACCGAAACCACCGGCCTGGAATGGAAGAAGGGCAACCGGATCGTCGAGGTCGGCTGCGTGGAACTGATCGAACGACGCCCGACCGGCCGCACCTTCCACCGCTATTTCAACCCCGGACGCGAGTTCGAGCCCGGCGCCCAGGAAGTGACCGGGTTGACGCTCGAATTCCTGGCCGACAAGCCGCTGTTCGCCGACGTGGTGGACGAATTCCTCGAGTTCGTCGCCGGGGCCGAACTGGTGATCCACAACGCCGCCTTCGACATCGGCTTCCTCGATGCGGAACTGGGACAGTGCGGCAGCCATTACGGCTGCATGCGCGACCGGGTCAGCGTGCTCGATTCGCTGGAGCTCGCGCGCCAGCGCTATCCCGGCCAGCGCAATTCGCTCGACGCGCTATGCCGCCGGCTGGGGGTCGACAACTCGCACCGGCAGCTGCACGGCGCCCTGCTCGACGCGCAGCTGCTTGCGGAGGCCTACCTGGCGCTGACCGCGGGACAGAGCGAGATCGGATTCGCCGCCGAGGCGATCGCCACCACCGCACAGTCCGTGGACATCGGCGTACCGCTCGTGTGCGGAATCCGCCCGCGGGTTCGTCCCAGCGAGGAGGAATTGGCAGCGCATGCGATCCGGATCGAGGCGATCCGGGCGAAGTCCGGGGTTTCGCTCTGGGACGAAGCCGGGCAGGCCGAAGAAATCGCGGCCTAAGCCAGTCCTATCTGGCCGACGTCGCTCAAGCCGGCGCGCGGCAACTCAGGCGCAGTCCCGGCCCGCTCAATGCCGGCGAACCAGCACGACGGTGACGTTGTCCGAGCCGCCGCCGTCCAGTGCCGCCGCGACCAGTTCGTCGACGCATTCCTGAGCGCTGCATTCGGTGTGCGAGAGCAGTTGCGAGATCGCCCGATCATCGACTTCCTCGGTCAGCCCGTCGCTGCACAACAGCAGTTGCATCCCCGGGACCAGCTCGCCCGACATGGTTTCCACATTGAGATTGTCCGGCTCGGTCACCCCCAGCGCCTGGGTCACCACGTTGCGATGCGGGTGGCTGCGCGCCTGGTCCACGCTGATGGTCCCCTGGCTGATCAGCTCCTGCACGTAGCTGTGATCCTGCGAAAGCTGGGCGAGCTTGCCGTCGTGCCACAGGTAGACGCGGCTGTCGCCGACCCAGGCCACCTCGAAACGGTTGCCCAGGATGCGCGCCGCCACGATCGTCGTCCCCATCGGCAACACGTCCTTGCGCTGGCGCGAGGCGCGGATGATTTCCTCGTCGGCGATCCGGATCGCCTGGGGCAGGGGCGTGCCCTGACGGATCTCACGCACGATGGTTTCGCGCGCCAGCGCGCTGGCGATCTCGCCGTATTCGTGGCCGCCCATGCCGTCGGCCACCAGCCACAACCCCAGTTCGCTGTCCCCGTAATAGGTATCTTCGTTGAGCTCGCGTCGCAGCCCCACGTGGGTCAGGTGTCCGAATTCGATCATGGATTGCATGATGGCCATGGGCGCCACAAGGAACCTGTCTGCGAGTGAAACGGATTACGTGAGGATATCCGGACGGCAGAACGTAAATTCCAACGGGCCTATGTCACAAAAAAACGCCCCGGCGGGGCGTTCTTCTTGTCTGGCGGAGAGGGGGGGATTCGAACCCCCGGTGCGCTATAAACGCACGCCTGATTTCGAGTCAGGTACATTCAACCACTCTGCCACCTCTCCGGTGGGTTCCCGCTGGTTTCGCATGCAAGTTTTGCGGGGGCCGCAATGATACGTGCCGGGGGCAGGCACGGACAAGGTCAGGGCCCGGCCGGCGCTACACTGCGCGTCCCGCAAGCCTGAGATCGCCCATGTCCGAAATCCTGGTTCCCGTCTCGTTCGGCGAGCTGCTGGACAAGATCGCGATCCTGCAGATCAAGTCCGAGCGCATCGGCGACGAGGCCAAGCTGGCCAACGTCCGCAAAGAGCTGTCGGCTCTGGAAAAGACCTGGATGGCGCATCCGGCCGCAGTCAAGGACATTGCTCGGCTGCGGCGCGAGCTGAAGGAGGTCAACGAGCGCCTGTGGGTGATCGAGGACGACATCCGGCTCAAGGAGAAGGCCCAGGCCTTCGACGACGAGTTCATCCAGCTGGCGCGCAGCGTCTACTTCGAGAACGACACCCGCGCACGGATCAAGAAGGACATCAACCTGGCCTTGGGATCGGCTTACGTCGAGGAAAAGTCCTACCAGGACTATTCGGCCGGCACCCCGGGATAGCCGCGCGGCCGACCGGCCGGGCAGGCCAGTCAGGGGCCGAAGTCGGAGGCGCGCCGTTCGAATGCCTCGATCGCGTCCTGCACGGTCACCAGGTCCATCACGCCCGGGTACTCGATCTTTGCCCCCCATTTGAGTTCGCTCGCGGACTTGCCCATGAACCTGCGCGCGGCGTCGTCATAGCGGTTCACGCAGTAGCGCAGGTCCGAGTACGGCCCGCTGCGCTTGGGGTTGCTGGCCGCGTGCAGGCCCAGCACCTTGGCGCCCACGGCATTGGCGATGTGCATGGGCCCCGAATCTGGTGTCAGCACCAGGTCGCCGCGTTCGAGCAGCGCCGGGAGTTGTTCCAGCGTGTCCTTGCCGATCAGGTCGAGGATCGGCGCCTTCGCCGAGGCCAGGATGGCATTGCCCATATTGCGTTCGAACTCGCTGCGTCCGCCGCACAGCACGACGCGCCAGCCGCGGCTTGCGGCGTGCCCGGCGACCGCGGCGTAACGGTCGGGGCGCCAGTTGCGCAACGCGTGGCTGGAGCACGGCGAGATGAGCAAGGTCGGCGTGCCGTCCTGCGACCACTGCGCCTGCGCCCAGTCGCGTGCGGCCTGCGGCACCGGCAGGTCCCACACCACTTCGTTCTGCTTCAGCCCCAGCGGTTCGCAGAAGCTGCCGATGGCTTCGAGCACGTGCACGCCGGTGCGATCGGGAATCCGTTCGTTCACGAACAGCCCGTGCAGATCCTTCGAACGCGCACGGTCGTAGCCGATGCGCCGGTCGGCGGGAATGAAGGCCGACAGCAGGTTGGCGCGCGCGGCGACCTGCATCTGCATCAGTACTTCGAACCGGCGTCCCTGCAGGCCGCGGCGCAGTTCGCGCATACCCCGCACGCCGCTGCGTTTGTCGTATTCGACAAACTCGACCCCATCCAGCCCTGCCAGCAACCGGCGCTCGGCCCCGCCGATGAGCCAGGTGATCGGCAATTGCGGCCAGGCCGCGCGCAGCGTGCGTACCAGCGGCACGACGTGGGTCACGTCGCCCAGCGCCGAAAGGCGCAGCAGGCAGATCGACTCCGGCGGCGTGAGGTGGGTGGGCACGGTAGACTCATCCAATGGCCGAACTGGACGCCATCGAGAGCCTGACGACCTTGCGTCATGGCCGCGAAGGCCGCGGCCACGGCGATGCTGTGAACGGGGCCATTCTGTTCGACGGCACGCGCCTGCCGCAAGCGCGGCCGGAATGGTTCGCGCCCGGCTACTGGGGACCACGCGCGCAGCCGGTGCATGCAGGCGGCCGCGGCGGGGCCTGGTTCGTCGACGCGCCGTTCGGACCCGCCGTGCTGCGCCTTTACCTGCGCGGCGGCTTGGCGGCGCGGCTCAGCCGCGACTGCTACCTGTGGCACGGCGAGGCGCGGGTGCGCAGCTTCGCCGAGTTCCGGCTGACCCAGAAGCTGCGTGGGCTCGGCCTGCCCGTGGCGCAACCGATCGCCGCGCACTACGAGCGCGAAGGCGCCTTCTATCGCGCGGCGATCCTGATCGAACGACTGCCGGACGTGCGTACCTTCGCCCAATGGGTCGACGCAGCAGGCAGCGAGGCGCCCTGGGAAGAAACCGGACGCCTGATCGCGCGATTCCACCATGCCGGGCTGGATCATGCGGACCTCAATGCGGACAACCTGCTGTTCGCCGCGCCGGATCGCGGCTGGATGATCGATTTCGACCGTGGACGCCTGCGCGGAACGGGCGGGAGCTGGCGGCGGAACAACCTGGCACGGCTGCTGCGTTCGCTGCACAAGCTGCGCGGCATGCGCAGCCACTCCGAGGTGGACGCCGATTTCGCGCGATTGCGCCGCGCTTACGACGCGGCGATGGAGGCGGATGCGTGAACAATCCCGTCGCCGGCCGCTGGACCCTGCGTTTCCACGGTGTCGGCAACGCCGCTGCGGCGGCCACGCTCGGCTCGGCGATGGCCACCATCGAGCGCGACGGCGAGCCCTGGCTGACCATCGACTGCGGAGCCGAAGGCCTGGAGGCCTTCATCGCCCACTACGGACACGCACCGCGTGCGCTGTTCGTCACGCATACGCATTTCGACCATATCGGCGGGTTCGAGCGCCTGTTTTCCATTGCCTACTTCGACGCAGAGCTGCGCGGCCGCACGCGCGTCTACGTGCCGGCGAGCGTGCTGCCGTTGCTGCACCAGCGCATCGGCGACTATCCCAACGTGGCGGCCGAAGGCGGCGCGAACTTCTGGGACGCCTTCCAGCTGATCGCGATCGGAGCAAATTTCTGGCATGACGGCATGCGCCTGGAGACGTTCGAGGTGCGGCATCACTGGCCCGGGACCGCGTTCGGACTGCGCCTGCCCGGCAGCGTGGTCTGGACCGGTGATACCCGGCCAATCCCGGAAAAGCTGAAGTTCGTCGCCGACGCAGGCGAACTCATTGCGCACGATTGCGCGCTGCACGGCAATCCCTCGCACAGTGGCATCGACGACCTGGAACGCGAGTATCCGCCCGAACTGCTCGATCGCTGCCTGCTGTACCACTACGCCTCCGAGGACGATGGTGAGGCGCTGGCGCGGCGCGGCTATCGCATCGCCCGGCAGGGAGATGCCTTCGCACTGGCTTCGCCGACGGCGTCGCAGGCTACGCAGGCATGAACGCCATCCTGCAACCGCTCTCGCTGCCTGCCGATCGCCTGGGGCGACCCCTGCGCGACCTGCGTCTGTCGGTGATCGAAGCGTGCAATTTCCGCTGCCCGTACTGCATGCCTGCCGATCGGGTACCCGACGATCATGGCTTCGACAGCGCTTCGCGGCTGTCGTTCGACGAGATCGAAACCCTCGTTCGCGGCTTCGCGCGGCTGGGCGTGAGCAAGCTGCGCCTCACCGGAGGCGAACCGTTGCTGCGCAAGCGGCTCCCCGAGCTGGTCGCTCGGCTGGCGCGGATTCCCGGCATCGACGACCTGGCGCTGACCACCAACGGATCGCTGCTCGGACCGCAGGCGCGGGCGCTGCGCGAGGCGGGATTGCATCGGCTCACCGTCAGCCTGGATGCGCTGGATCCGGCCCTGTTCGGCGCGCTGTCTGGAGGCCGCGGAAACCTGCAGTCGGTGCTGGATGGGATCGAATCCGCGCGCGCCGCCGGGTTCGGTCCGATCAAGCTCAATTGCGTGGTGCAGCGTGGCGTCAACGAGACCCAGGTATTGCCGTTGGTCGAATTCGCACGCGACAACGGCTATGTGGCGCGCTTCATCGAGTACATGGACGTGGGAACCTGCAACGGCTGGGATCCCGCCCGGGTCGTGGCCTCGGCCGAGCTGCGCGACCGGATCGCGGCGCGCTGGCCGCTGCGGCCGCTGGATCCGAGCTACCGCGGCGAAGTCGCCTCGCGATACGGCTTCGCCGATGGCGCCGGCGAAGTCGGGTTCGTCAGCTCCGTGAGCGCGCCGTTCTGCGGCGACTGTCATCGGGCCCGCGTGTCTGCCGACGGCAGGCTGTATACCTGCCTGTTTGCCGGCGATGGCCACGACTTGCGCGCGGCATTGCGCCAGGGACAGGATGCATTGGCCGAGCGGGTGGCCGGCCTGTGGTCAGGCAGGGCCGACAGGTACAGCGAACAGCGCATGCATCGCGGTCCGTCGGGGCGGCATGTCGAGATGTTCCTGATCGGCGGCTAACATGCCCGCGCCCCGGCTGAAGCGAAGACCCATGAAGCGCGCATCGAAACTCACCCATCTCGATCCGCGGGGTTTTCCGGCGATGGTCGATGTCTCCGCGAAAGCGACCACTGCGCGCGAAGCGACCGCCGAATGCCGGGTGCGGTTTCCCGGCGCCGTCGCCAAAGAGCTACGCGCGGCGGGACTGAAGTCGAAGAAGGGCGGGATCGTTGAGACCGCCATCATCGCCGGTACGCTGGCCGTGAAGCGCACGCACGAACTGATTCCGTTCTGCCACCCGCTGCCGATTGATGGATGCGCCATCGCGATCGACTGGCACGATGCCAACGCATTGCGCATCGAATGCACGGTGCGCACGACCCATCGGACGGGCGTGGAGATGGAAGCGCTGACCGGCGCCACGGTCGCCGCGCTGACGGTGTACGACATGGCCAAGGCGCTGTCGCACGCGATCGTGATCGGTCCGGCGAAACTGGTCTCCAAGCGCGGCGGCAAGCGCGATGTGGGGACGGCGCGATGACACGCCTGAACCTGCTCTACTTTGCCGCCCTGCGCGATGCCGCGGGGGTCGCGATGGAAAGCGTGGACAGCGAGGCGCCGACGCTGCGCGCGCTTTACGAGGAAGCCCAGGTACGGCATCAGCTGCCGTTCCCGTCCCGGCAACTGCGGGTCGCGGTGGATGATGCGTTCGCGGACTGGAACGATGTGCCGCGCGAGGGCAGCGAGGTGGCATTCATCCCGCCCGTCAGTGGCGGATGAACGCGCGTCCCGGGCTGCGGCTATCGCGCTCGGTGGACGTCTGAGACCATAGCCGCATGGACCGGTTTTTCCTTTCGCACCACCCCATCGAAGTGGACGCCCTGCGCGCAACGCTCGGATCGGCCCACGCCGGGGCCTTCGCCAGCTTCGAAGGCTGGGTTCGCGATCACAATGAAGGTCGGCCGGTAGCCGGACTGCGCTATGAGGCGCATGCACGACTGGCCCAGGCCGAAGGCGCAAAGATCCTCGAGGAAGCGTTGCGGACGTTCGCCATCGTAGATGCGCGCTGCGTGCATCGCCTCGGGGATCTCGGCATCGGCGACCTCGCGGTTTGGGTGGGCGTCTCGGCCGCGCATCGCGACGCCGCGTTCGGCGCGTGCCGGTGGATCATCGACACCGTGAAGGCGCGGGTGCCGATCTGGAAGCATGAGCGGTACATGGAAGGAGACGCGGAATGGTTGCATCCGGACGCTGGCGACATCGGTTGATTTTCGGTGCGTAGGCCGAGATCGCGATTTCCGGCTGTCGCGCCGCGAGTGTGCCTTCCGGCCCTGGCGGGGTTTTCGATCTAGCGTCGCGAGGGGCCGACGGGTGCCGCGCCACGGCCGCACCGCGCACGCGATCAAGCTGCAACGCGTCGCAACGCGGGATAACACCGCGCCAACGTTCCCAGATCCAGAAAGGAGGCGACCCCGCCGGCTTGCCTCGGCACCCGCATCAATCGATACCGTTGCTGCCTTCCGGCCCTGGCGGGGTTTTCGATCTAGCGTCGCGAGGGGCCGACGGGGCCACCATAGACGTTGCGTCAGCTCGCGACGCTCAAACTGGCGGAGAGAGGGGGATTCACTCGGCGCTACGCGCCTCGCCCTGCGGGCGGCTTCGCCGTGCAGACGGCTGCGCCGTCTGTCGAACCCGTGGGGGTTCTCACCCCCTCTCCAACGCCGCCGGCGAAACTCACGCGGCTTGGACCTTCGATACACCTTCAAACTGGCGGAGAGAGGGGGATTCGAACCCCCGAAGCGCGGTTTAGACGCTTACACACTTTCCAGGCGTGCTCCTTCAACCACTCGGACACCTCTCCGCTGGACCCTTGCCGGCGTTCGGGCCGCTTTTGGGGCGGCAATTCTAGCCCCCAGGCATCGCCCGAACAAGGTAAACGATGGCGACGGCAGGAGTGGGCGCCGGCGTGGTGGGTGCAGCCTCCGTTTATGGGCGTAGTGGGCACGCTGGATGCTGGTCGCGTCCCTTTTTCGCCCGCGGCGCGGCAGAATGACGCCATGTCCTACCTCGTCCTCGCCCGCAAGTGGCGGCCCAAACGTTTTGCCGAGCTGGTCGGGCAGGAGCATGTGGTGCGGGCGCTCACCAATGCGCTCGAATCCGGCCGCGTGCATCACGCTTTCCTGTTCACCGGCACGCGCGGCGTGGGCAAGACCACGATCGCACGGATCTTCGCCAAGAGCCTGAACTGCGAACAGGGCACTTCGGCCGAGCCCTGCGGCGAGTGCGCCACCTGCCAGGCCATCGACGCCGGGCGATTCATCGACCTGCTGGAGATCGACGCCGCGTCGAATACCGGCGTGGACGACGTGCGCGAGCTGATCGAGAATGCGCAGTACATGCCTTCGCGCGGGCGGGTGAAGGTGTACCTGATCGACGAAGTGCACATGCTGTCGAAGAGCGCGTTCAACGCGCTGCTCAAGACGCTCGAGGAGCCGCCGGGACACGTCAAATTCCTGCTCGCCACCACCGACCCGCAGAAGCTGCCGGTGACGGTGCTTTCGCGTTGCCTGCAGTTCAACCTCAAGCGGCTCGACGAGCAGCAGATCGCCGGTCAGATCCGGATGATCCTGCAGGCCGAAGACATTGCCGCGGACGATGCCGCGATCCGGCAGCTGGCCAAGGCGGCGGACGGCAGCCTCCGCGACGGCCTGTCGCTGCTCGACCAGGCGATCGCCTACACCGGCGGTACGCTTTCCGACGCGGCGGTCGCAACCATGCTGGGCACCGTCGACCGCACACGCGTGGGGGCGCTGCTCGATGCGCTGGGCGAGGGCGACGGCCAGCGGCTGCTGAAAGAAGTGGAGCAGCTCGCCGAATTCTCGCCCGACTGGGGCAGCGTGCTGGATGCCTTGGCCGAGGCCCTGCACAGGATCCAGGTCAAGCAGCTGGTGCCTGGCGTTGAACTCGAAGGCGATGGCATCGATGTCGATGCGCTGGCGGCGAAGCTGCGGCCCGAGCTGGTGCAGCTGTGGTACCAGATCGCGCTGAACGGACGCCGCGACCTGCCGCTGGCGCCCAGCCCGCGCGCCGGCTTCGAAATGAATATGCTGCGGATGCTGGCTTTCCGTCCCGAGGCGATCGGGGTGCAGGCGCAGCCGCAGACCACGCCCGCAACAGCGACGATGCCCCGCAACGCTTCGGCGGCCGAGGCTGCTCGGGCGGCGCTGTCAAAGAACCCTGCGCCGGTCGCACAGGCAGCAGCGCAAGCTCCGGCGCCGGCCCGCGTGGAATCGCCGGCCACCCGTCCCGCGCCCGCCGCTATTCCACCGCCGCCCGACGTCGCCGCAGCGGCGATCGCCCCATCGGGTAGTGCGGCAACCACGATCCCCATCGACGCCGAGCGCTGGCTGGAGCTGGTGGCCAACAGTGGCTTGCGCGGCCCGACCCGCGAGCTCGCCGCACATTCGAGCTTCGTGGCCTACGAAGCCGGCGTATTGCGGCTCGCATTGCCAGCGGCGGATGAACACCTGAAAGGGCCGGCACTGGTGAAGCTGCTCGCCGATGCGCTGGCCCCGCAACTCGGCGTCGCCCCGCAGATCCGGTTCGAAGCGGGAGCGGCGAGCGGCGAAACCCTGCACGTGCGCAAGGAACGTGAGCGCGATGCGCGGCAGGCCTCGGCCGAGGAGGCGTTCATGAGCGACCCGGACGTGCAGCGCCTGATCCAGCGCGGAGCGCGGGTCGTGCCCGACTCGATCCGGCCCGTCGACGACTAACCCAGAACACCGAACAGGACCGCAGACCATGCGTGGAAACATCGCCCAGTTGATGCAGCAGGCGCAGAAGATGCAGGAAAACCTGCAGCGTGCGCAGGAAGAAATCGCCACCATCGAGGCCACCGGAAGCGCCGGCGGCGGCATGGTCAATGTGACCCTGAGCGGGCGCAAGGAATGCCGCAAGGTGCGCATCGACCCTTCCATGCTTTCCGACCAGGAAATGCTGGAAGACCTGATCGCCGCCGCGTTCAACGACGCCGCGAACAAGATAGACGCAGAAAGCCAGGCGAAGATGGGCGCGGCGACGGCCGGCATGCAGCTGCCGCCCGGGATGAAGATGCCGTTCTGACGCAGGCAGGCCTCGCCCTGCCGTTCCGGAATCCGATCACTGCATTGGCGGGCTCGAGCCCGCCCGACATGAGCACACTCCTCGAACAACTGATCGAAGCCCTGCGCGTGCTGCCCGGGGTCGGCCCCAAATCGGCGCAGCGGATGGCCTACCACGTGCTCGAGCGCGAGCGCGAAGGCGGTCGCCGCCTGTCCGAGGCGCTCGCGGCCGCGGTCGAACGGATCGGCCACTGTCGGCGCTGCCGTGATTTCAGCGAAACCGAGCAGTGCGCCATCTGCGCGAGCTCCAGCCGCGACGCGCACCTGCTGTGCACAGTGGAATCGCCGGCCGACCGCATGGCGATCGAGCAGGCGACCGGCTACCGCGGGCTGTATTTCGTGCTGCAGGGCCGCCTGAGTCCGCTCGATGGCATCGGGCCGCGCGAACTCGGACTCGATCGCCTGTCTGAGCGCCTGTCCGAAGGCGAGGTGCAGGAGCTGATCATCGCCACCAATCCGACCGTGGAGGGCGAGGCGACGGCGCACTACCTGGCGCAGCTGGCACGCAAGCATGGCGTGCGTCCGAGTCGGCTGGCGCACGGATTGCCGCTGGGTGGAGAACTGGAGTACGTCGACCGCGGAACCCTGTCGCACGCCTTCGGCAGCCGCAACGAGATGCCGTAGGGCTCCGTCGGTGCCTGGCGCGCTGTCGCGCCGAAGCGGCGCTCCTACAATGGAGGCTCGCCGAACGAGGCCAGGCCATGCCCGACACCATCTTCCACAAGATCATCGCCGGCGACATCCCGGCGGACATCGTCTACGACGACGAGCACCTGATCGCGTTCCGCGACATCGCTCCGCAGGCGCCGGTGCACGTGCTGTTCGTGCCGAAGGTCGACATCGCCACGCTCAACGATGTTGAGCCGTCGCAGGCGGAGATCGTCGGACGCCTCGTGTTGGCGGCTGCGCGCTACGCCAGGGAGCAGGGCTTCGACGAAGCGGGCTACCGCGTGGTCATGAATTGCAATGGCGACGGCGGCCAGACCGTGTTCCAGATCCATCTGCACCTGCTCGCCGGCGCCCCACTCGGCCGCTTCGGGGTGCCGAAGTAGGTCGGGGCCGGGTCCCCGACGCAGCCCGTCGGTACCGGAAGTAGGTCGGGGCTACGCCACCGACGCACGCCTTCACCTACCTAAAGTGGACCAGGCGTCACGCCCGATGCGCGCCGGGCTTGGCCCCCGACCGAGGTCACCACCACCAGCCCGGGCCCCAGTCCCAGCCCCACCACGGCCACGGCCGCCCTACCGGATAGCGCGCATCCACTTCGCGCGCCTTCGGCCATAGGTAGATCACGTCGGCCGCCACGCGCGGCTGGCGGTAGTCGTATTGGCCGATCTTGCGCGTTTCGAAGCCGTCGATCCGGCCGAGCACGGTCAGTTCGCGGTTCTTCAGGAAGATCGCAGGGTCGTAGAAGCCCGCCTTGCAGGCGACGAAACGACCGCTGCCGTCATCGGTCATGTCCGACGGGCGACCGTCGGCGTCGAGCGCGCTGCCGATCATCTCGAAACAGGTGCGGTCGGCCAGCGGTTCGGTCGCCACGATGCGTCCACCCCAGCGCACTGGCAGGCCGGGGCGCCCGGCTTCGCGCGCCTGTGCGGGGGTGAGGTCGGTGACTTCGCCCTGCAGCGGCTGCGGCAGGGTCGCGCAGGCCGGTAGCAGCAGTACGGCCAGTACAGGAAACAGGGATCTGGACAGGCTCATCGCCGACTCCGGTAGGCGGTTGTAAGGGTTCACGGGCGATGCCGGCGCAGGTCGCGCACGAGCTGGTGCACCCGGGCGCGCGCATCGTTGCGAGTGCCTCGACCATCAGCGTAGCGCCAATCCGAGAAACGCGCGCTGAGCGCGGCGAGGTCCGCCGCCTGCGGGCGCGCGGCCAGCACGCGCCGCGCCCAGTCGCCGGCGGGTTCGTGCGGCGCGCGGCCCAGGCCGAGCCGTGCATAGCGCTGGCCCAGCCGGTGCCAGGCGCGCAGCAACGGGTCGCGCTCACGCGCCTGGCGCGCGGCAAGCCACAGCATGATCGCCAGCGCCAGCACCGCGGCCACCGAAAACAGCTGCGCGAGCCGGCTGCCGTCCAGGTCGTCCACCCCCAGCGGTTGCAGCAAGGTGCGTTGGCGGGCGGCGTCGAAACCCAGCACGAAGTCGTTCCAGCCGCGCCGTAGCCAGTCGCTGGCGTTCCACACCGGACGCATGGCCTGCAGCCCCCCGAACGCGGGCGCACGATCCTCGATGGTGTCGTAGATGCGCTCGGGCGCCACGGCAGCGGTGGGATCCACCCGCACCCAGCCCCGCGTCGGCAGCCAAGCCTCGGCCCAGGCGTGCGCATCGGAGCGTAGCACCAGCCAATACCCACCGATCGGGTTGCGATAGCCGCCCGCATAGCCGGTGACCACCCGCGCCGGGATCCCGGCTGCGCGCATGAGCACCACGAAGGACGAACTGAAGTGCTCGCAGTAGCCGGCCTTCACGTCGAACAGGAATTCATCGACCGAATGTCGGCCCAGCAGCGGTGTATCCAGGGTGTAGGCGAAATCGGCACGCACCATCTGCAGCGCGCGCTGCACGATCGCCGCGTCCTTTTCCGCCGCGGGAATCCGCGGGTCGGCGTCGACCTCCGCTCGCCACTGCCGCGCCAGCGCCACCGTGCGCGGGTTGTAGCCGGGTGGAAGGTCGAGCGCGATCCAGCGCAGGGTGCGCGCCAGCTGCGGCTCGAATTGCGCAGGCGGCGAGGACTGCAGGCGCCAGCGCGTGAGCGACGACAACGGTCGCGGGCTGTACAGGCCGTAGTCGAGCGAACGCAACACGCCTTCGGGGGGCGATACCGGCAGGTCCAGCGCCACCAGCTGGCGGCGGTCGGTCGGCTCGAGTTCGATCTGGTAATCCCAGCGGGTGTTGCCGCTGCGCACCGGCGCTGCCGGGACGCCGCGCAGCCATTGCGGCTGGGTCCAGGTGCGTCCATCGAAATTCCACAGCACCGGGCCACGCCAGTACATCTGCTCGGGCGCCGGCATCGGGCCGAAGAAGTCCGCGCGCAGGGCCACGGTGTCGTCGGCCATCAGGTCGATCCAGTCGCCAGGCGACATTCGGTCCGACAGGCCCGTGCGTGCGAGCGCGCGCTCGGGCACCCCCCATAGTGGCGCGGCCAAACGTGGGAACAACCAGAACGCCGCCAACGCCAGCGGCAGGCCGATGGCTGCCAGCCGCCAGACCGCGACCAGGCGCCGCCATGGTGGCAGCGGCCGCAATTCGCCAGATTCCAGTTCGGCCAGCCGTTGCAGGGCGGTCAGGGCCAGGCTCACTCCGGCCAGCGCCAGCAGCAGGGACACTGGCCCCTGATCGAGGAGAAAGGTGGCGAAAGGCGCAAACAGACCGAAGCCGAGCAGGCTGCGCGCATCGCGCACGCGCCAGGTTTCGCTGGGCTTGATCGCCAGCATCGCCGCCAGCAGCGCGCAGGCCGTCTCGCGACCGACCCGAAAGCCGGTGGCGGCGAGGGTGGCGCCGATCACCGTCAATGCCAGCAGCAGGCGCAGCGGCGTCGGCACCGGCCGCCGCCATGACAGCGCCCCGGTGCTCAGCGCAGCGAGCGCGATCCCCAGAGCGATCCGGCCGGGCAGCTGCAGCAGCAACGGCAGCAGGCAAGCCGCGCCGGCAGCGAGGGTCCACGCGCGCGTACTGCGATCGAGCAGTGGCGAGTCAGCGCGCGGCATGCGGCATCAGCGCCAGGGCGCGCAGACAGGCGTGACGGTGGGCCGGCCCCGCATCGGGGCCGATTGCGGGCTGTCCCGGCAGCTGCAGGCGGTAACGACGATGCTCACGTTCGGCCTCGTCGACCCAGCGTGCGAGCCGGCTGATCCTTCCTTCGTAGGGCAGGGCGGACAACCCGTTCCAGTCGAGCAGGACTTCGGCATCGCGCGGCTGCTCGTATTCGCGGACCAGCAGCGCATCGCGTCGCGCGGACGGTTTCCACGCGATCGCACGGCGCGGATCGCCGCGGCGGTAGTTGCGCAGGTGGTGCATGTCCTCGCCGGCCGGGTGCAGCCGTGCCTGGCTCTGTTCGCCGATGCCCCGTGGCAGCGCCGGGCCGTTGGCTTCCGGCCTGGGATAGACCAGGAGCGGCGCGTCCGGCCAGACATAGGCCCAGGCCCGGGCCAGGCCCAGCGGGCGACTGGTGGAAACGCGGATGCGCCCAAGCTGCAGCCAGCCGCGTCGCGTCGTCGGCGCCTGCAGGTCGGTTTCGCCGGCGCCGTTCTCAAGTGAAAGCAATGCGCCACATTCTCCCAGTTGCAGCCGCAAACCGCGACGCTCGCGTTCCCGCCGGTCGCCGGCGTGCACGCGCAGCGTGAGCGGTGCGCCGGCCGCCACCGGTTCGGCCGAGATCGCGATGATCTCAAGCCCCGCCAGCTGCAGATGCGCGACGAACAGGCTCGCCAGCGCCGCACCGGCCAGCAGCAGCGCCAGCAGCAGCGCAGGGTTGTTGTTGTAGTTCAGGGCGCCCACGCCCATCGCCGTGAGCAGGGCGGCGAAGAACAGGCCGAAAGCGGTGGGCAGCACGTAGATGCGGTGACGGTCGAAGCGTACCGGCAGCGACTCCGGCGTGCGCGGGCGCGCCCAGGCTTCGAAGCGGCGGCGCCATCGGGAGACGCCTCTCGCTGCAGTTGCATCTGGTCTGCCGGTGATTGGATCTGCCACCGTGGTCACCGGATCGGCGCTGGGTCGGCGTGGACATTCATGGCGAGCGCGATGCGCATGCGGCAGGTTGGCAACTGGTGGTGACCGGCTTCAGTCCACCGGCACCGCATGCAGGATCGCCTTGGCCAGCGCCACCGGTTCGGCGTCGCTTTCGGCTACCAGGCGGTGGGCGGCGACGGCGCCGAACAGGGCCTGCACGTCTTCGGGCAATGCGTGATTCCGGCCCAGCAGCAGCGCATAGGCACGCGCGCCGCGCAGCAGCGCGATGCCGGCGCGCGGCGACAGGCCCACACGCACGCCGGCATGGCGGCGACTGCGGTTGAGCAGGGCCTGGACGTAATCGATGAGCGGATCGCTGGCGTGCACGGCATTGACTGCGTCGCGCAACGCGAGCACGTCTTCCGGACCCAACTGCGGCAGGGATTGCGCGATCAGGTCGCGCCGGTCGGTGCCGGCCAGCAGCGCACGCTCGGCCTCCTCGCCCGGATAACCCAGTTGCAGTCGCAGCAGGAAGCGGTCGAGCTGTGAATCCGGCAACGGATACGTGCCGGCCAGGTCGATCGGATTCTGGGTGGCGATCACGAAGAACGGCGAAGGCAGTCCGTGGGTGCTGCCGTCGACGGTGACCTGGTGCTCGGCCATCGCCTCGAGCAGTGCGCTCTGGGTGCGCGGCGGTGCGCGGTTGATCTCGTCTGCCAGCAGCACGTTGGCGAACACCGGCCCGGGATGGAATTCGAAGCGCCGCGCCTGGGCGTCGTACACCGACACCCCGACGATGTCCGAGGGCAGCAGGTCCGAGGTGAATTGCACGCGCTGGAAACCCAGCCCCAATGTCGCCGCCAGCGCGTGGGCCAATGTGGTCTTGCCCAGGCCGGGAAGATCCTCGATCAGCAGATGCCCGTCCGACAGCAACGCCACGTATGCGAGTCGCACTTCCTGCTGTTTTCCGAGCAGCAGTGAATTGACCTGCGCCTGCGCGCGCGTGAGGGCGGCGCGCAGCTCGTCGGTTAGCATGGTGGCGATCGCTGGGGTCGCGGACATGCGCGCTCCGGTTGCCTTCACCCATCGAGTGTAGCGGGGTTGCATGCGCAATCGCACGGAAGAGCGGGCCAAGTACGCCTTCCTGGCGCTATGGGCGCTGGTGCTGCTGGCCAAGGCGGTGCTCGCCGCGAAGCTGCCGCTGTTCGTGGACGAGGCCTTCTACTGGCAGGAAGGCCAGCATCCGGCTTGGGCGTATTCGGACCTGCCGGGCCTCACTGCGTGGTTGACCCGCATCGGCGTGGAACTGGGCGGGCACGGAACCCTGCCGCTGCGCGCGCCGTTCCTGCTGCTCGCGGCGGCGATTCCCTGGCTGGTGGCAGCAATCACCGCACGCGAGTTCGGGCGTACAGCCGGCTGGATCGCGGCGACGTTTGCGTTGCTGTTGCCGCTGTCCGGCACCCTCGGCCTGCTGGCGGTTCCCGATGCCGCGATGGTGGTGGCGGCCCTGCTGTGCGTGGACGCGGTGGCGCGGCTGATGCGTGCAGTCAGCGCAGGCGCATCGGTGGAACTGGCGCTCGGGCTCGCCCTGGGTGCGCTGAGCCATTACCGCTTCATCGCCGTCATCGGGGTCGGGCTGCTGGTGCTGCTCTGGATGGCCGAAGGCAGACGACTGTTGCGCGACCCGCGGGTCCTGATCGCGCTCGCATTGGGCGCTGCGGCGTGGACCCCGTTGATCGCATGGAACATGGAGAACGCCGAAGCAGGTCTGCGTTTCCAGCTGGTCGACCGCCATCCCTGGGCGTTCCACGCCGACGGCGCCTGGTTCCTGGCGATCCAGGCGCTGCTGGTCACTCCGTTGCTGCTCGCCGCCCTGGCGGTCGCCGCGTGGCGGCATCGCCGGGACGCGCAGCCGTTACCGCGCCTGTTCGCCCTGGTGGGGGCACTGATCGTGCTGGGCTTCTTCGTGCTCGGCTTTTTTGCCGACACCGAGCGCGTCAGCTTCCACTGGCCGCTGCCAGGCTACGTGCTGTTGCTGCCACTGCTCCCCGGCGTGCTCGCCAGCTGGCCGCCGGCGTGGCGTCGGGCGACCTATGTGCTGGCCGCGCTCGGGCTGGTATCGATGCTCGGTTACTACGCGGCGGTGTCGGCGCCATCGATCCGGGCACGCTCCGCAGCGGAGAAGTGGTATCCCGGCAATTTCGCCGGCTGGGAGACGCTGGGCCAGGTCGTGCGCGAGATGCGCAGCGGCCTGCCGCGCAACACGTGGATCGTCGCCGACAATTTCAAGATCGGGTCGGAACTGGGCTTCGCGCTGCAAGATCCCAGTCTGCAGGTGCTCGATCATCCGCTCAACCGCAAGCATGGACGCGCGCCCCAGCTGCAACTGTGGGGACTGCACAGTGCCGGTCGCAGCGACTGGGGGCAGACGCCGGTCCTGCTGGTGGTGGGGGCCTCTGAAGTTCCGTATCGGGATCTGCTCGCTCGCTACCATTGGCTCTGCGCGCAAGTCGGGCCGTTACCGGCGCCGCGGGTGGTCAATGTCGACCACGGGCGGCAGCGCTTCCTGCTGTTCGCGCTTGCCGAACGTCAGGCCCCGCGCGACGCTCCGTGCACGGCACCGGCCATGGCCTGGTTCGACACGCCCGTATCCGGCGCCGGCGTGGGGCGCACGTTCGAAGTCGCCGGCTGGGCATTCAAGGATGGCGTGGGACTGAAGCGGGTCGAGGTGCTGCTCGACGGCAAGCCCGTGGCGACCGCGCGTTATGGCCTGCCCAGTCCCGGTACCGCCGCGTACTGGCGGATCTCCACCGATCCGAACCATCCCAACGTAGGCTTCCGTGCCCGCATCGACGCCGCGGCGCTCATCCCCGGGCGCCACTGGCTGGGATTGCGCCTGCACGGACGCGACGGCAGCGTCGAGGACTGGAGCGAGCAGCCGGTCGAAATCCGGCGCTGACGTCCGCGACGATCAGGGCACTGCGAAACCGGCCAGCCGCAGCAGCCGGGCAGTGGCGATCAGCGGGAGCCCGATCAGCGCGGTGGGATCGTCGCTGTGCACGGCGTCGAACAGGGCGATGCCCAGACCCTCGACCTTGAAGCTGCCCGCGCAGTCGAACGGCTGCTCGGCGTCCACGTAGCGTTCGATCTCCGCCAGCGCAAGCGGTCGGAATATCACCCGCGTGACATCCGCCGCCCGGTGCGTGATTGCATCGCGCTGCAGGCACAGCGCGGTGTGGAAGCGCACTTCGTGCCCGGACATGGCCTGCAGCTGCACCACCGCACCGGCCCGGCTGCCGGACTTGCCCAGCGCCTTGCCATCCACTTCTGCCAGCTGGTCGGAGCCGATGACCCAGGCCCCAGGGTGTTGCCGGGCGACCTCGCCAGCCTTGGTCTGGGCCAGGCGGTTGGCGAGGTCGGCAGGGCCTTCGCCGGGCCGCGCGGATTCGTCCACGTCCGGGCGCGCGGTTGCAAATGGCAGGCCGAAACGCTCGAGCAAGGCGCGCCGATACGGTGAGGTCGAAGCCAGGATCAGTGCGGTCATGGGCTAGACGAGGGGGGCGCGGGCGTCGCGGATCCGTGTGAGCTGCTGATCGATCCGCTCGCGCGCCTCCTCCAGCGAGCGCCGGACACTCTCGATCTGGTCGAGGGAGGCTCCATCGCCATGCTGCTGCAGCCACAGGCGCTGGCGCAGCATCTCCTGCATCGCCTCGCGGGTGGGGTTGTCGCCGGTCACCGCCTCGAGTTCGGCACGCGCCGTGCGCAGCCTGGTTTCCAGCGCATCGGCCGCGTCGAGCAGGCGACCGACCGCCTGCCGGCGGCGTCCACCGCGCACCCGGATCAGCACGGCCGCGACCAGTGCCGCGGCCCCCATCAGCAGCAGCAGGACGGCAAGCTTCATGGCCGCAGTCTCGCCCAGCCCGCAGGCAGCGGCAAATTTGTGCGTACGCTCAAGCACTTGGCCACGCCAGGCGGGTCGCACGGTTTGACAGCAGACCGCCCGACCTCTAACATTTTCCGGCTTATGTCCGTTGAAGTCCCCGCAGTCCTCGACGCCTGGCGCATGGTCGCCGCGCGCAGGGGCTTCGAGGGCCGGTTGCCGCTGGCGTCGATGGAACGGCTTCGGGGCAGCCTGGTGGATGCCGAAGGAGAGGTCCGCTTCTCCCTCGAATTCGACCACGATGCGTTGAAGGTGCCCTACGTCGAGCTGAGGATCGATGCCGGCTTGCCGCTGGAATGCCAGCGCAGCCTGCAGAGGTTCGTCTACCCGGTGCAGCTGGTGCAGCGGCTTGGGCTGATCCGCGACGAGGCCGATGAGGCCGCGCTGCCGGAAGGTTACGAACCCCTGCTGGTACCCGAGGACGGCCTGCTGCATCCGGCCGAACTGGTCGAAGACGAGTTGATCCTGGCCCTTCCCACGGTGCCGGTCATGCCCGGCTCCGAGGCGGTCGAACGCGAATGGAGCGCGGACGAAGAGGAAGTACGACGCGCCAATCCGTTTTCGGCGCTGGCCGGCCTCAAACGCGATCCTTGACCCGCGTCCCAGATGCGCGGTTACCAGAACGTTTCACGAATCTACAAAGTTTCACTGGAGCAATCCCATGGCAGTGCAGAAATCCCGCGTCTCCCCGTCCCGTCGCGGCCAGCGCCGCGCGCACGACGCCCTGAGCGCCAAGCAGCTGGCGACCGATCCGACCTCGGGCGAGACCCATCTGCGCCACCACATCACCGCGGACGGCTACTACCGCGGCAAGCAGGTCATCCAGCCCAAGTCCAAGGTCGTCGAAGAGGATTGATCCGCAAGGATCGCCTCGCGCGCTGCGGCGTGATGCCGTAATCGCGTAAAGTCCCACGTCCTTGTCACAGGCGGGCCGCATGAGCGAGCAAAGCTCCATCCCACGCATCTATTCACGGATCGCGGGCACGGGCAGCTATCTGCCGGAAAAAATCCTGACCAACGACGATCTGTCGAAGATCGTCGATACCAGCGACGAATGGATCGCGGCCCGCACCGGCATCCGCCAGCGGCATATCGCCGCCGAGGGCGAGACCACCGGCGACCTGGCCTTTCACGCGTCCGTGCGCGCGCTGGAAGCGGCCGGCGTCCAGGCTTCGGAACTCGACCTGATTGTGCTCGGCACGACCACGCCCGATCTGATCTTCCCATCCACCGCCTGCCTGCTGCAGCATCGGCTGGGTGCGGACGGGTGCGCCGCGTTCGACGTCAACGCGGCCTGCTCGGGCTTCATCTATGCGCTCACGGTCGCGGACAATTTCATCCGGGCGGGCTCCGCGAAGACGGTTCTGGTGGTCGGCTCGGAAACGCTCACCCGCATGGTCGACTGGACCGAGCGCACCACCTGCGTGCTGTTCGGCGACGGCGCCGGCGCCGTGGTGCTCAAGGCCGACGCCGAAACCGGCATCCTCAGCACCCACCTGCATGCCGATGGCGGCAAGAAGGACCTGCTCTGGAATCCGGTTGGCGTGTCGGTGGGGTTCGACGTGGACGAACCCAACGCCGGCGTGCGCATCCGCATGTCAGGCAGCGATGTGTTCAAGTACGCGGTCAAGGCGCTCGACAGCGTGGTCGAGGAAACGCTGGAAGCCAACGGCCTGGATCGCCACGACATCGACTGGCTGATCCCGCACCAGGCCAATCTGCGCATCATCGAGGCCACGGCCAAGCGCCTGGACATGCCGATGGAGCGCGTCGTCGTCACGGTCGACAAGCACGGCAACACGTCTTCGGGCTCGGTGCCGCTGGCGCTCGACGAGGGCGTGCGCTCGGGCAAGATCCAGCGCGGCCAACTCGTGCTGCTCGAAGCGTTTGGTGGCGGATTCACCTGGGGCAGCGCGCTGGTGCGTTACTGAATACCCACAAGGCGGGGTTGTCGCCGTCCGCGGATGCAGCACACCGATCGCGCGTGGGGGGTTGCACCCGCACCACGCGGTAGGCGTGGAAGGCGACGACCATGTGTTCCCCGCAAACGCGGACGTCGGCGGAGCGTTTTCGCGAACCGCGCCGCTCCACATACGCGACGGTACAGACGCCGACCGGGGCGGACTCGTATCATGCGCAGCCCGTCCGTCGAGACTGCCGATGACCGCTTCGTCTTCCCTTGCCTTCGTGTTTCCGGGACAGGGTTCGCAATCCGTCGGGATGCTGGCCGAGTTGGCGGAATTGCATCCTGTAGTGCGCGAGACGTTCCGTGAGGCCTCGGACGGCGCCGGCGTGGATCTGTGGGCGCTTTCGCAGGCCGGCCCGGAAGAGCAGCTCAATCGCACCGAATACACGCAACCTGCATTGCTCGCCGCCGGCGTCGCGGTCTGGCGGACATGGCTGGGGCAGGGCGGTCCCAGGCCGTCGGTACTCGCTGGCCACAGCCTGGGCGAATACAGCGCGCTGGTGGCGGCGGAAGCGCTGTCGCTGCGCGACGCCGCGCATCTGGTGCGTATCCGCGGACAGCTGATGCAGGACGCCGCGCCCACGGGCACCGGCGCGATGGCGGCGGTCCTCGGCGCAGACGAAGCGCTGGTGCAGCAAATCTGCGAACAGGCGTCCGAATCGCAGGTCGTGGTTCCGGCCAATTTCAACTCACCCGGGCAGATCGTGATCGGCGGTGACGCCGCGGCCGTGGATCGTGCGCTCGCGCTGCTGGCGCAAGCCGGCGTGCGCAAGGCGGTCAAGCTCGCGGTGAGCGTGCCCTCGCATACGCCCATCATGCGCGAGGCGGCGAATCGACTTTCGGAAACCATGGCAGGAATGTCATGGAACGAGCCGTCCATTGCGGTCGTGCAGAACGTGGATGCCGAAGTACACGAAGGTGTGCGGGCGATCCGCGATGCGCTGGTGCGCCAGCTCTACCTGCCGGTGCAATGGACCGCTTGCATGCAGGCTCTGGCGGCGCGCGGCGCCACCCGCATCGCCGAGTGCGGCCCCGGAAAGGTGCTGGCCGGTCTGGCCAGGCGCATCGACAAATCGCTGGACGCGCGCGCGATTGGTGAGGTCGGCGATTTCGAAGGAGCGCTAGCGGAATGGCGGACCTGACCGCGTCCCGGGACGCGGATCGGCCCGCTGCGAGGCGGCGCATCCGGCCCGTTCACAAATCTTGCAATGTGTTTCGAGAATCCACGGAGATTGCATGACCACCTTGAGAGGCGAAATCGTATTGGTCACCGGCGCCAGCCGCGGCATCGGCGCGGCGATCGCCGACGAGCTGGCCGCGCTGGGCGCGACGGTGGTCGGGACCGCCACTAGCGCCGCTGGCGCGCAGGCGATCGCCGAGCGCCTGTCGGCCCAGGGGGGACACGGACGCGAACTGAACGTGACCGATGCGGCGGCCATCGAGGCGTTGGTGGATGCGATCGCCAAGGACATCGGACCGATCTCGATCCTGGTCAACAATGCCGGAATCACCCGCGACAACCTGCTGTTGCGGATGAAAGACGAGGACTGGCAGGCGGTCCTGGATACGAATCTGTCCAGCGTCTACCGCACGTCCAAGGCCGTGATGCGCGGCATGATGAAAGCGCGCAAGGGTCGCATCATCAACATCGCCTCGGTGATCGGCGCCACCGGCAACGCGGGCCAGGCCAACTATGCGGCCGCGAAGGCGGGCATCATCGCCTTCAGCAAATCGCTTGCAAAGGAAATCGGATCGCGCGGTGTCACCGTCAACGTGGTCGCGCCCGGATTCATCGCCACCGACATGACCCGCGACCTCCCCGAGGACGTCAAGCAAGGTCTGGTCGGACAGATCGCGCTGGGTCGGCTGGGCGAACCGGCGGATATCGCGCGGGCGGTCGCCTTCCTGGCCGGCCCGGCGGCGGCCTACATCACCGGTGAAACCCTGCATGTCAACGGCGGCATGTACATGGCTTGATCAGGCTGGCCCTGGCAAGGCTGCCGCGGTTGCGTGAAGAATTGGTAAAACGGCGCGTCCGTGCCGGATGCGCCCGCCTGCCGTGTTTCCCTTACACTACGCCCCCAGCGTCACCCCTCGATAGAAGTCTCCCCAGGAGGAGCAAGACCCCATGAGCAGCATCGAAGAACGCGTCAAGAAGATCGTGGTCGAACAACTCGGCGTCAAGGAAGAGGAAGTGACCAACAGCGCTTCGTTCGTCGACGATCTGGGCGCGGATTCGCTCGATACCGTCGAGTTGGTGATGGCGCTCGAGGAAGAGTTCGAGTGCGAGATCCCGGACGAGGAAGCCGAGAAGATCACGTCGGTGCAGCAGGCCATCGACTACGTCAAGGCGCACGTCAAGGCCTGACGACCTGTGCAGCCGCAGCATCGCTGTCGGCTGCCGCGATACCTCCGGGGCCGCGCATGCGGCCTCGCGTGTTTGCGACGATTGCATGCGTGGGCGTATGGCCCAATCTGCATGCGTTCCACAAGCGGATGACGGAAAAACGGCAATGAGGAACCGGGCATGAGCAAGCGTCGCGTCGTGATTACCGGCCTGGGGGTGGTCTCGCCCCTGGGCAACGACCTGGCTTCGAGCTGGGATGGCATCGTCGGCGGCCGCTCGGGCATCGGTCCGATCACCCATTTCGACGCATCGGCATTCCCTACGCGGATCGCCGGAGAGATCAAGGATTTCGATCCGGCAAAGTGGATCGCGCCGAAAGACATCAAGAAGATGGACCCGTTCGTCCACTACGGCGTGGCGGCCGCGCTGATGGCGATCGAGGATGGCGGGCTGCAGATCGCCGAGGCCGATGCTGAACGCATTGGTGTGGCGATCGGCGCGGGAATCGGCGGCCTGCACGGTATCGAGGAAACCACGCTCAAGTACGCCGCCGGCGGGCCGCGCAAGATTTCGCCGTTCTACGTGCCGAGCACGATCATCAACATGATCGCCGGCCAGGTGTCGATCATGACCGGGGCCAAGGGCCCGAACATCGCCGCCGTGACCGCCTGCACCACGGCCACCCACAATATCGGTCTTGCGATGCGCATGATCCAATATGGCGAGGCAGACGCGATGATCGCCGGTGGCGCAGAGTACGCGACCACGCCCACCTCGGTCGGCGGCTTCTGTGCGATGAAGGCGCTATCCACCCGCAACGACGAGCCGGCCAGGGCCTCGCGCCCGTGGGACGAGGAGCGCGACGGCTTCGTGATGGGCGACGGCGCCGGCATCGTGGTGCTGGAGGAATACGAGCGCGCGAAGGCGCGGGGCGCCCGCATCTACTGCGAACTCGCTGGTTTCGGCATGAGCGGTGATGCCTACCATATGACTGCGCCCAGCGAGAACGGCGAAGGGGCCGCGCGCTGCATGGCCAACGCGATCCGCGATGCCGCGATCGACCCTGCCGCGATCGGCTACATCAACGCCCACGGCACCTCGACACCGGCCGGCGACCTGGCCGAGACCATGGCGGTCAAGCGCGCCCTGGGCGAGGCCGCGAAGTCGGTGATGGTCAGTTCCACCAAGTCCATGACCGGCCATCTGCTGGGCGCGGCAGGTGGCGTCGAAGCGGTGTTCTCGGCGATGGCGCTGCATACCGGCATCATCCCGCCGACGATCAACCTCGACCATCCCTCCGCAGGCTGCGATCTCGACTACGTTCCACACACTGCGCGTCAGCAGCAGGTGGACATCGCGATGTCGAACTCGTTCGGTTTCGGCGGCACCAACGGCACGCTGGTGTTCCGGCGGGTCTGAAGTCGTCCGCTTCTGTAGGAGCGGGGGGGGGGGGGGGGGGGGCGGGCCGGGAAAACAACACCCCGGAGCCCGCGCCCCACCCAGCAACGC
>NZ_JAKPBU010000004.1 GCF_022662495.1 Lysobacter sp. M2-1
TGGGGGTGGGGGCGCCCCCCCGGGGGCTTTGTTTCCCCGGGGGGGGCGTCCCCCGCCGCTCCTACCATGGCCTGGGCGGTCTGACCTCATGCTCGTCACCCGTCCCATATCTGCCGATCTCGATTTGCTCGACCTGCATCGGCTGGCGCCGTCGCGCTACCCGATGCTGCTCGAATCGGCCGCCCACGGCACCGCGCAAGGACGCTGGGACCTGCTCCTGGCGACTAGCGGGGAGGCGCTGTCGCTGCATGCCGATGGCAGCCTGCACGGTGGCGATGGCAGCGCAGGGCAGCCGAACTTCCTCGACGCCCTAGACGCCTGGTGGCACGCGCTACGCTTGCCGCGCGACGAGCCGCGCTGGCCGTTTCGCGGCGGCTGGGCGCTGTTTCTCGCCTACGAACTCGCGGCGCAAGTCGAACCCGTGCTGCGTTTGCCGCGCGCGCTCGGCATGCTGCCGGTAGCGCAGGCATTGCGTTGCCCCGCCGCGATCCTGCGCGACCATGCCACCGGCGACTGCATCGCGGTGGCCGAGGCTGCGCATGCCGGCCTGATCGAGCAGATCGTGGGTGACATCATCCGCTACGCCGACAACGAGCCGCTGCCGGCCTGGCAGCCGCCCACATCCCTGCGCGAGGATCCGCCGCAGCGCTTTACCCGGGGCGTGTCCCGGATCCTCGACTATCTCGCCGCCGGCGACATCTTCCAGGCCAATCTCTCGCGCGGCTGGCAGGCACAGTTCGATCGGACGCTGGATCCGGCTGCGCTGCACCAACGCCTGCGCTCGGCCAATCCCGCGCCGTTTTCCGGGCTGTTCGCGGGGGAAGGATGGGCGGTGGTCAGCGCTTCCCCGGAACGCCTGGTTTCGGTGCGCGCCGATGTGGTCGAAACACGTCCTATTGCCGGGACGCGGCCGCGCGTTGCCGGCGACGATGACCTTCTGCGCATCCGAGAACTGGTCGGCCACCCCAAGGAGCGGGCCGAGCATGTGATGCTGATCGACCTGGAGCGCAACGACCTGGGCCGGGTCTGCACGCCGGGCAGCGTCGAGGTGGACGAATTGATGAGCGTGGAAAGCTATGCCCACGTCCACCACATCGTGAGCAACGTGCGCGGCCGTCTGCGCCCGGAAGCCACGCCCGGCGAGATCGTGCGTGCGGTGTTCCCGGGCGGCACCATCACCGGATGCCCCAAGGTACGCTGCATGCAGATCATCGCCGAGCTCGAGGCAACGGGACGCGGCGCCTACACCGGCGCGATGGGCTGGCTGAATCGCGACGGCGATCTGGACCTGAACATCCTGATCCGTAGCGCCGAGATCGAAGGCGAAAGCCTCCGGTTCCGGACCGGCGCCGGCATCGTCGCCGACTCCGATCCCGAGCGCGAACTGGAGGAAACCCGCGCCAAGGCGCGCGGCATGCTCCGGGCGCTGGGGGTGGAGACGTGAGCGTCGGCCTGTATCGCGGCAATGCGCGCATCGAGGCGATCGATCCCGACAGTCGCGGCATTGCCTACGGAGACGGGCTGTTCGAGACGATGCGCGTGCACGCCGGCGGCGTGCCATGGTGGCAGCGGCACTGGGCGCGATTGACGGCCGGTGCGGCGCGCCTGCACATCCGGCTGCCGGATCCGGGTTTCGTCGCCGCCGAGGCAGGCCGGATGCTCGAAGGCCGGCGCGAAGGCGTATTGAAACTCGTCGTCACCCGGGGGGCAGAAGGCCGCGGCTACACGCCTGCATCCGACGTCGATGCCGACTGGCAACTTGGCTTGCACCCGCTCCCCGACGCCGAGGGTTCAGATGGCCTGGTATTGCGCTGGTGCCGCATCCGGCTCGCGCACCAGCCGCTGCTGGCCGGGCTCAAACATTGCAACCGGCTCGAACAGGTGCTTGCACGTGCGGAATGGCGGGAAGCGGACGCGTGCGAGCGCGTGGCGCACGAAGGCCTGCTGTGCGACCAGGCCGGCCACGTGGTCTGCGCCACCGCGGCCAATCTGTTCGTTCTGCAGCAAGGGCATTGGCGCACGCCGGTGCTCGACGCCTGCGGCGTCGCTGGCATCTGCCGGCAGTGGGCGATTGATGCGCTGGACGCGGAGCAGGCGAGGCTCGCGCCGGCCGATGTGGAAGCCGCCGACGCCGTTTTCCTGTGCAATGCAGTGCGCGGTATCCTGCCGGTCGCTCGCCTGGGCGATCGGAGCTGGCCTCCGCATCCGGCCGTTGCGCGGGCCATGCGCCTGCTCGCAGGTGCGCACCCCGCCTTCGCCACGGAGCAGTCGTGAGTTCCAGCCGCCAACGCCGCCCTGGCCTGACCCTGCTGAGAATCCTGTTCGTGCTGTCCGCCCTGGTTGCAGGCGCGGCAGGCTACTGGGTCGTCGCGCGCTACATGACGTTCGCCGATGCGCCGATCGCGGGCGTCGACAAGGGCGACAGCGTGCTGGTCGAACGCGGCGACTCGTTCGTGAGCGTGCTCGGCAAGCTTTACGAGGCGGGCGTTCCGGGTGGGCAGGAACTCGAGTGGCAGGTACTGTCGCGCCAGCTCGGCGTGGCCGGCAAGCTGCAGGTGGGCGAGTACGCGCTGGAGCCGGGGATCACGCCGCGCGAGTTGCTCACGCGCATGCGCCAGGGCAAGGTGGTGGGGCATCGCTTCACGATCGTCGAGGGCTGGAACATCCGCGAGTTGCGCGCGGCGCTGGCCCGGGCGACGCCGCTGGAACACGAAACCGCGCAGCTCGATGCGTCCGCACTGATGCAGGCCGTGGGCGCGCCGGGCCAGCATCCGGAAGGCCGCTTTCTGCCGGAGACCTATGTCTATACCCGTGGCGACAGCGACCTGGATATCCTCAAGCGCGCGCACGCCGCCATGGTCAAGGCCCTGGACGCCGCGTGGGCCGCACGCGCGCCCGACCTGCCGCTTCGCAACAAGGACGAGGCGCTCACCCTGGCTTCGATCGTGGAGAAGGAAACCGGGATCGCCTCCGAACGGGCGGAGATCGCCGGCGTATTCGTGCGCCGGCTCAAGACCGGCATGCTGCTGCAGACCGATCCCACTGTGATCTACGGAATGGGCCAGGATTACCGCGGCAACATCCGCCGCGCCGACCTGCTCGCCCATACCCCCTACAACACCTATACGCGCGCGGGCCTGCCGCCCACGCCCATCGCCATGCCCGGAGTCGACGCGCTGAAGGCCGCGACCCGGCCCGCGGGAGGCGATGCGCTGTACTTCGTCGCCGTGGGCGATGGCAGCGGCCGACATGTGTTCACGCGTTCGCTGACCGAGCACCAGACGGCAGTGCAGGCCTACCTGCGGCGTTATCGCCAGCGCGTGGCGACCCCGGCGCCCGCAACGACCCCGGCGCCCGCGCCAACGACGCCCCCTGCGCAATGAGCGACACGCTCAGGATCCATCCGCGTTTCGTCACCGTCGAAGGCGGCGAGGGTGCCGGCAAGACGACCGTGCTCAAGGCCCTGGTGGTTGCCCTGCAGGCGGCTGGCGACGAAGTCGTGCTCACCCGCGAACCCGGCGGCACGCCGCTGGCCGAGCAGATCCGGGAACTGCTGCTCTCGCCCGCGCACGAGGCCCCGGTGGCCGAGGCGGAACTGCTGCTGATGTTCGCGGCGCGCGCGCAGCATGTGGCCTACACGATCATTCCGGCGCTCGAACGCGGGGCCTGGGTGCTCAGCGACCGTTTTACCGATTCGAGTTACGCCTACCAGGGCGGCGGGCGCGGGCTGCCAGCGACGCTGATCGAAGCGCTCGAACAGCATGCGGTCGGCATCGCGCCTGGCTTGACGCTGCTGCTCGATCTTCCGGTCGCCCAGGGCCGCGAACGCACGCGCGGCCGTGAGCTGGCGCTGGGCGGCACCGGGCCGGACCGGATCGAAAGCGAGCAGGACGCGTTTTTCGAACGCGTGCGCGATGCCTACCGGAGGCGGGCGCAGGCCGATCCCGAACGGTTTCGCGTGATCGACGCGTCCGTGCCGGCCGCCGATGTCGCGGCCGAAGCGGTCGCGCTGCTGCGCCAGTGGCAGGAGACGACGCGATGAGCGTGTCCGGGTTCGCGCCCTGGCAGCGGCGCGCTTACGAGGCCGCCCGCGCACGCATGGATGGCGGTGGCCTGGCGCACGGATTGCTCTTCTGCGGGCCGGCCCACCTGGGCAAGCGCGCCGTCGCAGAAGCGCTCGCCCGGCGCATGCTCTGCACCAGCCGCGACGCGCACGGCAATGCCTGCGGCGCATGCCGCGGTTGCGAATTGTTCGCGGCCGGAACCCATCCGGATTATCGCTTCGTCAGTTTCATTCCCAACAAGGAAGGTACCCGGCTGCGTACCGAACTGGTGATCGAGCAGATCCGCGAAGTCTCGGAACGGCTGACGCTCACGCCGCAGTACGGCGGCGCGCAGATCGTGGTCATCGATCCTGCCGATGCGATCAACCACGCCGCCTGCAACGCCCTGCTCAAGACGCTGGAAGAGCCGCAGCCAGACCGTTACCTGTGGCTCGTGACCGCGCATCCGGCGCGTCTGCCCGCAACGATCCGCAGCCGCTGCCAAAGGCTCGAATTCCCGTTACCGCCGCACGACGAGGCGCTGACCTGGCTGCAGCAGCAGGGGCACGCCGCAAAAGCGACCGACGAGGCGTTGCAGGCCGCGCGCGGCCATCCGGGGCTGGCGCACGCCTGGCTGGCGGAAGGCCGGATCGCATTGCGGCGCGAAGTCGCCGGCGACCTGTCGCATCTCACCTCGGGCAAGGCCGCCGCGGTGCAGACAGCGCAGCGCTGGACCGCGGATGGCGATGCGGACCTGCGCCTGCGCTTCGCCGCCGAGATCGCGCTGGAGCAGGCTGTGTTGGAGCAGGTCGCGCCTGCGCAGGGTGCCGGCTTGACCGATCCCCGGCGAACCCGCAGGCTGGCGGCGTGGTTCGACACCGCCAACCGCACCCGCGACCTGCTGCGCACCACGGTGCGCGCGGACCTGGCGGTGACCGAACTGTTGCTGGCCTGGCGCGATGCCACGGCCGGACAGGTCGAGCGCATGGGGGCACGTTGATATGGGAAGGCTGACATGACCGCCGGAGCGGGTGGAGCACGCCAGGGCATCCTGTCGCTGGCGGTGAAGGACAAGGCTTCGCTGTACAACGCGTACATGTCGTACGTGAAGCATGGCGGCATTTTTGTCCCCACCACCAAGCGCTACTTCCTGGGGGACGAGGTGTTCCTGCTGCTGACCCTGCCCGAATCCAGCGAACGCCTGCCGGTGCCCGGCAAGGTGATCTGGGTGACGCCGCCCGGCGCGCAGGGCAACCGCACCGCCGGGATCGGCGTGCAGTTCGCCGATACCGCCGAGGGCGAGAACGTCAAGGGCAAGATCGAGACCCTGCTCGCCGGCACGCTCAGCGCCGAGAAACCCACCCATACGATGTAGCGCGCGATGCGCGGCCGGCTTGTCGCTGCGGCCCTGCTCGCACTGGCCCTCGCCGGCTGTCGGGATGCGCGCGATCTGCGGGTGGAGGTGCGGCCTGCGCCCGGCCACCAGGCGTGGTGGATGCGGACGGACATCGTGCCTGTCGGCACCCGCGTACGCGGTATTGCGGCACAACAGCTCGATCCGGCGTGGTGCAGGGCGAGCGCGCTGTCCGAAGAGGCGTTTCCCGATTCCGTGCGATACGGAACGCAGGGGCTGGACGCCTACTTCGCGCGAGGGCGGCGCGGGTTCTCGGCTGAAGGAAGCTTCGACGGCCGGTCGCTGGAAATCATGCTCGGAATCTTCGAGAGCTGTCGAGGCGAGACCGGGAACTTCCTGCTGGTGCTCGCGGCGGATCGTCCGGTTTCGGCACCGGGCGCAGTCGTGCAAGTCGAGCAGATTTCCTCCCAGCCAGTGCTGATGCACATGGCCACGGATCCTGCGCGTGGCGAGATATTCGTCTCGAGCTGCTTCCAGTGCGATGAGGTCGGCAGGTGGCAGTGGCAGAGTGCCTCAGGCCGCTTCATACGCCAGCCAGAACCCGATCCCGGCTGATGTGCCGGCTTGCGTCCCCTGTGCGGCGGACGCCTACACCTGATTCTGATCGCGGTTGCCATCGCCCGGCTGGACGTCGCGCTGGTCCGATGGACGCGCCCAGCGATCTTCCCCGGGCTGTGCAGCCGTGGCCGGCGTCGCCGCTTCCTGGGTCTCCGCGGGCACCGCGCCGTCGGCGCGCAGCCGGGGCGAATCCCAGCCCGGCCGCGGCGCGAACCGCTCGCCGTAGCGGGCCTGCAGCGCCTCGAGTTTCGCAAGCAGCACGTTGGCGCCGGTTTCGCGGATGTACTGGATCGGCCCGCCGCGGAACGGGGCGAAGCCGGTGCCGAAGATCACCCCGGCATCGAGCAGGTCGGCATCGGCGACCACGCCGTCGTGCAGGCAGGCGACGGCTTCGTTGAGCAGGGGCAGGATCAGGCGATCCTCAAGGTCGCCAGGCGCCTTGTAGTCCTTGGCCACTTCGGGCTTCCGGGCCTTGCCGTTTTCCCAGGCGTACAGGCCCTGGCCATCCTTCTTGCCGCGCTTGCCGGCCTCCGGCGGTGCCTGCAGCGCGGCTGGAATCGGCAAGCCCAGGAACGGCGCGAGTTCGGCACCGACACCGGCGGCGACATCCAGCCCGACCGTGTCGACCAGTTCGATCGGGCCCATCGGCATGCCGAACTTCACCGCGGTCTTGTCGATGACCGGGCCGGGGATGCCCTCGGCGTATGCGGTCATCGCCTCGAGCATGTAGGGGAACAGCACGCGGTTGACCAGAAAGCCCGGCGTGCCGGCGACCGGCACCGGCAGCTTGTCGAGCTTCTTGCAGAACGCGGCTAGCCGCGCTTCCACGTCGCCGCCCATCGCGTCGTGGCGGATGATCTCGACCAGCGGCATCAGCGCCACCGGATTGAAGTAATGCAGCCCGGCGAACCGTGCGGGACGCTGCAGGTGGTCGCGCAGCTCGACCAGCGGGATCGACGAGGTGTTGGTGGTCAGCAACGCGTCGGGCTTGAGTTTGGGCTCGAGCGTGGCGTAGAGCTCGCGCTTGGCCTGCGCCTGTTCGATGATCGCCTCGATGACCAGGTCTGCGCCCGCAACGCCGCTGCCCTCGAGGTCGGATTTCAGGCGCGAAGCGACCTGTGGCCGCTTGCTTTCGTCCTTTACCTTCTTTGCGAACAATTCCTGCGCGCGCGCCAGGGCGCCGTCGATGAAACGCTGCTCGCGATCCTGCAATGTGACCTCGAAGCCCTTGTAGGCCGCCCATGCGGCGATGTCGCCGCCCATGACACCGGCGCCGACCACATGCACCGACCGGATTCCCGGGTCCTTGCCTCCGAGCCCCTTCAGCCGCTCCTGCAGGAAGAACACCCGGATCAGATTGCGCGCGGTCGGCGTGCCGGCCAGCTTCACCACCGCCTTGCGTTCGGCCGCGAGCCGCGACTGGATGCCGCCGCCGCTGCGCCGCCAGGTCTCGATCAGCGCATATGGGGCGGGGTAGTGATCCTTGCGCGCCTTGCGCGCGACCTGCTTCACCAGCATCGGCGCCAACAGCTGGCGCGCCGGCCAGGTGTTGGTGATCCAGCCCAGGAAGCGCTGCCGGAAAGGACGCGCCGTTCCCTTCAAGGCGAGTTCGACCGCCGCATCCACCAGTACGGCGGGCGCCACCACCTTGTCGACCAGGCCCATCGCCTTCGCGCCCGATGCCGACAGGGTCCGCCCGGTCAGCATCACATCCATCGCCGCCGGCGCGCCCACGAGCCGGGGCAGGCGCACGCTGCCACCCCAACCGGGATAGATGCCCAACTTCACTTCCGGCAGGCCGATGCGGGTCGACGGATCGCTCGACGCCACGCGGTAGCGGCAGGCGAGTGCGATCTCGGTCCCGCCGCCCATGCAGAAGCCGTGGATCGCCGTGACCGTGGGGCAGGGCAGTTCGGCGATCTTCTGGAACACTTGCTGGCCGCGAAAGATCGCGTCGTTGACCGTGCCCTTGGCGTCGAAAGCCTGGAATTCCTTGATATCGGCGCCGGCGACGAAGCCGCTGGCCTTGGCCGAGCGGATCACCAGCCCCTTGGGCGGATCCACCGCGAGCCGCTCGACAATGCCGTCGAGTTCGATCAGCACGTCCTGGGCGAAGGTATTGACCGAGGCGTCGGCACGGTCGAAGGACAGCACGATCACGCCATCGGGGCGCTCCTGGGCCTGCCAGTGGGCGAAACGCAGTCCGGCAAGGCGGGCGGTGGTCATGGAGGGGTCATCCGCGGGGGAGATGGGACCTTATGATCCGGAGGTTGTTCCGAATGCGTCAAATCGGGGCGCGAGCAGGCGACGCGAACCAGCGCGAACCAGCGGCGAAGCAGCGCGATCGCGTCACGATCGCAGCCATGAGCGCGCGGGCATGGCTTGTGGCAGTCGTCCCGCGGCCCCAGCTCCTCCACACTGGCGGCCGTTCGGGAATTGCTCCAGAACATCATCGCGGGTCGTTATCACGCACGGTCGCAAGGCCGCGCATCCAAGGAGTCCCCGGCCCGATGGCCGAAACCCCCTCAATACCGGAATCGAATCAGGCCGAACCGCCGCAGGGGGGTTCGCAACAGCAGGATTCGCAGCAACTCGACCAGGAACTGGTGGGACGCGTGCAGCGTGGCGACATGGCGGCGTTCGACCTGTTGGTGCGCAAGTACCAGCACCGGATCGCCGCGCTGATCGGGCGTTACGTCTCAGACTGGAGCGAATGCCAGGACATCGCCCAGGAAACCTTCATGCGCGCGTATCGCGCCCTCGGCAATTTCCGTGGCGACGCGCAGTTCTACACCTGGCTGCACCGGATCGCGGTGAACACCGCCAAGAACCACCTGGTCGCGAGCAACCGGCGCCCCCCGACCGACGACATCGAGGTCTCGGATGCCGAGCAGTTCGATTCAGGCATCCGCCTGCGCGACAACGACACGCCAGAGCGCGAGCTGATGCGCGAACAGATGGAGCGCACGGTGATGCGGGCGGTGGAGGCATTGCCGGAGGAGCTGCGGATGGCGATCACCCTGCGCGAGGTCGACGGGCTGAGCTACGAGGAGATCGCCGGCCGGATGGACTGCCCCATCGGTACGGTTCGCTCCCGGATCTTCCGCGCCCGGGAGGCGATCGACGCCCAGCTGCGCCCGCTGATGGATGGGGAACCTTCGCGCCAGCGCGTGGTCGGATAGGCGCCATCCGGAAACCTGGCCAGAAGCCTGGTCTTCCTGCCCACCCCGATTGCGTGACCTCGATATGCAGGAACTCGATGCCCTGATGCGGGACAAACTTGAAACCCACTGCCGTCAGCAGCTCTCGGCGATGCTCGATGGCGCGTTGGCGCCGGACGAGGCCCGTTTCCTGCTCCGGCGCCTGCAGCACGACCACGAGCTGGCCGGCTGCTGGGAGCGCTGGCAGCTGTGCGGCGATCTGATGCGTGGCAGCATGCCGGCGCTGTTGCCGCGCGATTTTTCCCAGCGGGTGCTCGGGGCCGTCGCCGAGGAAGGTCGGGCACATGCGGCAGTCACCCGTGCAGCCGGCCGAACCGGTCTTCGCTGGGGCTGGGCCGGTGGTGCAGCCCTGGCGGCTTCGGTCGCTGTGGCGGCCTTGTTCATCGCGCAGCGCAATCCAGCGACGGTCGAGCCGACCGTCACCGGAGCGGTCGCGCCGCTTGCCGCGGCCGCGCCGACGCCGGACATACCAGTCAGTCCGCAGCAGCCTGCGCCGAAGCCGACTCCTGCCACATCGGCGCGGGACACCGCCGCCAGCGTCGCAGCCGCCGCGCTCATGGCATCGGATCGGCCGCGCCGCGCCACGCGCCGCGCGCGTGAACCGCTGCGTCGTACCGTTGCACAGCAGGTCGAGAGCCAGCAGCCCGCCGTCGTTGAAATCGCCGTGGCCGAGCCAGGCGGGGGCCAGCCGGACACGCGTGTCCCGGAAACGGTCGCCTCCCACGATCCCTTCGCAGCCTCCGCGCTTGCGCCGTCCAGACCGTGGCCGCGAGCCGTCCTACCGGGCCTTGCGTCGGGAGCGCTGACGGTGGATTACGAGACCGCCGGGACTTCGTCCGGCTACGACTATTTCGAACCGCAGCTGCCTGTCGACGAGGCGCCCGTCGACTAGCCGGATCGTGCCGGGCGCGGCGCTCCCGCTTCGCCCGACCGACGTTCGCCGCATTTCGCGTCATCCAGCCTTCGTTCGCGCCCTTCGAGTTCACGCCCTTCGAGTTCATGCCCGATGAAATCTTCCGTGCGCATTCTGGTCCTGATCGCGGCTACGGCCGCCGCCACTACGGCGGTCGTCGCCCCCTACGTGTCCACCGCCCAGTCACCCGCCCCCGCGCCGGCGCCGCAGCTGGTCGCGGGTTTGCCCGACTTCACCCGCCTGGTCGAGGAAGTGGGACCGGCGGTGGTCAATGTCGAAGCCCAGATCGGAGGCGGGCGCCGCAGCGCGCAGCAGATGCCCGATGAGGAAGAAATACCCGAAATCTTCCGACGCTTCTTCGGCCCCGGCTTCCCGGGTATGCCTGCGCCGGATGGTCCGCAGGGCGGTCCGCGCGGGGTGTCGATGGGCACCGGCTTCATCATTTCCAACGACGGCTATGTGCTGACCAACCACCACGTGGTGGAGGGTGCCGATGAAGTGAAGATCAAGCTGTCCGACCGCCGCGAGCTGACCGCAAAAGTCGTCGGCAGCGACCAGCAGTCGGACGTGGCGCTGCTCAAGGTGGCGGCGACCGGCTTGCCCGCGCTGCGCATCGGCGATTCCAAGACCCTCAAGCCGGGCCAGTGGGTGGTAGCGATCGGTTCGCCGTTCGGGCTCGATCATTCGGTCACCGCCGGCATCGTCAGCGCGGTGGGGCGCTCGAATCCCTACGCGAACCAGCAGTACGTGCCGTTCATCCAGACCGACGTGGCGATCAACCGCGGCAACTCCGGCGGCCCGCTGCTCGATACGCGCGGCCAGGTGGTCGGCATCAATTCGCAGATCTTCAGCAATTCCGGCGGCTACATGGGCGTGAGCTTCGCCATTCCCATCGATACCGCGATGGGGGCGGTGAACCAGCTCAAGAAGAACGGGCGGGTCCAGCGCGGCATGATTGGCGTCCAACTGCAGCCGATCACCGCCGACATCGCGCGTGCATCGAACCTGCCCGATACCCGCGGCGCCCTGGTCAGTGGCGTGCAGCCCAACGGGCCCGGAGAGCGCGCCGGCATCGAACGCGGCGACGTGATCCGTTCGGTCAATGGCACGCCCATCTACGATTCCACGCAGCTGCCTCCCATCGTCGGGGCCATGGCGCCGGGTACCCGGATCACCCTGGGCGTGCTGCGCGATGGGCGCGAGCGCGACGTGTCGGTCACCCTCGCGCCGCTGGACGAGGGCGTGGCGAGTGGCGCAGAGCCGTTCGGCGAGGACCCGCAAGGACAGGACGCCCCGCGCGCCGCCTCCAATCCGCTGGGCATCATCGGCCAGGACCTCGATGCCGATGATCGCCGCCAGCTCGGACTGGGCCAGGACGAAGGCGTCGGCGTGGCGCGGGTGCAGGGCCTGGCCGCGCGCGAAGCCGGCATTCGTCCTGGCGACGTGATCCTGGCGGTGGGGCGCGCCAACGTGGCCAGTGTCGCCGCACTCGAACGTGAGCTCGGCAAGATCAGGGCTGGGCAGGCGGTGATGCTGCTGGTGCGCCGCGGCGGCGGGACCCAGTACATCGCGGTGACGCCGCGTACCGACGGCGAGGAGGAGTAGGCGCCTCGCCCTGAGCGGCCCGGGTGGCGATCGTTCGCCGCTCGGATCGCGATCATGGCCGCTCCGGTCCCCGCGGGGTGGGACATGCGATAATTCTGCGTTGCAACACAGGGCCGTCCACGGCCATTGCGCCGTCCATTGCCCATGTCCAACGCCACGCCCGCGTCCATGCGGAACATCCGCAACTTCTCGATCATCGCCCACGTCGACCACGGCAAGTCGACCCTGGCCGATCGGATCATCCAACTGTGCGGCGGACTGGAAGCGCGTGAGATGGAAGCGCAGGTCCTCGACTCGAACCCGATCGAGCGCGAGCGCGGCATCACCATCAAGGCCCAATCCGTGTCGCTGCCGTACAAGGCGAAGGACGGGCAGATCTACCAGCTCAATTTCATCGACACGCCCGGCCACGTCGATTTCAGCTACGAGGTGAGCCGTTCGCTAGCTGCGTGCGAAGGCGCGCTGCTGGTGGTGGATGCCGCACAAGGGGTCGAAGCGCAGTCCGTCGCCAATTGCTACACCGCGGTGGAGCAGGGCCTGGAAGTGGTGCCGGTGCTCAACAAGATCGACCTGCCCACCGCCGACATCGAACGGGTGAAGGCCGAGATCGAGGCGGTGATCGGCATCCATGCCGACGATGCGGTCGCGATCAGCGCCAAGACCGGCCTCAACGTCGGTGACGTGCTCGAGGCCATCGTCAGCCGGATTCCTCCGCCGCAGCCGCGCGACACCGACAAGCTGCAGGCGCTGATCATCGATTCCTGGTTCGACAATTACCTGGGCGTGGTCTCGCTGGTACGGGTGATGCAGGGTGAGATCAAACCCGGCGCCAAGATGCTGGTGATGTCCACCGGACGCAGCCACCAGGTGGAGTCGGTCGGCGTATTCACGCCCAAGCGCAAGGCGCTGCCCAAGCTCGGCGCGGGCGAAGTGGGCTGGATCACGGCCTCGATCAAGGACGTGCACGGCGCGCCGGTCGGCGACACGCTCACCCTGGCCGGCGATCCGGCGCCGCACCCATTGCCCGGTTTCCAGGAAATGCAGCCGCGCGTGTTCGCCGGACTGTTCCCGGTCGACGCCGAGGACTATCCGGACCTGCGCGAGGCCCTGGAGAAGCTGAAGTTGAACGACGCCGCCCTGCGCTTCGAGCCGGAGAACTCCGAAGCGATGGGGTTCGGCTTCCGCTGTGGCTTCCTGGGCATGCTGCATCTGGAGATCGTGCAGGAGCGCCTGGAGCGCGAATACGATCTCAACCTGATCACCACCGCGCCCACCGTGGTGTACGAGGTGCTCAGGACCGATGGCAGCGTGATGCCGCTGGATAATCCGGCCAAGCTGCCGGCGGCGAACCTGATCGAGGAAGTGCGCGAGCCGATCATCCGCGCCAACATCCTGACCCCGCCGGACTACGTCGGCAACGTCATCACCCTATGCGAGGAAAAGCGCGGAAGCCAGATCGGCATCACCTACCTGGGCAGCCAGGTGCAGATCAGCTACGAGCTGCCGATGGCCGAGGTGGTGCTGGACTTCTTCGACCGGCTCAAATCCGTCAGCCGCGGCTACGCCTCGCTCGACTACCACTTCCTGCGTTTCGACCCCGGTCCGTTCGTGCGCGTGGACACGCTGATCAACGGCGACCGGGTGGACGCGCTCTCGCTCATCACCCACCGCCAGCACGCCGATCGCCGCGGACGCGATCTGGTCGAGAAGATGCGCGAGCTGATCCCGCGGCAGATGTTCGACGTCGCGATCCAGGCGGCGATCGGGTCGCAGATCATCGCCCGCAGCACGGTCAAGGCGCTGCGCAAGAACGTGCTGGCCAAATGCTACGGCGGCGACGCCACTCGCAAGAAGAAGCTGCTGGAGAAGCAGAAGGAAGGCAAGAAGCGGATGAAGCAGGTCGGGCGGGTGGAGATCCCGCAGGAGGCCTTCCTCGCCGTGCTGCAGGTGGACAACAAGTGAGGCGGGGGTGGGGACTGGAGGCTGGAGACTGGCGGCAAACGCTAGGATCCCGTGTGCCCGTCTCGGTGCCCGTGTTCTCCCAGCCCCGAGTCCCCAGTCCCTAGTCTCCGTTCAAAGGAACCCGAATGCGCTTGTTCGAAGTCGGCTTGGTACTACTGACACTGTTGAGCGGTCTGATATGGCTACTGGACAAGCTGTTCTTCGCCCGGCGTCGGCTGGCGCGCGAGGGGCTGGTCGAGGCCGGGGAGCCGGTGGTTGTCGACTACGCCAAGGCGTTCTTTCCGGTGCTGGCGATCGTACTGATCCTGCGCAGCTTCGTGGCCGAGCCGTTCCGGATTCCGTCCAGTTCGATGATGCCGAGCCTGCTGATCGGCGACTTCATCCTGGTCAACAAGTTCGCCTACGGGCTGCGCCTGCCGATCACCAACCAGAAGTTCGTCCCCATCGGCGAACCCAGGCGAGGCGACGTGGTGGTGTTCCGGCCCCCGCATCACCCCGACCAGGACTGGATCAAGCGTGTCATCGGCCTGCCGGGCGACACCATCGGCTACCGCGACCACGTGGTCTACGTCAACGGGGAGCCGCTGCACTACCGTCCGATCGGCCAGTACATCGGCAAGGGCAAGGGGCAGGACATGACCGGCGCCACCCTTTCCGCCGAGGCGCTGCCAGGCCGTACCCATCCGGTCCTGGCGCGTGAGGACCTGCCGTTCATGATGCAGGGCGAAGGCGAGTGGCAGGTGCCGCAGGGCAGCTATTTTGTGATGGGCGACAACCGCGACAACAGCGAGGACAGCCGGTTCTGGGGCACCCTGCCGGAGCGCAACCTGCGCGGCAAAGCCTTCCTGATCTGGATGAACTGGGACTCCAGCGCCGGCGGGGTAGACTTCTCGCGCATGGGCAGCCAGATTCCGTAGGCCGTACAGTACGCCGGCGGCGTCGGGGGACGCGGCACTCACTTCAAGGGGACAGCGATGAAGCGCAACCAAACCGGGCTCACCCTGATCGGCTTCGTGATCGTGCTGGCGGTCGCCGGCGTGTTCGTCTACGTGGGAATGAAGCTGGTGCCGATGTACACCGAGTACTACGCGGTCAAGCAGGCGCTCAAGGGCCTGGCCGAGGAGCCGAACATTGCGCAGCAGGATCCGTCGAGGATCAAGGACCTGTTCTTCCGGCGGCTGTACATGAGCTATTCCGAGAACGTCAAGCCTGCCGACGTGCAGCTGCAGCGCCATGAGGAGGGTGGCTGGAAGATGAGCGTCAACTACGAGCTGCGCAAGCCGATGATGGGCAACCTGGATGTCATCGCGAAGTTCAGCGCCACCGAGGACCTGGTGAGGCGTGACGCGGCAAATTGACCGCGACGCCGGCCGCTTCGGCGGCCATCGTTTCACCGATGCCGGGTTGCTGGAACAGGCGCTCACCCACCGCAGCGCGGCGGCGCGCCACAACGAACGGCTGGAATTCCTCGGCGACGCCCTGCTGAACCTGTTCGTCGCCGAAGCGCTGTACGCGCACTGGCCACAGGTGGACGAAGGCGCGCTGACCCGCGCCCGCGCCGAACTGGTGCGCGAATCCACCCTCGCCGCCATCGCCCGCGACATGGCCCTGGGCGAGCGCATCGTGCTCGGGCCGGGCGAGCTCAAGAGCGGCGGTCACCGTCGCGATTCGATCCTCTCCGACACCCTCGAAGCGCTGATCGCGGCGATCTACCTCGACAGCGACTTCACGACGTGCCGCGCGGCCGTGTTGCCCTGGTTCCAGGACGCCATCGCAGCGCTACCGCCGCCGCACCGGGTGGGCAAGGACGCCAAGACCCGATTGCAGGAATGGCTGCAGGGGCGGCAACGCCCGCTGCCGCAGTACGCGCTGGTGGCCGAAAGCGGCAACGACCATGCCAAGCGCTTCGTGGTGCGCTGCTCGCTGGTGGACGCGGCGCTGCAGGCCGAAGGCGAGGCGGGTTCGCGCCGCGCCGCCGAGCAGATCGCGGCCGAGGGCGTGCTGGCGCAGCTGGAAACCCCGTAGGGCGGGTCTTGACCCGCCTCCCCCGGGGCAACGGCGTGCGTGCGGCCTGCGATGGCGGCTTCGGAATTGCAAGCTTCGTGATGGCGGGCCAGGGCCCGCCCTACAATCCACGCATGAATCCTTCCAGCCATCGCGCCGGCCACGTCGCCGTCATCGGCCGCCCCAACGTCGGCAAGTCGACCCTGGTCAATGCGCTGGTCGGCGCCAAGGTCAGCATCACCTCGAACCGGCCGCAGACCACCCGCCACCGCCTGCTCGGCATCGCCACGTTTCCGCAGGGCCAGCTGATGCTGGTCGACACGCCCGGCCTCCACCGGGAGCAGGGGCGCTACAAGGCCTCTGCGATGAACCGCTGGATGAACCGTGCCGCACGCGGCGCGCTGGAAGGCGTGGACGCGGCGGCGCTGGTGATCGAGGCCGGGCGCTGGGACGACGAGGACGGTCTCGCTTACGAGGCACTGCGCGAGGCTGGGGTTCCGGTCGTGCTGGTGGTCAACCAGGTCGACCGGATCAAGGACAAGAGCGCCCTGCTGCCGTTCCTGGCCAAGGTAAGCGAAGGGCGTGCGTTTGCGGCGGTGCATCCGGTCTCGGCGCTCAAGCGCAAGGGACTCGAGGCGCTGGTCGATTCGTTGCTCGGCCTGGTTCCGGAACAGCCGCCGGCGTACGGAGAAGACGAGATCACCGACAAGAGCCAGCGTTTCCTGGCCGGCGAGATGGTGCGCGAACAGCTGATGCGCCAGCTCGGCGCGGAACTGCCTTACGCGACCACGGTGGAGATCGAGCAGTTCGTCGAAGAGGGTGCGTTGCTCCGGATCGGCGCGGTGATCTGGGTCGAGCGCGAGGGACAAAAGGCGATCGTCATCGGCAAGGCCGGCGAACGCCTGCGCGAGATCGGCAGCAAGGCGCGCGCGGCGATGGAACGCCTGTTCGGCTGCAAGGTGTTCCTGCAGACCTGGGTGCGGGTGCGCGAGGGCTGGTCCGACGACGAAACCGCGTTGCGCAGCCTGGGTTACCACGACTGACGATGCCGGCATGCGCTACGTCGCCGAGCCCGCGTTCGTGCTGCACGCACGCGCCTATCGCGAGACCAGCCTGCTGGTCGAGGTCCTGAGCGCACAGCACGGACGCATCGGGCTGCTCGCGCGCGGCGTGCGCGGCGCCAGGCGACATGTGCTGCGCGCGGCGCTGCAGCCGTTCCAGCACATCAGGTTCGATGCGGTGCAACGGGGCGAGCTGGCACAGCTGCATGCGGCTGAGGCGCTGGACGCCGCGCCGCTGCTTTCCGGTGACGCAGGCCTGGCGGCGTTCTACGTCAATGAACTGGTGCTCCGTCTGGCGCCGCGGCTGGATCCGCATTCGGACCTGTACGCGGCCTACGCCCGGGCGCGCGAGCGCTTGCGTCTAGTCCAGGCCGACCGGCAGGCGCTGTCATGGACGCTGCGCCGTTTCGAACGCGATCTGCTCGAGGCGCTGGGTTTCGGCATGCCGCTGGCGCTGGATGGCGATGGGGTGCCGATCGATGCCGCGGCGCGTTACCGGCTCGATCCCGAACACGGCCCGCGCCGGATGCTCAGCGACCGCGGACGCAGCGAGCGCGAAGACGCCGCGACCGGGCGCGCATTGCTGGCGCTGGGCGAGGACCGGCTGCCCGATGAAGACGACCTCGCTGGCTTGCGTCGCGCGCTGCGACCGGTGCTGGCCCATCACCTCGGCGGCCGCGGGCTGAAGTCCTGGGAACTGATGGGCGAACTGGGACGTCTTGCCAGGAGCGCGAGCGAAGGCATGCTGGATCGCTGACGCATCTGCCACGGGAAGGCGATCGGGGCGACTTTGGCCGGTATTGCTGCTGCGCGAAGGCTCCCGGTACCCGCACCGCAATGCTCATCGCGCTTGCGCGATCGTGTCCTGTGCAATGTCGACAAAGGCCTGCAGTGCCGCTGGCGAATCGCCTTCTTCCTGCAGCCTGGCGGCCGCGTCCTGCAGCCGGCTCGCACCGACAAAGCCGCAGCTGGCACGCAATCGGTGTAGTTGTTCACGTCGCGCAGCGCCACCGCCTTCGCGCACCGCGTGCACCTGCATCGGGAGTTCGCCCAGGAACAGCGCACGCAGCGCGGCGACGTTGTCCATGTTGCCGCCCAGTGCCTGCGCCGCTGCGGCATCGTCCCAGACCGGCCGCTTGTCCGTGGCCACCTCGCGGCTCTCGGTTTCCCTGTCGCTGACCGCGAGCCCGAGCGCGCGCCGGATCGCGCCGAGCCAGGCGGGGGCGTCGACAGGCTTCACCAGCACTTCGGAAAAGCCTGCTGCGATCAGCGGATCGAGTTCGCTACGCTCGTGCGCTGCGGTATGCGCCAGCGCGGGCGTCGCTGGCCAGTCGCGGCGTAGCGTGTGCAGCAGCTCGGTGCCGGTGCTGTCGGGGAGGTTCGCATCGATCAGCCACAGGTCGTAACGCCGCCGGGCCGAGAGCCGCAGCGCCTCGGCCGCGCTGCCCGCGCCATCCACCCGCGCCGGCAGGGTTCGGGTCAGGGCCAGCAGGTAGGCGCAGGAGGTGGGATCGTCTTCCACCAGCAGGATATCCGGATTCATCGCTCCCTCGCTTGCGCCCGCTATCCTCGCGGCATGCGCCCGATTTTAAGCATGCCCTGCCTGCGTCTGGCCTGTGTGGCCCTGCTGGCCGTGCTGTCGATGCAGGCGCAGGGGCGCACTCTGCAGGCGCGCATCGCGAAAGTGTCCACGCCGGTCGCCACGCTTGAGCAGGTACGCGTGCGCCTGGATTGGCCTGCCGATGCCACCGAGGGCGAGCTGACGCTGCAGGCTGCGGCGGTGGATGCAGCCGACCTGGGCTACCGCTGGCGCCACGTGAGCTGGCATTGCCCACTGCAGCGCACCGGACCGGATAGCTGGCGCTGCGACGGCGTGCTGCGCAGCGGGCGCAGCAAGGCGCTGCGGCTCGCGCTGGACCTCGGTGCCGCCTCCAGCGACGCGGTGCTGAGTGACGGCCCGGCCCGCTTCGCCGTGCGACGCAGCGCGGCGACGCCCGACCTCACCACGCTCGATCTGACCCGGGTACCGATCGTGTGGTTGCAAGCGTTGCTCGCACAGGCCTGGAGCGAAGGACAACTGAAGGCGGGCACCCTCGACGGCCGGCTCTCGGTCGAAACTCCGACCGGGCGGCCGTTGCGCATCGCCGGCGCGCTGACCGCGCGCGCCGTGGCGCTGGAAACCGCCGATGCGACCATCGCCGCCGAACACCTCGACGGTCGGTTCGACATCGACTACCGCAAGACACCGCTGCTGACGCTGCTTGCCGTAGACGGGGAATTGCGCGGTGGCGAATTCCTGGCCGGGAGCACCTACGTCGCATTGCCCGATTCGCCCGTGGGGTTGCGGATCGATGGCATGCAACGTCCGGGGCAGGGCTGGCAACTGCCGACGATCGCCTGGAGCGACGGCGACGCGCTGGTCGCCGAAGGCTCGGCAGCGTTCGGCCCCGACGCACGCCTGCGCGAGCTCGACATCCGCGCCCGCAGCGCGAATCTCGAGCCCGTGCGCCAGCGCTACCTGTCAGGGCAACTGGCGCTGTTCGGCCTGGGGGAGGTGGCGCTGGACGGCGCCGCCGACCTGCACCTGCAGGTACAGGACGGCCGGTTGGCGCGCGCGGACCTCGCCCTGCATGCGGTCGACCTGCGCGACCCGAACGACCGCTTTGGATTCGGCAACCTGGAGGGCGATATCCGCTATGCGTCGAACGGACAGGTCGACAGCGAACTCGCCTGGCAGGACGGCAAGCTGTATGGCCTGGATTTCGGCGCCGCGCGCCTGCCCTTGCGCAGCAATGATGGGATCCTCGTGTTCCGCGAACCGGTTGTCCTGCCGATGATGGGCGGGCGATTGCGATTCGAGGACGTCAGCCTGCGCCCGCCCGCTGGCGGCGAAGGGCTCGATCTGCGTTTCGCGCTGGACATCGACGGCGTCGATTTCGGTCAGGTGTCGAAGGCGATCGGCCTGCCTGCGTTCCAGGGCACGCTTTCGGGCCGAATCCCGCAGGCGCGCTATGCCAGGGAACGTCTGGATTTCGACGGTGGGCTGTCGATGCGGCTGTTCGACGGCACGGTCGAGTTCACCTCGCTCGCGCTGGAGCGCCCGTTCGGCACCGCCCCCAGCCTGAACGCGGACATCGCCTTCGAAGACCTGGACCTTCTGCGGCTGACCGAGGTCCTGGATCTGGGCAGCATCACCGGCCGCCTGGATGGACGCATGGATGAGTTGCGCCTGGTGGACTGGACGCCGGTCGCGTTCGATGCGCAGTTCCGCAGCGATGCCGCTGCCGCAAAGCGCGAGCGGGTGAAACAGCGCATCAGCCAGCGCGCGGTGCAGAACATTTCCAGCGTGGGCGACGCGTCGTTCGTCAGCAGCCTGCAGGGCCGGTTGATCGGCCTGTTCGACGATTTCGGCTATGCGCGGATCGGGATCGGCTGCCGTCTGGCGAACGAGGTCTGCCGCATGTCCGGCCTGGACGGCGATCCTGGTCAGGGCTCAGTGCGAGCCGGTTCAGTGCGAGCTCGTTCAGAGCAGGACGGGTTTACTATCGTCGCAGGTGCAGGGCTGCCGCGGCTCAACGTGGTGGGCTACAACCGCGACGTCGACTGGCCCACCCTGGTCGAACGCATTGCCGCGGTCGGCAAGGGCGACGTCAAACCGGTGGTGGAGTAGGTCGGGGCTACGCCCCCGACGCGGAAACGCAGACGCCGGGGGCGTAGCCCCGGCCTACGGAGTAGGGCATGAAACGCTGGATGGGGACACGCTTTACCGGAGCACCGATCACCGCTGCGCTGGTGCTGACCGCGTGCGTGACGATCAACGTGTACTTCCCCGCCGCCGAGGCGAAGGAAGCGGCCAAGGAGTTCGTGGAAAACGTCATCGACCATGCCGACAAGGTCGAGATCAAGACCGAGGGCGAGAATGGCGGCGGCATGGCCTGGCGTCTGCCGCGGATCGATCCGCTCGCCCTGATCGGCATCGCGCCTGCCTATGCGCAGGGCGCGCCGGACATCACCATCAAGACGCCGGCGATCCAGGCGATCCAGTCGCGGATGGAATCGCGCTTCAACAGCACCCTGCGCCGTGGCTTCGACTCGGGCGCCCTTGGCTTCACCAGCGATGGTCTGGTCACCGTGCGCGATGCCTCCAAGCTGGAACTGAAGGACCGCGTTGCGATGAATGCGGCGGTGGCCGACGACAACCGCGACCGCAAGGCCGTGTATCGCGAAGTCGCGGTGGCCAACGGCCATCCGGAGTGGGAAGCCCAGATCCGCGGTGTGTTCGCCAAGCAGTGGATCGAAAGCGCCAGGTCGGGATGGTGGTACCAGTCCGGCGGGGCCTGGAAGCAGAAGTAGGGCGAAATCGCCATAGCGTCGCCCGCGATATCCACGCGCGGGCGCAACGCCTGCGCCGCGCAGGCGGTCGATCACGGCAATGCGACAATATCCGGTCGCCCGATCACCTCCCGCATCGCTTGGCCAAGATCGACCAGACCCCGTTCGAGATCCAGATCCTCGACCTGAGCCACGACGGGCGCGGCGTCGCGCGCCGCCCGCCCGACCATGCCAATGCCGGCAAGACCGTGTTCGTCTCCGGCGCGCTGCCCGGCGAAACGGTGATGGCCCGCCAGAGCGCGCGCTCGCGCAGCTTTGACGAAGCGAAGACGCTGGAGGTACTTGTCGCTTCGCCCGACCGGGTGCCGGCGCGCTGCCCGCATTTCGGCACCTGCGGTGGATGCGTGCTGCAGCACCTCGCCGAGGACCGCCAGATCGGCGCCAAGCAGCGTGTGCTGCTGGACAATCTGGAGCGCATCGGCCACGTGGCACCGGATGAAGTACTGCCGCCACTGACCGATGCCAGCTGGGGGTATCGGCGCAAGGGCCGCTTCTCGGTCCGCCGGGTGGAGAAGAAGGACCGGACCCTGGTCGGCTTCCGCGAGGAGGATCCGCGTTTCGTCGCCGACCTGCGCGAATGCCATACCGTGATTCCCTCGATCGGCACCCGGATCGCGGCACTGTCCGATCTGGTCGACGGGCTGGAGGCGCGCCGGGACATCCCGCAGATCGAATTCATCGCCGGCGACGCGACCGACGCGTTCGACGGCGTCGCCCTGGTATTCCGCCATCTGCGGCCGTTGTCTCCGGCCGACCTCGACGCGTTGACCGCTTTTGGCCAGGCGCACCGCTTCGCGATCTTCCTGCAGCCGGGCGGCATCGATTCGGTGCATCCGCTGTGGCCGCAGGCACCGGAATTGTCGTTCGAGCTGCCGCAGTGGGAGGTCGAGATGAAATTCCGGCCGCTCGACTTCATCCAGGTCAATGCTGGTCTGAACCAGAAGATGATCGCCCGCGCGCTCGCGTTGCTGGATGTCCAGGCGGGCGATCGCGTGCTCGATCTGTTCTGCGGGTTGGGCAACTTCACCTTGCCGCTGGCGCGTATCGGTGCCGATGTCGTGGGCGTGGAAGGCGATGCCGGCCTGGTAGCGCGCGCGCGCGAGAATGCCGTGCACAACCATCTGCCGAATGCGCAATTCCATGCCGCGGATCTCGCCCAGGATCTGCGTGGGCAGCCCTGGATGCGTGCCGGCTTCGATCGCTTGCTGCTGGATCCGCCTCGTTCCGGCGCGGACGTCGTACTCAAACAGCTCCCGCTCAAGGGGCTCAGGCGTATCGTCTACGTCAGTTGCCATCCAGGCTCGCTGGCGCGCGACGCGGGTTATCTGGTCAATGAACGTGGCTGGAAGCTGCGCGCCGCCGGTGTGATGGACATGTTTCCGCATACCGCGCACGTGGAATCCATCGCGATGTTCGAAACGTAGGCCGGGGCTACGTCCCCGACGCGTCGATGTCTGGCCGACGGCGCGTAGCCCCGACCTGCGCACATGTAATCGCGGCCAACGCTGCTGTCCAGGGTGAATGATGGGGATCGAGATCGAACGAAAATTCCTGGTCGCCGGCGACGCCTGGCGTGCCGCTGCGCACGCGGTCGTGCCGATGACCCAGGGCTACCTCAACGATCAGGATGCGATGGACGAGGCGGTGCATGGCAACGCGGCGCAACGCGCTTCGGTCCGGGTCCGGATCGCGGGCGATCAGGCCTTCCTCAATCTCAAATCGCGCGAACTAGGGTGCAGCCGCCAGGAATTCGACTACCCCATTCCGGTCGACGACGCGCAGGCCCTGATGGCGCTGTGCGTGGGCGGAACCATCGACAAGCGCCGTCATCTGGTCCGGCATGGTACGCACCTGTGGGAAATCGACGAGTTCCTGGGCGACAACGCCGGGCTGGTCGTGGCCGAAATCGAGCTGGAAAGCGTCGACGAACCGTTCGAGCGACCGGACTGGCTGGGCGCGGAAGTCACCGGGCTTGCGCGCTATTACAATCTGGCGCTGGCGTCGCGTCCGTTCTCGCAATGGAATCCTGGCGAGCGCGCCGCCGCCGATGCCTAGCGTGTACCGTGCGCGCGATCTGAACCGGGCATCACCCTCGTGCGTACGGCGCACGCGACGGAGAGTTCAATGCTGCTGATTGGTCTGACCGGAACCGAACTGGAAGCGCGCGAACGCGACTGGTTGCAGCATGACGCCTGCGCCGGAGTCGTGCTGTTCGCGCGCAATTTCGCCTCCCGGGCGCAGGTCGCCGATCTTTCGGCGGCCATCCGCGCCGCGGCGCCGCGGCCGCAGCTGATCTGCGTGGACCAGGAAGGCGGCCGGGTGCAGCGGTTCCGTGACGGATACAGCGCATTGCCGCCCCTGGAGCGCTTCGACACGCTGTATCGCAGCGATTCGGATGCGGCGCTGGCGCGAGCGCGCGAGCACGCCTGGTTGATGGCGAGCGAGGTGCGCGCCAGCGGCGTCGACCTGAGTTTTGCGCCCGTGGTCGACCTGGGCCGCGGCAACCGCGCGATCGGCAGCCGCGCATTCTCACCCGATCCCGACGTGGTGGCGGCCTTCACCCGCGCCTACGTCGAGGGTATGCACAGTGCGGGCATGGCGGCCACGTTGAAGCATTTCCCCGGACACGGTTCGGTCGCCGAAGACACGCATTTCGACAGCGCGGTCGACGACCGATCGCTGGACACCATCCGTCGCGAAGATCTGGTGCCGTTCGCGGCCGGCATCGAGGCGGGCGCCGATGCGGTGATGATGGCGCATGTCGTCTATCCGCAGGTCGCGCCGGAACCGGCCGGGTACTCACGGACCTGGATCGAGGACATCCTGCGCCGCGACATGGGCTTTCGAGGCGTCGTCTTCAGCGACGACATCGGGATGGCCGCCGCATTCTCCGCCGGCGGGGTGGCGGCGCGGGTGCACGCCCACCTGGACGCCGGGTGCGATGTGGTCCTGGTCTGCCATCCTGACCTGGTCGACGAATCGCTCGCGGCGGTCGCCGGTCGCAGCCTCAATACCATGGCGCTGACTGGCTTGATCGGACGCGGTCCGATGGGTTGGGACGGCCTGCTTGCCGACGCGCGCTACGACAGCGCGCGATCCGCCCTCGACCGGCTTGGAGGCGCCGCATGACTGGTCCGCAGCTGAAGGATGCCTTGGCCAAGTCCGATGTCGTGCACGATCGCGATGCGCTGGCGATGGCGATCGAGCAGATGGCCGATGCAATCCGCGCGGATTTCAGCGACGACGAGGTGCCATTGTTCGTCACCGTGATGCACGGAGGCCTGCCGTTCGCCGCGCAGCTGGCCTTCGCGCTCGGCGAGCGCGGGCTCGACCTCGAGTTCGACTATCTGCATGCGACCCGATACCGCGGCCAGACCTCGGGCTCGGGACTGGCCTGGCTGCATCGCCCTACCACACCTATGCGCGATCGGCGCGTGCTGCTGGCCGACGACATCCTGGACGAGGGCCACACCCTGCTCGCGGTCAAACGCTGGTGCGAGGACCAGGGCGCGCGCGAGGTGCGCGTGGCGGTGTTGGCGGTGAAGGTCCACGACCGCTGCGTGGAAGGCATTGAAGCCGATTATGTGGGGGTGGAGGTGCCGGACGCATATGTGTTCGGGTACGGGATGGATTATTACGAGCAGGGGCGCAACCTGCCGGCGATCTATGCGTTGAGGGAGTGACGCGGCGGAGTTCACGAAGCTCCGTTTCTGAGCTGGTCGCACCGCGCACCTGCTTTCGTGATCCGCGCTAATGCCATGCCGTCATCCCCGCGCAGGCGGGGAGCCAAGGACGTTGTTGCTGCATTTCGTGTGGTCCTGTCGCAGCATTCATAGGAGCAGAGCTTTCGCCTGCGGCGAGTTACTTTTCTTTGCTGGTGCAAAGAAAAGTAACCAAAAGAAAGCACCTACTCGTGAGGTCAACACCGCTCAGGGGATGTGCGGTGCTGTCGCCATTTTCGGACTCGCCATCCATGGCTCGGTCCGAAAACGGCCGGCATCCATGCCGGCCGCCCTACGGGTGTTCGGATGCAGGTCGCATGCGCAGCGCAGAAAACATCAAATGCCAAAGCTCGCGCTCATTGCCCCGGAGCTCTTCTGGCGATCTGACGTAGTCCTGCGCCTTTGACTTTCCTGGCCCTGCAGCAGCCACCGCCGACCGGAAACCCCGGAGGGGCGGCGGCCATGGATGGCCGCCGTTTTCGGATCGAGGCAGGATGCCGAGTCCGAAAATTCCTTCGCCACTCAGATTCCTTGAGCGACCTGTCGAGGAAGGTGCTTTCTTTGGTTACTTTCTTTGCACCAGCAAAGAAAGTAACTCGCCTTCAGGCGAAAGCTCTGAGCTCAAACGGCGAAAGATCGGTATCCCGGTACGAAAACCCGCCCAGAACAAACCAGCAAACCACCATGCCTCCGGTTACCCTAAGCCCATGACCACCGACCCCATCGACCTCACCCTGATCGGCGGCACCGGCATCTACGCCCTGGCCGAGTTGCAGGACGCCGAAGCCCATCAGCCCGTCACCAAGTACGGACCTCCCTCGGGCCCGATCCGCATCGGCACCCTGGCAGGCAAGCGCGTGGCCTTCCTTGCGCGCCATGGCGAAGGACATTCACTGCCGCCGCACAGGATCAACTACCGCGCCAACCTGGCCGCGCTGCATGCCCTGGGTGCGACGCGCGTGCTCGCGCTCAATACGGTCGGTGGCATCACCGAACGCTTCGGGCCGCGCGTGCTGGCGTGTCCCGAGCAGCTGATCGACTACACCTGGGGCCGCATCTCCACGTATTGCGAGGAGGAGGGCAGCGAGGTGCTGCACGTCGACTTCGGCGATCCCTATGCGCCGATGTTGCGCCGCACGATCCTGGCCGCGGCTAAGCGCGCCGACGTGGCGCTGGTGGATGGCGGATGCTACGGCGCCACCCAGGGGCCGCGACTGGAATCGAAGGCGGAAATCGCGCGGCTGCGTCGCGATGGCTGCGACCTGGTCGGCATGACCGGGATGCCGGAGGCCGGGCTGGCCCGCGAACTGGGCCTGGAGTACGCCTGTCTGGCCATCGTGGCCAACTGGGCGGCCGGCGCGGGCCCCGACCCGGACGAGGTCATCACCCTGCAGGACGTGCTGGACAACGTCGCGGCGGCATCGGCGGGACTGCCCGCGCTGCTGCGGGAAATCCTGGCCGGGTGATTGCAAGCGCCGTTCAGGCTGCAGCATACTCGTGCCGCCGCCGGCCGCCCCACGCGCCGCGGCGTACCCATCCAGACGAGGTCACACGCACCATGCAGTACGGAACAGTGAAGTGGTTCAACGACGCGAAGGGCTTCGGCTTTATCGCCCCCGAGGACGGCAGCGCGGACGTGTTCGTGCATTTCTCCGCGATCAATTCCAAGGGCTTTCGCAGCCTGCAGGAAGGCCAGCGGGTCAGCTACGAAGTACAGCAGGGCCCGAAGGGCGCCCAGGCCGCGGACGTACAGCCCGTCGCCGCCTGATCCCGTAGTCGCATACGAGATTTTTGGAGCCCCGCCGATGGCGGGGCTTTTTTATGCGGGGTACCGAAAGGTTCCCAGGCGCGCTCACGCAGGCGGCGGATGGCAGCCGCCCGATCAATGTCCAATGTCTGCACCTCACACGCCAGTCTGGGCGTGCGGTGCCTCCACCGGCTTGGACTGCGGCGAATCCTTCTGGCGCAGCCAGATGCTCAGCACCACCAGCGCCAGAACCGCGAAGAATTCGCTTTGCCAATTCTGGAAGGATTCGAACCAGAACTGCGCCTCTTGCACGTAATGGCCCAGCGAGATCGGATCCTCGCCCTGAAGCAGGCGCTCGGCGCGCTCGTGCTGCCAGCTGCCGTGCAGATGCAGTGCGAACGACAGTACGAACAGCAGGCCAAAGGCGATCGCCAGCGAATGCCCGTACAGCGTTTTCCACAGGCCGCCCATACGCACGGGCCACGGCTTCGGGCCGCGATCGATGCGCTCCTTTTCCTGCTCCGGCGATAACGGCCGCGACTCGGCCGAACCTTTCTGCCGCAGCGTGACGGTCAGCAGCACGTACATCGCCATCTGCAGGAACTCGCTTTCCCAATTCTCGAAGGTGGCCGATACGAAGTGGCCGCTGGTGAGGTATTGCGGTAGCGTCAGCGCCGCGGCGTCGTGCTCGAGGCGTTCGGTGTTGTAGACGCGCCAGCCGGCGAAGATCTGGCCGCCCAGGGACAGCAGCATGCAGGCCAGCAGTACCAGCGACAAACCGTTGCGGTACAGGAACGAGTCGCGCCCCGAGCTCATGGCTTTGAACCCATGTCTTGGCGGTGCGACCGGCGCGTGTCGTCCACGATTCGGCCGCGTGGCATTGCCGCCGTTGTCCGCCGGAGTTCTGGCTGCCGCGCAGATTCATGCTTTATGTCCATCGCCAGTGCCTTGCGCAGGGGTGGCCGACTCTCGCGTCTGCGCACTAAAGGGCGTGTGAAGCACCGGTCACTGTCCTGAATCCGGGGACACGGGGACCCGCGCCCGATGGGCGCACAATGGGCGCATGACGGATCCTGTGGACAGCAACCAGGCGCCCGAATTTGCGCCCCGCGATCTCTGGGCCGACGACTTGGCCCTGCGCGAAGCGGTCGCCCGCGAGGGTGGCGGCGGCTTCGCGGACCGTCTTGCGCACTACGGCCGGCTTGCCGGAAACGAGCTGTATGTACTGTCCTTCGATGCGCATCGCGATCGTCCGAGGCTGCGCACGCATGATCGCTACGGCGAGCGCATCGACATTGTCGAATTCCATCCCAACTACCACGCCATCATGCAGGCCGCGATCGAGAACGGCGTCGCCGGCCTGTCCTGGTGCGAACCCGTCCCCGGTGCCCATGTGGCGCGGGCGGCGCTGAGCTATCTGCACTACCAGGTGGAACCGGGCAGCAGCTGCCCGCTGACCATGACCCATGCGGCCGTGCCCGTGCTCGCCCGCGAGCCGCGCCTGCGCGAATGGGGGCAGAAGGCCGCCGCGCCGCGGTACGACGGGAGCAATCGGCCGATCGGGGACAAGCCCGGCATCACGCTGGGGATGGGCATGACCGAGCGACAAGGCGGCAGCGACGTGCGCGCCAATGCGACGGTCGCGGTGCCTCGCGCATCGGACGGCGAATACGAGCTCAGCGGCCACAAGTGGTTCTTCTCCGCGCCGATGTCGGACGGATTCCTCGTCACCGCGCAGGCACCGGGCGGGCTCAGTTGTTTCCTGATGCCGCGCTGGAAATCCGACGGTACCCGCACCACGTTCCGGTTGATGCGACTCAAGGACAAGCTCGGCGACTGGAGCAATGCCTCGAGCGAAGTGGAATTCGACCGCGCATGGGCATTGCGCGTGGGCGAGGAGGGCAGGGGCATCGCCACGATCCTGGAAATGGTGATGCTCACGCGTCTGGACTGCATGCTCGGGTCGGCCGGGCTGATGCGTATGGCGCTGGCGCAGGCCTTGCACCACTGCCGCCATCGCCGCGCCTTCGGTCAACGCCTTGTCGACCAGCCACTGATGCGCACCGTGCTGGCCGACCTCGCGCTGGAGGCCGAAGCGGCCACCGCATTTGCGATCCGCGTTGCGGGGGCGGTGGATCGGGCGCCAACCGACCCGCAGGAGGCTGCCCTGGCCCGCGTCGCGACGGCGATCGGCAAGTTCTGGATCTGCAAGCGCGCGGTCGTGGTGGTCAACGAAGCGCAGGAATGCCTGGGCGGGAACGGATACGTCGAGGAGTCGTTGCTGCCGCGGCTGTACCGCCAGGCGCCGCTCAATTCGATCTGGGAGGGCAGTGGCAACATCCAGTGCCTGGACGTATTGCGCGCCCTGCAGCGCGAGCCGGAGACCGGGCGGGCGCTGTGGACGGAACTGTCGGCTGCCGCTGGCCGCAACGCCGCCTGCGATGCGGCCGTGGAACGCCTGCATCCGGTCCTGCACGGATCGAAGGCGGTCGACCAGAGCCAGGCGCGGCGCTTCGTCGTCTCCCTTGCCCTGGCCCTGCAGGCGAGTGTGCTGCTACGGGCGGCAAGCCCGGTGGCGGAAGCGTTCTGCGACACCCGGTTGAGTGGTGGCCACGAGTACGGAGTGGCTGCCGGGGCTTTGACGGCCAGCGCGGGTCTCGATGCCGCGATCGAACGGTCCTTGCCGGTGCAATGACGCGCAGCACATGCACCGGCAACTGCGCTCGGCAGTCTGTGTTGCTGCAGGTTCCGCGCGTTTCGCATGCGTCGTGATCGCGTGAGCGTGCCGTCGTAAACGCTGTGCTGGACGCATCTTTCAGGAGTCAGGCCCCGATTGGCCTGGTATTCGCGCGACGTCGACTGCCGGCGAAGCATGCTGCGGCGTATATCCACATGACTGATGCCTGGAGGCATGCGATGCAAACGCACCACGCAGACACTCGCCACAGCGACCAGCATGGCCGCCCTTACGTGCGTCTTGGCGCGATGCTCGTGCTTTCGTTCCTGGCCATGTATGCGTTGATGTACGCGATGGTCGATCGTTGGCAGAACGTGCACAACAATCTCAACCAGGCGTGGATGGCTGGCCTGATGGTGGCGCCGATGCTGGTGATCGAACTGGCGCTGATGTGGCGCATGTATCCGCATCGCCGGCTCAATGCCCTGCTGCTGGCGGGAGGCGTCGCGCTGGGCCTTGCCTGCTGGTGGATGATCCGTGCGCAGGTGGCGATCGACGACCGCCAGTTCCTGCGCTCGATGATCCCGCACCATGCCGGCGCGCTGCTGATGTGCGAACGCAACCGGCTGCGTGATCCCGAACTGCAACAACTATGCCGTGACATCATCGCCTCACAGAGGCGCGAGATCGACCTGATGCAGGCCAAGCTGGAAGCGCGCGCGCAATAGCCCCAGCCTAAACCCTGCGGACGACATCAGATGCGGGTCGTCGCGTAGCGCCGCACTAGCGGACGATTGCCTCGACGCAGGCCAGCCTGGACTCCGAAGGCGCAGGTGAACCCCTCAGACGGCGCAAATGTCCTTCGCCCCACACGCGCACCTCTTCGATGATCGGCAGCAGGGTCGTGCCGTACGGCGTGAGCCGGTAGATCACCGGGGCGGGCACGGCGCCGGTGGGGATGCGTTCGAGGATGCCGTGCGCTTCCATTTCGCGCAGCTGCTCGGCCAGGACCTTGTGCGAGATCGGCGCGGCCCGGCGCTGCAGGCCGGCAAAATGCAGTTCGCCGTGGGCGAGCCAGTAGAGCAGGGTGAGTTTCCATTTACCGCCGATGGCGGCGAACGCGGCGGCCAGCGGGCAGTCGGCAAGCGGATCGACCCGCGTTCCGGGAGGGTTACCTGCAGGTGCATTCTTGTGCATGGGCGCCCCGCGTTTGCATGCTACCGCCATCATGCGAAACGGAGCGCCGCAATGCAAAGCCCGATCCCGGCCCTGGTTGCGGCGCTTTGCCTGATGCTGCCGATGCCGGCGCTTTCCGCATCCCAGGCGCAGGCTGATTCGCCCGCTGCCGCTGCGACACGCGATGGCGCGCACGACTTCGATTGGGAAATCGGCACCTGGAAAACCCGCCTGCGCCGGCTGGCCAAGCCGCTGTCCGGATCGCACGAATGGCTGGAATACGAAGGTACCAGCGTGGTGCGCGCGGCACTCGATGGCCGCGCCAACCTGGTGGAATTGGAGGTCGAAGGCGCTGCAGGCCGCATCGAAGGCGTGAGCCTGCGCCTGTACGCGCCGCAGGCGCAGCAGTGGAGCCTGAACTTCGCCAACATCCGCAACGGCCTGCTCACCCAACCGGTGCTGGGCGGCTTCCGCGACGGCATCGGCGAGTTCTACGGGCAGGACGAACTCGACGGTCGCGCCATCCTCGTGCGCTTCGTGATCTCCGAAGTCACCGCCAACTCGGCCCGTTTCGAGCAGGCCTATTCGAACGACGGCGGCAGGACCTGGGAAACCAACTGGATCGCCACCGACACCCGGATCGCGCCGTAGCGCGGCGCGTCACGCCATCGCGTCGCGCGCCGCGTCCTGCAGCCATTGCATCGCACCGCGATACGGCCCCGGGCCATGGCTCACGCGGGCCACGCCGAGTTCGCGCAGGCGCGCCATCGGCGGTGTGCCCGGCATCGCCATCACATTGACCGGCAGCGGTGAGCCCTGCACGGCGCGCGCGATCAGGCGTTCATCGGAAAGCCCGGGCAGGAACAACCCGCTCGCGCCCGCTGCGGCATAGGCGCGCGCACGGTCGAGGGCTTCGTCGACCATCCCCTCGTCGTGCGCTTCGCCCGGCTTCTGGAAGAACACATCGCTGCGTGCGTTGATGAACAGCGCGATGCCGGCCGTATCGGCGGCCTTGCGCGCCTGGGCGAGACGCTGCGCCTGATCGGCCGCATCGCGCAATGCGCCGCTCTCGGGGAAGCTGTCTTCGAGGTTGCAGCCGATCGCACCGGCGTCGAGTGCCGCCGAGACCGTGGCGGCGACCTGTTCCGGCGTTTCGCCATAGCCGCTTTCCAGGTCGACGGTCACAGGCAGGCTGCTCGCAGCGACGATGCGCCGCAGGTTGTCGAGGGCCAGTACGAGCGGCATGCGCTCGCCATCGTCGAAACCATTGGCTGCGGCCACCGACCAGCTGCCGGTGGCGAGCGCGGCGGCGCCGGCCGCGGCCACCGCCTTCGCGCTGCCCGCGTCCCAGACATTGAACAGCACCAGCGGATCTCCGGGCTGGTGCAGGGCGTGGAAACGGACGGCGCGGTCGTATTGCGTGGTCATGCGGATGCCTCGGCAGAAGGGGTAGGCAAGCTTCCACCGTGTCGGACATGCAGGCAATGACGCGCCGGGTCATGACGGCATGACCTGGCAGGTCATGGTGCCGCATCCGCCGGCCTTCTATGCTTGCAGGCATGCACGCACCGAACCGATCCGCCGATGCCGGCGCCACGCCGATCGGCGCGCTGCTGCGCGAATGGCGCGCCGCGCGACGCCTGAGCCAGCTCGATCTGGCCCTGTCCGCAGACATCTCGACCCGGCACCTGAGCTGCGTCGAAACCGGCAAAGCCCAGGCCAGTCGCGAAACCGTCGCGCGCCTGGCCGACGCCCTGGACATGCCCCTGCGCGAGCGCAATGCGCTGCTGCTGGCCGCCGGCTATGCACCCACGCATCCGGAGAGCGCGCTCGGCACGCCGGACCTGGCACCGGTGCGGCGCGCGATCGACTTCATCCTGGCCCAGCAGGAGCCTTATCCCGCCTTCGTCCTCAACCGCCACTGGGACATCCTGATGGCGAACACGGCCGCGGCACGGGTCAATGCGCTGGTCATGGGCGGGCGAACGAGTGCGCACGACAACATGATCCGGCAGGTATTCGATCCCGAGGATCTGCGGCCCGCGTTCGCCAATTGGGAAGCCGTGGCGGGCGACCTGATCCGGCATCTGCACGACGTGGTCGCCGCCGTGCCCACCGATGTGCGCGCCCGCGCGCTCCTGGACGAGGCGCTGGCCTACCCCGGAGTGCCGACGCGCTGGCGCACGCGCGACCTGGAAGCGGTGCCTTCGCCGTTGCTGACCACGGTCATGCGCGGGGGCGGACGGGAGCTGCGGTTTTTTTCCACCATCACCCGCTTCGGCACGACGCGCGACATCACCCTGCAGGAGCTGCATATCGAGTGCTGCTTCCCGGCGGACGAGGCGACCACCGCGCTGTGCCGTGAGCTGGCGACACGCACGGCGTCGGTGTAGTTCGAAGCTGCCAGTTCTCCGCCTTCAGTCGATGAACTGCAGCCGCGCAAGTTCCGCGTAAAGCCCATCCTGGGCGAGCAGCTGCTCGTGCGTGCCTTCGGCGACCACCCGGCCGCGATCCATCACCACGATGCGGTCGGCCTTGAGCACGGTAGCCAGGCGATGCGCGATCACCAAGGTAGTGCGGCCTTGCATCAGGTGCTCCAGCGCCAGCTGCACGGCGCGTTCGCTTTGCGCGTCGAGGGCGGAGGTCGCCTCATCCAGCAGCAGGATCGGCGCGTCCTTCAGCAGCGCGCGGGCGATGGCCACGCGCTGCTGCTGGCCGCCGGACAGGCGCGCACCGCGTTCGCCGAGTTCCTCGTCGAAGCCCTTGGGCAGGATGGACAGGAACTCGTAGGCCTCGGCGGAACGTGCTGCGGCTTCGACCTCCGCATCGTCCGCTTCGAGGCGCCCGTAGCGGATGTTGTCGCGCGCCGAGGCCGCGAAGATCGTGGGCTGCTGCGGAACCAGCGCGATGCGCTCGCGCAACGCGGCAGGATCGAGGGTGCGGATATCCATGCCATCCACCGCGATACGCCCGCGCTGTGGATCGTGGAAGCGCAGCAGCAGCGAAAATACGGTGCTCTTGCCGGCGCCCGACGGTCCGACCAAGGCGACGGTTTCGCCAGGATGCACGTGCAGGCTGAAGTCTTCCAGCGCGGGCAGATCGGGACGGGCAGGGTAATGGAAGGTGACGTCATCGAGCGTGACTTCGCCGCGCAGCGGCTGCGGCAGGATCGCAGGATCCGCCGGTGCGGCGATCGCCGGCGCTTCCTGCAGCAGCTCGTTGATCCGGCCCATGCCGCCGGCCGCGCGCTGGAGCTCGTTCCAGACTTCGGCCAGGGCGCCGACCGATCCGCCACCGATCAATGCGTACAGCACGAACTGCCCCAGCGTGCCGGCAGTCATGCGTCCGGCGTTCACGTCGTGCGCACCCGACCACAGCACCAGGGTGATGGCGCCGAAGATCAGGGTGATCGCGACTGCGGTAACGATGGCCTGCGAGCGGATGCGCCTGCGGGCGGTCGCGATGGCGATGGCGACGGCGTCGCCGAAGCGCCCCCGCTCGTAGGGCTCGCGCGCATGCGCCTGTACGGTGCGCACCGCGCCAAGTGCCTCGGTTGCGAGCGCATTGGCATCGGCCACGCGATCCTGGCTGGCGCGCGAGATCTTCTGGATGCGGCGCCCGCCCAGCACGATGGGCAGCACCGCCAGGGGGATGCCGACCAGCGCATATGCGGCCAGTCGCGGCTGGGTGACGAACAGCATCACCAGCGAACCAATCACGGTCACGCTGCTGCGCAGGGCCACCGACATGCTCGAACCGACCACGCTACGCAGGAGTTCGGCATCGGCGGTCAGGCGCGAAACCAGCTCGCCGCTGCGGTTGCGGTCGTGGAACCCGGCGTCCAGCTCGATGAGGTGGGCGTACAGCCGTTGCCGCAGGTCGGCAACCACACGCTCGCCCAACAGAGAGACGAAGTAGAAGCGCGCAGCGCTGGCCAGGGCGAGGGCCAATGCGACCAGGAACAGCAGACCGAATGCGCGGTCGATGTTGTCGCCGCTTGAGAAGCCACGATCGATCATCTGGCGTACGGCCAGTGGCAGGCTGAGCGTTGCGGCCGAAGCGGCCGTTAGCGCCACCAGCCAGGCGCCGAACAGCGCGCGCTGGCGCATGACGAACGGCCACAAGGCACGCAGCGTGCCGATGGGGGCTTTGGACGAAGGCGCTGTAGGTTCGGTCACGATCGGGAGTGGCCTGCGAATCGGGCATTGTAGGAGCGGGATCGCTTGCCCATCCGGCGAGCGATTCCGCGAAACGACTGGAACCCCGGCCTGCCGTTGTAGGCAATCCCGCGCGACCGCGAGTGCCTGTCCGGACGCCGTGGCTATGCGAGGGGAAGGACTGTCACCCGATCACGGGTGGCGTCGCGCAACTGCGTTTTCAAGGCATCGACCGCCGCGGCAGGCAGGCGGATCCGGATCCGAGTGCCGTCTGCAACATGCCGCTCGTGCAGCTTCTCGGCAGCGTGCGCGGACAACGCAGCATGCACTGCGCCGGTGTCTTCGAACGGGAAGGCGAGGTCGGCTTCGACCAGGGGCACGATCGGCGTGCGCGGCGCGGTGCGCAGGCATTCGGCCGCGGCGCCGCCGTAGGCGCGCACCAGCCCGCCAGCGCCGAGTTTGATGCCGCCGTACCAGCGGCTCACCACCACCGCGACCCGGTCGAAGCCCTGGCCATCGATCGCCGCCAGGATCGGGCGCCCCGCTGTGCCTGCGGGTTCGCCGTCGTCGCTGCTCCGGTATTCGGCTCCGATCCGCCAGGCCCAGCAATGATGGGTCGCCTCGACCTCGCTCACGTCGCGTATCCATTCCATCGCTGCGTCGGGCGTGGCGACCGGAGCGGCCTGGGCGCGGAAGCGGCTGTGTTTGACCTCGATCGCATGCGCGACCGGCGCCACCAGAGCATGCAGGCTCACGGCGCGAATTCGGCGAGGTCGTCCGGCAGCGCGTAATGCGGGTAGCGGCGCTTGAACTCGGCCAGGCTCTCGCGTGCGGCGTCGATCTCGCCGTCGGCGACGAGTTCGCGGATCTGCTGCAGCCAGGCGCGCTGGACCGCCGGCGAATCCGCGGTGGCCGGCGGCTGGTCGTCGATCGCCTGGTCCTCGAAGCCGGCGGCGTCGCGCTCGACCCGCGTGCCGGTCACGGTGATCTGGTCGAGGGCGGTTTCCTCGTCGGCCGCCGCCTTGGCTTCGGGGGCGGATTCGCGCCGCGCGCGCGCAGCCGCGCCTGCGGCAGCCGCGTTCTCCGTCGCATCGACCGGAGATGGCACGGGCGCAGGTGCAGGCGCCTGCGCCGGCGGTACATCGACCGGTTCGGCAGCGTCGAACACGATGTCCTGCGCATCGGGCGGTGGCGGGGGGGCAGGCGCAATACGCACCTGGGATCGCTCTGACGCGGGGAAGGCGTCGCGTTCCTGTTCGGCGACTGCTTTCGCTTGCCCGGTGGTTTGGCTCGACGCTTGCGGCCGCGCGTACTCGGCGGGAAGTGGTGCGGCTTCTGTCGCAGGCTCCGGTGGTGCGGTGATCGGGGCAGGTTGCGGAGCCACTGCTGCGGCGACCGGCAGTTCCTCTGCCGCGCTCGGACCCGAGCTGCGGATCGCACGCGCGGCGGCTGGTGCCTCGGAATAGACCTGTACCTGCTCCTGCGAGGGCCGCAACTGCCATGCGATGCCGATCGCCAGCGCCAGGGTCGCCACGGCGCCTAATGCCAGCGGCCAGCGCGGACGGGGCTTGCGAGGACGCGCCGCCACCGCGCCATGGGCGGCAGCCAGGATCCGCGCATCCAGCGCCGCCGAGGGTTCGCCGGACGCACCCAGCCGTGCCAGCCGGTCGGCCAGCACGCGCTCTTCCTGCGTCAACGGTTCGTGTCGTGCGCCGGTCATTCGCTCAGTCTCGCGCGGAGTTTGTCCATCGCGTAGCGCAGACGCGATTTCACCGTCTCGCGCCCCACCCCGGTGATCTCGCCGATCTCCTCCAGCGTCAGCTCCTGCTCCAGGCGCAGCAACAGCACCTCGCGTTGCTCGTCCGGCAGCTCCGCCAGCGCCATCTGCAGCCTGCGTCGCTGCTCGAATTCCGAAAGGGTGCGCTCGGGGGTGTGAGGATCGGGTACCCGGGCCGTGCGCTCGTCCGCGTCGATGGGCGCGGGCGGGCGATGCTTGAGCGCGCGCCAATGGTCGTTGAGGCGGTTGTGCGCGATCCTGAACAACCAGGTGCCGAACGCGGCCTCGGGGCGCCAGCCGGCGCGCGCGGCGATCACCTTCTGCCAGATGTCCTGGAACAACTCGTCGGTCAGCGCGCTGTTGCGCAGCTGGCGGTCCAGGAAACGATAAAGCGGTCCGCGATGACGCGCGTAGAGCTGCTCGAACGCGTCGACCTGCCCGGCTGCATAGGCCAGCATCAGAGTTTCATCGCTCGGTTCGCTGGCCGCGGCGGCGTCGTTCATCGCCGGCAGGTTACGGGTTGCCGGAGTGCACGTGAAGTAGACGGGCCTGGCGCGGCAGGGACGGGGCAGGGTCAGGCTGGCAGCGCGCATGGCCGGACCAACGGTCGGAAAACGTCGATGGGGTTAGGGGCGCGGTGCGCGATTCAGGCTATGCTCGGGCTATGAAGGGGGAGATGCAGGCTGCCGAGGGACAGGCATCGGCAGCAGGTCCGGTGCTTGCGTACCTGCGCCCGCTCGATAGCCTCGCCGGTACGCTCGAAGGCACCCTGCCAACGGGTTCGCGCCTGGTGGTGCTGTGGGACGACCCATTGCTCGGGCCCGGGCGCTCTTCATTGCGCCGGCTTCCCGTGTCTCTGCTGGAAGCGGGCATCCAGGCGCTCGATCAGGGCGCCGGAATCAGTGGCGACGAGACCATGCTCTGCGATGCGTGGAGCGAAGACGGTGCCCGTATCGCGATCGCAGTGTTGCTGCGCCAGCCCTTTGCCGGCGCGTCGCGCGCTGGCTGGCTCGCGCTGGCCCGGCGCATGGTGGCCACGACCCTGGCGCAGGCGCGCGCGCAAGCCCGGATCGAATCGCTGCAGAAGGCGCAGCGCCTGCAGCACGCGCTGTACGAAATCGCCGACCTGGCCGGATCACGCCTGGAAATGGGCGAAATGCTGTCGCGCATCCACGCCGTCGTCGGCGAGCTGATGTTGGCGGAAAACTTCTACATCGTCGTGTCCGACGAGGGCCTGCAGTCGATGCGGTTCCTGTATTTCGCCGACAGCGTCGATACGTTCGTCGCCGAGCCGGAGCGGATCTACAGGTTCGACGAGATGCCCAACAGCCTGACCGTCGCCCTGCTGCGGCACGGTCATGCGGTGCATGGGCCATCGTCACAGGTACGCGAACAACTGCAGGTAACGCGCGACCCCGCCCATGGCCCCGACAGCGCCGATTGGCTGGGCGTGCTGATGCAGCGCGAGGGCGCCATCTGCGGCGCCATCGTGGTGCAGAGCTACGAACGGCCCGACTGTTATCGCGAGGAAGAACGCGCGCTGCTGGAATACGTCGCCCAGCACATCCTGACCGCCCTCGACCGCAAGCAGACCCAGGTGGAGCTCGAGCGCCGCGTGGTGGAGCGCACCCGCGAGCTGCAGGAGGCCAATTCGGTGCTCCAGGCCGAGATCGTGGAACGGCAGCGGGCCGAGGCATTGCAGCGCGCGCTGTTCCGGATCACCGAACGCTCGATGAGCGGCGACAGCATGCAGCAGTTCTACGCCGACGTGCATGCGATCGTCGGCGAGCTGCTCTACGCACGCAATTTCTACATCGCCATGCTCAGCGAAGACGGCGAACGGATCGAATTCCCCTATTCGGTCGACGAGCGCGACAAGATCCGCAGCCCACGCCATCGCGCCACCGGGTTGACCGAATACGTGCTCGACCACGGCAAGTCCCTGCGGGTCAACCGAGAGGGCATCGCCCGGCTTGAGCGCGTGGGCAAGGTGCGCAGCCTGGGTTCCCAGGCGCACTACTGGCTCGGGGTTCCCCTGGTGCACGGGGCTGTCACGGTCGGCGTCATCGCCGTGCAGAGCTACACGCCCGAGATCGATTTCGACCAGGCCGACGAGGACCTGTTGACCTATGTCGCCCTGCATATTTCCGGCGGACTGGAGCGCAGGCGCGCGCAGGAATCGCTCAAGGCCGCGCACCTGCAGCTGGAGAGCCGGGTCGAGTCGCGCACCCGGGAACTGGCAGCGACCAACCGCGAGCTGCGCGCCCAGATCGCCGAGCGCGAGCGGGTCGAACGCCAGCTCAGCCATCAGGCACGGCACGACGACCTGACCGGCCTGCCCAACCGTGCGCACCTGCTCGATCGCATGGATGCCGCGATTGCGCGCATCCCCCAGGCCGGCAGCCTGGCAGTGCTGTTCATGGACCTCGATCGCTTCAAGCTGGTCAACGACAGCGTCGGCCACGCCTCCGGCGACCAGATGCTGATCGAGGCGGCCAGCCGTCTGTCCGCGCTGCTCGGCGAAGGCCAGGTGGCCGCACGTCTGGGCGGAGACGAGTTCGCGGTGCTGGTGGAAGGCGACGCCGACGATGCGGCGCTGGAGGCCTTCGCGGACCGGATCCTGAGCGCGCTGTCGGAACCGATGTGGATCGCCGGGCGCGAACTGTTCCCCTCGGCCAGCATCGGCATTGCCCGTTGGGATCCGCGCTACCAGCGCGGCGAGGAGCTGCTCCGCGATGCGGACGCCGCCATGTACCGGGCCAAGGCCAACGGCCGCGACCGCAGCGCACTGTTCGACGAGGCGATGCGCGAGGAGGCCGTCCGCCTGCTCGATCTGGAAAGCGATCTGCGCCGCGCGATCAAGAAGGATGATTTCGAGGCGCATTTCCAGCCGATCGTGCGCCTGTCCGACGGCGCGGTGGTCGGGCACGAGGCGCTGCTGCGCTGGAACCACGAGACACGCGGACTGCTGTCGCCGGCGGCCTTCATCGGCGTGGGCGAGGACAGTGGCCTGATCGAGGAAGTCGACTGGCTGCTGTACCAGCGGGTGATGCAATGGTTGCGCGTGCACCCGTCTGGCTACGTCTCGATCAACGTGTCACCCCTGCATCTGCGCTCGGACGATTTCGCGCGGCGCCTGCTCGAAATGGCGGATGACGCAGGCGCCGATCCGCGGCGCCTGCGGATCGAGATCACCGAGGTCGCGCTGCTCGACGACTCCCCGCGCGCGCTGCGCATGCTCAACTATCTGCGCAGCCGCGGCGTCGGCGCCCTGCTGGACGATTTCGGGACCGGTTTCTCGGCCTTGTCGTATCTGCACCGGTTTCCGATCCAGGCGATCAAGATCGATCGCAGCTTCATCGCCGGACTCACCGGCGCAAGCCGGACCGAAAGCCTTGCGCTGGTGCGCGCGATCCTGGCGCTGGCCGGTACCCTGGGCATCGAGAGCATCGGCGAGGGCGTGGAAACCACGACCCAGGCCGACCTGCTGCTCGGCCTGGGCTGTCAGTACGGACAGGGCTACCTGTTCGGCAAGCCCGAACCCGTGGCCAGGCCCGCCGCAGGTTCCGCTGGCGAGACCGTGGTGCCGTTCCCGCAGTCGGTGAACAGGTCGGCCTGACGCGTTCGGCCACGTCTGCTCAATCGGCGATCCCGATGCGGTGGGTTTCGTCGCCACCGACCGTATTGCGGGCAGCATCGATCAGTTGCAGGAATTCGGCGCGCTGGCTCCAGCGGTCGCTGCCCTGCGCAGCGCGGGCCGCCCGGGCGATGTCGTCCCACCCCCAGCCTTCGATCTGCGTGCCGCCTCGCAGTGCATCGGCGTAGGCGGCGACCGCCGCGGCAAAACGCATTGATTCGCCGGGCTGGGCTTTGGCATCGCGGCGCAGGATCGGAGTCTCGATCAACCGGCTCGCCGTCGCCTGCGGCAGCTTGTAGCGCAGGCGCAGATGGGCGACTTCTCCGGACGTGGACACCGGTCGCGCCTGTACGTCGGCATAGCGCAGTGCAGGCAGACGCTGGGTCCCCGCGCCGACCGGGGTGAGCTCATACAGGGCGGTGACCTCGTGTCCGGCGCCGATGTCGCCGGCATCGACCTTGTCGTTGGCGAAGTCTTCGCGCCTGAGCACGCGGTTTTCGTAGCCGATCAGGCGGTATTCGGCCACTTCCGCCGGATTGAACTCGACCTGGATCTTCACGTCGCGGGCGATGGTCAGCAGGGTCGACTGCATTTCCTCCACCAGCACCTTGCGTGCCTCCTGCAGGGTATCGATGTAGGCGTGGTTGCCATCGCCAACGTCGGCCAGCTGCTCGGCCATGGCGTCGTTGTAGTTGCCGTCACCGAAGCCGAGCGTGGTCAGGGCGATCCCGGACTTGCGCTGGTCGCCGACCAGGGTCTCCAGTGCGCCCTGGTCGATGGTGCCGACGTTGAAGTCGCCATCGGTCGCCAGGATCACGCGGTTCACGCCGTTGCCGGCGTATGCCTGCCTGGCCATCGCATATGCCAGGCGGATGCCCTCGCCGCCATTGGTGCTGCCGCCTGCCTGCAACTGTTCGAGCGCCGCCAGGATTTCGCCATGACGGTCGCCCGGCGTGGGCGGCAGCACCAGTCCGGCGGACCCGGCATAGACCACGATCGACACGCGGTCCTGCGCGCGCAGCTGCGGCACCAGCTGGGCGAAGGCCTGCTTGAGCAGCGGCAGCTTGTTGGGCTGGTCCATCGAACCCGACGTGTCGATCAGGAACACCAGGTTCGCCGGCGGCAGGGTCGCCTTGGGGACGTCATAGCCCTTGATGCCGATCATCAGCAGCTGACGCTGAGCATTCCATGGCGCCGGCGCGAGTTCGGTGGTCACGCGGAACGGCTTTTCGCGCGAGTCCGGCGCGGGATGCCCGTAATCGAAGTAATTGATGAACTCCTCGGCGCGGACCGCGTCGGCGGGCGGACGGACGCCGTCGCGCAGCATGCGCCGCACGTTGGCATAGCTGCCGGTGTCGACATCGACGGAGAAAGTGGACACCGGCTGTTCGCTGGTGCGTTGCACCGGATTATCCTCGCGCGCCGCGTACTTCTCGGTGTTGTCGGGTTGCCAATAGCCGCCCGGCGCGATCACCGGCGCTGCGGCCGCAACCGACGCCGGAGCCATCTGACGCATCGCCTTGGCCGCAACATAGGTGCCGGTGACCGCGACCTGATCGAGGCTGACGGCTTCGTTCTCCGCTGTGGCCCGCGGCGGCGGGGCAGGTGCGATCAGGCCAGTGCCGTCGGCTTCATTTCTTTCTGCGGTGGTGGACGTGGTGCTGCAGGCCGTGGCCAGCGTGCACAGCAAGGCGATGGTCAGTGCATGGCGTTGCATGGGCGCTCTCCGGGGATGGACGGAGGGGCAAACGCGGCAGCGACGGGATCGGGGTTGACGGATGTGGGCCCGGGTCCGGCGTCATGCGAAGGGCGAATACATGGCGAGCAAGATCGAGCCGACGTCTCGCGCGGACGCGCGTCCTTTTTCGTCGTGACCCATCCGTACTACGCGATGAGACTGACCTGCGCGTCTTTTCCGGCAAACAGGTTCGTTTGAAACCGCTTCATGGCGATGCTCACGGCATTCCGGTGACGGATGTCACAAGACGTTCTGTGTATGGGCAGATTAGTGCGCGATGGTGCAGTGCGACTTGATCGCATTTATATGATAAGTAGCATCGTCATTGGGGGCGCCGGACCACAGTACAGCTGATGCATTCGCGATTAGCGTGCGTCAGCCGGCTTATTCGGACAGCCGTACTTCATGAGTGGATTTGTTGCGGTCCGGAGCGCGCTCGTCGACTTCGCGGCGGCCCTCGGAGCTGTATCGAGTCAGGCGTTGAGACCGCATTTCTGGGATTTCGCAAGCAGGCGCGTGTGCAGCCTGATCGGGATCCACGCCAACGGCAGCGATGACGCATGGGTGTTTCGTGCATCTCGCTCCTCGCCGATCCACGCAGCCAGTTTCGATTCGTCCTGTTGCGCCCTGAGCGTGGCTATGGGCATCGAGTGGCGGTTCGCGGCGCGCCATTCCCGGGGAATACGTAGCGGCGACCGCAGCGCAGCCATGCGCAGGAACCGGACCACAGAACAAAGTCACCCACCGGCCCACTGTCCGCGGACGGCGACGAACGTCGCCTGCGATACGACCGCTTATATGACAAGCCAGTGAATTCCGCCGCGTCTCAGACGAGCAGGGAAGCCGCTAAAGAAATGTCCATGCCAACCCCGGAGAGAAAACAGATGAAATCCGCCGTCTTATGGTCTGCTGTGCGCGTCGCGCTGGTTGGGTTGGGATGCGCGACTGCGTGTCCGTTCGCGTTCGCGCAAGCTGCCGCTACGGCATCCGGCCAGGAACCGGCCGCTGCTCCGGACGATGCGTCGCAGACATCTCCCAAGCCGGAGGGTGCCACCGCGGAGGCGGGTCAACCGCAGTTCGACGACGTGCAGGACATGAGCGAGGTCGTCGTGACCGGGCAGCGCGCCTCGCTGCGCCGCGCGCAAGCGATCAAGCAGAACGCCGCCGGCGTGGTCGACGCGATCTCCGCCGAAGAGGCCGGCAAGTTCCCAGACCAAAACGTCGCCGACTCGCTGCAACGGGTGCCCGGTGTCTCGGTCAACCGTACCGGCAGCGGCGAGTCCAGCCAGGTCACGGTGCGCGGCCTGGGGCCGCAGTTCGTCAACGTGCTGGTCAACGGCCGTTCGATCGTGTCGGATGCGGAGAACCGCGGCTTCAACTTCGACACCCTGCCTTCGGAACTGATCAGCACCGCCGAGGTGTACAAGACCAGCGCCGCCGACATCGTCGATGGCGGCATCGGCGGCACCATCAACATCCGCACCGCGCGGCCGCTGGACAACGAGGGCTTTCATTTCGCCGGATCCCTGAGTGCGCTCAACGACAGCATGGAAGGCGGCCTGGACGACAAGTCCACTCCCAAGGGTTCGTTCTTCCTCAGCCACGCCAACGCCGATCAGACCTTCGGCTGGCTGCTGTCGGGCATGTACTACGAGCGCAAGCACCGCAGCTACCAGGTCAATCAGCAAGGCTGGTACGTCTCCGATCTGACGGACCCTGCGGTGCTTGCGAGTCTGCCTCCAGCCTTCCACAGGCTGCGCGAGCAAGGTGTGGAGGAGGTGGCGACGCCGGAAACCACGATCGGCAACTACACCACCATCGATTCGGTGCGCAAGGGCCTGAGCGCGGCGATCGACTGGAATCCGAGCGATTCGCTGAAGCTGAAGTTCGATGCCATGTACTCGAACTACGAGTCCGACCAGTTGCAGCACGGCCTGGGGTTTTACGGCAATACCAACGACATCACCGATATCGAAGTGGATGACAACGGCACCGCCACCGAATACACCCGCGGCGATACCGGCATACTCGCGACCGATTACATCGTGTCCACGCTTCCGCGCGATGCGAAAGTATTCCAGACTGGAATGAACCTGGCCTGGCAGATCGACGACACCACCACCCTGGAAGTGGACCTGTCGCGCGCCAAGTCGTGGAACAAGTACGACAGCGGCGACTCCTACCGCGTGGTGGGCACCCGCAACATCGGCTATGTGCCGCACTGGACCAACCCCGGCGGCGGCGGATTCCCCTACTACAACTACGACGCGCTTACGCCCAGCGACGCCATATCCAACCTGTACTCGCACTGCTGCGGCATGGGCGGCGATCATCGGACCAACCGGCTCGACGAGGTCAAAGCGAATCTGACCAAGTCCTTCCTGGACGGCCCGTTGGCGCAGCTGAGCTTCGGTGCGCTGGCGTCCAACCGCTCCACCCGCTTCATCGACATGGGCGTGGATGACGCCATGAGCCTGTGCGCCTTCTACTGCGGCTACAACGCCACCACGCCGGCCGATGCCATCGGTGCCTACGTGTTCGATGCGGGCAACTGGTTCGGCGGCCACTCGCAAGGCTTCCCGGCCCAGTGGGTCAGCTACGACCCGGACATGTACATGGATTACCTGACCACGCCGGAGTCCTACATGCAGTTGCAGGGACTGAAGACCGACGAGGAGATCGCCGCCTTCGTGGCGGCACTGGAGGCCAACGGTGGCGGCTGGGCGACCCACCCGATCCAGCGGAGCTACTGGCAGGTCAAGGAAAAGACCTCGTCGTTCTACGTCAAGGCCGATTTCGAAGGCACGATGCGAGATATGCCCTGGCACCTGGACCTGGGCTACCGTTACATCAAGACAGACACCGTGTCCTCCGCTTTCGTAGCGCCGCTGCTGGACGTCCGGGTCAATCCCACCGATACCAGCAATGCCATCGGCACCTTTGGCGAGCCCGTCCTCACCCGCGCCGAGGGAAGTTACGACTACTGGTTGCCGTCGGCCAACTTCAGGCTGAACCTGCGCGACGACCTGGTCTTCCGCCTGAACGCGTCAAGGACGCTGACCCGTCCGGAGCTTTCGCAGCTGCGGGTCTCGGCCGGCTACAACTTCCGGCCCAACAACCAGACGGTCAGCACCGGCAATACCAATCTCAAGCCCTACCTGTCTGAGAACTTCGACATCGGTCTGGAGTGGTATTTTGCCGATACCAGCTACGTCGCCGTGGGCGCATTCTTCAAGAACATCAGCAATTTCACCACTACGGTCGACACTCAGGTCGAGATCCTGGGCTTCCCCTTCACCCAGACCTTGCCGGTCAACCTCAACGAGGCCAAGGTCGAGGGCCTGGAGTTCACCTACAACCAGCAGTTCACCGGCCTGCCAGCGCCCTTCGACGGGTTCGGCACGGCTTTCAACTACACCCACGTCAAGAGCGATGCCTCGATCGACGAGGCGATCCTGTCCGGCGCCGGACGCTTCGCCATCCCCGGAATCGGGGATTCGGCCAACCTGAGCCTGTTTTACGAAAAGGGACCCTGGCAGGCGCGCCTGGCCTACAACTGGCGCGACGAATGGCTGTCGTGCCTGTCCTGCGGTTCCGGCTCGCAGCCCGAATACACCAAGGCCTACGGGCAACTGGACATGAGCGCGGCCTACAGTCTCAACGACCACTTCTCGGTGTTTGTGGAAGGCACCAACCTGACCCGCGAGGAACGCGAGGGCTACATGCTGTACGAGAACCGCCCGACTTTCATCAATTTCGAAGGCAGGACATACACCTTCGGGGTGCGCGCAAAGTGGTAGCGACCGGTCCCCGGCGCGTGCGCCGGGGACATGCGCCCGGCCGTGACGGGCGGTCGGGCTGCGCACCGCGCCCGATCGCATCCTGATCCTAGGAATGGCCGGCTAACGCGAACGGGCAGGGCGTTTGCTCTTCCTGTCCTTTCTTTCCGCCGCGGAGATCAGCGCCAGCGCTTCGGTGATGATCTGCGCCATCGCCGAGCTGGCTTTTTCCGCGTCGCCGGATTTGATGGCGTCGAATACGCGCCGATGCGCGGGGATGCTGGGCGAGCCCTTGATGCGGTTTGTCAGCCGGATCGAAAACTTGAGCGCGGTATGGATGAATTCGTCGAGCTGGAGGTAGAACGGGTTCTCGGTGGCCTCCAGTATCGCAACGTGGAAGGCGATGTCCGCGGCGAGGTGGTCGCCATCGCCGCGCCCGGCCGCGACCATGCGCTCGAGCCCGATCTCGATCCCGCGCAGGGTCTGGGGAGTCGCGTATTTCGCCGCGAGCGCAGCGGCGGCGGTTTCCAACCCCAGCCGCATCTCGGTGAAATGACGCAGAAGTTCGTAAGAGAACTTGCGTTCCAGCATCCAGCGCAGCACATCCGGATCGAGCAGGCTCCACCGTTCCTGGGGCTGGGTGACGATTCCGCTGCGGGGCCGCGTCGAGATCATGCCCTTGGCGGTGAGCATCTTCACCGCCTCGCGGGTCACGCTACGGCTGGTTCTGTGGCGTTTCGAGATCTCCGCTTCGCTGGGGAACTTCTCTCCGTCGAATTCCCCCGAGACGATCGCTTGACCCAACGATTCGAGCAGTTGGTTGGTCAGTGTCATGCGGCCGGGAAGCCGGGACCTGGTGGTGACTGTCATCCAAGCAACCTCGTTGCCGTAGCATCCGGCCGCAGTTGCCCGGATGATGCCATGGCGCGGCACGGGCTTCAGCGACGGCCGGACGAGCACCGTGAAGGGCGTGCTTCCGCCGGGTTTCCCGGCGTTGGCCGGCGGCGAGATGGGTTGCCAGTGGTGGCAGGGATGATGCAGCAGGCTGCGGCCGCGAGCGGAGCTGCCTTCGGAGTTGTCCGGTCAGGCAACGCGTGCCGCGGCAATGGGGTTAAAGTCGCCTGCGGCGCAGCCGGAGGACAGGGCATGGGCAAGGCAGAGTTCGAGCAATCCCTGGCCAGCGGCCGGCACCAGGTGCTGGCATCGATGAGTGGCAATTGGGAGGGAGCGACCCGTGTCTGGTTCGAGCCTGACCAGCCGCCGGTGATGGACGTGCGGCAACGCGGCACGCTGCGCAGCGTGCTCGGTGGCCGCTTCCTGCTGCACGAATACCGCTACGGCGAAGGCGAGCAGGCGGGCGAGGGCATTGCCCTGTACGGACTGCACCTGGACGAGGACGCGTACGAAGCGGCCTGGGTGGACAGTTTCCACACCGGCAGCGCGATCATGTTTTCGACGGCACACGCAGATGACAGCGGATTCAAGGCGCTTGGCAGCTATGGCGATGGCCAGGGCGGCCCGCGCTGGGGCTGGCGCACCGAGATCGCCCAGCCAGCCGCCGACGAACTGGTCATCACGATGTTCAACATCACGCCAGACGGTGCGGAAGCCAGGGCAGTGGAGACGCGTTATGGCCGCGTCATGCGCGTAACCAATGGCTGAGCTGTTTGATTTGGGCACTAGCAATGGAACTGCGTACTGCTGAGCGACCGGATATCCCAGCTCTTGGCGAGCTCATTGAAGTCTCCGGTCACGCCTTGAGTATCGGCTACTATTCGCCGGAACAAGCAGACGCGATCACTCGCCACGTATTCGGCGTCGACACCCAGCTGATTGATGATCAGACCTACTTCGCCATAGAACACGAGAACCGTATCGTTGCCTGTGGTGGCTGGAGCAAGCGGCGTACGCTGTTCGGCGGGGATCAAACCAAGACCGGATCGGACCCGCTGCTTGACCCGGCCACGGAGCCCGCCCGCATTCGTGCGTTCTTTGTGCATCCTTCCATGGCGCGTCGTGGCTTGGGGCGCCAACTCATGACCGCGTGCGTGGCGGCATCAAAACAGGCTGGCTTTAGTTCGTTGGAGCTGATTGCCACCATGCCAGGCGAGCCACTCTACCTGGCGTCCGGATTTGTCGTACTTGAGCGTTTCGACCTGGATCTGCCTGGTGGCATCCATGTGCCAGTTTCCCGCATGAGAATGGCGATATAGGGGACTGGTGGAGCCCGCAAGCTCCGCCGCTAGCGCGGCGGCTTTCGCCCAGCCAGCACAACCCGGGTCGCGGAGTTCGATCAGGGCGTATTCGGTATCCGATCGGCGTGGCGACCGAAACTGATCTGCGGGAGCGGCCTTTGATCCTGCACTGGACGGAGCGTAATCGCGACCAGGGCCGCCCCCACGAAAGGTCGCTCTCACAGATGCGAGAAGCCCCGCCGAAGCGGGGCTCTCGTTGCGGCTGCACAGCTGCGATCAGAACTTGTAACCCACGCGTGCGTAGTAGAACCCACCGTTGAATCCATATGGCGCATGCACCGGGTACTGCGCGCCGGCGACGCCGCCCCAGGGGTTGTCCTCCGGCACCTTGTCGAACAGGTTCTGCGCGCCGACGTTGAAATACAGGCCGGACGCGAACCGCCAGCCTACTTCCGCATCCACCGTAACCGCGCTGTCGCCGTAGATCGGCAGGCCGCCGTCCTCGATCGCCACGACGTCGCTGTCCAGGTGATCCTCGTAGAACGAGCCGTAGTAGTTCACGCGCAGGTTGGCCTGGAACACCTCGCGCTGGTGGTTGATGCTGAAGTAGCCCTTGGTGCTGGGCAGCGATTCCTCCAGCTTCTTGATTCGCGCCTCGCTGATGATGCCCGGGGTGAAATCGTCCACTTCGGTCTCGTTCCAGTTCGCGGCCAGCGAATAGGTGGTGTCGCCGCCGAAGTGTTCGGTGGTCCAAGTCGTGACCAGGTCCACGCCGGTGGTGGTGGTGTCGAAGTCGTTGACGAAGAAGCCCACCCGGCTAAGCGACGCCAGGTCCGGGCGGCCGCGGGCGATGAGTTCGTCGCGTTGCGCCTGGGTCACGTCGAAGTCCGTGCTGCGGGCAATGCGGTCCTGCACCTCGATGCGGTAGGCATCGGCGGTGACCAACCAGTCGCCGCTGTTGAACACCAGGCCCAGCGATGCGTTCTTCGATTCCTCCGGCTGCAGGGGCTCGGCGCCGGGGAACAGGCCTTCGAGCAACGCCGGCGGCAGCGTCGCGGTGTCGCGCAGCTCGCCATCGATGAAGGCGGTGGTGACTTGGCTGACGTTGGCCTGGCCGGGCGTGGGCGCACGGAAGCCGGTGCTCACCGCGCCGCGCAGGGCGAAGCTGTCGGTGAAGTCGTAGCGGCCGGTGAGCTTCCAGTTGGTGGTGCCGCCGAAGTCGCTGAAGTCCTCATGCCGCACTGCCGCCGCCAGCCGGAACGCGTTGGTGAACTGGGCCTCGGCATCGACGTAAACCGCCCAGTTGTCGCGGTTGAACGTACCCACCGTGCCCGGCGCGAAGCCGGGAAAGCCGTTGGAGCCGATGCTGAAGCCCTGCTCGGTTAGCGGACCGATGGCAGTGGACGGAGTGTCGCCGCCTTCGATCTCGAACTTCTCCTCGCGCCACTCCGCGCCCATCGCCAGCGCCAGCGGTGCCACGGTGAAGCCGGTCTCGACATCCTTGCCGACATCGAAGTTGAAATTGGTTTCGGTCTGGACGTTGCCGCCCGGCTCGAACCGCCCGCCGTCCGGCTGTACCGGCCCGGTCGAGGCGTTGACCGTATTGAGCATGAAGAAATCGATCTGGTTGCGGCCCCAGGACCCGCTCAGGTCCCAATGCCAGCCGTCGCCCCACATGCCCTTGACCCCAGCGACCACCGAGGCGTCCTTCATCAGCCCGCCGAAGCTCGGGGTGAAACCGCCGGGCAGTTGCGACAGGAAGGTGAAGCAGTTCGCCGGCAGCGCATCGACCTGCGGACCTACGACCGAATACGGAATCAGGTTGCCGTCGGCATCGCGCAGGGCGATGGTCGGGCAGGCGCCGCCGTCCAGCGAGCCGACCAGCAGGGACTGGCCGCCGTCGTTCGAATATACGCCGCCGCGGTTGGTCGGGTTGCGGTAGTAGAAGCCGCCGGTGACCTCGCGCCTGGCCAGGTTGCCGAACAGATAGGTTTCCACGTTCTCGCCGGAAATGCCCAGGTTGTAGACGAACTTCAGGTCCTCGTTGACCTCCGGCGAGCCCCAGATCTGCGCCGGATCCTGTACGTCGGGATAGCCGGCCGCAGCGACCGCCGCGGCATCGTCGCGCTGAACGCTGCGCGAAGTGGCATCGGCCTTGCGCGATTCGAAGGTGAAGGTGGCGAAGCCGTCCGAAGTCAGCGGCATGCCGAGTTGTGCGCTGGCCTGGCGGGTGAAACCGTCGCCCTCGTATTGCTGGCCGGCGAAGGCCTCGACCGTGCCGCCCTCCTCCAGCCGCTTCAAGCCGAAGTTGATCACGCCGGCGATGGCATCCGACCCGTACTGCGCTGCTGCGCCGTCGCGCAGCACCTCCACCTGCTCCAGCGCCAACGACGGGAACACCGAGATGTCCGGCCCCTGCGAGCCGTCGGACAGGCCGTGGCCGAGGAAGGTGATGACCGCAGCGCGGTGGCGGCGCTTGCCGTTGACCAGCACCAAGGTGTTGTCCGGCGGCAGCCCGCGCAGATTGGCTGGGCGGATCAGGGTGGCGGCATCGTCGATCGGGATGGTGCTGACGTTGAACGAGGGAACCAGCGTGCGCATCTTGTCCAGCACGTCGACCGAGGGCTGGTTGTGGAATTCCTCACCGCCCAGGATGTCGATCGGCACCGACGAGCTGGCCTCGGTGCGTGGTTTGGTGCGCGAGCCCAGTACCGACACGACGTCCAGGGTCGTGGTCTCATCGGCTTGGCTGGCCGGCGGGGGCGCCGCTGCCTCCTGTGGCACGGGAGCATCCTGCGCCTGCGCCAGCGTTGAGAGGGCAAGCATCAGTCCCAGGCTCAGAGCGGATCGGGTGAAGCGGGCGGACGGCGTTGGCATGGATTTGCTCCGTAGGTATGAGTAGGCACGCTCACGCGTCGCTCCCATGGACGTGCGTTGCGCTGCCATGGACGTGACGTTCCGGAGCCCCCGCCGAGGTTTGTAGCACGCTAGTCATATATCCGGGAGAGGGAATTTCGCCTGCAAACGTTTACAGTCGAAAAAAAAAAGCGCCTGTAGCCGTGGTGTGCCCAGGCGCAGGCGCCCTTGCCCGGCCATGCGCGGCGCATCGGCGTGCGCACGGCGCACGCGACGGTCGCGAATGGGGATGGCGGGTCGAGACCCGCCCTACGGGGTGCGGATTACCAGCAGCCGCGGTTCGGTCATATCCTCGATCGCGTAACTCACCCCTTCGCGTCCGAGGCCAGACTGCTTCACGCCGCCATAGGGCATGTTGTCGACACGGAAGCTGGGGACGTCGCCGACGATCACGCCGCCCGCTTCGATCCGGTCCCAGGCGCGCATCGCGTGGGCGAGATCGGCGGTGAACACGCCGGCCTGCAGGCCGAAGTCGCTGTCGTTGACCCGGGCGATGGCATCGTCGAAGTCGTCGAACGCCTCGATGCAGGCCACCGGGCCGAAGGCCTCCTTGCGGTAAAGGTCGGCGTCGTACGGCACGTTTTCCAGTAGCGACGCGGGCAGCATGTTGCCCTTGCGCTTGCCGCCTGCGAGTTGCCTTGCTCCGGATTTCAGCGCGGCCCTGACCCAGCTGTCGACGCGCCTTGCGGCGTCCTCGTCGATCATCGGCCCGATGAATACCTTCTCGTCGCGCGGGTCGCCCATCTTCAACTTGCCAACCGCCGCAGCGAGCCGCTTCACCAGCTTCGGGTAGACCGCACGATGCGCGTAGATCCGCTGCACGCTGATGCAGCTCTGGCCGGACTGGTAATAGGCGCCGAACACCAGGCGTTCGACCAGCGCGTCCAGCGGCCGGCCGGGATCGGCGTCCACGATGCAGGCCGCGTTGCCGCCCAGTTCCAGGGTCACTTTCTTGCGGCCCGCGCGGGCCTTCAGGTCCCAGCCGACCAGGCCGCCGGTAAAGCTGAGCAGGGCGATGCGCTCGTCTTCCACCAGCAGGCTGGCATCTTCGTTGGAGCACGGCAGGATCGAGAACGCTCCCTTCGGCAGGCCCGTCTCCGCCAGCACCTCGCCGATGATCAAGGCGCCGACGGGCGTTTTCGCCGCGGGCTTGAGCACGAACGGGCAGCCCGCGGCGATCGCCGGCGCGACCTTGTGCGCCACCAGGTTGAGCGGAAAGTTGAACGGAGTGATGAAGGCGCAGACACCGATGGGGACCCGCCGGGTCATGCCTCGGTAGCCACGGGTGCGCGGGGAAACCTGCAGCTCGATCACCTCGCCGCCGATGCGCGTCGCTTCGCCGGCGGCGATGCGGAAGGTATCGATCAGCCGGGTGACTTCGCCGCGCGCATCCCGGATTGGCTTGCCGGCCTCGATGCACAGGGCCAGCGCCAGCTCCTCCTGGCGTTCGCTGAATCGGCGCACGCAATGTTCGAGCACGTCACGGCGCGCGTCGGGTGTGAAAGCAGCCATCGCCTCGCGCGCCTTGTGCGCGGCGACGATGGCCTTGCGTACTGCCACCTTGTCGGCGAACGCCACGCGTGTGGCGCGCTTGCCGGAGTACTTGTCCAGCACCTCGAGATCGGTGTTCGCCGGGAATGGCTTGTTGGCAAGGTAATACGGGTAGGTCTTCTTGAGCATGCAAGTCTCCGTGGACGCATGTTTGCAGCATCGCCGTTAAGCGCGTCTGCAGGAGCGCCGCTGTGGCGCGACGCCTCAGTTACCCGTGGGAGCGGTCTTGGCCACGATTGTTTCTTCCGGGTACGGATTGAAAGACGAAAGCATTCGCGGTCAAGGCCGCTCCCACTCCAATGCGATCGGGCCGAAGCGGCGCTCCTACAGGAGCTCGCCTTCGACGCGGACCCCCAGCACGCCATCCTGGAGCCGTGCTTCGAGCCTGTCGCCAGGCGAAGCTTCGCCGACCTTGCGCACCACGCGGCCATCAGGGTGCTGGAGGATGGCGTAGCCGCGGGCGATGGTGGACAGCGGACTGACCGCTTCCAGCGAACGGGCGAGGTTGCGCAGGCCCAGTGCCTCGCCTTGCAGGCGACGGGCGATCGCGGCCTGGGGTCGCGTGCGCAGCGCGATCAGGCGCTGGCGCAGCAGCGCGAGCCGGCGTTCGGGGTGACAGGCGCGCAGCACCGCGTCGGCATGCCGCAGCCGCGCACGCGCGGCGTCCAGCCGACGTTGCACCCCTGCCTGCAGGCGGCGCGCGGCGTCGTCCTGGCGACGACACAGCAGGGCGAGCCGCGCCTGCGGCCGGGCAGCCTGCAGGCGCAGCACCGCGCGGTCCGCGCGCTGGGCGAGCTGACGCAGGCGATCCGCCTGCAGGCGATGCATGCGCCGCTGCAGCCCCAGCAGCTGCGTGGTCAGGTCGGCGCGATGCGGCACCAGCAGTTCGGCGGCCACCGAAGGCGTAGGCGCGCGCAGATCGGCGGCGAAATCGGCCAGGCTGAAGTCGGTTTCGTGGCCGACGGCCGAGACCACCGGCACCGGCGAGGCGGCGAGCGCCCGCGCCAGCTGTTCGTCGTTGAAGGCCCACAGGTCCTCCAGCGAACCGCCGCCGCGCGCAAGCAGCAGTATGTCGTAGCGTTCCGAAGCGATCGCGCGCGAAAGCATGCCGCGGATCTGCGCGGCGGCGGTCTCGCCCTGCACGGGCACCGGCAACACGTCGACCTCGACCAACGGGAAACGCCGCGCCAGCACGCTCAGCACATCGCGCACCACCGCGCCGCTCGGTGAGGTGATCAGGCCGATGCGGCGCGGGAAGGCGGGCAAGGGCCGCTTGCGTGCATCGTCGAACACGCCGTCGGCGGTCAGCCTGGCCTTGAGCGCGTCGAACGCGCGCCGCAGCGCGCCTTCGCCGGCTTCCTCCATGTGATCGAGCACCAGCTGGTAGTCGCCGCGCGCCTCGTACAGGGTCAGGCGGCCGCGCGCGAGCACCCTTAGGCCCTCGCGCGGCTGGAACTTCAGCCATGTGCTCTTGGGCCTGAACATGGCGCAGCGCACCTGCGCGCGTTCGTCCTTGAGGGTGAAGTAGAGATGGCCGGATGCGGGTTTGGAGACGTTACCCAGTTCGCCCTCGACCCAGATCAGCGGGAATGCGCCTTCCAGCAGGTCGCGGGCCAGGGTGTTGAGCTGGCTGGGGGTCAGCACTTCCCCGGTCGGAGCATCGGTCATCGGGTGATTGTAGGGCGGGCCCAGGCCCCCATCGCCCGGCCTCGAACCTGGACACCCCTGCACGGCCCCGTCGCGAGGGTGGAATCGACGCCAGGCCAAGGCAGGCCGGAAACAGGCGCACGCGAATGCGGGATCGCCGCGATCCGCGAAGGCGGGCCCGGGCCCGCCCTACAATGTGCGGATGTCCGCAAGCCCGCAGCACACGCCCAGCCTGATCCATTCGCTTGCCGAGTGGACCTACGGCCCCGCGCCGCGGCGCAGGACGCGCCAGGTTTCGGTTGGCGGGGTCAAGGTAGGCGGCGATGCGCCGGTGGTGGTGCAGTCGATGACCAACACCGACACCGCCGACGTCGCTTCGACCGCGAAACAGATCGCCGAGCTGTGGCGCGCCGGTTCCGAACTGGTGCGGATCACGGTGAATACCGCGGAAGCCGCCGCCGCGGTCCCGCGCATCGTCGAGCGCCTGCGCATGCAGGGGCTGGAGGTACCGGTGATCGGCGACTTCCACTACAACGGCCATCAGTTGCTGGCGAACGAGCCGGCCTGCGCCGAGGCGCTGGCCAAGTACCGGATCAATCCGGGCAATGTCGGCTTCGGCAAGAAGCGCGACACCCAGTTCGCGCAGCTGGTGGAATTCGCCATCCGTTACGACAAGCCGGTGCGCATCGGCGCCAACTGGGGTTCCCTGGACCAGGCGCTGGCGGCGCGGCTGATGGACGAGAACCACGCGCGCGCCGAGCCCTGGGACGCGGGTCGGGTGATGCGCGAGGCGCTGATCCTCTCGGCGCTGGACTCGGCGCATCGTGCCGTCGAACTGGGGCTTCCCGCCGATCGCATCGTGCTCAGCGCCAAGGTCAGCGGCGTGCAGGAGCTCATCGCGGTCTATCGCGACCTGGCCTCGCGTTCGGATTTCGCCCTGCACCTGGGCCTGACCGAGGCCGGCATCGGCAGCAAGGGCATCGTCGCTTCCAGCGCTGCGCTGGCCGTGCTGCTGCAGGAGGGCATCGGCGATACGATCCGCATTTCGCTGACGCCCGAACCTGGGCAGGCGCGCACGACCGAGGTGGTGGTGGCGCAGGAGCTGCTGCAGACCATGGGGCTGCGCGCGTTCACGCCGATGGTCACCGCGTGCCCAGGCTGCGGCCGCACCACGTCGGAGTTTTTCCAGGAACTGGCGAAGGTGGTGCAGGAACACGTGCGCGCGAAGATGCCGCTTTGGAAGATCAGCCACCCGGGCGCGGAGAACCTCACCCTGGCGGTGATGGGCTGCGTGGTCAACGGACCGGGCGAATCGCGCCATGCCAACATCGGCATCTCGCTGCCGGGCACCGGCGAGGCTCCAGCCGCGCCGGTCTTCGTCGACGGTGAAAAGAGCGTCACCTTGCGCGGTGAGAACATCGCCGTCGAATTCGTCGCGTTGATCGATGACTATGTCGAGCGGAAATTCCGGTCCGGCGCCGCACCGGGCCCCTGAGGTCGTCGCGAAAACCGTTTCCGTCGCAAAGGCGGAAACCCGGGCCGGCGAGGCCTTCCTGCAGCGCCACGGCGGACGCTTGCTGCTGTTGTTCGCCGGCCTGCTGTTGCCGCTGTGGGGCTTCGCCGAGCTCGCCGACGAGGTGCGCGAGGCGGAAGCGTTTCCCTTCGATGCGCCGATCCTGCAGCTCGCGCGCGCCATGGCGCGGGAGGGATTCGACCGCTGGTTCCTGCTGTTCTCGGCGATCGGCTACCAGTACGGCGTGGTGCCGTTCGACGTCGCGCTGGTGGCGGCGCTGGCGTGGCGACGGCGCTTCCGCGAAAGCATCTTCGCCGCCGCGGCGCTCGGCGGCTCGGCGCTGTTGAACCTCGCCACCAAGCAATTCTTCGCGCGCGAGCGGCCAAGCCTGTGGGAATCGATCTCGCCCGAGGCGAGCTTCAGTTTTCCCAGCGGCCATGCGATGGGCTCGATGACCCTGGCGGCGGTGCTGGTCCTGCTGGCCTGGCACACGCGCTGGCGCTGGCCCACGCTCGGCGCGATGGCGTTCCTGGTGGCGATGGTGGGCCTGTCACGCATCTATCTGGGCGTGCATTACCCCTCCGACATCCTCGCCGGCTGGACCGCTGCGTTGGTGTGGGCGGTGGGCTGTTACGGGCTGGCGTTCTACGGCCACCTGCGCCCGTGGGGCGAACGCTGAGCGCGGACGAGCGCTTCGTTCATTCGCCGGGTTTGACCGCCTCCACCGGCGCGCTGGTCGCCGCCCGGCGCGCCAGTTGCGCCTCGCGATGCGCGATATAGGCATTGGCGGCGAAGATGATGCCGGCGCCGAGGACGGTCCAGCGGCTGATCGCCTCGTCGAACAACAGCCAGCCGGCGAAGGCGACGATCGGCAGCTGCATGAAGCTGATCGGCGTGAGCGCGGAGACATCGCCCAGCTTCAGCGCGCGCGTCCACAGCAGCTGGCCGCCGGTGCCCATCACGCCGGTGGCGATCACCCAGAGCCAGGCCATGCCCTGCGGCCATTCCCACACCGCCAGCGCCGGCAGCAGCGAAATCGGCACCCAGAACAGATAGGTCCACAGCACGATCGTGTCGGCGGTGTCGATGCGCGAGAGCTGCTTGATCTGGATCGCGACGACCGCGCTGAGCACCGAGGCAGCCAGCGCGACCAGGCTGCCGAGGCTGAACTGCGTGCTGCCGGGTTGCACGATCACCAGCACGCCGATGAAGCCGATCGCCACGGCCGCCCAGCGGCGGGCGCGCACCTGTTCGTGCAGGAAGATGACCGCGGCGATGGTCACGAACAGCGGGGTGGAATACGACAGCGAGACCGCCTGCGCCAGCGGCAGGTTGCCGATCGCCCAGAAGCCGCACAGCATCGACGCGACCCCGATCGCGCTGCGCAGGAAATAGCGCGGCAGCTGGGTCGTGCGCAGCGACGCGAGCATCCGGCCGCGCAGCAGCGGCAGCAGTGCCAGCAGCCCGAACAGGTTGCGGAAGAATGCGACTTCGTAGGTGTCGAGCAATTCCGAAGCCAGACGGATGGTCACCGCCATCAGGCCGAAGAACACCGTGCTGCCGAGCATCAGCAGCGCCGCGCGGGCGTGGGAGGCGGACGGGGAGGGTGGCACGTTGTGTCTCTTGTTCAACGAGGCGGTTCGTGGGAGCGGCCTTGGCCGCGATTGCTTTTCGCGGGAGCCATCAGGAGCATTCGCGCGCGAGCGCGCTCCCACGCGGTGGGGGACTCACCATTGCGCACCGACGATGCGCGGTTCGGGTTCGAGCGATACGCCGAAGCGGGATTGCACCGATGCGGCGACGTTGCGCGCGAGCCCGAGCAGCTCCGCGCCGCTGGCGTTTCCATGGTTGACCAGCACCAGCGCGTGCTGGTCGGCAATGCCGGCATCGCCTTCGCGCCGGCCCTTCCAGCCGCACTGGTCGATCAGCCAGGCCGCCGACAGCTTGCGCGTGTCGTCACGGTCGCCGCGAAACACCGGCAGCGACGGATGCGCGGCCTGCAGCTTGGAAGCGAACGCCACGGGCACGATCGGGTTCTTGAAGAAACTGCCGGCGTTGCCGATCCGCGCCGGATCGGGCAGCTTGCGGCGGCGGATGCGGATCACAGCATCGGCCAGCTGTCGCGGCGTGGGGCTGGCGATGCCCATGGCTGCGAGTTCCTCGCCGAGCCCGGCGTAGTCCAGATTGAGCGCAGGCTTGCGCGGCAGTTCGAATTCCACCGCGGTCACGATCCACGCATCGGCCTGTTGCTTGAACATGCTGTCACGGTAGGCGAAGCGGCAGGCGTCGCGGTCCAGGCGCAGCAATCGCCGGCTGGCGCGTTCGAAACCGATGACGGCGTGCACGGATTCACCGACTTCCACGCCATATGCACCGATGTTCTGGATCGGCGCCGCGCCCACGGTGCCGGGAATCAGAGCCAGGTTCTGCAGACCCGAGAGGCCCTGCTCCAGCGTCCACATCACGAACGGGTGCCAGTCGGCACCGGCCTGGGCGCGGACGATCGCGACATCGGCCCGGTCGTGCAGGAGTTCGACCCGGCGGCCGGTGAGCGCGAGCAGTGTCTGCTGCGGATCCGCGGCGAACAGCAGGTTGCTGCCGCTGCCCAGCACCATGGATCCGGTGTCCGCCCAGCCGCGGCCGAAGATCTCGGGCAGGGCGTCGGCGTCGTCGACTTCCAGCAGCAGCGGCGCATGCACGCGCACGCCGAAGGTATTGCGCGTGCGCAGGTCGGCGTTCTCGGTGCGGCGCACGCCGCGGACGGGATCGGTCATGTCACCGGTCAGCCTACAAAACCAGCCTACAGAACCGGGATGTTGCCGCGGCTGGGCCATTCCTTGCGTCGCCGGACCGCGTCGATGCATTCGTCGATGATCTGCGGGCCGCGGTAGATCAGGCCGGTATAGAGCTGCACCAGCTGCGCGCCCGCCGCCATCTTCTTCGCCGCGTCCGGGCCGCCGAGGATGCCGCCCACGCCGATCAGCGGAATCGCTTCGGGAAGGCGCGTACGCAGCATGCGCAGTACCGCGGTGGACTTGTCCATCAGCGGTGCGCCAGACAGGCCGCCGGTCTCGGCGGAGAGCGGATGGTCCTGGACCGAGATCCGGGACACCGTGGTGTTGGTGGCGATCACGCCGTCGACCTGCAGGTCGCCCAGCACGCGCGCGCATGCGTCGATATCGTCGTCGGAAAGATCAGGCGAGACCTTGACCAGCATCGGGACGCGCTTGCCGTGCTGCGCGCCCAGGCGTTCCTGCGCTTCGCGCAGGGTGCCGACCAGGCGGCGCAGGGCCTGTTCCTCCTGCAGTTCGCGCAGGCCGGCGGTATTGGGCGAGGAGATGTTGATGGTCACGTAGTCGGCCAGCGGGTAGACCCGCTCCAGGCACACCAGGTAATCGCGTTCGGCCGATTCGTTGGGCGTGTCCTTGTTCTTGCCGATATTGATGCCCAGCAGCCCATCGCCCTTGCGGCGCGCGCGGCCCACGTTTTCGACCAGCGCGTCGACGCCATCGTTGTTGAAGCCGAGCCGGTTGATGATCGCCTGGTGCTGCGGCAACCGGAACATGCGCGGCTTTGGATTGCCCTCCTGCGGACGCGGCGTGACCGTTCCGACCTCGATGAAGCCGAAACCGAGACCGAGCAGCGCATCGACATGCGCGCCGTTCTTGTCCAGGCCCGCCGCTAGCCCGACCGGGTTGGGAAAGTTCAGGCCGAACGCGCGGGTCGGGAAGGCCTGCGGCCTGCGCGCCAGCAACGGGGTCAATCCCAGGCGATAGGCGGCCTCCAGCGACGACAGCCCGATCGCGTGCGCACGCTCCGCATCGAGGCCGAACAGGAAGGGACGTGCCAGGGAATACATCGGATGTGTCGTCGCAGCCGGGCGGGGGGACGGCCTTCACATTATTGCCCGAAACAGGCGGCAGGGCGGAGTTCCGCTCGTCGAAGGACGCCATTTGCTGCTGCGATCCCGACGGCCAACCCGTGGGAGCGGCCTTGGCCGCGATTGCTTCGTGCCAGTTCCAGCCTCGGCTGAGGCATTCGCGAGCGGACTCGCTCCCACCGCCATCGCTGGCGTCAGAGGTCGAACTTGATTCCCTGCGCCAGCGGCAGCGCGTCGGAATAGTTGATGGTGTTGGTCTGCCGGCGCATATACGCCTTCCATGCGTCCGATCCGGATTCGCGGCCGCCGCCGGTTTCCTTCTCGCCACCGAACGCCCCGCCGATCTCGGCGCCGGAGGTGCCGATGTTGACATTGGCGATGCCGCAGTCCGAACCCGACGCAGCCAGGAATGCCTCGGCCGCCTTGAGGTTGGTGGTGAAGATCGCCGAGGACAGGCCCTGCGGCACCGCGTTCTGCAGTTCGATCGCTTCGTCCAGGGTGTCGAACTTCATCACGTACAGGATCGGCGCGAAGGTCTCGTGCTGCACGATCTCGGCGTCGTTGGAAAGGCCGGTGACCAGGGTCGGCAGCACGAAATTGCCTTTGCGATCGGACAGCGCGGCGCCACCGCTCTCGATCGTGCCGCCGGCTGCCTTGGCCTTTTCGACGGCGTCGAGGAATGCGTCTACCGCGTCGCGGCTGTTGAGCGGGCCCATCAGGTTGGCCGGGTCGGTGGGATCGCCGATCCTCGATTCGACCTGGGCGTAGGCGGTCTTGAGCTTGCCCAGGACATCCTCGTAGATGCTTTCGTGCACGAACAGCCGCCGGGTGGTGGTGCAACGCTGGCCGGCGGTGCCGACCGCGCCGAACACGATCGCGGGGATCGCCAGTTTCAGGTCGGCGGTGGCGTCGACGATGATCGCGTTGTTGCCGCCCAGTTCCAGCAGGCTGCGGCCCATGCGGCGCGCCACGCGTTCGCCGACCGCGCGACCCACCTTGGTCGAACCGGTAAAGCTGACCAGGGCAATGCGCCTGTCGTCGACGAAGGCGGACGCCAGTTCCGAGCCGGCGTCGTTGAACAGGTAGAACAGGTCGGGGAAGCCACCCTTGCGCAGGGCTTCGTTGCAGATCTTCATCGATGCGATCGCCGACAGCGGCGTCTTCGGCGACGGCTTCCAGATCGAAATGTCGCCGCACACCGCTGCCACGAAGCTGTTCCAGGCCCAGACCGCGACCGGGAAGTTGAACGCGCTGATGATCCCGACCAGGCCCAGCGGCTGCCATTGCTCGTACATGCGGTGGCCGGGGCGCTCGGAATGCATGGTCAGGCCGTAGAGCTGGCGCGACAGGCCGACCGCGAACTCGCCGATGTCGATCATCTCCTGCACCTCGCCATCGCCCTCGGGCTTGCTCTTGCCCATCTCCAGCGCGACCAGGGAACCGAGCGCGTCCTTGTGCGCGCGCAGTGCGTCGGCGCACAGCCGGATCGCCTCGCCGCGGCGCGGCGCCGGGGTTGTGCGCCAGACCTTGAAGGCAGCCTGGGCACGCTCGACGATGAGGTCGTAATCGGCCTGCGAGGACGCCTGCACCCGGGCGAGCACGCTGCCGTCGGTGGGGTTGACCGGTTCGAGCACGCCAGCGTCGCTGGTCTTCGACCATTCGCCGTTGCCCAGGTAGGTGCCGGATTCGGTCGCGCCCAGGCCGAGGGCGGTGAGGACGGGATGAGACATGGGGGACTCCAGGAACGAGAAACGAGTAGAGAGAAACGAGGAACGAGTGGACAGGCGAGGCAAGGGTGGCGACCCACCCGTTCCCCACTCCTGTCCACTCGTTCCTGCTTCTATGGCGGCCCCGATACGATTCGAACGTACGACCTGTCCCTTAGGAGGGGACCGCTCTATCCAGCTGAGCTACGGGGCCAAGGGGCGCAATTATCGCAGGACACTGTCCGCACTGCCTCAGGAGCCGGGTTCGCCGGCGGCCATGGCCCGCAGCCCGTGGCGGGAGCGTTCGAGCCACCACAACAGGCCGGTCAGCACCAGCCAGCCCATGAACCAGGGCCAGCGCGGCCCGGTGATCAGCGAGGTGTCCGCCCCGCCGGAGGCGTCCGGTGCGCCGGCCAGCAGCCGGGTCGCGTCGCGTGTGGCAGCTGCGCGCAGCGCGGGGGCCTCGCCGGCGGCCGGGATGAAGAATGGCGTGTCCTGTCCCTGCTGGTTGAGCCGCTGCCAACCGGGCGTATCGGCCCAGAAACCGGCGCAGAGCCTGCCCCGGACTTGATCCGGGGCCGCGGGGCCAGTGCGCGGATCGACCTGCAGCCGCACGCTCCGCTGGTCCGGCGTAGCCACCAGCGCCCCGCTGCGCAGGCCGCAGGCCACGCTGCGTTCACCAGGCGGCGCGACGGTGATCGTCGGCGCGGGTTCGCCCTGCGCGGCGCGCGCGAGCACGCTCGCCAGCCGGCTCCAGAGCTCACCGTGCGCGTCCGTGCGCCCGCCCAGCGCAAGCTGGTAGCTGTCGTCGAACGCGGCGATGCCGATCCGCCCGCGGCCGCGTGCGCGCCAGACCGACAGCGGTGTGCCCGCCGCATCGGCGAGCGCCACCACGGCATCCCCGGCCGACACCTGTAGCGGGCTGCGCATGATCGTCGGCAGCGCATCCACGGCGTCGCCCGCCCGCGCGAATCCCGCGCCCAGGCGGACTTCGCGCCGCGGCACCCCGGACGTGGCGAAGCCGAGCGCGCGCAGCGTCGGGTGTTCGCCCGGACCGGCGGCGGCGGACAGGCGCAGGAGCAGGCCAAGGCCGCGATCGACCGCCGCCAGGACCGTGCCGCGCTGGCCGGCGCCCAGCGATCGCCAGCTGCGTTCGTCGACGACCAGCAGATCGAGCTTGTCGAGGGAACTAGGGGCAAGCGCGGGCGCACGGCTGGCGATCTGCAGGCCCGCGCCCAGGTCGATCCGCGTCTCCAGCGCCATGCCCGCGTCCATCGCCCAGCGGCGCAGGAATTTAAGTTCCGCGTTCGGCGCCCCGGCCAGCACCAGCATCCGCAGGCGCCGGGCAGGCAGGATCTGCACGGCGATGGCGACGCGCTCGGCGATCCGCCCGCGCCCGTCGCGCAGGCGCAAGGTGTAGCTCGCCAGTCCGGCGCTGCGCGTGCTGCCGTGCAATTCGAATCCGCCGGCATCGTCCAGGACGGCCCAATCCAGCCGTCGCCCCGCCGGATCCAGCAACTCCGCGCGTCCACCCGGCAATGCGTTCGTGCGACCGCGCACCGCGAAGCCGCGCCCGGCGGCGACGGCGCCCGGCCGTTCCAGCTCGACCAGCCCGGCGGGCAGCGGGGCGGGATGGAACCGCAGCGCGCGGCCTTGCAGGGCCTCTCGGTCGCGCTCCACCAGGCCGGCGCCGACCACGTGGATCGTGCGCGTGGCCGGGTAGCGCCGCAGCGCGGTGCTCAGGTCCGGCACCCGTTCCGCACCCCGCCAGCGTGTGGGAACCGTTCCCGCTTCGGGAAGTGCGATCACCCGGCCCGGCGTGGAGACGGATGGGGTCTTGCCGGCGTCCGCGGTCAGCACGGTCAGCGCGCCGGCAGGTGCCGGTGCTGCGGGTGGGAACAGGGTGAAGTACAGCAGGGCTGCGCTGGCGGCCTGTCCGCCCAGCAGGAAGGCCGCGCGCCAGGCCTGGGGACGCACCGTCGCGTCGGCGGCGCGCCAGCGCAGCAGCATGCGCAGCGTCGCCAGGATCACCGCCAGCGCAAGCAGCGACGCGATCATCACCGGCAGGCTCATGGACGCGCCTCGCGACCGAGCGCGTCCAGGTAGGCATCACCGATCCGCCCGGCGCGTTCGCGCGGCGCCGGGGCGGCGGGCGGGCGGGCCAGCAGCGGCCAGAGCTGCGCGCGCAGCCGGTCCCGGCAGGCCGCGCATGCCGGGTCGCGCCGCAGGGACTGGATCGCCGCCGCGATCGCCAACGGATCGCCGCCTTGGACCTCGCGGCTCGCCATCCAGCGCGCCAGTGCGTCGAGGTCGACGCGCGCTGCGGCGCCGTCCGCGGCGGGCGCAAGCGCGCGCCATGCGTTGGCGATGGTGGGATCCGGCGCCGTCGCCGCGCGCATCGGGTCCGTGCGATCTGCGAGACCCGCGCGCTCCCCACTCAGGCGCCGGCCGGGGTCGATCGGCGGCAGGTCCACGCCCACCTTCGCCAGGTAGATGCGTTCGGACTGCTGCACGCGCTTGATGAAGTCGAGCGCGCGGTAGGCGTAGGGCAGGGCGGCTTCGGGCTTGGCCTGTCGCAGGTTGACCTCCGACTGCCACATCTCGTCGAGCGCGGCGCGCAGCAGTTCGCGCGTCTTCGGGTCCAGCAAGGTCGCAGCTTCGGGTATGTCGTGGGTGTGGCCGAAACGTTCGAGCACCTGCTGTTCCTCGCCGAAGCCGGCCTGTCGCTGCGCCGGTGCGCCGTCATCGTGATCGTGGCCGTCGCCGGGCGCGTGGGTGTCCTCACCCTCGGCTGCCGCTGCCGGTTCCGGAGCATCGTGAGTGGTCGGCGCGGCCGGGTCATTGGTCGGCAGGTCGGACTCGTGTCCGGATTCTTCGGCGGGTGCGTCGCTGGTGGGCAGCTGCGGCGCGCCTTCGCTTTCCTCGCCCAGGAACTGCCCGTAGCGCAGGCGCAGCAGGCGCTGGTCCACGCCGATGGTGTCGGAACGCTGCAGGTACTCGTCCGCGGTGATGCGCGGTTTTTCTTTCAGCAGTGCTTCGGCGTCGATGATGATCTGGCGCTGGCTGCGGAAGTAGGCCGGCATCACCTTCTTCATCATCCCGTCCAGTCCGGCGGCCTGCTCCTGGACTTCGGGCGGCCAGCGCAGGATCAGGCTCGGGCTGGCCACCTCATGCGGCCTGGGCGCCTGCAGGTCGGACACCACCAGCTGCACGATCAGGTCGTCGCCCGGTACCAGCCCGAGCGCGCCCAGCGCGAAGGTATGCCCGTAGCGCCGGCGCTTGCCGGTGCCGGTACCGCGCAACGTCAGCGCCTGCTCCTTCGAGGTGATGTTCTCGCCGCTGCCCTCGGTGCGGATCACGCGCAGGCGCGCCGTGGCCGCGAGTCCGTAATCGTCTTCGGCTTCGAACGCGACCGTCCAGTTGCGCTGGCCGGTCTGCACCGTGCTGAGGGTGCTTGCCGGCTGCAGCACGCGCACGCGCGGCGCGCGATCGGCGATGGCGTCGATGCGGTGCATCTGCGGCTGGCCGTCGCGGCCCGGTTGCGCAGGCTCGACGGTGTACAGCAGGCCGCGCTCGACGCGGCGGCGCGCGCGCCAGGCGCCATCGTTGTCGCGCCGCAGCGGCAGCCGTTGTCCGTCCAGGAAGACAAGCGCGGCCTGGGCCGGCTCCGGCGCGAAGCGCAGCGTCCAGCGCAGCTCGGTGCCGACCGGTACCCGTGCCGAAAGCGCATCGATGCGACGCACGGGCAGGCCCGTGTATCCGGGCGGGTGAATTTCCAGCTGCCGCGCGATCAGGCGCGGCGGTGCGCCGCTGGACGACGCGGCGTCCGCACGCTGTGCCCCAGGGGTCGTGGTGCCCGGCTCCGATCGGGGCCACAACAGGACTGCCGACAGCGCGATGGTGGCGAGCAGGGCGGAGACCGCAAGCGCGCGAGCGTCCCATGGAATGCGCAGCTCGGGCGCGGGTCCCCGTTCGATGCGCGTCTGCAGGCGCACGCGTTGCAGCGCCGGCAAGGCACCGCTCGCCGGCTGCAGTCCGAGCAGCAAGGCTGCGCTGTCCTCCATGTCCGGTCGGCGTGCATCCAGGGTGCGGGCGAGCCAGCGCGCATCCATCGCGCGCATGCGGCGCCAGGCATGGAGCGTCGACACCAACAACACGGCCACGAGCCCAAGCCAGGCGAGTGTCGCGCCCGTTCGCCAGATCAATGCGCCGGCCACCGCGACCCAAGGCAGCGCCGCCAGCGCGATGCCGAATAGCGCGTGACGGCGCGCGCGCTGGTGCGCCTGCCGCAGGATGGCATCGGACCTCATGCGGCCTCGCTCCGGCGCCTGCCGCTGGCGAGCAGGCGCTCGAGCAGGAACAGCCCGGCGACAAGCCAGACCAGCCATGGCGCGAGCGGGCGTGGGCGTTCCGGCCAGGGATCGACTCCGGTGCGCGGCGCGTATCCGGACGCTTCGACCCGCGCAGGTTGCGCAGGTGCTTGCGCGAACAGATCGCGCAGTTGCAGCGGAAAATCGGCGTCCAGCAATCCGGGCATCGCCGCCGGCAGCAGCGGGCGTTCCAGCTTCAGCGCGCGTCCTTTTCCAAAGCCGATCGCGCGCGCCAGTGCGCCCTGGTCATCGCGCCAGACGATGGGCGCATCGCGTGGAAAGTCCGGCCACTGCGCATCATGGTCGAGCAGGACCTGGCCGCCGCTTGCAACCCAGTCCCGGATTGCATCAGGTGCAGGCCCGGGGACGAGCCATACGAGCGCCCGCGCGCCCGCGTTGAGCGGCTGGTCCGCAGGCGCGATCGACATCGCCGCGTCGAGTCGCGGTGCGCGATCGGCTGCGGGCTGGTCGGCGCGCGTCCAGGCCATGCCCGCCGCACGCAGGTAGCGCAGCGACGCGATGCGATCTGGCGCATGGCGCACCTGCAATGCGAACGGCGCGATGCGGCTACGGGCTGGAGAATTGGCATCGTCATTCGCTGGTGCCGAGACGATGCGCCAGTCGACCCGGCGACTCAGCAGCGGACGCTGCGCGTCCGCACCGTCGAGCACGGCGGGAACGAGCACGGTCAGCGGCGTGCTTGCCGGAAGCTGTGCATCGAGTTCGCGCAGCAGGCTGGCGAATGGTGCTGGCTCCGCGGAACTGGTTGCCGCCGCAGTCTTGTCGACCGGTTTCTCCGGTTCCAGCTGCGGAAACCCGGGGGCAATCCACAGCCAACGCGCGTCGCCCCCGATGGGTTGCGCGCGTGCCGCGGCGATGTCCACCCCGGGCGCCACCGCGACGCGCGGTCGGCGATCGGGTCGCCCGAACAGCACCGGCTGTGCCAGCAGCAGCGCCAGCGCGGCCAGCAGCAGCAGGCGGACCAGCATCAGCAGCAATTCCTCGAAGCGATGCCTGCGGCGCGGCTGCGGCAGCGCCTTCAGCCAGCGCAGCGCGGCGAACGGCACCACCCGTTGCTCGCTGCGGCGCGCCAGGTGCACCAGCAGCGGCAGCAGCAGCGCGGCCAGCGCGGTCAGGCCGATCGGCAGCAGCAGGAGCATGCTCATTCGAAGACGTTCACCGGACGCGATCCATCACGCACTCAGCCGCCCGGCCGTGCGAGAAACAGCTGCCGCAAAGGCGCGTCGAGCGGTTCGTCCAGCACGTAGCGGGCATGGCGGATGCCCGCGGCCGTCAGACGCGAGACCAGGGCTCGCTGCGCCGCGCCGAAGCGCTCGAGGAAATCGGCGCGTACCCGATCGCCGTCGCTAAGGACGTCCTCGCCGGTTTCCGGGTCGCGGAAGCGGTGTCCGCCGTGGAACGGGAAATCGCGCTCGCCCACGGTCAGGATCTGGATCGCCAGCACCTCGCGGCGCGCGGCGGCGAAGCGCTCCAGCAGCTGCGGCGTGGCTTCATCGAACGTATCGCCCAGTGACAGCACCAGGCTGCGCGCGCGGATCGCTTCCCAGAGCGGACGCAGCTGAGCTTCGTCCGGCCACGCGCCCGACGCCCTCAGCGCCTGCAGCGCGAGCAGGCAGCGGTCGCGCTGGCGCGGGCCGCTGCCCAGCGGCGTGACCTGCAGCCCGGCGCCGCTGATCGCGGCCAGGCCGAAGCGATCGCCCTGGCGCAGCGCCAGTTCGATGCAGCAGGCGGCCAGCGCCTTCGCGGCCTCCAGCCGCGACCAATGCGGCCGCGATTCGTCGGCCTGCGACATCGAGGCGCTGGTGTCGATCAGCAACCAGACGTCGAGCGGGCTGTCGCGTTCGGCTTCGCGCACGAAGAACCGATCGGAGCGCGCATACAGTTTCCAGTCGATCTGGCGCAGCTCGTCGCCGGGTTCGTATGCGCGGTACTGCGCGAATTCCAGGCCCGCGCCGCGGCTCGGGCTGCGGTGCAGGCCGAAGCCCTGTGCGCCGCTGGCGCGGCGCGCCGATAGCTGCAGGTCTTTCAGCCGCGCGCGCACGTCCGCCGGGATCAGGTCGGTGGGGGCGAGCTTGCTCGATTCTTGAGTAGCCATGACTGGCGTCAAGGGCAGTCGCGGCCGAGGCCGCTCCCACATCGGTGTCGCATGCCTCGCATGTCAGGCTGCCGGTGGCGGCATCGCGCGCAGCAGCGCGGCGACCACGTCGTCCGCAGTCCGGCGCTCGGCTTCGGCCACGAACGACAGCAACAAGCGGTGTCGCATCACCGGTGCGGCAAGCGCGATCACGTCCTCGCGGGTCGCGGCCAGGCGCCCGTGCAGCAGGGCCCGCGCCTTGGCCGCGAGCACCAGCGACTGTCCGGCACGCGGGCCTGCGCCCCAGCGCACCCATTGGTTGACCTCGGGCACGCCCGCGTCTGCCGATCCCGGTGGATGCGGACGAGTCGCGCGCACCAGGCGCGTGATCCAGGTCAGCAGCTCGTCGCCCAGGTGTACTTCGCGCACCCGCGCCTGCAGGCCGAGGATGGCTTCGCCGTGCATGACCCGTGGCACCTCGGGCTGCGGGCGACCGGTGGTCTGTTCGATGATGGTGCGTTCTTCCGCCTCATCGGGATAGTCGACCTTGACGTGCAGCAGGAAGCGGTCGAGCTGCGCTTCGGGCAGCGGATAGGTGCCGGACTGTTCCAGCGGGTTCTGGGTGGCGAGCACGAAGAATGGCGCGGGCAGGGCATGGGTCACGCCGGCATAGCTCACCGTGCGTTCCTGCATCGCTTCCAGCAGCGCCGCCTGGGTCTTGGGCGGGGTGCGGTTGAGCTCGTCGGCCAGCAGCAGGTTGGTGAACACCGGGCCGCGCTGGAACTTGAACATGCGATGGCCGGTGCCGTGATCCTCTTCCAGGATTTCGGTGCCGAGGATGTCGCTGGGCATCAGGTCCGGGGTGAACTGGACGCGCCGGAACTGCAGGTCCAGCGCCTGTCCCAGCGAGCGCACCAGCAGGGTCTTGCCCAGGCCCGGGACGCCTTCGAGCAGGCAGTGGCCGCCGGCCAGCAGTGCGATCAGCAGCTGCTCCACGACATCCTGCTGGCCCACGATCGCGGTCGCGATCGCATCGCGCAGCGTGGCCAGCTGCGCGAGTTCGCGCTGGATGTCGGCTTCGGTGGGGGTGTTCATCGGCATTCCATCGGTCATTGTTGTTGTAGGAGCGCCGCTTAGGCGCGATCGCAGGATGGGGCAACGCGGTCGCGCCTAAGAGGCGCTCCTACAGTGGTCAGGCGGTGTGCGCGGATATAACGAAGT
>NZ_JAKPBU010000005.1 GCF_022662495.1 Lysobacter sp. M2-1
TTGGTGTTGGGCCCCCCCCCCTCGGGGCCCCCCCCGCCGGGGGCCCGCCCCCCCCCCCCCCCCCCCCCCGCTCCTACAGTGGTCAGGCGGTGAGCGCGTAGATCACGATGTTCACCGCCAGCTTGGTGTTGTCCTCGGCCAGGAAACGCCGGTTGCGCCAGTCGTAGTCCCATTCGCAGCCATAGTCCTTGTTGCTGTAGAGCACGCCCAGGCGCCCGTCGATCTCGATGCCCTTGAGGTAGTCGTGCACCAGATCGTCGCCCCAGCCGTTGAGTTCGAACGTGGTCGCGGGCGGGCCGTCCTTGAAGGTGAAGAAACTTCGGTAGATGGCGTGGTCGTTAGGCAGCTTGCGCAACGCCTTCGGTCCGAAGATCGACGCCATCTGCGCCTCGAACGACTTCGCGAACAGACCGTCGATGTCGTGGTTGCAGTCGTCGACGAACACGAAACCGCCGTTGCGCACGTAGCGCTCGAAGTTGCGGCGCTCGGCCGGGTTGAATTCCACCAGCTTGTGCCCGGCCAGGTAGCAGAACGGCGCCTGCAGCATCTTCGGGTCGGCCAGCGCGACAACGCGCTCGTCCGGATCCACGCGCAGGCTGGTGTAGTCGATCAGCGAGGTGATCAGGTTCGAGGGCATGCGCTGGTCCACGTCCCAGTCGCCCGAGTCGTAGCGCAGCCGGGTGAACCAGAAGTCGTACTGCGCCGCGTGTACGGCCGGCAACGCGGCCGCTGCCGCGGCGCCCGCGATCAGGCGCAGCGCGTCGCGGCGGTTCATGTCGGATCCGCCCTCCCGCCGCCCAGCACGGGAGGGTGGCGGCGCGTCATCCGCTGCGGCGCGCCGGCATGGGTCACACCGCGTCCGACAGCGAGGTGAAGGTGAAATCGCGCAGCTTCATCGGCGGGATCATCATGGCGAAGTTGGATTCGTCGCCGCTGACCCGGATCGGCTTGCCGAATTCCTCGACGTTGTTGAGCATGATCACCGGCGATTCGTTGAAGCGGAAATTCTTCAGCGGGTACTTGATCTCGCCGTTCTCGATGTAGAACGTGCCGTCGCGGGTCAGGCCGGTGAGCAGCACCGTCTGCGGGTCGACCATGCGGATGTACCAGGTGCGGGTGACCAGGATGCCCTTGTCGGTCTCGCGCACCAGGTCGGCCGTCGACTTGGTGCCGCCGGACATGATCAGGTTGCCGGGCGTCGCGGTCTCGGGCTTGCCCTGCTTCTTGGCCCAGTAGCGCGAGTAGTTCAGCGCCGCGACCTTGCCCTTGTCGATGATCGGCATGCGCGTGCGCGGCAGGCCCTCGTCGTCCCACGGCTCCACCGGCACGTCCGCGTCCCACGGATCGGCCCACAGGCTCACGCGAGGGTCGTATACCTGCTCGCCGAGCTTGTTGCCGCCGCCTTTCTTCGACAGGAAGCTGCGGCCTTCGTCGGCCTGGCGCGCGTCGAAGAAGAACATCATGAACGAGACCAGGCCCGCGGCCGCATGCGGCTCCAGGATCACGGTGTACTTGCCGGGTTCCAGTGCCCTGGCGTTCGAGGACTCGCGCGCCTTGCGGGTGGCGATGGCGATCGCGTCGCCGGCGTCGAACTTGCCGATGTCGGTGACGTTGCGCCCGACCCAGCCCGATCCGCTGCCGTCCTCGGTGCGCACGGTGCAGGTGTAATCGGCGCTGGTGGAGGTCTGGTAGCCGAAATTGCCGTTGCTGTTGGCGAACGCGGTGAAGCTCTGCGCATCCTGCAGGAAGCCGGCGGCGATCAGATTGTCCTTCTTGGCGGCGGCGATGGAATCGGCCGCAATCCTGGCGCGGAATTCGGGCGTGATCGCGGCGGTGGCCGCGCTGAAGGTGTCGGTCGGCTTGTAGGTCTGTTTGCCGATGGCCGGCATGAACTCCGGGTTCTCCGGGGCCAGCCGCGCCAGGTCCTCGGCGCGACGCACAACGCGTTCGAGCGCGGCGTCGTCGAACTCATTGATCGTCGCCGTGCCGACACGCTTGCCGAAAGCGACCTGCACCGCAAGTTCGGTGTCGTCGACGATGCCGCTGGTGGACACGTTGTTGAGCGCGAAGCGGATGTTGCCCGCAGTGCTGCCGGTCAGCTGCGCGGTGCATTCGTCGGCCTTCGACAGCGCGACCACCTTGTCCAGGATGGCCTTGGCGCGCTCTTCGGTGAACATACCCATTGCGAATTCTCCAGAGAATAGAGGCCGGAAGTCAGCCGAGGCTGCGTGCGGTGTTGATGACGTTGATGCCGGTGAAGCGTGCGGTGCTGGCGCCGTGGGAAACCGCCGACACCTGCGAGGGCTGGCCCTTGCCGTCGAAGAACGAGCCGCCCAGGCGGTAGTCGCTACGGTCGCAGACCGACTTGCAGGCGTTCCAGAACTCGGGCGTGCGGATCTGGTAGGCCACGTCCTCGATCATGCGCGTGACCTTGCCGGCCTTAATCTCGTGGAACAGCTGCCCGCCGAACTGGGCGTTGTAGCGCTGCTGGTCGATCGAGTACGAGCCGCGGCCGACGATATAGATGCCGTCCTCGACGTCGGCCACCATCTGCGCGGGCGTGAGCGCCTGCTTGCCCGCTTCCAGCGACACGTTGGGCATGCGCTGGAACTGCACGCTGCTCCAGGAATCGGCGTAGGAGCAGCCTTGCGACGCATCCAGGCCGATGATGTGCGCCTGGTCGCGCGTGGCCTGATAGTTCACCAGGATGCCATCGCGGATCAGGTCCCAGCGCTGCGCAGGCACGCCCTCGTCGTCGAAGCCGACCGCGCCGAGCGAGTGCGGCTGGGTACGATCGGCGACGATGGTGACCTGGTCGCTGCCATAGCGGAAATCCTTGCCGCGCCACTTGTCGAGCGTGGCGAAGCTGGTGCCGGCGTAGTTGGCCTCGTAGCCGAGCACGCGGTCGAGCTCCAGCGGGTGGCCAACCGATTCGTGGATGGTCAGGAACAGGTGACTCGGATCGAGCACCAGGTCGTACTTGCCGGGCTTGACCGAAGGCGCCTTGAGCTTGGCCTGGGCGTCGCGCGCCGCGGCCACGGCGTCGGCGACGATGTCGTAGGACTGCGAATAGACGACCACGCCGCTGGGCAGCTCGACCCGGTGTTCCGGCCTGGCTTCGAGGAATTCGTAGCCCATCCCCATCGGCGAGGACAGGCCGTCGCGGGTCCGGAACTTGCCGCTGGCCTTGTCGACCGCGGTCGCGGTGAACGGCGCCCAGATGCGGTAGATGTCCTGGTCGACGTAGGAGCCGTCGGTCGAGGCGAAGTACTTTTGCTCGTTCACCTGGAACAGGTTCGAAGCGATGAAGCTGGCGCCGGCCTGCATGGCGGCGGCGTTGACCGACAGCAGCAGATCGACCTTGTCCTTGACCGGCACATCCATCGGATTGCGGCGGATCGGCGTGGCCCAGCGCACTTCGCCCACGCCCTTGGCCGGCGCGAGCTGCACCGGCGCGCCGCCGGTGCGGGCATTGGCCTTGGCGATGGCCAGCGCCTGCCGCGCGGCGCCGGCTACGGCGTCCTCGGTCAGCGTGTTGGTTGCGGCGAAGCCCCAGGCGCCATCCGCCAACACCCGCACGCCGATGCCGGTTGACTCGGTGTTGACGATGTTCTCGACCTTGTCCTCGCGGGTGTTGATGAACTGGCGCAGGTAACGGCCGATGCGCACGTCGCCGTAGGTCGCGCCACCGGACTTCGCCGCCGACAGGGCGGTATCGGCCAAACGCTTCTTGAGGCCTGCGTCGAGCTGCGAGACCAGCGCTTCGGCCGCCACCGCGCGCGAGAACGGCGGCAGCAGCAGGGAGCCGATGCCGACGCCCGAGCCGACGATGAAGTCGCGTCTGCGCATCAGCCGAGCGAGCGCGCGGTGTTGATCACGTTGATGCCGTTGAAGCGCGCGGTGCTCGATCCGTGCGAAACCGCCGACACCTGGCCGGGCTGTCCCTTGCCGTCGAAGAACGAACCGCCCATGCGGTAGTCGCTCTCGTCACACACGGCTGCGCACGCGTTCCAGAATTCCGGCGTACGGATCTGGTAGGCCACGTCCTCGATCTGCTGGGTGATCTTGCCGTCCTTGATCTCGTAGAACAGCTGGCCGCCGAACTGGGCGTTGTAGCGCTGCTGGTCGATCGAGAACGAGCCGTCGCCGATGATGTAGATGCCGTTCTCGACGTCCTTGATCAGGTCGGCGACGGACAGCTTCTGCTTGCCCGGAGCCAGCGACACGTTGGCCATGCGCTGGAACTGCACGCTGCTCCAGGAGTCGGCATAGCAGCAGCCGTCGGATTCGGTTTTGCCGAGGATGTGGGCCTGGTCGCGGATGGTCTGGTAATCGACCAGGATGCCGTCGCGGATCAGGTCCCAGCGCTTGGTCTTGACGCCCTCGTCGTCGTAGCCGACCCCGCCCAGGCTGCCCTTCTGGGTCTTGTCGGCGAAGATCGTGACCTCGTCGCTGCCATAGCGGAACTTGTCGCGGCGCTTGTCCAGGGTGGCGAAGCTGGTGCCGGCGTAGTTGGCCTCGTAGCCGAGCACGCGGTCGAGCTCGAGCGGGTGGCCGACCGATTCGTGGATGGTCAGCCAGGTGTGCGAGGGGTCGAGCACCAGGTCGTACTTGCCGGGCTTCACCGATGGCGCCTTGAGCTTGGCCTGCGCGTGTTTGGCAGCGGCGACGGCGTCTTCCTCCATGTCGTAGGACATGCCGTACACGACCACGCCATTGGGGAGGGTGGTCTTGCCGGCGGCCGTGCCGTCCAGGTACTCGTAGCCCATGCCCATCGGCGCCGACAGGCCGTCGCGGGTGCGGAACTTGCCGCTGGCCTGGTCGATCGCGGTGACCTCCAGCGGCGCCCAGATCCGGTGCACATCCTGGTCGATGTAGGAACCGTCGGTCGACGCGAAATACTTCTGCTCGTTGACCAGGAACAGGGTGGAATTGACGAAGTTGGCGCCGGCCTTGATCGCCGCGGCGTTGACGCCCAGCAGCAGGTCCACCTTGTCCTTGATCGGCACCGCCATCGCGTTCTTGACGATCGGCGTCTTCCAGCTCACCTCGCCGTAGCCCGGTGCCTTGGCGAACTGCACCGGCGCGGACTGGATCTTGGCATTGGCCTTGGCGATGGCCGCGGCCTGGCGCGCCGCATTGGCTACGCCGTCGGCGGTCAGCGCATTGGTGGCGGCGAAGCCCCAGGCGCCGTCGGCGATGACGCGTACGCCCACACCGGTGGATTCGGTGTTGACCACGTTCTGCACCTTGTCCTCGCGCGTGATCACGAACTGGCGCAGATAACGGCCGATGCGCACGTCGCAATAGCTGGCACCCGAGTCGCGGGCCGCACCCAGGGCCGCATCGGCAAGCGATTTCTTCATCGCCACATCGAGCGAGGACTCGAGCTCCTCTGCCGCGATCGCGCGGGTGAAGGCCGATGGAACGAGCAGGCCGCCGAACCCGATCCCGCCCAGCGCCAGGAATTGACGTCTATCCATCTGCCGATCTCCCCACAGAACTCGCGCGCTTGGAATGCAACCAGGCAGGGGACGGATCGCGCGAGGGACGCCGTACCACAGGCCAGTCCCGATTCTTGACGCGCGCCACGAGGTGGGTCAACAAACTAACGGCATACGGCCGCGACGGATTTCACCGGCGCCATCACGTTTCCGACGCTGCGGCGGCGACAAACGAAAACGGCGCCTTGCGGCGCCGTCGTCGGGAGATCCATCCGGAGACATGCGCCGCTTGGTGCATGTCTCCGGGAACGTGGTGGAGCGGAGGAGGATCGAACTCCCGACCTTCGCATTGCGAACGCGACGCTCTCCCAGCTGAGCTACCGCCCCACGAGGTTGCGCATTATACGGACGTGGATGCGGTGCGGCCAGACGGCAGCAGCGCGGCCAGCCGCGGTTCCAGCAGTGCGCGGCGCCAGCCCGCGAGCCCCGCGGGCCACTCGCCGTCGAGCAAGGGCTCGAGCCAGCGGCGCGAGGCGAGTACGCCGTCGGGCAGGCCGAGTTCGGCGCTCAGCGCAGCGACGGCATCCTGCAGCTTGCGCATCGCCTGCTTGTCGCGGTCCTCGCCGCGGATCGGCGGTGCGTCGTGCTCGTCGGGCAGCGGCGTGGTCAGCGCCTGCCACAGCGGTGCGCCCAGCTTGCGCGGCGCCTTGGGTTCGGCTTCGAGCCGCGCCTGCAGGGCCGCCGGATCGGCCGGCGGCGTGCGTGCGAGCGCCACCGCCAGTTCGTTGTCCAGGATCCAGCTGCGCGGCCGGTCGCTGTCCCTGGCATGGGCATCGCGCCAGCGCAGCAATCGCAGCAAGCGGTGCTGGCCGGCCGTGTCGAGGTACTGGGCCGCCCGCAGGGGCAGATGCGGCCAGCGCTCCAGCTCATCGCGTTCGGCGTTGGCGACCATGCGTGCGCAATCCTGCGCCAGCCAATCGCTGCGGCCCAGGGCCTGCAGCTGCGTGTCCAGGGCATCGTGCATGGCATGCAGATGCCGCACGTCGTCGGCTGCGTATTCGAGCTGCGAAGGCGACAGCGGGCGGCGCAGCCAGTCCGAGCGGGTCTCGCCCTTGGCCAGGACCACACCCTCGACCTGCTCCACCAGTTTCTGGTAACCGACACCGGCGCCGATCCCGGCCAGTGCGGCCGCGATCTGGGTATCGAACAGAGGTTGTGGCACCACGCCGCAGGCGTGCTTCAGCGCCACTAGGTCTTCGCTGGCGCTGTGCATGATCTTGAGGATGCCGGGCTCGACCAGCAGCGCCGTCAAGGCCTGGGTCATCCCCGGTGCCAGCGGATCGACCAGGAGCACGTCCAGCACACCATCGGCATCGCGCAGCGCGATCTGCACCAGGGCGAGCTTGGGCCAGTAGGTGCGTTCGCGGACGAATTCGGTATCCAGGCCGATGCGGGTCAGGGAGCTTCCGCGCGCAAGGCGGGCGGCAAGGTCGGCGGGTGTTTCGATCCAGTGGTACACGAAGTCGTTCGAGAAAGGACGGGAAGTTGCCGCATCCGGGCCCATAGCCTACCGTGCCGGTGCTCATGACCGGACACGCTTTGCTTCCCGACGGCCAGACACGGGGTCCGCGATGGCGCGCCGGCCTCACGGCATTGCTGGTCTTGTTGCTGGCGGCGTGCGGCGCAAGTCAGGATGCGGCGGCACCCGGCCGGCCGGCGCCGACCGACGGGCAAACCGGGGAAGGCCGCGCCAGCGTCACCATCAGCGGCGACGACCAGCTGGCGGACGCGCTGACCTGGCGCATCCCACCGGTCGAGCTCGCCGCCGAAGGCATCGGCGATGCCCGTCGGCGCGCGGACGCGGCGCTGGGCGAGGGCAGGCTGCACGAGGATGCGGACGCGGCCATTCCGCTGTACCTGGCGATTTTGCGCCTTGCGCCGGACGACGCGAGCGCGCGTCGCGGACTCGACCGCGCGTTGACGGCCCTGCTGCGTCGGGGCGACGAGCAGCTTGCGCTGGCGGGCGAAGACGACGCGGCCCTGCGTCAGGCGCATGCCCTGGCTGCGGTCGCGCGCACGGTCGCCGCGGAGGATGCGGAGGTACGCAGTTATCTGGAACGGGTCGACCTGGCCGACCGGCTGTGGGCGCTGAACGCGGCGGCGGAAGCCGACCTGCGTGACGGGCGCTATGGCGCGCAGGGAGGCGGTGCCCTCGCCGGATTCCGCGAAGCGCTGCGCCTGCAGCCGGATCAACCGCGGGCGCTGCAGGGCGTGGCAGCGGTGGAGAGCGGGTTGATCCGCAATGCCGAACTGGCGGCGGAACGCGGCGAATTCCAGGCGGCCGCACGCTGGATCGAGCTCGCGGCGCGCGTGCGCCCCGGCAGCGGGACCATCGCCGACGCGCGCGAGCGTGTGGAGGCCGTGCGGCGCGCGCGTATCGCGCAACTACGCGACGCGGGGCTAAGGGTGCTGCCCGAATACAACGGCGTGCGCAAGGCGCGCGACCAGCTGGCCGAGCTGCTGCGCATTGCAGAGCCGGGCGACCCCGCAGCGACCGAACTACGCACGCGGATCGACCTGGCGACGCACTATGGGCTGTTCCGGCCGGGCCAGGTCTTCACCGATGCGCTGCAAAACGGTGGTCGCGGCCCGCAGATGATCGTGGTGCCGCACGGCGCATTCCGCATGGGTGCCGAAGCCGACGCGATCGACGCGCAGGATTACGAAAAGCCGGCGCGCTACCTGCGGTTCGATCGCGGTTTCGCGATGTCGCGGCACGAAGTGACGGTCGGCGAGTTCAAACGCTACCTGGCCGCGACCGGCGCGCGCACGCGCGCGGCACGGCGCGGGTATTCGATGCCCTACGACGAACGCAGCGGCAACTTCGTGCGTCGCAGCCTGGTGGGCATCGGCTCGGACTACCTGGGGGGCGTGGCGGCAGACGATCTGCCGGTGCTGCACGTCAGCGCCGGCGATGCCGATGGTTACGTCAAATGGTTGTCGCAGCAGACCGGGCGCAACTATCGCCTGCCCAGCGAGGCCGAGTTCGAATACGCACTGCGCGCCGGCAACACCGGCCGCTATCCGTGGGGCAACGCCGCCGTTCCCCCGTCGCGTGCGGGCAACTTCACCGGCAGCCGCGACCGCTCGCCGGCCGGGCGCACCTGGGCCAACGCCTTTGCCGGCTACGGCGACGGGTATTGGGGACCTGCGCCGGTCGGCAGCTTTCGCGCCAACGCGTTCGGCCTGTACGACATGGCCGGCAACGTGAGCGAATGGGTCGCCGATTGCTGGCACGACGGTTACCGGCGCGCGCCCAAGGATGGCAAGGCCTGGTTCAATCCGGGCTGCAGGACCCGGGTGATCCGCGGCGGCTCCTGGGCCAGTGCGCCGAGCCAGCTGCGCTCGGTCTGGCGTGCACCGCTGGAGCGGGACGTCACCAACGCCCAGATCGGCTTCAGGGTCGTGCGGGATTTGTGAGCGGTCCCTACACAAGGGGTCATGCGAGCATTGCTGCCGGACCACCCATGCCAGCGGGGAGAAAGCGCAGATGCGACAAGATCCTTTCGGCCGCCAAGGCACGCCACGGCGCCGCGGCTTCAACCCGCGACTGCTGATCCTGGTGCTGTTCGCCGGTTATGCGGCCTATTACTGGTTCTCGAATCGCAGCACCGATCCGCTGACCGGCGAGCAGGTGGTGATCGACAGGAACATCACGCCCGAGGATGAAAAGGCGCTCGGCCTGCAGGCGTTCGAGGAAATTCTCCAGACCGAGCAGCCGGTCGACCCGAATTCGCAGATCGCCCGCCAGATCCGCGAAGTCGCGCAGCGCCTGATCGCCAAGGTGCCGCAGGTGACCGACGCCGTCGCCGCGGAGCACGGACAGGAACCTTCCGGCATCGAGCAGACGTTCGAGTGGGACGTGGCCGTGCTCAATTCGGAGCAGGCCAACGCGTTCTGCCTGCCCGGCGGAAAGATGGCGGTGTACACCGGCCTGGTACCGATCGCCCAGAATGCCGACGCCATGGCGGTGGTCATGGGCCACGAGATCTCGCACGCGCTGATGCGCCACGGCGCCCAGCGCATGACCCGCGGCAAGCTGGAACAACTCGGACAGATGGCGGGCATGGCCAGCGGCATGGACGCGGGCACGATGCAGGCGGTGATGTCGGCCTACGGCTACGGCAGCGCGCTGCCGTACGCGCGCAGCCAGGAATCGCAGGCAGACGAACTGGGCCTGATGCTGGCGGCGGCGGCCTGCTACAACCCGCAGGAAGCGATCCCGCTGTGGGAACGCATGAGCCAGATGAGCGGCGGGCAGAATCCGCCCGAATTCGCCTCCACTCATCCGAGCGCGGGCACGCGCATCGAGCATCTGCAATCGCTGATGCCGCGGGCGATGGAGTATCGGGCGAAGTTCTGTGCGGGTGCCAGTCAGTAGTCTGACGGGTCTGTTTGCTGCGACTTTGGTTGGTAAGTCGAGCACCAATGGATCTAACGCGTCCCGCGCGGACGGGGGGCGCTGGTGGTGCGTTCCTGTTAAGGCCAAAACCGGCTGCCCTTTGGGAGCAGAGCTTTCGCCTGCCGGCGAGTTACTTTTCTTTGCTGGTGCAAAGAAAAGTAACCAAAAGAAAGCACCTTCCTCGTGACGTCAAACCCGCTCATGGGATGTGCGGTGTCGTCGCCATTTTCGCAGCGGACATCCATGTCCGCTCCGAAAACGGCCGGCATCCATGCCGGCCGCCCTCCGGGTGTCCGGATGCGGATCGCACGCGAAGCCTCGAGAAGATCAAAGGCTAAAGGTCCAGGCAGTCAGGTGCGGGCGCGGTCTGGCGCCGACGGTCCATGCCTTTGACTTTCCTGGTCCCGCAGTAGCTGCCAGCACCCGGAAACCCCGAAGGGGCGGCGGCCATGGATGGCCGCCGTTTTCGGATCGAGCCAGGGATGGCGAGTCCGAAAATTGCTTCGCCATCCACATCCCTTGAGCGATCTGGATCCACTGAGGTGCTTTCTTTGCTTACTTTCTTTGCACCAGCAAAGAAAGTAAGTCGCCGCAGGCGAAAGCCCTGCTTCTAAGGATGCTTATTCGGAGCCTACGGAACCCAAAGGTAACGTCCTTGGGTCTTCGCCTGCGCGGGGATGACGGAAATGGGAGTCGCTGCCTCGATGAATCTTGAACGCCGCGTTCGAGCGACACGCGCGGCGTCAGAAACTCATGAACAACCCGCCGTTGACTGGCACGTTCGCACCGGTAATGAAGCCGGCATCGTCCGCGGTGAGAAACTCCACCGTGCGCGCGATTTCCGAAGGCTTCCCGAGCCTGCCGACCGGCACCTTCTCCACGATGCCCCGGCGGATTTCCTCGGGCATCGCCATCACCAGTGCGGTTTCGCAATAGCCTGGAGAAACCGAGTTGACGGTCACGCCTTTGCGTGCGACCTCGCGTGCCAGGGCCATGCTGAAGCCGTGCATGCCGGCCTTGGCCGCGGAGTAGTTGGTCTGACCGAACTGGCCGGTCTGGCCGTTGACCGAGCTGATGTTCACGATCCGCCCAAAGCTGCGGTCCATCATTCCTTCGACCGCGTGCCGGCACATGTGGAACACGCTGTCCAAGTTGACGTTCATGACCGCATCCCATTGCACCCGGTCCATCTTGCGCAGGGTGGTGTCGCGGGTGATGCCGGCCGCGTTGACCAGGATGTCCAGGCTGCCGTGTTCGCCTTCGACCTTGCGTACCAGCGCTGCGCAGGCCTCGAAGTCGGATACGTCGACGGCTTCGAAATGGATGTCGTGGCCATCGACCGCGGCGTGGAAGTCGGCGATGCGCTCTTCGCGACTGCCCAGGTCGGCGGCCACCACTCGGCGGCCGGCGCGTGCCAGCGCGATGCAGATGTCCGTGCCCAGGCCGCCGATGCCGCCAGTCACGACGGCCACGCGCTTGGTCATGCGTTGTTCCCCTGTATGCGGATTACGCGCGCAGCAGCGCGCGCCTGAAAGAAGGCGACGTCCAATGGGGCGGTATTACTTGGTTTCGGGCTTGGTCGCGCCGGGCTTGCCGGGCGCTACCGGGCGGCCCATGCCGCCGATCAGGTTCTGCTGGAATTCCTTCCACAGTTCCAGGTTGCGCTCGGTGAGCTGGTTCATCATGGTCCAGGGCGACTGGCCGAGCACGCCGCCCATCTGTCGGCGGAACTGGTCCTGCTGATCCAGGAACATCTGCATGCTGCGTTCCAGGTAGCTGCCCATGAACCCCTGCAGCGAGTCGCCGTAGAAACGGATGATCTGGCTGAGCAGCTGGGTCGACAGCATCGGCTGGCCGTCGCCTTCGTGCTCGGAAATGATCTGCAGCAATACCTGGCGGGTGAGGTCCTCGCCGGTCTTCGCGTCGCGCACCTCGAACTCCTCGCCATCGACGATCAGCTGGCGCACGTCCTCGATGGTGATGTAGCTGGAGATCTCGGTGTCGTAGAGCCGACGGTTCGGATATTTCTTGATCACGCGGGTCGCAGTCATGGAGCAAAGACTCTAGCGATGCTGGGGCGCAGCATGGCGCAGTGCAGCACCGCTTGCAACAGGGGCCCCGTCCCGTAATCGCTGAATGGCGCCACTGCCGGCGACGGTCCGGCCGCGTGGCGGCCCCTACCAGCCCATGTACTGGCCGCCGTTCGCCGACAGGTTGGCGCCGGTGATCCAGCTGGCCTCGTCCGGGATGAAGAAAGACACCGCGTATGCGATTTCCTCGGGCGTACCCAGCCTTCCGGTCGGGATCTGGGCCACGATCTTCTCGCGCACCGCCTCGGGCACGGCCATCACCATGTCGGTGCCGATGTAGCCCGGGGACACCGTATTGACGGTGATGCCGAACTTCGCGTTCTCCTGGGCCAGGGAGATGGTGAAGCCGTGCATGCCGGCCTTGGCGGCGGCATAGTTGGCCTGGCCGTACTGGCCCTTCTGGCCGTTGATCGAACTGATCTGGATGATCCGGCCCCATTTGCGTTCGCGCATGCCCTCGATGACCGGCCGGGTCACGTTGAACACCGAGTTGAGGTTGGTGTTGATGACCTCCTGCCACTGCTGCGCGGTCATCTTGTGGAAGGTGCTGTCGCGGGTGATGCCTGCGTTGTTGATCAGGATGTCGACCGGTCCCAGCTGTCGTTCGACCTCGCGGACCATCGCCTCGGCCTCCTCCGGCGTGGACACATCGCCCTTCGCGATCGCCACGTCGTAGCCGGCTTCCTTCATATGCCCCTGCCAGGCGCGACCCTTCTCTTCGTTGCGGTAATTGGTCGCGACGCGGTGGCCCTGGTCGGCGAGCTTCTTGACGATGGCGGTGCCGATGCCGCCGGTGCCGCCGGTGACCAGTGCGATGCGAGAAGTCATGTCGTTCCCTCCGGAATATCGGGCGATTCTAGACACCGGAGATGACATCGGCGTTGTGCAGCGCGGCGAGCGGGATCGCATGCCGGGGAATGCGGGCCGGCTCGAAGCGTTCAACCGCAGCGCGCAGCAGCGCGTCGATGCTGCCCGCGTCCGCCACCTTTGCAGACGGCTGGCCAAGCGCACGCCAGGCAGTACGCAGAGCGGGCAACGGGTCGCCTGGATCGACCGGCAGCGCCGCCGCCGACTTGGACAGCTTGCGCCCGTCCTCGTCCAGCACCAGCGGCAGGTGCGCATAGCGCGGCGTGGGCAGGCCCAGCAGCCGCTGAAGATGGATCTGGCGTGGGGTGGAGTCGAGCAGGTCGCCACCGCGCACCACATCGGTGACGCCCTGGTCGGCATCGTCCACCACCACCGCCAGCTGGTAGGCCCACAGGCCGTCGCTGCGGCGCAGGATGACATCGCCGGCCTGGCGCCCGACGTCCTGCGAGAACCGACCCTGGACCAGATCGTCGAAGCCCACCCGGGTGCCGTCGCCGATCCGCAGGCGGATCGCCGGATCGGAGCGCTGCGCTCCGGCGACGCATGCGCGGTGGATGCCGCCTTCGCCGACGAGATCGGCGCGGCTGCAATGGCATTCGAACGCATGGCCGGAAGCCAGCAGCCGGTCCAGCGCGGTGCGATAGAGCCCGTGCCGCGCGCTCTGCCGGACGACTGGGCCATCGGGCACGAGGCCGAATCCGGTCAAGGCGCGAAGCTGTTGCGCGGCCGCCCCGGCGATCTCGCGGGGTGGGTCGAGGTCTTCGATCCGCACCAGCCATTCGCCGCCGGCCTGGCGCGCAAGCAGCCAGCTGCCGAACGCGGCCAGCAGCGAGCCGAAGTGCAGCGGCCCGGTGGGCGAGGGCGCGAAGCGTCCGCGGTAAGGGGCAGGGTCGGTATTCATCGCTTGAATTTAACCGCGGGTTGCCACACTAATGTCTGGTCCGCGCGTGGTGCGCGGTTATGGAATCGTCCATGTTCAAGCGTGTCGGTTTGTTCCTGCTCACCAATCTGGCGGTCCTGGCCCTGGTCAGCGTCGTCATGTCGATTCTCGGCGTGAACCCGCAGCAATTCGGCGGCCTGCTGATCTTCGCGGCCCTGTTCGGCTTCGGCGGCGCCTTCTTCTCGCTGTTCATATCCAAGTGGATGGCCAAGCGCGCGACCGGCGCCCACGTCATCGAGACCCCGCGCAACGAGGCGGAGCAGTGGCTGCTGTCCACCGTGCAACGCCAGGCCCAGGCCGCCGGGATCGGCATGCCCGAAGTGGCCATCTACGATGCGCCGGAGATCAACGCCTTCGCCACCGGTGCCAACCGCAACAAGGCGCTGGTGGCGGTGTCGACCGGCCTGTTGCGGGCGATGGACCGCGACGAGGCCGAGGCCGTGCTCGGCCACGAGGTGAGCCACGTGGCGAACGGCGACATGGTGACCATGGCCCTGCTGCAGGGCGTGCTGAACACCTTCGTGATCGTGCTTGCACGCGTGGTCGGGCGGGTGATCGACGGCTATCTGAGCGGCGGCCGCGACGGCCCGGGCCTGGGCTATTACGCCATCGTGTTCGTCCTGGACATGGTGTTCGGGCTGTTTGCCTCGATGATCGCGATGTGGTTCTCGCGCCATCGCGAGTTCCGCGCCGACGCCGGCGGGGCCGCGCTGGCCGGCAAGCCGAAGATGATCGCCGCGCTCGAACGCCTGGCCCAGACCTATGGCGAGAGCACCCTGCCCAAGCAGGTCGCCGCGTTCGGCATCAGCGGAGGCGTCGGCACTGGTCTGAAGCGCCTGTTGATGAGCCACCCGCCGCTGGAAGAGCGCATCGCCGCGCTGCGCAACGCCACGCCCGACATGCACGATGTGCGCCAGGGCGTGGTGGCCTGATCGCCGCACGGCGACCTTGATACCTGCGTAAGCTGGGCCCGCCGCAGGCGGGCCCGGCTTCATCTGTGTCCGGATCAACGGGCGGAGCGCAGCCTCATTCGAAGTCGTAATTCATTGCCGGCCCGGCCGGCGCCAGGAAATCGCCCTGCACGTAGTCGATTCCGGCGTTGAACAGGATCGACATGCTGGCCGCGTCCTGGACTTCCTCGGCGACGCTGCGGATGCCCGCCTCGCGGCAGCGTTCGCCGATTTCCTGGACCCGCTGCTGGTTGCCCGGATTCTTCGGCAGGTCCAGGGTGAAGCTGCGGTCGAGCCTGACGAAGGCCGGGCTCAGGTGCACGAGCAGCTGCGAGGAGTCCAGGCCGGCACCGAATTCCTCCAGTCCCACGCGGCAGCCCAGTGCACCCACGGCCGCGCTGAACGCCTGGGCGGCGCGCAACTGGGTAAAGACCTTGGCCTCCGATACGGTGAGCACCAGCCGATGGCCGGGTACGCCATGCGTCGACAGGGCCTTGCCCAGGTGCACGATCAGGGCGTCGTCGGCGAGTGAAGCCTGGCTGATCTTGACCATCAGCGTCACCGGTTTTCCGGAACGTTCGCATGCACCCAGTTCGGCCACGGCGCGGCCCACCACCCAACGGTCGATCTGCGCCATCAGGCCGTGCTCTTCAGCCAGCGGCAGGAAGGTGCCCGGGGCGATGGTTTCGCCATCGGCGGACCGCAGCCGGATCCGGGCCTCGTACATGGGATCGGGCTCGCCCCGCAGGCTGATCACCGGCTGGTAATGCAGGAGGAATTCGTCGTCGGCCAGCGCCTGATGGAGGCGTTCGACCCAGGCCTGGATGCGCTCGTCCTCGGCCCGGTCGGTGGCGCTGGGATCGAAGATCTCGTAGCGGTTTCCGCCCACGCCGAGCGCGGATTGCAGGCCCTGATGGGCCTTGGCCAGCACCTGGGTGACGCTGGCGATGCGCTCGCCGATCTGCACGCCGCCGATGCTCACGCTGATGGCGCTGCTGTGCCCACCGATCGTGATGACGTTGCCGAACGCTTCGCGCAGCCGTTCGGCCAGGGCGCTGGTCGCGACATGATCGGAACCGCGCAGCAGGATGGCCAGGGTGTGCTCGCCGAAGCGGGCGGCAAGTGTGTCGGGATGCGCGTCGAGCACGGTCCGCAGGCGTTGCGCCAGCGCCGTGACGATGGCATCGGCCGAATCCAGGCCGATGTCCTGCAGCAGCCTCTGGTAGTGGTCCGGCTCGACCAGCAGCAGGCCGTGGGTGCCCCGGTTCTGCGCGGCGTCGGACACCGCGTCCTCGAGCGAGCGCAGGAAGGTCGGGCGGTTGAGCAGCCCGGTGACCTGGTCGCGCTGGCGCAGCTCCTCGACCTCGCGCGCGAGTTCCGGGTCCAGTTCCTGGCGGCGGAAGACCACCTGCAGGCAGGGCTCGCCCTCGTACATCGCCGGGGTGAATTCCATCGTCGCCGGGAACGGTTCGCCTTGGGCGTCGCGCGCCTCGAGTTCGTAGCGGGCCGGCGGCGGCTCGCCGCGGCTGAGCGATTTGAGCAGGCGCTTGAAGCCTTCCACGTGCTGCGAGGCCACCAGGTCCAGCAGCGACATGCCCTCGACGTCGGCGAAGCTGTCGAAGCCGAACATCTCCAGGTAGGCCGGGTTGGCGCGGATATGCATGCCTTCGTGCACGTAGGCGATGGGATCGCGCGAAGACTCGATCAGCGCATCGCAGCGGCGCTCGGTCTCGCGCACCTGCGCGTCCAGCCTGCGCAGCGCGCGACGGGTTTCCAGGTCTTCCCACTCCAGCCGGATGCTGCGCAGCAGCTGGGCGGGTTCGCTGCGCAGCCCCACGCGGCGGGCCCCCGAGTTGTAGACCTGGGCCGCGCGCGGCGCGTCGACTTCGTCCATCAACCCGACGATCGGGATGTCCTTGTCGCTGGACGCCACTGCACGCATCACTTCGGCCAACGGGATACTGGTTGCGCTGTCGGAGGCCAGAACCAGGTCCACGGCCTGTTCGGCCAGCATCGTGGCCAGCTCGTCCGGATCCGTCGGCCGCAGCGGACGCACCGCCACGCCGTTGTTGCGCAGGGCACTGACGATGGCCTCGGCGTCCTCGACGTTGTCGTCGACGATCAGCAATCGAAGCGCGGATTCGGCACTGCTCTGCATGCGGGGCTGCGGTCCGGTGAAGATTGCGTTATGCCACGAGGCCTTGGTGCGCGTCCAATGGCGGGCAGCGGTATCGGCTCAGAGCGGACGCTTGCCGGGATCGCCTGCCACCTCGCGCACCAGTCTGGGCACCAGGTAGCCTGACAGCCTGGCTGCGAGCGCCGCGTGCAGGGCGCGCGCGGTGGTGTCGTCCACCTCGAAATGCGCTGACCCGGCGACGCGGTCGAGCTGATGCAGATAGTAGGGGAGCACGCCGGCGGCATGGCCGCGTTCGCTGAGCGCGGCCAGCGCGTCCACGGAGTCGTTGACGCCGCGAAGCAGCACGGCCTGGTTCAGCACCAGCACGCCCGCGCTGCGCAGGCTGGCCATCGCCGCGTCCACCTCGGCGGTCCACTCGTTGGCATGGTTGGCATGCACGACCACGGTCACCGGCCAGGGCAGGGCGCGCAGCCAGGCGACCAGCTCGGCGTCCACGCGCTCGGGCAGCACGATCGGCAGCCGCGTGTGCACGCGTAGCCGTTTCAGATGGGCAATGCGCTGCAGCGCATCGGTCAGCTGGGCGAGCTTGGACGTGGCAAGCGCGAGCGGATCCCCTCCCGACAGGATCACCTCGTCCACGCCGGGGTCAGCGCGCAGCGCCGCGATCGCGTTCTGCCAGCCGTCGCGCGCGGCGGTTTCCGCGGCGTAGGGAAAGTGGCGGCGGAAACAGTAGCGGCAGTGGATCGCGCAGCTGCCGGTGGCGATCAGCAGTGCGCGCCCGTTGTACTTGCGGATCAGTCCGTCGCCGGCCCTGGCGGCCATGTCGCCCACCGCATCCAGGTCGAAACCGGGCACGATCCGCTCTTCGTCGTCGAGCGGCAGTACCTGCCGCAGCAGCGGGTCGTGCGGATCGCCATGACGCATGCGCGCCACAAATCCGCGCGGCACCCGCAGCGGGAAGTGCGCCGCAGCCTGGTCCGAAATGCGCGGGGCCAGGGCTTCCAGCCCCAGCATCGCGAGCAGCTCGCGCGGGTCGCGAACGGCTTCGCGCCAGTGCTGCTGCCAGCGGGAAGCGGCTTGCGCAAGGGGCGCAACCGTGTCCTCCGGCTGCAGCCGGATGGGGGCAGCAGGTATCATGTCGGGCTTGAGTTGTGCCGGCCGCGCCGGAATTCCAGAACCTTCCCATTCTAGCCGCCCGCGCGCGGCCTTCAGCAGGAGCACCCATGGCCAGCCTGGGCATGAACGACGTCAAGACCGGACAGAAGATCCTGGTCAACAACGAGCCGTGCATCATCACCGAGACCGAATACGTCAAGCCGGGCAAGGGCCAGGCCTTCACCCGCATCAAGTACCGCAACATCAAGAATGGGCGCGTCGTCGAACTGACCATGAAGGCGACCGACAACCTCGAAGTGGCCGACGTGGTCGATACCGACATGCAGTACCTCTACGGCGACGGCGAGTACTGGCACTTCATGAACCCGGAAACCTTCGAACAGGTCCAGGCCGACAAGGCCGGCATGGGCGGCGCCGAGAAGTGGCTCAAGGGCGAGGAGGAATGCGTGGTGACGCTGTGGAACGGCGTGCCGATCGCGGTGCAGCCTCCGAATTTCGTCGAACTCAAGATCACCGAAACCGACCCTGGCGTGCGCGGCGACACCTCCGGCGGCGGCGGCAAGCCGGCGACGCTCGAGACCGGAGCGGTGGTGCGCGTCCCGCTGTTCGTGGGCCAGGACGAGATGATCAAGGTCGACACCCGCAGCGGCGAATACGTCAGCCGGGTGAAGTGACTGATTCATAGCGCCCGCATCGCGGGCGAGTGATGAATCAGTCATCCCCGCGCAGGCGGGGATCCAACCACATTGATGTTTGCGCGTCGTCGTGGATGCCTTAAGGACACCGGATTCGCGCCTTCGCGGGAATGACGAGCAAGAAGCAGAATGACGGATCATGCCACCCCAGAGCCCTGCGACCTGCTGATCGAAGCGGGCTTCGTTGTCCCGGTCGAACCGCATGCCGTGGTCCTCACCGACCACGCCGTGGTGGTGCAGGGCAGCGTGGTGCTCGCGGTGTTGCCGGTCGCAGAGGCACGGGCGCGCTTCGACGCGGCGGAAATCGTTTCGCGACCGGACGCCGCGCTGATGCCGGGCCTGGTCAACGCGCATGCCCACAATCCCATGACTCTGCTGCGCGGCATCGCCGACGACATGCCGCTCAAGGCCTGGCTGCAGCAGCACATCTGGCCGATCGAGGCCGCGGTCATGGGTCCGGACTACGTGGCCGACGGCGTAACCCTGGCCATCGCCGAGATGCTGCGCGGGGGCACCACCTGCTGCAACGAAAACTACTTCTTCCCGGACGTGCAGGCGGCCACCTACAAGCGCCATGGCTTCCGGGCGCGCGTCGGCCTGCCGGTGATCGATTTCCCCAGCGCCTGGGCCAAGAGCGACGACGAATACTTCGACCGCGCCGGCGAAGTGCACGACCAGTGGCGCGGAGATCCGCTGGTCGCCACCGCGTTCGCACCGCACGCGCCCTACACCGTGGACGATGCCAACTTCGAACGCGTGCGCATGCTCGCCGACCAGCTGGATGTGCCGGTCCACCTGCACCTGCACGAGACCGCGCAGGAAGTGCAGCAATCGATCGAGGAGCACGGCCAGCGCCCGATCGCGCGCATGGACCGGCTCGGCCTGCTCAACGACCGCCTGATCGCGGTGCACATGACCCAGCTCACCGAGGCGGAAATCGCGCTGTGCGCCGAGCGCGGCGTGAGCGTGGTGCACTGCCCCGAATCCAATCTCAAGCTGGCGTCCGGCTTCTGCCCGGCCTGCGCACTGCAGCGGGCGGGCGTGACGCTAGCCATCGGCACCGACGGCGCTGCCAGCAACAACGACCTGGACATGATGGGCGAGATGCGCACCGCGGCGATCCTGGCCAAGGCGGTCGCACAGGATGCCGCCGGCTTCGATGCGTTCAGCGCGCTGCGCGCCGCGACCCTGGGTGGAGCGAAGGCGATCGGTTTCGACCACCTGATCGGCTCGATCCAGCCGGGCAAGCAGGCCGATCTGGTCTGCGTCGACCTGGCCGCGCTGGAAACCCAGCCGTTGCATCACGTCGTGTCGCAGCTGGTCTATGCGACCGGGCGCCATCAGGTCAGCGATGTGTGGATCGCAGGGCGGCGCAAGCTGCGCGACCGGCAGCTGGTCGACATGGACGAGGTCGGCATCATCGCCAACGCGCGGCAGTGGCGCGAGCGGATCGGCGCGATTGACCTGCCGGGATGAGCCCGTGCCCGGGTCTGCGAGAATGGTCGGTATGAGCGACGCAACGCCATCCCCAAACGACAACTTCCGCCAGAGCGAACTCGACAAGTTCAATGATCTGGCGCAGCGCTGGTGGGACGAGAACGGACCGCAGAAGGCGCTGCATGCGCTCAACCCGGCGCGGCTGGGCTATGTCGCCGGCCGCATCGACCTGCAGGATGCGCGGGTGCTCGACGTCGGCTGCGGGGCCGGCCTGCTGAGCGAGGCGCTGGCGAAATCCGGTGCGCAGGTCACGGCCATCGATCTGGCGCCCGACCTGATCAAGGTGGCGAAGCTGCACCGGCTCGAGTCCGGGGTCGAGGTCGACTACCGCCTGCAGTCGGCCGAGGCGCTGGCCGCCGAAGCGCCGGCGAGCTTCGATGCGGTCACCTGCATGGAGATGCTCGAGCACGTGCCCGATCCGGGCGCGATCCTGGCCGGCTGCGCGGCCCTGCTCAGGCCGGGTGGACGGCTGGTGGTGTCCACGCTCAACCGCACCCCGGCGGCGTTCGCGCTCGCCATCGTCGGCGCCGAATACGTGGCCCGGATCCTGCCCAGGGGCACCCACCAGTACCGCGACTTCATCAAGCCCTCCGAGCTGGCCAAATGGCTGCGCGAGGCCGGGCTGGAACTCGAGGACGTCAGTGGCCTGATGTACGAACCCTGGCGCAACAGCGCACGCGTGGTCGCGCGTACGGATGTCAACTACCTCGCCTGCGCGCGCAAGCCCGAAGCCTGACGTGAGCGTTCGCGCAGCGCCCACTGCCCGCTTCCCGAGGCTCGCCCTGTTCGACCTCGACGGCACCCTGCTCGACAGCGCGCCGGACATGGCGGCCACGGTCAATCGCATGCGCGCAACACGCGGCCGCGGTCCGATGCCGCTGGAGGAATTGCGCCCGCATGTGTCGAGGGGTGCGCGTGCGATGAGCGCGGCGGCCTTCCCCGAACTCGGCGGCGAGGTGCCGCCGGAGACGATCCGGGAATTCCTCGATGCGTACGAACTGGAGCTGGGACGCAGCGGCGCGCCGTTCGATGGGGTCGACGAGCTGCTGCGTGCGATCGAGGACGACGGCGCGCGGTGGGGCATCGTGACCAACAAGCCCGAGTACCTGGCCAGGCAGTTGCTGCCGATGCTGGGCTGGCAGGAGCGCTGCGCGATCCTGATCGGCGGCGACACCCTGGCGCAGCGCAAGCCGCACCCGCTGCCCCTGACCCATGCCGCCGCGGTCCTGGATGTGGAAGTCGAAGACTGCGTCTACGTGGGCGACGACGAGCGCGACATCGCCGCGGCGCGTGCCGCGGGCATGCGCTCGGTGGTGGCGCTATGGGGCTACCGACTGCCGCACGAGGTGCCGGCGGAATGGGGCGGCGACCTCATTGCTGAAACCCCCATCGATCTGCACCGGGCCGATCGCTGGCCGCGATGAGCGATCGCAGCGGCTTCGAGGACTTCGCCGCGAAGTGGCGGGCGCGCTGGCCGGAGTGGGCCATCGCGGAAGTATTCGCGCCGGTGGCGCAGCGGGACGTCGCGGCGGCCTGGTTCGCCCTGCTGCAGGAATTCGCCGACGCCGCCTGGGGCGGCAGCGATCCGGCGCCTGGGCTGGCGAAGCTGGCCTGGTGGCAGGAGGAGCTGCGCGGCTGGGCGAAGGGCGCGCAGCGCCATCCGTTGGGCAGCGTGCTCCGGCCCCGACCGGCTCCCTGGGGCGCGATGGCCGACGCGATGCCCGCGCTGCGCTACCGGGAACTCCCGCGCGACCCGGCCGCTGCGCTGGCCGTGCTCGAACCCCTGGGGGAGGGCTGCGCCGGGATCGAGGCCGTCCTGTTCGATGCCTCTTCCTCAGCCACGGGTGCGGTGATGGCGATGCTGGCGGGCGCCGCGGTCGATGCCGGAGGTGCCAGCTCCGCGGCCGCGCTGCGCGCCCGCTGGTCCGGCGGGCCCGCGGTGGCGATCCCGGCCCGGTTGCGTGACCAGATCGTGCGCCGGCGCCTGGAAGCCGCGGCCACGGGCGCGGCGTGGCAGCCGGCCAAGCGCTGGGGCACCCTCTGGGGCAGCTGGCGCGCCGCGCGCAACTGAGCGTTTCGCGCGGGTTCGGGGCAGGCCGGCGGCGGATCGCTACAATTTGCGCTTCGTTTCGCCCCCGCCTGCATCCGTGACCCCAGGAATCCCACGCCCGCTGCCCGATGTCGCCGCCGATGCGGTCGCGCTTGCGCGGCCGCTCGACTGGGTCGGCATGGACGGGATCGCACTGCCGCTGCGCGTCCAGTCCGACGACGGCAGCACGATCCAGGTCGCGGCGGCCGTGGACGTGGCGGTCGACCTGGTGGATGCAGCCGCGCGCGGCATCCACATGTCGCGCCTGTACCTGCAACTGCAGCAGGCGCTGGCCAGCGAGCCGGTCACGCCGGCCGGCCTGCGCCGCGTGCTGCAACTATTCGTCGAATCGCAGCGCGGCGCCTCGACGCGCGCACGCCTGGCGATCCGCTACGACCACCTGCTGCTGCGCAAGGCACTGGCCAGCGACAACGCCGGCTGGAAGCGCTATCCGCTGGTGATCGAAGCCGAGCTCCTCGACGGCCACCTGCACCTGGCGCTGCGTTTCGCGGTCGAGTATTCGAGCACCTGTCCCGCATCGGCCGCCCTGTCGCGCCAGCTCAACGCCGAGCGGTTCGCGGCGGACTTCGCCGCGGCGCGGCCGCTGTCCACCGCGGTGGTGCACGACTGGCTCGCATCCGAGCGCGGCCTGGCCGCAACCCCGCATGCGCAGCGCAGCCGTGCCAACATCCGGGTCGAACTGAAGCCGGCCTTCGAGGTGCTGCCGGTGACCGCGTTGATCGATGCGGTGGAAGCCGCGCTGGCAACGCCGGTGCAGACGGCGGTCAAGCGCGAAGACGAACAGGCCTTCGCGGAACTCAATGCGGCCAACCTGATGTTCTGCGAGGACGCCGCTCGCCGCGTGGCCGCAGCCCTTTCGCAAGATCCACGCGTACTGAGTTTCGATGCCACCGTGTCGCATCTAGAGAGCTTGCATGCGCACGATGCGGTCGCTCGGGTCTCGGGGGTCGGCGCAAGCTGATCGTCGCCGCGGGCAGCGGCGACAGGGCGGCCAGTGCGCTAGCATGGCCGGATGGGGAAGGGGGATCCCAAGGGTGCCACGCGATGGCGCGGCTGGCTGCTGCTGGCGGCCTTGACGGCGTGCGCGTCGCTGCGAGCCGGGGCGCTGGAAGTGGCGCGCCTGCCGACGCCGGCGGAGCCAGCGCAGGTTCTCTCCGGACAACTGGATGGCCAGTTCCAGGTCCGCCCCGTCGCCGTGGTCCAGGAGGTCTCCCACCAGCCGCGTTGGTGGCGGGTACGCACGAGTGCCCGCGTGGATACCCAATCCGAACCCCTGCTGCTGCTCGATGGCCCGTACATGACCCGGGTGGAAGCCTGGACGCCGGGCGCCGCGACCCCAACGCGACACGCCATCTATGGCGATGACATGGATCTGCGGTATTCCTCGCGTGCCCTCGCCATTCCCTTGCCGCAGGGCCTGCCCGCCGGTGCATCCGTCTACCTGCGCGTGAGCGCGCCCGGCGCGGTGCCGATGGCGGTCTCAGTGCAGGGCCGAGATGAGGTGCATCGCGCCGACCTCATCTACGTCGCCTGGCGCACCATGATCCTCAGCGCCATGGTGGTATTGGCGCTGCTCGCGCTCGCGTTCTGGGCGGGGGTGGGCGAGCGCAGTTTCGCGTTCCTCGCGCTGACCCTTACCTGCGCCGCGCTCTACATCGCGGCCATGGGCGGGGAAATGCGCGGCATTCCATGGCTGGATGCGCTGTTCGGGCAGGATCCACGGGCAACCCGGGTGGTGGGTTGCCTGGGTGTGATGGCGAGCAATGTGTTCATGCGCATGTTCCTCGACCTCAGGCGCCAGGCGCCTCGGATCGACCGGATCCTGCATTGGCTGACGCTGGCGATGGGCGCGACGGCGCTGTTGAACCTGGCGATGGATCGCGGCGAGTTCGCGATGTTGGGCAACCTGCTGCTGGTGCTGTCGGCGCTCGCCGTGTTCGCCGCGGGTGCGGCGACCAGCCTGAAGGGCCATCGCGCCGCGCGCTTCCTGCTGCTGTCATGGCTGCCGCTGATCGTGATGTGCATTCTCAAGGCGCTGCAGCTGATGGGTTTCATCGCCGGCGCCAGCTGGCTGACGCATGCGCTGGCCGCGAGTTTCGCGCTCGCCGGGCTGCTGCTCACGATCGGGTTGTCGGACAAGCTGCTGCAGCTGCGCCGCGACCGCGACCACGCCAGCCGGCAGGCGAGCACCGATCCGCTGACCGGCGTGCTGAGCCGTGGCGCCATCGAACGGCGGCTCAAGGAAGAAATCGCCATCGTCCAGGCCACCGGACGGCCATTGTGCGTGGCATTCGTCGACATTGACCACTTCAAGGGCATCAACGACACCCACGGACACCACGTCGGCGATGCCTGCCTGAGTTACATCGGCCAGCGCGTGCGCAACCGCCTGCGCACCCAGGACCTGCTTGGCCGATACGGTGGCGACGAGTTTCTCGTGCTGATGCCCGATACCGCGCTGGCCGATGGCGCAGCGCGGTCCGAACAGATGCTGGCGGCGGTGAACTGCCGCCCGTTGTCGATCGATGGATTGCTGGTGGCCGGCAGCCTGAGCATCGGCCTGGCCCAGCTGCGCGCCGGCGAAACCGCGCAACAGCTGCTCGCCCGCGCCGACGCGGCCCTGTACGCGAGCAAGGCGGCAGGGCGCGATCGCGTCAGCAGCGAACTTTCCCCTCAGGCAAACGCACAGGCACGCGCATGATCGAAACCGTCGGTACATCCAGCACTCAAGCTGTGGCAGCAAGCGACCTGCAGGTCGGCGATGTGCTGTTGATGCTGGGCGAAGGGCCGCTGTCCCAGCTCATCGCCTGGTGCGGCGACTCCATCTACAGCCACGCCGCGCTGGTCGCCGATGGTGGCGATCTGATCGAAGCGTCCGCCAGCGGCGTGCGGCGTTATCCGTTGGTGCAACGACTCGCCGACGAGGTCAACTATCACTATATCGATGCCTTTCGCCCGCTGGCCCACGACGGCAGTGTGCTGGACGATGGCGATCGCGCGCTGGTACTGGCGCACGCGCAATCGCTGCTCGGCATTCCCTATCCACTGGACATGCTAGCGACCCTGGGCGTGGTGCTGGCGGTGCGCGGCAAACTGCCTGGAGATCCGGCCGTGCGGCTGGTGATACGCGAGGCGCTGGATCACGTGATCCGCAACGATCCCACCCATATGGTCTGCAGCGAAGTGGTGTACCGAACCTTCGCCGAATGCGCAGCCGATCCGCGCGGAAGTCTGGCGCCTCGGATCGTACTGGAGCCTCGCGGCACGGCACCGTTCCCGGATATCGACTGGAAGGCGTTGTGGGACGAGGTCTGGCCATTGCTACGGCCGGAACGGCAGCAAGCGCTGCGGGCTGCAGCACCACAGACGGCTGCCAGGGCTGGGGCGCCGCCTTCCGCAATCGTGGCCCCGGTGGGCGCGGCCGACAATGCCGCCATCGAGGACGACGCATTGCAGGCCGAGCTGGCGCTCGCTCGACAGGCCTTGGGCGTCCCGACGTTGCCGCCGCTGGCCAGGGCTGCGCGTGGCGCCGGCGGACAGCAGCCAATTCCCGATCCCAATCCCAAGCTCGTGACGCCGCTCGATCTGGCCGCGACCCCCTCGCACACCGCGCTGGGCAGGCTGATGCAGCGGCCGGGCGGCTAGCCGGATCCATGCGCGCGTTTCGCGCTGCGCGCCGTCAATCGCGCCGGGCGCGTTCGAGCACCAGGATCGACGCGCACGTCGAACCGCGCTGCGGGTGGACTCGCTCGCCGATGCAACCGGCGCGCCGCAGCGCGGGAGGAATCACGGCTAAGGGGCGGAGGCTTGTCGCGTTCGAGGACAAGGAGCGCGTCGAAGCGCACATCGAACCGCGCCGCTACTGCACAACACGCGCGCTTTATCCTGGAACGCGCCGCGGCGCGCGATAATGGCGACGCTTCGAGATCTACTGTCCGCGCTCGAGCACCAGCAGCGGGTCGATGCGCACATCGAACCGCGCCGCCACTGCACAACAGGCGCCTAGCTCTGAACGCGCCGCAGCGCGCGATATCGCTGGCGCTGCGGGAATTTACTGTCCGCGTTCGAGCACCAGCAGCGGGTCGATGCGCACATCGAACCAGTTCATCCCCCAATGCAAATGTGGCCCGGTCGCGCGCCCCGTCGCACCGACCGCGCCGATGACGTCGCCCTGCTTCACGGTATCGCCGACCTTCACGTCGATCCGCGAGAGGTGCAGGAAATTACTGCTGATGCCGTGACCATGATCGAGCACCACGGTGCCGCCGGTGAGATAGAGGTCGCCGTCGGCGAAGCTGATCACGCCATCGGCCGGCGCCTTGACCTGGGTGCCGTTCGGCGCTGCGATGTCCATGCCCGAATGCGGCGATTTGGGAGTGCCGTTGTAGACGCGCTGGTTGCCGAAGCGCCCGCTGACGCGGCCTTCGACCGGGCGAATGAAGTGTTGGGCGAAGCCGACACGCTCATCGTCGCGAGTGCGCACTGCGCTCACGAGCGCCTGTTCGCGCGCAATGCGGTCGGCGATCGCCTTGGGTGGGTTAACCGTGGCCGGTGGCACGCCGTCGATCCTTTCGATGGGCCAGTCGCGCGGAACGATGGCGATGCGATGCTCGATCCAGTCGCTGGCGGGCTGCCTGATCCGCAGTACGGCTTCCCCGGTGGCGTCGCGGCCGATGCCGAACGCGAAGCTGCCGTAGGGCGTCACCCGCAGGCTGCGGCCCGCATACTCGACGATCGCAGCCGGGTGGGTATTGCCGATCACCATCGCGCCCTGCGAGGCAGACGCCGGCAGTCGTGTCGCGCGGGCAGGGATCGCGCCGTCGCCGCCGATCGGCACATGCGGCCCATCTTTGGCCACCTGTGCGACGGCGCAACCGGCGGCGGCGAACCATGCGACGACGAACAGGGCGATGCCGCGCGGGGTCACCGCGCGAACCCCAGCCGCTGCCCCCCCGGTTCGCCAAGCAGTTTGCGACCATCCCACGCCAGCATGCCATTGACCCAGGTCGAGGCGATCCTGGTGTGGAAGGTCGTGCCTTCGAAGGGCGACCAGCCGCATTTGGACAGCACGTCTTCGCGCTCCACGGTATATGGCGCGTCGTCCACCATGACCAGATCGGCCCAGTACCCTTCGCGCAGGAAGCCGCGCTCGGATACATCGAACAGCTGTGCCGGCGCATGCGCGAACTTCTGCACGACCTGCGCATTGGTCAGGCGTCCGGCACGCACCAGTTCCAGTGCGGCATTCAGCGCGAACTGCACCAGCGGCAGTCCGCTGGGCGCCTGCAGGTAGGGCCGTGCCTTCTCCTCCAGCGTGTGCGGCGCGTGATCGGTGGCGAGCACATCGATCACGTCCGAGGCCAGCGCATCGATCAGCGCCTCGCGGTCGGCAGCGTCCTTGATCGCAGGATTGCACTTGATCAGATTGCCCAGGCGCGCGTAATCCTCGCGCGCGAAGTGCAGGAAATGCACGCAGGTCTCGGCGGTGATGCGCTTGCGCGACCCGTCTTCGCGGATCAGCGGGCCCCGCTCGAACAGGGCCAGTTCGTCGGCGGTGGAAATGTGCAGCACGTGCAGCCGGCTGTCGTGGCGGCGCGCCAGCTCCAGCGCGAGCCGGGTCGACTTGATGCAGGCTTCGCGCGAACGGATGTCCGGATGCGCACCCACAGGGATGTCGTCGCCGTACTCGCCGCGGTATTTGGCCAGCATCGCGTCGATGGTCGGCGTGTCTTCGCAATGGGTGATGATCGGCGTGGGCGCCTCGCGGAAGATGCCATTGAGGGTGTCCGGATCGTCCACCAGCATGTTGCCGGTCGAGGCTCCCATGAACACCTTGATCCCCGGGGCAGCCTTGGGGTCCAGCGCCCGGATCGCAGCCAGGTTGTCGTTGCTGGCGCCCATGTAGAAGCCGAAGTTGCCCCAGGCCCGACCGGTGGCGCGCCGGTACTTGTCTTCCAGCGCGTCGCGATCCAGCGTGGGCGGCGACGTGTTGGGCATGTCCATGAAGCTGGTCAGGCCGCCGGCCACGGCGGCCGCCGACTCGCTGGCGATATCGGCTTTGTATTCCAGGCCCGGCTCGCGGAAATGCACCTGGTCGTCGATCATGCCGGGCATCAGCCTGCGGCCTGCGGCGTCGATGACCGTTTCACGTTCGCCTGCAGACAGCCCGCTGCCGATTTCGGCGATGCGGCCGCGCGAGATGCGCAGGTCGCCGTCGAACTCGCGGCCTTCATTGACCAGGCGGGCGTTGACGATCAGCGTGTCCGACATTCAGTGGTTTCCATGCTGGTGGGGCAGATCGGGCACCGGATCGTGCCCGCCCGGGTTGAGCGGATGGCAGCGGCCGATGCGACGCAGCGCCAGCCAGCCGCCGCGCAGGGCGCCGTGGCGGGCGATCGCCGTCATCGCATACTCGGAACAACTGGGCGTGAACCGGCAGCGCGGGCCGAGCAGGGGGCTGATCAGGCGTTTATAGCCACGCAGCAGGGCGATGAGCAGGCGGTCGATCACAGGCTTTGCACGGCGCGGCGCGCAGTCTCGCGCGGTTGCCGAGGTAGGGCTCGCAGGGTATAACAGCGCGCTTTCCCGCACTAGGGAACCAGAAGGACGTATAGGAAGTGGCAGTCAAGAAACCCGCAAAGAAGGCCGCGAAGGCCGTCAAGAAGCCCTCCCGGCCTGCAGCGAAGAAGGCGCCCGCCAAAAAGCCGACCGCCAAGAAGGCGCCCGCGAAGAAGCCGGCGCCGGCCCAGAAGGCCGCCGTGAAGAAGACAGCTGCCAAGAAGCCGGCCGCTGCGAAGAAGCCGGCCCCGAAGAAGCAGGTCGCCAAGCCCGTGAAGAAGGCGGCGCCGGCCAAGGCGGTGGCCAAGAAGGTGCAGCCGGCCAGCAAAACCGGACCGGTCGCCAAGCCGGCCAAGACGACACCGGCGCCTTCCAAGCCCGATGTGGCCAAGGCCGCACCCGCGCCGAAGCCAGCGCCCGCAGCCAAGTCCGACAAGGCCAAAGCGCCTGCCAAGCCCGCCCCACAGCCGGCGAGCGAACCGGCCAAGGCGCCCAGGGCACCGGTGGTCTCGCGTCCGCTGGGCAAGGTAGCCGTGGCGGTTACCGCCAGACCCGCCGCGCCCGCTCCCAAGGGTAAAGTCAAGGTGGTGAAGTACGACACCGATGAAACCGGCCGTCCGATCGTGCCCAACGGCTACAAGCCGGGGCCGGACGAGGAATACATGAGCCCGCTGCAGCTCGAATACTTCCGCCAGCGCCTGATGCAGTGGCGCGCGGATTTGGTGGAAGAGTCCAAGCAGACTATCGAGAACCTCAAGGACGAAGTGCGCGACATCGGCGATGAAGCCGAGCGGGCCACCCGCGAGACCGAAAACTCGCTGGAACTGCGGACCCGCGATCGCTACCGCAAGCTGATCGGCAAGATCGACAGCACGCTCAAGCGCGTGGATTCGGGCGAGTACGGCTACAGCGTCGATTCAGGCGAGGAAATCGGCCTGGAACGCCTGGAAGCCCGCCTCACCGCCGAGCGCACCATCGACGAGCAGGAGCGCTGGGAGCACCTGCAGAAGCAGATCGGCGACTGAAGCGCGCGTGACGCCTGTCGCAGCAGGGATATTCCGGGGAAGCCTCGCGCAAGCGGGGCTTTTCCGTTTGCGGGGCAGGCGCTGATGGGCGGGACTCGCTGCCTTGGCGTGGCCGCTGCGGCTGACGGTGGCCTTCACCAGGGCATCGATGCGATCAGGCGGGAGCAGCAGCTGCCCGCGGCATTCCCAGCCGAAGTGGAGCAAGCCGCCGCGCACGCGGCTGCCGCGCCACGACTGCCGGATCTGGATCGCACCGACATCGCGCTGGTCACCATCGATCCGGCGGGGGCGATGGATCTGGACCAGGCCCTGCATGTCGAGCGGCGCGGCGACGGCTACCGGGTGCATTACGCGATCGCCGATGTCGCCGCGTTCTTGCGCCCGGGCGACGCCATCGACCTGGAAGCGCATCACCGGGGTGAAACGCTGTATGGCGCCGACGTCAAGATCCCGCTGCATCCGAAGCGGCTGTCGGAAGGCGCGGCATCGCTGTTGCCGGACCAGGTGCGCCCGGCCCTGCTGTGGACGATGGACCTGGACGGGACCGGCGAGGGCGTCGTCGTCGACGTGCGCCGGGCGTTGGTGCGCAGCCGCGCGCGCTTCGACTATGCCGGGGTGCAGGCCGACGTGGATTGCGGCCGGGCAGATCCCATGTGGGACGTGCTGCGCGAGATCGGCATGCTCAGGAAACGACGCGAGCAGGACCGTGGCGGCATCAGCCTGCCCCTGCCGGAGCAGGAGATGGACGAACGCTCCGGCCGATGGACGCTGGACTACCGCGCGCGCCACCCGGTCGAGGACTGGAACGAGCAGATTTCGCTGCTCACCGGTATGGCCGCCGCGCATCTGATGCGGGAGGGCGGGGTAGGCCTGCTGCGCACCCTGCCGCCGCCGCCTTCCTGGATGCTGCAACGCCTGCGTCGCGGCGCGAAGGCGCTGCGCCTGGACTGGCCTGAGGATCTGGCCTACCAGGACTTCATCCGCTCGCTCGATCCCAACGATCCGAAGGCGATCGCGATGATGGTGACCTGCACCACGCTGCTGCGCGGCGCGGCCTACGTCGCCTTCCATGGCGAGCCTCCGGAAAACGCCGGCCACTGGGCGTTGGCATCCGAATACACCCATGTCACTGCGCCGCTGCGGCGGCTGGTCGATCGCTACACCGGTGAAGTCTGCCTGTCGCTATGCGCGGGCCGACCGGTTCCCGATTGGGTCACGTCGGCACTGCCGACCTTGCCAGCGACGATGCAGCGCTCCGCACAGCGTGCCGGCCGTTTCGAGCGTGCGGTGATCGACCTCGCCGAAGCGCTCACCCTGGCGCCACGGGTGGGAGAGGAGTTCGACGGCAGCATCGTCGAAGTTGAGAAGGACAAATCCCGTGGCGTGGCGATGCTGCGCGAACTCGCCATCGAGGCGCCGGTGCAGGGCGATTCGCCGCTGCCCTTGGGAGAAGGGGTGAGCTTGCGTCTGGTCGAAGCTGACCCGGGCACGCGCGTCGTGCGTTTCGAATTGGCGACGCCGTAGCGCAGCAGGCGTCACCGGGACTCGTGCAGATCGAGTTCGCGTAAATCCAGCTTGCGCAGTCGCGGCGCAAGTTTCGCGGTGACGGCGACGACGCCAAGGGTGACGAAGCCGCCCAGGACCACGGAGGTCACCAGCCCCAGCAGGCGCGCCATGCTGCCGGCGTAGAACGCACCGAGCTCGTTCGACGAACCGATGAAGATGCCATTGATCGACGACACCCGGCCACGCATGTCGTCGGGCGTGGCCAGCTGCAGGATGGTCGAACGGATCACCACCGACACCCCGTCGCACAGACCGGACAGCAGCAGGAAGAATGCCGATAACCAGAAATGCGTCGACAGGCCAAAGCCGACGATGCACAGCCCGAAGCCCGCGACCGCCAGCAGCATGATCCGGCCGGCGTTGGCCTGCAGCGGCCTGCGCGCCAGGTACAGGCCGGCGCTGACCGCTCCCAGCGCAGGCGCGCCGCGCAGGATGCCGAGCCCTTCCGGCCCGTAGTGCAGGATCTCGTGGATGAAGGCCGGCGCCAGCGAGATCGCGCCGCCGAACAGCACCGCGAACATGTCCAGCGCCATCGCGCCGAGCATGATCTGGTTTCCGAACACGAAGCGCAGCCCGTCGCGGATGCTGGCGAAGATCGGCCCGCGCTGCAGCACCGGCGCCGGTTCGGTGACCTGCAGCCGCGACAGCGCCACGACGGCGATAACGCCGAACGCCGCAGCGGTGCCGTACGCCACATGCTTCCCGGCCCAGCCGACGAGCACGCCACCGATCGCCGGCCCGATCACCAGTCCGGACTGGAACACCACACTGCCGATACTGGCGCCGCGCGCGAACTGTTCGCGCCTGAGCACGCGCGCGAACAGCGCGTTGTAAACCGGCCCGAGGAACGCGCGCACGCAGCCGCCCACAGCGATCGCCGCATAGATCGGCCAGACGCCACGCGCCGGAGGCCAGTGCAGCGCGATCGCGGCCAGCAGCACTGCGGTCGTCGCCAGCCCCGCACACGCGGCCATGCCCAGCTTGCGTCGCGGCAGATGGTCGACGAGGTAACCGGCGAAAGGCGCCACGCAGAAGAACGGCAGCACTTCGGCCAGGCCGATCAGGCCGAGCGACAATGGGTTGCGGGTCAGCTCGTACACGTGCCAGCCAACGGTGACCGCCACGATCTGGTAGCTCAGGATCGTGCTAAACCGGTACAGCATCAGCTGCACGAAGCTGCGGTTGCGTAGCGGGGCGGGCAAAACCTCCGTCATCCTGCGGCCCATTGGGAGCGGCCTTGGCCGCGATTGCGATCGCCCGTGCAGGAAAAGGCGTTCGCGGCCAAGGCCGCTCCCACGACAGCGATCACGCGACGGCGCGCTGTGCGGTGTCGCGGATGAAGGCGAGCAGGGCCGCCAGACCGTTGCTGCGGGTCGGCGAAAGATGCTTGGCCAGGCCGATGCCACCGATGTAGTCCGGTTCGGTGGCGAGAATTTCCGCCGCGCTGCGGCCCGAATAAACGCGCAGCGCCAGGTAGATCAACCCCGACACGATGGCCGAATCGCTGATCGCGGCGAAATCGAGCCGTTCCCTGTCACCGCTGGGTACGATCCAGACCATCGACTGGCAGCCGTGCAGGCGGTGCTGGTCGGTCTTCCAGTCAGAGGGGAACGGCGGCAATTTGCGGCCGAGGTCGATCAGGTACTGGTAGCGCTCGGACCAGTCGCCGAAATAGCCGAACTCCTCCGCAATGGCGGCCTGCGCATCGACAGCGGTGGATTCGAGAGGAAAGGCGGTATCGGTCACGGGTGCTGATCTGGAAAGCTCATTGCAGACATTGTAGGAGCGACGTCAGTCGCGACCCTCATGATTTTCCCGCATTTCATGCGAAGGGCCCGCGACTGAGACCTGCTCCCGTGGCCACCCAGGCCCCGCTACGCGCGCTTCCAGCGCACGCCCTGCGGCGTGTCTTCCAGCAGGATGCCTTCGCCTGCCAGCTGGTCGCGGATCGCGTCCGCGCGGGCGAAATCGCGCACCTTCTTGGCCGTGATGCGCTCGTCGATCAGCGCCTGGATCCGCGCATCATCGTCATTCGAGGCGCCGCGCCCGAACCACGCGGCTGGTGTCTGCTGCAGCAGCCCCAGCGCGAGTCCGGCACCGAGCAGTTCGCGCTTCAGGCGTTCGCGTTCACTGGGGTCGACGGCCTTGCGCGCCTCGCCTGCGATACGGGCGATCTCGGCCAGCGCCGCGGGCGTGTTCAGGTCGTCGTCGAGTGCGGCCTCGATGCTGGCGGGAATCGCTGGAGCGACCTCGATCGTGCCCAGATCGCGCAAGGTCCCGTACAGGCGGTCCAGCGTGCGCACGCTCTGTTCGATCAGGCTTTCGGACCAGTCCAGCGGCTGCCGGTAATGCGCCGAGAGCAGCGCGTAGCGCAGCGCCTCGGGCGGATGCGCACGCACCAGGTCGTGGATCTTCTCGATGTTGCCCAGCGACTTGGACATCTTGGTGCCGGCGAAGGTCAGCATGCCGTTGTGCAGCCAGTAGCGCGCGAAGGGCCTGCCGCCGTGCGCGCATTCGCTTTGCGCGATCTCGTTCTCGTGATGCGGGAACTGCAGGTCCACGCCGCCGGCATGGATGTCGATGGTGTCGCCCAGGTGCGCCTCGGCCATCGCCGAGCATTCGATGTGCCAGCCCGGACGCCCACGACCCCAGGGCGATTCCCAGCCGGGAAGCTCGTCGGTGGACGGCTTCCACAGCACGAAGTCGCCCGGGTCGCGTTTGTACGGCGCGACTTCGACCCGTGCACCGGCCAGCATGTCTTCCGGATCGCGGCGCGAGAGCTTGCCGTAGCCTTCGAAGCTGTCGATCGCAAACAGCACATGACCCTCGGCCGCGTAGGCGTGACCGGATGCGATCAGGCGCTCGATCATGGCGATGATCGGGGCGATATGCGCGGTCGCGGCGGGCTCGACGTCCGGGGCGGCGATGCCGAGCGCGGCCATGTCCTCTCGATAGGCGGCGGCGAAACGGTCGGTGATCGCCGAAATCGGGACGCCCTGCTCGCGGGCCGCGGCGTTGATCTTGTCGTCGACGTCGGTGATGTTGCGCGCGTATTTCAGCGCGCCATACCGGCGGCGCAGCAGATCGGCCAGCACGCCGAACACGGTGTACGGACGGGCATTGCCGATGTGGACGTAGTTGTAGACCGTGGGCCCACACACGTACATCGTGGGGCAGGCGGGGTCGAGCGGCGCGAACGGCTCGACCCGTCGCGTTAGGGTGTTGTACAGGTGCAGGCTCATCGGGCCGTCGGCTCGGAACGTCCGCCGATTCTACCGGCCGCCCACCGCCGACGACAGCGAGGATTCAGGCCCATGGCAGCGCAGCCGCATACACTGGCGCCATGCGATCTCCACTGCCTCGGCCATTGGCCGCCTGGGTCCTGTCGTCCACGCTGGTGCTGGTCGCGCTGCCGCTCCATGCCCAGCAGGCCGTGCTGGTTCCCACCGAAAACGTGCGGGTCGAATATGGCCAGGTGCTACGGGCCGAGCCGATCTACGAAACCCGGCATGAGACCTGGCTCGAACGCCAGTGCCCCGATGGCAACAACAGGATGCTTTCGCGGATCGCCGGCGCGGTAAAGGACGTGCTCAAGCCGGGCAAGCCAGAGGACGATGGCGGCTGCCGTGACGTGCCGGTGGAGCGCGAATTCCGGCGCCTGGCGGCGTACGAGGTGGACTATATGTACAAGGGCAGCAAATACCGCTCGCGCATGCCCTTCGATCCCGGCAACAAGATCAAGCTGCGGGTGTCGGTGGCCCCGTACGCGACCTCCACCGGCCGCTGAGCTTGCGGCGGGCGGCCGTGCGTGCGAGGATGCGCGCTCGATGAACGCCTGCCAGCCCACCGCCCACGCATATGCCAGTTCCGCCCGGATGGCTTCGGGCATGACTTCGCGCGCGCGCCGACCGGAAACCTCGCCTGCAGCTGGGTAGACCGGAACGTTTCATCGCGTTCACCACCGTCCGAACCCAGCCCTCGCGCTGGGTTCTTGCGTTTCAGACCCTCGAATTCCTCACCTCACGACCAAGCAATGAAACACTTCCTCAATACCCAGGACTGGACCCGCCCGGAGCTCGACGCGCTGCTGACCCAGGCATCGCTGTTCAAGCGCAATCCGCTGGGGGACGAGCTCAGGGGCAAGAGCATCGCCCTGGTGTTCTTCAACCCGTCCCTGCGGACCCGGACCAGCTTCGAGCTGGGCGCCTTCCAGCTGGGTGGCCACGCGGTGGTGCTGCAGCCGGGCAAGGACGCCTGGCCGATCGAATTCGACCTGGGCACGGTGATGGACGGCGATACCGAGGAACACATCGCCGAAGTCGCGCGGGTGCTCGGGCGCTACGTCGACCTGATCGGTGTGCGCGCATTTCCGAAGTTCGTCGACTGGTCGGTCGACCGGGAAGATGCGGTGCTGAAGGGTTTCGCCAAGTATTCGCCGGTCCCGGTGATCAACATGGAGACGATCACCCATCCCTGCCAGGAGCTGGCGCATGCGCTGGCGCTGCAGGAACACTTCGGCGCGCGGGACCCAGGATCGGCTCCCTCGGAGGTCCTGCGTGGCCGGAAGTACGTCCTGACCTGGACCTACCACCCCAAGGCGCTCAACACCGCGGTCGCCAACTCCGCGCTGACCATCGCCACCCGCCTCGGGATGGACGTCACCTTGCTGTGCCCGTCACCGGATTACGTGCTGGACGAGCGCTACATGGGATGGGCGAAGCACAACGCGGCCGAGACCGGTGGCTCGCTCACGGTGAGCCATGACGTCGACAGCGCCTACGACGGTGCCGACATCGTCTACGCCAAGAGCTGGGGTGCACTGCCGTACTTCGGCCACTGGCACGACGAAAAGCCGATCCGCGACCAGTTCAAGCACTTCATCGTCGACGAACGCAAGATGGCCCTCACCAACAACGGCGTGTTCTCGCATTGCCTGCCGCTGCGCCGCAACGTCAAGGCGACCGATGCGGTGATGGATTCGCCCAACTGTATTGCCATCGACGAGGCCGAGAATCGGCTGCACGTGCAGAAAGCGGTGATGGCGGCATTGGTGTCGTAAGGCGGATCCTGACCCGCCATCGCGATCTCCCAAATCCTACATGGCGGGTCAAGGCCCGCCCTACAAGAGCAATTCGATGACCGCTTCGGATTCCAAAGATATCGTCCTCGCCTTCTCCGGCGGCCTCGACACCAGCTTCTGCGTGCCCTACCTGCAGGAGCGTGGCTGGAAGGTGCACACCGTGTTCGCCGACACCGGCGGCGTCGACGCCGAGGAGCGTGCCACCATCGAAGCGCGCGCCGCGGAACTTGGCGTGGCCTCGCACCTCACCATCGATGGCGGCCCGGCGATCTGGGAGGGTTTCGTCAAGCCGTTCGTGTGGGCGGGCGAGGGCTACCAGAGCCAGTACCCGCTGCTGGTGTCCGATCGCTACCTGATCGTCGATGCCGCGCTGGCGCGCGCCAACGACCTGGGTACCAATGCGATCGCCCACGGCTGCACCGGCATGGGCAACGACCAGGTGCGTTTCGACCTCGCGGTGAAGGCCAGCGGCGACTACCGCATCGTCGCGCCGATCCGGGAGATCCAGAAGGAGCACACCCAGACCCGCGCCTACGAGCAGGCCTACCTGGAAGAACGTGGTTTTTCCGTGCGCGCCAAGCAGAAGGCCTACACCATCAACGAGAACCTGCTGGGCCTGACCATGTCCGGCGGCGAGATCGACAAGTGGGAAGCGCCCGGCGCCGGCGCGCGCGGCTGGTGCGCGCCGCGCGCGGAATGGCCGGCGCATACGCTGCGCGCGACGCTGCGTTTCGTGCAAGGCGAAGCGGTCGCGCTGGATGGCACGGAGATGCCCGGTGCGCAGATCCTGACAGAGCTCAACCGGTCGTTCGCCCGTTATGGCGTGGGCCGTGGCCTGTACACCGGCGACACCACCATCGGCCTGAAGGGACGGATCGTGTACGAGGCGCCGGGCCTGGCCGCGCTGCTGACGGCGCATCGTGCGCTGGAAGAGGCCGTGCTGACCAAGCAGCAGAACCGCTTCAAGCCGGAGGTGGCGCGCAAATGGGTGGAGCTGGTTTACGAAGGCTTCTTCCACGATCCGCTCAAGACCGATCTGGAAGCCTTCCTCGCCTCGTCGCAGCAGACCGTCAACGGCGAAGTGGTGCTGGAAACCAATGGTGGCCGGGTGGATGCGGTGGAAGTGCGCTCGCCGCACATCCTCAACGCCAAGGGGGCCACGTACGCGCAGTCGGCCGACTGGGGCGTGGAGGAGGCCGAGGGCTTCATCAAACTGTTCGGGATGAGCAGCACGCTGTGGGCGGAGGTGAATCGCTGAGTCCACGCGCCGTGGATGCGCGTGCCGGCGCGAGTCGGACCGATGCATCCACGGGCAATGAATCAGGCGAAGACATGCGCATGCTCGACAACGTCCTCCAACATCTTCAGGCGCTGGTGTCATACGACACGCGCAACCCGCCACGGGCCATCGGCACGGGCGGGATCTTCGACTACATCCGGACGCAGCTGCCCGGTTTCCAGGTCGAGGTGAGCGATCACGGCGCCGGTGCGGTGTCGCTGCTGGCCGTGCGCGGCACGCCACGGCGCCTGTTCAACGTGCACCTGGACACGGTGCCGGACTCGCCGGCGTGGACGGCCGATCCACTGAAGCTGCGAGTCACGGACGACCGCGCCATCGGCTTGGGCGCCTGCGACATCAAGGGCGCCGCCGCCGGACTGCTCGCGGCCGCCAATGCCACCCAGGGCGATGCGGCGTTCCTGTTCTCCAGCGACGAGGAAGCCAACGATCCACGCTGCATCGCCGCATTCTTGCAACGGAATGCACTGGCGCGCGAGCACGGCTTCGGGGAAGTCATCGTCTCCGAGCCGACCAACTGCGAAGCGGTGCTGGCGCACCGGGGCATCGCCTCGGTGCACCTGAAGTTCACCGGCCAGGCGGGTCACGCCTCCGGGGTCAATGCGCTGTCGGCCAGCGCGCTGCATCAGGCCATCCGCTGGGGCGCGGACGCGCTGTCGCTGGTCGAGGCCGAAGCGCACCAGCGCTTCGGCGGACTGACCGGATTGCGCTTCAACATCGGCAGGGTGGAAGGCGGGATCAAGGCCAATGTCATCGCACCCAGCGCCGAGGTGCGGTTCGGTTTCCGTCCGCTGCCGTCGCAAGACCTGGATGCCATGCACGCCCGGTTCCGCGCATTGGTGCCGGACAGCGCCGAGTACCTCGACATCTTCCGTGGCCCTTCATTGCCGGCTGGCGACGTTGCGCAGGCGGAGGAACGCCGTCTCGCCGCGCGCGATCTCGCCGACGCGCTCGGACTGCCGGTGGGCAACGCGGTCGATTTCTGGACCGAAGCTTCGCTGTTCTCGCAGGCCGGTCTCACCGCCCTGGTCTTCGGTCCGGGCGACATTGCCCAGGCGCACACCGCCGACGAATGGGTGTCGCTGCACCAGCTGTCCGAAGCCGCTTCCCACTATCACCGCCTGATGGAGGCCTGATCATGGCCGTGCTCACCCTGCCTTCGACCGCCCGCAACGGCGATCGGAGGGCGCTTCCGGAACCGCAATGAGTTGCTCGTCTCCATGACCGACCTGCGCACCACCATCGTCCGCCTGCTGTCCAGCATGGGCAGCACCAAGGAGATCCAGCAGTACCTTAAGCGCTTCTCGCAGCTCGACGCGGCGCGGTTCGCCGTGGTCAAGGTGGGAGGCGCGGTGCTGCGCGACGACCTGGAGGCGTTGACCTCGTCGCTCGCGTTCCTGCAGCAGGTCGGCCTGACCCCGATCGTGGTGCATGGCGCCGGGCCGCAGCTGGACGCGCAAATGCAGGCGGCCGGGATCGAGAAGGTCACGGTCGACGGCCTGCGTCACACCGACGCCGCGGTGCTCTCGGTCGTGCGGCGGGTGATGCGCCAGGAAAACCTGCGCCTGGTCGAGGCGCTGCAGGCCGAGGGCGTGCGCGCGACCTCGATCCAGTCGGGCGTGTTCGAAACCGCCTATCTGGATCCGGAGCGCTATGGCCTGGTCGGCAAGGTGGTGAGCGTGGATACCGACGGAATCCGCGCCGCGATCAAGGTCGGTTCGATCCCGGTGATCGCCTCGCTCGGCGAGACGGCCGACGGGCAGATCGTCAACGTCAACGCCGACTGGGCGGCGAACGAGCTGATCAAGACCCTGCAGCCGTACAAGATCGTGTTCCTCACCTCGACCGGCGGTTTGCTCAATAACGAGGGCAAGGTGATCGATTCGATCAACCTGTCCACCGAGTACGAGCACCTGATGGCGCAGCCCTGGATCAACGGCGGCATGCGGGTCAAGATCGAGCAGATCAAGGACCTGCTCGATGCATTGCCGTTGTCCTCGTCGGTATCGATCACACGGCCCTCGGAACTGGCCAAGGAGCTGTTCACGCACAAAGGTTCGGGCACGCTGGTGCGGCGGGGCGAGCGCGTGCTGCGCTTCGACGGCTGGGACGGCGTGGATCGCGAAAGGCTGCGCGACCTGATCGAATCCAGCTTCGGTCGCAGCCTGCTGCCGTCCTACTTCGCCCAGACCGCGCCGTTCCGCGTCTACGTCAGCGAGAACTACCGCGCCGCGCTGGTGCTGACCAGGGAAGAGGGCGTCGCCTACCTCGACAAGTTCGCCGTGCTCGACGACGCCCAGGGCGAAGGCCTGGGCCGCGCGGTCTGGCAGGTGATGCGCGAGCAGAACCCGCAGCTGTTCTGGCGTTCGCGCCACGGCAACCCGGTCAACCCCTTCTACTACGCCGAATCGGACGGCTGCTTCAAACAGGAGCAATGGAAGGTGTTCTGGTACGGCCTGCAGGGCTTCGACCAGATCGAACGCTGCGTGGCGCACTGCGCGCAACGCCCGGCGACGCTGGAAGACGCGGCATGAATTGGATCGGGCTGGTGGGCGCGCGTGGACACGTCGGAGCCGAGCTCATCCGGCTGCTTGCGACGCATCCGGGCTTCGAGCTCGGCTTCGTGTCCTCGCGCGAACTGGACGGCCAGCGTGTGGCCGATCGCGTGCCGCAATTCGCCAGCGAACTGCGCTATCGCAACATCGCCCATGAGGCGCTCGGCGACGAACGCGTCGACGCCTACGTGCTTGCCTTGCCCAACGGCAAGGCCGAGCAGTGCATCGCGGCGATCGAAGCGGGCAATCCGGACGCGGTGGTGATCGATCTGTCGGCCGACTATCGCTTCGACGATGCCTGGTACTACGGCCTGCCCGAGCTGACGCGTTCTGGCTATTCGGGGCAGAGGCGGATCAGCAATCCGGGTTGCTACGCGACTGCGATGCAGCTGGCGATTGCGCCGATGCGGGACCTCGTCGCCGGCCCGGTGCAGTGCTTCGGCGTGTCCGGCTATTCGGGCGCGGGTACGACACCCTCGGACAAGAACGATCCGGACAAGCTCCGCGACAACCTGATGCCCTATGCGCTGACCGGACACCTGCACGGGCGAGAGGTCGCCCGGCATCTGCTGCCGGTCGAATTCATGCCGCATGTCGCACCGCATTTCCGCGGGCTGACCGTTACGGCCAACCTGCATCTGCGCGAGCCGACGACGCTCGACGCGGTGCGGCAGCGGTACCGCGATCGCTACGACGGCGAACCGCTGGTGGACGTCACCGACGAGGCGCCATGGGTCAGCCGGATTGCCGGCCGCCATGGCGCACAGGTGGGCGGCTTCTCCCTGACAGAAGATGGCAGCCGGCTGGTCGTCGTCTCGACCCTCGACAACCTGCTCAAGGGCGCCGCCACCCAGGCGCTGCAGAATCTCAATCTCGCCTTCGGCCACGACGAGTTCGAAGGCATCCCTACGAGGTAGCGCCGCTCCATGTCCGACCTTCTCTGGCAGAAACCCGGCGTGACCGTCGATGCGGAAATCCAGGCGTTCCTGGCCGGCGACGACGTGATCCTGGATCGCGAATTCTTCCTGCACGACATCGCCGCCAGCCGCGCGCACGCAGAAGGGCTGCAGCGCATCGGCATCCTGACCGGCGATGAGCTCGCCGCGCTCTCGCGCGAACTCGAAGCGCTGGCCGACGACTTCGGTAATGGCGTCTTCGTGCTGGACGCAACCTACGAGGACGGCCATTCCGCGATCGAGGCGCGGCTGACCGAACGCCTGGCCGATGCCGGCAGGAAGATCCATACCGGCCGCAGCCGCAACGACCAGGTCCTGGTGGCGACCCGGCTGTGGCTGAAGGACAGGTTGGCGACGCTGTATGCCATCGCGCGCGAGGTCGCCCGGATCGCACTGGAGCGCGCCGCCGCCGAAGCACAGCTGCCCATGCCCGGCTATACCCACCTGCAGCGCGCGGTGGTGTCGTCTGCCGGTATGTGGTGGGCGGGCTGGGCGGAAGCCTTCATCGACGATGCGCAGCGTGCCGCCGATACCCGCGCCTGGATCGATGCCAACCCGCTGGGCACCGCCGCCGGCTACGGGGTCAACCTGCCGCTGGACCGCGACCACACCACGCAAGCGCTGGGCTTCGGCCGGGTCCAGGTCTCGCCGCTGTATGCGCAGCTTTCGCGTGGCAAATTCGAACTGGCCGCGCTCGAGGCGCTGTCCAGCACCATGCTCGACCTGCGCCGCCTGGCCTGGGACCTGAGCCTGTTCACCAGCGCCGAATTCGGATTCGTCGCACTGCCGGCCCAGTACACCACCGGCAGTTCGATCATGCCCAACAAGCGCAATCCCGATGTGATCGAGCTGATGCGCGCCAGCTACGCCAGCGTTGCCGCCGCGCGCTGCGAGATCGAGCAGCTGCTGTCGCTGCCGTCGGGTTACCACCGCGATCTGCAGCTGTCCAAGGGCGCGCTGTACCACGGCTTCGGCAAGGGCCTGCCGGCGCTGGCGCTGCTGCCGGATCTGTTGCGCAATCTGGAATGGAAACCCGAGGCGCTGGCCGCCGCGCTGGAGCCGTCGATGTACGCCACCGATCTGGCGGTCGATCTGGCGCGCGACGGCGTCCCGTTCCGCGACGCCTACCGCCAGGCGGCCGATCCGCAACGCTGGCTGGCCGGCGATCCGGCCGCGAGCCTGGCTGCGCGCGTTTCGCCCGGTGCCGCCGGCGACCTGCGTCTGGATCTGCTGCACCAGCGACTGGAGACGCTCGGGTGACAGTGGACGCAGGCCCGACGCGCTTCAGCGAGCAGCCGCTGACGCCCTGGCGCCGGACGGTGCTCAAGGTCGGCAGCAGCCTGCTGGCGGCCGAAGGCGGCGGCTTGTCGCCTCGCCATGTCGAGGCCATCGCCGGCTTCGTACGCGCCGCGCACAGTCTCGGGCGCGAAGTCGTGCTGGTGTCCTCGGGCGCGGTTGCCGCCGGACGCGCGCTGTCGCCTTCGCCAACGAACGGTAGCGGCATGGCCGAACGCCAGGCGCTGGCAGCGCTCGGCCAAGCGAAGCTGATGGGTTTCTGGCAGGGCTTTTTCGAGCCCCCGGTCGCGCAGGTGCTGCTGACCCACGACGACCTCCGCAACCGGCGACGCTACCTCAACGCCCGCGCCACGCTGACGGCACTGCTGTCGCGCGCGGCGTTGCCGATCGTGAACGAGAACGACACCGTGTCGGTGGACGAGCTCAAGCTCGGCGACAACGACAATCTCGCCGGCGTGGTAGCCGCCCTGGTCGATGCCGACATCCTGTTGATCGCGACCGATGTCGACGGGCTTTACGATCGCGATCCGCGCCGTCATGGCGATGCGCGCCCGGTCGAGCAGGTCGCCATCGTCGATGCCGCGGTGATGGCCAGCGCCGGAGCTGCGGGCAGCGCCGCAGGCACCGGCGGCATGGTCACCAAACTCGAGGCGGCCGCTCGCGCCGCTCGCGCCGGCATCGCCACGGCATTGTTCAACGGCCGCGCGCCCGCGGTGCTGGAGGCGCTGGCGCGCGATCGGTTGATCGGTACCTGGATCGCGCCTTCCGCGAGCCGGGTCGTGGCACGCAAGCACTGGCTGCTGAGTGCGCCGCTGGAAGCTGGCGCGGTGGTGCTCGACGCCGGCGCCGCGCAGGCCGTGGCGGGGCAGGGCGCGTCGCTGCTGGCCGGCGGCATCGCCGCCGTGGAAGGCGATTTCCGTCGCGGCGATGCGGTGCTGCTGGTGTGTCGCGGCGCCGACGGCGAACGGCGCATCGCACGCGGCATCGCCCAGTACTCGGCGGCGGACATCCGCCGCATCGCTGGCCGCCACTCGCGCGAGATCAAAACGGTGCTCGGCTACAGCTACGGCGGCAGCATCGTGCATCGCGACGACCTGGTGTTGCTATGACAGCTTCCACTATCCGCAGCCTGGCCCTGCGCTGCCGCGACGCGTCGGCCGCCGTGGCGCAGTTGTCGACGACCGACAAGAATGCGTTGCTGCTGGCCATGGCCGATGCGTTGCAGGCCGATGCCGAAACCATTCTGCAGGCGAACGCGCGCGACCTCGATGCGGCGCGGCATAAGGGCATCGGCGGCGCGCTCCTGGACAGGCTGATGCTCGATCGCGTACGTCTCGACGCCATCGCCGGCGCGGTGTGCGAGGTCGCCGCATTGCCGGACCCGGTCGGCCAGGTCACCCGGCGTGAAGTGCGGCCCAACGGCATCGTGGTCGAGCGGGTGCGCGTGCCGTTGGGCGTGGTGGCGATGGTCTATGAGGCGCGCCCGAACGTGACCGCAGATGCCGCCGCGCTGTGCCTGAAGGCGGGTAACGGGGTGATCCTGCGCGGCGGCAGCGAGGCCCTGCATTCGAATACCGCCATCGCCGCCGCCTTGCGCCGTGCGCTATGCGAGTGCGGCCTGCCTGAGGATGCTCTGGTGCTGCTCGAGGACCTGCGCCGCGAGACCATGGTCGAACTGCTGCAGCTGACCGACATCGTCGACCTGGCGATTCCACGCGGCGGAGAGGGCCTGATCCGCTTCGTGGCCGAACACGCGCGCGTGCCAGTGATCAAGCACTACCAGGGTGTGTGCCATCTGTTCGTCGATGCCCATGCGGACCACGATCTCGCGCTGCGCCTGCTGCTGGACGGCAAGGTCTCGCGCCCTGGCGTCTGCAATGCGCTGGAGACGCTGCTGGTCCATGCCGACGTCGCAGACACGTTCCTGCCCGCAGCCGGGCGCGCGCTGCAGGCCCGCGGCGTGGAACTGCGCGGCGATGACAGGACGCGCGCGCTGGTGCCGGGCGTCACGAGGGCGACCGACGACGATTACGCCGCCGAGTTCCTCGATCTGGTGCTGGCGGTGCGGGTGGTCGATTCGCTGGAGCAGGCCATCGCCCATATCCGGCGATTCGGTTCGGACCATACCGAGGTCATCGCCACCGCTGACGCGACGGCGGCCGAGCGTTTCGTGCAGGCGCTGCGCTCGGCCGTGGTGATGGTGAACGCATCCTCGCGCTTTTCCGACGGCGGCGAACTCGGGCTGGGCGCCGAGATCGGAATTTCCACCACGCGATTGCACGCCTATGGCCCGATGGGCGCCGAGTCGCTGACCATCGAGCGTTACGTGGTGCGTGGCGAAGGACAGACGCGAAACCTGGCGACGGTGCCGCGATAGCGCAGCGATGACGGCGCGTTGGCGCCGAAAAACGCGAAAGCCGGCGCAGGGCCGACGTCGACGAAGTCCGCGGGCCCATCACGCTGCGCGGGTGGGGTCCAGAGCAGAGTCTGGCGCCCGCGTCGGCCGGCCGGCGCGGCCGGGCTGGGCGTGCACATCCTGCGCGAGCGCGTGGATGCGCTGCCTGGCGGGTAATCGTTGGGAAACCGGCACGAAAACAAGGGGTTCGGCACCCGTGTTCAGCAGCGGGACGGGTCCATCGAGGATCTCCCAGTCCGCTTGACGCTGTCTTGACACGGAACGGGCAGGATGTCGTGAACAGATTTTATGTGATGCACGACGCCTTCCGGAGCCATGGGATGACTCGATCAGAGCTGGACAGGGCCTTGCTCGATTTGCGCGTTGAAATTCTTGGCAGCAGACGTTCCAATCTCGACCGCCTCGCGCTGTACACGAAATTCTGGAAGCGTACGGACTGGCTGATCTCCGAGTCGGCGGGCGCCGACCGGATCCACGCGCGCGAGGCGCTGAACGACCTGCTGAGCATTGCCCTGGATCGGGGGCTCTTCGACCTGTCGTGCATGGATACGCAGGCCACCCAGCCGGCTGAACAGGCGCGGTGGCACTGAGCTGCCGACCGGACGGCGTACAACCGCTGTCCAACGTTCGCAAACAGGCACGAGTCACGCGGCCGGTCGGTCAGACCCGGCCGCGTGGCGTCGGTTGGATGGATCAGAGCATCTGATCGCGTGCCTGCTCGGCGCGCGATGCCCCGATTGCGGTTTCCACGTCCCTGATTTCCTCGGGCGGAGGCAGCACGGCAGGCATGCCTAGGCTCTGGATCCAGAGTTCCCGACACCAGCCCATGGTGTGATAGAGGTGGTGGTCTTCGTCCTTCTCCACCGCTTCGAAGGCCTGCTTGAGCACCTTGGCATTGGCGCCGCCTGCCTCGGCGACCTTGCCGATGAGTTCCCAGTTCTGATGGTCCTTGGTTTCGGCAAGGACCACGCATTCGGCCGCAACCAGCTCGGCAGCAGCCGGGCTGGCCTTCGCCATCGCCATCTCGATCGCCTTGACCAGGGATGCGCCCTGGTGCGCGACGACTTCGCGTCCGGAGCTGGATTCTTCCGTATCCATGCCAAGCTCGGCGAACACGTTGGTCAGGACCTGCTCGTGGGTGCGGGTTTCGTCGAGATACTCTTCCCATTCCTTGCGCAGGTCTTCGTTCTGCGCCGCCTGAATGGCCGCCGTGTAGACCTTGATGCCGCCGCGCTCGGTTTCCAGGGCCTGAAGCAGGAGCTCGTGCACCTGTGCGTTGTCGGTCTTCTTTGCCATGCTTGTGTTCCTCGTTGCGATGATGCGCCATTCTCGGCTTGCGCCGTCGCGGCATCGTGAAATTCTCCTGAGTAAATCGTTGCTGCCATGCGCCCTTCGAACCAATCCGCACTGCTCATCATCGACGTGATGAACCACTTCGAGTTCGAAGGCGGACAGGCGCTCGCGCGCGCAGCGCTGCCCGCGAGTCGCGCGATCGCACGACTGCGCGACAGGTACGATGCCGCAGGTAGTCCGGTCATCTACGCGAACGACAACTGGATGCAGTGGCAGGGCGAGTTCGGCGACCTGATTGCGGCGTGCCGGGCCAAGCCTGGTCCTGCCGCTCAGATCGCCGACACGCTGCAGCCAAGAAAAGGCCATTTTTACGTGCTGAAGCCCAAAAGCTCGGCGTTTCTTGCCAGTGCGCTCCCGGTGCTGCTGGTGCAGCTTGGCGTGACTGCGCTGGCGATCACCGGCATTGCAGCCGATGCCTGCGTGCTCGCTACGGCGCTCGATGCCAACATGCGCGACTACACGGTCTGGGTGCCGGGCGACTGCACTGCCGCACGCGATGCGAGCGCGAAGAGCCGGGCGCTTCAGCTGTTGCGTTCGACGATTCATGCGGATACCCGCTCCACCCGCGCGGTCGGGGGACTGTTTCCAGCAACCTGAACGACTCAGGTTCGACGTTCGCCTGGTTCGGGTTTTGAGGTCAGACGCTTTTGATGCGGCTGGTTGTCTGCATGCAGGGTCCTGACGCACCTTGGAGCGCGCGCTAAACTCCATGGCATCGCGTACCCGTTGACGCACGAAGGAATTGGCGAGCCGATGTCGAAGAGGCGCCAGGATCTGGATCGACGCCTGAATGCGATCGAGGCGAAGGTGCCAGGTCTGCTGCAGCGCCCGGATACCTTCCCGCGTGCGTTCGAGGATGAAGTCGAAGTCCTGCTCGGACAGATCGTTGTGCAGGACCATGCGTACGCGCTGGAACGACTGGAGGCCATCGTTGACCGCTCCGGCTTCAACGGCTAGGCGCTGGAAGGCCCTGCCGCGTTCGTTCTATCGGCGCGATCCGCGCGTGGTCGCCCCGGAACTGCTCAACAAGATCCTGCTCCGGGACGACGGCCGCACAGGCCGCATCGTGGAAGTGGAAGCCTATGCCGGCACGGACGATCCGGCGGCGCATTCCTACCGCGGCAAGACCGCGCGCAATGCCACGATGTTCGGTCCTGCCGGCCATCTGTATGTGTACTTCACCTATGGCATGCACTGGTGCGCCAACGCGGTATGCGGCGAGGTCGGCGAAGGACACGGTGTCCTGCTGCGCGCCCTCGAACCGGTTGCCGGCCTTGACCGGATGGCGGCCGCCCGGGGTCACCCGGCGAAGGAGCGCGATCTTGCCAGCGGGCCGGGTCGTCTCGCGCAGGCGATGGGGATCGATCGGAGCCTGGACGGCGTCGACCTGGTGACCGGCGAGGGCGGGGTGCGCATCGTCGATGACGGCACGCCGCCACCCCGGACCCCTGCCGTCGGCCCACGGATCGGCATCCGGCGGGCCATCGAGCATCCATGGCGCTGGTGCGTGCCGGACCACCCACACGTTTCGAAAGCGCGCCCGGGCGCGCCGCCTCCCACACGCAAACGAGCCGCGAAATAGCGCAGCAACCCGAGCCGGTCAGCAGCGATGCGGTGCCAGGCAGTCGGGAGGTTTGGCGGGGACGAAAGGCGACACCGGGTCGCTGGCAGGAAAGGTTTCTTCCAGGGCTTCGTCCTGGTTGTCGCTCTCGTGCTGCTTGCGCCTGGCGCGTTGTTCCGCCGTCTCCGGAGCGCAGGGCCCGGTGTCTGGGAGGGGGAGATCTTTCCGGTCCCGCGTGGACATGGGATTCGCCTCGGGGAGACTGCGTAATCGCGCCGCGCCTTGCGCATGCAGGGTGCGGACGCCGGGAGCGAGGCCATCTTCGATCCGGAAGGGCCCGCTTCGCCCCGCACCGGCACTCAGGGGCGGACACGTGGTTCGGCAGCGGGCCGCAGCCCATAAGGGATGCTGTCGATTGGTCGGGGAGACAGGATTTGAACCTGCGACTTCTACGTCCCGAACGTAGCGCTCTACCAGGCTGAGCTACACCCCGACGCGGGTGAGCCGCGTATTGTAGGGATGCCCGGGTGCAGCGGCAACCTGGTTGAGGGCGCGGCATCGGCGCGGGGCGCCACCCGTTAGACTTATGGGCCGAATCGGGCCAGCCGCCCCCCACCGAACGCATACCGTCCGGAGCCCCCTTGATCAAACCGCGCACCCCACCGGGCGTGATGGAACTGCTGCCGCGCGACCAGATCGCGTTCCAGCGCATGCTCGACACCATCCGCCGCACGTTCGAGCGGTTCGGTTTCCTGCCGGTAGAGACGCCGGTTTTCGAACTCACCGAGGTGCTGCTGACCAAGTCCGGCGGCGAGACCGAGCGCCAGGTGTACTTCGTCCAGTCCACCGGGGCGCTCGAAAAGGGCGGCGAAGGGCTCCCCGAGCTGGCCCTGCGCTTCGACCTGACCGTGCCGCTGGCGCGCTACGTCGCCGAGCACGAGCACGACCTCGCGTTCCCGTTCCGCCGTTACCAGATGCAGCGCGTGTACCGCGGCGAGCGCGCGCAGCGCGGGCGCTTCCGCGAGTTCTACCAGTGCGATATCGACGTGGTCGGCAAGGACGTGCTGTCCGCGCGTTACGACGCCGAAATCCCGGCGGTGATCAGCGCGGTGTTCGAAGCGCTGGCGATCGGCGACTTCACCATCCAGCTCAATCACCGCAAGCTGCTGCGTGGCTACTTCGAGGGGCTGGGTATCGAGGGCGAACGCCAGTTCGCGGTGCTGCGCGAGCTCGACAAGCTCGACAAGCGCGGCGAAGGCCCGGTACGCGCCACGCTGCAGGGCGAAGGTTTCGGGCTGCCAGATGATGCAGTGGACCGGCTGATGTCTTTTGCCCGGGTGCGCTCGACCGGTCACGACGATGCGCTGGCCAAGCTGGCCGCGTTGGGCAGCGGCACGGCGCTGTTCGAGGAAGGCCGCGACGAGCTGCGCGCAGTGCTCGAGCAGCTGCGCGTGCTGGGCGTGCCCGAGGCGCGCTACGCGATCAACCTGTCGATCGCGCGCGGCCTGGATTACTACACCGGCATCGTCTACGAAACCACGCTGGACGCGCACCCGCAGATCGGCTCGATCTGCTCGGGCGGACGCTATGACAACCTCGCCGGACACTACACGAAATCGAAGCTGCCGGGCGTGGGCATTTCCATTGGCTTGACCCGGCTGTTCTTCCAGCTGCGCGAGGCCGGCCTGGTCGGCACCGCCGACAGTTCCGTCGACGCGTTGGTGACCCTGCTCGACGATGCGGGCCTCGGTACGGCGCTATCGCTCTCGCAGCGTCTGCGTGCCGCCGGCCTGAACGTGGAAACCCAGCTGGAGCCGCGCAAGCTGGCCAGGCAGCTTCAATACGCCGACCGCGCCGGGATCCGCTTCGTGGTGATCCGCGGCGAGGACGAGGCGGCGCGCGGCATGGTCGCGGTGAAGGACCTGCGCCGGGGCGAGCAGTTCGAGGTGGCGGAAGCCGACCTGGGCTCCACCCTGCAGGTCGAACGCGAACAGTGGCGGGCGCTCGGCGAGCGCTGAACTGCAGCCTTCCCGCGAGGGAAGAACAACAACGTATCCGAACCCGGGCATTGCCGCAGATGAAACCGATCAACCTGGACGGAAACTCGCTGACCCGCGCCCAGCTCATCGCCGTGGCCCATGGCGCCGCGGTCGATCTGGATCCCGCTGCGCTGGTGCGGGTCGATCGGGCCGCAGGCTTCCTGGCCGAGCAGGTCCGGCGCCAGGAGCCGATCTATGGCGTCTCGACCGGTTTCGGCAGCAATGCCGACAAGCTGCTGGGCGCGCATCCGCTGCGCGACGAACTGGCGGGCGCCGCGCACTCCGGGCGTTCGCTCCAGGTCGAGCTGCAGGACAACCTGATCGTCACCCATGCGGTCTGCGTCGGCGAGCCGTTCGCCCCCGAAGTGGTGCGGGCGATGCTGTGCATCCGCATCAACACCTTGCTGCGCGGGCATTCGGGCATCCGCGTGCAGACCCTGCAGGCGCTCGCGGCGATGCTCAACGCAGGGATCGTGCCGGTGGTGCCGCAGCTGGGCTCGGTGGGCGCCTCGGGCGACCTGGCGCCGCTGTCGCACTTGGCGATCGTGCTGCTCGGTGGCGGCGAGGCGTTCGTCGACGGCGAACGCATGCCTGGCGCGCGGGCGCTGCAGCGCAAGGGCCTGCAACCGGTCTCGCTTGCGTACAAGGAAGGCTTGGCGCTCAACAACGGCACCGCGCAGATGCTCGCCTGCGGAGTGCTGGCGCTGCACAAGCTCGATGACCTGCTCGATACCGCGGACCTGGCCGCGGCGATGACCATCGATGCCTTCGCCGGCCGCCTGGGCGCGTTCGCCGAGGAAGTGCACGCACTGCGGCCACACCCCGGACAGGTGCAAGTCGCCGCCAACCTGCGCCGCCTGCTCGAAGGTTCGACCCTCGCCGATATTCCCTATCACCTGGTGCCGAAGTTCCGGCAGTGGCTGCCCACCTCGTGGGAGACCGACCAGGCGCGCGCGCTCAGCTTCGACATTGGCTGGGACTGGGTGCCGCTGGGCCAGCGCCACGGGCGCGAGAAGTTCTACCAGCGCTTCCGCCCGTTCCGGGGTGGCAAGAAGCATCAGCCGCAGGACAGCTATTCGCTGCGCTGCATCCCGCAGGTGCACGGCGCGGTGCGCGATGCGGTCGAGCAGGCCAAGCGCGTGTTCGACATCGAGCTCAACGCGGTGACCGACAACCCGCTCGTGTTTCCGGAAAAGCAGGCCGAGCACGTGGAAGAGCAGGTGATCTCCGCCGGCCACTTCCACGGCATGCCGCTGGCGCTGGCGATGAGCTACGTCAAGGCCGCGATCCCGGTGCTCGCCTCGATTTCCGAGCGCCGGCTCAACAAGCTGGTCGATCCGGCCACCAACGACGGGCTGCCCGCGTTCCTGATCGGTAACGAGGATGGCACCGAGTCCGGGCACATGATCGTGCAGTACACCGCCGCGGCCATCGTCAACGACCTGTGCAGCCGCGCGCATCCGGCCAGCGTGTATTCCATTCCCACCAGCGCCAATGCCGAGGATCACGTTTCGATGGGCGCCAACGAGGCGCGCCACGTGCTGGCGATGGCCGACGACCTGGGCAAGGTGCTCGCGCTGGAACTCTACAGCGCCGCCCAGGCGCTGGACCTGCGCCGCGGCATGATCAACGCCGCGCGCGACCTCGCCGATCGGGTCGATGCGGAGATGTTCGCACCGAAGGTGCAGGGCGGGCCGCTGCCGGGTGCGCAGGATCGGGAGGCGTTCCTGGAGGAAGTCGACGGTCTGCGCGCGGAACTGGCAGCCGCGCCCGAATTCCAGCCCGGTGCCGCCGTCGCCGCCGCACACACCGCGATCCGCGAGCGTGTTCCCTTCCTCGACCGCGACCGCGCGCTCGATGGCGAAGTGGCACAGGCGGTTGCGATGGTGGTGGACGGCAGCGTGCTCGAACGCGCGCGCGCATCGCTCGTCTGAGGCCGGACCGCGGCCAGACTACGTTCGTGCATTGGTGCGCGCGCCGGATCGCGGCATGCGTTATCCGCAGGGGCTTCGGCTAGGCCATTTACGACTTGGAGCGTAGCGAGACGTTCTTCGTCGGCCCGGATTTCCAACGATTCGAGTGGTTCAGAACGGCCAACAGCCGCTGGCGAGCCCAGGATCACTGTTCATCTCCAGACTCCAATCCCGACCGGTGCGCCGAACACCGCCCCAGGGGTTGACAATGCGCGAGAGGTTTCTCACAATGCATTAACGCGCTAATACATTAGTCGAATGAAGCAACGCCCCGAACCCCTGCCGCAGCGCGATGCCGATGCCTCCCTGAAGGCGCTGGCCAAGGCGCTCGCCTCGCTGGAGCGCGGTGAGGACGTGCGTGCCTTCCTCGAGGATCTGTGCACACCGGCCGAACTCGAGGCGATGGCCGACCGCTGGCGGGTGGTGCCGCTGCTGCTGGAGGGCGTGCCGTACCGGGAGATCCACGAGCGCACCCTGGTCAGCGTCACCACCATCGGCCGGGTGGCGCGGACCCTGGAACGCGGCAGCGGCGGCTACGCGGCAGCTGCGAAACGGCAGTTCCCGCGCCTCGTCGCGTCGCATTGAACGTACCCGTATGAGCATCAACCTCGCCAACGGGGTGCGCGACCGGTTGCGCATCGCCATCCAGAAATCCGGCCGCCTCAGCGAGCCGGCGCGCGCATTGCTGGCCTCGTGCGGCCTGAGCTGGCGCGAGAGCCGCGACCGGCTGTTCTGCTATGGCGAAACCCTGCCGGTGGACCTGCTGCTGGTGCGCGACGACGACATCCCCGGACTGATCGCCGACGGTGTATGCGATCTGGGCATGGTCGGCCGCAACGTGCTGATGGAACAGGCGGCCGACCGCGAACAGCGCGACATTGCGCCCGCGTACCGCGAATGGCGTGCTCTGGGCTTCGGCGGATGCCGCCTCGATCTTGCGGTACCCGAGTCCTGGGATTGGACCGGCGCCGAACAGGTCGCCGGCAAGCGCATCGCGACCAGTTATCCCGGATTGCTGGCCCAGTGGCTGCGCAGCCGCGCGATCGAAGCCGACATCGTCAACCTGTCCGGGTCGGTGGAGATCGCGCCGCGCCTGGGTCAGGCCGATCTGATCTGCGATCTGGTGTCCAGCGGCGCGACCCTCGCGGCCAACCAGCTCAAGCCGGTGGAAACCCTGCTGCGGAGCGAGGCGGTGCTCGCGGGCCCGGCGGCGGCGTTTGGAGACGTGCGTGCCGAGCTCGCGGAACTGCTGCTCCGGCGCCTCGATGGCGTGCTAAAGATACGCGACAGCAAGCTGCTGCTGTTCCAGGCGCCACGCGCAGCAGTACCGGGGCTGCTGGAGCTGCTGCCCGATGCGGAAGCGCCCACCGTCACCTCCATCGACGGCAGCGACCGCCTGGCCCTGCAGGCGCTGTGCCACGGCGCCGTCACCTGGCAGCGCCTGGAAGACCTCAAGCGCGCCGGCGCCGCGGCTTTGATGGTGTTGCCGGTCGAAAGGATGCTGGCGTGAGCGCGCCCGCCGAAGCCCTGGGCGCCACCTTCTCGCCCCGCATGAAACGGGTCGACTGGACGCGCCTGGACGCTGCTGCACGCGAAGCCGTGCTCAGGCGCCCGGCGCAGGTCGCCGCCGCGGAGGTGCGGCGCAGCGTGACGGAGATCGTCGCAGCGGTACGCAGCGACGGCGACGCAGCGCTGCGGAGCCTGTCGCGGAAATTCGACGCGGCGCCCGTCACCGACTTCGAAGTGGACGAAGCGGAGTTCGCTGCGGCGGAAAGGCTGGTCCCCGACACCTTGCGGCTGGCGATGCAGGATGCGATGCAGCGGATCGAGTGGTTCCACCGCGCCGGCATGGGGCAGGGCTATGCGGTGGACACCGCGACCGGCGTGCGCTGCGAACGCATCCTGCGCCCGATCCAGCGGGTGGGCCTGTACGTGCCGGCCGGCAGCGCGCCGTTGCCCTCCACGGCGCTGATGCTGGGGGTACCCGCGCGCCTGGCCGGCTGCCCGCAGGTGGTGCTGTGTACACCGCCGCGCGCGGATGGCAGCGCGGATCCGGCGGTGCTGGTGGCCGCGCGATTGTGTGGCATCGGGCGCGTGTTCAAGCTCGGCGGCGCGCAGGCCATCGCCGCCATGGCCTACGGCACGGACAGCGTCCCCCGATGCGACAAGATCTTTGGCCCCGGCAATGCCTACGTCACCGAAGCCAAACGCCAGGTGTCGATGCAGTCCGATGGCGCGGCGATCGACATGCCGGCCGGTCCATCCGAAGTGCTGGTGGTCGCCGATGCCGGTGCCGATCCGCTGTTCGTCGCCGCCGATCTGTTGTCGCAGGCCGAGCACGGTCCGGATTCGCAGGTGCTGCTGGTCTCAGACGATGCCGATTTGCTTGAGCGCGTCGCGGCGGAAGTAGAAGCGCAGCTCGCGCGCCTGTCGCGACGCGGGATCGCACAGCAGGCGCTCTCGGCCTCGCACGCGATCCTGGTGGACAACCTCGACGATGCCTTCGCCCTCAGCAACGCCTACGCGCCGGAACACCTGATCCTGGCCCTGCGCGATCCGCGCGCATGGCTGGGTCGCGTGCAGGCAGCAGGCTCCGTGTTCCTGGGCGACTGGGCGCCGGAAGCGCTCGGCGACTACTGCAGCGGCACCAACCATGTGCTACCCACCGGCGGCGCCGCGCGTGCCTGCAGTGGCGTGAGCGTGTCCAGCTTCCAGAATGCAATCACCGTACAGCAGGTGGATCAGGCCGGTATCGTCGCGATCGGTCCGACCGCCGTCACCTTGGCTGAGGCCGAAGGCCTGCAGGCCCACGCCTACGCGGTGCAGGCACGCCTGGAGCGTGCAAAGGCGGACGCAGCATGAGCACCGATCCGCTGCAGCTTGCGCGACCGGACCTGCGCGGCTTCGCCGGTTATCGCTCCGCCCGCAGCGAGGCGCTGCGCGGCGAGGTCTGGCTCAATGCCAACGAAGCAGCATGGGCGAATTCGGCCGACCGCGACGGGCTGGCGCGCCGCTACCCCCAGCCGCAGCCGCGTGACCTGCGCGTTGCGCTCGCGGGCCTGTACGACGTCGAGCCGGAGCAGCTGCTCATCGGCCGCGGCAGCGACGAAGGCATCGACCTGCTGGTACGCGCGTTCTGCGTACCCGGCAGCGATGCCGTGCTCGTCACGCCGCCGGTGTTCGGCATGTATGCGGTCAGCGCGCGACTGCAGGGCGCAGGCGTGGTCGATGTGCCGCTGCAGGACGCGACCGACGATTTCCGGGTCGACCTGCAGCAAGTCGCCGCGCGCGCGGAAGGCGAGGGCGCGAAGCTGGTGTTCCTGTGTTCGCCAGGCAATCCGGCTGGCGGCGTGATCCCGCGCGATGCAGTGCTGCGCCTGGCGCAGCAGCTGCAAGGCCGGGCGCTGGTGGTGGTGGACGAGGCGTATATCGAGTTCGCCGACGCGCCCTCGCTGGCGACCGATGTTGGCCTGCAACGCAACCTTATCGTGCTACGCACCCTATCCAAGGCGCATGCCCTGGCGGCGGCGCGGATCGGATGCGTGATCGCCGACGCGCACGTGATCGCGCTGCTGCAGCGCTGCCAGGCGCCGTACCCGGTGCCGGCACCGTGCGCCGCGCTGGCGCTGGGCGCGCTGCAGCCTGCGAGCTTGGCGCAGACGCGGGACCATGTCGAAACCATCCGCCAGGAGCGCGGGAGACTGGGCACGGCGCTGGCGGCACTACCCGCAGTGCACCGAGTTTATCCATCCCAGGGTAACTTCCTGCTCGTGCGTTGCTTTGATGCCGAGGCCGCGTTCCGCGCATTGCTCGCCGCAGGCGTGGTGGTTCGCGACCAGCGCGCCGCACCGCAGCTCGGCGATGCGTTGCGGATCAGCATCGGCACGCCGGAAGAAAACGACCGCATGATCGCTGCCTTGCGCGTTGCGGGAGCGCCGCTTCGGCACGACTTTGTCTCCGGGGAAGCGATGTCGCGTCCAAGCGGCACCCCCGCAGGAGAAGCCGCATGACCCCGGTCCTGTTCGTCGATCGCGACGGCACCCTGATCGAGGAACCGGCGGATTTCCAGATCGACCGGTACGAGAAGCTGCGCTTCGTGCCCGGCGTCATTCCGGCGCTGCTGCGGCTGCGCGATGCCGGTTACCAGTTCGTCATGGTGACCAACCAGGATGGGCTGGGCACCGAAGCCTTCCCGCAGCAGGACTTCGATGGGCCGCACGCCCTGATGCTGCAGGTTTTCGAGAGCCAGGGCATCGTCTTTCGAGACATCCTGATCGACCGCAGTCTTCCAGCAGAAGGCCTGCCTACGCGCAAGCCCGGCGTCGGCCTGGCGCTGCCGTACCTGCAGGACCGAACGATCGACTGGGCGCGTTCGGCCATGGTCGGCGACCGCGAAACCGACGACGCCTTCGCCGGTAACCTTGGCATCCGCGCCTTCCGGCTGCGCACGCCGCAGTTCGGCGGGCAGTGGGACTGGGCCGGAATCGCACATGTGCTGGCGAACGCCCCGCGCGCGGCCCGGGTGGTGCGCAACACCAAGGAGACGCAGATCCAGGTGGAGGTCGACCTGGACCGCGCCGGCGAACCGCAAGTCGCCACCGGCCTGGGTTTCTTCGATCACATGCTCGAACAGCTCGGCAAGCACGGTGGCTTCGCGATGTCGCTGCGCTGCGACGGCGACCTGCACATCGATGAGCACCATACGGTGGAAGACAGCGCGCTGGCGCTCGGCCAGGCCCTGCGCGAGGCGCTGGGCGACAAGCGCGGCATCGGCCGCTATGGCTTCACCCTGCCCATGGACGAAAGCCTGGCCAGCGCGGCGCTCGACTTCTCCGGCCGGCCCTACCTGGTGTTCGACGGCAGCTTCGCGCGCGAACGCGTCGGCGAACTGCCCACGGAACTCGTGCCGCACTTCTTCCGCTCGCTATGCGAGAGCGCCGGTCTCAATCTCAACCTGCAGGTCCGCGGCGACAACGACCACCACAAGGTCGAAGCCTGCTTCAAGGCCACCGCGCGCGCGCTACGTCAGGCGATCCGGCGCGAGGGCAGCGAACTGCCCAGCACCAAGGGCCTGCTGTGATGCGTCAGGCAGGCGCGGTATGAGCGGTGTGGTGATCGTCGATTCCGGTGGCGCCAACCTGACGTCGGTGCAGACCGCGCTGCGTCGCCTGGGCGTGGAGGCGCCGGTGGTGCAGAAGCCGGAGGCGATCGCGAATGCCGGACGTGTGCTGCTGCCAGGCGTCGGCGCGGCCGCGCCGGTGATGGGTCGCCTGCGCGAACTCGGCCTGGTCGATCTGCTGCGAACGCTGCGCAAGCCGCTGCTGGGCATTTGCGTCGGCATGCAGGTGCTCTTCGAGCGTTCCGAGGAAGGCGATGTCGAAGGCCTGGGCCTGCTGCCCGGGACGGTGAAGCGCCTGCGCGGCGAACCGGGAATCCGCATTCCGCACATGGGATGGAACGCGCTGCATATCGAGGCGCCGTCTGCGCTGCTGGCAGGCATGCCGGAGGGTAGCCACGCCTATTTCGTGCACAGCTACGCGGCATCGGCTGCGTCCGATTGCATCGCCAGCACCCGTCATGGCGAGCGCTTCGCCGCGGTGGTGCAACGAGGCCATATCGCCGGCGCCCAGTTTCATCCGGAGCGTTCCGCAGACACCGGCGCGCGCCTGCTGCGCAATTTCCTGGCCTGGCAGCCGGCATGGGCCTGACCATCTATCCGGCGATCGACGTGCGCGGCGGGCGCGTGGTGCGCCTGACCCAGGGCGACTACGCGCGCGAGATCTCCTACGACGCCGACCCATTCGCAATGGCGTTGCGTTACGCCGATGCCGGTGCGCGCTGGTTGCACCTGGTGGATCTGGATGCGGCGCGAGACGGTGGCTATTCGCTGCTCGGATTACTCGAGCGTATCGCGCAGGACGGACGCTTGCGCGTGCAGACCGGCGGCGGTGTGCGCGACGTGCAGCAAGTACAGGCACTGCTCGGCGCGGGTGCCGAACGGGTGGTGGTGGGATCGCTGGCGGTAAGCCAGCGACAGGCGGTGGCCGGATGGCTGGAACGCTTCGGCAGCGAGCGGCTGACCGTTGCGCTGGACGTGCGCCGGGACCAGGACGGACAGTGGCGGCCAGCGACGCTGGGCTGGACCGAGGCGGGTGAGGCCACGCTCGATGAACTGGTGCGGTTCTACGCGCGTTCGGGCCTGGCGCATCTGCTGTGCACCGACATCGCGCGCGACGGCACTCTGGCGGGACCCAATTTCGAGCTCTATACGCTGCTGCGTCGCTGGGCACCGGGCTTGCAGCTGCAGGCCTCGGGCGGCGCGCGCGAACTTGCAGACGTTACGCGGGCCCGCGATGCGGGCTGCGGTGGCATCGTGCTGGGCAAGGCGCTGCTCGAAGGCCGCATCCGCCTGCAGGACGCGCTGGCATGCTGACGCGGCGCATCGTGCCATGCCTGGACGTGCGCGACGGGCGTGTGGTCAAGGGCGTGCGCTTCCGCGATCACGTGGACATGGGCGACATTGTGGCCCTGGCCCGGCGCTACCGCCAGGAAGGCGCGGACGAGCTGGTGTTCTACGACATCGGCGCGAGTCCGCAGGGGCGCAGCGTCGACCGAGACTGGATCCGGCGCGTGGCCGCGGTCATCGACATCCCGTTCTGCGTGGCTGGCGGCATCCGCAGCGTCGACGACGCGCGTGCGGTGCTGCACGCCGGCGCGGACAAGGTATCAATCAATACCCCCGCGCTGGAGCGGCCTGAGCTGATCGGCGAGCTCGCCGACGCGTTCGGTATCCAGTGCGTGGTCGTGGGCGTGGACAGCCTGCGCGAGCAGGACGGCGAATGGCGGGTGCGCAGCCATACCGGAGATCCGGATCGGATGCGCGCGCCTGGGCGTCGCACGTTCGACTGGATCCAGGAAGCACAGGAGCGCGGCGCCGGCGAGATCGTGCTCAACTGCATGGGCAGCGACGGCGTACGCCAGGGCTACGACATCGAACAGCTCGCGGCCGCACGCGCGGTGTTAGCGGTGCCGCTGGTGGCCTCCGGCGGAGCCGGTGCGTCCGCGCACTTCGTCGCGGTGTTTGCCGAGGCCGACGTCGATGCCGCCTTGGCCGCAAGCGTGTTTCACAACGGCAGCATTGCGATTCCTGCATTGAAGCGTGAGCTGCAGGCCGCCGGCGTGGAAGTGAGGCTGTGAGCGTGGATGCGCAAACCGCCGGCTTCGATCCGGAAACGCTGGCCTGGGACAAGCAGGGCGGCCTGGTGCCCGCGGTCGTGCAGGATGCCGATACGCAGCGCGTGCTGATGCTCGGCTACATGGACCGCGACGCGCTGGAGACGACCCTGGCAAGTGGACGCGTGACCTTCTTCAGCCGCTCGCGCCAGCGGCTGTGGACCAAGGGGGAGACCTCCGGCCACGTGCTGGAACTCGTGCGGCTGGAAGCCGACTGCGACCGCGACACCTTGCTCGTCCAGGCACGCCCGCGCGGACCCACCTGCCACCTCGGCACCAGCAGTTGCTTCATGCAGGCGCCCGCCGCGGCGCTGGCGGAACTCGAAAATCTGATCGAGACCCGCGAACGCGAACGACCACCCGGCAGCTACACAACGACGCTGTTCGAGGCCGGGATCGCGCGCATCGCGCAGAAGGTGGGGGAAGAGGGCGTCGAAATCGCCCTGGCGGCGGTGACCGCCGACGATGCCGCGCTCACAGGTGAGGCGGCCGACCTCGTGTATCACCTGCTCGTGCTGCTGCGCGCGCGCGGGCTGGGTTTCGCCGACGTGGCGAAGGTGCTCGCGTCTCGGTCGCGCTAGGCCTGTGCCGTGGGAGCGGCCTTGGCCGCGATTGCTCTCGCGGCGTTATCGAAATCTGTTTGTGCATACGGCGCGTGCTACGGTGCTGCGAGATGCATTCGCGGCCAAGGCCGCTCCCACAGGTCTCTGGACTCATGCGGGTGCAGAGGTCCGGACCTGGTCGCGTCCGCCGGCCTTGGCCGAATACAGCGCTTCGTCGGCCGCCTGCAGCGCGGCATCGATGCTGCTGGCGATGTCGTCGGCCGGCAGCAGCTGGTGTACACCGAAGCTCGCCGACAAGGCTATGCAGCGCCCGCGCGACTCGCACGGCGCGCTGCGCAGCGCATCGCGCAGCTGTTCGGCCACGCGCACCGCCTCGTCCAGGTCGTATCCCGGCAGCGCGGCGATGAATTCCTCGCCGCCGAAACGCGCCAGCAGGGCTTCGTGGGGACGCAGCGCCTGGCCGATGCAGCGAGCCGCCCAGCGCAGGCACTCGTCGCCGACCAGATGGCCATAGTGGTCGTTGATCGCCTTGAAGTGGTCCAGGTCGATCATCAGCAGCGTGGTAGGGCGCGCCGCGGCCTGCCCATCGCGCAGCAGTTGCTCGAAGGCGTCGCGGAAGTGGCTGCGGTTGTACAGCCCGGTCAGGCCATCGCGCCGGCTCGAATCGCGCAGTCTTCCGTGCGCGTCCTCCAGCTGAGCCAGCGTGCTGGTCAGGGCCTGTGTCCGTTCGGCGACCTGGCGTTCCAGGCGCACGTTGGCTTCGCTGACGATGCGCTCGTTCTCGTTGCGCAGCGAGGCGTAGCGATAGCCCAGCGCGATCGACAGCAGCAGCATCTCCAGCGCCGAGCCGATCTGCACACCGTACTCGGTGAAGAAGTTTTTCGGGAACAGGCCGAAGGCAAGCAGGCTGAAGACCGTGGTGCCGAGCAGGAACATCGCCCATGCCAGCAGGAACAGGCGCGCCGGCGTGTATCCGCGGCGCAGCACCACGACCGTGGCGATCGCGATCCACAGCACGCCCACCAGCACCGCGCGGGTCACCACCGGCGTCGAAATCCGATAGGGCAGCTGCAGCGCGGCCAATCCAAATACGACGAAGAACGCGATCAGCCCCAGACTGACCCAGTTGCCTCGTGGCCAGCGTTGCGGCAGTTCGAGGAAGGTGCGCGCGAACTGCTGCATGCCGATCAGCGCCAGGCAGATCGACAGCGGCACCGATTTGTCGGCCAGCCAAGTGGAGTTCGGCCACAGGTATTCGAAGCCGAAACCGTTGAGGGTAAACAGCACCAGGCCGAACGCACCGATATGCAGCAGGTACCAGCCGTAGCTGGGGTCGCGCAGGCTCAGCCACAGCACCAGGTTGTAGACGAACAGTGCCAGCAGGATCCCGTAATAGATGCCGATTGCGAGCTGCGCATCGCGCGACAGTTCGGCGAACGCCGAAGGCGTGTAGAGCATGAGCGGGACCTGCATCGAGCTCTGGCTCTGCACCCGGACCAGCAGATCGACCGGCTGCCCGGTGGGCAGCGTGAGCATGAAGTTCGGCTGCCGGTAGCGGATGCTGCGGGCGTGGAAAGGCAGGGCGTCGCCACCGGCCTGGTGCCAGAGCCGGCCGTCGGGATAGCGCAGGTACACGTCGATGTGGTCGCTCAGGGCGTATTCCTGCAGCAGCAGCCAGCGCGGCTCGGCGGGGTCCTGATTGATCAGGCGGGCGTGAAACCAGAACGCACCGGACTGGAAGCCGAATGCGGTATTGCCGTCCGGCAGCGGGGCGAATCCGCCCTCGCCGACCCGGCGCAGCGCAGCGGCCGCATCGTCCGTGCCGTTGGTGTCGTGGTAGTAGGCGACGAACGGCGTGAGGCTGCTCTGCGAATTGCCCGGCACCAGCCGCAGCGGTTCGGCGGCATGCGCGCGCCCGGCGAGAGCGCCGAAGGCGAGGAGCAACCAGAGCACAGCCTGCGTCCAACGCCCGAGCATGCAAACGATTCCGTGAAGGGACCGTCCCGCCGGCCCTGGTGCAGTCTAGCGCCAGTGGCGGCCGGCGGCATCCGTCACGGTTCCGCCCAGCTCTGGACGGACGGCATACTTTCCACCCTCGTATCCCGGACGCCATTCATGCCGCGAATCGCCTGCCTGTTGCTGCCGGTGCTGGCTGCATTCCTTTGGGCCGAACCGGTGCATGGCCGGGCATGTGCGGACGCGGTGGTCTTCGAGGATGGCGACGGCGACGGCGTGCGCTCTACGGGCGAGCCCGGCCTGGCCGACGTCCGGGTTTCGGACGGAAGCGACATCGTCGCGACCGATGCGCGGGGCAGGTTCCAGCTGCCGGATGACGCGGCAGGCCCTCGGACCGTGTTCGTGATCAAGCCCGCCGGCTATGCGTTCGCGCGCCGTGACGACGGACTACCCGATTTCTGGCGCAACCTGGTCACGGCTCCGGCGCCCGTTCTCGGATACGGTGGCATGCGGGCGTCGGGTGCCTGTGCCGACATCGGGCTGCGGCGCGAGGAGCTGCCTCGCGCGCGGAGCGAAGGGCTGCAGGTCCTGGTTTTTGCCGATCCGCAGCCGAAGTCGCGCATCGACGTGGATTACTACGCCCGCGACATCATCGAATCGATTTCCGGCGATCATGACGTCGCCATGCCGGCCTCGCAGGACCGCGCCGTTCGCGCGGCCGATATGGGCCTCACGCTGGGCGACATCGTCCACGACGATCTGTCGCTGTATCCCGACATCAACCGCGTCACCGCACGGCTTGGCGTTCCGTGGCTGCACGTACCGGGTAACCACGACCTGGATTTCGATGCGGCGCGCGACGAGGACTCGCTGCTGACCTTCCGCCATCACTACGGTCCGGACACGCTGGCATGGGAGGAGCAGGAAGCCAATTTCGTCCTGCTCGACGATGTCATCTACCAACCCGGACGGCAGCCGGCCTACATCGGCGGACTGCGCGAGGACCAGTTCGCCTTCCTCGAACGCTATCTGGCCGGCGCCGACAGGGAGCGCCTGCTGGTCGTCGGAATGCATATCCCGCTGTTCGAAGCGGAGGGACGCGATACCTTTCGCGACGCCGACCGAGCGCGTCTGTTCGCGCTACTGGCCGCGTTCCCGAAGGTGCTGTTGCTGTCCGGGCACGGCCATACCCAGCAACACGTGCTGCACGGCGCGGCAACGGGGTGGCGCGGGGCGCGGCCACTGCACGAATACAACGTCGGTGCGGCCTGTGGCGCCTACTGGTCGGGCGTAAAGGATGCGCAGGGCATCCCGGATTCGACCATGGCCGATGGTACGCCCAACGGGTATGCGCGGCTGCAGGTCGACGCCAACGGAGGCTATCGCCTGTCCTGGCACAGCGCGCGCGGACAGGGCGACAGCCGTATCGGCCTGCATGCCCCGCGGGTGCTGCGGCGCGGCGCCTACCCGGCGTTCGCCATGTACGCCAACATCTACATGGCGCGCGACGACACGCGGGTGGAATACCGGATCGATGACGGCGCATGGACGCCGATGCAGAAGACGCTGCGTCCGGATCCGCGCCTGCAGGCGGAGAACGCACGCGACGATGCCGCCGGAGCGCTGCGCGGCTACGACCGTTCGCCCGAGGCTGCTCCATCGCCGCACCTGTGGCGCGGCACGCTGCCGACCGGTCTTGCGTCGGGCGAACACCGGATCGAGGTGCGCGCGTTCGACGCATGGCAGGGCGAGCAGCGCATGACCACCCGTTACAGGCTCGAGGAGGCCTTGCCGTAGAAGTTCGTCGGCATGCTGGAGCACGGCGAGAAACTGCACGGCGGAAGACACGAAGGCGGTCGAACCAGTCAGCACTCGTGGCGCGAGCCTGCGCCAGACGACACAGGAACCGCGCCTGCGCGCTCGTGGGGCCTACGGCTTCGCGTCGAGGTCTTCGATCGGATAGGGATACGCAACCGCCTCGCCCAGCGGCGACTGCGCCTGCCACTGCCGCAGCCGCTGGCGGATGCGCTTGCCCGCCGCCATCTGCGGAAACGAGGCCTCGACTTTTTCTGCCTGCTCCCATGCGTGCACGCGCCGGGTCGCGTACTCGTAGGCCTGGAGCAGATCGTTTTCCTGGTTCAGGCCTTCCACCAGCCAGGCGCGGCCGAACCAGGTGACGCTCGATTCGCTGTCGCAGCCAAACGAGGCCCGGTCCGCGCGCGCGGCGGTGATCAGCAAGGTGTCCGCATCGCGCAGTTCGCGGATGAAACCGCCCGAATAGCAGGCGGAAATCACCAGCACGCGGTGGCGGATTCCGGCATCGTCCAGCACGGTTCGCAGGTCCTCGGGAATTAATGCGTCCTCGACGAACGGCGGGAAGTAGACCGCCAGCTCGTGCTCGGGTGTGCCGTGCATGGTCAGGTACAGCAGCAGGATGTCCTCGTCCGGATCCATGCGTTTGGCGATGCCGGCGAGCGCCTGCTGCAGGTTCTCGTAGGTCGCCAGCGGATGCGGTGCGGGCTGGACGCTGTCGAGATGGTTGATCAGGGTGATCACACCGCGTGCCTGCAGGCGCTGGCGCATCAACTGCGGGAAGTACGCGATCTCGTTGCGGAACACGTCCTGGCTGCCGTCCCCGGCGAAGCCGAGGGCGTACAGGTCGATCGTGCCGGAGCGCTGCGCAGGCAGGGCATCCACGGCCGCGGCGATCAGGCGCGTGTCGCGCTGTGGCAGCGGTTCCGGATCCTTCGTGCGCGCCGCCGCCGGCGTTGCCAATGCCGCCAGCAGCGCCACCATTCCGAGCAGGGTCGACCTGCGGCTCATACTGGCTCCGCCCCTGGTGCGGCGCGCAGGCTGATCCAGGCACCGAGCATGAGCAGTGCGATCGCGACCGCCTGGATCCAGTGCGGCTGCGCGCGCCCCGCCAGCACCAGCAACAGCGTCGACAGCAGCGGTGCGAGGTAGGACAGGCTGCCGAGCAGCGCGATGTCGCCACGCTTGGTGCCGTGATCCCAGAGGAAGAACGCCGCGCCCACCGGGCCGACGCCCATTGCCAGCAGCGCCAGCCAGTGTCCGGCGGAAGGGGCGACCGTCTGCTCTAAGGAGAAGTGCGCGATGCCGCCCAGTACCGCAACGCCGATGCAGGCGGGAATGATCGCCGTGCTCGGTACTTCGGCATGGCGCCGGTTGAGCACCGAGTACGCGGCCCAGACCACGGCCGCGCCGAGCGCGGCGAGGTAGCCGGGCAATGCGGACGGATCGATGTCGATTCCCTGGCCACGCGTCACCAGCAATGCCGCCGCAGCCAGACCCAGCAGTGCCCCGAACAGATGGTTGCCGCGCAGACGCACGCCGGGTAGCAGGCCGCAGAACAGCACGATCAGCAGCGGCCACAGGTAATTGATGAGGTTGGCTTCCAGCGCCGGCGCATGCTTGAGCGCGTAGAAATACAGCGCGTGATAGCCGAACAGACCGGCGATCGCCAGCGCCAGGGCGGACGGCGGCGCACGCCAGGCCTGCCAGCCCGCCGCGCCGCGCAGCGCCGTGTGCAGCGTGCCCAGCAGGCCCGCGATGCCAAAGCCCAATGCAAGCACCTGGAATGGCGGCAGGCCCTGGGTGAACGTGGTGAGCAGCGCCAGCGCTGCCCACAGCACAACCGCACACACGCCCGCCAGCGTGGCCCGGCGCTGCGGTCGTTCGACAGCCACGGCAGCCATCGCCGGTCAGCCGCCCGGATCGATCTGGTCGAAGCCGGTGACCCGCGCATGCCCGTGGGTCGCATCGCCCGTGCGCGACATGGGGTAGTCGTCCGTGCGGTCGACCAGGATGGTGCGCATGCCGGCCTCGCGCGCGGCATCGAGTTCCGCGACCACGTCGGAGAGAAACAGGATGTCGCCAGGGTCGCGCCCCAGGCGTTGCGCGATCGCACGGTAGCTGTCCGGATCGCGCTTGTGGCCGACCTCGGTGTCGAACCAGTGTCCGAACAGCGTCGAGAGGTCTCCCGCGCTGCTGAATGCAAAGAACAGCTTCTGCGCCGGCACCGAACCCGACGAATAGACCGCCATCGGTACGCCTGCGCGGTGCCATGCCAGCAACGCTGCGGCCGCATCGGGATAGATCGGCGCGATGAAGTCGGCATTGCGGTAGCCGTCCTCCCAGACCATGCCCTGCAGCGCCTTGAGCGCGGTGTGCTTGCGGTCCTGATCGATCCAGCCCTGCAGCGTCTCCACGATCATCGCGTCCTGGCAGATGCCGCCGTGTTCCGCTGCCACGGTGTCCAGCCAACGCCTCACTTCCGGTTCCTGCCCGTGTTCGCGCACGAACCGCGGCAGTTCGCGGCGGGCATAGGGAAACAGCACATCTTTGATGAAGGAGATGCTGCTGGTCGTACCTTCGATGTCGGTGAGGATCATGCGGGGGCCAGGAACCAGAGAGTAGGAACTAGGAACCAGAGGGGGACGAGCCGAACATGCTAGTTCCTAGTTCCTGCCCACTGGTTTCTAGCTTCCGGTTTTCTCGTAGCGCGGGAACTTCTGCGCGATGTCGGTCCCGGTGAAGTGCCCGATCCAGCCGTCCGGCTGCTGGAAGAAGCGGATCGCGACGAATTCGGGTTCCTCGCCCATGTCGAACCAGTGGGTCGTGCCGTCGGGTACCGCGATCAGGTCGTCCTTGACGCATTCGATCTCGTACACCTTGTCGCCCACGTGCAGGGTGAACAGGCCCGATCCGGCGACGAAGAAGCGGACTTCGTCCTCCTTGTGGAAATGCTCGTCGAGGAACTTCGCGCGCAGCTCCGCGCGCTTGGGGTTGTCCGGTGCGATGCTGATCACATCGACAGTGGTGAAGCCGCGTTCGGTGGTGATCCGGTCGATGTCGGCCTGGTACGCGGCGATCACCTCTTCCTGGGCGGCGCCGGGGGCGATGGGTTTGCTTGCCTGCCAGCGCTCGAAGGTGACGCCGATGCGCGCCAGTTCGTGCGCGATGGCGTCGGCATCGCGGCTTTCGAACTCGGGTGCATCGGGCGTGTCGTCGGCGAAGATGCGCAGTCGGCTCATGGCGTGACCTCAGGCGTTGCGGTTGCGGATCCCGGCGGGGACCCATTCCCCATGATGCGGGGAAAATACCGTGTTTCAAGCACCGGTCAGTGCGCGCGTAGCCGGCGCAGGTCGAGTTCGCACTCCAGCAGGAACTCGAATGCCTCCAGGTGGCGTCGCGCCTCGGCCATGTCCCGGCCCCAGGCGTACAGGCCGTGGCCGTCGATCAGATAGCCCCACATGCATTGCCGGTCGAGCAGCGCATCGACCTGCGCCGCGAGCGTATGCATGTCCTGGGTATTGGCGAACACAGGGATCTGGATCTCGGCTTCGTGCGTATCGTTGCCGTGGAAGGCCTTCAGCAGCTCGTAGCCTTCCAGCCGCACGTGTCCCTGGCCGGCGTACAGACGCGAGGCCACCGTCTGGGCATGCGAGTGCGTGTGCAGCACGCAGCCGATCTCGGGAAAGCGCCGGTACAGCTGGGTATGCAGCAGGGTTTCCGCAGACGGCCGGTGGTCGCTGCCGACGGCATTGCCGTCGAAGTCCACCACCATGATGTCCGCCTCGCGCAGCCTGCCCTTGTCGCGGCCGGAGACGGTGATCGCGGCGTGGCGATCGTCGAGCCGGTGCGAGAAATTGCTGCTGGTGGCGGGCGTCCAGCCGCGCGCGGACAGTTCGCGCACGTTGACGATGATCTCGCCGGCGAGCTCGCACAGGCGGTGGTGGTCGTAGGGCAGGGCATCGTTCATGTTGCGAAGTCTAGCGCTGTGCCGGCGGATGCGACGCGAACGCGCGCCATGCCACCCAGACCAGCGCCGCGACCACCAGCGAGCCGATCAGGATCTTCACCGGCGCCGACACCACCAGCAGCCCGCAGGCCACCAGCGCAGCCAGGCCCAACAGCTTTTCTCGCCGGCCCGATGGCTTGGCCGGCGTGCCGAGCAGCAGGCTCAGGCCGGCGGCGATATAGGCCATCACGATCAACGTCACCACCATGTTGACGATCACCTCGAACTGCGATGCCACATCCGGCGTGAGCGTGAGCGCCGCGATCACGGTCATGGCCAGGCAGACGAAGAACAGTCCCCAGGCGGCCGAACCATTGGCGCGCATGCGTCCGAAGATGGCGGGAAGGAAGCCGCGGTGCGCGGCGCGCGCCCCGGACTCGCCGCTGACCTGCATCCATCCGCCCAGGGTGCCGGTGGCCTTGAGGCCCGCGGCGAGCGCGATCACCGGGATCGCCCAGGGGCCGAACATTTCGCCTGCCACCAGCGCGAACGGCGCGCCCGAGGCCGCCAGTTGCTCGGCCGGCACGATCCCCATCATCAGCACCGAGGAAAACAGGTAGACCACGCCGGCGAGCACGATCCCGCCGATGGTCGCCCGCGGCACATTGCGGTCGGGGTCGCGGACCACGCCGGCGACCATCGCTCCGGTTTCCAGGCCGACGAACGCCCAGAACACCGGCGACAGCGAAGTGAGCACGACAGCGGCATCGGGCTTGCCGGTCACGTTCCAGGCCGAGCGGTACAGGTCGAAGTCGAAATGCCCCCAGCCTGCGGTCATGATCGCCGCCACCGGCAGCAGGCCGAGCACCACGCACAGCGACTGGAAACGCGCGATCGGCCGCGGCCCCATCAGGTTGATCGCGAACATCAGCCAGATCAGCACCACCTGGCCGAGCAGGCGCATGCCCTGGTCGTCGCCGAACGGCAGCAGGATGGCGAGATAGCCGAACGCGGCGACCGCGATGGCGTTATTGCCGGCCCAGGATGCGAGCCAGTACAGGGTGGTGGCGAGGAAGCCGATATCGCGCCCGAGCGCCGGCCGTATGTAGTCGTCGGGCGAGGTCAGGTTCGGATAGTCGCGCGCCAGCCGCGCGAATGCGGCGCCCAGGGCGACCGCCAGGACCGTTCCCAGCAGCCAGGCCAGCAGGGTCACGCCCCCGGAACGGGCAAGCGTGGCCGGCAGCAGGAAGAATCCTGAGCCGATCATGTTGTTGGCCACCACGAAGGTCGCCAGCAGCGGGCCGATCTTTTTAGGCCCGGTCGTCATCGGCACGGCTTCCGACAAAAGGAAACGGCCGGCATGGCGCCGGCCGTTTCGATGTTTGCCCGGGATTTCACGCGTTGTGCGTCAGGGGCCGGCGTTCGGGCCTTCCTGCACCAGCGGGTCCGGTTCGAGCTTGGGATCGTTGGCGTGCGCGTGCAGCAAGGCCTCGTTGCCCGGGGCCAGGTGGCTGCGACGGCGGGCATACAGGAAGTAGACCACCAGTCCGATCGCCGCCCAGATCAGGAACAGCTTGATCGTGTACCAGCCCAGGCTGAAGAACAGCAGCAGGCAGCCGCCCATGGCCAGCGGACCGACGATCCAGATCAACGGGGTGCGGAACGGGCGCACCCGGCCCGGATCGACGCGGCGCAGGATCATGACGCCGGCGGCGACCATGAAGAACGCGAACAGGGTGCCCGAATTGGAGATGTCGGCCAGCGCACCGACCGGGAACAGCGCCGCGAACAGCGCCACGAAGATGCCGGTGAGCCAGGTCACCACGAACGGAGTGTGGTACTTGGGATGCACGGTGGACAGCTTTTCCGGCAGCAGCCCGTCGCGCGACATCGTGAACAGGATGCGGGTCTGGCCGAACATCATCATCAGCACCACCGAGGGCAGGGCAAGGATCGCCGCGCCTGCCACCAGGTCGCCGATCCGCGGCCAGCCGATCTCGCGCAGCACGAAGGCCAGCGGTTCCTTGGACTGCGACAGGGTGCCGCCCGGCTGCGCGCCCATGGCACCGACCGCGGTATAGGCCACCAGCAGGTAGAAGATGGTGCAGATCGCCAGCGAACCGATCAGGCCGATCGGGATGTTGCGGTTCGGGTTCCGGGTTTCCTCGGCCGCGGTCGACACGGCGTCGAAGCCCACGTAGGCGAAGAAGATCGAAGCCGCAGCGCCCAGCACGCCCACGCCCGACATCGGCGTGCCCCAGCCGTTGGGCAGCAGCGGGACGAAGTTGGCGTTGTCCACCGACGGGAACGCCAGGATGACGAAGGCCGACAGCGCGGCGATCTTGATCAGCACCAGCACCGCCGTGACCTTGGCCGACTTGGATGTGCCGATCGCCAGCAGCCAGGTCACCAGCAGCGCCAGCAGGAAGGCGATCAGGTTGAAGCTGCCCTGCGCGGTGGTGCCGTCGGGCAAGGTGATCGTGTCGTATGGCCCGGCGGTGAGCGCCACCGGCAATCCGATGCCATGCGCATGCAGGAACCCGTTCGCGTAACCGGACCATCCGACCGAGACCGCGCCCGCGGCGACCGCATATTCAAGGATCAGGGCCCAGCCCACCATCCAGGCGATCACCTCACCCAGGACCGCGTAGGAATACGTGTACGCGGAGCCGGAGACGGGCACCATCGCCGCGATCTCGGAGTAGATCAGTGCGGTCAGCGCACATACGATACCGGCGATGACGAAGGAAAACATCATGCCCGGACCGGCCTTGTTCGCTGCGACCGCGGTGAGCACGAAGATGCCGGTGCCGATCACCGCGCCGATGCCCAGCATGGTCAGGTCGAACGCACCAAGCTGGCGGGTCAGCGAGCGCTTCTGCGCGGTCTCGAGAATCAGGTCTAGCGGCTTCTTTCGCTCAAACAGCATCGCTCTCTCCCAAGGCAATGACGGACGGCCTTCGTTAGGGCCATGTGAACCGCGCGACCTTACCCCGCGGGCCGAGCCGGGCACAAGCGGCATCGGTACCCTGGGCGATAATTCAGGTTCTTCAGCCACAGATGCGACGGAGCATGTTCCAAGCGGTGGATTCGGATGCGGGGTTCGGGAAGGCGCTGGACGCCTACCTGCGGCGCTGGCCGGAGGAGTCGGACCAGGTGGCGCTATTCGCCGAGCTATGGCGTGAAGGGCGGCAGGGACCGGATCCATACGCACGCGCACGCCTGGAGGGGCATTTCACCGCATCGAGCTGGCTGCTGGACCGCACGTGTTCCCGAGTGCTGTTGACCCACCACCGCAAGCTGGATCGCTGGCTGCAGCTGGGCGGCCATGCCGACGGTGAGCGCGATCTGCGCGCGGTGGCGCTCAAGGAAGCGCAGGAGGAATCCGGTCTGAGCGGCCTGGTGCCAGAAGGCGACATCTTCGATCTCGACCGGCACTGGATTCCCGAGCACAAGGGCGTGCCGGGACATTGGCATTACGACGTGCGTTACGTGGTGCGTGCGACCGCCGGCGATGAGTTCCGGGTCAGCGACGAATCGCATGCGCTCGCCTGGCGCGACATCGGCGCGGTCGCCGGCGACGCAACGCTGGACCCGTCGCTGCGGCGCATGGCCCGCAAATGGCTGAGGTTGTAGGGGCGCCGAAGCGATGCTCCGACACCAATGGGATCAGCTGCGCGCCGCGACCGCGCCGCGATCATCTCCCCGCCGCATCTGCTTCCAGGCCGCCGCAGCGGCCCTGGACATGGGCACGGCTTGTTGGCTTGAATCGCTGATCCATCCGTCGCGCCGAAGCGGCGCTCCTGCGCTATCGGATCAGCTGCGCGCCGCGACCGCGCCGCGATCATCTCCCCGCCGCATCTGCTTCCAGGCCGCCGCAGCGGCCCTGGACATGGGCACGGCTTGTTGGCTTGAATCGTTGATCCATCCGTCGCGCCGAAGCGGCGCTCCTGCGCTATCGGATCAGCTGCGCGCCGCGACCGCGCCGCGATCATCCCCCGCCCCATCTGCTTTCAGGCCGCCGCAGCGGCCTTGGACATGGGCACGGCCTGGTGGCTTGAATCGCTGATCCATCCGTCGCGCCGAAGTGGCGCTCCTGCGCTATCGGATCAGCTGCGCGCCGCGACTTCATCGATATGGCGCAGCAGGTCGGCAGGATCGTCGTAGACGCGGAACGCACCGGAGCGTTCGAGTTCCTCGCGCCCATAGCCGCCCGACAGCAGGCCGACGCCGAGCGCCCGCGCGCGCTGCGCGGCGAGCATGTCCCAGATGCTGTCGCCGATCACCAGCGACCGCTCGATGTCCACGCCGAGCCGTGCGGCGGCAGCCTCGAACAGGTCCGGATCCGGCTTGGCATGGCGCACCAGGTCGCGGGTGATCACCGGCACCTGCGCCGGATCCACGCCCAGCGCCTCCAGGTTGTGGCGCGCGGTCTCCATCCGTCCGCTGGTGGCGATGGCCCACGGCATGCCCTGGGCCGTCAGGAAGGCCAGCAGTTCGCGCGCTCCGGGCAACGGTTGCACCGCGCCGCCTTCCGACAGGCGGACGTAGGCCTGTGCGTGCGAGCGGCGCAGGCGTTCGAGTCGCTCGGGCGTGACCTCCATGCCGGTCTCGCGCAGCAGGATGTTGGTGAACAGGCCGCCGCTCATGCCGATCTTGCGGTGGATGCGCCAGACCGACAGCGGCACGCCTTCGCGATCCAGCGCCTCTTTCCAGGCCAGCACGTGCTGGTACACGCTGTCGACCAGGGTGCCGTCCAGATCGAACAGGAAGGCGGTGGACGTTCGGCTCATCGCGTCATTGCTCCTCGTGCGTCTGGGTTACGCCCCGTAGGAGCGGGCCTGCTCGCGATTGCCCCGTGGGAGCGAGCTTGCTCGCGATTGCCTTCCGCCTGGCCTGTGGTCGGGGAAGAAAAAGCATTCGCGGCCAAGGCCGCTCCCACGATCGCTCCCACTGCGCGGTGTCATTCAGTACAACACCCGCGTGCGCAGCGTTCCGGGAATCGCCGCCAGGTCCGCGCGCAGCTCGGCGGCCTGGGCGTCGTCGGCGCTCACGTCGATCACCACGTAGCCGACGTTGGCGTCGGTACGCAGGAACTGGCCGTCGATGTTGATGCCGCGCTGGCCGAAGATTTCGTTGATCCGCGACAGCACGCCCGGCACGTTGCGGTGGATGTGCAGCAGGCGATGGCTGCCGGCATGCTCGGGCAGGGTGACTTCCGGGAAGTTCACCGCCGACAGCGTGCTGCCGTTATCGCTGTAGCGCACCAGTTTGGCCGCGACCTCGATGCCGATGTTGTCCTGCGCCTCGAGCGTGCTGCCGCCGACGTGCGGGGTGAGGATGACGTTGTCGATGCCGAGCAAAGGGGATTCCAGAGCATCGTCGTTGCCCTTGGGCTCGACCGGGAACACATCCACCGCGGCGCCGGCCAGGTGTCCCGTGCGCAACGCCGCGGCCAATGCATCGATGTCGACCACGGTGCCGCGCGAGGCATTGATCAGGTGCGCGCCGGGCTTCATCCGTGCGATCTGCGCCGCACCGATCATCCACTTCGTCGCCGGGGTCTCGGGCACGTGCAGGGTCACCACGTCCGACCTGTCCAGCAGATCGTCGAGATCCAGCGACGGCCGTGCGTTGCCCAGCGACAGCTTGGTCTCGATATCGTGGAACAGCACCTGCATGCCAAGCGCTTCGGCCAGCACGCCGACCTGGGTGCCGATATGGCCATAGCCGACGATGCCCAGGGTCTTGCCGCGCGCTTCGTGGCTGCCTTCGGCCGACTTGCTCCAGCCGCCGCGGTGGCATTGCGCCGACTTCTGCGGGATCCCGCGCAGCAGCATGATCGCCTCGGCCAGCACCAGTTCGGCCACGCTGCGGGTATTGGAATAGGGCGCGTTGAAGACCGGGATGCCGGCCAGTTCGGCAGCTTCCAGGTCGACCTGATTGGTGCCGATGCAGAAGCAGCCGACCGCCAGCAGTCGCCGGGCGTCGGCCAGCACCTCGGCACTCAGGTGGGTGCGCGAGCGGATGCCGATGAAGTGCGCGTCGGCCACGGCCCGACGCAGCGCCTCTTCGGGCAGCGATTTGGGGTGCTGCTCGATCCGGGTGTAGCCGGCGGCGCGGAAGGTCTCGACCGCGCTGGGGCTGATGCCTTCGAGCAATACAACCTTGATGTCCTGCTTGGGGTAGGAAGTCTTCTTCATCGGGGTAACTGGAGGCGGATGTCGAGTGTGCCAGTTCGGGAACGCTTTTGCTGCGCTGCCGCACTGGACGGAAAGGGGGCCGGCTGGCACCCTGCGCCTTGAGGCCGGGGCTACGCCCCCGGCGCCGCAGCAGCACCGCATCCATCGCATTGTCGGCCGCGTAGGGCCGAGCCACGCGGCCGACACTCCCACATGCCCGATCCTCGCCTCGAGTCCCTGCGTCAAGCGGTCCCAGGCCTGAGCCTGAAAACCGATCCGGCCGACCTCGAGCACTACGGTCGCGACTGGACCCGGCGCTGGACCCCGGCACCGCTGGCGATCGCGCTGCCGGGCACGGTCGCCGAAGTCCAGCAGATCGTGCGCTGGGCGAACGCACACCGCGTGGGGCTGGTGCCGTCCGGCGGCCGCACCGGGCTGTCCGGCGGCGCCGTGGCGGCCAATGGCGAACTCGTCGTCAGCCTGGATCGGATGAACAAGGTGCTGGGCTTCGACGCGATCGATCGCACGCTCACCGTGCAGGCTGGGATTGCCCTGCAGACGGTGCAGGACGCGGCGCGCGCGCAGGGTCTGCAGTATCCGGTCGACTTCGCGTCGCGCGGCTCGTGCAGCATCGGCGGCAACATCGCGACCAATGCCGGCGGCATCCGCGTGCTTCGCTACGGCAACACCCGCGAGTGGATCGCCGGCCTCAAGCTCGTCACCGGTCATGGCGATGTGCTCGACCTCAATCGCGGCCTGGTCAAGAACTCCAGCGGCTACGACCTGCGGCATCTCGCGATCGCATCCGAAGGCACCCTCGGCATCGTGGTCGAAGCCACGCTCCGGCTCACCGATCCGGCACCGCCGAGCAACGTGATGCTGCTGGCGCTGCCGTCGTTCGAAGCGCTGATGCAGGTGTTCGATGCATTCCGCCTGCGCCTGCAGCTGCAGGCCTTCGAATTCTTCACCGACCGCGCCCTGGGCCATGTGCTGGCGCACGGCGCGCAACCGCCTTTCGCCGAGACCCATCCGTTCTACGTCGTCACCGAATTCGCCAGCGGCGAGGCCGAGGAAGGCGAGGCGCTGGCGGCGTTCGAGCAATGCATGGAGCGGGGGTTGGTGAGCGACGGCGTGATCAGCCAGAGTGGTGCCCAGGCCGCACAGCTGTGGCGGCTGCGCGAGGACATCACCGAGAGCCTGGCCCGGTACACGCCCTACAAGAACGACGTGTCGGTGCGCATCTCGGCGATGCCCGCATTCCTGGCCGAAACCCAGGCCTTGCTGGCGGACGAATACCCCGATTTTCAGGTCGTCTGGTTCGGGCATATCGGCGACGGCAACCTGCACATCAACGTGCTCAAGCCCGAGGGGCTCGAGCAGGACGAATTCGTCGCCCGATGCGGGCGTGTGACCGAACTGCTGGCTGCGTGCTTGCAGGCCCACGGTGGCAGCATTTCGGCCGAGCACGGCATCGGCCTGGTCAAGAAGCCCTATCTGTCCAGTACCCGCAGCGAAGCGGAGATCGCGGCGATGCGCGGGATCAAGTCGGTACTGGATCCGAACGGTGTGATGAATCCCGGCAAGCTCTTCGATCCGTAGGAGCGCCGCTTCGGCGCGACATGGCGTTTGGTACCGCAGTCGCGACGAAGCGGCGTTCCTACAGGAGGCGCGCGTCGAGCCTCGCGCGCAGCTCCGGCCATTCGCTGTCGAGGATCGAATAAGCCACGGTATCGCGCAGGCTGCCGTCCTTGTGTTTCCTGTGTTGGCGGATGACGCCGTCCCGGCGTGCCCCAAGGCGTTCGATGGCGGCCTGCGATCTCAGGTTCTGATGGCTGGTGTGCAGATACACGGTGCGCATGCCCAGGGTTTCGAAGGCATGTCCCAGCAGCAGACGCTTGCAGGCGCTGTTGACGTGGGTGCGCTGCACGCGCGCTGCGTACCAGGTGTAGCCGATCGCCAGGGTCGGCACGCTTGCGTCGATGTCGTAGTAGCGCGTGCAGCCAACCACGGTGTCGCGCACGCGCACCACGAACGGCGACATGCCGCCGCCGGCCTGGCCATCGAGCGCGACCCGGATGTAGTCGTGCACCGAGGCGAGGTCCGGCCCTGGCACGCTGGTGTAGTTGAGCTCCCAGAGTGCGCCGTCACCGGCCGCCTCGAGCAGCTCTGGCGCGTGGCCGGTCGTCAGGGCTTCGAGGCGGACGCCACAGCCCTCAAGCACGACCGGGTCGGCTGCGGACGGCGCGCGGTTCAGTCGGCCCGCCCCGCGAACTCGCCGGTGCTGGTATTCACCCAGACCCGTTCGCCGTTGCCGATGTATTCGGGCACCTGGATCTCGATGCCGGTGCTGAGCTTCGCCGGTTTCGGGCGCTTGGTCGCGGTGCCGCCCTTGAGCTCCGGCGGCGTTTCCACCACTTCCAGCACCACGCTTTGCGGCAGCTGCAGCGCCACCGGCAGGTCGTCGATGATCTGCACGTAGCAGCCGGCGAGCCCATCGCTGATGTAACCGGCTCCCTCGCCGACGACATCGGCGTCGAGGTTGTAGGGCGTGTAGTCCTCGTCGTCCATGAACACGAACGCGTCGCCGTCCTTGTAGGAGAAGGTCGCCTGACGGCGCGAGAGTTCGACTTCCTTGAGCTCGTCCTCGGCGCCCACGCTCAGGTCGTACTTCGTGCCCCCCGGCACGCTGTACATGGTGAAGCGGTACTTGACGTTGCCGCCGCGCCCCTGCGGGGAGCTGCGCTCGATGTCGCGCACCTGGTACACGGTGCCGTTGTGTTCGACCACATTGCCTTTCCTGACGTCGTAAGCCTTCATCGTTGCGCGGTTTCCGTTGCGTGGTTCGTAGGGATGGAAGATGTCGCCTTCGGCTTCAGGTGCAGGGTGCCGCTGGCGTAGTCGATCACCGCATGGCCGCTGCGCAGCACGTCGGCGCCGATCACGCCGTCGATGCGCTCATGGCCCCGGCGCAGGAACGCCAGGTTCACCTGCTCCAGCGGCATCAGGTAGGCGGTGAAGCCGTAATCGACGTAGCGCCCGATCTGCAGCCGGTTGCCGTGGGACATGCGCAACGGCAGGCTGCCGCCGGCGCCGATGGCCACGCCGGTGCTGTCGGCGATGCGCGCCAACCCGAACTTGGCGTGACGCGATGCCTCGATCACGCTGCGGCCTGCGCCGGTGTCCAGGACGAAGCGGCCCGGAATCCCGTTGATGCGCGCCTGCAAGGTCAGGTGCCCGGTCTTCATGCGGGTCAGGGCGATGCTGCTGTATCCGTCCAGGGCCAGGGTGTTGGCGTTGCGCGCCGCGGCGCCCGCCACGCCGAGCAGGCTCAGCGACAGCAACATCAAACGCAAGGCTACGGTCACCGCGACCTACTTCGGTGCCAGCCGCACCGCGCCGTCCAGGCGGATGGTTTCGCCGTTGAGGTAGCGGTTACCGACGATGTACGCCACCAGGTCGGCGAATTCCTCCGGCCGTCCCAGGCGCGAAGGGAAGGGGATGGAGGCCGACAGCGACGCCTGCACCTCCTCGGGCATGCTGTCGACCATCGGCGTCCAGAAGATGCCCGGCGCGATGGTGTTGACCCGGATGCCGAAGCGCGCCAGTTCGCGTGCCATCGGCAGAGTCATGCCGACCACGCCGCCCTTCGATGCCGAATACGCCGCCTGGCCGATCTGGCCCTCGTAGGCCGCCACCGAGGCGGTGTTGACGATCAATCCGCGCTCGCCGTCCTCGCCGGCGTCGTTGTGCTGCATCGCCTCGGCCGCAGCCTTGGCGACGTTGAAGCTGCCCACCAGGTTGACCATGACGGTGGACTGGAACTGGGCGAGTTTCATCGCGCCCTCGCGTCCCAGCACCCGCCCTGCGCCGAGGATGCCCGCGCAGTTCACGGCGGTGTTCAACCCGCCCAGGAACGTTCTGGCCGCCGCGACGTTGGCCGCCACGCCGGATTCGTCGGTGACGTCGGTGCGGAAGTAACGCGCATGGGCGTCCCCCAGCGTTGCGACCGCGGCCGCGCCCTTGTCGTCGTTGACGTCAAACAGCGCGACCCGGCCGCCATCGGCAACCAGGCGCTGGGCCACGGCCAGGCCCAGGCCGGAAACACCGCCGGTGACGATGGCGCGGACATCGGAAAGCTGCATCGGGGATTCCAGAGACGGAAACCGCAATTTTAATGTAGGAGCGCCGCTTCGGCGCGACGGCTCTATCCAAGGCTGCGCGATCCAACCCCTGACCTGATCCATCTCCAAGCCCGCTGCGGCGGCCGGAAAGCGGTGGCGGCCGAAACGCGTATGTGGCGCGGTCGCGCGGAAGCGGCGCTCCTACAGGTCGCGCAGGTAGAAGGTGTTGCAACCACCGTGGCCGGTGGCGCCCATCGGGCCGTCGATGCGTCGGAAGCCGCTGCGCTCGTACAGGCGCATCGCGGCGTCCATGCCGGTCAGGGTTTCCAGGTAGCAGCGCCTGAAGCCGAAGGCGCGGGCCGCTTCCAGGCAGCGTTCCATCATCGCCGCGCCGGCGCCCAGTCCACGCGCCTCGGGCAGGAAGTACATCTTGCGCAATTCGCAGGTGTCGGCGCCGCCGCCTTCCAGCGGCGCCACGCCACCGCCGCCGAGCACGCGTCCGTCGCGCCGGAGCACGAAATAGGCGCTGCGCGGCCCGGCGTAGGCGCGGCTCATCCAGTCGACTTCGGGGTCGTTGATCGCGAATCCGCAGCCGCTCGCGCCGAATTCGGGCATGACCTTGCGGATGATCGCGGCGATCTGCGCATCGTCGGCCTGCGTGATCGGCTCGATCTGCAGTCGTTCGGGCTCAGGCATGGGTGAGGACATGGGTACCTTCGAGTTGGCGCACGAATTCGTCCGCGGGCAGGCCGGGCGCGAACAGGAACCCCTGCCCGACCGGTACCCCCAGGCGCAGCAGGAACTGGCGCTGCGCTTCGGATTCCACCCCTTCGGCGACCAGGCCCAATCCGAGGCTGCGCGCGATGCCGACCACCGCCTGGCACACCGCCACGTCCGACTGGTTGCCGGGCACGCCCTCGACGAACAGCTGGCTCAGCTTGAGCCCGTGGATCGGCAGGCGCCGCAGGTAATTGAGCGCGCTGTAGCCCTCGCCGAAATCGTCGATGGTGAGCATCACCCCGAGCGCACGCAGATCGGCGAAGGTCTTGAGCGTGTCGGGCGCGTCCTCGATCAGCACGCGCTCGGTGAACTCCAGCTCCAGCGCGCTGCCGGGCAGGCGGTGCATCTCCAGCGCCTCGCGCACCAGACGCGGCAGGTCGTCGCCGGTGAACTGGCGGTAGGAGACGTTCACCGCCACGCGCACGATTCCCAGGCCCGCGTCGCGCCATTCGGCGACCTGGCGACAGGCTTCGTGCAGCACCCAGCTACCGATGCGCACGATGTCGCCGGTGCTCTCGGCGTGGGCGATGAAGCGGTCGGGCCGCATCTCGCCGAGCTTGCGGTTGTTCCAGCGGATCAGCGCTTCGGCGGCGACCACCTGGCCGCTGCGCAGGTCGACCTGCGGCTGGAATACGAGCTGGAACTCGTCTTCTTCGGCCGCGCGCCGCAGATGGGTTTCCAACTGCAGCTTTTCTTGCTGCAGCTGCGCCAGTTCTGGAGTGAACAACTGGAAGCCGTTGCGCGCGCGGCGCTTGCTGTCGTACATCGCCATGTCGGCGTTCTGGATCATGGGCTGCGGTCTGCCGCCGGTGGGCGGCGCGAAGGCGATGCCGATGCTCGCGGTGATCCCGAACTCTTCGCCGCCAAAGCGGAAGGCCTCGCCGAACTGGCCGAGAATCTCGCCGGCGATCCGCTGCGGCCGGTCCGGATCGTCGCCGCAGCTGCAGATCACCAGGAACTCGTCGCCGCCGAAGCGGGCGATCAGGCCCTCGGTGCCCACGCCACGCCGGATGCGTTCGGTGGCCGCGACCAGCAACTGGTCGCCGGCGGCGTGGCCCAGCACGTCGTTGACCACCTTGAAGCGATCCAGGTCGATGTACAGCACCGCAACCTGCGACTGGGTCGGATCGGCGAGCCTGGCCTCGAGTTCGTTGAGCGCGGCATCGCGGTTCATCAGTCCGGTCAGCGGGTCGCTGCGCGCCTGCACGCGCAGGGTCTCCTCGGCCTGCTTGCGTTCGGTGATGTCCTGCAGGGTGCCGCTGACCCGGGTCGTGGCCGGGCCATCGCGCATGGGTTCACCGATCGCGCGCACCCAGAAGTCGCGCTTGTCGGCGCGCATGCCCTGCAGTTCGAGATCGAAGTGCGAACCTGCCTGCAGCGCTGCCTCCGCAGCCACCTGCAGGCGCACGCCATCGATGCTGCGCAGGCAGCCGGCAAGCTCGCGCATGGAAGCGGGTGGTTCGCTCTGGCCGATGATCCGCTGCGATTCGTGGGTGAGGTACAGGGAGTCGCTGGCGCAATCCCATTCCCAGCCGCCGATGTGCGCCAGCGCCTGCACGCGGTCGAACATGGCGCTGTCGCGCTTGATCGCCGTCACGTCGCTGAAGAGCGAGAGCATCTGGTGCGGCGTGCTCGCCCCAGGCGCGAACTGCGGCACCACGGTCACCGAGAGCCAGACCATCTGCCGCCGCTGACGGTGCTGCATCCCCATCAGCGTGCTTTCGATGATGCGTCCGGTGGTCATGGCGCGAGTCGCCGGATATTCCTCCAGCGGCATCGGCGATCCGTCCTCGCGCAGCACGAGCCAGTGTTCGTCGCCCATCGCCTCGGCCAGAGATTCCTGGTTGCCGATGCCCAGGATGCGCAGAGCGGCGGAGTTGCCGTAGACGAAACGGCCGGCGGTGTCCTGGATCACGATGCCCTTGTCGATCAGTTCCATGAGCTCGCGGTAGCGGATTTCGGCTTCCTGGCGCTGGCTGAGATCCCGCGCCACGGCCACCAGCACGTCTTCGCGCCCTTCGTAATGGAAATTCGCCGAATGCACTTCCACCGGAAAGCGGCTGCCGTCGGCACGCATGTTGGTCACCTCGACCACATAGGTATCGCCGCGGCGCAGGGTGTCGAGCACCGGCAGCATGTGATCGCGCGGCAGGTCGGGGTTGAGCACATGGATGGGCTGACCCACGATCTCGTCGCGCGGCCGGTTGTAGGCCTTCATGCCGGCTCGGTTCAGATCGAGCACGGTGCCGTCGAAGGCGATCACGCTGACCGGGTCGGGCACCGCATCGAACAGCGCGCGGTAGCGCAGGCGCTCTGCCTGGATTTCGCTGTGCGCACGTTCGATGGCCGAGGCGGCGAGGGCCAGCAACTGGCGCGTTTCCGCGGTCAGTGAGGTGTCTACGACGCCACCGCGGAGCGCCCCGAGCAGGCCGGCCGGATCGGCCGTGGCGTGTCCGGCATCCATCGATGCTGGCCTGGGCTTGGTCACGCCGCCGCCAGCGCCTTGCCGGCCTTGCTGCCGGTTTCGCGCCCGAGCAGGCCAGCCAGCCAGCGGCCGGTTTCGGCCAGCGTGTTCAGGTCGACACCGGTGCGGATGCCCAGACCGTGGAGCATGTACACCACATCCTCGCTCGCCACGTTGCCGCTGGCGCCCCGTGCGTAAGGACAACCTCCAACGCCGGATACCGCACTGTCGACTACGGTCACGCCTTCCTCGAGGCAGGCCAGGATGTTCGCCAGCGCCTGACCGTAAGTGTCGTGGAAGTGGATCGCCAACGCTGGCATCGGAACCTCGGCGGCCACGGCCCTGAGCATCGCACGCGCCTTGGCCGGTGTACCCACGCCGATGGTATCGCCGAGCGAGACCTCGTAGCAGCCCAGCGCATGCAGGCGGCTGGCCACGCGCACGACATCGCCCAGCGGCACTTCGCCCTGATAGGGGCAGCCGAGAACGGTCGATACATAGCCGCGCACGCGCACGCCGTCGTTGCGTGCGCGTTCCAGCACCGGAACGAACCGCTCGATCGATTCGTCGATGGAGGCATTGATGTTGCTGCGATTGAACGCCTCCGAGGCTGCGGTAAACACCGCCACTTCCCGGGCGCCGACCTCCAGCGCCCGGTCGTAACCCTGTTCATTGGGCACCAGTACCGGATAGGCGACGCCGGGTTTGCGGGTGATGCCGGCAAACACCTCCGCCGCATCGGCCAGCTGGGGCACCCATTTGGGACTGACGAAGCTGGTCGCTTCGATGCTCTGCAGGCCGGTGGCGGAGAGACGATCGATCAGTTCGATCTTGGCCGCGGTCGCAACGATGGCCTTCTCGTTCTGCAGGCCGTCGCGCGGGCCGACCTCGACGATCCGGACCTGGGCGGGGAGGGCGCTCATGGTCTCGAGAATGGGTTCCACCCGGCCGGACTCAAGCGTCTTCCAGCACGACGAGAACGGTGTCGGCTTCCACGAAATCGCCCGCCCCCGCGCGCACCTCGGCCACCACGCCGTCGCGCGGCGCCTTGAGCGCCAGTTCCATCTTCATCGCTTCGAGCACGAGGACTTCCTGGCCGGCCTGCACGCTGTCCCCCTGTTTCGTTCTGACCACCACGACCCGGCCGGGCATCGGTGCCCGGATACGGTGCTCCGCTTCCTGACCGGACATCCCGGCGTGGCGATAAGCCGCGACCGGTTGCAGCCGCAACCGCCGATCCCCGTCGTGTACGAGCAGCGCAGCCGCGTCGCGATCCACGCGCAGGCGATGCGCTACCCCATCAAAACGCGCTTCCAGCCAGCCATCGGCCAATCGCGCGCCTTGCACGGCACGGGCGCCGGTGGGCGCATCGACCGCATACGTACCATCGGCACCATGTGCGGTCAGCGCGATCTCGCTGCCGCGATACAGGAATGCGAGCGAACGCTTGCCCGCGTGGCCCAGCCGCCAGCCGTCCGCGAACGCCCAGGGTGAGGTGGGATCGCCGGAGAGCTGCGCGCGCGCCTGCTGCTCACCTTCCTCATGCAGCAGCTGCGCGGTGGCGGCGCCGAGCAGGAGGGTGCCGCTGGCCGTCGCATCGCCGTCGGCGATGAATTCGTCCAGATGGCGGTCGAGATAGCCGGTATCGATCCGGCCTTCGACGATCGCGGGATGGCGCACGAGCCGTTCGAGGAATTCGATGTTCGACTTCGGCCCTTCGATCCTGCACTGCGCCAGCGCATCGCGCAGGCGCGCGAGTGCGGCTGTGCGGTCGTGGTCGTGCACGATCAGTTTGGCGATCATCGGGTCGTAGAAGATCGTGACCGTGTCGCCCTGGACCACGCCCGAGTCGATGCGCACGGCGCCCCCGGGCCCTGTCGAAGGGTGCGCATCGGCCAGCGGCAGCCGCAGCGTGTCCAGCCTGCCCGAAGCGGGCAGGAAGCCGGCGTCCGGATCCTCGGCGTACAGGCGCACCTCGATCGCATGCCCATCCTGGCGGATCTCGTCCTGCGCCAGGGGCAGGGCCTCGCCTGCAGCGATGCGCAGCTGCCATTCCACCAGGTCCAGCCCGCTGACCATCTCGGTCACCGGATGTTCCACCTGGAGCCGGGTATTGATCTCCATGAAGAAGAATTCCGGCTGGGAGCCGGCGCCGCCCGGCGCGACGATGAACTCGACCGTGCCGGCATTGGCATAGTCGATCGCGCGGGCCACGCGCACCGCGGCCGCGCCCATCTGCGCGCGCAGCTCCGGGGTGAGCAGCGGGGAGGGCGACTCCTCGAACACCTTCTGGTAGCGCCGCTGCGCCGAACACTCGCGCTCGTTGAGGTGGATCGTATGGCCGTGCGTGTCGGCGAACACCTGGATCTCGATGTGGCGCGGCGATTCGATGTAACGCTCCAGCAGGACCCGGTCGCGGCCGAATGCGTTGGCCGCCTCGCGCTGGCAGCTCTCCAGGTTCGGCAGGAATTCCTCGGCGCTGTGCACGATGCGCATGCCCTTGCCGCCGCCGCCGTACGCGGCCTTGATCATCAGCGGATAGCCGATGCGATCGGCTTCGAGCTGCAGCCGCTCCGGCGCCTGGTCCTCGCCGGTGTAGCCGGGCACCACCGGCACGCCGGCTGCCTGCATCAGCTCCTTGGCCCCGGCCTTGCTGCCCATCTTGCGCATCGATGCGCCTGGCGGGCCGATGAAAGCGATGCCTGCTGCGGCCACCGCATCGGCGAAGTCCGCATTTTCGCTGAGGAAGCCGTAGCCCGGATGGATGGCCTGCGCTCCGGTCCGCTTCGCGACCTCGATGATCGCATCGCCGCGCAGGTAGCTGTCCTGCGGGCGCGGCCCGCCTATCGGATGCGCTTCATCCGCCTGGCGCACGTGCTGCGCATCGGCATCGGCCTCCGAATAGACGGCCACCGTGTGGATGCCCAGGCGGCGCGCAGTGCGGATCACGCGGCAGGCGATCTCGCCGCGGTTGGCGATCAGGATCTTGTCGAACACGTATCCGGCCTTCGGCTTTGGACGATCGACTTGAGGCGCTTACACCGGCGCATGGCAGACCGCCTCGATGTTATGGCCATCGGGATCCAGCACGAATGCGCCGTAATAATTCGGGTGATAGTGCGCGCGCAGTCCCGGTGCGCCGTTGTCGCGGGCGCCGGCGGCGATGGCGGCCTTGTGAAAGGCGTCCACGGTGGCGCGATCGGGTACGGCGAACGCAACGTGACTATGGCCGACCGTGGCCTCGGCGCCGATCCAGAAGAACGGCTTGCGGTCGGTGCCGAAGCCGCAGGCGCCCGCGCCGGAGTCGGCCTGCTCGGGCACCGGCTCCATGATCAGGGCGATGCCGAGCGGCGCCAGTGCAGCGGTATAAAAGCGCTTGCTGCGTGCATAGTCGCTGACGGAGATACCGACGTGGTCGAGCATGGGGTCTCCTAATCGGTCCAGGAGGGTTTGCGTTTGTCGAGGAACGCCCCGATACCTTCCTGGCCTTCGGGCGAGACCCGCAGACGCGCGATCAGCGCGGCGTTGTCGGCATCGTGCCGCTTGCCGTCGGCGTGCGCCGCCACTTCGCGCACCAGCTGCTTGGCTTTGGCGCTGGCGATGGGCCCGGCCCGCAGCAGCAGATCGAGCTGGCGCTGCACGGCGGCGTCGAGCTGGTCGGCCCCGACCACCTGGTGCAACAGTCCGATGCGCAGCGCTTCGGCGGCGTCGAAGATCTCGCCGGTGGCGAAGTAACGGCGGGCGTTGCGAGCGCCGATCGCGCCGATGACATACGGCGAGATCACCGCCGGCAACAGGCCGAGTCTGGATTCGGTCAGGCCGAACTGCACCTCGGGCACACCGATGGCAATGTCGCAGCAGGCCACCAGCCCCAGCCCCCCGCCGAAGGCGGCTCCATGCACGCGGGCGATGGTGGGTCTGGGCAATTCGTCCAGCGTGCGCATCAGCCGGGCGAGGGCGAGCGCGTCCGCGCGATTCTCGGCCTCGCTGGCGGCGGCCATGCCGCGCATCCAGTTCAGGTCGGCGCCGGCCGAGAACGAGGCGCCGGAGCCCTCCAGGACGACGGCGCGCACCTCGCAATCGGTCCCGATGGCTTCCAGCGCGGCGGTGAGCTCGCCGATCAGCGCCGCGTCGAAGGCGTTGTGCAGTGCGGGTCGGTGCAGACGGATGCGGGCGACCCCGGACGCGCGTTCCTGTTGCAGGGTCTGGCTCATCGGCGGGCGGGTCCGTCGCGGGGAATGCGCATCATAGCGGGCGGCAAACGCGGGTTCGGCGGGCCGCGCAGCGGTTTCGGGTCTATAATGAGAACTGTTCCCATTTGAGAACAGTTCGTGACATTGGACGAACTGCCGCGCCGCATGATCGCCATCGTCGACCGGGTTGAAGACGTCGCTCCTAACGACGCGATTGCGCGCCGTTTGCGCGAGCTCGGCTTCGTTGCGGGCGAGCCGGTCGAAGTGATGGCGACCGGACCGTTCGGTGCCGACCCGCTGCTGGTCCAGATCGGCTTCACGCGCTTTGCCCTGCGTCGCAGCGAAGCCGCGCGCATACATCTCAGGGACGGCGGAGCAGCCGCATGAGCGACGTGGCCGCGCTGCGCCTGGCTCTCATCGGCAACCCGAACAGCGGCAAGACCGCGCTGTTCAACCTGCTCACCGGCAGCCGCCAGAAAGTCGCCAACTACACCGGCGTGACGGTGGAGCGCAAGGAAGGGCGCCTGCACGCGCCATCCGGGCGCGAGTACGCGGTGCTCGACCTGCCCGGCGCCTACAGCCTGCATCCGGCGAGTCTGGACGAGGCGATCGCGCGAGATGTCTGCCGAGGCTTCTATCCGGGCGAACCCACGCCGGACCTGCTGGTGTGCGTGGTCGATGCGACCAACCTGCGTCTGCATCTGCGCTTCGTGCTGGAGTTGCGCGAGCTGGGCAAGCCCATGATCGTGGCGCTCAACCAGGTCGATGCGGCACAGCGTCGCGGCATCCGCATCGACGTCGATGCGCTGCAGCGCGAACTCGGCTTGCCGGTGGTGGAGACCGTGGCCATCCGCCATGGCGGCGCGCGTGCGCTGGTCGAGCGGATCGACGCCATGGGCATGCGCCTGGACTCCCCCAAGCCGCGGCTCGCGCCCGGCCAGGATGCGCATGCCGAGGTCCGGCGGCTGCTGGCCCAGGCCGTGGCGATGCCGGCCCGCACCTCGCGCATCGACGATGCGCTCGATCGCTGGCTGCTGCATCCGGTTGCAGGCCTGCTGGCGCTGGCGGTCGTGATGTTCCTGATCTTCCAGGCGGTCTACGCCTGGGCCACGCCGATGATGGACGGGATCGAAGCCGCCACCGCGTGGCTGGGCGGTGTCGTCGGCGATGCCATGCCCGACGGGCCGCTGCGCAGCCTGCTAGTCGACGGCATCATCGCCGGCCTGGGCGGCGTGATCGTGTTCCTTCCCCAGATCCTGGTGCTGTTCGCCTTCATCCTGGCGCTCGAGGAATCCGGTTACCTGCCGCGCGCCGCCTTCCTGCTGGATCGCATGATGTCGGTGGCGGGGCTGTCGGGACGTTCGTTCATTCCGCTGTTGTCGAGCTTCGCCTGCGCGATCCCTGGAATCATGGCCACGCGCTCGATCCAGGATCCGCGCGATCGCCTGGCGACGATCCTGGTGGCGCCGCTGATGACATGTTCGGCGCGTCTGCCGGTGTACGCGCTGCTGATCGGCGCGTTCATCCCGCCGCAGAAGGTTGGCTTCCTGAACCTGCAGGGACTGGTGCTATTCGCGCTGTACATGGCCGGCATCCTCAGCGCGCTGCTGGTGTCGTGGGTGATGAAGAAATGGCGCCGCGACAAGGGCGAGCACCTGCTGCTGCTCGAATTGCCCTCGTACAAGCTGCCGCATCCGCGCGATCTGCTGATCGGCCTGTACGAGCGCGCGATGATCTTTCTCAAGCGGGTGGGCGGGATCATCCTGGCGCTGACCATCCTGCTTTGGTTCCTGCTGTCGTTTCCCGGCCCGCCGGATGGCGCGGTCGGCCCGGCGATCGACTACAGCTTCGCCGGTCGCATCGGCCATGCGATGACCGCGGTGTTCGCGCCGCTGGGCTTCAACTGGCAGATCTGCATCGCCCTGATCCCCGGCATGGCCGCGCGCGAAGTCGCGGTCTCGTCGCTGGCTTCGGTCTACGCCCTGTCCGCAGCCAATGACGATGCCGCCGCACAGGCGCTTTCGCCGATCATCAGCGACGGCTGGTCGCTGGCCACCGCGCTGTCGCTGCTGGTCTGGTTCATCTATGCGCCGCAGTGCATCTCGACGCTGGCGACGATTCGCCGCGAGACCAATTCCTGGAAACAGGTCGGGATCGCGACGGGCTACCTGTTCGCGCTGGCCTATCTCGCGTCGCTGCTCACCTATCAGGTGGCCGTCGCGATGGGGGCAGGGTGATGTCCTCGCTTGCCTTGCAGTATGTCGTCATCGCTCTGGCCGTGATCGGCAGCGCGGTGGTGGTGGTGCGAAAGCAGTTTCCGGGTACGGTCCGGCGCCTGCGCACGGCCTCGGCGCTGTGGCTGCTGCGCGAGCAGCGGGCGCCGGCGCTGCGCCGCCTCGGGCGCAGGCTTGCGCCCGAGGCGTCCGCCACTGCTGCGGGGTGTGGTGGTTGCAGCGGCTGCGACGATTAGGGCGCTCTGAACAACGTCGTCCTTCCCGTGTAGAGCCTGCGCTTGCGAAGGCGGGGGGATCTATGGATGTTGCCGCTGGTTGCGTAGTGGCGGGGGCGTCTTTAGGAGCAGAGCTTTCGCCTTTCGGCGAGTTACTTTTCTTTGCTGGTGCAAAGAAAAGTAACCAAAAGAAAGCACCTACTCGTGAGGTCAAAACCGCTCATGGGATGTGCGGTGTTGCCGCCATTTTCGGACTCGCCATCCATGGCTCGGTCCGAAAACGGCCGGCATCCATGCCGGCCGCCCTCCGGGTGTTCGGATGCAGGTCGCATGCGCAGCGTCGAGTAGATCAAAGGCCAAAGATCCAGGCAGTCCGGTGCGGGCGCGGGGTGGCGCCGATGGCCCATGCCTTTGACTTTCCTGGTCCCGCAGTAGCTGTCAGCACCTGGAAACCCCGAAGGGGGGCGGCGGCCATGGATGGCCGCCGTTTTCGGACCGAGGCAGGAGGCCGAGTCCGAAAATTGCTTCGCCACCCAGACGCCTTGAGCGATCTGTCGAGGAAGGTGCTTTCTTTGCCTACTTTCTTTGCACCGGCAAAGAAAGTAGGTCGCCGCAAGGCGAAAGCTCTATTAGCCCTAATGCTGTGAAAGCTCTAAGGATTCCCAGATCGGGCGCTGTATCGAGCACGACGAATCGTCAGTGCTTCTTCGCCCGCATCCCGACAGGTTCGCTGGTTTCCACCGTCAGGCTGAAGGTCCGCTCCTCGCCCGGCCGCAGCGCGCCCACGCCAACGAGCTGGCGGGCGACTTCCTCTCCGCGCTCGTTGCGGATCGTGAGCAGCATCGAATACTCGGTGGTGGCTCCGTCGCTCGGCTGACGGATCGCACCTTCGACTTTCAGTGATGTGCTGGTCGGTCGCACCCCGAGGCTTTGCGCGGCCGAGTCGAAGCGCAGGTGCCCGCGGCAGGCCGGGCACACCGCGGAACTTTCCAGGATGGTGGCCTTGCAGTGCGGACAGGCGCGCGTGGCGCCTGCCGTACCCGGGCGCGCGCCGATCACGCCGCCTCGCTATCCGTGCGGCTGCTCGACTTGACCGAGGTCTTGGAGGAGTCGCTCCAGGTGCCGCATTCGACGCGGCCGCGGATGCGCGAGCCGGCGGCCACGGTCAGGGTTTCGGCCTTGATGTCGCCGTTGATCGCGCCGGACTCGACCAGCTCCACGCGCGAGGCGGATTCGATGTTGCCCTCGAGCTCGCCGGCCACGTTGACCCGGTTGGCGCGCACGCCACCGTTGAGCTTGGCGCCCTGCTCGATGGTCAGGTCGCCCTGCACGTTGACGTCGCCCTTGAAGCGGCCGGCGATGCGGACGTGTCCGGAACCTTCGATCTTGCCTTCGATGGTCAGGTCGGCGGCGATCAGCGACTCCTTGGCGGCCGAGGCGGACGCGCGCGGCGCGACCATGGGCTGGGCGGGCGCGAAGTCGGTGTTGGCCTGGACTTCCTTGACCGGCGCGGCGGGGGTGGGTTCGGGAGCGAACGAAGGGGCAGGCTTGGTGGCGGTCTGCTGGTTGTTGAAGATGGCCATGCGGAACGTTCCTCGGGAGACAGGGCGACAGGGGAGGCCGAGCCTATCACGCGGCGTACACATCCTGACCGTGACCGGCCTCACCGATCGCATACAAAGGTCGCTGCAAGTCCTTGTCGCTGCTGGGAAGGCGCGCGACGGCGCGGCCCTACATCCTGAATACGCCGAATCGCGCAGGCTCGATCGGCGCGTTGAGAGCGGCCGAGAGCGCCAGCCCCAGCACCCGCCGCGTGTCGGCCGGGTCGATGATGCCGTCGTCCCAGAGCCGGGCGGTGGCGTAGTAAGGATTTCCCTGGGTTTCGTACTGGGACTGGATCGGCGCCTTGAACGCTTCCTCTTCCGCGGCCGTCCAGCTGCCGCCCTTGGCCTCGATACCGTCGCGCCGGACGGTCGCCAGTACCGCCGCAGCCTGCTCGCCGCCCATCACGCTGATGCGCGCATTCGGCCACATCCACAGGAAGCGTGCGCCATAGGCGCGACCGCACATGGCGTAATTGCCCGCGCCGAAACTGCCGCCGATCACGACCGTGAACTTGGGTACCGACGAACACGCCACCGCGGTCACCATCTTCGCCCCGTCCTTGGCGATGCCCGCGTTCTCGTATTTCTTCCCGACCATGAAGCCGGTGATGTTCTGCAGGAAGACCAGCGGGATGCCGCGCTGGTTGCACAGCTCGATGAAGTGCGCGCCCTTGAGCGCGCACTCGGAAAACAGGATGCCGTTGTTGGCCACGATGCCGACCGGGTAGCCATGCAGATGGGCGAATCCGGTCACCAGGGTCTTGCCGTAGCGGGCCTTGAACTCATCGAACTCGCTGCCGTCGACGATCCGGGCGATCACCTCGCGGATATCGAACGGGCGGCGCGTGTCTTTCGGCACGATGCCGTACAACTCCTGCGCCGGGTACAGCGGCTCGCGCGAGGCGCGCGTGGCGAGGGGCAGCTGCTTGCGGCGGTTCAGATGTCCGACTATGTCACGCGCGATCTGCAGCGCGTGACGATCGTCCTCGGCGAAATGATCGGCCACGCCCGACACGCTGGTGTGCACGTCGGCGCCGCCCAGCGATTCGGCATCGACCACCTCGCCCGTTGCGGCTTTCACCAGCGGCGGGCCACCGAGGAAGATCGTGCCCTGTTCCCTGACGATGATCGATTCGTCGCACATGGCCGGCACGTACGCACCGCCCGCGGTACAGCTGCCCATCACCACAGCGATCTGGGGGATGTTGTCCGCCGACAGCCGCGCCTGGTTGTAGAAGATCCGGCCGAAATGCTCCTTGTCGGGGAAGACCTCGTCCTGCAGCGGCAGGAAGGCGCCGCCCGAATCCACCAGGTAGACGCAGGGCAGGCAGTTCTCGCGCGCGACTTCCTGCGCACGCAGGTGCTTCTTGACCGTCATCGGGAAATACGTGCCGCCCTTGACGGTGGCATCGTTGGCCACGACCACCACTTCCTGGCCCATTACCCGGCCGATGCCGGTGACGATGCCGGCCGCCGGCGCGGCGCCGTCGTACATGTCCTCGGCCGCCAGTGCGCTCAGCTCCAGGAAGGGAGAGCCCGGATCGAGCAGGGCGGCGATCCGGTCGCGCGCGAGCAGTTTGCCGCGTTCGGTATGCCGTTCCCGGGCCGCCCTCCCGCCACCATCAGCCGCCTTCGCAAGGCGGGCATCGAGCTCGTCGACCAACGCCCGATGGAACGTGGCGTTGTCCTGGAACTCGGGCGAGCGCGGGTCGAGCTGGGTGACGAGTGCGGGCATGGGCGGGCCCAGTCGGAAAGTGGCGGAAGCATAACCCGGCGCGTTTTCCCCGCCTGTCGGTCTCCGCAACGCGCGTTGCGCAAAAAAAAGGGCCCGCCGAAGCGGGCCCTTCAACTGACTGCGCAGGGCGCGGATCAGTCCTGCTTCTCTTCCTCTGCAGTCGTCTCGGCTTCGGCCTGCTCTTGCTTCATGCTGTCGGCCACGTCCTGGGCGGCATCGCCCACGGCGCCGGCGGCATCGGCCTTGCCTTCTTCGTACGCTTCCTGCACCGGATCGGCAGCGGCGTCGACGGTGGCGGCGGCAGCGCCTGCGGCAGCCGCGGTGGCGGCACCGGCGGCTTCGGCGCCGGCGGCAGCGGCATCACCCGCTGCGGTGGCTGCTTCGGCGGCCTGGTCGCCGGCGGCTTCGGCCGAAGCGGCGGCCTCGTCGGCCTTCTGGTCGGCGGTGGGGGAATTGCACGCGGCGAGCGCGAACAGACTGGCGGCGGCGAGTGCGGTGAGCTTGAATTTCATGGTGGTCTCCTGTCGGCAGTTGAGGCTGGTAACGCCGGATCGCTGCCGGCGTGCGGAATATTCCCATGGGCGCGTAAGACGCCGTGAAGACGCGGCGAGGTCAGACAGCATCCGCCGAATTCCTTCGCGCTTTCCATAAAAAAACCGCCGGCGATGCCGGCGGTTTTTCCTGTTGCTTGCACAACTCGGGCAGATTAGTTGCCGTCGTTGTTGGTCGGAGCGTCGGAAGAAGCAGCGGCTTCTTCGGCGGCGTCCTGAGCCTGCTCGGCCGAGTCGGCAGCCTGTTCGGCAGCGTCGGCGGCGTCGTCGGCATCGCCCATGGTGCCGGCAGCGGAAGCGGCGTCAGCCGAGGTGGCAGCAGCGTCGGCAGCCGTGGCAGCAGCGTCGGCCGAAGCCTGGGCGGCATCGGTCGCCATCGCGTCGCCAGTGGTGGCGGCGTTGTCAGCGGCCTGCTGGGCTTCGCCAGCGGCTTCGGCAGCTTCAGCGGCCGAATCCTCGGCCTGCTGCTGGTTGGTGCACGCGGCCAGGGCGAAGCCCAGAGCCAGGGCGAGCAGAGCCTTGTTGATGGTCATGATCAGTCTTCCTCGTCAATTTGAAGTTTGGCAACGCGCAGGAGCGCGCCGTTAACATGATGACAAGCCGATGGCAGGTGTCAAGCGGCTGGCCGGTAAATTTTCGTTATCCCGTTCTTAACTTTCGGCCCGGTTCAAAGGACCTTCACGCCAGCTCCACAGCCACTGCGGTCGCTTCGCCACCACCGATGCACAGCGAGGCCACGCCGCGTTTGCCGCCGCGTGCCTTGAGCGCATGCAGCAATGTCACCAGCAGCCGTGCACCGCTGGCTCCGATCGGGTGCCCCAGAGCCAGTGCGCCGCCGTGGACATTGAGCTTGTCGTGGGGGATGCCGAGGTCCTTCATGGGTGCCATCGCGACCACCGCAAACGCCTCGTTGACCTCGAACAGATCGACGTCCTCGACCTTCCAGCCCGCTTTCGCGAGCACGTTTGAAATCGCTTTCACCGGCGCAGTGGTGAACCATTCGGGCGCTTGCGCGTGCCCGGCATGGGCGACGATGCGCGCCAGCGGCGTGAGCCCGCGTCGCCGCGCTTCGTCCGCGGACATGAGCACGGTGGCGGCCGCGCCGTCGGAGATCTTGGACGAGGACGCGGCGGTCAGGCGCCCTTCCTTGCCGAAGGCCGCGCGTAGGGTGGGGATCTTGTCCAGCTGGATCTTGCCCGGTTCTTCGTCGACCTCGACGACCACCTCGCCCTTGCGGCCCTTCACCGTGACCGCGACGATTTCGTCCTTGAAGCTGCCATCGGCGATGGCTGCCTGGGCGCGCTTCGCGCTTTCGGACGAATAGGCATCCAGGGCTTCCCGGCTCAGATCGTACTTCTCGCTTGCGGCATCGCCGAACACGCCCATGGCCTTGCCGTCGTAGGGATTGGTCAGGCCGTCCCAGGCCATGTGGTCGAGGAATTCAGCGGTGCCGTAACGGATGCCGGTGCGCGAGCCGTTGAGCAGATGCGGCGCATTGGTCATCGACTCCATGCCGCCGGCGACGACCACGCTGGCCGAGCCGGCCTTGATCAGGTCGTGGCCGAACATGATGGCCTTCATCCCCGAGCCGCAGACCTTGTTGATGGTGGTGCAGCCGGCAGCATCGGGAATGCCGGCGGCGCGCGAAGCCTGGCGTGCGGGCGCCTGGCCCAGGCCCGCCGGGAGCACGCAGCCCATGATCACCTCGTCGACCTGGTCCGGCGCCAGGCCGGCGTGCTCCAGCGCGCCGACGATGGCCGCCGCGCCGAGCGTCGGCGTGGGCACGCCGGTGAACTGGCCAAGCATGGAACCGATGGCGGTGCGCTTGGCACCGACGATGACGACGTCGGACATGAAACGACTCCTGTGGGGGACGCGGCCGGACCGCAGGCCGGGGATTATCCCGCGAAACACCCCTGGGGTGGCGTGATCCGGCGTTAGTCGTCCCCTCGGCGCATCCCGCATGCATGCAGTTGTGCAGAAGCGGCGCTACAGCAGACGCCGCGTGATCGCCTTGAGCACCGCATGCGTACGGTCGCGACAGTCGAGCTTGACCAGCAGGTCGGAGATGTAGTTCTTCACCGTGCCCTCGGACAGATGCAGGCTGCGCCCGATTTCCTTGTTGGAATAGCCCCCGGCGACCAGGCGCAGGATGCTGACTTCGCGCGCGCTCAGCCGCGCCCCTTCGGGCACCGGTCCACGCTCGCCCCAGGCGGCGCGCACGGGCCCCATGCTGACCGGCTGCAGCAGGGTGTGGCCGTCGGCGACGCGCAGGATCGCTTCGCGCAGATCCTCGGGCGATGCATCCTTGAGCAGGAAGCCCTGCGCACCGGCTTCCACCGCCGCCAGCATCAAGGCACTGTCGTCGAAGGTGGTCAGCAGGATCACCGGAGTCGCGTCGCCACGTTCGCGCAGCGCCCGCACCAGGGCGATGCCGTCGATGCCTGGCATGCGGATATCGCTCAGGATCACGTCCACCGGACGCTTCTCCAGCGCCACGAGCAGCGCGGCGCCGTCGCCCGCTTCGAGCACGATCTCGATGCCGAGATCGCCGAGCAGCGCCGACAGGCCCTTCAGGACCAGGGCCTGGTCGTCGGCGATCGCGACCCGTACCGGCGCCATCCGTTCCGGCGCGGGCATGTCAGGCGCCCGCCGGAAGGCTGGCGATCAGTTCCACGCCACGCCTCGGGGCAGGCAGTACCTGCAGTGTTCCGCCAAGCGCGGCCAGCCGCTCGCGCATGCCGGTCAGGCCATTGCCGAAGGCGAGCCTGGGCGCGGCGGCGCCATCGTCGCGCACGCGCAATTCGAGTGTCGCGTCGCGACGGCCACACCACACCACGATCTCGCCGGGATGGCCATGGCGCAGCGCATTGGTGATGCCTTCCTGCGCGCAGCGCAGCAGCGTTTCGGCGGCCTGTACCGTGTGTGTACGGGCATCGTCTGTGACCTCGATGCGGAAGCGCGGGCCATGCACCTGTCTGGCCAGGGATTCGATGGCGGCGCGCAAGTCGACACCGTCATGTTTGCGCAGCTCGCCGACCACGGCCCGGATGTCATCGAGCAGGTCATGCGCAAGCGCAGTCGACGTGCCGAGCTCCTCGCGGCCGGCGAGCGCCGGGTCGCGTGCCAGCCGCGCGAGGTTGAGCTTGAGTGCGGTCAGCTTGTGGCCGGCGACGTCGTGCAGCTCGCGCGACAGCTTCAGGCGCTCTTCGCCGCGCGCGCTTTCCTCCAGCAGCGACTGGGTCGCCAGCAGTTCGGCGTTGACCCGCGCCAACTCGTCGCGGGTGTCGCCGACCGCAGTGGCGTAGTACGCCGTCAGCGCAGCGAAGGCCTGGAAGCCGATGATCGGAAACAGCTCCACCAGCAAACGGTCCCAGTCCATCCCGAACGCCTGCCGCCAGATCAACGCGAGCCCGAGGTTGAAGGCCGCCTGCCCCCAGATCGCCACGCGCCAGTTGAGGATCGCGAACAGCTGCACCGCCACCAGGATCAGCAGCACCGCACCGCTGCCGCCGCCCAGCAGCCAGATCGCCAGCAACGCGAGCACCGCCTGCGGCAGCACCACAGCCATCCACCAGCGCTCGTGCCGGGAGTGGTCGCGCCCCAGGAAGACGCGGGCCACGAACAGGGCGAGGAAACCCAGCAGGCAGGCGGCGCCCAGCCACTCGACCGGATCGGCCGCGGACAGGCGCGCGAAATCGAGCATGCCGAAACTCACCGGCAGCCAGGTCACGTAGGCCGCGACGTTCAGCGGCGAAAGCGGCCCGCCGTCCCACAACAGCCGCGAGCCGGTCGCGGCCGGCGAATCGTCGCGATCCGTATGCGCGTCGGTCCCCATGGGCCGAGTATAGGTCGCGTCGTCGATCGTCATGCGGCTGATCAACCGCTGCCTGCGAACCAGCCGTGGAAACCGAGCGGCACCGTATATGGAAGCCAGGCCTGGGCCAATGGGCCGTCCGCGACGCGCTCGGCATCGAGCACGGCGATGCCGCTGCGGCCACGACCGTGATCGAGCAGGGTGCCGACCAGCCAGCCCTGTCCGGGCTTGTGGCTGCCGGGTTTCGGCACGAACACGTGTTCTTCGGCCATGACGTCGCTGCCGTAACGATGCATGTCGCGGTGTCCAGTGTCGGGGTCGATCGCCGCGATCGCGTTGAAGTACGGCGCACTGGCCGCGCCGGCGTTGGTCGGCGCGTACAGCCGCGTCGGTCGTCCGTCCGGTGCGCGCGGATCGAAGACGGGAAACTCGAGTTCGCGCATGCCGCTCGACTCCCAGCGCGCACGGCCGCTCGCCAGATCGATCCGCAGCGCGACCAGCTCGGTATCGGCCAGTCCCGCATCCGGCTCGCCGCGCATTGCGCCGGCCATCGGCGAGCGCATCTCCTCGATATCGTTGTGCCGCACCGCCTGCACGATCAGCTCGCGCCCGCGCTCGTGCGCCTGGCCGAAGTGGTACACCGCGCCGAAGGGAATGTCGAACCAGCGCGGCGCGTCGAGTGCGTCCTTCGCCACCACTGCGACCCGGCAAGGCTGTTCCGGCGTGTAGCGCAGGCGTTCGAAGTACGCGCCGCCCTCGCCGGGCACGCGATAGGGGATGAGCATGAACACCAGATAGCGGTCGCTCATCGCGAAGCCGTGGATATAGCCAGGCGCATCGCTCGGCAACATCGCGGTGCGGATCAGCCTGCCATCGGAGCCGATGTGCCAGACCAGTACGCCGGAGCCACCGAACTGGGCGATGTTGCCGAAGTTCCACAGCGAGCCATCGCGATCGACCAGCGGGTGCGCGGAGAACGGGGCCGCCACCAGATCCTCGCGCCAGGTCACCGGTCCGAGCGTGCGCAGGCTCTCCGGTTCAAGCTCAGTGGCCGAGCCGCCTTCCCACAGCGCGTACAGGCGGCCGTCGAAGCGGATCACCGCGGTGTTCGCGGTGTTCACGTCGTCGTTGTTGCGCACCGGCACCGGGTTGGGAACGGTGGTCCCGGCGGCCGGCACCAGGAACCGGGCTTCATGCTGCTCGCGCACGAACTTGGGCGTCGCGACCATGCGCGCGCGATGTTCGATGGAGCCGCCGCCGATGCGCCATGCGTGAATCATTCCGTCGCCGTCGAACCAGTGTTTGTAGCGAAAGCCATCGCGATCGAACCAGGCCGGCCCGTTGCGGTACAGCGCGCCGGCGAGTTCTTTCGGCAGGCGTCCTTCCACGGCGGCGACGGTGGGTCCGAGCGACTCCGTGCCCACGGTCTTCCAGCCTGCGAGCCAGGGGCGTTGCGCCAACCCATCGGCAAAACGGGCGGCGTCTGAGGCGTAGGCGACTTCGGCGCGCAGCAGGCCGGGCGCGAATGCCAGCGCGGCGGTGCTGCCGAGGAAACTGCGGAGAAAGCGGCGGCGGTCCATGGTGTTACCTCGAAGCATGCGGACGGTGGGAGCTGCCCTGGAATGCGGGCGGTGGGGCTTGAGCGCAGATGCCTCAGCGCAGCCGCACAGTGATCGCGCTGCCTGCGGTCTCGAGTTCGAAGCGCGCTTCCTCGAAGGTCGGCTTGCGCATCACGGCCGGGTTGTTGCTGAACCCATAGCCCTCGATCGGCATGCCCATGAAGTTGCTGTCGAGCTTGCCGTTGTCGTTCTGGTCGTGCATCACCATCACCGCGTAGCGGCCTGGTGGCAGGTTGGGGAAATGGAACGTCTCCTCCGCGCCTTGGGCCTTGCGGACGGTGCCGGCCACGGGTTTTCCGCCGTCGCTCCAGCCGGCCGCGGAGTCGATCACGGCGATCCTGAGCGAGCCCTGCTGCGCGCGCACATCGGTCACCTTGATCTCGAGATCCGCGGCGCGTGCGGGCAGGGCGGCGAGACCACCGCAGATGAGACAGGCGATGGCGAAGGAATAGGGTTTCGAAACGGTCATGGCGGCACTCCTGCGATGGGTGCGGCCAGTGTGTGCAGGCGGCACGAGTACGGTGAGATGCCGACTGTCATGACTTCGAGGTGCCGAAAGTCACCTGGTGTGGCGCGGCAAGCCTTGGACGGCTTCGTCGCCGGGATTCCGCAAGGACGGTTCCGGAAACAAAAAAGGGCCCGGATCGCTCCGGGCCCTCAAGGACTCACGTTGTTGCTGTTGGATTTACTGGTACGTACCGGTCAGCGTTGCGCCCGTGTAGGCGGTGAAGCCTGCGATCCGCACGTAGTAGGTGCCTGGCTTGGCCACCAGCACGCAGGTCTCGTTGTTGGAGCTGGACTCCGAGCCGCAGTCGATCGACGCGGTCGGCGCCTCACCCCACTTCACGTACAGGTCCGCGTCGCCGGTACCGCCGGCCATGACGAAGCTGACCTGGGTCGCACCGGCCGGAACCACCAGGCTGTAGTACGTCTGGCTGCCCACGGCACCGGCCACGGCCACCGGCACGCCATTGGCGAGCGGGATGGTCGACGCCGGCGGCGGCGGCGGAACCCGCAGCGCGACCGGCATGTGCAGCGCCGGCAGGCTGGCGTTGCCGTTCGACGACGTCCCGCTGGGCGCGATCTCGATCGAACCGAAGCGGAAGCTGCCGTCGGCGGGCGCGCCGGTGTTGTCGATCGTGAACACCACCTGGCGCGACTCACCCGGCTTCAGCGTGAGACTGGCCGGCAGGATCGTACCCGCGAAGCCCCGCAGGCTCAGCCGCCATTGGTGCTTGGACGACAAGGTGCTGCGGAACGTGCGCGTGAAAGTGCACACGCCGGTGCAGTTGGCCTTCTGGATCGCGGCCAGGTTCAGGGTCGAGGCCTCACCGCCCAGGGCCGGATTGGCGGCGTCGAAGCGGGCCTTGGTCTCGTTAAGCACCAGTCCCGAGCGTGCAGCCAGATCGGCCTGCAGACGTCCGGCGCCGGTGGCATGCGCATCGGCCGGGGTGACCTGGTCTTCCAGCCGCACGGTGCGCACCGCAGTCATGGTCAGGGCCGACTTGATTTCCGGCACCGTCCAGGACGGATGCAGCTGGCGCATCAGCGCTGCCGCGCCCGCGGTATGCGGCGAAGCCATCGAGGTCCCGCTGATCATCACCACCAGGTTCTCGAAGCCGGTGAGCGTGGTGCCGGCATACGCCGCCAGCACGTCGACACCAGGCGCGGCGAGGTCCGGCTTGAGCACATCGTAACCGCCCGGACCGCGCGAACTGAACGAAGCCAGAGAGTCGATGACGTTCGGCGAGACATTGATACCCGCGGTGGCCGAACCGCCGTTGGCGGCGGCGAAGTCGCGAATCGCATTGCCGATGGCCTGGGTCGTACCGAACGCCGGAATGGTGGTCCCGGGAACGCTGGGCGTAATACCGCCCGCCGCGTTGTTCGCGATGATCACGACCAGCGCGCCCGCGGCGGCCGCGTTGTTGGTCTTGATCGAGAACGAACAGGTGCCGCGGCGGATCAGGGCGATCGCACCCTGGAACTGGTTCGGGGCAAACGCCACGCAGCCGTCGTCAGCGCTGTTGATGCCTGGGCTAACCACCAGCGGAGTGGTTCCCGGCAGTGGGGCATTCAGGCCAACGCCGCCCGAGCCGGCGCTCAGCAGAACGCGCTGGAGGTCGGCAGGCGCAGTGCCCGGCCCAGTGACGGTCAGCACCGAGGTGAACCCGCCAAGACGATGGCGCGATGCGGCAGAGGACGTGGTCCACGGCTCCACGTGCCCAAGCGTCGCGGGGCCAGGCCCGGAGTTGCCGGCCGAGGCCGCAACGAACACGCCGGCGTCGGTGGCATTGAGGAACGCCAGCGAGACCGCGTCGTTCCACGGCGAAGCGCCGCCGCCGATGGAGAAGTTGATCACGTCGACGCCGTTGGCGACGGCCTGGTTGACCGCTGCGACCGAGGAAACGCTCGGGCACGAGCCCTGTCCGGTGGAAATGTTGGTATAGCAGATGTCGTACGCAATCAGGTTGGCACGCGGCGCAACGCCCGAGAAGGTCGTCGGAGTGCCGCCCACCACTTCTGTGCGCCCATTGCCGGCGGCGGTGGAAGCGGTGTGGCTGCCGTGGCCGTTGGTGTCGCCGAAGCCAGGTTCCTCGCGGTACAGGGCCGGGAACGCGCAAGCATCGGCCGGCGCGGTCGGCCCGCAGATGAAGTCGTAGCCGCCGATCAGCTTGTCGTTGCAGCGTCCTTCGTCGACGCCGCCCGGGGCGCAGGTGCCCAGGTACGTGCCGCTGCCATTGGGGTTGGTGTGCACGTAGCCGTCGAGCGGATCCACGGCGGCGAATGACGGACTGCCGAAGTTGATGCCGGTGTCCAGGATGCCGACCAGGATGCCCTCGCCGCGTGCGCGGTCGGGTCCGTCGCCGAGCGGCATGGACAGACCGTTCCAGATGGTGTGCGCGCCGATCAGGGCAGGTCCCAGGTCGGTGTCCAGCGCGTACTCGCGGTACGCCTCGACCATCCGCACTTCCGGCAGTCGCGTGATCGCCTCGGCTTCCAGCGGCGACAGCACGGTGACCACGCCATTGAGCGCGTGCTGCATGCGCAGGCTCACCTTCAGGCTGCGGCCCAGCGCGCTGCTCATGCGCGCCTCGTATCCGCGCTGGCGGTCGCCGAGATACTTCACATAGGCCTTGGCTTCCTTGCTGGCGACATCCAGCCGACCGCGACCGTTGCCCTTGCGCGCCGGTTTGGCGATACCGGCGACGCCGCCTTTGTACGTGGCCAGCGGCGCGTCCTTGAACACGACGATGTAGGTGCGGGGCCTGTCGTCGGACTGATTCAGTGCGGTGTCGGTCTTGCCGCCGCCTGCAGCGACGACTGCGTTGGTGCTGGCCGCGGCTTGGGTGCTGCTAGCGCTGGAAGAGAACAGGCCGCTGGAAATCGCGGCCCAGGCGGCCATGCTGGCCAGCCCTGCCACGAGCACGGCGGCGGCTCCGCGCCTCATGGATTGATGCGGTGTAGTGGACATCGGGGGTTTCCTCGACAGGATGGATGCCATCCGGCTCGCGGGGGAAAGCCGGGGATCGGTCGACACGGTGTGCGCAACGAACCCCTGGACGAACCGCCAGCCTCGTTGCGCCGCCGCACGATGCCACGAATTCGCGGCCGCAACCAGCTGCGTCGCAGCAGGTCGCGGCACAACGCTGAACGGGTCATGGACCGGCCACGTTGCGACATGGCAGCAACATGGCGCGGCTATTCAGACGGCGCGGCGCCTCTGATTCGCGGGCAAAAACTCAAGCTGCGGCCTAGGCCTTGCCGTCGAACAATTCCCGGCCGATTAGCATGCGCCGGATCTCGTTGGTGCCGGCGCCGATCGCGTACAGCTTGGCGTCGCGCAACAGGCGTCCGGTCGGGTACTCGTTGATGTAACCGTTTCCGCCGAGGGCTTGGATCGCTTCGAGCGCCACCTGCACCGCGGCGTCGGAAGCATGCAGCAGGCAGCTGGCCGCATCGATGCGCGAGCGGTGGCCGGCGTCGTAATCGCGCGCCACCTGGTAGGCGAAGGCGCGCGCCGACTGCAACGAGGTGTACATGTCGGCGATCTTGGCTTGCATGATGCCGAAGGTACCGATCGGCGCGTCGAACTGGCGACGTTCGCGCACGTAGGGCAGGGCGGCGTCGAGCGCGGCCTGCATCAGGCCGATCGGGCCACCGCTGATGACCAGGCGCTCGGTGTTGAGGCCGTTCATCAGCACCTTCACGCCCAGGTGCACCTCGCCCAGCACGTTCTCCGCCGGGATCTCGCAGTTCTCGAACACCAGCTCGCAGGTATTGCTGCCGCGCATGCCGAGCTTGTCCAGCTTCTGCGCGGTGGAATAGCCCTTCATCCCGCGCTCGACGATGAAGGCGGTCATGCATTTGCTGCCCGCGTCCTTGGCCGCGGTGCGCATGTAGACCACCAGCACGTCGGCCTCGGGGCCGTTGGTGATCCACATCTTGCTGCCGTTGGCGATCCAGACATCGCCCTGCAGCTCGGCGCGGCAGCTCATCGAGCCGACCACGTCCGAACCTGCACCCGGTTCGCTCATCGCCAGCGCGCCCTTCCATTCGCCGGTGCACAGCTTCGGCAGGTACTTGTGCCGCTGCGCTTCGCTGCCGTTGGCGTACAGGTTGGACACGCACAGGTTGGAATGCGCCACGTACGACAGGCCCACCGAACCGGAGGCGCGCGAGATTTCCTCCATCGCCACCAGGTGGGCGAGATAGCCCATGTCGCTGCCGCCGTACTCGCCCGGCACGGTGATGCCCAGCAGGCCCAGCTCGCCCAGCTTGGGCCACAGGTCCTGCGGGAAGGCGTTGTCCTCGTCGATCCTGGCCGCGCGCGGCGCGATCTCAGCCTCGGCGAAGCGGCGCACGGCCTCGCGCAGGGCGTCGATGTCTTCACCAAGAGGAAACGCGCGCATCAGTTCGATCCTTTTGCAGACTTGTGCTTTCGGAGAACCATAGCCCCCCTTGAGTCAAGGGGGGCGCCGCGACAGCGGCGGGGGTTGTGGCAGCGTTGGCAGGGGCTCGAAGTTTGCTTTGCAAACTTTGGGGATCTTCCAGACGCAGGCTGGAAAATCAGTGCCCCGTCCGGATCCTGCCCCGGAAGTGCGGCGCGGTGCGGCCCATCGGCAGCTTGAGCTTGCCGATGGCGCCGATGCGCTCTTCGGCCAGGCGGTCGGCAGCTTTGTAGGTGGGGATGCGATCGCGCTCGGAAATCTCGTAGATGCGCGCCAGGTTGTGGTAGATCGTGCGCATCATGCGCATCGCACGCTCGCGGTTGTAGCCGTCCAGTTCCAGGGCCACGTTCATCACGCCGCCGGCGTTCACTGCGTAGTCCGGCGCATAAACGATGCCACGCTTGTCCACTTCATCGCCGATCGCGTTGTTGGCCAGCTGGTTGTTGGCCGCGCCGCAGATCACCTTGGCCTTCAGCCGCGGCAGGGTCTGCTCGTTGATCGTGCCGCCCAGTGCGCAGGGCGAATACACGTCGGCCGGCACGTCGTAGATATCGTCCAGGCCCACCGCCTCCGCGCCGTACTCGTCCACCGCCTTGTCCACCAGTTCCTGGTTGATGTCGGTGACGAAGATCTTCGCGCCGCGCTCCTTGAGCAGCTTCACGAACTCCATGCCCACGTGGCCCAGGCCCTGCACGGCATAGGAGTACTTGCCCACTTCCTCGTCGCCGTGCGCGCGGTTGAGCGTGGCCATCAGGCCCTGCAGCGTGCCGTAGGCGGTGAACGGCGACGGGTCGCCGGATCCACCGTGCACCTGGTGCACGCCGGTCACGTACTCGGTCTCGCGGAATACGTATTCCATGTCGTTGACGTCGATGCCCACGTCCTCGGCGGTGATGTAGCGCCCGCCCAGCGAATCGACGAACTTGCCGAACGCGCGGAACAGCGCTTCGGACTTGTCGGTGGCGGGGTTGCCGATGATCACCGCCTTGCCGCCGCCGATGTCCAGGCCGGCGACCGCGTTCTTGTAGGTCATGCCGCGCGACAGGCGCAGCACGTCGTTGAGCGCCTCGGCCTCGCTCCGGTACGGCCACATGCGGGTCCCGCCCAGTGCCGGACCCAGGGTGGTGTCGTGGATCGCGATGATCGCCTTCAGGCCCGCGTCCTTGTTGTGGCAGAAGACGACCTGCTCGTGGCCGGTGGTGTCGAGGGTTTCAAAGATCATTCGAAGACTCCGCGCCGGTTGCGCACGGGGCGCGATGGCGATTGCTGTGTGGCCGGGCCTGGGCCGGACCGTGGACGAAAAGCGACTGCGCCGGCGGGTGCCGGCGCAACAGGGGCGGCATTTTACGCCCATGCCGGAATCGGGCTTTCGACTGCCCGTCACGCGGCATGAGGGCCCGCGCTGGAAAACGATTTCAACCCGTGGGAGCGCGCTTGCGCGCGAATGCCTTTGGACGCGGGGCCGGCATGCATTCGCGGCCAAGGCCGCTCCCACAGGGGGTGTTCCTACCTGCACGGGGCTTTCGGCGGCCCCTCAGGCGCCATGAAGGGCGGGGCTGGAAAGCGATTTCAACCCGCTCGCCGTGGGAGCGCGCTTGCGCGCGAATGCCTTTCGACGAGTGGCCAAAACGCATTCGCGGCCAAGGCCGCTCCCACAGCGGGAGGGGTTCCTCGGGCACCTCTTACAGCTGCGATTCCACCGGCAGCCAGCGGAACAGCGCGGCCTGGGCGCGACGCATGCCCGTGGCTTCGGGCTCGCGATCCAGCAGGCTCGGCGGCCGGGTGCTGCGGTCCAGCCAGCGCAGCGCGTCGGCATCGTTGCGATGCAGCCAGTAGCTCATCGCCGGGCTGGCCAGGTGCAGGTACTCGTCGCGCAGGGCGGCGGCGATACCCGGATCGTCGAAGAACACGCCCATTTCCGTGTTCAGGTTGGCCGAACGCGGATCCATGTTGAACGAGCCGATGAAGCCGCGCGCGTCGTCGATCACATACGCCTTGGTATGCAGGCTGGCGCCGCTGCTGCTGCCCGGCCGGTGCGCCGGGTCGCCGTGGTGCGCCCGGATCTCGTACAGGTGCACGCCGCCGGCGAGCAGGCGCGGACGGTACTTGCTGTAGCCGCCGTGCACCGCGGCCACGTCGTTGGCGGCCAGCGAATTGGTCACCACACCGGTCTGCACGCCGCGCTTCGCCAGCGCCACCAGCCCGGCGGTCGCGTCGTCGCCGGGCACGAAGTATGGCGAGATCAGGAAGGCCTTGCGCCGCGCGCTGCGCAGGTCGCGCTCGATCCTGTCCACCAGCAGCTGCGTGCGGGCCAGGCCGTGCTTGACCGGCGGATCGGACACGATCGCGATGCGGTCGCTCCAGAACGGGCTTAGCGACTGCGCCAGGTAGGCGCGCACGTTCGGCGAGGCCTCCACGCGCTGCAGGTAGGCGCGCGCGGCGGGACTGTCGGCCTCGGCGCGCGCGCGGGCGATCAGTGCCTGCGCCGGGTCGTCCTGGGTCGAATCGTTCTGCGGTGGATTGGGCCGCGCATCGCCCACGCTGGCCACCGGCACCGCCGCGGCGCTGTTCCAGTAGCGGTCGAAGATGTCGCTGGCCTGTTGCACCGCCGGGCCGAACAGCACCAGGTCCAGGTCGTGGAAATTGCTCTCATTCGACGCGCTGAAATATTCGATCCCGATGTTGCGCCCGCCCAGCACCGCCATGCGCCCGTCCGCGATCCAGGCCTTGTTGTGCATCCGGTGGTTGAGGCGGAAGAAGCGCTGCAGCATCTCCAGCGCGCGGCCGATGCCGTTGCGGTTGCGCAGCGGGTTGTACAGGCGCACCTCGATCCCCGGATGCGCGTCCAGCGTCAGCAGCGCCAGGTCCTTGCCGCCGGCGTTGATGTCGTCCAGCAGCATGCGCACGCGCACGCCGCGTTCGGCCGCCAGCCAGGCTTCGCGGCCCAGCAGTCGCCCAGTCAGGTCGTCGTGCCAGATGTAGTACTGCAGGTCCAGGCTGCGTTCGGCCTGGCGCGCGGACAGCGCCCGCGCGGCAAAGGCGTCCAGTCCGTCCGGCACCAGGATCGCGCCGGTCCTGCCGCCGTGGCGTGCCACCAGCGGCGCGACCTCGCGGTCCAGTACGGTGGCAGCCGGCTGCACGGGCAAGGCCCGTCCCGGCGCGCCGGTCGCCGCCGGGGTCAGGTAGCCGCCCAGCAGCAGGCCGCTGGCCACCAGCACCGCCAGCGCGACCAGGCACCACGCGAGCATGCGTTTGAATCGTGTCATTGCAGGGCGTCCGCCGGCGGTGGAATCGGTGCGAAGTCCGGCGCGCATTCCCCATGCGCCATCCGGATATATGTGCAGCGCGCGCTGCGCGTGCAGTATTGGCGGCATCCCGCGCCGGCCACAAGCCTTGCGCCCGCGTGCCCGGGCCGTCCGGACCCCCGCGCTACAATCGGGTTCTCTCGTTTTCGGCACCAAGACGCGCCCATGAGCACGCCTGCACAGAACCTGCCTGCGAGCCAGGCCCCCACTTTTGATGAGAGCCGCACGCCGCTGCGCTTCGTCACCGCCGCCAGCCTGTTCGACGGCCACGACGCGGCGATCAACATCATGCGCCGGCTGATCCAGGCGCAGGGCGCGGAAGTGATCCACCTGGGCCACAACCGCTCGGTCGAGGACGTGGTCCGCGCCGCGCTGCAGGAAGACGCCGACGGCATCGCCCTGTCCAGCTACCAGGGCGGCCACGTCGAGTACTTCAAGTACATGGTCGACATGCTGGCCGAACGCGGCGCCGCCCACATCCGCGTGTTCGGCGGCGGCGGCGGCACGATCACCCCGGAGGAAATCCGCGAACTCGAAGGCTACGGCGTCGAGCGCATCTACCACCCCAACGACGGCATGAAGATGGGCCTGGTGGAGATGATCGAAGACGTGGTCAAGCGCGCCGGCGACGCACGGAGCGTTTCGGCGCGCGGCAGGCACGAACACGCGCCCGGCATCGACGACGAAATCGGCATCGGCCGCGTGCTTTCCAACCTCGAGGACGGCGCCATCGTTGAGGCCGAGCTGTCCAAGCTGCGCAAGCAGTGGCAGCTCGCCGGCGGCAAGACCCCGGTCATCGGCATCACCGGCACCGGTGGCGCCGGCAAGTCCTCGGTCACCGACGAACTGCTCAACCGCTTCCTGGCCAGCTTCCCGCAGATGCGCATCGCGGTGATCAGCGTCGACCCCACCCGCCGCCGCACCGGCGGCGCGCTGCTGGGCGACCGCATCCGCATGAACTCGCTGCGCAGCCATCGCGTGTACATGCGCTCCATGGCCACGCGCCGTCAGCACGTGGCCACCAACGCCGTGCTCAAGGACTGCATCGGCTTCCTCAAGGGCCTGGGCTACGACCTGGTGATCGTGGAAACCGCCGGCATCGGTCAGAGCGATTCGGAGATCGTCGACCTGGTCGACTTCCCGATGTACGTGATGACCAGCGACTACGGCGCGGCCAGCCAGCTCGAGAAGATCGACATGATCGACTACGCCGAGCTGATCGTGCTCAACAAGTACGACAAGCGCGGCGCCGAGGACGCGCTGCGCGACATCCGCAAGCAGTGGAAGCGCAACCGCACCGCGTTCAAGACCGCCGACGAGGACGTGCCGGTCTATCCCACCATCGCCAGCCAGTTCAACGACCCCGGCATCAGCTGGATGTTCACCAACCTGTGCCGGTTGCTGCGCACAAAACTGTCGCTGCCGGACGCCCGGTGGACCCCGCGCCTGGATACCAGCCTCAAGGAACCGCGCGCCACCGTGCTGATCCCAGGCGCCCGCGTGCGCTACCTGGCCGAGATCGCCGAGCAGGGCAGGGCCATCAACGCCAGCATCGAGAAACAGGGCGAAGCCGCCGACCGCGCGCAGGGCTATTGGCAGTCGCTGCATGACCTGGGCGACGAAGCTCTGCCCAAGGCCCTCGACCTCTATGCTGCCGACGCTTTGCTTCCCTCTCCCGAGGGGAGAGGGGCTCAGAGCGTCGACCGCACGCTGCTGACCCTGCGCCAGCGCTACAACGACGCCGTCCAGTCCCTCACCAACGATTCGCTCAAGCTCCTGCGCGAATGGCCGCAGCGCCTGAAGTCGATCACCGACGAGGTCACCGAATACGAAGTCCGCGGCAAGAAGATCCGGGTCGAGAACTACCGCGACTCGCTCAGCCACCAGAAGGTGCCCAAGATCGCCGCGCCCAGCTACAAGAGCTGGGGCGAGCTGCTGGTATTCCTGGGCAAGGAAAACCTGCCCGGTTCGTATCCCTATACCGGCGGCGTGTACCCCTACCGCCGCACCGGCGAGGACCCGATCCGCATGTTCGCCGGCGAGGGCACGCCCGAGCGCACCAACCGCCGCTTCCATTACCTCAGCGTCGGCCAGCCAGCCGCGCGCCTGTCCACCGCCTTCGACAGCGTCACCCTGTACGGCGAGGATCCGGCGCCGCGCCCGGACATCTACGGCAAGATCGGCAACTCCGGCGTCAACATCCCCACCCTGGACGACATGAAGAAGCTCTACTCCGGCTTCGACCTGTGCGCGCCCAGCACCAGCGTGTCGATGACCATCAACGGCCCGGCGCCGATCATCCTGGCGATGTTCATGAACACCGCCATCGACCAGCAGGTGGAGAAATACCTCAAGGCCGATGACGCCCGCTGGGCCGACGCCGAGCAGAAGATCGCGAAGTTCTTCGAAGGCCGGCAACGCCCGAAGTACCACGGCGACCTGCCGCCCACCAACGACGGCCTCGGCTTGGGCCTGCTCGGCATCACCGGCGACCAGCTGGTCGATGCCGACACCTACGCCCGCATCAAGGCAGAAACGCTCGCCACCGTGCGCGGCACAGTGCAGGCCGACATCCTCAAGGAGGACCAGGCCCAGAACACCTGCATCTTCAGCACCGAGTTCGCGCTGCGGATGATGGGCGACATCCAGCAGCACTTCGTCGACCACAAGGTGCGCAACTTCTATTCGGTCTCGATCAGCGGCTATCACATCGCCGAGGCCGGGGCGAACCCGATATCGCAGCTCGCCTTCACCCTGAGCAACGGCTTCACCATCGTCGAGTACTACCTGGCGCGCGGGATGAAGATCGACGACTTCGCGCCCAACCTGAGCTTCTTCTTCAGCAACGGCATGGACCCGGAGTACACCGTCATCGGCCGCGTCGCGCGGCGCATCTGGGCGCGCGCCATGCGCGAGCGCTACGGCGCCAACGAACGCAGCCAGATGATGAAGTACCACATCCAGACCAGCGGCCGCAGCCTGCACGCGCAGGAGATCCAGTTCAACGACATCCGCACCACGCTGCAGGCGCTGTACGCCCTGTTCGACAACTGCAACAGCCTGCACACCAACGCCTATGACGAGGCCATCACCACGCCCACGGAAGAGTCCGTGCGCCGCGCCGTGGCCATCCAGATGATCATCAACAAGGAGCTGGGGCTGAACTTCTGCGAAAACCCCTGGCAGGGCAGCTTCATCGTCGACCAGCTCACCGACATCGTGGAAGAGGCCGTCTACAAGGAGTTCGAAGCCATCAGCGACCGCGGCGGCGTGCTCGGCGCCATGGACACCATGTACCAGCGCGGCAAGATCCAGGAAGAGTCGCTCTACTACGAACACAAGAAGCACGACGGCTCGCTGCCGCTGGTGGGTGTGAACACCTTCCTGCCCAAGCAGCACGCTGGCGAGATCGCCACCGAGATCGAACTGATCCGCTCCACCGAGGAAGAAAAGGGCCAGCAGATCGCCAACGTGCTGGCCTGGCAGCAGTCACGTAACGTGCTGGCGCCCGAAGGCGAAACCGAACACGCCCATGTGGTGGAAGACGATGCCGCCGCCGCCACCGAACCGCACGACGGCCACGGCCTGGGCTACCTGCAGAAGGCCGCCCGCGACCGCAAGAACGTGTTCGCGGCGCTGATGGAAGCGGTCAAGACCCACTCGCTTGGGCAGATCAGCCATGCGCTGTACGATGTGGGCGGGGAGTACCGAAGGAACATGTGACAGCCGGTAGCGGTTGTCCATGGCAAGGGGGAGGGGATGGGGCGCTACGCACTAGTGGTTCTGCTGTGGCTATCGGCGATGGAAGTCGCGATGGCTGCCGGGTCGTCGTTCGGCCGGCCCCATCGACTGACGGATGCCTGGAGGGCGACCTTCGACGTCGCCATCGGCGATGTAAACGGCGACGGTCGCAAGGATCTCGCCGTGACGACAAGGAAGTCGCTGGACTGGGATTACAAGCTCTCGTTCTTCCTGCAAAGGGCGGACGGGACGCTGGCTCCGCCCGTCAATGTCCCACTGCCCGAGAATCTCAACAACGAGTATCGGATCGCACTTGCCGATATGGATGGCGACGGCGCGCTCGAAGCGGTGGTCGGCACGCCCAACCTGACCGGACTCTATGTCATACGGATGACCTCTGCCGGAACCGCTTCCGTTGTGAAGCATGCCGGACCGGCCTTCAACTGCGAGTTCATCACGGCTGGCGATATCGACCTGGATCGCAATGCGGACGTGGTCTGCCACGATGAACAGCAGTATGCGGTTGTTTACCTTGGCAATGGCCTTGGAGGGTTCCGTTCCGCGCGCATGTTTCAGACGGTAGCGGGCTGGTACGTCGTCCAGTGGGACTTCAAGTCCATGCAACTCGCCGACGTGACCGGCGATGGCTATCCCGACCTGCTGATCTCCGCGGGGCATAGCACGTCTTTCCATGTCTTTTCCAACAATCGCATGGGAGGCTTCTACCCAAGCGTCGCGTATCCGCATCCGCAATCGGCCAACGGGACCGTGGCCGCGTCCGTGGCCATTCGTGCCGCTGACATCGACGGGGACGGCATCAAGGAAGTGTTCACCGCGACTCCGGGCAACAGGCCGGACGCCACGCTGAACGTCTATCGCCGCGGCCCGCATGGATACCTCGTCCTGTCGGAACGGATTCCCGTCCATGACAGTCCCACGGCAATCCTGGTGGGCGATGCGGGTGGAAATGGAGATGCGAACGTCGTGCTCGGGCACTACACGTTCAATGCCGCGAGCGTGCTTGGCGAAGACGGCGGTGGATTTGGCAGCCAGTTCGTCTACGACCTTCCAGGGTTCGGCAACCACACTGATTATGGCGACTATCGCAATCAGTACGCGATAGCGATGGGCGACCTCGATGGTGACGGCTGCAATGACCTGGCCGCCGCGACGTACTCGGGTGCGACCGTCCTATACGGATGCGAAGCGTTCAAATCTTCGTTGCCGGTCAGCGACTTCGATGGCGACGGAGTGTCGGACCTGTTGTGGTACCAAGACGAAGGCGCCACGCAGTATCTGTGGCAACGGGCTGACCTCAATGCCTGGCACCTCTGTCTGCGCAGCCAGTATCCTTATCAGTGCCCGTACCTGCTCCAACGCAGGATGGTCGGGCAGGCCGTCGGGGATTTCGACGGCGATGGGAACTCGGACGTGTTCTGGCGCCACTCCACCAACGGTAGCAACGAGTTGCGATTGGGGTCGTTCTATTCCCGCACGATTACTGCAGTCACGAGCCAGGATTGGCAGGTCGTGGGTGCCGGCGACTTCAATGGCGACGACCGGGCCGACCTGTTGTGGCGCAATCGGCGCACGGGAGCCAACGGCATCTGGAAGTCCGCGAATTCCTCCACGCAGCAATGGGTGCGGGGCGTGACGGATGTGCGCTGGCAGGTCGTCGGCATCGGCGATTTCGATGGCGACAGGCGTTCAGACATCCTCTGGCGGCATGCAGCGTCCGGCCAGAACGCCGTCTGGCGCTCGGGTCGCCATGACACGCTATACCCCATCACCGCCGTGACCAACATCTACTGGAAGGTCCGAGGTGTCGGCGACTTCAACGGCGATGGAAAGGACGACGTAGTTTGGCGCGACATACGCGCCGGCACGAACGCCATCTGGCTTTCTGGAGATTTTCGCACCCAACAGCCTGTTACCGCCGTGAGTAACCTGGATTGGGATGTTGTGGCGGTGGGCGATTACAACGGAGACGGCTTGAGCGATTTGGTCTGGCGAAACGGGCAGACGGGTCAGAACACCATCTGGCGCACGGCGCGTTCCACAGCCCAGCAGCAGGTGGCGCAATGGCCCCTTTCCAACACGTTGGTTCGCTAAGAGCGCCGGATCGGTGAGCAAGGAGCATCGTGTGCCAGGAAATCAAAGTCCAACCGCCTGCGCCCAGCGCGCAAGGGAAGAGCGAACTCAGTGCAGCCGGCACATGCGGCACCCAGGGGAGGTGAGCGGGACCGGAATAAATGAAGCGCCGTCGAAGCCGGCCATTACGCGATGGTTGTTGCTGCTGCTGGGGTGCGCCGTGTCGATTCAGCCTTGTCTCGCCAAACCTTTCGCGTTCGAATTGCCCGTCAATATGCGCGGCGGCCTGACTAGTAGCGGGAAGGCGGTGGCCATCGGCGATTTGAACCAAGATGGCCGAGATGACATCGCGATCAGCCAGAGCGACGATACGGTCTGGATGCACCTGCAGACCGCCACGGGATCGCTGCAGTCGCCGAAGGCGCATCGCCTCCAGGTCGCATCGGTGCATACCCTAAGAGCCATCGACATCGATCGCAGCGGATCCAGCGAGCTCGTGGCGGGCCATCACAATGGCCTGGCCGTGTATGCCAGTTCGCGCGGCTGGCGCTACGTGCCGGCAAGCGCTGCATGCAACCAACTGGCAGCCGGCGACGTCGACCTCGATGGTTGGTCCGACATCGCATGCATGGACACTCGCGGCATCGTCAGTCTCTACATCAATAATCGCCTGGGTACTTTCTCCGCGCCGATCTTCATGTGGACGCCGGCATACGGGTCTGGCCAGCTGCAGCTGAGGGATGTCACCGGAGATGGGTATCCCGATCTCGTCCTGATGGCGTCGGCGACCGCGGGCTTCTACGTCCACCCCAACAACGGCAGCGGAAGATTCTTTCCGGCTTATGGCTATCCGAGCGTCGCCTGGGGACCCCTCTCCCCAGGAGGCATTGTGGCGCTGGACGTGGACGCGGATGGGATCGACGAGCTCGTCACCACGAGCACCACTAACGGCGCCAGCGCGGCGTTACATGTGTATCGCAAGGATGCAACCGGTTTCTTCCAATATGCGAAGGACATTTCAACGTACCAAAATCCCGTGTCTCCGATCGTCTACGACATCGATCGCGACGGTCGCCTGGACCTCCTCGTCTCCCATCGAGGCTGGAGCTCGGTCAGTCGGTACATGGGGGGTGCCGGCGGATTCTCGTGGCAGGCGGTCCGTTCGATGGTGGAGACCCCTTTGCCGACGCCGAGCTCCTTGGCGCTCGGCGACATCAACGGGGACGCGTGCACCGATCTCGTCGTCGGCAACAGCTTCGGCATGAGCATCCTGCGCGGCAAGTGCAAGAGCGACGTCATCTACGATTTCGACGGCGATTTCAGGTCCGACGTGTTCTGGCGCAACACCGTGACCGGGCAGAACGTGATCTGGCGTTCTGGCAATGCGAGTCTCGACCAGCCATTGTTGGCGGTGACGCGCATGGCATGGCAGGTTGTAGGACATGGCGATTTCGATCGCGACGGCCGTGTGGACATCCTCTGGCGCAACGCCACGACAGGTTCGAATACGATTTGGAAAGCCGGCAACTACGCGACGCAGCAACCGGTCACGGCCCTGACCGACGTGCGCTGGCGGGTGGCGGGCGTGGGCGACTTCGACGGCGACGGCCGCTCGGACATCCTCTGGCGCCATGCCACGACGGGTGCCAATGCGATCTGGAAATCCGGCAGTTACGCCACGCAGCAGACAATCGCCGCCGTGACCGACGTGTACTGGCAGGTGGTGGGCGTGGGTGACTTCAACGGCGATGGCCGCTCGGACATCCTGTGGCGTCATGCCAGGACCGGGGCCAATGCGATCTGGAAGTCCGGCAACCATGCGACGCAGCAGTTCATCGCGCCCATGACTGATGTGCGCTGGAAGGTAGCGGGCGTGGGCGATTTCCATGGTCTTGGCCGCTCGGACATCGTGTGGCGTCATGCGGGTACTGGGCAAAACATGATCTGGCCGCAAGCAAACGGTGAATTCCCCCAGCCGCTGACAGACGTGACCAACCTGGCTTGGCAGGTGGGTGCCGTGGGCGACTACGACGGCGATGGCGTCTCCGACTTGTTCTGGCGCAACACCAGCACTGGCGCCAATGTCATCTGGCGCTTCGGCAACTCCCAAATCCAGATCAAGGTTGCGCAGCTGGCCGGGGCGGAGTGGACACTGCCCGGGCAGTGAAATGCCGTCGTCTACCTTCTTGGCCACAGCTGGCGCCCACCCCCCACAACATGCAAGCATTCCCGCGTCCCGATCCCCCGCGGGGCGCCGTTGAAGTATTCAAACGCAAATCCCGCTGGGCCATGCGCCCAGCAGAAGGACGGGGGAACACGATGGACATCGGCCAGCACACGCCAGGGCGCATCGCCCGCTTCGCCGTAATCCACTCCACCCACCTCAACTGACCCCCATGGCAGGACGCCTGCGCATCGCGATCGTCGGCTACGGCACCGGCGGCCAGGCCTGCGCGCTGCTGCTGTCGGGCGATGGTCACGAGGTCACGGTGTTCGAGCGCGCCGCGGCGCTGGGGCCGGTGGGCGCGGGCTTCCTGCTGCAGCCGGTGGGGTTGTCGGTGCTGTGGGAGATGGGGCTGCTGGCGCCGGTGCTGGCGCACGGCGCGGTCATCACGCGCCTGTATGGCGAAACCGGCGCGGGGCGGCCGGTCATGGACATGCGCTATGCCGACCTGGACGCGCGCTACTTCGGCCTGGGCCTGCAGCGCGGCGCGCTGTTCGGCCTGCTCGATGCCGCCTGGCAATCCGGCCGCCAGATCCATTGCGGCAGCGCCATCGTCGATATGGATGCCGAAGCCGGCACCCTCACCGACGAACACGGCGCACGCCACGCCGGCTACGACCTGGTGATCGTGGCCGACGGTGCGGCCTCGCGCCTGCGCGGCCAGGTGGTGCCCGCGCGCCTCAACCGGCCCTACGCCTGGGGCGCGCAGTGGTGCCTGGTGGAGCAGGGCGCCTGGCCGTGGCCTGCGGAACTGCAGCAGCGCTACGTCGGCGCGCGGCGCATGGCCGGCATGCTGCCGGTCGGCACCCGCCCGGGCGACCCGGTGCCCAGGCTCAGCTTCTTCTGGAGCCTGCCGGTGTCCGCGCTGGATGGCGATGCATCCGCCCGCCAATGGCGCGGCGACCTCGAAACCCTGTGGCCCGACGCCGCCGCCCGCCTGCACGCCACCGATATCCCGCACGGCCTGGCCATGGCCCGCTACCGCGACGCCGTGCACGCGCGCTGGTCGCGCGGCCGCGCCGTGCTGCTGGGCGACGCCGCCCACGCCATGAGCCCGCAGCTGGGGCAGGGCGTCAACATGGCCCTGCTCGACGCACGCGCCCTGCGCGATGCGCTGCGCACGCACAAAGCCGTGCCCGCGGCGCTCGCCGCGTACGAGCGCGAACGCCGCGTGCACGTGGCCATCTATCACTTCTGGAGCCGCTGGCTCACCCCGCTGTTCCAGTCGGAACACGACCGCGTCGCTGCAATCCGCGATCGGGTGTTTCATCCGCTGTCGCGGGTGCCTGGAGGGCGGGGGCAGATGTTGCGGGTGTTGAGTGGGACGCGGAGGGGGTGGATGGGGGTGGTTGGGTTGCCGGAGGGGTTTCTCGAAGCGTTGGCAAAGGCCGGAGCCGAAAGCGCGGGTGAGGTCGCACCGGTACGTCTAGCGCCGATGCCGTGAGCGAGAGGGGTATCCTCAGCGCTATGGACATCATGTACCAGCGCGGCAAGATCCAGGACGAGTCGCTCTACTACGAACACAAGAAGCACGATGGCTCGCTGCCGCTGGTGGGCGTGAACACCTTCCTGCCGAAGGAACATGCGGGCGAGGTGGTGACCGAGATCGAGCTGATCCGCTCGACCGAGGAAGAGAAGGGCCAGCAGATCGACAACGTGCGCGGCTGGCAGGCCTCACGCAACCCGCTGGCGCCGGTGGGGGAGACCGCGCATGGGCATCCGGTGGAGGACGATGCCGCTGCCGCAACCGAGCCGCATGATGGGCATGGGTTGGGCTATCTGCAGAAGACGGCGCGGGACCGGAAGAACGTGTTTGCGGCGTTGATGGAGGCGGTCAAGACCCACTCATTGGGGCAGATCAGTCATGCGTTGTATGACGTGGGTGGGGAGTATCGGAGGAATATGTGAGAGCTCAACATGGCTATTGATGTTAAGTTGTTCAAGAAGGAGCTCCTCACCAGTGATGTCGAGGAGTTCGTCTCTAAGCATGTTTTCGACAGAACTCCACACGTTTTCTCGGACGATCGAGCAGCATACGCGTCATGGCGGAGAGCGCTCGCTAAGCTAATTCAAGTAGACGCGTCCTCTTTAGTAGTTGTCGGTAGCGCCTCAGTGGGGGTGAGTCTGAACCCAAGTAAAGATTTCAGAGAGTTTTCGGACGGTTCCGATATTGATGTAGCCGTTATATCGCCATATCACTTCCAAGTGGCTTGGCGCTTTCTGAGAAACAACTCGCACCTGCGCGCCGCGATGACCTACAAGGAAAGGGCGTCATACGATGATCATCGCAAACGACTTATTTACTGGGGCACCGTCGCCACTGACATTCTCCTAGGCTACTTTCCATTTGGTGCTGACTGGCTGGGTGCATCATCAAAGATGGCTGCGGCATCTCCTATCAATGGCAGAGAGATTAATTTCCGTTTGTATGGCGACGCGGAGTCTCTCACTGCATACAGTATCAATAGCGTCTCAAAGTTGAGGGACGCGGCGATCTAACTGGAATCGAAATGCACAGATACTTAAATTTCACAACTCGGTCCGTTGTCTGGTTTTTGCGAGCGAGCCAGAACGCCGAGCTCGAGTTCCATGCCCCATTCCAGAGAAATCCTGTTTGGACAGTAAAGCAGCAAGCTTCGCTGATCGAAACAATCCTTCTGGAATATCCAATCCCCGAGTTGTATATGCAGACGCTCGTTTCCTCCCAGGGTGCTGAGGAGCACGTCGTTGTGGATGGTCAACAGCGTCTGCGAGCAGTATTGGAGTATCTGGCCGGCAAGTTCCCGCTTGCGGATGACGCACAACGTGGAGCGTCAAGCTCTTTTGATGAGTTGACGGCTGAAGATAAAAAGCGGCTCTTTGAGTACGTGTTCGTGGTAAGGCAGTTGCCTGAAATGCCTGATGACGAGCTGCGCGCGATTTTTCAGAGAATTAATCGAAACACCGTAACGCTCAATGCCCAAGAGCTTAGGCACGCTACGTATTACGGAAAATTCATTGGAATTATTGAGCTGATAGCTGAGTATGCCCAGTGGGACGAGGTTGGGGTTTTTTCAGCGAACGATAGAAAGCGAATGCTTGATGCTGAGTATGTGAGTGAGATTGTCATCGCATACCTTCATGGATTGCAAAACAAAAAATCATCGCTTGAGAAATTTTACCGCGCGTACGAAACAGAGTTTGATAGGGCAGAGGAAGTTGTCACGGTCTTCCGGAGAGTCTTAGACGAGATCGTGGGAGTGCTTCCGGATTTGCGTCATACACGCTGGAAAAAGAAATCAGACTTTTACACTTTGTTTCTAGCCTTCTCGTCTAAAGCTGCCAACCTCCCGCTAGCATCGGACGTTCGCGCAGCCGTGGCTGGGACCCTTCTAAGGTTTGCTTCCGACGTAGACGCTTGGCTTGTGAATCAAGTTCCTGAAGATGATGAGGTTGGCGAACAACTCCCGATGGAAGTCCAGGTGGCGGATACAGATGCCATAGCCAAATACGCTCTATCGGTCAGTCGAGCAGCAAGTGATCTAGCTAATCGTAAGCGCCGCCAAGAGGTACTTGGAGAGCTGCTTTCAGCGGTTTGGTAGCTACAAAGAAGAGGGGTCAGAGTAGTGTTTTTTTGCTGCGGATTGGCGGGCAGGTCAATTACGGGCGTTTGCTTGAGCTCAGGTTGGAGCGTCGAGAGGAAGCGGATAGATCGGGCGGTGTCGGCGGCGGTACACGCAGCGTGACTTTCTTGCGTGAGGCGCTGGAGAATCTTGATATCATCCTCGGTCGCTGATTTCGGGCGCTGAGAACAGGGGTTGCTGTGTACAGGAGGACAACAAGGGTAGTCCAGCCTTGCCCGTTAGTCCCGGTTCCCGAAAGCAAGGCGTTGGGGGATCCAGAGGTCCAATGGCCGTAGCCTTTTACGAGGAATGATGGTCCTGGTTCTGGCGCCGATCCAACTCCAGTAGTACGCCCAGGCTAGAGAACGGACGATCCCGGTGGTAAAGCTCCACGGACCACTGGTCAAATCGCATTGCGCGGTGCAGGTCTTCCATCTCGACACCGCATCCATCCAGGCCGAACGCGATGTAGGTGCGGTCCCAAGTATCCCGAGCGTCAGTCCCGCCGATGAGAGGCCCCTCATTAGTGAGGTTCAGCGTTAGGGCGATGTCCGCATCCGGTGATGGTGTGTCCCCGCCGGACACCATGGGAAACCAGCCGAACGGCTCGATGATCGACACAGATCGCACCATTCCCGCGATAAGGTCGAACACAGTGCCGGCTCGCTCGCCTTCGAGCATGAGAAATCCTTGGCGGTCCTCGCCATGAAGAACGCGCAGCGCCCAACTGCCACGAAACTTGAACAACTGTCCGGGAGCCAAATCTGCGGGGTGGAGGTATGCATACGCCTGTGCCGGGATCTTCATTACTCCTGCTCCTTATAAGTCATGGCCGCCCGGCTCCTTCCAGCGCCTCCGCAACAGCACGACTAGGTCTTCTACGATCCGTCGTGCATCCATCGACAAGGCTGCACGCACTCGGTGGGGCGGCGCAAGCATGACAGGAGCTTCACGCTCCCGCTCGCGACCGAATGCGTCGAATGAGCCAGATGTGGGGCTGGCGGCGTGCTCACTTCGGGTCCGCCATCCCATCGCGCCCTCGCCTATCAGCGCGGCTGCCAAGGCAACGTGGGTGATGCGCTCGGTAGGGTCGATATGATTGAGCAGCCAGGCGGTGTAGCCGAGCGCAGCTGCCAGCCGAGAAGCAACCGCTTCTTCAATGACGACCGGCAGCCCCATCCCGCCGCGCTCTTCTTCCTCGCGTGCCGGGAGGATGAAGCGGACATCGCCGGTGCCCCACAGGCGGATCTCAGCGCGCGCGTTGTAGGAACGTTCCTGAAAACAGATCAGCGAGCCCGACTGCAGTCGGGTTTCCGTTCCTACGCGACGATCGAACAAGGCCGTGTTGCCAAACAGTGCCCGCTGCTCCATTTCCTCGCCCAGAGTTGGGGTTTCCAACTCTGCGGGCCTAAGCACTGTGGCCTCTGGCCCCGCGGCAACCGCCAAATGCAGGGCCACGCCCGACGAGCGACCATGCCCGCTCTCCGGCAGAAGCTCTTGGGCACGACGGGCCAGGGCACTTGGATCCAGAGGTGCGCTTGCATGGGCCAACCCGTAGTCATGCAGCGCCCGGGTAACCAAGTCCCGCAACTCGTCCGGAGTCGAGAACGCCGCCCGGAACAGCCCGCTCTCCCATGCCCCCGCCTCGTCGATCAGCGCGGCTTGGTCGGGTTCGGCCTCGCCTTGCTGGATGAAAGTCAAAATTGGCTTGCGCCCACGAGCTTCCCGATATTCCTCGTGGGTGGCCGACAGCCCTGACGCTTGCTTAGCGCCATATCGAGTTCCAAGAACTAGCACGACCAGGTCGGACTGGCGCAGTCCGGTTAGGCAAGCGATTTGGGGCGATCTGGCCTGAGCTCCAAAGTCTTCGGCCATGACTGCCTCATGCCGAAGCAGCTCGATGGCGCGCTTGGCTGCTGCACGCTCGGCCTCCAACCCGGAAATCAGGGAACTGATGAATATCTTCATATGCCCGCCCGAGTGCACCTGCCAATAGTTTACGAAGAACGGCGCCAAGCGCGAAAAAAGGGGGTCAGGTTGGAGTGACCCAGATTCAAACGGGACGGAGGCAATTAAGCCGTCGCATTGGCGGTGATTCGGCTAGGTATCGGGTCGCCCTGTCCACGAGATGGCTCATCCAGCGACCTCTGCCGCCTCGCGATATTCGTAACCCGCGTAAGTTGGGTTTAAGCCAGCGTAGCCCGGGTAAGCGAAGCGCTCCCGAGGGAGAACAGGGGTCAGAGAACTATTTCAGTGATGAATTCGTACTCTGACCCCTGTTTTTCCCCTGAGCCTGGTTTTCCCTCCGGTTTTCCGATCGTGAGGCTACCAGCATTCAACAAATGGCCGGCCGTTCGCGCAAACTTCGTTGCAGCGTGAAAGCAATGGGGGTGGCCAATGTGTGGACGCTGGGGATTCGCGCTTTGCTTGCTGGTGTCCCTGGCGATTGGGGGATGTCGCACCATTGCCGACAAGGAGTGGCCGGTCGATCCGGGAGAGCGCCCAAGCAATACCGGAAGTCCAGGCGGTATTCGAATTATCCAAATCAACGAGGGCTCGGCCGGATATCCCCAAGTGGCTGGTCAGCTTTTCACGCCGGAGCATAAGGACCAGCTGGCCCAGTGGTTACGCCAAAGTCCTGATTCGCCGATCGTGCTGTATGTCCACGGCTGGCATCACAACGCATCGGGCAAGAAGGACAACTTACCCAAGTTTCGCGAATTCATTGCGCAGCTCGATCGCGACATCTGCGCGGTCGGTCGGCAGGTGCGCCGCGCGTGCGCGGCAGTGCAGGGAATCTACGTGGGATGGCGCGGCGACGCGCAGGACGCCATTTTCTTGCCCCGAATACTCGAGTTCACGGATGCACCTACGTTCCATGAGCGCAAGGAGGCGTCCTCGCGCGTGGGAATGGGGGATTTGCGACAGGTGCTTGACCTCGTTCGCGATTTCAAGGATCGGGATGTCTTCGTGGCTGGCCACAGTCTCGGTGCAAACGCACTCTACAACGCCTTACGCGAAGAGCCTCATGCGGAGGTCGCCGATCGACACGAGTACTTCCTGCTCAATCCGGCGATTACCTCGAAGGAGTTCGCGCTGTTCGATGCGCTCACTGGAGAGCAAGATGGGGCGTTGAACGGAGAAGGGACGGTGATCGCTGCCCGAGAGCGCATCGCCCGCAGGCAACATCGGAAAGTGCTTCTATTGCAGGCAACCAAGGACACCACGGTCGGGAAGATCTTCCAAAGCGCGTATGGACTGCCGATCGGCTTCGACCTCAATCGACGAACGCACACCGCGACGGCGCGCCCGTTGGGACACTCGTGCGCGCCGCTCACTGCGCGCGGTGTGCCTGACAAGTGCAAGACAGCGCTCGACAGCGGTTTAACAATCCAGGTCGACCCAAAGTTTGCCGAGCAGTGCGAGGTTGCATACGCCAAGGGCGTATGGATTGCGTGGGCCGACGCTTCACTGTCCGGATCTCACGGTGATATCTGGGATCCAGAGCAGCGTTGTGCGCTGTCAGAGCTGATCGCAAAGCGGGTCAACCGGATTGAGGACTTCTAGCTTTGTAAGCGCTGGTGGTTGAGTTGTGGCTCACGGCACTATTGCTCCGATTTTGGGAGCGGAAGGCGGGCCAGGGCCCGCCCTACGCCCGCCCGACGAGCCGTGCTACTCAGATTTTTCCTAGCCGCCATTCCGGCTTTGCCTGAGGGACAGGCCGTGCCGGGATCGGCAGCATTCCGTCCGTCCCGCCGGGTGGCGGGGCGCCCACGCCCGGGGTTTCGGGCGACACATGGAATGCAAAGGAGTTTGCTGTGAGCCAGAACCTGCTGTCCCTCACCCTGACCGACGACCAGCTGACCGCCATCAACAACGCGCTGACCGCGCTGGAAGCCGCCACCACCGGGCTGATCGCGATGGACAACGCCACCCGCCGCCAGCTCACCCGGGAAATAGGGGTCGGAAATAGGGGTCAGAGATCCATTTTGCGTTGATGAATTTGTACTCTGACCCCACGAAAAACAGGGGTCAGAGGGGATTTTCTGTGAGAAAGGTGTCAGGGGCATTTCTACCACGTAGCGCGGCAGGCCGAAGGCTCGTTGAAGGCAATCGAGTCAACGTGTACCTGCCTTGACACCCCTCAAATCCAGTAGCAGACTCGATTCCAAGGAGCGTCGAAACTCCTCACGTAGCGGTACCCACCTCCGTCATGCCGGTGGGTTTTTTGTGCCCGCGCTACTGCGGGCATGAACCGACGCGATGCCTGCGTCGGGAGGGCGGCTAATACAACACCCTTCGGGGAAATACGCCCGCCGTCTACGTGCGGTTTCGAACCTCCCGACTTCCCGTCCGCCGAATTGCGGCGGGCGGCCACTTCATGGAGTGAGGAGGCGACGATGTCGAAGGGTGAATCCAGCGATCCGGGCGTGCCGGGCTATTTCCTGCCGGAGGACAGCCAACTCCGGCTGGCAAAGCTGAGCGATCACATCAGGTTTCTTGCACGGCTGGCGCAGCCGCGCACGTACAAGGAGCAGGAATTAGCGCCGGAGGTGCCCGTGGGTGAGCTTGCGGTCTGCCTGGAGTTGCTGGCAGAGCAGGCCGACCTCGTCTTGCAGGAGATGTCATGGTTTGCGCCGCGGCAGATCGTGACGGGCGCAGGCGAACGCAGTGCCGTGTCCGGGGCGGCGCCGGAGGTGTCCGACACGGCAGACGCGCGCTTTGCCTTCGGTGTCACCCTGGATCAGATCGACGCGCTCGACCGCTTGATCCAGGCGATCTCGGCCCACGGCGATGTTGTGGCGGCCGGCCACACCGCCGAACTGGCTGGCGGCACTCTGCCACTGCTGGGCCAGGCGATCTACGACGCCGCAGTCACCCTGCGAGCCATCCTGGATCAGGTGGAAGCGCAGCGGCTCGGTGAGGGGGCTCGTTTGCGAACCGGCGTTGGCGAAGAACGGGGTGCTTACTGTGCGGGGCTCGCGTCCTTGGCGATGGATGGCCTGCGGAGTTCAGTGTTGCAAATGCCAGCACATCGGCCGCCGGACCATGCCAGGCAATCGAGTAGGGTGCGTCTGCACCGATCCGCGTAAGGCGGGCTTGAGCCCGCCCTACGGGTCCTACTCTGAGCTGTCGGAAACGAACAGGGGGTCAGCGTGCTGTTTTTCCCTGACACCTTTTGTCTGCCTTTTGTCTGACATCGGGCGCCGGCTCAAGTCGACATCAACTCCACAATCCGGCATGCCATCACCCGGTTGCGATACGACAGCCGGCGGATCGAGTCCAGCACCCGGTTCTCCAGCTCGTCCTTAGCGAAATCCAGGATCGTTGCGGCGGACTCGAACTCCGCCCCGCTCGGCCGCGTTGGCCCCCGGCCCGTCGCCAGCCATTCGAAGCACACCCCGGTGGTCACCGCCACCTGCGCCAGGTGACCGACGCTCGGCGACGTGCCGCCGTTGGATTGCTCCCACTGCGCGACCGCGCTACGGCGCACGCCCACCTGTGCCGCCAACTGGGTTTGTGACAGTCCCGCGGCAGTCCTGCACTGCCGAATGCGAACCGGCATCGCGTACACGGCAACTCCTCCGAACTTTGCCCAACGCCGAGGGAAGCAGTACTGACTCGTCAGGGATTCTGTCGTGCTTTCGTACAGAAACGCTGTCGGTAACCGGTTCCGGCCAGCGCAAACGACGGTGCCCAGACGCCGAGTGAGCGGAACTGACGCGCCAGCACCCGCTCTCGCCGTTGCGACACCCGCCACGTTGTGAGATGTCTGCGTTCGTGCAGCCGGGTTGCTCGCGGCGCACACGTTCGAAGCCGAAAAGTGGCCGTCGCCGCAGGTGCCGAACCGCACCTACGGTGAACGGTCGCCACGTGAACAACGGGTCTTTCAATCACTAATTGAGTTATCGAAATGGGCGCTATCAAATCATTCATCGACGGCCTGGATTCCAGTAAACCGGAATACAACGAACAGAAAGAACTCATCGAGGCGCTCGCACAACTAGCCGACGCCAAGGCCGATTCGTTCGCGCTTCAGATCGAGAAGTACATCGCTTAAGCCGATTCGGAATACAGCAAGTCGCTTCCGGTCGAGTCCTGGATTGATACGACCAAGGAGACGCATGCGATCTCTACGGATTCGGTAGAGATCGAAAAGGTTCCAGGTTCCAATGGCACTGCCTTACGCAAGGAATGCGGCAGAAGCAGTGGGAGTGTGGGCTGAGAGCCCCGAGAACGATGCTTGCAAAAGTGAGTATGCGCGGAACGCGATTCGTTGCGCCCCCATGTGTGTAATGAATCTTTTAGTCATGATGAAATGAAGGAGGATTTACGATGGCCGTAATAAGAGATTTGTTCAAGGGTGCTGATGAAGCTAAGAATCTAAATGAGGAAGCCAAAGAGCTTCTCGATAACTTGGAGGCGTTGGCGACTGTGAAGGCCGAATACTTCCAACAGCTGATCGAGAACAGGCTGCGGGGCGCTGGGGTTGGACAAGATCAGACTGTTGCGATCAGCAAAATCCAGTCGTACAAGAATGTGACCAAAGCGTACGTTTCGTCGGACGCCGACAAGATATCCAGCGTTGTCTCTGGTGCTATCAAGGGCTTCGTCAAAGGGGGCTCGGAGAACATCCAGAACGGTGTTACAAGCTTGCTTACAGAAATGGTCACTGCACTTTTTGGCGAGTCAGAGGGTAGCGAAAGCCTCAAGAACGAGTATTACCTTGTTAACGAAGGAGTCGCTCTTATCAGGCTGGACTTCATGGCGTGGAGTCGGGCTGTGAAGTCCACTAGCTTGACCACAAAGGTGGAGCAAGTTAGTGCATTCTGTCTATATAAGGCCACGGTTGATATTGAAAAGTTGGACTTTGATACATTTCTAGATAGGTACCAAGACATAATCACGGCGGGCCACCCTGACATGCCAATGGATCAGGTTATCGAAAAATGTAAGGCGGATTTCAAGTTGTTCAAGGCTTGATTGCACACTTAGGGGGCAGGTTGACCTGCCCCTCTGTAGAGAGCCTCTGGACAAACCGCCACTATCGACTTCGCCATAACGTCGCCCACCACACCGGGCACTCACAACTTCCGATGCGGATGGTGCAGGACGGCGTCGCCTGGTTCGGCGATCAGACAGCCAATATCGCCATTACCGTGCGGCCGTGAATTCAAAGCGTTCGGCACGAATCAAAACAGTTCCCCGCATTGTTTTGCGTTTTGCAGTGACCAGGTTCGGCCTGGATTCTGCAGGACCCAAGTCAGTCTGCTGGGCGCGGACGACCCGCGTCGTTGCATTGCGTCCGCTTGGGACGTGATGTGTTCACTCGAGACGCGACGCGTTCACTTGGGACGCATCATGACGCGACTCCCTCTAGTGGCACGCGTGCGCTCCGCTGAGTCGGCACCTCTTCAGAAGTCAATTTTCGGGAGTACGCATCATGCGAAATAGACAGGAAATGCAGACCATATTACTTGCTGCGCTGGGCGCTCTCAGACGCGCCGCACCGACCACCACCATAGGGGATGTCATGCATACCTTCTCGTTCTCGACCTCCACGACGATTCGGTCCCTCTGGATAGCCGGTGCGGTCACTTTGTCTTTGGTGGCGACCTTCGCTCGGCCCGCCCAGGCAGCGACCTGCATTCGCAGTGCTAACGGTTACCAGGCGATGGTAGATGATTTCAAAGCGTCGATATCAGAGTTACCAAACGATATTCAATCGGAACAGGGCCGCAAGGGCCTGTTCGTCTACCTCCAGACGTGCGGAAACAGCTGGCTAAGCCAGCTCCCAGAGACAACCAACCTTTTTCCGCAAACGGCTGGCGTAGGAGAAACAAAAAATCTAGCGTGCGGGCTTCAGCCCAGCGATACAGTCACGGCGGTCAAGTTACAGCAGTTCGAAAAACGAGGCACTACACATCAGATCGTTGATGGTCAGGGAGCGACGATTAGTTTGACCAACGCACGAACAATTCCAACACTTCCAGTCAACCTTCACGTTCCTACACATTTCTTCCATGTGCCAAAGACTGCCTTCGGAAACCAACTGCCCGTGTTACTCACCGAATACTTTGCCGCGGCGGAGGAAGGGCGTAGAACACCGCCGGTGACGACCAATGGGCATCTAGACATTTACATCGCCCCCGAAGAGGGACTCGCTCAGACGACCAAGGATCAAATAAACGGCGACAAGGAAATTTGTCCCATTCGGATGCTAAACAAGGTGAACTACAGTCAATTGTTTGGATCTGCGGGGGTAGGGCGGCAGTACTTCAGTGCATCGCGAAGCGTATTCATGGACCCAACCACCGCCGGCCAAGGGTCATTGTGGTCTTGGAAGACGTCCCAGACGTTCAACTTCGGAGAAGCAATCGACGACCGTGGACTCGACATAAAGCAAATGGAGAGAACCGAGTTGCGCAAAACGATAGCCGTCAGTGCGTATGTGAAGGCGCTCCAACTTAGCATCAGAGACGATTTCAAAGATTTGTTCCCGAACATGATCTACGATGAGTATGCCTACCTCTTGGAGGAAAGGCAGGTCGGACAAGACAACACGGGCACCCACCTCTGTAGCAGGTTCAACACGTGCGGCAAGTTCGAGAATAGAGAAACGCACGGAACGGTGTACCGTGAATACAAGTTCCATGATCGTTCCTGGCTTGTTCCGGGTTTCGCCGTGAACACCTTCTGGATGGATGTTGTTCCGCAGCTCGCAATCCAGCCGCAAGAGCGGCCGGGACCCATCACGGAACAACAACGGCTGGTTTTCTTGAGAAAATATGTAGAAGATGCGGCCGAGACATTTGCCAAGATGCACCTTATAACCGGTCTAACTCTCGTAGCCGGCTACCATGGACAGAACGCGGTATGGGAGCTCACTGCCAAGAATGGTGCAGTTGCCCCGCTCGACGTAGCCTCGTTTGACACCAAGGTTTACCTCCTTGATTTCGGCGACGGCGGCATCATAACCGGAACCCGGCAGTCCCTTGTGGCATCCGATTTCATCGGAGAACAAATCGGAAATGTCGAATGGGAAAAATTCACGACGGGCACGAATAGTCGCCCAAGTGGCCGAGCGTTCGTGCCGGAAGATCTGTGGACCACTTGGCCGGAGTCCGTTGGGATAGATGTTAAGAGCGAGGACGTGGTAGGTATCGGGTACCGCAAAACCGAGGCAGATGGTCATTACAAAGCTGCCTATAAAACTGCCTGGCGGACTAGTGTTCAACGAGTACTGCCGAATGAGGTGATCGGCGACGACGTTACCCTGGAGCAGTTTATCAATAGCGCACGAGGACACGCTTTCTATACTGCCCTCTATAACAACCCTAATAACTCAGTAGTGCGTGCAGAGCGTCGGAACTAGGATACAAGTCTCGCAATTGTCAGCCGGCCACGCCCTCCCGGCTGCCGCAGTGTTTCGGTTCGAAGTGGTACCGCCGCCTCCGTCACCCTTCGAGATCTAGCCGCTCACGCGGCCCACGCGGTTTGCGCCCAACACTCGTTCGACAACGAAGGGGAAATAGGGGTCAGAGTACTTTTTTGTAAATCGAAAGGAGGAGGGGAAATAGGGTCAGAGATCCATTTTGCGTTGATGAATTTGTACTCTGACCCCTGTTCTTCGCCCTGTTATCTGACTTTCTTGCCGAGCACTCAGAAACCCTCCCTTCTCCTTTACGCCTGCGCAGAACGTCGGGGTTGCAGGCAACCCCGACGAATGCGCCACTTAGTTGGGCGGCGTGCCATTGAGACAATTCTTGGTGACCGGAGAATAGCCTGGCCGAGAGATCGTTACTTTCAAACCGCAACCATCTGGGTGGTTTAAGGGGCAGCCGTACACCATCGCAGGCTGAGTTGGGCTGGGTTGGAATGGAAAGTAGGCATTGCCTGTCGTTTGCCATCCGTAGGTCTCTGTACCGCTCTGGGGCCATGCCTCGCAGTACCCGTCGTATGGATTACCGTAGTGCTCACATGAGCATCGGGGCGCTGTCTGGGCATGGGCGGCCCCGATCGCGAATGCCGGAACGACAGCAACTGCAAGCGTGAAAAGCACTGATGCTTTCATGTCGTACTCCTCCTTGGCTGTGATTGCGAATGCATGCGCTGAGCGACGATTCTGCCAATGGCATGCTCGCGAAATGTATCAAGCCAGACGAATGTGGCTGTGACCTTGATTCCACTTGGCACTGGTGGGAACGACGAGGTAGTTGAGTCGCCAAATCTTCTTCGCCTCCCGAATTGAAGGCAGTAACCCGCGTAAGGCGGGCTTGAGCCCGCCCTACGCCGCCGGGGGAATAGGGGTCAGAGCACGAAAACAGGGGTCAGAGAACTATTTCATGGGGAAAGTGGTTGGGTTCTCGTTCTCGATCTGGCTCATGACGATCACCTCGAAAAAGACAAGGGGCCGGATTGCGGCCCCTTTTCCAACACAGTTGAAGCCTAACGGCTAGATCGTTTCCCACTGCCCTTCGATCAACCGCGCCATCTCTTCCAACGTCCAGAGCGTCTCTGCCCGCGGCTCGCGCGCCGTGTAGAGAATTCCGGTGAAGAGGTCGATGACCTCCAGCTGATGCGGCTGAACTTCTACCTTGCCGAAAAAGGGGTCAGAGAACATATCTGTTTGAAACCGATAGATTCTCTGACCCCTTTGACCTGACCCCGTTCCCGAAACGTCTTGCCGTCGGTCGATGCCGTCAGGCAAGGTGGCGGAAGTGAACCTGACCCCGTTTCCGGGGAGGCATGGCCATGAACGAGCGCCACATACGCAGGATCATCATCGTCGGCGGCGGGACCGCCGGCTGGATGGCGGCGGCGCCCCTGTCGCAGCGACTGCCCCGCCAAGGGCCGATGGGTTGCGAGATCGTGTTGGTGGAGGCGCCCGATATCGCCACGGTCGGCGTCGGCGAAGCCACCATTCCGCCGATCCGCGTCTTCAACGACTTGCTGGGCCTGGACAACACCGAGTTCACCAAGCGCACCCAGGGGACCTACAAGCTGGGGATCGAGTTCCGCAATTGGGGACGCATCGGTCACCGCTTTTTCCACGGCTTCGGCGATTTCGGCCCGCCGATCCAGAACCGCGCGCCCTACCAGCACTGGCTGCGACTGAGCGCGAAGCACCCCGACTTCCCGTCGTATGAAGATTGGTCCACGTCCAGCGTGATGGCGCGGCACATGAAGTTCACGCCGCCACTGGCCGGGCCGCGATCGGCCCACAATTCGTATTCGTACGCCTACCAGTTCGATGCCTCGCTGTACGCGGGTTACCTGCGCGAGTACGCGATGGCGCGTGGCGTGCAGCGCGAGCTTGGCACCGTCGTCGACGTCGAGCTGCGGCCCGAGGACGGATTCGTGGCGGCCGTTCGCATGGCCGACGGTCGGCGCATCGAGGGCGACCTGTTCATCGATTGCTCGGGGTTCCGAGGCCTGCTGATCGAAGGCGCCATGAAGGCCGGTTACGAGGACTGGCGAAAGTGGCTGCCCTGCGATCGCGCGCTCGCGGTTTCCAGTGAACGCACGGAGCCGCTGCGGCCCTACACCACCTCGACCGCGCACGCGCCCGGCTGGCAATGGACGATCCCGCTGCAGCATCGCACCGGCAGTGGCCTGGTCTACAACAGCGACTGCATCTCCGACGACGAGGCCAGCGCATTGCTGGTCGCCAACCTCGAAGGCAAGCCACAGGGCGTGCCCAACCCATTGCGCTTCGTGACCGGCCGGCGCAAGCGTGCCTGGGTCAAGAACGTGGTCGCCCTCGGGCTGGCGGCGGGCTTCGTGGAGCCGCTGGAGTCCACCAGCATCCACATCATCATGGACGGCGTGGGTTGGCTGGTGGAGTACTTCCCGGATCGCGACTTCCATCCCTCGCTGGCCGTCGAATTCAACCGCCAGCACGCCGAGCAGTTCGAGTCGACCCGCGATTTCATCGCGATGCACTACCACCTGACGCAGCGCGATGATTCCGAACTGTGGCGCTACTGCGCGAACATGAAGCTGCCCGAGACGCTGGCGCACCAGATCGACATGTTCCGCGGCACCGGGCGAGTGGTCATGCACCACCAGTTGGGGTTCCTGGAGCCCTCGTGGGTGTCCATGTACCTCGGCCTGGGCCTGCGGCCCGATCGGCTTGCTCCATTCGTCGAGCACGTGGACGAGCAGGCGCTGCTGGCCCATTTCATGCGCTTACGCCAGGCGATTGCCGGCACGGTGGCCGAGATGCCAGGCCATGCGGCCTATATCGAGCGCCACGTGAAGGCCGATCCGCCCTGAAAACGGGGTCAGGTTTACTTTATCGACACAAGAGCCGGGGGAAATAGGGGTCAGAGATCCATTTTGCATTGATGAATTTGTACTCTGACCCCTGTTCTTCCCGAGTTGCCTCGTCCCCATGTCGGCCCAGCGGATCTCACATGGGTCCGCCTCCGCCACGGCACGTGGGGGGACTGGTTGGCGAGACTTGCACGGGGCAGCTCTTCAGGCAGTTCGAGCCGCGCGTTGAATTTTCCTCGATGCACGCCACGCGTTCCGGCCCTTCGGGATGCGCGTTGATGCATGCCTGGTAGCCGTCCGCAGTCTGCTTGGAGCAGCGACTGGAACAGTCGGACCAGCTTGAGTCGTACGTGCATTCCCAGAACTCCGGGCTGGCAAAGAAGTCCTCCAGCGGCGAGCGCCCGAAAGTATGTGCGGCTCGCAGCTTCGCCCTCAGGTCGCGGTTTTGCTCCTGCATGGCCGCGGCTCCCTTCTCCAGGTCGGCTATACGCTTCTCCATGCCGTCGCTGCCGGGAGGCGGCCTGCTTCCGCAGCCCGCAAGCGTCAGTACGAGGAGAGAAGCCCATAGAAACGTGATTCCGATGCGCATGTGCCTGCTCCATTGCTAGTGACCCCTGCAAGCAGGAAAACGATGCCGCAAGTTGGAATCGGACAGGGCTCGATTGCCAAGAGCGGGGTCAGGTTCACTTGTCGGATGAGTTGCACCTGGGCGGCCGGTGCGCGGGCCGGGCTCCGGCGAAGCGACGTAAGAGCGGCCAGTTCACTTGATCAGAGGGGATGAGGCAGCCTGGAAAGAAGGGAGGTGTGCGTATCCGATTGAAACCTGATGTTTGGTCCACGTATAAATGAACCTGACCCATTGATTGCTTTATTGTCTTGACTGAAGCGGAACGGGCATGTGGTGCAGCGCCGCATAAAAAAACCGATATAGCTCGCGCTGAACAATTCATTGGATATGACGCGAAGCGCCTGCCTATCCTTCGCTCGAAGTTGATCCATGACAGGTCGTGACACAACAGCTCGAGGCACGGCTGGGGCCGCGGCCTGGATTCAAGGCGCCCGGTATCGCCGCCTCAACAATACAAGGGACCGACGTGCAAACCTCAATTCTGACCACCTTGGACTGGTTCGTCATCGGGTTGTACTTCACCGTGATAGGGGTGGTGGCGTGGTGGTACGGCCGGCACCAGAAGGATAGCGTCGATTACTTTCTGGCTGGCCGCAACGCCGGCTTCATTACCATCGGCGCCTCGATTTTCACGTCCAACATCGGCTCGGAACACATCGTTGGCCTCGCGGGCCAGGGTGCCTCGACCGGCATGGCAATGGCGCACTGGGAGCTGCACGCGTGGGTGCTGATCCTGCTCTCCGGCTTCTTCGTGCCGTTCTACTACAAGTCCGGCGTGCAAACGATTCCCGAGTTTCTGGAGCGCCGCTTCAACGCGCGGGCGCGCACCATCCTCTCGGTAGTCTCGCTGGTTGCGTATGTGTTCACCAAGGTCAGCGTGACCGTGTACGCCGGCGCGATCGTGTTTCAGGCGCTGCTGCCGGACACCTTCGGCTCGCGCGACAACGCGTTCTGGGTGGGCGCATTCACCACCGTGATTCTCACGGGCATTTACACGGTGTTCGGTGGCATGCGTGCGATCATGGCGACCGCCACACCACAGGCCGTGATCATCTTGTTCGGTTCGTTGGTGATCACGTTGACGGGCTTGAGCCGGCTCGGCGCCGGTGCCGGTGTGGGCGCAGGTTGGGGCGAGTTGGTCAGCACCGCGAGCGCCAACGCCGCGCAGTTTGCCCTGTGGCGGCCGCTGAGCGATCCCGATTTCCCCTGGCTCGGCGTCCTGATCGCCTCGCCCATCATCGGCATCTGGTACTGGTGTACCGATCAATACATCGTGCAGCGTGCGCTGTCGGCCAAGGATCTGCAGTCGGCGCGTCGTGGCGCGCTGTTCGGCGGCCTGCTCAAGGTGTGGCCGGTGCTGATCTTCCTGGTGCCCGGCATGATCGGATGGGCCTTGCATCAGAAGGGCTTGCTGGCGCTGCCCATGAAGATGGTCGATGGCGTCTCGGTGATCGACGGCGACACGGTGTTCCCGACGCTCGTGACCACGTTGCTGCCCTCGGGCATCCGCGGTTTGATCGTCGCGTGCCTGCTGGCGGCGCTGATGAGCTCGCTCGCGTCGCTGTTCAACTCGAGCGCCTCGCTGTTCACCGTCGATATTTACGAGAAGCTTCGGCCGGGTCGGTCGGAGCGGCACTTGTTGGCCGTGGGCCGCATCGCGACGACGGTGGTCGTCGTCGCGGGCCTGCTGTGGATTCCGGTAATGAAAGTGATCTCCGGCGGCGGCTTGTATCAGTATCTGCAAAGTGTGCAGGGTTATCTCGCGCCGCCGATCACCGCGGTGTTCCTGCTCGGATTATTCTGGAAACGTTTGAACGGTCAGGGCGCGGTGTGGGCCTTGGCCGGCGGCTTCGTGCTCGGCATGTTCAAGCTGACCTGCCAGGCGTTTTTTGGCGCAGGCAAGATTGAAGAGCCGGCGTTCCTGGCCGCGATCGGCGATTTCAATTTCCTGTACGCGACCGGCATTTTGTTCGTCGCTAGCGCCATTCTGATGATCGTGGGCTCTCTGACCAGCGAGCCGCCGGCGGACGAGCAGATCAAAGGCCTGACTTACGCCTCGATCCGCGAGCTGCACGGCGATGAGATCAGCCGCAGCTGGGACACCGGCAATAAAGTGTTGTCTGGGCTCATCGTCGCGCTGGTCCTCGGCATGTATCTGTATTTCAGTTTCTGGCTGAACTGATCGCGGCCGCGGCGGACTTTCCCTTGGACTTGCGCGGGTTGGCTATGTCCAACTGCGCAAGGTCCACGAGATTCAACATGGAGGCGTGAGAAGCGGGGGCGCCGCTCAAATTCGGCCATTTGCACGCTCTGATTTCCTGATGGTTCCTACCAGATGCGCACTCGATTTGCAGGCGCGAGATAGAGCTTGTCGCCGGGCTTGACGTCGAACGCGACATACCACGCGTCCATATTGCGTACGACGCCATTGACGCGGAATTCCGCGGGGCTGTGGGGGTCGGCGGTGAGGTTGGCGCGCAGTTGCGCTTCGCGAATGTTCTCGCGATAGGTTTGGGCCCAGGAAAGGAAGAAACGCTGGAGCCCCGAAAAGCCGTCCATGACGGGCGGTTCGTTGTTCCGCAATGAAATCTGATAGGCCTCCAGCGCGACGCTGAGACCGCCGTTGTCGCCGATATTCTCGGCGAGGGTCAGCTTGCCGTTGAGGTGCGTGCCGGGCAGGGGTTCGAATTGCGAATACTGTGTCGCGAGGCTCGCGACCAACGTCTTGAAGTGGGCGACGTCTTCGGCTTTCCACCAGGTGCGCTGGATGCCGTTTTCATCCGACTTCGATCCTTGATCGTCGAACGCGTGCCCCATCTCATGGCCGATCACGCCGCCAATGCCGCCGTAGTTGACCGCGGGGTCGGCCTCGGCATCGAAGTAGGGGGGCTGTAGAATCGCTGCGGGAAACACGATTTCGTTGAAATACGCGTTGTAGTAGGCGTTCACGGTTTGCGGTGTCATGCCCCACTCGTCGCGGTCCGTCGGCTGGTCGAGGCGTGCGATGCGGCGACGCCATTCCCACGCTCTCGCGCGCTTGCGGTTGCCGACGGGATCGGCGGAGCGAATATCCAGCGTCGAGTAGTTGCGCCACGTGTCCGGGTAGCCGATCTTGACGCGAAACGTATCGAGTTTTCGAAATGCCGCTTGCTTCGTTTCCTCGGACATCCACGTCACACGCGCGATCCGCGTGCGGTAGGCGGCACGCAAGTTCTCGACCAGCGATGCCACTTGCGCTTTTGCTTCCGGCTTGAAGTGCTTGCGCACATAGAACTCGCCGACGGCTTCGCCTAGCGCGGCATTCAACGCTACGGTCGCGCGTTTCCAGCGCTCACGCTTCTGCGGTTGTCCTGAGAGCGTCTTGCCGTTGAAGTCGAATGCAAGGTCGTCGAGGTTTCTCGGCAATACATCCGCCATGGCGTTGAGGTACTGGAACGCCATGTACGCGCGCCATGTCTTTACGGGTGTCGCGCGGAATAGTTTCGTAAGCTCACCGATGGCATCGCGTTCCTTCAGGACGAAGAAGTCCTGATGCGGGATCTCTGCCGCGGACAAGGTCGCCAGCCACGGGAAATCCGGCGCGAACGCCACCAGCTCGGCCCGCGATTTGGGGTGATAGGTCAGATCGCGATCGGCGCGCTTCTCCGCGGACCAGTGCAGTGTCGCGATCTTCGTTTCGAGCGCGGCAACGGCGTTGGCGGAACGCGCCGCCTGTGGATAGCCGCCCATCGACAGCAGTGCCTCGATGTAGGCGTGATGCTTGCGGCGTATCTCGGCGAATTTTGCGTCGTCCTTCAGATAGTAGTCGCGGTTCGGAAGGCTCAGGCCGGACTGCACAATGTTCACCGCGTAGCGATTGGGGTTTTTTGCGTCAGGCCAGGGCGTGATCGAGACGGGGCCGCCCACGTCGATGTCGCGGCGTCCCATGAGGCGCGCGACATCCTCATGCGAGCGCGCTGCAACGATCGCGGCCAGGTCGTCGCGGATCGGTGCGAATCCCGCCTTCTCAATGGCTTCCGTGTCGAGGTACGAGTTGTAGTAGTCGGCGACCTTCTGTTCGATCGATCCCGCCGGATTCGGCCGGCTTGCGACCGCTTCGACGATGGCTTTGACAGCCGTCTCGGCATTCGCGCGCAGAATTGAGAACGTACTCCATGACGCGCGATCCGGCGGGATGGGGGTATTGGTCATCCATGCCCCGCCGCTATAGCGGAAGAAATCGTCTCCCGGCTTGATCGTTCGATCCATGCCGGCCAGATCAAATCCCCACGGGCCACGGTGTGGCTTGCCCGCTTCGCCATGGGCGACGTTGAGCGATAGCAACAGCAGGGTCGCCGCGACTAGCGCGCGAACGCCGTTCGATGTCATGGCGAGTCCGTTCACGGCGCGAGGCGATCGAAGGTGGTCTGCATTGACATATTCCGTAGATACCTGCGGATTGAGATGGCTGTGAACGAGAAAGGGTTTAGAGGCGTTGCATTAGCCCCTTTCCCTGCGGGTGTCGGATATACGACCCGGTGCGGGGGCGGTCGCCGGGCCTGGCGGCCGTATGCGGACGCGCAGCGCGTTGGCCCTGGCAAACCCAGAGGAGTCGAGCGCCATGCACCGGGACAAGCACGATTTTCCGACCCATCGCCAGGGCGGCCTGGATCCCCTCGAACCCGTCGAAGATATCGACCCGCAGCGTACCGGCGCCGTCCCGATGATCCTCGGGACGATCCGCTGGGAGGGCTGGATCGGCAGGCCCGAAGGTCCGTTGGATCAGGCGTTCGCGATCCAGGTCGAGCGCCTTGAGGTCACCCGGGCCGAAGACCCTTACCCTGCGCAACCGCAACCGTGCGATTGCGTGGTCCGGTTCCACGACGCTTCCGACGACACCGGACCCGCCGTCGCTTACGTGGTGCGAGGCTTGTCCCTGCTGGGCTTCGACGCCTATCCGCGCGACGGCCACGGCCACAACATGAATGGCGGATACATCCTGACCCCGGCTGTCAGCGTTGCGTGGGACAACGGGCCGCGTGGCCGCCCCTTCCTGGGGTCGCTGGCATTCACTCCCGACAAGCAAGGCACACCGCTCACCGAAGCGAATCCGATCGCACGGATCGACTTCACCCTGGCTCCCAGGTGATGGCGTACGACGGGGTCTGGGTGGGAAGGATCACGGGCAAATCGTTCACCCATGGACGGATACGAAAGTTCTTCCTTCGAGGAGGATTTATGAAGGGCTCGTTGCTGGCAATCGCTGCAGCACTCCTGAGTTTCGTGTTCAACGTGTCAGCCGCACCGCCACGCCCTGCACCCGTGATGATGGAGCGAATGACGACTGCTGAAATCCGCGACGCCATCAAAGGCGGCAAAACGACGGTGCTGATCTTCAATGCCAGCACTGAAGCGACCGGCCCGGCGATCGCGCTTGGAAAGCATATTGTTCGGGCGCAGTACCTCGGTGAGCACATCGCTCGAGAACTAGGCAATGCGCTCGTTTCGCCCGTCATACCTTTTGCACCCACTTCTGACGAGAGCCGCTTCCCGGGGACGGTAAACCTGTCCGCGGAGACATTTTCGCGCGTCAACGAAGATGTCGCGGAAAGCATGGTGAAAGCCGGATTCAAGTACATCGTCTTGATGGGCGATCACGACGGCAACCAGCCCCCGCTTCGTGCGCTTGCCGCCAAGCTGGACGAGAAGCATCGCGCCCATGGCGTGCGCGTGTTTTTTTCCAGCGACGCTTACGCGAAAGCGAACAAAGAGATAGACGAATACCTCAAGTCAAATGGCTACCCCCCGAGCCGGCACGGCGGCGTTTCCGACACGTCGCTCACCTGGGCTGTCGATCCCGATTATGTTCGCCCAGGCCAGATCGTCGTAGGCGCTCCGGTGCCGCCAACGGGCAGCCCTTTGTCATTGGGTACGGTCGGTGTTGAAGGTGACCCCCGTCGATCGTCTCCCGACTTGGGCAAGATGTTCCTGGAGTGGAAGATAAGAGACGGAGCAGCTGAGATCCGCAAGCTGGTCGGCGACTCGAAGAAGTAGCTCCACCTCAACCGCGTGGGGATCGCTCTTTATTGCTTACAAGGAATAGAACCGCGGAAGGCGGGCTTGAGCCCGCCCTGCGGTTCTGTGGAATAGTCCCCGCCAACTTTTGTCGGACGCCCCGCGTCATTCGACCCGCGGTGCCGAATCCGTCACGTCGCCTTCGACGAAATCCAGGCGCACGACCTTGCCGCCTTCCTTGACGAACCGCAGGTCCCACGGCCGGATGCGGATGAAGAACTCCGTCGGCGACATGGCGTACATCTCGGTGTGGCCACCATCGGCCGGGACGTTGATGAAGAGGCGGCCGCCTTCGTTGGTGACATGGATGTCGCGGTGGGGGAGGCGGTACGTGCCGGCATATTCGGCGGCGAGGGCCGCGTCGTAGGGGATGGGCTTGCGCTTCGCGGCTTCCTCGCGACGCAGGTCCCGCCAGTTGGCATAGGCGATGCGGGACGTCAGTTCGCACCCGGGGTCTTCCGCCGACTTGGCGAAGGCGTTGCGCGCCTGCTTGTCCGCGAGCAGCGCCTCGAGGTTCGCCGGTGGCGCCGCGCCGCGGGCGGCATTCGAGATGCCCCGTACGAAGCTCGCCAGGAAGCTGCACGCGAACAGACTGTTGGTGACGTCGCCGTCGCCGAGCTTGTACGGGTGGTCGGCGAGGTGCTCGCTGTTGGCCAGCGCGACGAGGGTGAGGCGGCGCGCGGGGACCTTGAGATAAAGCGACGAGAAGCCCGTGCCCCAGTGGCCGTAGTGCCAGACCAGCCGCTCACTGCGGTAGTCCGTGACGAACCAGCCCAGCCCGAACGGCAACGGCTTGCCCGCGTTGGACAGGACCGGCGTCCATGCGTGCGCCAGCGTCTCGGCCTTCAGCAGCGTGTGGTCGTCTATCGCCTTGTCGTACCGGGCCATGTCCAGCACCGTCGACAGCAGGCCGGCGGACACCCAGAGCTCGCGTGGCGGATAGCCCGCGTACTCGGACGTGCCGTTGCCTTCGGCCCAGTACGTGTACGGCTTGGCGAAGTGCGCGAGGTTGCGGCGATAACGCGCGAGGTTGTCCAGGCCCAGCGCGGCGTGGGTGGTGTCATCGTCGGCGACGTCATGGCTGGGCACGCTGTCGCGCATCGCCAGCGGCTCGAGGAACGCCTCGACGTAGATCTGCCGCAGCGGCTTGCCGTATTTCTTCTCGAGGATGTCCTTCAGACCCTCGAAGCGGTCGGGGCTGTAGTTGAAGGCGTCGCCCGGCGTGTTCTCGGACGTGTGGCTGAGCACGTGCCGCACCTGCGCCCCGTTGTCCTTGAACTCAGGCGAATAACGCGCCACCGGTTCGTCGAGACCGAGCTTGCCCTGCTCGACGAGCCGGTGCACCAGCACCGCGGTGAAGGTCTTGGTCACCGACGCGAGGTGGTAGAGCGTGTCGGCGGTGGCAGGGACGCGGCGCTCCAGGTCGGCGTAACCGAACCCGCGCGCGGACAGCACCTCGCCGTCCCGGACCACCACGGTCGACATGCCGGGAATGCCGAGCGCCCGGCGGTGCGCCTCGACCTGCTGCTCGAAGCCTTCGATTAGGTGCAGGTCGCGCCCGTCGTCCGCGGGTTGGGCGCGCCCTTCGGTCGCGCCCAGCGCCAACAGGAGAGCCGCAATGGTGACGCGCGATGCGTGGCTCATGATGGCTATCTCCGCTCGATCCCCCCGATGGGGTGCGTTTCTGGGCCCAGATGGTTTAGACGAAGCCGGACGCAGTGCAATTCCGGTCCCCTTTGCCGCTCCGTGGACTTCGAGTTCGCGGTCGGCGGTCGCATAGCTGATGAAGATCGGGGGGCTGTCCCCGGTCTTCATTGCCGATTGCAGACCCTGGTTCGTTCAATGCGCTTCCACCACTGGTAACGGCGAAGTCCATGGTGCCTGGGGGCAAGGGACCCGAACGGGCGACGGCCCGTGCAAACCGATCCCATCGGCTACGGCGATGGTATAGACCTGTGGAGCGACGTTGGCAATGATCCGCGTCGCCATCGCGCTGTCGCCGAGACGTCACAGGATGCCGAAAAAGGTGCCAAGGACAGGTTCTGACAACAACTGTTGCTGGCGCCTGCGAAAAAGGACATAGCTCGCGCTGAACAATTCATTGGAGATGAGACGACGCGCCTGCCTATGCTTCCCCTCGAAGTTGATCCAAGGCAGTTCGTGACACAACGGTAGCAGCCGGCAACCAGACCGCGGAGGGCGGACCGCGCGTAGCGGTTCCGACTGCGTGAACTGGTCAGCCTGAAAGGTGAAGCGTCATGCGGCATCGACCGAAATCGCCCGCAGTTGTCATATCCGGGCTGCTGTTATGCGCGGCCTTGACGCTGATTGCATGCGCGTCGCCGGCATCTGCGATGAACCGGGAGGGTCCGGTGGCGAGCGCGCCCAAGGGCATGTCGACCGCGACCTGGACGCCCGACAACGGCAACGGCACCTTCACCAATCCTCTCTTTTATGACGAATTCTCGGATCCGGACCTGATCCGCGTCGGCGACTGGTTCTACCTGACCGGCACCACCATGCACGCCATGCCGGGCGTGCCGATCCTGCGCTCGAAGGATCTGGTCAACTGGGAGTTCGTCGCCTATGCCATGGACAAGCTTGACCTTGGCCCGGCCTACCGGCTGGAGGGCGGCCGCAACATCTACGGCCAGGGTATCTGGGCGCCGTCCTTCCGCTATCACGAAGGCAAGTTCTACATCTTCTCGAACGTCAACGACCAGATGACCCAGATGTTCACGGCCACCGATCCGAAGGGGCCGTGGACGCGCATGCCGATGAAACGCAGCCTCCACGACTTGTCCGTCCTGTTCGACGACGACGGCAAGGCCTATGTCGTCTGGGGCCACAAGTCGATGCGCCTGGCCCAGCTGACGGACGACCTGACCGACATCGTTCCAGGCACCGAGCGCGCCCTGTTCGCCGACGACGCCGGGATGGGCGAGGGCGCGCATTTCTACAAGATCGACGGCAAGTACTACATCATCAGCGCCAATTGGCAAGGCGGCTTTCGCATGCCGGCGGCGCGGGCGGATCATGTGCTGGGGCCCTACGAGGTCCATCAATCGATCAGTTCGCATGAGGACTTCGGCATGGCGTCGAGCAGGCGCCTGGGTACGCCCAAGCCGCCGTTCGAGTTCTGGGGGCCTGACCCCGCCGCCAAACATAGCCTGGCGATGCACCAGGGAGGCATCGTCCAGACGCCCGGGGGCGAGTGGTGGGGCCTTTCAATGATGGATTTCAATTCCGTCGGTCGCCTGCTCAGCCTGTCTCCGATCACCTGGAAGGATGGCTGGCCCTATTTCGGACTGCCGGGCAATCTGACGCGCACGCCGCGGACCTGGGTGAAGCCCAAAATCGCCACACCGCAGCCGGTGCGTGTGCCCTATCAGCGCAGCGATGATTTTTCGGCGCCGCGGCTGCAGCCGATATGGCAGTGGAACCATGTCCCGGTCGACGACAAGTGGTCGTTGTCGGAACGCCCGGGCTTCCTGCGGCTTCACGCCCTGCCGGCGACTTCGTTCTACGACGCGCGCAATACGCTGACGCAGCGGGCGATCGGGCCGATGTCGGCGCCGAGCGTCCTGCTCGATGCGTCGCACCTGAAGCCGGGCGACACGGCGGGTCTGGGCCTGCTCAATCTGCCTTATGCGACTTTGGGCGTCGAAAAACTCACCGACGAACTCAAGGTCGTCTTCTACGACCAGCGCCTGGACCAGCGGGTGCGGGTGAAGATGAGCGGGACGCGCATCTGGCTTCGCGCGGACTGCGACTTCCTCACCGAACGGGCGCGCTTCAGCTATTCGTTCGACGGCATCACCTTTACCCCGATCGGCAACGAGGTCGAGCTGTTCTACCAGACCTTCACTTTCCAGGGCGTCCGCTACGGATTGTTCAACTACAACGCGAGCGGCGCCGAGGGCGGTTTTGCCGACTTCGACAGCATCGATGTCCATCAGCCGCATACCCACGGCCTGATGCGGCCCGTTCCCTATGGCCGATCGATCCGGCTGACGTCGTTTCGCGCGACCACCGGACTAGCCGCAAGCGAAGGGCGCCTGGCGTCGGATGCTCCGACGCGGTTCGAGATCGTCGACCGCGAACTGGGCCGCGTCGCGCTGCGATCGGGCACACGCTATGTCACGGTCGATAAGGACGGAGCGGTGACGCTTGCCGCCGGCCAGCCCGGCACGGCGCAAACCTTTCAATGGATCGAAACACCGACGGGCGAGTTGGTGCTGATGTCATTGGCCACCAACCGCTTCCTGCGCATCGATCCGCGGACCCGGGATATCCGGGCCGACAGTCCCGGCCCCATGCCGGACGACAGCGACGGCGCGCGCTTTATCTGGTCGCAGTGAAGGGCGGCACCGGCGAAGCGCGGGCACGCCCTCACCCCGGCCAGCCAAGCGCAGCGCGCCTGGCGTTCGTTCGTATGTCCCGCGGAGCAGGAGAACGGTGTCAGAGACAGTTTCTCCAGACCCGCTCCAAGGACCGCCAGCCCGAGACCGGAAGCGCCTGCTGCTCGCCATGGACCTGCGGCGTGGTGCCACCCGGGCCAATCCTTCGGTGTCAGGGACAATTTCCGGAGCCCGCGTCGGGCCGGCCGGCCGCCGGTCAGGACCAGTTGCCCTGACATACCTCCCCTTTGCCGTCGTCCTCTTTGCCGTCCCTGCTCAGAATGAGTTATGGCGCGACGGCTGTGGCGTCGTACACGACCACGCGTTCCCACAGGTGCTCGCAGTCGGCGACGAACTGCTTGTGGATGGGATGGACCTGATAAGCGTTCTGCCCGGCCACATCGTCGAAGAACAGGAGTTCCGAGGCGCTGTAGCTTCCGTCGACGACGCCGCGCTGCTCGGTATCGGCCGGCACGCCGATGTGGATGCCGCGCACGGTGTCGATGCCCGCCAGGGTTCGCAGTCCGGCGAGCAGTCTGGCGAGGTCCTCCTTGGAATCCGGATTCTTCAGCCAGAAGAACACGTGGTGCACGACCGGCGCGAACGATGCCTTGCTGGCGGGGGCGGAAGCGGCCGCGCGGGGAGCGGTGGCGGCCACGCCGGCAGCCAGGGCGGTGGCGGCGACGAGGACATCGCGGCGCGAGCGATCGGTCATGATCCGGGTCCTTCAGTGCATAGCCTGCGGGCCTGCGAGTATAGGGCGGCACTGTCGGACGATAGGGGACGGGGAATTGATTTGCCCCAGGTCGGCGCTGAGACGGAAGGGCCGCAAGGCGTGATGCCGTCTCGTAGCGCGGCGGTCCGGCGATCCGCGAAAGGCGCGGACCTTTGGGCCCCAGGGGTCGCCCGGCGCCATCGCCGCCGGTTCGCGGTATCTTTCCGGGCGTTCGCAAACAGGGACAGGGAAATGAAGGCCACCGTCGCCAATCTCGTGACGCCACATCTGCTCAGCGTCGTCGATCTCGCCAAGCAGGCCGAGATCGGCGGCAACATCGAGTGGCACCTGCGGGAAACCGTGTCAAGGACGATCGAGGCGCTCGGTCACCAGTACAACGCCCGCGACCTGCTCACCACATATATCGAGGGGCTGGAAGCCGCCGCCCGCGCGAAGGGACGGATCTACAGCGCCTATGCCCGCGCGTTGCAGGCAGCCGCGGCCCAGGCCGCGCAACATCTCGAGAAGGTCTAGCGCCGAAGGGCGCGAAAGCGGGCCCGAAAGCGGGTCAGGTTCACCGATCGGTAGACCGGGTCCTGGGCGGCCGGAGGCGGGCCCGGTGCCGGCAAAGCCCCGTGTCCTGGCTTTCAGCCAGGAAAGGGGCAATCAGTGGGGACGAAGATGGTGCCAAGGACACTCTCCCAAGCGACAACGCCCGCCTTCCGGAGGCGCGACGATGCCTGAGGCTCGCCATGCCAACAACTCGCGCACCGTCGCGGATTACGAGCGCACGGTGCGCGACTACGTGGAGACCGTGGACGGAAGGGCGTCGGCCAGCGAAGAGGCGCTGCGCCGGCTGGCGGCGGCGGTGAAGCAGGGCACGCGCGTGCTCGAAATCGGCTCCGGCCCGGGCTGGGACGCCGATCGCCTGGAAGCGCTGGGCGTGGAGGTTTACCGCACCGATGCGGCCTCCGCGTTCTGCGAGTTCCAGGCCGAACGCGGCAAGCACTGCGATCGGCTCGACCTGCTGTCGGACCCCATCGACGGGCGCTACGGCGGCGTCATGATGCTGTGCGTGCTGCAGCACTTCGAGCGCACCCAGCTCGACGGCGCGCTGACCAAGCTGGCCAGGGCGCTGGAAGCGGGCGGGCTGATGCTCCTGATGTATCCCGAAGGCGAGGCCGACCAGTGGGAGCACGGCACCGCGGGCGATTACCGCGTGGTGCGATGGCTGCCCGCTGCGTTCGATGCGCGTCTCGCGCAGGCGGGGTTGGCCGGCATATGGGAGACCACCATGCAGGGCCGCGGCGGCGCGTGGCGCACCCTGCTGGCGCGGAAGGAAAGCTGATGCGCGGCCTGTGGCGCACCCGCCGGAGTGCGGGAAACGAACGCCTCAACTCCAGCCGGGATGCTTCGCCGCCTGCGCGATCCAGTCGCGGATTTCGGGGGCGCGCGCTTCGTCCAGGGTGCGGATCTTCACGTACCGCGAGCCTTCGCCCTGGGGCGGCGGCGGGTCGAACTTCGCGCCGGCGAAGAACACCAGGTTCACCGACACGTCGTACGCCACCATCTCGATGATCCAGCCGTTCTTCGGCAAGCCGTAATACGCCTTCTTCCATTTCACGGCGTACTGCAGGCCCGGGATGGTCTTGCGGATCAGTCCGTCCAGGTCGGCGACGATGGGCTGCAGGTCCGGCGTCACGTGCGTCAGCCAGTCCGCGACCTCGGCGTGGCTGCCCGATGGCTCGGGCGGCTTTCGGTTGGATGCGCCTGCGGTTGGCTTGGGCATGGGCGTGCTCCTGGTCCGATTGCGAAGGGCGAGAATAAAACCAAATCCAGCGTAGCCCGGTAAGCGCAGCGCACCCGGGACGCATTGCGTGGAGACCCGGGCGCGGTGGCCGCTGGCCGCCTGAGCGCGCGTTCCCCTGGCTGGGCCATTCCGAGCCCACCATCCAATGGAGACCACGCCATGTCCATGCGCAATCGATTGGCCGCCGCGCTGTTGCTGTGCGGGTTCGTGACCGCCACCGGCGCCGCGATGGCGGCGGATCCGCCCCCCGCCGGCGACTGCTTCGTGGCGGCCTTCAAGGCCAACGATGCCGACGCCGTGGCGGCCTGTTATGCGGAAGACGCGATCATCTGGTTCCCGGGCGGACCGATGGCGCAGGGCCGGACCGCGATCCGCGACGGGTTCGCGCACCATTTCGGGGAGTTCGAGATCAAAGACGCCAGCCTGACCCAGATGGGCGAGGCGGCCTCGGCCGATACCCGCACCACGTGGGGCACTTACACGATCACCAGCGCGCACAAGACGACGCAGAAGGAATCGGTCGAGCACGGCCGCTATGTGGACGTGCAAAAGCTGATCGACGGCAAGTGGCTGTACATAGTGGATCATCCGTCCAACGATCCGGCCCCAGCCGTGGAGTCGGCAAAGCCGTAAGGCGGAAAGCCGCACAGCGGGAGCTGCCGTGAAGTAAATCTGGATCCGCGACCAGGCCAGGTATCCGGTACACACGCCCAGCGCAGCGCTGGGCGTATCGCCCAGCAGCTGCTGCGCCTGGCGCGGTCGGCGTTCCGGTCGGCGTGCGCTCGACAATGCCTGTCTCCTGCGGCGGATCGAGCAGATGCGCGGTTGCTTGGCCAACGCGATCGCACGTTGACGGTGGTGTCTGCGCAGTGGTACACGGCGCGTCATGGAAATTTCCGCCGTTAGTGCGCATGCCCTTCGCGACGAGAAGCGACCGTTTCCGATGGCGTCGCTTGTCTGGTTTGTGGTGGGTGCGGTGGTCCTGCGGATGCTTGCGATCCCTGCGTGGATGTTCTTTCCGGAACGTGGCGTCCTCGCGCACTCGGCGCGTGTGCTCATTCCGCTGTTGGTCGTGATCGGACTGATCGCCCTCAATCGAACGTTTCTGATGCGCGATGGGTTCCCGCGCGACACGCTGGGGTTGGGCCTCCGCCGAATCGGTTGGTTCTTCGCTGGCGCCATGCTGATCGTGCCCGTGATTCTCGCGATGGCCGGAGCGCTCTGGCTGTTGGTGCCGTTCCATTGGGAGCGCGGCGCGATGGCGTGGTCGCAGCTCGGTTGGAAAACCGCGGAGTACTTTGCCGGCAATTTCGGCGAGGAGCTGGCGTTTCGCGGTTACATGCTGGTCGTGCTCACGCGTTACCTCGGGCTCACGAGGGCGCTGTTGATCGGCGCGGTGTTATTTGGCCTGTTTCATCTTCCCGGCCTGTCTGGCATGCAGGCGGTCAAGATGGTCTGCACCACGGGCGCGATGTCTTTTGTTTTTGCCTATGGCTATGTGCTCAGCGGCTCGTTGTGGACAGCAGTCGGACTGCACGTATTTGGAAATGTGCTTCTGCACGAAGTGCTCGGGATGAGCGGCAAATCCGGGATTGCCACCATGGTGTTCCACGAACCGTGGCCCAGTGCGTACGATCCCGCGTTTCTGGTCTGGCTTGGCGTCAGCATTCCCGTGGCGGTGACCGGTGCACTGCTTGTCAAACGCTTCGGAATGAAGATCCGAGGCAACGCAGACGGAGGCAATTGAAACCCGCGGAAGGCGGGCCAGGGCCCGCCCTACGCCCGCACTACGGGCTACGCCACTCGCGCCGACCCGCAGCGGAAGGCGCTCGGCACCGACCGGTTCGGGGGCATGGGTCGGACTCACGCCGCAAGCGGGTAAATGAACCTGAACCCTTTGATTGGCAAGCTGTCTCCTGAAATCGAAACAAGAACGGTGTCAGAGAGGTCTGAGACCGGTTGCCGGCATCGTTGAAACCATGGCCCGGGAATAGCGGATAGCAAGACAAAGCTGAAGACGTGGCCCGCACTCATGTCTACGCCAAAGGTCCTTTGCTACCGTGGGCCGATCTGGGGATGGTCATGGACAAAATGCGCCAGGTCTTCAAGGTCAGCGTCCAGGGTATCGAACTGGGCATGTTTGTAAGCCGCCTGGATCGCCCCTGGCTGGAGACCTCATTTCCGTTGGAAGGCTTCGAGATCAAGACAGAGGAAGAGCTGCAGAAACTGCAGCGCATCTGCAGTCACGTCTATGTCGACATCGCGTCGGGGCGCTCGCCCGATCCGCGCTTCGTCGAGCTCGAGGAGACCGCGCTGGTCGAGGGTGCGCGCGGCCATGACGAGCTCGCCGAGCTGCGCAAGACCGACTGGAGCATCCAGAACGATTTCAACAGTGAGCTGGTGCACGCCGATGCGGCCCATGACACGCTGGAGCGTGGCATCGAGGAGGTCATGCAGGACCTGAAGGGCGGCCGTGAACTGGACCTGCAGAAACTGCACGACGGCGTTGAGGCCATGATCGGTTCGATCACGCGCAACCCGTCGGCGTTCGTCTGGCTCAAGGAGATCAAGCGCAAGGACAACTACACGTACCAGCATGCGCTGGGTTGTTCGATCTGGGCGGCCACCTTTGGCCGGCACCTTGGCCTGGAAATCGAGGAGCTGCGCGAGTTGGCGCTCGGCGGACTGCTGTTCGACGTCGGCAAGACCCGCTTGCCAGCCGAAATTCTGGCCAAGAAAGCATCGCTCGATGCGCGCGAAACCCAGCAGATGCGGGGCCACGTCGAACAAAGCCTGGAGATCCTCGAGAACACACCCGGGGTGTCGCGCAAGATCATCGATATGGTGGCCACGCACCACGAGCGCTATAACGGTACCGGCTATCCGCGCGGCCTCAGCGGCAGCGACATCCCCATCGAAGGGCGGATCCTCGGCCTGATCGACAGCTACGATGCACTGACCAACAACCGTCTCTACGCCGATGCCCTGTCGCCGCACCAGGCGGTCACCGAGTTGTACAAATGCCGGGGCACGCTGTTCCAGTCCGAGTTGGTCGAGCAATTCATTCTGACCTGCGGTATCTACCCGACCGGGTCGCTGGTCGAGCTTTCCAATGGCCAGGTCGGGGTCGTCACCGCCGTGCACAGCCTGAAGCGGCTGCGGCCCAGCGTCATGTTGCTGCTGGATGAAGACAAGCTGCCGTTGCCGCAGTTCCGTACCATTGATCTTGGCGAGATGAAGGAGGACGCTCATGGGCGCCCGCTCAGCATCAAGTGTGGGCTGCCGCTAGGCGCTTACGGCATCGATCCGGTCGAACTCTTCCTCGACTAGCACGATCATGAGCACGCCCGAGGACGAGCTGACCGGTCTGCACAATCGCCGCAGCTTCTTGTCGCTGCTGCGTCGGCATATCGCTTATGCCAACGACCGGCAAAACAATCTTGCCCTGATCGTCGTCGACGTGGACGGCTTCGCGCGGATCAATGGTGCGCACGGCTATGGATTCGGCGACGCGCTGCTGCAGCACCTGGCGGAGCAACTTGGCGCCGCGGTCCGCAAGTACGACTACGCAGCCCGGATCGGCAGCGATCGTTTCGCCTTGATCCTGCCGCGGGTCATGAACGCGGGCCATGCCGAGCTGGCGGTGCAGAAGCTGTACCGCCTGCTCGACGTTCCGTTCCGTTCCGGCGAGCACCAGCTCAGGATTCCGGTCACGGTCGGCGTGGCGCTATGCCCCGCTCATGCCACCCATCCCGAGTACCTGTTGCGCCTGGCCGAGAAAGCGGTGGACACGGCGCGCGTCACCGGGCAGCGCTGCGCGTTTGCTCCGGATGGGCCGCAAGTCGAAGGCCTGTCCGAGTTCTGGGATATCGAGATCGAGCTGGACGGCGCGCTCGAACGCGGCGAGATCGTCATGCATTACCAGCCGCAGGTGCGCATGTCCGACATGCGACCGGTCGGAGCCGAGGCCCTGATGCGCTGGAACAGTCGCTCGCGCGGTCCGGTGTCGCCCGATGTGTTCATCCCGATCGCCGAACGCACCGGCCAGATCAAGCAGCTTACAGTGTGGGCACTGAATACCGTGTTGCGCCAGTCCAGCAACTGGAAGCACGACTGGGGCGAGCTTTCTGTCGCCGTCAACATTCCAGCCGGACTCGTCGCCCAGGACGACTTGCCGGACCTGGTCGAAAACGCGATGAAACTATGGGGCAGGAAGGATATCCGGCTGATGTTGGAGATCACCGAACGATCGCTGATGGACTCGAAGCACAGTTTCGAGATCCTCTCGCGCATCCGCGAGCTCGGCGCCAAAGTGTCGATCGACGACTTCGGTACCGGATATTCGTGCCTGGCCTATTTCAAGAACACGCCGGCCGACGAGCTCAAGGTGGATCGGTCCTTCGTCATCGGGCTGCTCACGGACCAGGCCAAAGGTCATATCTCCAACCTGATCATCGATCTGGCCCATCGTTTCGGAATGTCGGTGGTAGCCGAGGGTGTCGAGGACGATGCGACGTTCCAAGCCCTGCGCGCCAGCGGTTGCGATATCGCGCAAGGCTACCTGTTTGGTAAAGCGCTCCCCTCCGATGCGATGGAGCGCTGGTTGAACGAAGGCCCTCGTCGCATAGCGATCCCCCGCTAGGCTCCTACGCTCGTTGCCTAGGAAATGTGTGGAAGCGGTGTCAGAGGCATTTCCTGCCGCACGAATGGCTCCGGGCCGTTCTGGATGATTTGTCGGAAGTGGCTCCTTGCCGCGCGACCGCCTGCCCTATCGTGTGGAAGTGGCACATCCCGCCCCGCGCCGCGGGTCGTCACCATCCCTGGATACGAGGTCGCATACCGATGTCGCTCAACCGTCTCTTCGGCGCATTCTTCACGGGTGCCGTGATCGCATTGGCGCTAGGCCTGTCCGCCGGCCGCGCGCACGCGCGTCCTCCCTACGAGAGCATCGAAATCGCGCCCGGGCTCTACAGTTTCGGCGCCGGGATGGCGTTCAACGCGTTCATGATCACCGACGATGGCGTGATCGTAATGGACAGTTTCGACGAGGACTTCGCCAAGGCATCGCTCGCGGCGATCCGCAAGCTGACCGACAAGCCGATCCGATATCTCGTCTATTCGCACAACCACTACGACCACATCAGCGGCGGCGCCGTGTTCAAGGCCGAAGGCGCGAAGATTCTGAGTCACGAAACGGCCGCCGCCTGGTTGAGGGCGCATCCGAGCCCGGACGTGGTCATGCCCGACGAGACGTGGTCCGGGACCAGGTCCGTACTGAAGCTTGGGCACAGCCAGATCGATCTCCTCTACTTTGGCGCGAACCACGGCGAAGGCATGACCGTGTTTTTGTTTCCGCGCGAGAAGACGATCTACACCGTCGACCTCGTCGTGCCGAAGCGCGTGGGCTTCACCTACATGCCCGATTTCTCGCCGAAGGAGTGGGAACGCACGCTCGCCGAGATGGGCGCACTCGATTTCGACCGCGTGATGTACGCGCACAACGCGGCCGTGGGGCCGCGGTCGAGCGTCGCGGATCAACTCAGGTATCTGCAGGACCTGCGGGCCGCGGTACTGGCTGAACTCAAGCAGGGCACGCCGTTCATGCAGGTTCCCATGACGGTGAAGCTGCCGCAGTACGAAACATGGGACGGATACGACGAATGGTTGCCAATGAATGCCTGGCGCATCCTTCTTGAAATCGCGATGGGCGTGTAGCCAGGGTTCGAAGGGTCGTCAGGAAGAAGGAGAAAAAGGGGTCAGAGTGGGGTTGTCCGAGTTTTTTCGGACACCACGAAGCGGGGACAATCCTCGCACGGAGGTCGCGGACGCCGACCTTCGATCAAAGATGCTCACGCGGTCAAGCCACAGCAATGACTTCGATCTCAACCAGCCAATCGGTCATCAGGGTTTGTGCAACGATCGCCGTCGTCGGAATGCGGCGATCGCCTAGCGCACGCGTGCGTGCGGCACCGTTAGCCTCGGCATATGACGGGTCACGTAGATAGCTGGTCAACCGCACGATATTCTCGATGGTCATGTCAGCGCTGGCGAGAATCGTCCTTATATTCGACCAGATCAATTCGAGTTGTTCGTCGAGCGTCGTGCCAGCGACGCCATGTTCGTCCAGGCCCATTGTGCCGGCGACAAATAGGATCCGCTTGGGCTCCTGAACCTCGATGGCATGCACGTAATCTGGTGTGGCCGGATAAATCCCAGCGGTTGGGTTATGCGAGACAAGCTTCATGCGGATTTTCCTTTCTTTCAGTAAAGATTCCCGGAGCGCACCAAGATGTCCAGCCGCGAAGTGGCTTCGGCTTGAACGGATTGTTAGGCCTCGCCGGAAGCCAGGCCTGCGAGGCTTGACCCACTGGTCCTGAAGATCAGGAGCTCATCCATTGGGCGAGCGCCAACATGTTTGAAGAACTTGATGGCGCTGGTGTTCGTCTTGAGCGCCCACCACTCAAATCTGACGCAGCCCTTCTCTTGTGCGATTCGAGCGAGGTGGCGCAGCAGCAAGCGACCGTAGCCAAGGCCTTGGAACTCTGGCCGAACAAACAAATCATCCAAATGAAGGCCGCGTCTACCAGTCGTTGTTGCGAAGGTCTGGTAAAAAACTGCAAATCCGGCCAACCTTTTCCCGGCGAAAGCAAGGACAGCCTCGGCGACAGGCTCTTGGCCAAATAGGCTCTCGGCAAGGTCATCTGCCGTGACCGTTACTGGAAATGGGAATTCCTCTGCAACGGCCAGTTCATTGATTAGATCAAGCAGATCTTGCAGGTCGGCCGGCGTAGCGGGGCGAATACCAAAATCTGTCATAAGCACTCCACGAACCTGGTTGTGGGACTGCCTGAATTAAGACGACCCGGCGAGGCGGACTCCATTGGAATGAATTGTCAGCCGTCAATCGTCAATTGACGCAGCATGACCACCATGCTCATTTCACGAAGATCGGTTCTAAACGGTATCTCGCCCTGTTTCACGAACCCCTTGCCCGCGTAAAAGCGCTGTGCGCCTAGGTTCGACTTGAGCACGTCGAGCCATATCAGATCCTGGCCACGCTCTGTTGCTGCGTGCGCAATGAAGTCAACAAGCTGTTCGCCATATCCCTTGCCGGTCGCAGAGGCGAGGAAGTAGATCTTCTGAAGCTCTGCGCCTATGGCGCCTGAGATCGGCGCCGGCCTATTCCAGTTAATCTTGGCGTAGCCAATGACGGCGTCCCTGGCGTCTTGGGCGAGCAGCCACATATGATCAGGCGACGAAAGGGAGCGCTGCAGTGCAGGCTCAGAAAAGTCCTGCTGTAAGAATTCCTGCAAGCCCCTCTCGGACCAGATGGACGGAAAATGATCGAGATATGTTTCTCTTCCGATGATTTGAATAGCGACTAGATCGCTGACCGATGCCGTACGAATCTTGAGCAGTTCGCTTCTTGTCATGATGGTTGCCGCATGTAATCCGACGCTCTGCGATCGGCTTCGGCTTGAATGGGCTATTAGGCATCGTTCTTGGCGTACTGGTCAACGCCCACAAGATGGAGTGGCCCATACGGCTCCTGACAAATAACTCACTATCGTGTGATGTCCAGCGTTTGACAGAAAAAGACCGCTGCAGTTCGGCCGGAATGCTGTCATGTTCATCTGTTTGGGACTCGAACTTGCCGTCATCTGTTTTGGGGCGCGCCCCCTGAACTACGGAACCAGAAGCAGTAGCTGCGCAAAACAATACAGCGATGACGAATCTCTTGGTCAAAAAAGCCCCCGGCCAGACGAGGTAATAGCCGGGGGTTCGGCAATACTCGGTCACACGTGCTTTCGCATGCGGGAATTGAGGGGAGAGGGGGAGACCGCATGCTCCGAGTAGTTTGCTTAAGGGCGGAGATCCTTCGAATCCCCAGTTGATGGCTCGATACCGGGTTGTCGCAGGTGCAGACACACTGAAAAGCTCCGTACGCTTTGCCCCGGCCCCGAGGCTTCTCGGGGCACGGAAAGGAGGCGCAGGCGCTAACCTGTGCGTCCCATGTTCCAAGTCAGTACGTTGTCGTGACCGACGGCGCACACTCCGTGGTATCGGTGTTGCACACCGTGTACGACGCCTGCCCGCCAGCTGTGGCCCGGAACGAGTCGGTTGCGGTGCCGTCGTTCCTGACGGTGCGTACATAGGCGCCATTGCGATAGACATCGACCTGCTTCTTGCCGGAGTCCCAGCTCAGGGTCACGCGGACACCTTGCTTGCCACGGAGACTCTTGGCCTGCAGATTCCGTGGCCAGAGGTTGTCGACGAACGAGGCGTACAGCGAAACTCCGGTGAATCCATTGGCCGTGCCCGAGTGGAGTGGAACGAGCCGCACGAAATAAGGCCCCGGGGTCGGCGCGACGACCGCGCAGAATGTCGTGGTTGCTCCGTCGCCCGATTCGCAGTCGTTGTCGCCCAGTGTGGGCAGCTTGCCCCGCCGCACGAACATGCCAACCCTGCCCGCGCCACCCCAGGTCTTGACCTGCAAATGTTTGGCGCCTGGCGGTATGTCGATGGCGTACCAAAGACTGTCGTCGGGATTGAAGGTCGCTTCGGTAGGTGGCACGGTGTTGCTTGAGCTAAGTCCCGTCAACTCCAAGCCGCTGCGAAGCACGTCGATGGATCTGGTCGGCCCGGGATAGGCCGGCGGTGCCGGTGGGAGGGGCGTGTGCCCGGCGGCAACGGAGACCGCGCGGGTCGCGTTCACCACGCCTGTCCCGCACTGGAAATCAAACGAGCAACCCTTGGGAAATCCAAGGCCCGTGTCGTAAGCCGTATAGGCGAGGATCTTTCGGATCTCGGCAGGGGTTTTGGGTGTGGCCGCTGCCGACTGCATGAGGGCGGCGACCCCGGCAACGTGGGGCGTCGCCATCGACGTGCCGGCGTACCAGGCGTAGATCGGGTTTCCGACTCCGGTCACGCCATCATTCAGTGTCGACAGGATGTTGGACTCCATGGGCCAGAGGCCCGAGCCACCAGGAGCAGCCACCGTGACGCGCTCACCGAAATTCGAGTAGAAGGCCCGCTCGGTCTCTGGACCGGTAGCGGCCACTGCAATCGCGCCATCACAACTCGCAGGCGTCGCGTAACGGACGCCCGTGTTGTTGTTGCCGGCGGCCGCCACCACGATCGCGCCATTGGAGATGGCTCTCGTCACCGCCGCCTGAGCCGCCGGATCGCAAGGCTGCGATGCACCCAGGCTCAGATTGATGACATCCGCAGGTGTGGTGTTATCAGGCACGCCAGGCACCGTGCCGCCCGAAGCCCAGACGATCGCGTCGAGAACGTCGGATTGGTGTCCACCTTGCTTGCCCAGCGCCCGAACCGGCTGAATCTTGGCGTGGTGCGCGATGCCGGCCATGCCGATACCATTGTTGGTAACGGCAGCGATCGTGCCGGCGACATGGGTGCCGTGCCAGCTTGACGGGCGACCCTGAAACGAGTCGCCAACGTCATGCGCATCGGGATCTCGACCGTCGCCATCGCCCGCCACGATCGGGTCCGAAATCATGTCATAGCCGGCGATGACATTGGCATTGAGGTCAGGGTGGTCAGTGATGCCGGTATCAATCACCGCCACGACCGTTCCCAGGCCGGTGGCGATATCCCAGGCGCCCTCGACGGCGATGCCGCCTCCGCTGCTGTGGTAATCCCATTGCTGCGAATAGAGCGGATCGTTCGGAGTACCCAAAGGAGTCCAGATCGCATCGACGGATACGTGCTTGACGTTCGGATCTCGCACCAGTTCCTTCTTCAGGCGTTTGATGTCCGCGCTATTGAGTTCACGTTCGACCTCGATTACATCAGCGCCGATGGCAAGCCGCCGCAAGCGACCAATGCGCAGCCCCAGCGCTTTTCCCGCGCCTCCGATCAATCTCTGGACCCTGGCGGCGTTGTAGTTCTTTTCCGTTCCGGGCCGGTACATCACGATGAAACGTTTGGCCGATTGATCGGACCCCTTGACCGTTGCTGTGCCTTTGGCTGCCGTCGGGCCGAAGGTGACGCGCTTTGCGCCGGATCGAGAGGTCTTCGATGCCGGCTGGTCGGGTGGACCACCCGCAAGAGCCTGCTGGGTGAAGACGAGCATTACGCCAAGCGCCAAGGCAGATGCGCGAGGCCACTTAAGGGAATGATTCATGGACAACCTCATTGAATGAAGGTGGTTTGCGGCTCAGCGGCGTCAGTACTTGGCGGTCACCGTCGGTGCGCACTCGGTGGTGTCGCTGTTGCAAACCGTGTAGATCGATCGGCCGCTACCGGAAGGTCGGAACGAGTCGGTAGCTGAGCCCGTGTTGTTCAGAGTGCGCAGCAAGGCGCCGTTGCGGTACAGGTCGACGCGCCGCTTACCCGCTTTCCACGTGAGCGTGACGCGTACACCCTCTTTGCCGTATTGCCCGGCGCTGGCTTGCAGGTTTCTCGGCCAGTTGCCGTCCTCGAATGCCGCGTAGAGGGATGCCCCGGAAAACGATGCATTGGTGCCAAAAGGCATCAGCCTGATGTAATAGGTGCCGGGAATCGGCGCGGTAAAACCGCATGCATGCTCTGAAACATTTCCTGAGTTGCAGTCGGATTCGCCCAAATGCGGCAGCTTGCCTTGCCGGACCAACATCCGAAGATCCCCACTGGCACCCCAGCTCTGGATCAGCAGATGCTTGGCACCGGGTGGCACCTCAACGGTGTACCAGAGGCTGTCGTTCGGCTTGGGAACGTACTGCGCATCGTCCGGATCGTTGGTGGAGTCGCTCGCAGCCAAGCCGCTCAATTCGGATCCATTGGCCATGGGGACCATTGGCCTGGTCGGTCCCGGGTAGGCGGGCGGCGCGGGCGGGAGCGGTAGACGCCCCGCGGCGACGGCGACCGCGCGACTCGCGTTCAATACGCCCGAGCCACACTGGAAGTCCAAGGAGCAACCCGTGGGGAAGCCTAGGCTGCCGTCGTAGGCTGTGTTGATCAGGATCTTTTCGACTTCAGCCGGGGTCTTGCGCGTCGCCGAGGCCGCCTGGATCAGGGCCGCCACGCCCGCGACGTGCGGTGCCGCCATCGAGGTGCCGGCATACCACCGGTAGGTGGGGTTTCCAGGAGCGATCATGCCATCGTTCAGCGTGGACAGGATGTTGGCTTCGGCTGGCGCATAGCCGAGCCCTCCCGGCGCCGAGATGGCCAATTTCTCACCCAGGTTGCTGAAGAACGAACGCGCGCGATTCGGATCGGTTGCCCCGACGGTGATCGTGCCGATGCAGTTCGCGGGGGAGAAGTAGCGTGCCGGCGCCCCATTGTTTCCGGCGGCTGCGACCACCGTCGCTCCGTTGCCGACGGCAAGCGTGATCGCCGCCTGCGTCGCGGGATCGCACGTGAAGTTGGGCCCGCCACCAAAGCCGCCCAGGCTGACATTGATCACGTCGGCGGGGGTTGGGTTGTCCGGTGCGCCCACGACGGCGCCGCCAGATGCCCACACAATGCCGTCGATGATGTCGGACATGAAGCCGCCATACGCACCCAACACCCGCACGGGTTGGACCTTGGCCTGATGCGCGATGCCGGCGACGCCGAGGCCATTGTTGGTGACCGCAGCGATAGTTCCAGCGACATGGGTACCGTGCCAGCTCGAGGAACGGAATGGTGAGCCGTCTCCCGGATCGTGCGCATCCGGGTCGCGACCATCGCCGTCAGCTGCGTTAAAGACATCGGAGACGAAATCGTAGCCGGGGATCACGTTGCCATTCAGATCGGGATGGTCGGTGATGCCGGTGTCGACCACCGCGACCACGGCGCCGGCACCGGCGGTGACATCCCACGCGCCTTCCACGTCGATGCCGCCCAAGCCGTTGCGGTAGTGCCACTGCTGCGGATACATCGGGTCATTCGGAACCGCCATCGGCTTCCATAGCGCATCGACCGATACGTAGGCGACGTTCGGGTCTTTCGCCAGTTCCTTCCTGAGGCGCCCGATGCCGGCACTGTCGAGGGCACGGTCGGCCACGATCACGTCGGAACCCACGGCCAGGCGCCGCAACCGGTGCATGCGGACGCCGAGCGCCCTCCCGGCCACGCCGACCAGGTTCTGGACCTTGGCGTCGTTGTATTGTCGTGAAGCTCCCTTTCGATACGTCACGATGAAACGTTTGGCCGATTGCGGCGCCTTCGGCGATGCGATCGGCTGCTTTGCGTTCGCGCGGGTCTTGACCTTGCCCGGTGGCGCACCCGCCACGGCAGCACCTACGAAGGCGAGCACCACCCCCAGCGACAACGTGCGAATGATTCGAGTACTGAACAAGCCAGTCATCTGGATGACCTCGTGTGGACAGTTGATTGACGTGGGGCGGCCGGCCTCAAGGCGCTGGCTTGGGACGGGCCCCCGTGCATGCAGTCACGTGCGCACGCCATGAAGGAAGAGAACCAAGAGCGGAAACAAGCGGGCGCGCCGTCGGCAGCGCAAGCGCAAGAGCGAGTAAGGGTGTCGCGACCTCCGTTAGTACGAAGGTCCCGATGCTAGGTAGCCATGGCGCCTTTGAAATGAAGAACCGATTAAGTCCTTTGGCGTGAGCTTGGGCTCGCTCGGAGCGCAAGTCAGGCGTCTTAAGGCGCTCTTAATGTCCTGTGCCACGAATCGGCTCTAAATGACGAAACGCGTGAGCCGGGTGGCGTTCCCGCCAGGCGAAAACCTCGCCGAAGATCGGCTGCGTGCAGCGAAGTTGGAGCGGCCGGAGACCCGCAGTACGATCACGGAGAGGAGAGGACTGGACATGTCCCGTGTACTGCTAGTCGAAGACGATCTGCAACTGGGCGATGCCTTGCGGCAGGCGCTGAGCCATGCTGGATTTGATGCGGTATGGGTCAGGTTGGCTGCGCAAGCCAGGGAAGCCCTTGAGCGCGGCGGTTTCGCCGCGATGATCCTGGACATCCAGCTGCCGGACGGCAACGGATTCGATGTTCTTGGAGATGCCCGCCGCCGGGGAGACACCACGCCGGCGCTGTTCCTGACGGTGCGCTATGACATTGCCGACCGTGTCCGTGGTCTGGATGCGGGCGCCGACGATTATCTGATCAAGCCCTTTGCGGTGGTCGAACTGCTGGCACGCATTCGTGCGCTGATCAGACGGGGCGCCGGGCAAGCCAGTTCGGAATGGCAGGTCGGGAATTTGCGCATCGCGCCAGACCGGCGCGAAGTGTGGGTCGGCGATCATCTTCTGCCGCTTTCTCCGAAGGAGTTCACCCTGCTTCTCGAGCTGGCCCGCCAGGCTGGAAAGGTCGTTACGAGAGCGCAGCTGGAAACCGTGATGCTCCCCGCGGCCGATGTCGCCGGGAGCAACCTGCTCGATGTTCACGTTCATAACCTGAGGCGAAAGCTGGGCGAACTCTCGGGTGCCATTCGCACCGTCCCCGGCGTTGGCTACATGCTGAACATATGAAGTTTCGACGAAACAGACACTCGCTCTCGGCGCGGCTCGTGCTTGCACAGACCTCGATCGTTGCCTTGGCGGCGGCGGTCGTGACGGTGGCCTTCTACATTGCCGGCTCCCAGCGCATCGATGGGCAACTTCAACTGTTCGCCACCGGCATTGCCGCGAGTCTGATGCCAATCGCCGAAGCCTCTCCTCCCGCAGCAGCCGCCTTTGCGGATGAAATCGTCGGATATCATGCGCAAAGCATGCGCAGCGCCTTCGACGTGAAGGAGCAGCCGCAACTGCTGTATCAGTTGTTTGATGCCGGGCACGAGCTGCTTATCCGGTCCGCGGACGCGCCCGCGCTACCAATGTTCCCGGACAGGACAGCGAAGGGCGCAGGGCCCAGCCCGACCGGTGCAGTGGCGCCGAGCGGGGCTGGCGAGCAGGCGCACTGGTCCGCGGAAATTGACGTCGATGGCCACGTGCGGACAGCCAACCAAACTGCCCGCGAACTCACTGCGCGTGAACTGGAAGAAAAAGGCCTGGCGCCGCCCCCGGGTGCGCGAGGCCGGCCGGTATTCGAACTTGACGTGGGTTCGCCATCGGCGAAGTTCAGCACCGGGGTGATGCAGTATCCGTCACCTCCAGCGGGCCCGGGCATAGGGAGATCGCAGCCTGGCCAGGCGACCGGTGGCGCGCGAAACATGCGCGCCCCGCTGGCATTGCGGACGCAGCAATCGGCCAGCGCCGCTTCCGCCCTTGGGCCCGTGCCCATTGAATCGACCTGGGGCGAACCGCGCTTCGAAAACGTGGAGATCGCCGGCAAGCGTTGGCGCCTCGTCCGGCTGCGGGACGCACGGGGTAACGAAGTCCAAGCCGGCATCCCAGGCGATTGGGCACGCAAGGTCGTTCTGGTTTCGCTCGGACCTCTGTTGATTCAGGGCGCCTGGATCCTGCCCCTAGCAGTTCTGATGACATGGTTGATCGGTCGCTACACCATGTCCCCGCTGCATCGGTTGGCTCGCCTGATCGGCGCCAGAAGCTCGACGGATCTCTCGCCGTTGCGGCCGGATGTCGACTATAGCGAGATCGCGCCGCTGGTCTCGGAGACCAACCGGCTGCTGGGTCAACTTCAGAAGCTTCTGTTGGTGGAACGCGATGCATTCTCCAATGCCGCTCATGAACTGCTGACACCCATCGCCGTCATCCAGGCGCAGGCGCACGTTCTTCGCGTGGCTGATGATGATCATTCGCGCGAACAAGCGGCCACGCACCTGGAAGAGGGATTGCAGCGCGTCTCCACGCTGATACGCCAATTGCTTATGTTGGCAAAAGCGGGGGCGACCGCCCCGGCGGCATTCCTCCAGGAGGGAGATCTTGTCCCACCGCTGCAAGAGCGTGTCGCAGCGGCAGCCAGCCGTGCCATCGCCAAGAACATCGAGCTGGACTTGCATTGTCCACGAACGTGCAGGTATCGATTTGACCAGGACACGCTGATGGCGGCAGTAGACAACCTCGTCGACAATGCGATTCGCTACTCGCCATCCGGGTCGCACGTGTCGATCGACCTGGTTGAGGAAGAGGGCGTAGTCATGCTGGTCGTAACCGACGACGGCCCCGGCATTCCTGCCGAGCACCTTGAGCATGCCAAGCAGCGTTTCTTCCGAATACCCGGCACGTTGGAGCCGGGTAGCGGTTTGGGCTTGGCGATCGCCGATTGCACCGCCCAGCTGCACGGCGGAACACTCACGCTCGAATCCGGTCCCAACGGACGCGGTCTACGGGCCTGCCTAAGGCTGCCGCGCCGAGTCACGGAACCCTAATCCAGTGCCACGTTGCTCGAAGAATTGCCCTGACACTGCCCGGCCTTCGCATCGATGGTTCGTGGCAAGTCCTGGCCCGCCTTCGATAACTGCACGCCATGTACGGCGCGGCATTCCCTGATACCGACCAGCATCGGAGCCTGATGTTCGGTCGCCAGGCGGGGCAGGCAGGCCGGCAACAATGCCTTGGACAGCGATGGGACGCTAGGGGCGCCCCTAGTACCGTGCCTGCAATCCCACCGGTAGGCTTCCACCGACTCCGGGAGACTGACCATGCTCATCGATGGGATCGGACAAACGCCATACGTTCCAACGACCACCACCCAGCCTGCGGCGGTGGAGCCGGGGACGCCCGATTACTACCGGCAGCGGTACGATGACTTCGTCAGCCGCAATCCTGGCGTGGATCCGCCTGACTACTATCTGGAGTATGGCCAGAAGTACGCCGACCGCTTCAGCTCGCTGGACGACCGGGATCTTTCGGACGAAGGCCTGGCATGGCGCGACAAGACCCTGGTGGCGCTGCAGCAGGCGATCGAGGACAAGCGGATAAGCGATCCCGAGGGATTCGCCGAACTCGAGCGTGATCCGGACGCGTTTCGCAGGTTCGCCTTCGAAACCCATCCAGACGCCTACGTCGATTCGGGGCTGTACGACTTGCCGGCACAGGATCTCCTGGTCATCGCGGGTACGCCGGACATCAACGACGTGTTGAGCCAGGAAGGCATCGACCAGTCGCTGATCACGGGCGGAGAGCTGGAACTTGATGACGTACCCGACATCCTGCTCTCCACCGGCCAGCAATATGTGGACGACAACGGGATTCTTGCGTTCACGCCATTCGGGCCCGGCCTGGAGGTCGGGACACAGACGCAGCGCTTGTGGGAGCGGGCCACGGAGCAGTCCTGGATGCCGCCGGGCGTGGAATGGGTGGTGGCGCCGTTGCCGACCCTCGACAACGCCTTGCCGGACATCGACCTGCCGGGGCCGCTTCCCGACGATGTTCCGCTGGTTCCCTTCCTGTGAGTTGAGGGGACACTGGCCCGGGTGCTCACCGGGTGGGAAAAAAGCGTCCCCCTCATTTGTTTCGTTTTTCGGGGTACCGACGACCACGCCGGGGACGCAATCGTGATCTGCGCAAGGCGGGCTTGAGCCCGCCCTACGACGCTGCTTTGCTGCTGCTCGCCTTCGCCAGAAGCTTGCGCCGGATGAATTCGGCATGCGGCACGCCGAGCAGGTCGGCCACGCGACGCACCATCAGTTCCTCGTGCTTGTCCAGGCGCGCGTCGGCGAAGGCCACCCGCCACAGCCATTCGACGAGTTCGGCGCGCTGCCCGGGATCCAGGCCGGGTCGCAGCCCGCGGGTGAATTCATGCAGCGAGATCGATTGCCGCCGTGCCTGGTGGGCCTGATCGATCAGCGATGCGAGTTCGGCCGGGGCCATGCCGAAGACCGTGGCCATCGCCTCGTGGACCACGTCCAGTTCGACCTCATCGCCACCGTCGGCGGTGACTGCCATCTCCAGCAGCAGCGCGGCGGCGGCCCTGGGCAGCGCATGCGGATCGGCAACGGGTTCGTGGTGATTAACGATGCTGGTGAGGGCCTTGAACCAGTCGGTCACGGCAGTGCATCCGATGTCGTACGGCGGGATTCCAGAGCTGGGGGCCGTGCCATGCGTCCTCAACCCGGAAGAGCGGGTAGGGCAGGCTTGAGTCCACCCTGCGCCCGCTATCATCGCGCCATGTCCAAGCTGCTGCTCAATCTGCGTCACGTTCCCGATGACGAAGCCGACGACGTGCGCGCGATGCTCGACGCGCACCGCATCGCCTTCTACGAAACCCCGCCGAGCCTGTGGGGCATCTCGGCGGGCGGCATCTTCGTCACCGAGGACGACGACATCGCGCAGGCCAAGCGGTTGATGGCCGACTACCAGCAAGAGCGGCAGGCCCGCGTCCGCGCCGAACACGCCGCCGCGGTGCGTGCCGGCACCGCGCAGACCTTCTGGACGGTGCTGCGTACCGAGCCCGTGCGCGTGGTGCTGACCGTGCTCGCCATCTTGTTCCTGCTGGGGCTGGTGGCGCTGCCGGTGCTGCTGTTGCGCGGGTAACTGGTCCAGGGCGTGAAATGCGCGCAGGCGGGCTTGAGCCCGCCCTACGCCGTGCATGATTCTGATCAGGCGATGGGAATGATCCGCCGCCGGGCCGAAGAAGATCACATCGCCGTTCGGCTAATGCCAAGCTCTGAACCCGTCGACGTGCTGGCCGTGCGCGTTGGCGCAATGCGTTGGCGCGCCGGTCAGCGACCACTGCTGGTCAAAGAGAGTTGTCCCGCAATCGAGAAGCTTCCTTCTTCTTTTTTTAGAGCAATTGATCACAGTTTTCGCATCGAAGTTGTTCCGCTGACCGCCTTCGATCCGGGCCGGCGTTCCCGTAAATGCAGCCGCGGCACCAGTGATGTTTTCGCGTCCGGCTGCCGCCCGCCCGGGTCTCCCGATCCGGGTCATTCGTCCACATCGCGGCACCCGAGGTGAATTCGACAGGGGGCTCTTCAGGCGCAGCCTTTCAGGAGGCCCTGTCATGGCCAAGGTATCGAGCGACACCCGCTCACTTCGCATCAACACGACGTTCGTCGAGAGTCCGGCGGACGGAAAACTTCCAGCAAGCGCCGCATATGCCTATTCGGCCGGCGGGCGCCTGCTCGCTTCTGCCGAAGTGGACGCGAAAAGCGGCCACGCGAATCTGCAACTCCCCACCTCGTCCGAACCGACCGGCGTACGCGTGCTGGTCGGGCCGGCGCTGCCGCGCGGGGAAGAGCCCGAGCTCGAGGAACTGCTGCGTCGCGGCGCGGTGGAGCGCCATCTGCGCGTGGAGCCCAGGGGTGAGCTGTCGGCGCTGGAGTTCGAGATTTTCCCGGACGTCTGGCACTGCTGGCTGCTCGGCCTGTGCGTGGTCAAGGGCACCGTGCTCAAGCGCATCGTGCGCGACGGGATCCCGGTCGACTTCCCGGTCTGCCATGCGACGGTGGACATCTACGAAGTCGATCCGTTCTACCTGATCCTGCCGAAGCTGCCGCCGCTGGTGATCGATCGTCTGCGCGAGGTGATCACCGGGAGGATCCCGCCCATTCCAGAACCGTTGCCGGATCCGTTCCCGGAGCCGGTTCCGCCGATTCCGCCGATCCCGGAACCCGATCCGCCGCCGTTCCGCACGTTCGCTGCCAAGACCACTGCGCAACGTTCGGCGAGCACGCATCGCGTCGACGCCGAGGCGATCGAGGCCCTGCATGCCGCCAGCGGCACCGGCGCGCTGCGCTTCGCAGCGATCAGCGGCAGCGATCTGGCCTTCCGCCAGGCGCTGATCGAGCATGCGGCGCTGATCCGCCCGATCCTGTGCTGGCTGTTCCCGCGCTTCGTGACGATGCAGCGCATCCGCACCGTCACCACCGACGACTGCGGCCACTTCCGCACGCTGATCTTCAAGGGCTGCCACAACCACGACCAGCCTGACCTGTACTTCAAGGTGCGCCAGCGCATCTTCGGCTTCTTCGATGTCGTGATCTACGCGCCGACGCCGATCGCCTGCCACACCTGGTGGAATTACACCTGCGGCAGCGAAGTGACGCTGCACGTGACCCATCCGCTCGCGATCACCTGCAAGCCCTGCCCGCCGATCGTCGCTGGCGACAACTGGGTGCTGTTCATGGCGATCGGCAACCATCCGCTGAGCCTGATCCACGGCACCGGGCAGAGCCTGATCCCGGCCACCAATGCGACCAACCGCGGGCTCACCAGCGCACTGGCGCCCTGGGGCGGCACGCTGCGGCCGCGGCTGGAGTTCGACAATGCGTTGCGCGAGAGCCTGGGCGTCAAGTACTACCGGCTGTCGTGGAAACGCAATGCCGAGGCCGACAGCGATTACAAGCCGCTGGTCGGCGACATCGCCCGCCACTACGCGCACATGGTGGGCACCGACCTGGTGCTCGATGCCTATCCGCTTGGCCCGAACACCGTGGGCGGCAACGGTGGCTTGTTCGAGATCCCGCCGGCGGTGCCGCCGCTCGGACAGTGGAGTCTCCCCGACGTCGTCGCCGACACCGCCAGCGGCATCTTCAACAGCCCGGCGGGAGATGGCACGCCGCTGCTGGACGGCAAGATCCAGATCCGCGTCGAGCTGTTCGACAACGCGGGCGCGGCGGTGAACATCGCCGCGAAGGGGATCCGCTACTTCGTGCCGACCTCCACCGATCTCAGCGGCACCGTCCACACCGTCGATGCGTCGGTGCCCGGACTGAACCTGGTGGTAGGCAACACGATGGTGATCACCCTGCACATCAACAACGAGGCCTGCAACGCCGGCATCGCCGCGCCCAGTATCGGTGGTGCTACCGCCGATCCGTGCTGCGGCGTGCTCGAATACGGCCCGGGCGACACCGTCACCATGCCGTGGACGGCCAGCCACCCGCATGGCTACGCCACCTATGGCTTCGGCGTGGTGCGCGGCACCCAGGGCGTCTTCAGCAGCAGCGGTGCGGTCGCCGGCGGCAGCTTCAGCGCAACGCGCACGGTCTACCAGCTGATGAATGACAACCTGCCGCCGGGTTGCGCCGAGGGCGGCTGCACCGTGGCCGGCTTCAGCGAGAACCTGCACGTCTATGCGATGGCCACCGACGGCTGGAGCCGGCAGTCGCAGTACGACGACGGCGACGTGCGTGCCTTCGTGCTGGCACCGACGGCGTAGCGGTTCGCGCATCCGGCGTCCGGCGCGAAGGACCGCGCCGGACGCAGGTGCCGAAGACGGCGTAGCCCGGGCACGCGTAGCGCACCCGGGCTCGTTGCGAAAGCAGCCCGGGTGCGGTCGCCGGCCGTACCCGGTACGTCGCTGCGGAAGTTCGCGCTTCACTTCCGCCACACATTCCGCTCATGCTGCCCACCCGGGTGTGCGCCAGGATGGAACTACAGGTTTCCAAAGGAGACGCACACATGACCGGGTCGGGCGAACGTGTTGCCACGCGGCGCCGGAATTACTGGTGGATCGCGCGCTGGAGTGCAGCACTGGCCTTGCTGCTCATGCCGCTGGTGATGATGCAAATCAGCGACGAATGGCACTGGACCCCGCGCGGCTTCATCTTTGCCGGCATCATGATCGGCGGAGCCGGATTGCTCTACGAGATCGCCGAACGGGCGAGCGGCAGTCGGCCCTTCCGCGCAGGCGTTGCCGTCGCGGTGGTCACGTCGTTCCTGACCGTGTGGACCACGATCGTTCGCGACGATGGCACCGGCATCGGCTTCTTCCTGCTGATCCTGGCGGCAGCCACAGGTGGGTTCGCTGCCTGGTTTCAGCCCGCGGGCATGGCGCGGGCCATGCTTGGCGTGGCGGTCATGCAGGTATTGTTGGGCGTAGCCATTGCAACCGCGCCGTCGACCGCGAGCACGCCGGATGGCGGATTCAGAGCCCTGCTGTTCAGCGGCGCATTCACGGTGCTGTGGCTGGTATCGGCGGCCTGCTTTCGCGCCGCCGCAAAAGCGGAGGATAAAGCCGCAAGGCGCGTTGATTCGTGAGGCGGAACTCACGCAGTGAATTCCGCCTTCCAGCGCTGTGGGCGCAGCTTCCCGCCCTTCAGCCCAGGCGTAGTTCCTGCCTGCGGCCGGTGGCACAGGCGGCGTAGATGGCATCGATGATCTTCAGGTCTTTCAGGCCTTCTGCGCCGTCGACAGGAACCACGGGTGTGTTGCCGTCGAGCAGGATGCCGGCCATCTCGTCCATCTGCAGGGTCTGGTGCATGACGTGCGGCTGCGTGAGTTCGCCCTTGTGGGTGCGTCCCTCGATCGGGCCATAGCCCGTGGCGGGCAGCAGCTCGGCGAATCCTTTTTCGCCGGTCATGAAAAAGCGGTCCAGATGGTTCATCTGGTAGGTGGACAGGCACGAGGCCACGGCGCCGCTGGGGAAGCCCAGCTGGAACTGGATGGTTTCGTCCACGCCTTGCTTGAACTTGACTGGGTCGGTCTTGGTTTCCTGCGCGGTCACCCACACCGGCTCTTCGCCCACCATGTAGCGGGCGCCATTGATGGCGTAGATGCCGATATCCATCATTGCCCCGCCGCCTGCCAGCGCCTTGTCGAGCCGCCACTGGCCGGGGTCGCCGATACGGAAGCCGCACAGGCCCTGGAAGAACCGGATGCTTCCGAAATCACCCGCCTTGCGCATGCGGATCACTTCCAGCGTCTTGGGCTCGAAATGCATGCGGTAGCCCACCAGCAGCTTCACCCCGGCCTCGCTGCAGGCGTCGACCATGTCCTGGCCTTCCCTGGCGTTGACCGCCATCGGCTTTTCGCAGATGACGTGCTTGCCCGCCCTGGCGACGCGGATCGCCTGGTCGCGATGCAGTGTATTGGGGGTGATGATGTAAACCGCATCGATGTCCGGATCGTCCTTGATGCGGTCGAAATTCTCGTAGTTGTAGCGGTGCTTTTCCGCCACGCCGAACTTCGTGCCCCATTCCTGGAGCTTGGAAGGCGTTCCACTGATGAGTCCGGTGAGCCTGGCGCGCTTGCTCGACTGCATGGCTTCCGCCACCCGTTCGGCATAGCTGCCCAGTCCCATGAGCGCGACGCGCAACGTCGCCCCCTGGCGGCCATCGGTGGTGCCGGGCCGATCCGATTGGGCGAACGCGTTGGTTGACGACAGCATCGGCACGACTGCGGCCGAAGCCACCAGCTTCTGCAGGAAGTTGCGACGAAGATGATCGATGGTCATGGCGGGTGATGAGGTTGCTGGTCACACGGTTGAACTGTACAGGCGGATTGGGTGCAAGTTGCGGATGGAATCATTCGCAACCAATGAAACGGTGGTCAGAAGAGCCAATCTCGTGCGGCGGGACGGGACAATTTGTTCCTGATACCTTTTCGCCCGAATGGCGACCACAAGTGCAGGGATTCGCGGATATGACGACCTTCGTGTTGATCCACGGTGGCGGAGACGTCGGCTGGTACTGGCATCTGCTGGAGGCGGAGTTGCGTTCGCGCGGGCACGATGTAGTTGCCCCCGACCTGCCGTGCGACGACGACTCCGCGGGCCTGGGTGAGTACGCGGACGCCGTGGTCGAGGCAGTCGGTGGGCGGAGAGACCTGGTTGTGGTCGGCCAATCGTATGGCGGCTTCACCGCACCGCTGGTGGCCGATCGGCTCCCGGTGAAGGTGCTGGTTCTGCTGGCCGCGATGATCCCGTCCCCGGGGGAGACCCCGGAAGACTGGTGGTCCAACACCGGCTACAGCCTGGCCGCGAAGGAACAGGCCGCGCGCGATGGCGGCAAGACCGGCAGCGATGACCCCTTCGTCAGCTATTACAACGGTGTGCCACGCGCCCTGGCCGAGGAGGCGTTGAGCAGGGCACGCGAAGAGTCGTCGACGGCCTGGGTTATGCCTTGGCCGCTCGACGCATGGCCAGACGTGCCGACGAAATTTGTGCTGTGCACGGACGACCACCTTTTCCCGCCCGACTTCCTGCGCAGGCTTGCGGCAGAGCGCCTGGGCATCGTCCCCAACGAGATTCCCGGCTGTCACTGCGTTGCGCTCAGCCACCCGAAAGAGTTGGCCGACCTCCTGGTGGGTTACGCCGCCGGCTGATGCCCCGCGAAAGGGCGAATTGCATCGACCGAACCTTCAGCACCTTCGCTTGTGGAAATACACCCGCTCCGCCGCCCAGCGCAGCGGCGCGGTATGCAACAGCAGATCGAAGGGCCAGTCGTACTGCAGGCGGTCGTAGGCCCAGCGCAGGACGCGCTTGCTGCGAAAACGCGGCGCGGCATCGACGGCGGCCTGCTCCGGCGTGATCGTGCAGCCATCGCGCAGGTGCGTAGCGATGGCAGCGCCGACGGCCCAGCCATGTTGCCACGCGGAGTGGATGCCGCCCGCGGTGACGGGTGAAACGATGCCGGCGGCGTCGCCGGTGAGGATGGCACGGTCGCGGGCCAGGCCGGACACGGGACCGCTGCAGGGAATCAGGCCGGCGCGGATGGGGCCAGGCTTGAGCAGGCGCGGCAGACCACCCGCCACGCCCACGCGCAGCAGGAAGCCATCGATGTCTGGCACGCGTGCGTTGGCCGGGTCGTGACGCAACGCCAGTCCGGCCTGCACGCCAGTGGGATTCTGCGCCAGCCAGCCGATGTAACCTGGTGCGTAGCGCTTGCTGAGAAAGCAGTGCAGGGCACCGGGGCGGGCGAGGCGGGCACCGGGGAACTCGTATTCGATGCCGAAGAGGAACCGGCGGACTTCGCCCAGACCGCAACATCGGGCCACGCGCGAACGCGCGCCGTCGGCGCCCACCAGATAGCGCGCAACGCCCACGCCTTCGATCTGCCAGCCCGTGACCTGTGCGCCCTCGGCGAGCCGCGTGCAGCCGGTGAAGGCGCTGCCCAGACGCAGGTCCACGCCGGATACGCGCAGCTGCTCGGCCAGCCAGCGCATCACGGACGGCGTGTCGGTGGTGAGGAAGTAATAACCTGGTGCGGCCAGCGTCACCTGCTTCAGGCTGGGCGCGTACAGGCGCACTTCCTCGATGCGGCGCGTCAGGGAGGCGGGGAGCTGGTTGAGCAGGGTCTGCTCGGCCGCCTCCTTGACGATGATGCCGGTGGTGCGCAGCTTGTCGCCGGGGTCGCGCTTGCGTTCCAGCACGCACACCCGCAGCCCGCGCTGCGCGGCGGCGATGGCGCATGCGGCGCCGGCGAAGCTGGCGCCCACGACCACGACATCGAAGGCGAACGAGGTTGCGGTGGCGGGCATGCCGCATGCGGCGGAAGGCATGCCTGCACCATGCCCGCGCGCTGCGAGGATGGAATGTGGGATGTGTGAAGCGAAGTTGAAGTTTCCCACCGGAGCAGCGAAAAACCCGTGTAACTCATGTAACGCGGGCTTGAGCCCGTCCTGCGACGGCCCTGCATTCGCGTCGTACATACCGCGCCGCGCAGTGTTGCAGGCGGACCCAGGCCCGCCGTCGGTGATGCCTGGCCCGCGCGACGCGGCATGGCTGAAGCCTTTGGTGTGCTGCAGCATTTTCCGGAAGCGGGCCTGCAACGCCGCGGCGGACTGCCTGTTCGAATCCGGTCCAGCAACGTACCCTGACTCAAGTGACTTGAAACACTGTCCGTACCGGACCATCGTCCGCAAACCCTCCACTGAGGTAGACAGATGAACCGGCCGCTCTCGAAATTGCTCGTCCTCGTGCTGCTCGGCCTCGCAAGCCCCGCGCTTCTGGCGGTAGGCAAGGGCACACCGTCGTTCTACGACCGCCACGTCATTTTCGACAACAGCGAGTCCGTGGGCGGGCATGGGTCGAGCAATGGCTGGTTCGTCGCGCCCAGTGCGCTCGAGCTGGTTGACGACACCGTTCCGGTGGAGACAGGGCGCTTCGTGAGCCCGCCGAACGCGCTCAGGCTGGCATGGACTTCCGCACCGGGCGGCGCGTGGGAGGCCACCATCGGAATCGGCCAGCGCTATGCGCGCCCGTACCGCTTCGAGGGCAAGGCGCTCACGTTCTGGTGCTACTCGGATTCCGAGATCACCGCGGCCAACTCGCCGCGCGTCTACCTGAAGGATGCCAACGACAACGGCACGCCTGCCGTCGCACTGGTTAACGAGGGCGAGCGCATCCCGGCCGGGCGATGGACGCAGGTCAAACTACCGTTCGCCGAAGCGCTCGCAGCTTCCAGGGGCACCGACGACCCCCGCTTCGATGTGCGCGAGACCGTGGGCGTGACCTTCGTGCAGGGCCTGGACGACAATCGCAAACACACGCTCTACCTCGACGACTTCCAGATCCGCGACATCGACTCCGACGACACCACCGCGCCGCCGGTGCCGGGGGCGATTACGGTGCGTGGGTACGAGCGGCACTTCGACGTGAGCTGGACACCGGCTGCCGCGGACGATCTGCTGGCGTATCGCATCTATCGTTCTTCGGACGGGAAGACCTTCGAACCGGTTGGCACGCAGCAAGGCTCGCGCGCACGTTTCACCGATTTCGTCGGCGCGCCGCCGCGCACCGCGTTCTATCGCGTCACCGCGCTGGATCTGGCGGGCAATGAGTCGGCGCCGTCGCCGGTCTCCACCGCCGCGAGCACGCGCGCGTTCACCGACGACGAGCTCATGACGATGGTGCAGGAAGCGTCGTTCCGTTATTACTGGGAAGCCGGGCACCCGGTCGCCGGGCTGGCGCCCGAGGTGCTCCCCGGCGATGCGAACCTGCTGGCGTTGGGCGGCAGCGGCTTCGGGGTGATGGCCATGCTGGTCGGCGCCGAACGCGGGTTCGCGACGCGCGATGCGGTGGCCGAGCGCATCCTGAAGATCGTGCGGTTCCTCGAGCGCGCGGACAGATTCCGCGGGGTGTGGCCGCATTTCCTGGACGGCGACACGGGCAAGGCGGTGCCGTTTTTCGGCAAGTACGACAACGGCGGCGATCTGGTCGAGACGGCCTTCATGATCCAGGGCCTGCTGGCGGCTCGCCGTTATTTCGACGGCGACACACCGGTGGAGCGCGAAATCCGCGACACCGTCACGCGGCTATGGCGCGAGGTCGATTGGGCCTGGTACCGGCAGACGCCCGACAGCGATGTCCTGTACTGGCACTGGTCGCCGGACTACGGCTTCCACATCAATCACCCTCTCATTGGCTGGAACGAGACGATGATCGTCTACCTGCTGGCCATCGCATCGCCGACCCATCCGGTGCCGGCGGAGCTCTACCACACCGGCTGGGCCGGAACCTCCGAGCGCCATATCCAGTATCGCCAGAACTGGAGCCGCACCACGGTCGGCAACCGCTACACGAACGGTGGCAGCTGGTACGGCCACAAGCTGGATGTCGGAGTCGGCAATGGTTCGGATCTGTTCTTCACCCACTTCTCCTTCTTCGGTTTCGATCCGCGCGGCATCCGCGACCGCTACACGAACTATTTCCGGAACAACCGTGCGATCGCGCTGATCAGCCACGCCTATGCCATCGAGAATCCGCGCGGCTTCAAGGGCTACGGTCCGGACACCTGGGGCCTGTCGGCCGGCATCAATACCGGCGGCGGCCGGCCGCAGCCGCGCGACGACAACGGCACGATCAACGTGATGGCATCGCTCGCGTCGATGCCGTACACGCCGCAGGAATCGCTGGCCGCGCTGAAGCATTACTACCGCGATCTCGGCGCCAAGGTCTGGGGCATCTACGGCTTCCACGACGGCTTCAACGAAACCCAGAACTGGTACGACGAGGTGTACATGGCGCTGAACCAGGCGCCGATCACGGTGATGATCGAGAACCACCGCACGGGGATGCTCTGGAATCTGTTCATGGCCAACCCAGAGATCAAACCCGCGCTGGATGCCATCGGGTTCGTGAAGGATGAGGCTGCGGATGCAGGGGAAACGGGTCGGGAATGACGAGGGCGTCGCCACGTAGGGCCGACTTACGGCGCGCCGCTTTCCTCGTCAGAAGCGAATGCGCCTGATGGGTTTCGCCATCCCTGTAGGAGCGCCTCTCAGGCGCGACTCGCACGCCCGGTTTTCCGGTCGCGCGTGAGAAGCGCTCCTACACAGGACGCGCGCTTCTGTGTGGGTCGGGACCACATCCCCGACGCCGCGCGGCCTGCGACATCGGCCACGTACGGTCGACCTACGGCGTGCCACCTTGTCGCCGCCATCGCATCGCCCCTGATGGTTTCTACGGACCCGCGGAAGGCGGCTTGAGCACGCCCCACGCCAGCTACGCCCGCCTTACGGTTCTATCCCATCATTTCGATGGATTCGCCCGTCAAGCTGACATAGCGCCCCATGGCGTCTGCGGTCAGGCACGAATGCACCGGCAGGAACAGCAGTGTGTCGCCGGGGCGAAGACGGGCGATGACATCGGCAGGCGCGGCGACGATGCCGTGCTCCTGCGATAACCCGACCAGACGGATCTCGGGACGGAGCGCGCCCCAGCCATCGGGCGTGGCGTCCACCGCCAGGCCGAAGACGCGCTGCCCGTCGAGTTGCATGGCGTCCTTGGAGAAATGCACCGCGCCGCCATGCACCACCAGCTGGCCGCGCGCCGGGTGGCGCGCCGCCACGGGGCAGGCCATGGCCACGGCGATATCGTCCACGCCGCAGGCGCCGATTTGCCACTGCGAGAGATCGTAGAAGACATAGTTGCCCGGACGGATCTCGTCCACTCCCGGAAAAGCATCGGCTGTGGAGCAAGTGGGCGTATCTCCCACCGAAAGCTCCAGCGGGCCGGAGATGGAGGCGAGTTCCTCGCGCAGGCGGCCGAGCAGCGCCAAGGTGTCGTCGCGCACGACGGTGATCGCTTCGGCGCCGCGCGCATCGTAGCTATGGCCGGCATGGGCGAGCAGGCCGCGCAGACGGATATCGTCGCGTCCGACCAGCGTCGCGGCCAGGGCGCGCAGGCCGTCAGGATCCTCGGGCGCGAAGCCGGTGCGATGGCTGCCGACATCGATCTTCAGCCACGCGTCCACCCGCGCGGAGAAGCGCATGCCGTCCAGCGCCAGCGGATCGGCCAGCACGATCCCGAAGGCGACGCGCCCGGCCAGCGCCTCGACCCGATCGCGCATGCCGGGATGGAAGGGAAAGGCCAGGGTGATATCGCGCCAGCCGTCGGCGGCGAAATATTCCGCCATGGCCAGCGAGGAGACGGTGATCGCCTCGACCCCGAGCGCGCGGCACCAACGCCCGACCGCATGGCTCTGGTGCGTCTTGAAATGCGGACGCACGCGAACCCCCGCAGCAGCGGCACGCTCGGCCATGCGCCTCAGGTTGCGACGGACGCGGGCCTCGTCGAGCAGCAGCACGGGCTCGGACAACGACGACGGCAGCGCCATGGGCACGCTCGCGTGACGGGGAGACGCAGAGTCTTGCACAGGGCGGCGACGTAGGGCGGGCCCTAGCCCGCCTTCGATGATGGCGTGGGTGGTGTGACGCAGCATTGCCTGATACCTGGAACCAAAGGGGCCGAGGCAATGGAAGCTTCGAGGCGACGAGCAGCCCATGTCAGGCGGGCTTGAGCCCACCCTACGGTCCGCCCTAAAGCGCTGGAATCGGGGGCAAGGTCGCGTGACGGCAGCGTCGCACGCGCTGCGCGACAATCCCGCGGCGTCGGTTTGGCCAGCCGGAGGAACAACGCATGCGCCACGAATACGACCACCTCATCATCGGCGCGGGCATGTGCGGTGAAGCCGCCGCGCAGGCGATCCACGACACCGATCCGGCCGCCGCCATCGGCATGATCGGCGCGGAACACCATCCGCCCTATGACCGTCCGCCGCTCACCAAGGCCCTGTGGAAGGACGCCGCCGAGGACAGCATCTGGCGCCCGGTCGGCAAGAGCGGCGCCAGCCTGCATCTTGGCCGTCGCGCGGTGGGCATCGACGCCGGGGCACATACGGTTACCGACGACCACGGCGATACCTACCGCTACCGCAAGCTGCTGCTCGCCACCGGAGGCGCGCCGCGGCGCCTGCTTTTTGAGGGCGACCGAGTGCTCGCCTATCGCGGCATCGACGACTACCGACGCCTGCGCGAACTGGCGCAGCCAGGCGCGCAGGTCGCGGTCGTGGGCGGGGGCTTCATCGGTTGCGAGATCGCCGCCGCGCTCGCCGCGAACGGTTGCCGGGTGACGATGGTTTTCCCCGAGGACGCGCTGGGCGCGCGCGTGTATCCCGCCGGCCTCAGCCGCTTCCTCGATGACTACTACCGCGAGCACGGCATCGACATGCGACCCGGGCGCCGCGCCGCCGGTGGCGAACAGCGCGGTGCGCGCGTCGCGCTGACGCTGGACGACGGCAGCATGCTCGAAGCCGACGCCGTGGTCGCCGGCCTGGGGATCGTGCCGGATACCAGGTTGGCCGAAGCCGTCGGCGCCGTCGTGGACAACGGCATCCACGTCGACGAATACCTGCGCACCGGCGTGCCGGACATCTTCGCCGCCGGCGACGTCGCCAGCTTCCCCAGCCCGGCGCTGGGCCGATTGCGCGTGGAGCACGAGAACGCGGCCATCGCCACCGGCCATCATGCGGGCCTGGCGATGGCAGGCCAGCCGCAACCCTATGTCGAACTGCCGTTCTTCTACTCCGACCTGTTCGAGCTCGGCTACGAAGCCGTCGGCAGGCTGGACTCGCGCCTGGACATCGCCGAAGACTGGGTCGTCCCCAACCGGCAGGGCGTCGTCTACTACCTGGATGACGGCCGCTTGCGCGGTGTGCTGCTGTGGAACACCTGGGGCCAGGTCGATGTTGCGCGTGCGCTGATCGCCGATCCCGGTCCGCACGACGCCGACAGCCTGCGCGGGCGTATCCGGGGTTGAGGAATTCAATCTGATGTCGGGGATGGGTCTGCGCACTGTGCGCGGCGGGCTTGAGCCCGCCCTACAGCGTGCCCGACAACTCACCCGACAGTTCTGGCTGTGCTGTCGGGCTCATGGGAACACGCTCGGCGCCAGCCGCGTCTCCGCTGTCCACCCATTGGTCAACCCATTCCCGTTGACGGTCCTGACGCGGAAATAGCGCTGCGAGATGTCGCCGGGTTCGATGGCCCGGAACGTCAGGTCCCGCCAGGGCACCGTCGCATCGGCCTTGCGCAGCTCGAAGGTCATCGCGCCCGGCTGTGCGAGTGGGCCGGTGATCGCCTGGCGCTCGCGAAATACCCGGGTGTAGACCGTATTGGAATTCATCTGCAGGAAGAACGACTTGTTCCGCATGCGGATGCCGACCTGGTAGAACACTTCGCATCCGGCCGTTGCATTGGGCGCGCGCGTCACGACCAGCAGGTACGACTGCCCATCGGGGCTCAGGCCGGCCTTGGTCACGCTCGCCGGCCCCGGGCGCGGGGCATCGACGCAGGCCCTGCTCACGGGGATGTCCAGCGCCTTCGCGGCCTTGTCCACGTCCGCGGCGGATGGCGCGGGCGGCAGCGGGGCGGCATCCGGGCAACCCTTCGCGTCCGTGCGTTCGAGGCTCGGTGTATCCGGGCACGCGTCGTCGGCATCCGGCACCAGGTCGCCGTCGGCATCGCCCGCGGCGTAGGCGTCGCAGATCGCCGGCGTCCTGCGGCTCTCGCGCAGCTTGCGCGTTCGGTCCTTTACCCGGCCAAGGTACTCGGCCGGCTGCATCGACCCGCTCAGCACGGCGCGGCCCAGCCACGCGAGATCCACGTTTGCGGCGCCGACGAACCCGGCGCACGCATCGGTCATGCCGCTGCACTTCGCGAGTTCGGCCTGGTACAGCACCTCGATCTTCGCCTGTTCGATTCCTTCTGCCTTCCACGCGGCGACCCGTTCCTCTGCGCGCTGGTGGCATTCGGCGCCGGTCGTGGGTGGTGGTGGTGGTGCAGGCGACTCGTGTCGGCACTTCGACACGAGCCAGGCGCTGAGCAGCGCGAGCAGGACCAGCAGGGCGGCGATGGCCAAGCGCTTCATTCGAAATGCTCCCCGGCGGCGACCAGGACCGCGATGGTCATGCCCATGCCGTCTTCATAGAGCGGGCGCACCTTCTCGGCGGCGCCATCGGTATCGGCGTAGGCCTGGATGGAGTCGTTCTCGGCCACCAGGTAGGTGGTGGAGGCCGCCGGCGAGAACGGCCAGTCTCCGAGCGTGGCGGCATGCTGCTGCATGGAGTAGGCGTGCGTGCGTGCGGCGAGTTCGCGGATGAGCTGGCGGATCGGAATGTCCTTGGTATTGCCGTGCGAGGCGCGCCAGCCCTCGATCACTTTCCACCACTCGAACGCGCGCCGCATGGTGCGCTCTATCGCCGGCAGCTGGGTTTGCACGTCGGTCTTCCGGAAGTTCCAGATGCCCGGCCAGATCCGCTCCTGGGAATCCTCGAATGGCCGGTGCCCCCAGGCCGACGTGCCGACCACGTGCATCGGTGCGATGGAGTCCCCGATCGCGTGCAGCGGCCACGCCAGCATGCTGACCGGATGCGCGCTGTCGGAATGGAACCGCGACCAGCCATGCCACGCCAGGTTGTTGACGGGCTCGAACGGGGTGTGGGCGATCGAGGTGAATTGCCACTTCGCCTGGTCGCGGCGGATGGTGTCCTGCACGCCGTCGTTCGCGTTGTCGACGGTGTACTTGCCGATGCCCTGGCTGTCGCTGAAGTTGACCGACAGCCCCGCGGCGTCGAAGCCGGCCATCAGAACCAGCTCCAGCGCGTCCATCGGCGCGCCCGGAACGCCAGCTTCGTCCCAGAGTTTTCCCTGGCGCTCGTCGTACTCGTTCGACGCGCCGTCGTTCATGTCGATGAAATGCCAGACACCGACCCACGATTCCCCGTGCACGTCGCCGATGCCCGGGATCCAGCCGTCGATCTCCTCGGTGACATCGACCGTGTCGGCGATCTTCTTCGAGTCCTTGACGCAATCCTCGCCGTCGCCGAACAACCAGTCGATCAGGCACACAATGGGGACGAGCGCGACGGTGAGCGCGTCTTCGGTGGCTTCGTTCGCCACCTCGCGTACGGCGCCCAGGCCGAGCGCGTTGGACGGGCGGAACCACAGATGCGTGTCGTCATAGGCGCCGTCGGGCGATCCGGCCCAGAACCCGAGCGCGGCGCCGATGAAATCGTCCGGGGCGACGCCGGCCAGGCTCGCTTCCCAGTCCGCGTTGTGCGAGCCGCATTGCTTCCACTTGTAGAAGTCCCACTTCGGCGCTGCCCGCAGGCCGCCCAGGCTGGTGTTCCAGTTCTGCAGCGGTGGCGCGCAACCGCTGCTGTCCGCCGCAACCAGCTCGTGCAGTTGCGAAGGGCGGGTGAGGTACTTGTGGGGCGTCGTCTTGACCCGCTCCAGGAATGCGATGAATTCGGGGTCGGTTTCGCTGATCCGCGCGGTGCCCGTCTGTTCGACGAATCGCATCATCTGCCAGGAGAGATCCGTCATCGCCTGGTGGATGGACTCGTTGTGCGCCGCGGCGGGAGTAGCGGCGATGATCCAACCCGTCATGCAAGCGAGGAAACCGTGGGCGTAGCGCTTCATGGCGGCCTCCTTCGATCTGGGTCCAGGCGTTGCGTTCGTTGGCAAAAAACGCGGGTCGCAATAAACGTGTCGGCGTCGACTTTTATTCACGGCGTTTCCTGGCTTCCTCGGCCATCCGGCTTCTGGGGAAAATGGGGCGTGGTCTGGCCGCGAGGCGCAAGGCTGGGGGTGCGAAGAACTCGTAGAAGGCGGGCGTGAGCCCGCCCTACGCCGCCCTGCGCGCGCGCTCGCCGGGGCCGGATTGCGCCGCCTCGACACTGCGAGCCATCGCCATTCCTGCTACGCCCCGACGCAGGAAGTCCCACTCTGCTGCCGCTTCCTGCATTCCCCGTGACCAATGCCAGATTCCCGGCGCGGCTGCGGTGACGAAAATGCGCGCTTTCCGCCCTGGGATATCGATATGCAGCGTTGTGTGCTCGCCGCGCTCCTTGCCGTGCTCGCATCCACGGCCAGCGCCGCGGATGCCTGCCTCGACCGGGCGTTGCAGGCGCATGCCTTTAGCGACGGGGCCGGACAGATCTCGATCGCCACGCTAGCGCCCGACGGCAGCCGCGATACGCGCGTTCTGGACAGCATGGCGGCGGGCGCGGGTCTGCGCGGAGACGAAGGCTTCCGCCTGGCCAGCATCACCAAGACTTATGTCGCCGCGACCGCCCTGAGGCTGCACGAAGATGGACGCCTCGATCTGCAGGCGCCAATCGGCCGCTATCTGCCTGACGACTGGATAAAGCTGCTGCAGAGCGACGGCTACAAGACCGAGGCCATCACGGTGCGCCATCTTCTCAGCCACACCGGCGGCCTGGCCGATCACGCGCAGGCGCCGCAGTTCGTCGCCACGCTCAAGGCCGATCCACAGACCCGCTGGACGCGCGAGGGCGACCTGCATCACCTGGTCGAGTGGACCGATCCGGTGGCCGCACCTGGCGAGAAGTTCGCCTATTCCGACACCGGCTACATCCTGCTGGGAGCCATCATCGAGCGCATCACCGCGCAGACGTTGGCGCAGGCGGTACGCGAGCAGCTGCGGCTCGACGCGCTCGGCGCGCCGGGAACCTACTGGGAACGCTACGAATCTCCCGTGGGCGGCGCGCGTGCGCACCAGCGGTTCGAAGGACTGGACACCTACGGCTGGGATCCATCGATGGACTTGTACGGTGGCGGCGGCCTGGTCGCGCCGCCGGTCGACGTCGCAGTGTTCTTCGATGCGCTGCTCGGCGGGCGCGTCTTCAAGCGCCCGGAAACGCTGGCGCTGATGCAGTCGGCCGAGGGGCTGCCCAGCGGGAGCCCGTACCGGCTCGGCGTGTTCGAGTACGACCTTGACGGCACTGCGGCGTTCGGCCATTCGGGCTTCTGGGGAACGCTGGTGGCGCGCGAACCGGAATCGGGTCGCACGATCTCCGGCGCGGTCACCGACCGCAACGACTTTCCCAAGCTCAGCAAGCTGGTGAACGACTACGTCGCGCGCGCACGCGCGGCCGCCACCGGAGGGCAGGGGTGCGAGGGGCCGCAGCAACCAGGCAACAAGGCACCCATCAAAGCGGAAGGGGGCAAGCGCTTCCCATAGAGCGAGGCCATGCCCCGACGCGCGAGGCGCCCGGGCCCACGGCGCGAATTCGATAGGGCGGAAGAAATCAATCTGGCGATCGGCCTTGCTCAGGCGGCCGATGCTTCCTCATCCTCTTCCGGCCCTCGCCACCACACATGCCCGTCCTCGCGCGGCGGTGCCTCGATTTCGCGGGTTTCGATGCCTTCGATGTGGCGATCCTGTCCGGAGGCCGCCCAATCCCTGAGCAGTTTCTCCACCGACTTGCGGCTCTGGGCGGCGATGCCCAGGTTGCGGCCGACTTGCCAGCCGTCCGCGTCGTCGTAGTCGTGCCGATGCGGGGTGCCATAGCTGCAGCGCATGCAGTAGTAGCGCACGGAGTCCGTCCAGTCTTCCGCGTAGCCCAGGCCAGGCGCAGTGGCGCGCAATAGCGGTTGCAGGTCCTCGCGGCTGTCGCAGCTGACGAACACCACGAAGGTCTGGAACTGCGACGGGACCAGGCGGACCAGTTCGTTGAACACCGGCACCTGGTGTTCACCATCGAAACGTTGGCCGGTGGCCGCGCCGTCATGCAGCACGATGTCGCCGAAACGATGCCCGCTCTCCGGCATCGGGACGTTAAGCAGCCGCGCGCGCACCGGATCGATGCGCCGCATGAACACGGTTTCGCCGGCGTGCCAGGGATTCAGGCGCACCACGGCGACACCGTAGTCGTCGTCGATGGGGCCATCGCCTTCGGGAACGCGGATGCCGCATGCGGTCCATAGCCGTCGCGCCTGCGCCCACTCGCCGAGCGCCGTGGCGGCGATGGCCGCGTTCCAATGCTGGGCCTGGCTCTCCTCGTCGGCCAGTTCGATCGCGCGCAGGTTGTGCTGCAGCGAGACCGGCCAGTCCAGCATGTACTTGTGCGCTAGCCCGCGCATGTAATGGTAGGCGTCGTCGCCGGGCTCGCGCTGGAGCAGGGTGTCGAAGTCGCGCGATGCCTCGGCCAGCGCGCCGCGATCCATCGCCGCATAGGCGCGCTCGTGCAGCGCCCTGAGTTCGTCCTCGTCGGTCATGCGTCCGGCCGCTGGCGGGGTCGGCTTCATGATGGCATGGGCGTCCGGGTATCAATCGGGAAGGAGGCAATTCGCCCTCTCGATGGCGATGCCGACACCGATCCATGGGCGCAGGTCAAGGCCGGGTACCCGGCTGACAGCGTTCGTCGTTTTCTGACGCGGGTGGAGCGGGGCGCGCATCCCTGCGACTGGATGGAAGGCGAACCTCGCACCGACGCGCCTGGCGCGAGGCGGGCTTGATCAGCCGCTCGCCGGCCCGCGGTCCGGCAAAGCGCAGTGCCGTTGCGTTGTCAGGTGCAGCCCGGCGTTGCGCTGCGGGCAGCCATCAAGGGGCCATCCTGCCGCATCGTAACCGCGCCCTAACCGGCGGACCACTGACAGCGTAACGGCGGCTGTTGAACCATGCACCGAACGGCTTTGCACGGCGCACACATTTTCTGGAACTTCGCGGATCGACCAGGCTGTTTGGCGGCAGGCCGCTGGCCCTCGCTGTCGCGTTCGAAGTCGGAACTGGCGAACTGGCCCGCCCTGCGTTCCTGGTGCGTGTCGCCATTCAAGGCATTGGCATTTTTCTTGCGTCCCTTTTTGGGAGGTCCGCGCGCCGGAGCTGGGCGTCAGACGGCCCGCGACGCGAGATCGCCGGCATCCCGTGCTTCGGGGTGGCCGCGACAGGGTAGGAATCGTCCCGAGGGAAACAGGTTGGAAGCTAGGCAGCAGAACAACTCCGGCAACATCGGCTCGGCCTTCGGCGAAGAGGCGCCGGACGCCCGCGTCGCGATCGACGCCGGTAACCGCTCGCCATCGTCCGGCCGCACCGCAATCGACCGCACCGCGCCCGGCCGTATTCGCAAGGCGTTGCTGCTGCGCAATGTCGGTCTGCTCTGGGTCGCGCTCGGTACCGTGATGACCGCCCTCAGCGTCACCAGCGGCCAGGGGCTCAAGCTGTCCGTCTGGCTCTGGCTCGGTGCGGCCTGCTACGCGGCGTACCGTTTCCACAACGTCCGCGCCGCCGCCGTAGCGCCGGACCAGGGCCATACGCGCCTGATCCCCGATGCGGAGTGGCAGCGGGTCCTCGGCGAGATCGAAACACGTCGCGCCATGCCGCGCAATGTGCACGACCTCGTCCCGCGCACCAGCACCCTGCAACAATACCGCGACCGATTCGCGTGGCAACACCAGCGGGGCAGGCTGTCGGACGCCGAGCTTCAGCATCGGCTGGCCACATTGGATGCGCTGGCGGAAGCGCTCGATCCCGCGAGGAAGTGACCACAGGGAATCGGATGGAGGCAGTCAGGTCTTGCCTGGCGTCGCCCGGTTAGCGGAGCGCATCTCAGGCTCGTCGTCAAATGACTCGCGGCTGAGGCCTTCGACCTGGCACGGCTTACGTTGCTGCATTGCAGCCATCCATGTCACGAGAGGGCGGTCGCTCTTCCTGACCCAGATCAATGTCGTGGGGAGTCGCAGCGGGCAGCATCCGTAGCGCCGGCATGGCCATCTGGTTGCCAGCCGGCGGAGGAGTCATGTCTGGTCCACGCCTGTTGCTGTTGTCCCTGGTCGCTGCGATGGCCCTCGGCGCGGGTGAGGCGCGCGCTCATTGCGATGCGCTCGACGGCCCCGTGGTCCGAGACGCGCGATTGGCGCTGGAGCGCGGCGATCCGACCCCCGTGCTGAAGTGGGTGGAACCGGCGGGGGAAGCCGAGATCCGCGAAGCCTTCCGCGCCGCGCTTGCGGTGCGCGCCAAGGGAGACGAGGCGCGGCAGCTGGCCGATCGCTATTTCTTCGAAACCCTGGTGCGGGTGCATCGCGCCGGCGAGGGTGAAGGATTCACCGGGCTGAAGCCCGCAGGCGCGGTGGACCCGGGTATCGCGGCCGCGGATCGCGCGCTTGAATCCGGCTCTGTCGCCCACTTGTCGCAGGAACTGTCCACGCGGCTCGCCGACGGCATCGCGACACGCTTCGATCACGCCCTGCAGCTCAGGCAACGCGCCGGCGACAACGTCGAGGCGGGACGCGCCTATGTCGCGGCGTACGTGGACTACATCCATTTCGTCGAGTCCGCCGATCGCCTGACCCGGCGCGGCGCAGCGCATGTCCACCACGAAGAGCCGGTCATCGAAGGAGACGAAAGGAATTGATGCCTGGCGTTTGCCTTTGGGCGGCCGACGCGGGTTGGCGTCGCGATTTGTCTGTACTCCTTATTCCAGATGCCAGGGTGGGCTCATGGATCGTTGTCGCGCCGCACGTTTTTGAAGCGATCATTCGTTGCATTCGAAGCTGTCTGTGAGGGTTTGTGCATTTTCACCATGGAGTCGGCGGCGAGGCATTCGCAGGCGCAAAAGGAAAGGCATTGCACCGCACGATTCCGACGACCGGGCAGGGCGGCTCATATGTCACGTATTGGAAATTGGTTCGCGCACGTCGCGGCGACGGTATTCGCGGTTGCATTTGGTGCGCGAGCGCAGTGGGGGAATACACCGTCGAAGTCGTGGCGCGCGACCTCAATCGTGACGTCGAGGGGCCCTTGAAGACCCGCTTTCGCCTGGTCGAAGTCGACTCGGGCGCTGCCTCCAGAGATTGAATGCCCTGTGCTGCAAGGGGCCTGGTCGTCTGCGCTAGACTGCATTTCATTCCAGCGGCAAACACCCATGATTACCTGCGTCGTCCACTACACCATCGACCCTGCGAAGATCGAGGCGTTCGAACGCTTTTCCAGGGAATGGATGCGACTGGTGAACCTGCATGGCGGGCGACATCACGGTTACTTCCTGCCGGGCGAAGGCGCCAGCGACAAGGCCTTGGCGCTTTTCAGCTTCGACAGCCTGGCGAGCTACGAGCGCTACCGCGCACGCTTCGGCCATGATCCCGAGTTCCTCGCCGCCGACAGGATCCGCGACGAATCTGGCTGCGTACTGCGCTATGAGCGGACATTCATGCGTCCGCTGTTCGCCGAAGACTGAGCCAGCATCGGCCTGTAGGGCGGGCCTTCGCCCAGCTACGCATGGCTTGGCAGCGCAAATTGGGCGCAGGTTTTGGGGTCGGATTCGCCTAGCGGATGACGTGAGCTGGGGTGAAGGTGCGCGGACCGGATACCGGCGGAACGTAGGGGCTCGGGGCCACGTCGCGGATTCGTCATGCGGCTTTAAACACCGCTATGGCAGCCTGCGGTGCCGGAAAGCCGCGTACGCGCTCGGCTGATGCCCGGCCTGCCTGACAACGCGAAGGAGGATTCGTCTTGAAGATCGTGACCAGTCTCAGCTTCCGCGGCCAGTGTCGCGAGGCGTTCGAGTTCTACGCGAAAGTCCTGGGCGGCAAGATCACAGCCGCCCATCCCTACAGCGAAGCGCCGCCGGACATGCCGGTGACCGATCCGAAGTACAAGTATTGGCTGATGCATTGCTGGCTCGAGGTCGGCGACCAGGCCTTGATGGGGGCGGACATGGACAAGGAGTGGGCTCCCAATATCGACAAGCCCAAGAACGGCTTCGACGTCACCCTGCATACCGACGACGCCGACCAGGCGCGCCGCTGGTTCGATGCGCTCAAGGAAGGCGGCACGGTGGTGATGGATTTCGCCGAAACCTTCTGGTCGCCGGGCTACGGCAGCCTGGTCGACCGGTTTGGCGTGCCGTGGATGGTGAACACGACCGCAGCGGACTCGAAATCCGTGTAAGGCGGGCTTGAGCCCGCCCTACGCCAACGCTGCCACCTGCTGCTGTCCGGACGTAAGCTGGCGGCCAGACCCATCCGGTACCGCGCCATGACCATGCCTCGCTCTGCAGGAATACTTTCGCTGTTGTTGCTGGCGGCATGCGCCGGCGGAATGGGGCCGGATCCGGGGTCTCCAGCCGCTGGTCCCAACCCGCTCACGCAGGTCGGGCGATGGGCCCTGCAGGGCGCGCGTGATGCCGGCGGTCAGCCGATCGCTGCGGTGCTGCCCGGCGGCCGCGCCGTGCATGCGCTGGTCTTCGAAGGCGATCGCGTCGCCGTGGAAGGCGGCTGCAACCACATCGGCGGGCGTTATCGCATCGAGCGCGACGGGCGGCTGCGCGTGCTGGAAATGCAAAGCACGCTCATGGCCTGCCAGGACCAGGCGCTGATGGCAGCCGATACCGCCGTCACCGGCCTGCTGGAGGGCGCGGCCCAGTGGCGCATCGCCGAAAGCTACCCGGAGCAACTCATACTCGACCACGCCGATGGACGCAGCAGTCACTGGGTGGCCGTACGTCCGCCGCAGTGACCGCCGTATTGGTAAGCCATCGTTGAATGGACGGCGCAGGCAATCATCGCGGCGGATCAGCTGCTGTGCGTATCCGAGCTACCCATTTTCGACCTGCTCTGTTGGCCGTCCGGCCCGGAACGCCGGGACAGCGGCATCGCTGCCTAGCCTGACATCATCCTCGAACACCGAGCGATTGCGTCCGGAACGCTTGGCGCGATACATGGCGGCATCGGTGCGGGACAGCCAGTCGCTGACGGATTCGCCGGGACGGAAACGGGAAGCGCCAATCGAGATGGTGACGTTTCGGCCGTGGCACTGGACTTCGCTCTCCACCGATTCGCGCAGGCTTTCGGCGATGCCCCATAGCGTCGCGGCGTCGGCGCCGGGGAGCAGCAACCCGAATTCTTCGCCACCGAGGCGGAAAAATCGATCGTCCGTGCGGGTGGAGCCGCGCACCACATCGGCGACCTGGACCAGTACCTGGTCGCCTGCTTCATGGCCGAAATCGTCGTTGATCTGCTTGAAGCGATCGAGATCGAAGATGAGCAGGCTGAGCGGCTTCCCGGTGCGTACGCTGGAGACCATCGCGGCCTCCAGTATGGCTTCCATGCCACGGCGGTTGCTCGCGCCGGTCAGCGGATCCCGCGAGGCGAGCGCTTCAAGCTGGGAATGCTGCAGTTCCGAGCGGGAGGCGAAGACAAAGGAGAACAGGCTCACCACCAACGACGTGACGACGAACATGAGCATCTGCGCGTCGGTCGTCAGCGCCGCATCGCCAAAGGCCACGGCGACGATCACGATCGCGGAAATCCCTACTGCCGGCCAGCGGCTCACGAGCAGGAAGTTGGCCACCAGGACCGGGTACACCCAGAGCAGGCCAGACAATCCGGCCAGATGCGCGACCGCGATGCAGCCGATCGAATAGGTGATTGCAACGAAGATCGCCGAGCCCTTGCTGCGGCCCGTGCGCCAGGCATAGATGGAGCCCGCGCCGATGCATGCCACGATCATGAGGTCGATTGCCGCGATTAGCGGCTGGCCGTTGACGAACCGGTAGATCGCGAAGGGCGTAATGCCCAACACGGTGATTGCGCCGAACAGCACGACGATCGCGAGGTGGAAATTCCCCCTCAGCCTGTTCGCCCACGCAGCATGTACACCGAACCTCGAATAGGGGCCCGACGCGCGCGGGCGCGTTCCCTGGCCAGTACCGTCCTCGATCGAAGTGGGCTGGTGATCGATCATATTCAACGCCTGCGGCTTGCTCCCGCATAGCGCACCCACACCATCGGTCTTGCGTACGCTGAATGCCCCCCGTCTCGCGTCTCGCCGGGGGCCGCAGCCACAACAAGCCCGTAACTACGACGCCCCTTGGTGCCCAGTCCGTCCATGTCGGGTTCGGCCAACAGATAAGGCATGTCGCGTTCCGGTTTTCGCACGCGTGGCGAATTTCGCTTGCATCCATGATCACTGGGGTGAGCTCCTCACCGCGTGAACGCGGCGCAGGTGGCTGCAGGTCGAAGCGCCTCTGTTCAGTTTCCACCAGCGTGACGACGGTCATCGTCGCAGCTGATCACTGCTGTGCGCTGCGGCTCCTGTCCCAGAATGGCTTTTCGGCGTTGTCGCTCCGCGCAAGCCTGAAGAGGGCAATAAGTCGAACGCAGTGCAGCGCTTGGCTTGAATGCCTCCGTTGCCGTGTGCTCGAGCCCTGGGTCTACGGCTCGAAGCGCCCTGTCGCGTCGCGATTGCGCGTGTAGCGTTTCGAAAGCGGAAACGGCGGCAGCCAGGCCTCGCGGCGCACGGTCCACAGCTCGTAGGTGGGCGTCAGCTGGTCGGGCGCATCCAGGGATCCCAGATTGATCTCGATCTCGTCCGCGCTGCGCCCGAACACCGATGATCCGCAGCGGGGACAGAAGAATCGCCCGGCGTAATCGCGGGTTTCGCCATCGATCGTCACTGCATCCTGGGGAAACACGGCAGACGCGTGAAACAGCGCGCCGTGATGCTTGCGGCAATCGAGACAGTGACACAGGCCGACCCGGAACGGGCGCCCCGACGCCACGATCCGGACGTTGCCGCACAGGCAGCTGCCCGTGAAACGTTCCATGCCGAGTCTCCTTCTCTAACCAGGTGGGGCAATGTTTATGAATGCGGGCGCCGCGCGTGTGCGTGTTTGTTCCGCAGAGGCTGTGCGCGGCGCGAAGCTACGGTCAACGGTTCGCACGGCAGACATCAGTACCCGCTCGCCGGCTCCGGCTTCGTCGGATCCACGTCCCCGGCCAGCGTCCAGACGACATCACGTCCCCGCGGGTCGCGGCTGAGATGGAAATAGGCCGGCGTGTCGGAGGCGAGTGTCCTCGGGCTCTGGCGCAAGGCGGCACCCGGCGGATCGAACGGAACGATGTACAGGCCGGTGGCGTCGATGGTGCGGCGTGCGCGTACGTCGGCCAGGTCGCCGATGTCGGCGATGGTGCCGCCGCGCTCGAGCAGCGGGTGTGCGAAGTCGATGAGCAGGTCCACCCTGGCCTGCGGCTGCCCGGGCAGCGCCAGCGCACCGCCCGCGACCAGCAGGTCCGGCCAGACCTCGCCGTTCTCGGGCAATTCGTCGTAGCGGGCGCGCGGCAGGCCCGCGTGCGCGCCGCTGGCGATCGCGTCGAGCGCGCCGACCAGGGCGAGGAAGTTGAGCTTGCGCAGGCGCTGCTTGTGCGGATCGCCCTGGATGCCGCCCGATTCGATCAGCACCGTGGACACGCCGGCCCTGGCAGTGAGGTCGCCGAAGGCGCGCGGGTTGAAGGTGTCGTCCCACCGGGCGATATGACCGCCGATGTAGGGCTCGAGCACGGCGCGGATCGCCACGGCGACTTCGATGGCGCGAGCGCGGCTGGCATCCACGTCGCGGGCTTCGTTGAAGGCCGGCGCCAGCAGCGCGATGGCGGTGCCGTTGCCGGAGCCGCCTGCACGGTATCCTACCTGCTGGTCGTGCAAGTTGAATCCGAATGCCGGCTTCAGGCGCTCGCGCAGCGCATGCAGCGCGCGCGCCTCCGGCGAGGCCAGCGCCCGCGCATCGCGGTTGACGTCGATGCCCTGCGCGTTGCGGCGCTGGAAGCGCACCGCGCCGTCCGGGTTCATCACCGGCAGAAAGTGCAGGGCGGTGCTCTTGCGCAGGCGCCGCACGATGGGGTGGTCGGGATGCTCGCCGAGAAAGCGGAACAGGTCGGCCAGCGCCATCGACGCCGTGCTTTCGTCGCCGTGCATCTGCGACCACAGCAGCACCCGCTTGCCGCCTCGTCCCCATGACACGTGGCGCAAGGGCCTGCCTTCCGCGCTGCGGCCGACTTGTTCGGTCCGGAAGCCGCGCGCTGCGGTCGCCAGCGGCCCGGCGACGGCCCACCAGTGTTCCGCCGAAAACGTCCGATCCTCCAGGTCCGCCACCCGCACACGCGTGTCGTACAGCGCATCCAGCGCGCCCAGCCAGTCCGGGGGCGGCGGCATCGCTTCCGCGGTTGCGGATGCCGGCGCCGTTTCGGCTTCGCGGGCCGTAGATGCCGTCGACCACGCCAGCGAGAAGATCAGCAGGGAGAACGCGAGGAAGCGAGACATGATGGCGATGCTCCATGACCGGCCCGCATGCTCGGAGGCGCCACGTGCATTGTCAAACGGCATTGCGTGCTCGAGCCGGATCGCCACGCGTACCTGATCCTTGCGTTAACCTGCTCCGCATTCCGGTCGGCAGGCAAAGGCATGGACAGGCGGAACTTCATCGGAAGCGCGGCGCTGGCAACCCTGTTGCCGCTCATGGGCGGTGCGGCCGCGATCGCGGCGCCGCGCCGGCGATTGCTGCCGGCGGCTCTCGCGCCAGGCGATACCGTTGCGCTGGTGAGCCCGTCTTCTGCCACGGACGAACGCCTCAGCCTGCAGCTGACCCAGGAGGCGATGCAGGCGCTGGGCTTCAAGGTGAAGACCGGCGAGCATTACGCGTCGCGTTATGGGCATCTGGCGGGTAGGGATGCCGGGCGCGCCGGCGATCTCAATGCGATGTTCGCCGACAGGCAGGTCAAGGCCATTGTCTGCGTCCGCGGCGGCTCCGGCGCCGCGCGGCTGCTGCCGATGCTCGATTACGACGCCATCCGGGCGAATCCCAAGGTGCTGCTGGGCTACTCGGACGTCACCGCGCTGCACTGCGCCATCCACGCGCGCACCGGCCTGGTGACCTTTCATGGACCCATCGGCGCCGGCAGCTGGAATCGCTTCAATGTGGATCAGTTCCGCCGCGTGTTCTTCGATCGCGAGCTGATGCAGTACCAGAACACCGTCGACGCCGGCGACGAGCTGGTACCCCGCAAGAACCGCACCCTCACCATCACCGGCGGCAAGGCGCGTGGCGAGTTGATCGGGGGCAACCTTGCGGTGCTGACGGCTCTGGCCGGGTCGCCTTATCTGCCCGACTTCAAGGGCAAGATCCTGTTCCTGGAAGATGTGTCGGAGGCGCCATACCGCATCGACCGCATGCTCACCACGCTGAAGCTCATGGGCGCGCTGGACGCGATCGCCGGCTTCATCTTCGGCGAGTGTACCGATTGCGATCCGGGCGACGGCTACGGCTCGCTGACGCTGGACCAGATCTTCCACGACCACATCAAGCCGCTGGGCATCCCCGCCTATCGCGGCGCGATGATCGGGCACATCCGCGAGCAGTTCATCGTCCCCGTCGGCGGCCGGGTGGAGCTGGATGCCGATGCCGGCCGCTTCCGCCTGCTGGAGCCGGTGTTCGGCCAGGCCTGAACGGACGCAGCGGACGACGACCATGAGCGAGCGCATCGCCCACGCGGGCCTGGCGGCGAGGCGGATGGACGCGGAGTCAGCGGCGGCACTGATCGGGCCGGGGATGACCGTGGGCATGAGCGGCTTCACCGGCGCGGGTTATCCGAAGGCGGTACCGCTGGCGCTGGCGGCGCGGATCGGCGCGGCGCATGAGCTCGGCGAGCCGTTCCGCCTGCGCGTGCTGACCGGTGCATCCACCGCCCCGGAGCTGGACGGAGCGCTGGCGCGCGCTGGCGGCATCGATTTCCGACTGCCGTACCAGTCCGACCCGGAGCTGCGCGCGCGCATCAACCGCGGCGAGATCGAGTACATGGACATCCACCTGGGCCACGTGGCGCAGTACGCGGCGTTTGGATTCCTGGGCACGATCGACGTGGCGGTGATCGAGGCCACCGCGATCCTGTCCGACGGCCGCCTGCTGCCGTCCACGTCGGTGGGCAACAACAAGACCTGGCTGGATCTCGCCGACCGCGTCATCGTGGAGGTCAACCATCGCCAGCCGCTGGGCCTGGATGGCATGCACGACATCTACTACGGCACCGCGCTGCCGCCGCATCGCAAGCCGATCCCGCTGCTGCATCCGGGCGATCGCATCGGCGAGCCCTACCTGCGCGTGGATCCGGCCAAGGTGGTGGCGGTGGTGGAAACCGACGCGCCCGACCGCATCGGCCACTTCGATCCGCCCAACGACGTGTCGCGCCGCATCGCCGGACACCTGGTGGAATTCTTCCGCCATGAGATCAGGGCCGGCCGCCTTTCCGAAAAGCTCCTGCCGCTGCAGTCTGGCGTGGGCAACATCGCCAACGCCGTGCTCGCGGGCTTGCGCGAGGGGGGCTTCCGCGGACTCACTGCGTTCACCGAGGTGATCCAGGACGGAATGCTCGCGCTGATCGACGAGGGCGTCGTCGAGGTCGCGTCGGCCACATCGTTCTCGCTCAGCCCGGCGAGCGTGGACGAGTTCGTGCGCAACATCGACCGCTACCGCAGCCGCATCGTGCTGCGCCCGCAGGGGATCGCCAACCATGGCGAACTGATCCGCCGCCTGGGTTGCATCGCGATGAACGGCATGGTCGAGGCCGACCTGTACGGCAACGTCAATTCCACCCACGTCGCCGGCACCAGCATCATCAGCGGCATCGGTGGCTCCGGCGACTTCGCCCGCAACGGCTTCCTGTCGTGCTTCCTGTCGCCCAGCACGGCCAAGGGTGGTGCGGTCTCGGCGATCGTGCCGATGGTCAGCCACGTCGACCACACCGAGCACGACGTGGGCGTGGTGGTGACCGAGCAGGGCCTGGCCGACCTGCGCGGGCTCTCGCCCAAGCAGCGCGCCCGCGTGGTCATCGCCAACTGCGTGCACCCCGAGTACCGGCCGATGCTGGCCGACTACTTCGAACGCGCCTGCCGCGATAGCCGCGGCAAGCACACCCCGCACCTGCTGCCCGAAGCCCTGTCCTGGCACCAGCGTTACCTGGATACCGGCAGCATGCGCGCCTGATTCTTCTTCGGACGCTCTGACCGTAGGGAACGCGCGAAAGGCAGGCGCCAGACCACGACGCTGTGTACTCCGAATGGATCGGGCATGTCCGCACTACGCGGGTGCGCGCCGGGAACCGCAGGAACTAATCTCCCTCGGATGGCACGGGGTCTTCATTCGCCTCGGCACGCAACAGGCGCAGGCCGAACAGGGCGCCGGTTCGCCGCCCGCCGGTGGCCACCAGTTTGACGGTGATTCCCCGGGTGGCAGCCGCCCGACCAAGCTCCAGAGGCAAGGAAATCCTGCGCTCGACGAACGTGTCCTTCGCGTCGCCCTGCAGGCTGATCGTCGTCAGCCGGCGTCCATCGGCCAGCAGCTCGAAGCCTTCGTTGTGGTCTCCGCCATAGAAGGTGAGCAGCAGCTCGAGGGCGGTGGCCGAATCGGTACCGTCCGGCGCCTGCAGCCGGTAGGACATCCACTTTCCCGTGTCGCGCCAGTGGCGCCCGACACGCACACCGGTGCGGCTGTCCGGGCCCTGGTACTGGTGGTCGACCTCGGGTTGCTGTTCGCCCGGAATCACCTGGTCCAGGGTGCGGTCCTCCAGCGCCTGTCGCTGGCGTTCGGCGGCCTCGATCTGGCGGACCACGGCGGGGTAGGCCGATGCAGTGGCGGTACGCCAGTACACGATGTAGCGCGAGTCGTGCACGCGGAACAGCGGCTCCAGCCGTAGCCCGCCGAAGGCGGCGGGCCGGATCAGTCCGCCGGCCTCGAAGGTGAGCGGGCGTCCCGGTACCGGCCTGACCTGTGCCGCCAGCGCATCGCGATTGCCGACCAGCATCGGCGCGCGGTCCAACGGCAGCAACGGCCCCGGGGCGACGTGGCTGCCGCGGCCATCGTCGGCGATCAGGCCGTCCAGGCCTTCGGTACCGGTGCGGGCGGCGAGCACGATCGGGCCATGCATCAGCGCCACGTAGTCCGAACCGTCCGGCAATCCTTCGGCGCGGGTGTGCATGGGAAGATCGATTTCGACGAGATCTCCATTGGCCCACAGGCGTTCGATGCTGGCATAGGACGAGGGCGTGGACCGCAGCGGCCATGGCTTGCCGTTGACGCGTACGTTGAGCGGTCCCTCCAACCAGTGCGGGTGACGCAGGCGCAGGCCGAAGCGTTGCGGCTTGCGCAGCTGCAGGGACAGCCGGCTCGTTTCCTCGTCCGGGAAGCGGGTGTCCTGGCGCAGTACCAGTTCTCGCTCGCGCCACTGCAGTTGCGATGCCATGTACAGGTTGACGGTCAGCGAGTGCGCGTCATGGGCATAGGCGAAGACGCCATGGCGACCGTGGCTCTCGATGCCGGTGCCCACGCAACACCAGAAGCATTCCTGCGGCTGCGAATAGACGCGGTAGTGGCGCGGACGGATCGGGGTGAAGTAGACCAGGCCGCCGTGCTGCGGATGCTGGCTGGAGAGGATGTGGTTGAACAGCGTGCGCTCGTAGAAGTCCGCGTAGCGCGGCTGCGGGTCCACCCGGTACAGCTGCCTACTCAGCCGCAGCATGTTGTAGCTGTTGCAGGTTTCCGGCCCTTCCGGCGATCCCACCATAGCGCTGAAGTCGCCGACAGGATTGAAATGCTCGCGCACGCTGTTGCCGCCGAAGGCGATGCTGCGGCGCCGGGTGACCGTTTCCCAGAAGTAGGCGGCCGCATCGATCCAGGCCTGGTCGTTGTCCAGTTCGCCGATGCGGGCGAAGCCGACGACTTTCGGGATCTGGGTATTGGCGTGCAGGCCGTCCAGCGCGTCCTCGCGGCGTAGCAGCGGGTCGAGCAGGGCGTGGTGGGAAAACCGTCGTGCCAGGGCCAGATAGCGGCGCTCGCCGGTGATGGCGTAGACGTCGGCCAGCACCTCGTTCATGCCCCCATGTTCGGTGGCGAGCAGCGCCTGCATCTTCTGCTCGTCGAGTCCGGCCACCAGGCGGTCGGCCCAGTCGACGAATGCGATCAGGACCTCCCGGGCCTGGGGGTTGCCGGCATGCCACCAGGCATCGCGCAGGCCGGCGAACATCTTGTGCAGGTTGTAGAACGGCACCCAGGCGTCGCCCAGCGAGAACGAACTGGCATCGACCGTTCCTGCCGCGACGCTGTTCCACAGCACGCGGCCATTGGGCACGGCGCCCACGTAGCCATCGCCATTGGCCTGCTGGCACGCGGCCAGTTCCGCCACCATGTAGTCGAGGCGCTGGCGCATCTCCTCATCGCCCTGCGCCGCTTCCTGCGCCAGCGCCGACAAGTAGTGGCCGGCCGTATGCCCCTCCAGACCCATCGACTCCCAGTTGGGATACTTGGGCGCGCGCGGCGCCAACGCCGCTTCGATCCGGTACGGCGCGACCAGGCGGTCGACAGCCAACGCGGCCAGGTAGCGACGGTTGATCGCGTGGGAGTGGGCGAACACGCCCTCGCCGAGGCTGACATCGGCAAGCGCGAACAAACGGGTGACATCGGTACCGGCATCGACGGCACGACCGGCCAATGCAAAGTTCGGCACGGCTGCGGCCAAGGCCAGGGATTTGACGAAGCTGCGCCGGCTGAGCCCGCTGGCGTGGTCGATGCTCATGAGCGATTGATCTGCGGTGACCGCAACGTCGTCATGGCTAACGCACTCGCGGAATGCTCACGCCGACTTCAGTCTGCACGACCGGCTTCATCGTGCCGTCCGGATTGTATTGCAGGTGCTCGACGGTCACGGCCCGACGTCCGATCGCGCCATTCATGTCGCCGATCGCCAGCGTGGCGTTATGCAAAAACAGATACCAGTTCTCCTTGAACTGGACGATGCCCGGATGGATCGTGAAACTGTACTTGCCCGATCCCGTCAGCAAACCACGGTGCGTCCATGGCCCGGTGATGCTTGACGCTGTCGAGTAGGACACGTGTTCGTCGCGCTGCGTCTTGCGGTCCAGCGATGCATAAGTCAGATAGTACAGCTTGCCACGCTTGTGCAACCATGGACCTTCTTCGAAGTGTGGCGGCGTGATTTCGCGGATTGGCCCATCGATCTCGATCATGTTGGGTTTGAGTTTCGCGATGTAGCACTGGCGGTTACCCCAGGCCAGCCAACTGGTGCCGTCATCGTCAGTGAACACGGTGGGATCGATGTCTTCCCAGCTATGCGTGCCCCTTGGCGTCATCGCGTTGGTGACCAGTGCCGAACCGCGGGCATCGACGAAGGGGCCGGTCGGCTCGTCCGAGACCGCCACGGCGATGGCCTTGCCCGGATGCGTGGCATCGTGCTCGACCGCGGCGTAGAAATAGAATTTTCCATTCTTTTCGATCGCCTGCGATGCCCACGCGTCGGCCTTGGCCCATTTGAAATCCTTCACGTTCATGATCGGCGCATGTTCGGTCCATGTCTTCATGTCCCTGGTCGAATAGACCAGCCACTCGCGCATGTTGAACATTTCGTCGCGCTGCGCCTCGTCGTGGCCGACATACAAATACAGCGTATCGCCGATGACCAGCGGAGCGGGATCGGCTGTGAATTTATCGCGGATGATCGGGTTCGCGCCGGCGGCATTGCCAGGCTTGACCTGTGCGGTTGCTGGAACGCTCACCGCGACCGCGCCTAACGTTATCAAAGCCAGCCACTTTTTGCCGCGACTGTGTTTCCAGAAGGGCATGATTCTGGACTCCATATATCGTGTACTTTCGAATCAGTCAGCGCTGGGCGTGAGACGGAACAGTCGCGCGCCATGCGGTGCGACCTGCGGCTTGAACGTGCCGCTCACCGGCTCCAGCGGCGTGTGGCTCCACAGGTCCCGAACCTGCACCTGCCCCTGCAGTCCCAGCGCGGCCAGTTCCACCGGGACCGGGCGACTGCCGGTGGCTGCGGCGCTGGCATCGCGGGTATCGAACACCGCCAGGTACTTGGCTCTGCCGTCTTCCGCATCGGCGACCCAGGCGATCAGCCCGTCGTCGGTGCGGAACAGCTGGCGGTTGTGCGCGCTGTGCTGGTTGACCGCGAGCACCTCGTCGTTGGTGAGCAAGGACAGCGTGAACGGATCGGTACTGGTCATATCGCCGCCATGGATCAGCGGCGAGCGCGCGATGCTCCACAAGGTCATCAGCGTGATCTGCTCGTCGCGGGTGAAACGGGTAGGGCGATCGAACTCGACGATGCCCAGCGGCAACATGTCCGCATCCGGCCAGGCGCCGGCGATCCGGTACGGGGTCCAGTCATGCAGACGCTTGAACTGAGCCAGCAGCAGTTCCCAGCGATCCCAGAAATCGTCGCTGATCCGCCACATGTTGGCATGCCGGTTGACGTGAGCGCCGGCGGACAAGGCGGTCTCGCCCGGCGATGTGCTGAATACGATGGGCCGGCCGGTCTTGTCGATCGCCTTGCGGATGGCCTCGACTTCGGCCCGGTTCTGATCGTACGGACGGCTGAGATCGTCGACCTTGACGAAGTCCACGCCCCAATCGGCCAACTGCTGCATCAGCGAGTCGTAGTAGGCCTGTGCACCCGGTTTGGACATGTCCACGCCGTACATGTCCGGGTTCCAGGTGCAGATGCTGTTGATATCGGCGATGTCCGCGGCGCGCAGATGCGTGCCCAGCAGCGGCGTGTTCTGCTTCACCGCCTGGCGCGGAATGCCACGCATCATGTGGATGCCGAATTTCAGCCCCTTGCCGTGCACGTAGTCGGCCAGCGGCTTGAAGCCCTGGCCGCCAGCGGCCGAGGGAAACTTCTCCGGCGCCGGCACCAGGCGGCTGAAACCGTCCATGGCCAGCTTGGCGCCTTCCTCGTAACTGTGACCCTTGGACGTGGGCTGGTACCACTGGATATCCACCGTGATGTACTGCCAGCCGTGCGCCTTGAGCTTGGCGGCCATGAAGTCGGCCTGCTGCTTGATCTGCGCTTCGGTGACCGTGGTGCCGAAGGCATCCCAGCTGTTCCAGCCCAACGGGGGCGTGGCGGCCCATTGATGGAAATCGTTCGATGGCGGCGTGGTGATTGCCGCGACAGAAACCACGGACAGGCTGCCGGTGAGCAGCAGGACACCTAGAAGTCGCAGAAAGTTCGATTGACGCATGGACCCTCCTGTACCCCTGACGGTTCGACAGCGGCAGCAGAAAACGCGCAAGGCCGCGTCATGGGGGCAGGTTAGGGCTGACAGTGACCGGTGGTCCAATGAAAAGATTTGCAGCAGCCATGCCAAGTTGACATGGCCCCACGCGGCCAGCCAAGTGGCAAGGCCAATGTCGTGGCGCGGGCGGGATCACAGAGCACGGAATCAAAGGGAACGGAGGCGATTAAGCGAGCGAGCTCGAAGCGCTACTTAATCGCCTCCGTTCCCTTTGATGTCCCGCGTCTGCAGAAGACCTACTCAGCCTCGGCCCGCCCGATTCCGTGCCACACCGCCTGCGCAACGGCCGCGCTTCCGTGCGTTAGCGCGGCGTATGGGATTGGAAGCTGAGCAGCCGGCGCATGGGCGGCGCTTCTAGCCCAGAGCTAGGGGTGAGGTTCATTTGTCTTTTCCTGCCAATCCGTCGCATACACCGCATTTCGCTTTCGGCAGATGCGCCTAGCGGGTTCGTGGTCAGAACGACAGGGCCCGGCGCGAAGCCGGGCCTTGTCGCAATTACGCGCGAACGTTACTCACCCCGCAGTTCGCCCAGTGCATCCTCCGCCTGTACCAGGCCCCAGCCGAAACTGGAGTCGTAGCCGGACGCGCCCAGGTCCCGGGCGGTGACGTTCAGGGCCGCGCGGACCTGGCTGTTGGTCCAGGACGGATTGGCGCTCCAGACCAGGGCCGCCACGCCGGACACGTGCGGCGTCGCCATCGAGGTGCCGCTGTTCAATGCATAGCCCTGGTAGTTGAGCGGCAGTCGCGAATCGACCGTGGTGGCGTGGCCGATATGCGATGCCAACAGATCCTCGCCGCTGGCCTGGGTCACCCCGACCACCGGAATGGGCGGAATGATCGACAGGTCGTCGCCGAGCGTGCCGTTGAGATCGCCCGCCACGTTGTTGTAGATGATCGCCGCGACGCCGCCGCCGAGGAATACGTTGCCCGCCTTGGCCACGAAGGTGGCAGCACCGCGCTGGCACAGCACCATCTTGCCCTGCCAACTTGTGTTGCCGGCCGGTAGCGGTGTATTGCACAGGCCGCCGCTCACCAGCGGTGCGGTCGCGATCGCGGCTTCGGTGTTCTCCATCGGGATCGCCGGGTAGGATTCGCCACCCGAAACCACCGGTGCCGCCGGGCCGAGCGGATAGGTGCTGAGCACCGCGACGCCCGGCGCCGCCAGTTCGGTCTGGTCGTTCTTCGCGGAGAATCCCGCCAGGCGCCGGCGATCGTCGATCGCCGCCACCTGCACCACGCTGTTGTAAGAAGCCGGGTAGTGGTAAGCGTCCGTCGGTGTAGTGGGGGAGCCATGGTTGCCGGCCGCAGCGACGTTCAACACGCCGGCCCTTTCCAGCGCGCGGAATGCCAGGTCTTCGCCGCGGCTGTAGCCGCTGCCGCCCAGGCTCATGTTGATCACTTTCGCGCCGGCCTGCTGGCAACGGTTGGCGGCATTGATCAGCGTCGAGCTGTAGGTCCAGGCGCAATTGGCCTGGCGCTCGTTGCCGAACACCTTGACGATGTACAGCGACGTCTTCCCCGGAGTGACGCCGACCACGCCGATGCTGTTGTTGGCTGCTGCAACGGTGCCGGCGACGTGGGTGCCGTGGCCGCAGTTGTCGACGTTCCAGTCTCCCGGATAGCCACCAACGACGTTGACGCCCTGGAAATCCTCGTGCCCGGCGAACAAGCCCGAGTCGACCACGCAGGTCAGGATGCCTTCGCCGGTCGGCGCGCCCGGATCGATCGCGCCGTCGCGATTGCCGTCCCACACGCGCCGTGCCTGCACCATGTCGATTCCGTAGGGCACGGTCTGCCCGGCCGGGGCTGCCGCGGGTGTGCGGATCCGGTCTGGTTCGACCAGTTCAACATGGGGATTGTTGCGCAGCCCGCGCATGGCCTGCGCCGGCACGGTGGCCGCGAGCACGCCGATATTGTCGAACGCGTAATGGATCTGCGCATTGGACCGTTTGAGTTCGGCCTGCACGAGTCCCTTGCTGCCGACCCTGTACTTGATCAGCACCCGCTCCGCGCCTCCGGCGGCATTGGATTCGACCGGCAGGGCGCCGGCCACGAACGTCAGCGCCAGGCTCATGCCAAGCGCACCCACTAGCGTCTTCTGTTTCATCACAGCATCCTCGTATGGAGGTTGCACCGCCGAGGCGGGCCGGCGTCGCAAACACGCGTTGCAATGCGCGCGTTGGAGGGCGAGCGCCATCACAGCTTCCACCCGTCGCGTTAGCGCTGTGTAGCGACGGCCTGCCTGTTTTCCGCGGCACCTCAGAACACCGGGTGGGTCCCGGACCCAGGCTGACTGGTTAAGGTTTGGAGCGCGCACGTGCCGCCGATCCGAAACGGTGGGGCCGCTGGCGAACCTCAGCCCTGACGGCCCGCAACCCCTACGGCACGATTCGCAGCACTTCGCCTGCCATGGCGGTGACGCCCCGGTTGGCGACGTACAACGCGCCGTCCGGCCCCACTGCAAGGCTGGTGGGCCGATCGAGCCCGCCGAACACGACCGCGCGGCTTCCGTCCGGCGCGATGCGGATCACCTGGCCGGGCCCGGCGAAGAACAGCGGGCCGGTCGCGTGCTGCAACACGTACAGGCTGCCGTCCGCGGCGAAGTCGAGGTCGATGATGGTCTTGAACCCGGATTGCCAGACCGTCGGTGACTCGCCGGGTGCGATGCGGAAGATGTTGGCTGCGCCGTCGGCAAAGGGGACGCCGGTCAGCTGGCCCAGGTAGATCGCGCCATCGGGGCCACGCGCGAATCCGGTCGGCACGGCGTCGGTGGCTGCGAAAGGCCGCGAGAGGAACGTGGCCACGGTGGTGATCGAACCATCGGCCGCCACGCGCAGCAGGGAGTTACCCGCAGCATCGGTGACCAGACGCGCGCCAGGCTCGGCGAGTACCGCGAAAGGATTGGTTTCGATGGGGCCGCCGGCGGGGTTGGTCGCCTGCTCGTGCGCAGAGACGTCGGCGACAACTTGCCACGTGCCACCCGGATTGAGTCGTAGCAGGTGGCCGAAGACCTTACCGGCTGCACCGAATTCGGAGCGCATGGCCGGCGCCACGCCGGCGAAGCCGATGGTGACGTAGCCGACGTTGCCCTGGAACGAGATGTCGTTGGGTCCGCCGGTTTCGGTGCCGGCAGCGTCGGCGATCGAGGGCAGTCCTTCGACCACGCGTTCCTGCCGGCCGCGATGCAGGCGGCTCACCGCGCCGGTCGGTCCATAGCAGGCGGCGATGCCGCGCATGCTGATGCAGGGGCTGGCGCCGCCGCGCCCTGCTTCGGTGACGTACAGCGCACCGTCGGGCGCGAAAGCGAGTCCGCGCGGGTTGTCGAGCCCGGACATCACAACATCGACCGATGCGGCGAAGGCCGGGGTTGGGAGGAACAGAGAGGCTGCGAGGATAAGGGCAGGGCGCATGGGAGCCTCCGGCGCTGGGGGACGCGGGCACTGCGAGCCCGCGACGCTGTACCCCCGTCAACGCCTGTCCGCTGCGCAGTCGGACACCGCCCGTCGGCCGAACCGGGCGGGTCCGGGCCCGGCGCTTATTGCACGCTGATGGTGCCGCGCATCAACGCGGCGTGCCCCGGGAAGCTGCAGAAGAACGTGTACGGGCCGCCGTCCTTGATCTTGCTCACCGGGAAGCTCACCGAGGTGGTCTTGCCGCCGCCGATCAGCTCGGTCTTCGCGACCACGCGCGCGTCGTCGGCCTTGAGGTAGCCGCCGGCCACGCCCGCGGAAACGCCGTCGCCCGCCACGCCCTGCACGTCGGCTTCCTTGCTGATGACCACGTTGTGACCCATCACCTCCACCGCCAGCTGGCCGGTGTGCTTGAGGGTGATCTTGAACTCGGTGCACGACGCCGGGACCGTGATGGAGCCGACGTTGTACTGCATGGCGTCGTTGCCTTCGATCTCGGTGGCGCAGTCGGTGACCACCGCAGCGGGCTTGTCGCCGCTCGCTGGTGCGGGCGTTGCGGCAGGAGGCGGCGTAGTGGCGGTGGCGTCCGCGGCCGGTGCGGGCTCCGTCGGCGCCGGTGCTGGCTCGGCGGTGTCGGGCGGAGCGGGAGTGGCGGTGTCCGCCGCGGTATCGGCGCTGCGGTCGCCGCAGGCAGCCAGGGCGAGGGCGCAGGACGCGGTGAGCAGGGCGAGCTTGAGGTTCATCGGGGTCTCCTGGGTCAAAAACGATGGCAATGATCGCCTGATGCGAGTCGCAATGCGTGAAAATCGTGGAAATCGCCACCGTTCCATGTGGACCGGTTGCCGCATCGCGGGCGACCAACCTGGCCAAGCTGACGAACGATGGCTCGGGCGCGGCTTCCGGCTCGGAAGGCCAGAGACGACTGCGAGGGAAAGGTCCACTTCGTCCGCGCCCTTTGTTACGGTTTCGGATCGCGCCCACGGTGGCGGCACGCATCGAGCGCTTTTCAGCAATCCAGTGCGAGGTCGGCGATTTCGCGGGCCGGCCCCCAAAAGGAAGGATCCGAATCGTGAAAACTCTGGTGGTTCGCCTCTCTCTCGCATTCGCGTCTGCGGTGCTGGCGCTGTTGCCGTGCTACTCCTGGTCGCAGGTCGCCCTGCCGGCGCAGGACGATGCTGTCCATACGAGCGCTCTGGTGACGCGCTGGGGGCGTGTGGTGACGCCGGAGAATGCGTGGCAAAGCTATCCCCGACCTGGGATGAGGCGCGAGCGCTGGCGCAACCTCAACGGCGAATGGGATTACGCGATCCGTCCCAAGGCCGAGCCCCGGCCCACGCGCATGGACGGCAGGATCCTGGTGCCGTTCGCGGTCGAGTCGAAGCTGTCCGGCGTGGCGCGGAAGGTCGGGCCCGAAGACCGCATCTGGTATCGCCGCAGTTTCGCCGTCCCTGGGGACTGGTTGGGCGAGCGGATCATGCTGCACTTTGGCGCCGTCGATTTCGAGGCGCACGTCCTGGTGAACGGTGGCCTGGTCGGCTCGCATCGCGGCGGTTCGGATACCTTCGCCTTCGACATCACCGATTACCTCAAGCCCGGCAACAACGAACTCGTTGTCCAGGTGACAGACCCGACTTCGGCCGGCGCCCAACCGCGCGGCAAGCAACAGCTCACTCCGAAGAGCATCTGGTACACGCCGGTCAGCGGCATCTGGCAGACGGTATGGCTGGAGCCCGTGCCGAGCCTGCACATCGAGGACGTGAACGTCACGCCGGATATCGACGCGGGCGCGCTGGATGTGGATGTGGTACTCAACCGCAGCACCGGCAACGGGCACGCCGTGCGTATTACCGCGAAGGTCGGCGGCAAGACCGTGTCCTCCACGATCGTCCGTGCCAACCGGAGGGCACGCCTACCGGTGCCCAATGCGCGGCTGTGGTCGCCCGATGATCCGTATCTTTACGATCTCGATGTCGAGCTCGTTGCGGTGACGGATCCGCTGCAGCATCTGGAGAACGGCCCGCGCGAGGAGGCGCTGATCACCAAGGCCGAAGCCGAGGCGTATCGCACGGCCCAGGTCACTGGTGCCCCGCTCGACGCGGTGCGCAGCTATTTCGCGATGCGCAAGAGTTCGCTAGGCCCAGGCAAGGTGGCTGGGCAGCCGATGCTGCTGCTGAACAACCGGCCTGTATTCCAGAACGGCACCCTGGACCAGGGCTGGTGGCCGGATGGCCTGCTGACGCCGCCGTCGGAGGAGGCGATCGCGTACGAAATCGACTTCCTGAAGAAGGCCGGTTTCAACATGCTGCGCAAGCACATCAAGATTGAGCCGGCGCATTACTACTACCTCGCCGATACGATGGGCATCCTGATCTGGCAGGACATGCCCTCGGGCGAGGAAGAGGACAGCCTCGACCAGTTCGTGCGGCCGAAGGCGTCCGATGAAGCGCTGATGCCGGCGCGGGTCACCGACGAGTTCGAGTACGAACTGCTGCGCATGATCAGCGACTTGCGCGACCACCCTTCGATCGTCACCTGGGTGGTGAACAACGAGGGCTGGGGCCAGTACGCCTCCACGCGGCTCGGTCACATGGTCAAGGCGCTGGATCCGAGCCGCACGGTGAACAAGACCAGCGGCTGGCTCGACACCGGCGATGCCGGATCGGACATCTTCGACATCCATACCTACGAGGAAGTGCCCAACGCTCCCGCGCACAACCGTCGTCGCGCCATCGTCCTCGGCGAGTTCGGTGGCATCGGCCTGCCGGTCGAGGGGCATCTGTGGTTTCCCGACCAGCGCAACTGGGGCTACCAGACCGCGAAAGACCGCGACGACTACCTGCAGCGTTACCGGCGCAAGTACGCGGAAGTCATCCGCCAGGCCCGCGAACTCGGCCTGAGCGCGGCGGTGTATACGCAGACGAGCGATGTCGAGGGGGAGGTGAATGGCCTGCTCACCTACGATCGCGAGGTGAGCAAACTTCCCGCTGAAAGCTTCGCCAGAATCCACGCGCCGCTGTTCGAACGCGGCGCGGAGTGAAAGCGGAGAGAGGCTAGAAAGGAGATTGCCGATCCGACGCCCGCATCACGGCGTAGCCCGCGACATCGAAGGCGGCGCGTCGTCCGGAGCGCTGCCCCAATCCCTGTTCGGTTTCGGACCCATCGTCAGCACCAGCCTGGCGCCGTTGACGATGTCGGAATGGCTGAACCATGGCTTGTTCCATGGTTTGCCGTTGAGCGTCGCGGACTGGATGTAGAGGTTTCGCGCCGAGTTGTCGCGCGCAACGATCTCCAGGGTCTTGCCGTTGCCCATGCGCAGCCTCACCTGGTCGAAGATCGGACTGCCGAGGATGTAGTACGGGCTTGAGGGGTCGACGGGATAGAAGCCCATCGCGCTCAGCACGTACCAGGACGACGTCGCGCCCTGGTCGTCCATGCCGGCGTAGCCGTAGCCGCTCGCATCGCTGCCATACATGTCGGCGAGGATCCGGCGCACCAGCGCCTGCGTCTTCCACGGCTGGCCGCTCCAGGCGTAGAGATACGGCGCCTGCTGGTCGGGCTGGTTGCCGTGAACGTACTGCCCCACCATGCCGGTGCAGTCGCGACAGATGCCCTTCGGGTTGTAGGGCGTGCCGAAAAAGGCATCGAGCTTGGCGTTGAACGCCTCGCGTCCGCCCAGCAGGCCGATCAGTCCCTGCACGTCATGCGGCACCAGCCACAGCGTCGACCAGCCCGAGGCTTCCTTCATCATGAAGTTGTAATAGGGCTCGGCCGGATCGAACGGCGCGATCCATTTGCCGTCCTTGGTCCTGCCGCGGACGAAGCCGACCGAGGGATCGAACACATTGCGATAGTTCGCGGCGCGGCCGAGGAACAGATCCGCGTCGTCCTGCTCGCCGAGCCGTCGCGCATAGTCGGCCAGCGCATGGTCGTCCCATGCGTATTCGAGCGTCTTGGCCGCGCCCGCCTTGCCGCCGGCATAGGGCGGGCTCGGATTTTCGTTCGGGACTATGTCGGAGATCCAGCCATTGTCCTGGTACTCGGCCAGGTAATCGCGAGGGCCGTTGGGGTCGGTCGCGTTCTTGCGCAGGTAGGCATAGGCCGCGCGGTAATCGAACGGAATGCCGCGGTGCCAGGCGCCGCCGTACAGGAATACGGCATTGTCGGCATGGAACGATGTGTTCATGTAGCCGCGCTCGCGCGCCATCTCGAGCTCGGAGCGCATGATGTCCTGCACGATCCGCGGTTCGAGCAGCATCAGCAGCACGATCTGGTTGCGGCCGGTATCCCAGAAGGGCACCGGCCCGTAGCGATCGTGCTCCGCGACGCGAGGGTGGCCATTGGTGTCGACGAACCGTTCGCCCTTGCGCGCCATGAGCCGGGGGCTGGCGAAGGACTGGAACAGGGTCGAATGGAACATCTCGCGTTGCTTCGACGTACCTCCGTTGACTTCGACGCGATCGAACAGCTGCGCCCAGGCCGCGCGCGCCTTGCCGCGTACCGCGTCGAAGTCCCAGCCCGGATTCTCTTCGCGCAGGCGCCGCTCGGCGTCGGCATAGCTCGTGCCATGCGCGATCTTGACGAGCACCGTCCCCCCGTTGCGGGTGGCGAAGTCGAGATAGCCGCCGGCGAAGCTACCTTCCACCTTGCGGGTACCGGGCGCCACGTCCTTGTCACCGATGCCATAGCCGCGGGCTTCGCCGGGCGCCTTGCGGAACGTGCCATGGCCGGTGAACGGCCGGGAGAATTCCGCGACGAAATAGCGGCCGTCCACCGCCTCGCGATCGCGCTGTGCGGTGGCCACGCCGCGGATCATCCGGTCGCCGACGATCTCCACCGCGCCGCCGCGGCCCGGAAGATTCACGATCACATGCGCCCGATCGGTGGCCGGGAAGGTGAACCGCATCAGGCTGGTCCACTGCGTCGCGGTCAGCTCCACCCGCGTTTTGAACGTGTCCAGGAACACCGAGTAGTAGCCGGGCGAGGCGATTTCGCCGGCCTTGTCGTACCAGGCCTGGGTATAGACCGGCGGCACCGTCCAGTCGCCGACCACCGGCATGACGATGGGCTGGGCCCGGGCGCCATAGGATGGGCCGCCTCCGCCGGTGAAGCCGATCATCGTTGGATTGGGATAGTGATAAGGCGTCGCCACGCCCGTCGGATAGGTGAGCTCTACGTTGACATTGACCGGCGCGGCCTCGACCGAGCTATGGGGCAGGCGCGCGCCGGGCGAGGTGATGCCCGAATACAGCGGCTCGCCGGGCGGTGGCGCGTTGCCGATCAGCTCCCGCCGATCGAGCGGCGCCGTGCCGACCAGGGGATTGGCTTCGTCGACCGCATGCTTCGCGCGTCGCGTCGCATCGCTCTCCTGGGCATGCAGAGTAGCCGCGCCAGTCAGCGCGGAGATCACGAGCGCGGCCGCTGCGACGATGAACCGGTGCCGGTGCGACGTGGTGCGATATCGGTGACGTGCGGCAGGTTTCTCCATCGTTCTTCCAATGCGGGTACGGCACTCCCCTGCGCCGTAGGTGGTGACGAGGCCAGGAGCGGATCCCGGCGAGCGATTCATTGACCCGGCGAGCCGGGCTGCACGGAGACGACGCGAAGCGGGGTTACGGTGCGGGTTTCGAGCCTTTCGCGTAGACGCAGCTTTCCGGGACGGACTTGACGTAATAGCGCTTGTAGTTGCTCGCGTTGTGGTCCATGCAGCCGGCCAGGTTGAGCAGCTCCACCTTGCGGAAGTCGACCGGATGCGACTCGCTCTGCAGCGAGATGTAGCCGCCTTCGATCAGTTTTCCGTCGGGCTTGGCCGCCGGATCGAAATTCGACACGGTGCCGCCGCCAAATTGCGGCAACGCATACTCGAGCACCTTTTCGCCGTTGGCGAAATGCGTGATCTGGCCGCTGCCGAGCACGAGCATCTCGGCGCGCACCCATTGGTCGCCGTCGTAGGTCTTGGAAGCCGACTCCAGGCAATGCTCGGGATAGATCGAACCCTGGTACACGACATCGGTCCCCGGCGTGCACAGGTTCAATGTCGAGCGCGCCTTGCCGCCACCCAACCCGCCGAGAAACTGCACCTCGATGGAGACGGGGAAGTCCTGGTCGCGCTCCATCGTGCGCGGGGGTTGGGAATGCAGCATCGCACCGCTGTTGCGCAAGGCCCAATCCCCGGGGCCGCCCGGCGCCTGCTCACCGACGAAGCGATATTCCACCACCAGACGATAGTAGGAATATGGCTCCTGGTAGAAAAGGTGCCCGAACTTGCCGTCAAAAGACTTGTACTGGTCGTAACGCACCTTGAGCAGCCCATCTTCGACCCGGAACGTGTTTCCGAAGTTGTCCCCCAACGTGTGATGCGTGATCTTCGGGGTCCATCCGCTGAGATCGCGGCCGTTGAAGAGTGTGATCCATTCCTCCTTCTCAGCCGGTGTGTCCGCCGCGGCGGCGCCGGCAGTGAACAGTGCGGCGCAAAGGAGAATGCCGCGACCCGATCGCGCGATGAGGCTGGAACGTGGATGCATGCGTCAGTCCTGTTGTGATGGGAGCCTGCGGCGCGGCGCTGTTGCCCGATCTCGAATCAGGCTCGGTCGCTTGTCTGATTGGCCCACGTCTTGTCCTTGCCCGGGAGAATAGGCAATAAAAGGGGATGGAGGCAATGAAGCGTCAGGCCGCAGGGTGGATTGGCGTGACCACCCCGGCGCTGGACGGCTTGAGGTGCTGGTTAGGCAACAGAATCGGGCAATCAGCGGCAACGGGTAATGAAGCAGTCCCTCACGGCGATTTGCCCCAGAACCAGTTTCCGGGCTGATAGGCGGGACCTTGCGGGCCCGACGTGAAGTCGACGCTGGTGGCGCTGGCAGCGCCGATTTCTCCCCACCGACCGCTGTAGCGCAGCCAGTTGGCGTCGTTCAACGGGTAATATTTCTCGCCGACGTTGACGATGCCGCCGAAGCCGGGTTCCCACGTGTTCCAAGCGGTGCCCGCGCTACAGGTATCGGCAAACCCCTGCGCATCTGCGTCCAGGCATCCGCTGACGCTCGCACCCCGGTATTGTGCGTGCCCACCTTTTGAAGAATAGGTGATGTGGTGATCGCCATCCCATTCCACTGCGCTGATGGCGGCCTCGCGGGCATGGCCGTGGCGGAAGAAGATGATGTTCTTCGGCGTCTCGGCGTGATCGATGACGACGGCCGTGTATTCCCAATCGCCCTCGTGGTTGGCCGAGGCGAATGAATCGTTGTACGAGTAAAGCTGCCAGTACTGGATGACGATCTTTTCGCTGGCAATCGGATACACATGTCCATAGATCGTCCAGTCACCAGGCCTCGTCGAACCCGTGTGCGCAGAATTGAGGTACTGCAGGAAGAAGCTCTTCCGGGGCTCGGCCGTGTAACCGTTCGATCGATTGACGGGCCTGTGGTGATCGCAGGCGTTCCACGGCCAGCTGGTGGCCGGGTCGTACGCGTTGCGGTGCGATTGCTCGGTGATGTTGTGGCGCGTCACCGCACCCCAAGCGAGCATTTGGTGATCGGTGCAGCGAATGTGGCTGTAGCGCATTCTGCTGCGTGACAACAGCCAATCAACATTGACGGGCCAACGGTTCTCGTAATAGCTGAGCCAGACCCGCGGCGCGAATTTGTTCAGGAGCCGATCTTCGTATGCGTCGACCAGCCCGTCATGATCGTCGTCTCCCAGCAAGGGCGGCGGCGGAGGTGGGGGAGGCGGTGGAGGATTGGCGACCCGGCATTCGCCAAACATGCCGTTGCTGCCGCACACCTGTGTTCCGACCTGGCCGTGGGCGTAGCAAACCCGAGACTGTCCGGGCGTGCAGATCGCATCAGCCTGGCCGGCAACACCTATCAGCACGATCCCGCAGATCCGTTGGATTGTGGTCATCTCGTGGTCCGGGCGTCACCGCGGGCGTCACCGCGGGCGGCAGGGCAAGTGATGGGGCTGCCGTCCGTTCGGCGCGGGTGTCGGGCCGCTCATGAGGGCAAAGGATTCGCGCGCACAGGGCAGGCTTTCAACCGCAGGGCAGGGTCGAGACCCCGCCTTGCGAGGTTGCCTCAGAGTGGGCACCCGCCGGGGTCGGGGGCGTCGATGCGTACCAGCCCTCCCGCCGGCAGCATGAAAGTGCCGTATACCACCACGGGTTCCGTGCCCTCGTTGCGCGCGTTATGCACGTGGCTACCTGCGTCGAGGAATGCACTCCCAGCCGTGTAGTAGGTGCCGGGGCAGCCCGCCGCATCCGGGTCATACAGCGTCAGCGTCCCCTGCGTGACCGCGACCCACACCGGGCCGCCGTGGCGATGCCAGCCGAAGTAGCCATTGGGCGCGATCGTGAACTTGACCACCGCGATGCGCGCTACGTCGGTCCCGTCGCCGAACCCTTCTTCGGCTTTCAGCTTGGCGCGAATGTCCACCGGCAAGTCGCCGACCGCAACCACCTCGGAGACGACCCCCGCGCCTGCCGTCGCCCTGGCTGGGGCGGCCTGGGTCAGCCCCAAGAACAGGGCGCAGCACAGCAACGGTGCGAACCGCGACAGGCCTCGGCCCGGCTTCACGTCGTGGCTTATGTTGTTGGATTTCAGTTGCATCATTCCCTCCCGTAGATCGAAGATCAAAGCCGTTCTGGCCTTTCGAGCGTTCCACGGCGCAAGCCTGGCTGCATGAAGCCCGACCCAATATTTCGTGAAGATTCCCCGGGGATGGGGTAGTCTGAATTGGCGACGTCGTCACCTGGGCGACGCTCGAGGTGGACGATGGCGGATGCGAAGACCGCGGGCCTCTCGCAGCTGATCTTCGAGTTCGCGGACTTGACGATCGATGCGCGTGAGCGCGCTCTCTTTCGCGACGCCGAGCGCATCGCTTTGCCGAAGCTGACCTACGAACTGCTGTTCGCCCTCGTGGACGCGGCGCCGGGGCTTCTGACCCATGATGATCTCGCCGAGCGGGTCTGGCGCGGACGCCTGGTGACGCCCGAAACGCTGGGTCAGCGCGTGTTGCTGCTGCGGCGGGCACTGGGCGACGATGCGGGCAATCCACGCTACCTGCGCGTCGTTCGCGGACAGGGATATCAGCTCGTTCCGCCGGTCAGGGTTCGGCGACATCCGGGGGCGCGGCTGTCATCGGCCGTGGGACCTGCTGAGGGTGTCGCGACCATGGCCGGGGACATCGATCTTTCATTGCCGGCACAGCCGTCGATAGTCGTCCTCCCCTTCGACGCCGATGGCGACGCCGAGCATCGCCACTTCGCGCGTGGACTGACCCACGACATCATGACCCGCATTGCGCGAAGCCGGCTGTTCTTCGTGATTGCTCGCGGTTCGGCCCTGAGATTCGCACCGGGCGCCCACGACGTGCGCGAGGTCGCGCGCAAGCTCGGGGTTCGATATGTCGTGCAGGGCGATGTGCGGATTCGCGGTGCAACGGTGCGGATCAACGTGGCGCTGGCGGATGCGCTCGAGGGCAGGGAAATCTGGGCGGAGAATTTCCATCGCAGGCTCGAGTCAGTATTCGAGACCCAGGAAGAGATCACCGATCTGGTCGTCGGAGCGATCTCCACGGAGATCGAGCTGGCGGAGCGGCAGCGGGCCCTGCTCGAGACTCCGGCGAGCCTGGACGCGTGGAGCGCCTACCATCGCGGTTGCTGGCATATGTATCGCTTTACCCCCGAGGATTACGAGCGGGCGAAGGGGTTCTTCGAACTGTCGGCCAGGCTCGATCCCAATGCGTCGCGGGCGTTCGCCGGCCTGTCGTTCGTGCATTGGCAACGGGCGTTCTTCGAGATATCGCCCGATCGCAACGGGGAAACTCAACGCGCATTCGAGCTGGCCCAGCAGGCCCTGTCGCTGAACCCGCATGATCCGCTTGGGCACTGGGCACTCGGAAGGGCCCATCTGCTGCGCGGCGAGATGAGCGAGTCCATTGCGGAACTGAGTGCGGCGACGGCCCTCAACCCCAGTTTCGCCGTGGGCCAGTACACCCTGGGGTTCGCGCTGATGCAAGCCGGCGATACGGTGCATAGCATCGAGATGGCGGACAAGGCGCGGCGCTTGAGTCCCTACGACCCGATGAGCTTCGCGATGATCGGCGTGCGCGGCTTCAGCCTGGCATTGAACGGCCACTACGATCAGGCAGCCGAACTCATGGCGCTGTCGGTCCGTCAGCCGAACGCGCATTACCACATGTCCGCAATGGCCGCGGTCTGCGATGTGCTCGCCGGCGACGAACCCGCTGCGCGGCGCAATTTCGGCCGATTGCTCGAAGCCAGGCCTGGGTACGGCGCAAGCGATTTCCTGCGCGCGTTCCAGTTCCAGAAGTCCGCGCATAAGAAGCTGGTTGGCAGCGCGTTCCGGCGCCTCGCGCGGTTGCGTTGACGCCGTTCGTGCGGTGTTGGCGGTCGGGAGGAAGATGCGGCCGCTGAGCCGGGAGCAGGGCGGCTCGCACGACCGACGTCGCGCCCCGGCGCCAGGCCGCCAGCGATGTCCGACTGACGCAGGCTGCAAACCGGTGAACCGGATGTGCAACCGCGTTGGCCGCCCATGTATCTCCTGCACGGATGGGCGATGGTGCCCGATGCCTGAGGAGTCGTCTTGTTCGAACCCGTCAAGCGTGGCGTGTCCACATGGTTCCTGCTCCTGCCGTTGGGCGCGGGCATCGCTCTGGCCGGCACGCACGCGGCGGCGGCGCCGGTGGCGCCAGGCGAAGTCGCGCCTGCATTGAGCGCGCCGATCCAGGACGCGGTGGATGCCGTGCTGCGCGTCCCGGGCAGTGCGCCGGCGATGGCGGCCGTCATCGTGCAAGGCGATGCGACCCCATGGATCCACGTGGGTGGCAGCGCGCGCGCGAATGCCGCAGTGGCGGCGGATGCGGATACGCGCTTCTACATCGCGTCGCAGACCAAATCCTTCATGGGGCTGCTGGGCGCGATGCTGGATGCGCGCGGCGAATTCCCCCTGTCGACGACGCTGGCCGACGTCTGGCCGGATTTGCGCCTGCCAACGCCCGCGGACCCGCGCCGGATCACGATGGCCGACTTGTTGTCGCACCAGGAAGGCCTTTCCACCAGCACGCTGAATGTCGTCACCGCCTACGTTCGCGATGTGCCCGCGGCCGAGTATCCGGCGTTGCTGGCGAGTGAGGTCACGCCGCGCGAGGCGGGCTTCCGTTACGCCAACATCGGCGACCTGATCTATGGGGCGGCGCTGGAGGCCCGCACCGGACGCAACTGGCGCGACTGGCTCGACAGCGCGCTGCTGCGTCCACTGGCGCTGGAGGGCATTTCACCGCGCACCTCCACCGTGCCCGCCGCGCACCTGGCCTGGAATCACCAGTGGGATGGCGCGCAATGGCACGTGCTGCCGCCCAAACCCGATGCCCTGATGCATGCCGCGGGTGGTCTGATGGCATCGCCCAGGGCGATGGCCCGCTGGATGCAGCTGAACCTGGGCACCGCCGATTCGAATGGCGTGTTTACCACCGCCGCGCTGCAACGTTCGCAGCGACCGATCGCCGAGTCGAACCTTGCCGATGGGGAAATCGATTGCAACGGCTACAGCCTGGGCTGGTACAGCTGCACCTACCGTGGCCAGCAGGCGCTCCTGCATCCGGGTTCGTACAACGGCGCGGTGTCCGTGACCGTGCTGGTGCCTACGGCGCGGGCGGGGTTGTCGCTGATGGCCAACAGCGACAGCGCGATGGAAGGCCTGATGCTGGAGATGCTGAAGTCCTTCATCGGCCTGGCGACAGGACAACCCGACGAGGACCGACGTCTGCGCAAGGCGCTGGAAGCCTATCCGGCGAAGGTCCAGGCCAAGGCAGCAGGGCGTCGTAGCAACGCCGAAGAAGCCCGCGCCGATCCGCAATGGGGCGGATGGACCTGGCAGCCGGATGCCGCAGCGCTCGAGCGTTGCACGGGCCAGTTCGGCAACCCGCTGTACGGAACGATGCGGGTGTACCAGGATGCACCCGGCTTGAATGCTCAGGTCGGCGCGTTGCAGCTGGAGCTCGAGCCTGCACAGCCAGGCGTGTTTGCCGCATCGACCGACATCCTGGAGGCGCCAGAGCCGCTGCGCTGCGATGCCGACGCCGGCCAGATCTTCTGGCGCGGGCAGGTGTTTATCAGGGTCGAATGAACTGGCGGAGCAAGTCATCGTCTCGCCGACGAGCTCGGGCCGCAATTTGCTGGCGCCTGGTACGCACTCGCATGGGCTGATCGAGCGGGCGTACATGAAATTGTGTCGCGATCCCGTCGCGGGTACCCTGTCGACCATGTCTTTGGTGGCCCCGCTTGCTTCCGTACTCCGACTCCTCGTGCTGGCCATGTTGATGGCCGGCGTGCTGGTGAAGCCGGTGCTCGCGGCCGAATGCGGGATTAGCGATGCTGCGCACGTCCTGGTAGAGACCTCGCAGGCTGGGGTCGCCGCAGCGCCGGATCTGCCCACCGGTGAGGACTGCTGCTCGTTCGCCGATTGCAACGACTGCTGCGCCCATGCCGCGGCGGTGATGCGATCACTCGATGCGATGCCAGCGGTTCCGATGACCGCGTCACTGATGCCATCGCTGTCGGTCGATTTCAAGCCGATCGCGTGCCCTGTGCCGTTCCGACCTCCGATCGCGGTCTGACGCAGTCGCCGGCGTAGCCGGCCGATCTCGTTGTCCTGTCGGAGAAGTCCCCATGTGGTTGCGTTTGGCGGCCATGGCTGCCCTGTCGGTTGTGCTGTGCGAGTCCGCACTGGCACAGACGCGAAATGTCCTGACCCTCGACGATGCGTTTGCGCGCGTCGCCGACTCCCATCCCGACCTGCGCCTGATCGGCAGTCGTCAAGATGTGCTGTCGGCCGAACGCGACCGCGCCGCGCAAGGGCCTGCGCTGGTGGCCGGCGCCAGCGTCGAGAACGCCTTCGGCACCGGTGAGGCCCGCGGCCTGGAGCAGGCGGAACTTTCGCTGACGCTCGCTTCGGTGCTCGAGCGCGGTGGCAAACTCGATGCCCGGCGAACCCTGGCGCAGAGCCGCATCGATGCGCTGGCGGTCGAACGCGAGGCGCGTCGTCTCGACCTGCTGGCCGAGGTCGCGCGCCGCTACCTGGCCATCGTGGCGGCGCAGCGACAGCGCGAGATTGCCCAGTTCGATATCGGTCAGCGGCAGCGCACCGTGGGCGGCGCCCGCCAGCGATTGCACGCCGGTGCATCGCCCGAATCGGTGGTGCTGACCGCCGAAGCCGCGCTGGCCCGGGCGGAACTGGATCTTGCTCGCGCCGACCAGCGCTGGGCCGCAGCGCGTCAGCATCTGGCCGCGTTGTGGGGCGAGCGCAACCCGGACTTCGAAGCGGCGGCTGCCGACCCGCTCGCGTTGCCGGAGGTGGCCGAATTCGCAGTCCTGGCGGAGCTGCTGCAGCGCACACCGGAGCTCACCCAGTTCGTTGGCGAACAGCGCATCCGCGAAGCGCGCCTGCAGCTGGCCCGGACCGAAGCGGCCGCCGATGTGGATTGGCAGATCGGCGTGCGTCGTTTGCGGGAAACCGATGACTTCGCCCTGATCGGAAGCGTCTCGATCCCCTTGGGCGCCCGCGGCCGCGCCGAACCCGGAATCCGCGCGGCCGAGGCGGAGCTGGCAGCAGTGGAGATCGAGCGCGAGTCGAAAGGGATTTCGCTGTATTCGACGCTGGCCGTAGCCCATGGGCAGTACCGCACGGCGCAGGTCGAGGTGACGCGCCTGCAAGGCGACGTGCTGCCCAAGCTCGCCAAGGCCGAAGCCGCCGCCGAACGCGCCTATCGTGCCGGCGCCATCAGCTATCTGGAATGGGCGCAGCTGCAGTCCGAATGCACCACCGCCCGCAAGCAACAACTCGACGCTGCGCTGGATGCCCAGCGCGCCCTGATCGAAATCCAGCGGCTCACGGGCGAGGCGTTCGTCGCGAACCCAGCCGTACCCGCCATACAAGGAACCGCCCCGTGAAACCCCATCGACTGATCAGCGCCTGGGCGCTGGCGCTGTGGCTGACCGCCTGCGGCGGCGCATCCGAACAAGCCGGACATGACGATCACGGTGAGCATGCCGCAGACGAAATCGTAAAGGGCGCTCATGGTGGCCGCTTGCTCGAGCAAGAGGGTCATGCCGTCGAGCTGGCCATCGCCGAGGAAGGCACCCCGCCGAAGTACCAGGCCTGGCTGTACCGGGACGACAAGCCGCTGCCCGCCAGTGCCGGCACCGTCCAGGTGCGGCTCAGGCGCCTGGGCAACGTGGCCGAGTACCACATCCTCAAGCCGCAGGCCGACGGCAGCCTGATGGCCGGCACCATCGTCGGTGAGCCGCATTCGTTCGACGTGGAAGTGCTGGCCAATATCGGCGGCAAGGCGTTGCGCTGGGCATATCCGAGTTACGAAGGTCGCACCGAAATCGCGGCCGACGTGGCGCACGCCTCCGGCATTCGCGTTCAGCCCGCCGGTCCCGGGGTGATCGCCGACGAACACGAGGTGCAGGGGCTGCTGACTCCGGTCGAAGGGCGCGTTGCGAAAGTCATGGCGCGCTTCCCCGGACCGATCCGCAGTCTGCGCGCCAACGTCGGCGATCCGGTGCGTGCGGGCCAGGCGCTGGCGAGCGTGGAGAGCAATCTGAGCCTCACCACGTATACGGTCAGCGCACCGATCTCCGGTGTCGTGCTGGCGCGCAGCGCGTCGGTCGGCGCGGTCGCGGGCGAGGGCGCGCCCTTGTTCGAAATCGCCGACCTGTCCTCGCTTTGGGTGGATCTGCATATCTTCGGTGCCGATGCCCAGCACATCCGTCCGGGCGTGCCGGTCACGATCACGCGGATGAGCGATGGCGTCAGCGTCGAGACCACGCTGGAGCGCGTTCTGCCGGGTACGGCGACCGCGAGCCAGAGCACGGTGGCCCGTGCAACGATCGCCAACGCCGACGGCCTGTGGCGGCCCGGATCGGCGGTCAAGGCGAAGGTCACCGTGGACCGCCAACCCGCCGGCGTGGTGGTGCCGCTGAGCGCGCTGCAGACCTTCCGCGATTGGGATGTCGTGTTCACCCGCAACGGCAACACCTACGAGGTGCGCCCGGTCGAACTGGGCAAACGCGACGGCGAACGGGCCGAGGTTCTTTCCGGAATCAAGCCGGGCGACCCGATCGTGGTCGAGCAGAGCTACCTGGTGAAGGCCGACATCGAAAAGTCCGGTGCCTCGCATGACCACTGAACCGATGTCCGCCGCCGGCCGTGAGCACGCACGCCCGGGCCTCGAGCGGATCATCCGCTTCGCCATCGCGCACCGCTGGCTGATGCTGGCACTGACGCTGGCATTGGTTGCGATGGGCGTGTGGAGCTTCCAGCGGCTGCCGATTGACGCCACCCCGGACATCACCAACGTCCAGGTGCAGATCAACACCGAAGCGCCGGGCTTTTCGCCCCTGGAAGCAGAGCAACGCGTCACCTATCCGATCGAGACCGCGCTCGCCGGTCTGCCCCGGATCGACTACACCCGATCGCTGTCGCGCTATGGGCTCTCGCAGGTGACCGTGGCGTTCGAGGACGGCACCGATCTGTACTTTGCCCGCCAGCAGGTCGCCGAACGGCTGCAGCAGGTGAAATCGCAGCTGCCGGCCGATCTCGAGCCGCAACTGGGTCCGATCGCCACCGGTCTGGGCGAGATCTTCATGTACACGGTCGAAGCCGACCCTGCGGCCCGCAGGAAAGACGGCAAGCCGTGGACGGCCACCGACCTGCGGACCCTGCAGGACTGGGTGGTGCGGCCGCAGCTGCGCAATACGCCGGGCGTCACCGAGGTCAACACCATCGGCGGCTACGCGCGCCAGATCCATATCACTCCGGATCCGGCCCGCCTGGTCGCACTCGGCTTCAGCCTGCACGACGTGGTGGCCGCGGTTGCGGCCAACAACCAGAACATCGGTGCCGGCTACATCGAGCGCAACGGACAGCAGTTCCTGGTGCGGGTCCCTGGCCAGGTGACCGATCTCGATGCCATTCGCGACATCGTGCTCGACCGGCGCGAGGGCGTGCCGATCCGCGTGCGCGACGTTGCGCAGGTGGGCGAAGGGCGCGAACTACGCACGGGCGCGGCGACCGAAGACGGTCGCGAGGTCGTGCTCGGCACGGCGTTCATGCTGGTCGGCGCCAACAGCCGTGAGGTATCGCAGGCGGCCGCAGCCAAGGTCGAGGCGGCCAACGCCAGCCTGCCTGCCGGCGTGCGCGCCAAACCGGTGTACGACCGCACCGCACTGGTCGACCGCACCATCGGCACGGTCAGCAAGAACCTGATCGAAGGCGCCTTGCTGGTGATCGCGGTGCTGTTCCTGCTGCTGGGCAATTTCCGGGCCGCATTGATCACCGCCGCGGTGATCCCCCTGTCGATGCTGTTCACCATTATCGGCATGGTGCGTGGCGGGGTGTCGGGCAACCTGATGAGTCTGGGCGCGCTGGACTTCGGCCTGATCGTCGACGGCGCGGTGATCATCATCGAGAACTGCGTGCGCCGGTTCGGCGAGGCGCAGCACGCGCTGGGGCGCGAGTTGAACGATGGGGAACGCTTCGACCTGACCGCCGTGGCCACGACCGAAGTGATCCGCCCCAGCCTGTTCGGCGTCGGCATCATCACGGCGGTGTATCTGCCGATCTTCGCGCTCAGCGGGATCGAGGGAAAGATGTTCTACCCGATGGCGATCACCGTGGTGCTGGCGCTGGCCGGCGCGATGGTGCTGTCGCTGACCTTCGTGCCTGCCGCCGTCGCCACCTTCCTTGGCGGCCGCGTCGCCGAGAGGGAAAACAGGCTGATCCTGTGGACCAGGCGACGCTATGCGCCGATGCTGGCCTGGGCCCTGCGGCGGCGAATGACGGTGCTCGCCGGCGCGGCGGCATTCGTGGTGATTTGCGCCTTGTTCGCAACGCGGTTGGGTACCGAGTTCATCCCGAGCCTGGACGAAGGCGACGTCACCGTGCATGCGTTGCGGATTCCGGGCACCAGCCTGAGCCAGGCGGTGTCCATGCAGGCCGCACTCGAGCAGGGCTTCGCCAGGCTGCCCGAGGTCGAACGGGTCTTCAGCAAGATCGGCACCGCCGAGATCGCCAATGATCCGATGCCGCCCTCGGTCACCGACACCTTCGTCATGCTCAAGCCGCGCGAGGATTGGCCCGACCCGCGCAAGACCAAAGCCGAGTTCCTCGAAGAACTGGAAGCCGTGGCGCGCCGGCTGCCCGGTAACAACTACGAGTTCACCCAGCCGATCCAGATGCGCATGAACGAGTTGATCTCGGGCGTGCGAGCCGATGTCGCGGTGAAGGTCCATGGCGACGATCTTGAGCAGCTGGTCGCCTTGGCCGAGCAGGTCGAACGCGTCACACGGACCATCCCGGGCGCGGCCGATGTGGAAACCGAACAGGCCACCGGGCTGCCGCTGCTGAGCGTGGTTCCCGATCGACAGGCACTGGCGCGTTACGGTTTGAACCCGGGCGATGTGCAGGACACCGTGGCCACCGCAATCGGCGGTGAAGTGGCCGGTCAGCTGTTCGAAGGCGATCGCCGCTTCGATATCGTGGTGCGTCTGCCCGAGGCGCTGCGCCAGGATCCGGCCGCTCTGGGTGACCTGCCCATTCCGCTGCGCGGCGACGACAACCGCGATGAGTCCAGCCAGGACGCGCAATGGACCAGCGGCACGCCGCGCACCGTGCCTTTGCGCGAAGTGGCCAGGATCGAGATCCGGACCGGTCCGAACCAGATCAACCGCGAGAACGGCAAGCGCCGCGTGGTGGTTACGGCCAATGTGCGCGGGCGGGACCTGGGCGGCTTTGTCGGCGAACTCCGGCAGCGCATCGCCGCGGAGGTCGAGATGCCCACCGGCTACTGGCTCGGCTACGGCGGCACGTTCGAGCAGCTGATCTCGGCCAGCCAGCGTCTGTCGGTCGTGGTCCCGGTCACCCTGGCCATCATCTTCGCGCTGCTGTTCTGGGTGTTCGGTTCGGCCAGGGATGCGGTCATCGTATTCAGCGGCGTGCCGCTGGCCCTGACCGGCGGCGTGATCGCCCTGGCGCTGCGCGGCCTCCCGCTGTCGATCTCCGCGGGGGTGGGCTTCATCGCCTTGTCCGGTGTCGCGGTGCTGAACGGCCTGGTCATGATCGCCTTTGTCCGCAAGCTGCGCGAACAGGGCGTCCCGTTCGAAACCGCTATCGTCGATGGCGCTCTGGGGCGCCTGCGACCCGTGCTGATGACCGCGCTGGTCGCCTCGCTCGGCTTCCTGCCGATGGCGCTGAACGTGGGTGCGGGTTCGGAAGTGCAACGCCCGCTGGCGACCGTGGTGATCGGCGGCATCATCTCCTCGACCCTGCTGACGCTGCTGGTGCTGCCGGCGCTGTATCGCTGGCTGCACGGTGCAATGGAGTTCCGGTCGAGGAGTTAGCTTCGACGAGATCGCACCGGCGAGGGCATTCGCATTCACGCGGCAGGGGAAGCACGGGCGGTGCGCCGCACTAACATGGCCACGCAACGGGCAGTGCGGCATTCCAGATGAGCGCACTTCGCCAGTCACGTTTTCCCGCGGCCGCGCGTCCTGGCCATGCCCCGACGGAGAAGCCCATGGATCCCGAGACCACCCTGTTCGAACAACACCGCTCGCGCCTGTTCGGCCTGGCTTACCGCATGCTCGGCACGCCCGCCGACGCCGAGGACGTGCTGCACGACGCCTGGTTGCGCCTGCATGCGCAGGACCTCGCCACGCTGGACGATCCGGAAGCCTGGCTGGTCACCGTGACCACGCGCCTGGCGCTGGACCGCCTGCGTCGCGTCAAGGCCGAGCGCGCGCATTACACCGGTCCGTGGCTGCCCGAGCCGCTGGTGCCGGAAGCCGAGCATCCGGATGTCACGCTCGAACGCGGCGAATCGCTGACGCTGTCGTTCCTGCTGCTGCTCGAACGACTGAGCCCGGAAGAGCGCGCGGCCTTCCTGCTCCGCGAGGTGTTCGACTACAGCCATGCCGAGGCGGCGGCGATCCTGGAGATCGCGGAGGACGCCTGCCGCCAGCGCGTGCATCGGGCGAAGCTGCGCCTGCGCGAAGGGCGTCCGCGATTCAACGTGGACCAGAGCGCCCAGCGCCGGATGCTGCAGCGCTTCGTCGCCGCGATGGCGGAACCGAGCCTGGACACGCTGCGCGCGCTGTTCGCCGAGGACGCCGTCCACATCAGCGACGGCGGCGGCGTGGCGCGCGCCACTCTGCGGCCGTTGCATGGTGCCGAGCGGTTGGCCCGGCTCTACCTGCAGCTGGCGCACAACTTCCATGGCCCGGGCGTGCACTACGAACTTGCCAGCCTGAACGGCGCGCCGGCGCTGTTCCTGCACGCGGGTGGCACGCTGTCGGCGGCGATGTGGATCGAATGCGACGGCGAGCGCATCACCGCGATCCACGCACTGCGGCACCCGGGCAAGCTGGCCCGCTTGTTGGCGGTCACGAAACCGGCTGGGTCTGCGTCCTTGCATTGAAACGGCCAAATCCGAGGCAACCCGCCCCGGCCGCCTTCATCGCACAGGAGCTTTCCCATGACCCGTTTTTCCGTGCAACGCCATTACGCCGCCATGCAGCCGCTGATCGAACTGGGCCAGAAGGTCCACGCGGCCGGACGCCTGGAACCGGCCCTGATCGAGCTGGTGCTGATGCGCGTCTCGCAAATCAACGGCTGCGCCTTCTGCCTGGACATGCACAGCAAGGATGCGCGCGCTGCGGGCGAGACCGAACAGCGCCTCTACCTGCTGCCAGCGTGGCGCGAAACCAGGCTGTACAGCGAGCGCGAGCGCATCGCCCTGGCCTGGGCCGAGGAACTGACCGAGCTGGCAGGGCCCGAGCCGGTGTCCGATGCGCTGTACGAACGGGCGAGGCAGCTGTTCGAGGAAGCCGAACTGGTCGATCTGACCCTGCTGGTCGTCGCGATCAACAGCTGGAACCGGGTCAATGTCGCAGCGCGCACGATCGGCGGCCATTACAAGCCGGCGTCGCGCTGACTGTCGCCCGGATCGCGGCACGAGGAGAAGTACGGCCAGACTCGCCTGCTTGGGATGAACGCCGGAAGGCACGGCGCTCGCTGATGCTCACCGGGCGGAAACACGGCTTCTGCAAGGCTCCCCGCATCAGCGCGAGGAGCCTGCCATGTCGGAAACCTCCCCGATCACCGGCGAGTTGTCCAACAGCAAGGTCGCCGCCGTGTTTGCGAACCAATCCGCCGCGCGTTCCGCCGCACAGGCGGTGGCGGCGGCCCTGTCGCTGGGCTCGGCGCAGGTGCAGCTGATCACGCCGGCCGAGCCGCATCCTGGCCGCAAGCTGGAGCCGGAGAGCCGCGGCGTCTGGCGCACGATCGTCGTCGCGCACGTCAGGCTCGGCATCGTGGGTGCCGTCGTCGGCCTGCTGGCTTTCGCGGCGCTTTACGCGGCCGGGTTGCCGTTCATCGTCAATTCGCCGGTCGCGGCGGCGCTGGTGCTGCTGTTCTTCGGCACCGTCGGCGGACTGATGCTGGGCGGCCTGGTGGCGCTGCGTCCCGATCACGACCGCTACGTGGAGGCTGCGCGCGAGGCGATGGAATCCGGCAACACGACGGTGGTGGTGCACGCGTTCTCCGGCGATCAGGCCGGCCAGGCCGCCGACTTCCTGCGCGCGCAGGGCGGGGAGGTGACCTCGACGCTGTAGCGAGTCGACGCTTCGTTCGCGCGGCCTCGTGCACGCATGAACCGCTACCGCTGAGGTGTCGCGCGCGCGTTCTCGGCTCCGAAACGCGGAAGTACAGCGTGGCAGCCGGAAGCGCAGCGGCCTATGTCGATGTCCTGATCCCGTCGCCACCGACGTTTGCGTTAAAAGTCCCGTGTGTTTCCGGAACCTGTCGATGAGTGGCGATGGTGGTATTCGGAATTTCTGTGCCTGGCTGGCCACAATCGCTTTGCTGGCCGGTTTCGCCGGCGCGGCCGATGCGCAAGAGCAACACCCGCACGCGGACCACTTGCGGTACGTGGTCGACTTTCCCGTCTCTTGTTCCGAAGCCGCGCAGTCGCAGTTTAATCGCGCGGCCACGCTGCTGCATCACATGACCTATCCGCAGGCGCGCACCGCGTTCGAGCAGGTCGCCAGCACCGATCCGGACTGCGCGATGGCGCACTGGGGCGTGGCCATGACCCTGTTCCAGCCCCTGTGGCCGACCCGTCCCGGTCCCGCAGAGCTGCAGCGTGGATGGGATGAAGTCCAGAAGGCCAAGGCCCTGAACCCGCCGACACAACGCGAAAGACTCTTCGTCGCCGCGGCCGAGGCGTTTTTCCTCGAGCCGGCTGGGACCGATTACTGGCTGCGTATCCGGCGTTGGGAGCAGGCGCAGGAAGCCCTGCATGCCGCCATTCCGGACGATCCGGAGGCGGCCATGTTCTATGCCCTGGCGCACCTGGCCACGGCGCCCGCCAATGCCGTTTCGCGCGCGCACGCAGATCGCGCCGCCGGCATCCTGATGCGCGAGTACGCACGCAACCCGGACCACCCGGGCGCGATGCACTACCTGGTCCACGCCAATGACATGCCCGGCCGCGAGCGTGAATCGCTGGACGTGACCCGCAAGTACGATTCGATCGCCCCGCGCAACCCGCACGCGCTGCATATGCCGACCCATATCTACACCCGGCTCGGCGACTGGGACGGCGTCGTGCGGGGCAACCTGCTGGCCGCGGAAGCCGCGCTGGAGTATCCCGCCGGCGAGCATGGCGAATTCGTCTGGGATGAATTCCCGCACGCCATCGAATACCTGGTGTATGCCTATCTGCAGAAGGGCGCGGACGAAGAGGCCGCGGCGCAGTTGCAGCGGCTGCGAGGAACCGAACGGCTGCAGCCCTCGTTCAAGACCGCCTTCCACCTGGCCTCGACCCAGGCCCGATACGCACTGGAGCGGCGCGCCTGGAGCGAGGCTGCGCAGATCGTGCCGCGCCAGCCGACGGTCGTCGACTGGGATCGCTTTCCATGGCCGGAAGCGATCGCGCAGTTCGCGCACGGGCTGGGCGCGGCGCATCTTGGCGAAATGGCCAAGGCCAAAGCCGCCGGCACACGGCTCGAAGCGCTCGAAGCCGCGACGCGCAAGTCGGGGGAAGACCTGTTTGCGCGCAACATCCGGGTGCTGCACCTCGAACTGGCGGCCTGGATCGCGCACGCGGAAGGGCAGCGCGAATCCAGCGTCGCGCTGATGCGCCAGGCCGCCGAGCTGGAAACTTCGACGCCCAAGCATGCAGTCACTCCGGGGCCGACCGTGCCGGCGTACGAATCGATGGGCGACCTGCTGATGGAGCAGAAACAGCCAGCGGATGCGCTGACGTCCTATCGGCGAGCGCTGGAACTGTATCCGCAGCGATTCAACGCATTGCTGGGCGCAGCCAGGGCCGCATCAGCGCTTGAGGACTCATCCCAGGCGCGTACCTATTACGCCGCATTGCTTGAAGTGGCGCAGGGCGGCACGCGCCAGCCTGCACTGGAGGAGGCGCGCAGCTATCTCGCGCAGGCGCGGTGAGCTGACGCGGCGCACGCAGATTCGCCGGTACCCAGGCTCAACCGACCCGGCGCGATGCGCTGCGACGCCGGGCGGCGTGCTTGGGTGCAATTGGCTTGCCGTCCGCGGTGGCGTCGGCGGTGAGCTCGACCAGCAGCTCGCGGATCCAGCGCTGCCCTGCGTGCCCATGCGTGCGCTCGTGCCAGATCAGGCTCACATCGAATTGTTCGGCAAGCCAGGGAAGATCGATCGACGTGAGCCGGTCGCGCTGGCCGTGCAACAGCCGTCGCGGCACCAGCGCAACCAGGTCGCTGTCGGCCACGATTTCCGGGACGAACAGGAACGAAGCCGCCGACAGGACGACCTGACGTCGATGACCGAGCGCCGTCAGCGCGTCGTCGATCGGTGTTGTGAAACTGCCACCCGATGGCGACACGACCACGTGTTCCAGTTGAACGAACTCCTCCAGGGTCAGGCCGGTCCTTAGGCGGGGATGGTCGCGGCGCCCGATGAGCACATAGCTTTCCTCGAACAGGAGGCGGGTCCTGAGGTGCGACTGAGTCGGGTCGGGCGTGGCCATTGCCAGATCAACATCGCCACTCGCCAATTGCTGTTCCGTCTGCGCAGGATTGAAGCGGCGAACCGCGATCCGCACACCAGGGGCCCGTTGCCGTAAGGCCAGTACCAACGGCAGGACCACCACGGCCTCTACGTAATCCGTGCAGGCGATGGTCATGGCGAGCCTGGATCGGGCCGGCGAGAAATCCCTGTGGGCGTGAAGCGTGTTGCGCAGGTCGTCCAGGGCGAGGCGCAGCGGTCCCAGCAACTCCAGGGCCTTCGCGGTGGGCGTCATCCCGCGGTGGGCGGGAACAAGCAGGGGATCCCCGAACATGTCCCGGAGACGGCTCAGCTGGGCGCTGACTGCAGGCTGGCTGAGGTGAAGCCGCGCCGCTGTTCTGGTGACGCTTCGCTCCGCGAGCAATGCCTCGAGCGTCACCAGAAGGTTGAGGTCCAGGCGCGACGTATTCATTTGGTGGATCACACATCAAAGGATTATCGATTTCAAATATGAATCCGTCGGATTCATCCTGCAACTCCCTGGGTTGCATGGAGAAAGTTACGGTGAAGAAGAGAGTCCTGGTCGTTTATGCCCATCCCGAACCGGCCTCGCTGACGCGCCAGCTGGTGGAGGTCGCGGTCGAGACCCTCGAGGGTCAGGGTCATGAAGTTGTGCGGTCTGATCTCTACGGGATGCGCTGGAAAGCCGTCTACGACCAGGACGACTTTCCCAGCCGCGTCGACCCCGATCGGCTTTCCTTCATTGCGGAATCGGCGCATGCCTATTCGACCGGCCGGCAGACGGATGATGTTGCCGCAGAACAGGCCAAGCTATCCAGCGCCGATGCCGTGATCCTGCTGTTCCCGCTTTGGTGGTTCGGCGTGCCGGCCATCCTGAAAGGCTGGATCGAACGCGTATTCGCGTATGGATTCGGCTATGGCTACAAGAACGGGACCAATCAGTACCGTTATGGCGACGGTGTCCTGAAGGGAAAGCGGGCGCTGGTGTCGGTCCTCGCCGGAGGACCCGAGGTGGACTATGGGCCGCGGGGAATCAATGGACCCATGGGTGAGATCCTGTTTCCGCTCACGCATGGGGCCTTGTTCTTCGCGGGCATGGACGTGCTGCGCGCCCACGCCGTATACGGAACGGATCGGATGAGCTGCAAGGACGTCGCGACCGCCAAGGAAGCATGGCGTGGCCGCGTGAAACGTCTTTTCGAAGAGGATCCCGTCGCATTCCGCTCGCAGAATGGCGGCGACTATCCGGATCGGCATACGTTGCGGGACGACATCGCGCCTGGCCGCACCGGGGTGTGGGCGCACGTCGCCGATGACGCTCAGGCGTAACGGGACTGCCTCGGACCTTAGGCGTTCCTCAACCGACTGGCTTGGTGACGACCTGCACGGCACGCGCGAGTCCGTGGCAAGGAGTGGGACGCGGACGTCGGCGCTGCGCGACGGACCGGTTGCTGAACCTAGCCGTTGGTTTTCCGGGAAACCACATCGAACCCACCGCCGGGCCATTGCCATCGGCCGGTGATAACCCTGCCGTCCTCGCTCAGCTGGCCCTTGAAGAAATTGTCCGAGCCCTTGTCGCCGAACCAGGTCCAGTGCGTGCCGTCGTCGTCGACCTGGTGGGTATAGGTGAAATTGCTGCCGTCGTCGGCCATGAGGTGGGAGCGCAGGGTCTGCGTGTCGTCGTCCCACGTGACGTACTCGATGCCGGTCAGCGTCCGGCCGCGGGGCGTGGTGGTCTCGAATTCCTGGATCAGGTAGTGGCCGCCCAGACCCATCCGGTAGACGGAGGTGCCCGGAACGGCGCCTTCGTTCTTCCATGTTCCGACAAGATGCCGGAGTCGGGTCATCGCCGGGTGCGGTGTCAGGGGAAGTTCGGCCACCCGATGGTTGTTGCTGTCTGCCATACGTTTTTCCTCCCAACGTTGCTTCTCGATCGATCACGCGTGGACGTTGAATGCGCGTTCATTAGGACGACGTGCGGGGACGATGCGGATCGACACCTGCCCAGCGGCCGGCGCACGGATCCGCAAGGCCCGCCCTAGAACCACAGGTCGCGGACGCAGCGGCCGTCGCCTGGCAGGTCGTCGAAAGAGCCCAGGCCGTCGAAATGGTCGATAAGCAGATGGGCAGTGCGGGCAGAAGTGGATTTCGAGCGACGGGGTTTGCTTGCCGCGATGGGCATAGGGGCGGACGGAGCGGGCGTTTCACGCGCGCGGTGTACCGGTAGGCAGGACTTCTGGGACGGGTCTGGCAAGACTTCGCGGCTATAGTTGGTCGTACATCCAGCCAGGGGGCGTTGCCGTGGTCAGGTCCAGCCTTCCACTCGTCGCTTTGCTCGCAGCCGCCACCGCATCCGCCGGCGCGTTGCACGGGATCAATCCCGACGACATCAACCGCAACGGCGATGCCTGCACCGATTTCTTCGACTACGCCAACGGCGCGTGGCGAAAGCAGAATCCGATTCCCGACTACATGGACCGCTGGAGCCGCCGCTGGCAATCTGGCGAGGTCAACAAGGAACACGTGCGCGATATCCTCACCGAGCTGTCGGCGAAAACCGACTGGCCCAAGGGCAGCGCCGGCCAGCTCGCCGGCGACTTCTACGCCGCGTGCATGGACGAATCACGGGTCGATGCACTCGGCAGCAAGCCGGTCGAGCCCTGGCTGGCCGAGGTCGACGCCATCGAGGACAAGGCAGAACTGCAGCGCATGATCGGCACGCTGCACGACGTGGGTGTGGCCGTGCCGTTCCAGGTCTTCGCCGGCGAGGACCTGCACGAACCGTCCAGAACCATCGCCCACATCTACGCCGGCGGCCTGGGCATGCCCGACCGCGACTACTATCTCAAGCCAGAACCCCGCTTCGTCGAAGCGCGCGCAAGGTATCTCGAACACGTGGCCAAGATGTTCGAACTCGCCGGCACCCAACCGGCAGAGGCGAAACAGAACGCCCAGACCGTGTTCGCCTTCGAGAAGCGCTTGGCCGAGGCCTCGCTCGACAACGTGCAGCTGCGCGACCCGAAGTTGCAGGACCACACGACCGCGTTCGCCGACCTGCCCAAGCTCACCCCGGGCTTCGACTGGGTTAGGTACTTCGACGCCGCCAGCATGCCGCGCGAGGCGGTGAACGTGACCCAGCCGAAATTCCTGCAGCAGGTCGAGAAGGAACTCGCGACAACCCCGCTGACGCAATGGAAAACCTATCTGCGGTGGCACGTGCTCCATACCGCTGCGGACTCGCTGTCCGGGCCCTTCGTCGAGGAGAACTTCGCCTTCAACGGCAGGTTCCTGGCCGGCACCACCGAGATCAAGCCGCGCTGGAAGCGCTGTGCCGAAGCCACCGACCAGCAGCTCGGCGAAGCGCTAGGCCAGAAATACGTCGAGAAGTACTTTCCGCCGGAAGCCAAGGCCAAGATGCAGGAGATGGTGAAGAACATCCTCCTGGCGATGGATGACACCATCCGCGAACTGGACTGGATGGACGCGGCGACCAAGCAGAAGGCGCTGGAGAAGCGCGCGACGTTCTTCCCCAAGCTCGGCTATCCGGACAAGTTCAAGGACTACCAGGGCGTGGTCGTGACGCGTGATTCGGCGTGGGACAACATCGTCGCCGCCTCACGCTGGAACGTCGCCGACAACCGCAGCCAGGTCGGCAAGCCGACCGATCGCAGCCGCTGGGGCATGACCCCGCCGACCTCGAACGCCTACTACAACCCGCTGCAGAACGAGATCGTGTTCCCGGCCGGCATCCTGCAGCCGCCCGCGTTCGACGTGAACGCCATCGACGCCGTCAACTACGGCGCGATCGGCGTGGTCATCGGCCACGAGATCAGCCATGGCTTCGACGACCAGGGCGCGCAGTTCGATGCCCAGGGCCGCCTGGCCAACTGGTGGACGCCAGCCGACAACAAGAAATTCGAGGCCAAAGGCCAGTGCGTGGTCAAGCAGTTCGAGGGTTACTTCATCGAGCCCGGCGTGCACCACAACGGCAAGCTGGTGCTGGGTGAATCCATCGGCGACCTGGCTGGGGCGAAAATTGCCTACCGGGCCTACCTGAAGTCGCGCGAGGGCAAGGGCCCGGAACCGACCCTCGACGGCTTCACCCCCGAGCAGCAGTTCTTCATCGCCTGGGGTCAGTTCCGCGGCGACGAAACGCGCATGGAAACCCAGCGCACCATGATCCAGGGCGATCCGCATCCCGTCGCCAAGTACCGCGTCAACGGACCGCTGTCGAATCTGCCTGCGTTTCGTGAGGTCTTCCAGTGCAAGGCCGATGCACCGATGGTGCGGCCGGAGGCGGATCGCTGCGAAGTCTGGTGATTGGATGCATGCCCGACGCGGTACGGCATAGAGCGGGCTTGAGCTCGCCCTACGTTTTCGCCGAGCGGCGGACAACGCGGCGCAGTCGCAGGCTTACGTGACTTCAACACGCGGACGTGGGGCTTGCCTCGATCACGCGCCGCGGCCACGCAAAATACGTCCGCCACGCATATCCCCACGGCACCACCGCCGCCAGCAGCGGCAGCGCAAGGAAGGAGCTGGCGACTTCGCCGGTGGGCGTCCCCCACAGCGCGCCGGCCTGCCATAGCGGATAGGCGACGAACGCGAGCCAGATCGCCTTGTAGCCGATGGTGAAGAACATCAGCGGCAGCCAGCGCAGTGGCCGGATTACGCCGAACAGTGCGAGTGCGGGATAGGTGGCCCACACGGCGAATGCGACCGCGCGCACGGGATCCCACGCCCCTTCGTGCGTCAGAAGCGCACGCCATGCGGTCGGCGTGACGAACACCAGCATCAGCAAGAAGAACAGGCGCAGGCCCCAGATCTGGACGGGGCGGACACCCTCACGGCGCGGATCGGGCGCAAAGAACTGGACGAATGGGCGGGCGATCATGGTGTCACTCCTCCGGAGATTGGGTGGAACGAGCGTGGGCCAATGCCGGCCGGATCAGCCGTCGGGTTTCATGCCTGACCTGCTGGCGGGACTGTGTGGCATTCGTCGAGTCCGGGTTGGGCACCGCGTCCCCCGGCGGATATCCGGAAAATCTGACCCTCACCAGCCAGAAGAGCAGAAGTGCCAGCGGCGCGAACGCCGCGACGAACAGAATCGGAGATCCGCGAACAGCCATCGGCAACACGTCCTGCTGGCCGAGGAAGAACGAACCGGTGGCGATGAAGAATGCGAAGCACATCCGCCACAGATGGCGCGACAGGCGTTGGGTGGCGGACTGCGTGCGGCGCCTGACGTAGCGCAGATCCCCGAGCCCGGCGAGGAGGCAGATGCCGCCCAGCAGGATGAGCGCGCCCGGCGCGGGCGGCCCGGTGAATTGCCCGGGCGGCGCGAGTGCCCGCTGCACGCCATCGGCGATGATCAGCGCGCCAAGGACCAACACGATCGCACACGCGATCTTCTCGAACGTGCCTGTGCGGTCGCTGCGACGGCGCGCGGCCAGCCAGCCGGTCGCGACGAAGTAACAGGCCATGACCCCGCCGACTGACGACTGGGGCGGCGACGCGAATGGCGCGATGATCGACGCGGTGACGCCGAGCACGAGCATCGATGCGGCGAACGCACCGCCGGCCGCCACGTGTACGCGGCCACCCTTGCGCGCGGCAGCAGCGACCGTGCCGGCCGCCAGCGCGACCATGCCGCCGGCAATGTGGATCCAGATGAAGCCATTCATGCGGAAGCCCCTCCGTCTTGATCGGGGTCGTCCGTCGGCGCATCCGCGTCGAACGCGAGCAGGTCGCCGGGCTGGCACTCGAGCACGGCGCAGATCGCCTCGAGCGTGGAGAAGCGGATCGCCTTCGCCTTGCCGGTCTTCAGGATCGACAGGTTGGCAATGGTGATGTCGATGCGCGCGGCGAGCTCGGTGAGCGTCATGCGACGCGCGTGCAGCAGCTCGTCGAGGCGGACGAGGATTGCCATCACACGGTTCCTTCGAGGTCGGCGCGCATGCGGGCGCCCTGGGCGAACACGCCCGACAGCACGAACAGCAGCAGCACCGCAAACCATGAGGCGATCGAGAAGCCGTCCACGCGATCGGGTTCCCACACCGCCGCGGCGATGGCCGCGACGATCAATCGCAGCACCTCGAGCGCCAGCACGCTCCACGCGATCATGTCCAGACGCCGGGCGTTCTCGAGGATGAACGGGTCGCCGCCGCGCACCGTGTCGACGATCGCCAGCAGCCGCCGCAGGATCGTGTGCACGATCGCAGCGCCGGCGATGCCGATGACGACGATGGCGCGGAGCCCAAGAGGCACCATTGGATACTTCGACGCGATGTCGAAGCCGAGCGCCCGTTCCGGCCAGCCCGGCATGAGAAAGCTCCAGCCCAGCAGCACGGCGAGGCAGACGGCATAGAGGATGTTGAGGACAGTCAGACCCTGGATGACCGGACGGGCCACGGAGAGGGCGCGGGCGGAGGTGCTGTTCATGCGAATGCCTCACTGATTTGCCGTAAAACGATACTAACATTATCGTTTTACGATAAAAATAGGCCAGAAGGCACCCTATCCTGGCCGTCGGAGGTCCCGCGCCGAAGGTCGCGGCGCTGCGAGCGGGGGAGGCGCGGAAGCTGCGGATGGCGCGGAAGCCGGGCTTCAACCTGACCTGCGCGGTACCCGGTGATCAGCCGGGAGGGCGTCGGATCGGTTCTGGAAAAGAGCTCAGCCAGAGTGCGCTTCCGACTGGAGGGGAGTGAGCCCAAGCGTTTTGCTGCACTGCAGCTTTCCCCTTCGACCAATGCCGCGTCGTCGATCGTCGTGGCCCACTTGGGCCATCCAGGTCCTGGGAGCCAACGATGTCGACAAGCGCACGCCGTTCCTGGCACCGCACGATCCAGTCGATGCGCGTGCTGTTCCTGCTGATGGCGATGGCGTTGCAGGCGCCCGCATTGGCGCAGTCCGAAGTCACCGGATTTGGCAGCAACCCCGGCGCGCTCAGGATGTTCAAGTACGTACCGGCAGGGCTGCCGGCGAACTCGCCGCTGGTCGTGGCCCTGCACGGCTGCGCGCAGAGCGCGTCCAGCTACGACGCGGAGACCGGCTGGCAGATGCTGGCCGATCGCTGGCAGTTCGCGCTGGTCCTGCCGCAGCAGCAAAGCGCCAACAATTCCAGCGGTTGTTTCAACTGGTTCGAATCGGGCGACACGGCGCGCGGGCAGGGCGAGACCCTGTCGATCAAGCAGATGGTCGACCGCATGATCGCCGACCACGCCATCGCGCCGTCGCGGGTTTACGTGACGGGCCTATCGGCGGGCGGTGCGATGACGGCGGCGATGCTGGCGGCCTACCCGGACGTGTTCGCCGGAGGAGCGATCCTGTCTGGCCTGCCGTATCGCTGCGCGACGACGCAGAGCGCAGCCTTCAGCTGCATGAATCCGGGGACGAACCTCGCGCCCGCCCAGTGGGGCGACAGGGTGCGCGCCGCATATCCGTCATGGACCGGGCCATGGCCGCTGGTGTCGATCTGGCACGGCGACGCCGACTACACCGTCCGCCCCATGAATCTGACCGAGAGCATGGAGCAGTGGACCGATGTCCATGGCATCGACCAGGTCGCAGACGTGTCCGATACCGTCGCAGGCTATCCGCACAGGCTCTACAAGAACGCTGCAGGGCAACCGTTGGTGGAGACCTACACGATCAGCGGCATGGGCCACGGAACGCCGGTGGACCCGGGCACCGGTGAAACCCAGTGCGGCGTGGCCGGCGCTTATATCCTCGACGCGAACATCTGCTCGAGCTATTACATCGGGCGGTTCTGGGGCCTGGACAACCTCGATGGCGTTGCGCCGAGCGTGTCGCTGACGGCTCCCTCCGAGGGCGCCACGGTCAGCGGCGATGTCGCGGTCAGCGCGACGGCGAGCGACGACATTGGTATGGACCATGTCGAGTTTCTGCTAGACGGCAACCTGCTCGGCAGCGACGCCGCTGCGCCGTATGCCATGACCTGGAATTCATCCAATGCCAGCGACGGGCCGCACGTGCTGCAGGCGAAGGCGCTCGACCTGGCCGGTAATGTCGGCACGTCGGCGCAGGTGAACGTCGTCGTGAGCGGTGGATCGGGCGGCGCAACGCCGGTCACGGTCGTCTTCGACAACGAGGATGGCAACGACGGCTATGTGAAGGCGGGCAGCGGAGGCAGCGCGCCGGCCGTCGGCACCCTGGAATCGGTCTATGGCCTGGCGATCGGCCGTGGCGCCGACGGGAAGTTCAACCGCGCGCTGCTCTCGTTCGACACTTCGGCGATCCCCGACGGCGCCACCGTCACGTCCGCCAGGCTGGATGTGGCCTATGGCAGTGCATACGGCGATCCGTGGTCGAATCCGGCTGGCAACACGCTTGTGGTCGACGTGCATAGGGGCTGCATGGGTGGATGCGCCGCCGAAGCCGCCGACTGGGCCTATGCCGCGGTCGCCACAGGAGTCGCGCAATTGCTGCCGTTCTCCGGCGGCAGCCAGACGAGCAACGTGTTCTCGGCTCCTGGACTTGCCGCGGTCAACAAGGGCGGACGTACCCAGCTGCGCCTGCGCTTCACCGCCGACCAGAACGCGACCAGCCATCTGTGGATCGGACATGGCACGAGTGCCAAGCTGACGGTGACCTACACGCCCTGATCTGCAGTTGCGAACACCTTGGCACGTGTTGGACGGAGAAAACCGATCCCTCGTGGAATGGGATCTTCGAAGCTCGAAAGGAGACGAGTAGCTTGGTATCTTGAGCGCCTACGACCGGAGAAGCGTCATGGACCGGCACCCGACATCGGCATTGCCCGCCCTTGGCCTGGCTTGCGACCCCGCCGGCGCGGCCACGGAAACCGGCGCCGCGGGCGACGCGCTCCTGGAATGCCGGGATATCGACATCCACGCGCCGCAGCGCGACCACGGGCCGGTCGCGTTCCGCAATCTTGTCTCCACGCCAGCGAAATGACCACGACGGCCGGCGACACGACGTTCGACGCCATCGTCATCGGCTCCGGCATTTCCGGCGGTTGGGCGGCGAAGGAGCTGTGCGAGAAGGGCCTGAAGACGCTGGTGCTGGAGCGCGGCCGCAATGTCGAACACATCAAGGACTATCCCACCGCGACCCTGGCCCCCTGGGAACTGCCGCACCGCGGCGCACTGACGCGCAAGCTGGTGGACGAGAACCCGGTGTTGGCCAAGATCGCAGCAGAGGACGTAGTGCACTTCTTCGTCAAGGACGGCGAACACCCCTACGTGCAGGAGAAGCCGTTCGACTGGATCCGCGGCTACCAGGTCGGCGGCAAGTCGATCATGTGGGGGCGTGCCTGCCAGCGCTGGAGCCCGTACGAATTCACCGCGCCCGAACGCCAGGGCTACGGCATCGCCTGGCCGATCGGCTACGAGGACGTGGCGCCCTGGTATTCGCACGTGGAGAAGTTCATCGGCGTGTGCGGCACCCGCGACGGGATCGATTCGATGCCCGACGGCGAATTCCTGCCGCCGTTCGAGTTCAACTGCGTCGAGGAGGACTACGGCCGCAAGATCCGCGCCCACTACGGCAACCGCTATGTCGTGCACGGCCGCTGGGCGCACCTCACCAAACCGGAGCCGATCCACCTGGAGCAGGGACGCAGCGCCTGCCTGTCGCGCAACCTGTGCTGGCGCGGTTGCCCGTTCGGCGCCTACTTCAGCTCCAATTCGTCCACGCTGCCGTGGGCGGCGAAGACCGGAAATCTCACGCTCCGCCCGGATGCGGTGGTGCATTCGATCCTGTACGACGACGCCAGGGGCAGGGCGACCGGCGTGCGGGTAATCGACGCGCATACCCATGCGGTCACCGAGTACCGCGCGCGCATCGTGTTCGTGAATGCATCCGCGTTGAATTCAGTGCTGATCCTGCTGAACTCGGTCTCGTCGCGATTCCCGCACGGGCTGGGCAACGACAACGGACTGCTCGGCAAGTACGTCGCCTTCCACAATTATCGCGCCGGGGGTGGCGGCACGGTGGAGGGTTACGAGGACAGTTACTACTTCGGCCGCCGGCCCTCGGAATGCATCATTCCCAACTTCCGCAACCTGGGGCAGCAGGACGCCGGTTTCGTCGGCGGCTATACCACCTTCACCGGCGCCTACCGCGACCGTGGTGCGGACTCGCCCGACCGCGTGGGTGGAACGTACAAGGACGCGCAGGCGCGCCCGGGGCCGTGGAAGATCTACGCCTATCTGCAGGGCGAGACGATCCCGAAGGAAACCAATCACGTGCGGTTGCACGAAACGCGCAAGGACCCATGGGGCATCCCGCAGCTGGTGACCTCGGTCGAGTACGACGAGAACGACGAGCGGATGATCAGCGACTGGCGCGCCCAGGCCACCGAAATGCTGGACGTCGCCGGCTGTCGCGACATCCAGACCAGCGACAACCGCGAGTGGTTTCCCGGCCGCGACATCCACGAGATGGGCGGTTGCCGCATGGGGCGCGACCCGGAGACCTCGCTGCTCAATCGCTGGAACCAGTTGCATGCGTGTCCCAACGTGTTCGTGACCGACGGCGCATGCATGACTTCCACCGGCAACCAGTCGCCTTCGCTGCTGTACATGGCGCTCACCGCGCGCGCGGTGGATCATGCGGTCGACGAACTCGGGAGGCAGAACCTGTGAGCGATCTGGAATCCCGCACGGGCGCGAGCGTTCCGATGACCCGGCGCGAGGCGCTGATGAAGGCCGCAACAGCCCTGATGGGCGCGCTGGCCGTTCCTGGCCTGCTGGCCGGGTGCGCGCCCGATGGACGCGATACGGCGTCGGCATCGCGCGCATCCGCGCAGGACGACCAGGCGTTGCTCGAAGACATCGCCGACACGCTGCTGCCAGACACCGCGGCCTCGCCGGGCGCGAAATCAGCGGGCGTGGGCGCGACGATGGCACTGCTGCTCGCCGATTGCAGGACGCCGGACGTGCAACAGCGCGTTACGGCCGGGCTGCGGGCGTTCCGGGCGACATGCCGCGCTGCCGGCGGCTCGTTCGAATCGCTGCCCCGGGCCGACCGCGAGCGCCTGCTGCGCGAGACCGACGCCGCGGCCCGGCCGGCGGGAGACGCGCACTGGTACTCGACCGTGCGCGAACTCGCGCTCACCAGCTACTTCACCTCGGAGGTCGGAATGACCCGGGCGACGCGCTACGTGCCGATTCCGGGGCGCTACCAGGGATGCGTGCCGCTCGCGCCCGGGCAGCCGGCCTGGGGGTGATGGCGATACGCGAAGGAGCGGGCCTTCGCAATCCGTGTCCGAAGGACGAGATCCTCGACGGCTTCAGGCAGCCTGCAGTGTCCGCTTCTCGCGCAGGATTTCGATCAGCGCTGCCGCCTCCAGGTCGGCCAGGCCAGCCGCCTCTGCACGATCGAACCAGCCGGCCACGAAAGCAGGAAACTCCGGGTTGACTCCGGCAGCACGCGTGCTTTGCAGGATCCGCCGCGTGGCCTCGATCGAGATGCGCAGCGGACTCTCGGTGATGGCGAAATCGCCCGATTGGATCACGCCGCCCTCGTGCTCGAAGAACGCGCCGAAGCTGGGCGAAATCTGGTTGACGATACGACCGAACGCGGCGACGTCCAGGCCTGCAGCCTCCGCCAACCGGGCGCCGTGCAGGAATCCTGCGAAGGCGCCATAGACGTAGGACAGCGTCGCCAGGTCCATCGTCGCGGCCGCATCGATCGCCTCGCCCAGGTACACCACGTTGCCTGCGAGCGCCCGCAGGACCGGTTCGACCTCGTGCCGTGCTGCTTCCTCGCCCGAAAGCAGCAGTGGCGTATCGGGCTGGCCCATCTGGCTGGGCGCGGCCTGGATGGCACCGTCCAGGTAGCGCGCGCCGTGCGACGTCGCGAATGCGAGCGCCGCCTGCGCCTCCTCGGGGCTGCCGGTGGTGAGCTGCACCAGCACGCGCCCGGCCAGCGCGTCGGCTGCGCCGGGCGCGCCCAGGATCGCATCGGCGGCGCGGTAGTCGTAGACGCACATCACCGCGATCGGGCTTGCGCGCAACGCCGCCTCGACCGTTGGCGCCACCGTCGCGCCAGCGCGCGCCAGTGCCTCTGCCTTGTCGGCGCTGCGGTTCCACACGGTCACCTCCAGGCCGGCGTCCAGCAGCAGCCGCGCGATGGTCGATCCCATGGCACCGAGTCCAATTACCGTCACTTCGTTCATCGTTTCGCCTCAAGCAGTCGGGTGGCTGCAAACATCATGCGATCCGCTTCCGCAATCGCAAGTACGTACGATAAAGTCAGGTACATACCAGAACGTCAGTATTGGACATGCCCGCGAACAAACCCTATGGCTGCGGTATGGGCCCGGCCCTGGAAGTGGTCGGTGGCAAGTGGAAGGCGGTGATCCTTTGTGAACTGCTTTCGCAGTCGCGGCGTTTCGGCGAGCTCAAACGTCTGCTGTCAGGCATCAGCGAGAAGATGCTGATCCAGCAGTTGCGCGAGCTGGAATCCGACGGCCTGGTCGATCGTGTCGCGTTCCCGGAGGTGCCACCACGCGTGGAATACTCCGCCACCCCGCTGGGCATCTCGCTCGTCGAAGCGATGGCTCCGCTCGCGGACTGGGGCGAGCGCTACGAGGCGCAGCGCGCACAGGCAAGCGCAGATACCGCCGGCTCCTGACACCATTATCGACGTGCGCGGCCTGACGTCGTGGTGTTCCGTGTTCCCGGTGCCTTGAGCGCCCCGTTGCGACATGGGACGATCGCGCCGGTGACCAGCGAAGCCCCCACGGCGCATCACTTGCGCGACCTCGTCCGGCTGCGCCGCGTGCGCGACCGGATCGACCGCGACTACGCGCAGCCGCTGGACGTCGAGGCGCTCGCACGCGGCGTGCACATGTCGGCCGGGCATCTCAGCCGCCAGTTCAAGCTCGCATTCGGCGAATCGCCGTACAGTTATCTGATGACGCGGCGCATCGAGCGCGCGATGGCGCTGCTGCGCCGTGGCGACATCGGCGTCACCGAGGTCTGCTTTGCCGTTGGTTGCTCGTCGCTGGGGACTTTCAGTACCCGCTTCACGGAATTGGTTGGCGTGCCGCCCAGTGTCTATCGGCTCCAGGCGGCGTCGGCGACGGCAGGCATGCCGGCGTGCGTGGCCAAGCAGGTGAGCAGACCGGTCAGGAATCGAGAAGCGCCGACGCCCGAGCCGGATCTAGCATGACGGCCCCTCCCGCAGCGAGCTCCACCGTCATGGACATCACCATCCACTCGACCTTCCTCCCCCACAGCGACCCGGATGCCTCCCTGGCGTTCTATCGCGACACCCTCGGCTTCGAGGTCCGCAACGATGTCGGCTACAAGGGGATGCGCTGGATCACGGTCGGTCCCATGGGCCAGCCCGGCACCTCCATCGTCCTGCACCCGCCGGCCGCAACGCCGGGCCTCACCGACGACGAGCGCCGCACTATCGCCGAGATGATGGCCAAAGGGACCTACGCGATGCTCATCCTGGCGACCGCCGACCTCGACGGCACCTTCGCCAGGCTGCAGGCCAGCGATGCCGAGGTCATCCAGGAGCCGACCGAGCAGCCCTACGGAGTCCGCGACTGCGCTTTTCGCGACCCCGCCGGCAACCACATCCGCATCAACGAACTGCGCTGAGCCGCCAGTGAGTAACGAGAGGGAACGGAGCATGACCAAGAGTGCCCAAAGTGCCAAGAACGCGACCAGGCAGGCGACGAAGCAGGCCACCAAGAGCTCCAGCGCGCCCCGCAAGAAGGCCGAGGGATTCACGGACGAGGAACGAGCTGCGATGAAGGAGCGCGCCCGGGAGCTGAAGACCGAGGCGCGCCGTGGCGCAGACAATGCGGCCGGGGAAAGCGCCGTGCTCGCGGCGATCGCCGCGATGCCGGAACCCGATCGCGCCATGGCCAGGCGGCTCCATGCACTCATCAAGGCCAGTGCGCCAGGGCTTTCGGCCAAGACCTGGTACGGGATGCCCGCCTACGCCAGGGACGGCAAGGTCGTCTGCTTCTTCCAGGGCGCGCACAAGTTCAAATCGAGGTATGCGACGTTCGGGTTCAGCGACGCGGCGAACCTCGACGAAGGCGGCCTATGGCCGACCTCCTTCGCGCTGAAGGAGTTGACATCGGCCGTCGAGGCAAAGATCGGTGCGCTCGTGAAGAAAGCGATGGGCTGAGGGCTGAGCGCATACTGCGCACCCCGAGGCGGGTCGTCGAAGCTCCCACTCCGGGCGGCGGTGGCGCGTCGGCGATGCAAGGCGCTGACGCACACTCAATAGGCCTGTGCAGTCGGCCTTACCACGATCTCGTTGACATCCACCTCGCGCGACTCGCCGATCGCGAACGCGATCGCGCGGGCGATGGCGTCGGCGGGGATTTCGTTCTTGCGGAAGACGTCGATCACTTCCTGCTTCACCTCCGGATCGGAGATGGTCTCGGCAAGCTCGGAGGCGGTCGCCCCGGGTGCAATGGTGGTGACGCGGATGTTCTCGCCGACTTCCTGGCGCAGGCCGTCGGAGAGCGCATGCACGGCGAACTTGGTGGCGCAGTACACCGCCGCGGTGGGAAACACCAGGCGGCCAGCCACCGAGGATACGTTGACGAACTGGCCGCGGCCCTGCGCCTGCATCACCGGCAGCGCGGCGGCGATGCCGTACAGCACGCCCTTGATGTTGACGTCGATCATGCGATCCCACTCGTCGACCTTCAGCGCGTCCAGACGCGAGAGTGGCATCAGGCCGGCGTTGTTGACCATCACGTCGAGGCGGCCGTAGGTGTCCAGCGCGAAGCGGACGAAGGCTTCCACCTGGTCGCGCCGGGTCACGTCGAGCGGTTGGAAGACGGCTTGGCCGCCCTGCTCGCGGATCTTCGCGACCAGTGCTTCGAGGCGGTCGGTGCGGCGTGCGCCGAGCACGAGCTTGGCGCCTTCGCCGGCCAGGCGCAGCGCGGTGGCTTCGCCGATACCGCTGCTGGCGCCGGTGATGGCGATGACTTTGCCCTGGATATCGTTCATAGGGATCTCCGTTGGATTTCGATAGGTGAGCGAGGCCTTGCCGCTGGTTGGCGGTCAGCCGAATGGAATGTCTTGTGCTCCTCGCCCCGAGAAGACGGAACAAGCGCGGAGCGTGCAGAGGCGCGACGGCTTGGCGGTTTACCGGGTCGCGCCGAAGTGGCGCTCCTACAGAAAATCGAGGCGCGGTCGCACGCGATCGTCAGGCATTCACCGTCGCCATCCCCGCTTCGGGATAACGCGTGCCGGCGACATCGTGCTGCGAAAGCACTTCGTCGATACGTTCCTGCTCGACGTCGGTGAGCGCAATCCGCGCGGCGCCGGCGTTCTCATCGAGGCGCTCGATCCGGCGGGTGCCGGGGATCGGCACGATGTCGTCGCCGCGATTAAGCAGCCAGGCCAGGGCCAGCTGCGCCGGCGTGCAGCCGCGGTCCTGTGCAAGTTCGGTGACCGCTTCAACCAGCGCCAGGTTCTGGGCGAAGTTCGCGTCCTGGAAGCGCGGGTTCTGGCGCCGCCAGTCGTTCTCGGCGATATCGTCCGGCTTCCTGAAGGCGCCGGTGAGAAAGCCGCGCCCGAGCGGGCTGTACGGCACGAATCCGATGCCGAGTTCGCGGCAGACGGGCAGGGCATCGCCCTCGACATCGCGCGTCCACAGCGAGTATTCGCTCTGCAGCGCGGCGATCGGATGCACTTTCGCGGCGCGGCGAACGGTTTCGCCGGCAGCCTCCGACAAGCCGAGATGGCGCACCTTGCCGGCCTCGACCAGACGCGACATCGCTCCGACGGTCTCTTCGACCGGAACCTTCGGATCGACGCGATGCTGGTAGTACAGATCGATATGCTCGACGCCCAGCCGCTTCAGGCTGGCGTCGCAGGCCGCGGCCACGTACGACGGGCTGCCGTCGATGCCGAGGAAAGCGCCGTCCTCGCCGCGCACGTTGCCGAACTTGGTCGCCAGCACCACCTCATCGCGGCGCGTGCGCAGCAACTTCGCCAGCAGTTTTTCGTTGGCGCCGCCGATGCCGTACATATCGGCGGTGTCGAGGAAGTTCACGCCGATGTCGAGCGCATGGTTCAGTACGGCGAGATTGGTCGCCTCTTCGCTGTCGCCGTAGAAGTCGGACATGCCCATGCAGCCCAGGCCGAGCGCAGAGACGACGAGGCCCTGGCGGCCGAGGGTGCGGCGGGGGAAATCGGTGGCAGTCATGGTGGTTTCCTGGAGGCAGCGGGGTAGGGACACGGTAGGCGCCGTGGTCCAGATGGCGTTAGTCCATTGCTCCCCGATGCTTGCACGATCCTCCAGGGAGACGACCGGCAGCGCGCACGCGCCTGGCCTCGGCGCATAATCCAGGCTCCCGTGGCGAAGGCGCTAACTCCATGATTGACAGGGATTCCCGCGTGGTGCCGGTGCACCCGGCGCTGGAGGCGCAACGCGTCGAGCTGGCGGACCGGGTTGCCCGAAATGCGCCCGGCGATGGCGTGCATCCCAGCGTGATCGGGGCCCTGTCGCTGATCCGTGCCAGCGCGCCCTCGCAGCCGCTGCCTTCGGTCTATCACCCCAGCCTGTGCGTGGTGGTGCAGGGCTGCAAGCACGCCCTGCTGGGCGACGAGGTCTATGTCTACGACCCGCTGCATTATCTGGTGGTGTCCATGACCCTGCCGGTGACCGGTCAGATCATCGATGCCTCGCCGGAGCTGCCTTACCTGTGCCTGCGCATCGAAATCGATGCCGCCCAGGTGAACGAACTGCAGGCACAGATCGGATCGCCCGCATCGGGCGACGCCGGAAGGCAGCGCGCACTTTTCCTCGCCCGCACCGACGCACCGCTGCTCGACGCGGTGCTGCGGCTGGTGCGCCTGCTCGATACTCCTGAGGAAGCCGCGGTGCTGGCGCCGCTGGCGCTGCGCGAGATCCACTACCGCGTGTTGACCGGTGAACTGGGCCAGCGCCTGCGCGCGCTGTGCGCGATCGATGGTCCGTCGCAACGCGTGGCGCGCGCGATCGAACTGCTGAAGCAGCGTTACGCCGAGCCTCTGCGCATCGACGAGCTCGCAGCGGCTGCGCACATGAGTCCTTCGTCGCTGCATGCGCGTTTCAAGGCGGCGACCGCGATGTCGCCCTTGCAGTTCCAGAAGCAGCTGCGGCTGCAGGAAGCGCGAAGAATGATGCTGGTCGACGGCCTGGAAGCCGCCGCCGCCGGCCATCGCGTCGGCTACGAGAGCCCGTCCCAATTCAGCCGCGAATACCGCCGCCTGTTCGGCGCGCCGCCCCGGCGCGAGATCGAGGCGATGCGAATGGAAGGCGGATAGCTACGGCCCGCTGCGCCATGGTCCCGCCGAGGTCCAGCGGGCTGGCGCGACGCTGGGTGCGCATGGGCGAGGCAGTCTCGGGGATGGAGGGTCTAGCCCACGCCCCACAGCAGACGCGCTTCTTCGGCGATGACGTCCGGCAGCTCTTCGGGCCAGAACAACTTGCGGCCGGCCAGTTCGCGCACGCCCCGCGAGTTACCCACGGTGCGATGCAGATAGTCGGCAGCCTTGGGCGAGAAGATGTCGTCGGCCATGCCCCAGACGATGCGCACGGGCGCACGGCGCTGGCGCAACCCGTGTTCGACGCCGGCCAGCGGGTTGGGCTCGAGCGCGATTGCGTAGGCGTTGGCCAGCGCCTTGCGCCGTGGCGAGGACAGCAGCGGCGCCAGATAGGCGTCGATTGCATCGTCGGTCGGATGTGCCGGGTCGACATAACACAGGCCGCCGATGCCGTAGGCAGAACGTGCCAGCGTCTTGTCGGCATGCCAGGGCGCGAGCCACCGGTCGACGAACTTGCCTTCCTTCGCCAGTGAGATCACCGGCTGCAGCGCCTGCACCGGATAATCGGTTTCGGTATCGCAGTTGGCTAGCAGCAGCGAGCGCACGCGCTGCGGATGGCGCACCAGCAGCAGCTGCGCGACCGCGCCGCCGCTGTCGCTGGCGACGACGTCGACCGCGGGGACGCCGAGGGCGTCGAGGAGGGCGATCAGCATCGCCACCTGGTCGTTCGGCGCCACGCCCTCACCTTCGGCGACTTCGGTCTCACCGAGGCCGAGAAAATCCGGGGCGATGCAGCGGCGGTACGGCGACAGCCGCTCGATCGCACCGCGCCACTGGAAACTGCTGAGCGGAAACCCGTGCAGGAACAGCGCCGCATCGCCGCGGCCGTGTTCTACGCAGGCGATATTGCCCATTGCGGTGCGCACATGGCGTCGCGCGGCGCGGAACGCGACGATATCGAAGGGGTGACCGCTGCCGGTTTGCGCGGCGGCTGTCGTGGCATCGCGCGTGTGCGCGAGGGCCTTGGGCATCGCTCCAGCCGCGAGCGCGGCGCCGGCAATGGCGAGAAAATCCCTGCGAAGCATCGTCGTGTCCTTTGCCGGAGGCGGCATGTTGGAGGGCCGCAAGCCTGGGCGTCGCCTTGCATGCCGGCAATGCCCTCGCAGGTCATGCCGCCATGACCTCGGACGTCATATTTGGCCACCTCCTGGACCGTTATCCCGGTTCCGGATTTCCGAGCCGTTTGGCCGCCCCACCTACAATGGGTCACTGTCGCCGATCGGCCTTCCGGTCGACCGCGCGCATGCGCATTTGCCCGATTTCCTGCGCATCGACATCGACGCGGCTCGGATGAACGAACTGCGGGCGCAGTTCGGATCACTGGTATCGACGGACGATGGCAGGCGGACCTGACGTAGGGCGCCGCGGCGGCCATCCATAACAGGGGAAACGCCGGTAAGGAGGGCCTGGCCCGCCTTACGAGCGGCTGGTTCCAGGTCTGTCCTGGGCGTGTCCTAGGGCATGGCGGGAGCTGCCGCAGCAGCGGCCGGGGCATCGTTGTTCCACATATCCCGGATGATCATCCACTTGCCGCCATCCCGTCGCCAAATCTCTGCGTACTTGCCGGTAACGACCGTTTTGCCGTTCGCATCGAGTACCGCGAAGGTGCCGGTATGCCAGCCGAGATCGCCCGATGTCCCGGTTGTCGAGCCGCTGCTGAGATCGGAGAGAGTGATACCCGCGGCCTTGGACGAAGCGATGTCCTTGTTCAGGAATTCTCGAATGGCTGCGTGACCGCTGGCGGCGGGAGCGTCCGGCGGCATAACCATGGCGTCTTCGGCATACAGGGCGAGGATCCGGTCGAGATTGCCGGCGTTGTAGGCCGCGATCCACTGGGCGGTGCCGGCACGGAAGGTAGCGTCGGGCGATGAATCATCGCCCGCCGAGACGATGGACGCCGCCGCCAATGCCAGCAGGCCGCAGCAAAGCAGTGCCGCTTGTTTCAGGATGTGCATGGGAAATCCTTCCAGCGTCTGAGGGCGCGGGGTGCGGATGCGGACGCTTAACGCACTGCGTGAACGCGCCGGTCGTCGACGATCGGCCATGGCGGCGAACAAGCCCGGGGCGCCATCCGGGACGGCGCACCCAAGGGGTTGAGCAGGCCCTGCGCGATTTCAGCCGTCCGCGGCGATGTCACGATCCAGGTCGGCGTCACCGCCCCGCGACCGCATGCGCTTGGACGCATACATCGCGCGGTCGGCATGCGCCACCAGGGCGTCCGGGTCGCTCCCGTCTGCGGGAAAACAGGCGATCCCGATGCTGACATCCAGATGCAACTGACCATCGGCCAGTTGGAAGGGCGGGTTCAGGCGGGCACGGAGCGCGTTGGCCAGGACGCGGGCGCATTCGGCGTCGCGGCAACCGGGCAGCAGCGCGATGAACTCGTCGCCACCCACGCGAGCCACGAGATCACCCTGGCGCAGCGCCTGCTGCAGGCGCTGTGCGACCTCGCGCAGCAGGCGGTCGCCGGCGTCGTGGCCGCCGCGATCGTTGACTTCCTTGAACCCATCAAGGTCCAGATAGAGCAGGGCCAGGCCATCGCCCGTCTGCGCGGCGTGCGCCATTGCGTACTGCAGTTCGCGCTGCAGCCGGTGCCGGTTGGGCAGCCCGGTCAGCGCGTCGTGGGCCGCGAGATGCTCGAGGGCTTCCTCCGCGCGGCGCAGTTCGGTCACTTCTCTGGCTACACCGATGCGTACACCATAGTCGGGAAGCCATCGCGCAGACCATTGGATGTCCACGCTGTGACCGTCTTTGTGGATGTAGCGATTGCGAAAATGCTGCTGCAGTCCTGCCTCCATGACCTGGTTCGCGGATTGAACGGTGGCCGCGCGATCGTCCGGATGAACCAGATCGAACGTCCGCAAACCCAGCACTTCGTCGGGGGTGTAGCCGAAGATGTGTTCGAAGCTCGCACTGACGAACAGGAAGTATCCCTCGGCGTCGACCACGCACACCGCATCGGGCATCAGGTGAAGGACGTCGGCAAGCGGAGGCAGCTTCGAGTGCATGGGATTGCCGGAGACGTCGTCCCCGGCTGTAGCGTCGCGAAGATGGACGGTGATGTTAGCGCGTGGCGTGCAGGCAGGCTTCATCGCTGACGTCGATGGACCAAGGATCGAGCGGTAATTCCGAGCGGTTTTGGGGAGAGACAGGCGGCGAAACACAGGCCGGAGTGCACTTGCCGCGGCCGCCGCGGCGCCACCTACAATGGGTCACTGTCGCCGATCGACCACTCGGGAGCCGCCATGTCCACCGATCCCTTCGATCCGCTGCTCGCCCGCGCGCATGCGCATGCCAGCGATTTCCTGCGCGAACTGCCGCACCGCTTCGTGGGCGCACGGGCCGGTCGCGAGGAGATGATCGCCGCGCTGGACGCGCCGTTGTCGCAGCATGGCGAGGACCCCGGCGCGGTGATCGATCTGCTTGCGCAACAGGCGCAGCGCGGCGTTTCCGGCTGCGCCGCACCGCGCTATTTCGGCTTCGTCATCGGCGGCTCGCTGCCGGTGGCGCTGGCGGCGGACTGGCTGGTGTCGACCTGGGACCAGAACGCCGGCATCCACGTGATCTCCCCGCTGGCGGCAGCGATGGAGGAAATCGCGGGCCGCTGGTTGCTTGAACTGTTCGATCTGCCGCGCGGCAGCGGGGTAGGGTTCGTCACCGGCTGCCAGATGGCGCATTTCACCTGTCTTGCGGCAGCCCGCCACGAGGTATTGCGCAGGGTAGGCTGGGACGTGGAAGCCGAGGGGCTGAACGGTTCGCCGCGCATCCACGTGGTCGCCTCGGAGGATGCGCACATTACGCTCGACGTGGCACTGCGCTACCTTGGCCTGGGCACGCGTGCGCTGGTCCGCGTGGAGGCCGACGGGCAGGGCCGGATGCGCGCCGATCGCCTGGGCGAGGTGCTGTCCGCACTCGAGGGGCCGACCATCGTCTGCGCGCAGGCCGGCAACGTGAATACCGGTGCCTTCGATCCGCTTGCCGAGATCGGCGAACTCGCGCGCATGAACGGGGCATGGATGCACGTGGACGGCGCTTTCGGACTGTGGGTGCGCGCCAGCGCGGAACGGCGCGGGGTGGCCGACGGTATCGAACTGGCCGATTCCTGGGCCACCGATGCGCACAAGTGGCTCAACGTGCCTTACGACAGCGGCGTGGCCATCGTGCGCCATGCCGAAGCGCAGCGCGCAGCGATGACCGTCGCCGCGGCCTACCTCATCCAGACCCGCGGCGCCGAACGCGACGCGGTGGACTGGGTGCCGGAATTCTCGCGTCGCGCGCGCGGCATACCGGTCTACGCGACGCTGCGCGCGCTGGGACGCGATGGCGTCGCCGACCTCGTCGATCGCTGTTGCGCCCGCGCCCGGCAGTTCGCTGCCGTACTGGGAGGCGAACCGGGCGTGCGCATCCTCAACGACGTCGTCCTGAACCAGGTTCTGGTGCGCTTCGGCGACGACGACACGCTCACCCGCGAAGTCATTACCGGCGTGCAGCTCGATGGCACGTGCTGGGCCAGCGGAACCACCTGGCACGACCTGGCCGCCATGCGCATCTCGGTCTCGAACTGGGCCACCAGCGAGGCCGACGTCGACGTCAGTGCTGCCGCGATGCTGCGCGTCTTCCGCGAGCTGCGCGCGCGACGCTGATCGAACTGCGCAAGGCCGCGGCCGTGCCGGCCACTGCCGTCGGGAGGCGCAAGAATCGGATATCCATAGGACTGCATCCGCCATAGGTTGGGCGCGACTCCCGATCCCGCGGCCCCGCCCATGGCGTTCGCACCGCTTGCCCTGCTTTTCGTGCTTGCATCACCGGTCTTTGCCCATGTGCTGCCCGTCGGAAGAGGCATCGCGGAGCATGCGGAGCCGTTCTGGTTAACGACCCATGGGCCGGCAACGATCGATCGCATCCACGTCGAGCTGGTCAGGGGCGAGGTCGAAGTCGTACGCAGGCCCGGTGCGATCCGGATCGACGCGTGGAAGCGGGTGGGCAGACGCCGCGACGCTGCCTTGAGGATCCATGAAATGCGGAGCGGACGCGCGCTGCGTGTCTTCGATGCCTATCCACCGCCGCGTGGCGCATCGCGCGAGTGCCCTCCGCCGCACGCGGAGCGTGGCGCGTTCTGGGACAGCGACAGCGCGGTCAAGGTCGTCGTCTCCGTTCCGGAGGGCGTGGCGGTCAGTGCCTTCATCATGGCTGGTGACCCGGAGCGATAAGACCGAAAGACGCAGTCGTGTGCATGGAGGTATCCATGAAGATGGCAGTGAAATCATGGAGATCCCGACGCAGACTACTGTCGCAGGTGCAGTACGGTACGCATCCCCCCGAGCATCGCCTGCGAGGATGTCGCCAGCGCTGCGGCGAGATCGGCCGGGCTGGACGCGGCCTCACCTGACAGCCAGGCCACGATCGGCGAGAACATGCCATCGGCCAGGGCGTGCGCGGCCAGCCGGCGGGGAAGCCGCAAGCGGGCGCTCCCGGCGAGTTTGAGTCGGTCTTCCACCTGGCGCATCAGCGCGCTGCGGATCACCCGCAGCGCGGCGCCCTGCAGCAGGCTGCGCGCCAGGGCGCGGTTGTCCCAGAAGTGCGCGAGCAAAGCTGCAACCTGCGGCACGCTCGCCTTGCCCGCGGGCAGATCGGCGAGCAGCGAAAGTGCGCCATCCATGCTGGCAGCGAGCAGGGCATCCTTGCCGGCGAAGTGTTCGTAAAAGGTCGAGCGGCTCACCCCCGACGCCTTCAGGATGTCGTCGATGCGGATCTCGTGGTAGCGCCGCTGCTGCGCCAGCAGGGTGAAGGCGGACTGCAGCGACTCGCGGGTCCTGCGCCTACGGGGATCGAGGTCATGCGGAGCCTGGCCCATGCCGGCAGTGTCCCACGGCATCGGGCGGACAGATGCCGTCGATTGTCCGGAAACTGCGCCGTTCCACTTGCTACCGTGTGCCAGCCGACGATACCTCGTCGCGGCTGCCAGCTTCCCCATGCGTCCGGACAGGCCCATGCCCAACCTGAAAGTCTCCGATCTTCGCCCGTTCATTCCCGCCAGGGACTTCGCGCTCTGCAAGCGGTTCTATTCCGGCCTGGGCTGGGAAACCCGGGATGTCGCGGACGGACTGGCGTTGGTCACACTTGCGGACCAGCAGCACTTCTACATCCAGGACTATTACATCAAGGAGGTGGCAGAGAACTGCATGCTGCACCTGACCGTGGCCGACGCGCAGGCCTGGCATCGACACGTGGCGTCCGTGCTGCAGGGCAACCGGTTTGCCGGCGCGCGTGTACAGCCACCCCAGTTGCAACCGTATGGGGCGATCGTGACGTTCGTGCACGATCCTTCGGGCGTGCTGCTCCACCTGTGCGAATGGACGCACGCTGCGCATGCGCCTCCGCGATCTGCGTAGGGCAGGATAGGGCCTGCCCTGCCAGGTTTCGGGATCGTCAGCCGTTGGCGGTCGAGGAAACCGTATCGGTCACAGCCGCCGCCACAGGTTGATTGCCAGGCACACCAGGCCCATCAGCACCGCGCTTGCGCCCGCGGCGATGACCGGCTCCAGCGTGGCCTTGCCGGTGACCATCAGGCCGAGGCCGGCCATGAATACAGGCAGGCCGAGGTTGTGCAGCCAGAAGTGGGCCACGGCCAGGCGCGTGCCTGCGGCCGCAGGGTAGGCACGGTAGACCACTCCCGCCATGGCGAGCGTCAGCCACCCGGCCAGCAGCACGTGCGCATGCACCGGGGTCAGGCTGAAGTCCTGCGACATGCCCATGTACATGCCCAGGCCAGCGCCGAAGACCAGGTAGAGGGCGGCGATCTTGATGAAGCGTTCGGACACGACGGGGTTCCTCGCAGCGGATTCGCCAACAAAACGCATCTCCGCGTGCGCGCCGGCCACGGCAGAGCACAGGTCGTCGTTTCAGTTGGAGCACTGGCGTGCGCAGGAACAGGGCAGGGTGCGATCAGACCCGCCACGGCGTCTTCCTTTCGCAACCCGGATGTGGAGCGACGGATCGCAGCGCCGGCACCGGCGCCGCGATCGGCCTGTGTCACATCACATGCGCGAGATAAAGCAGTTCAGGCTGGACCAGCCGCTCGAACTCTGCGTAGGGCATCCGTACCGCATCGGTATGCGAACCGGCGTTGAACGCGATCTCGGCCTCGCCGGTCAGGCGTGCATCGACGTACACGGGAATGCCGTAGAGATTGCCGAACGGCGGCATCGCGCCGACTTCGCAATCGGGAAATGCGTCCTTGAACTCGTTTTCCTCCGCGAGTTCGACGACCGCGCCTCCCAGGGCGCGCGACAGGCGGGTGAGGTTGGCGCGATATGCGGCCGGCATCACCATCATCGCCAGGCTGCCATCGACCTTGAGCATCAAAGTCTTGGCGAAATTGCGGTCGCCGACATGGGCCGCATGCGCGGTCTGCTGGGCGGTGATGGTGCGGTGGTGGGTCAGCGCGGTGTAGGGCGCATGGCGCTCGTCGAGGAAATGGTGCAGGCGCGGGGAGAGCATGCTCGCCTCCGTTCGGTACCGCTGGCCATCCCGCGTCGCGGTGCCGTCTGGTGGGTGGATGCGCGCATCCGGCGTCGCATCGCGACGGCCTGCGCGGGCAGGTGCGCAGCCGCAGACACAGCATACTCCTGTGGGTCAGATCCGTCCCGGCGCGTCGCGCCGCCCTGCGATCGCATTGCCCGATTTCACCACGACCGTTGCTCGGCAGGTCCCTTGGTCCCATGACGCAGGGGCACGTCCACCAATGCGAGAATGCCGCCCCCGCTTTTCCCCCAGGTGCCCATGAAGACCCCCGCCGCGCTGCAGGCGCTGATCGACTACGGCGTGATCGACGCCGTTCTGCGTCCGCTCAAGAGCGGCAAGGAAGCGTCGGTCTACGTGGTACGCAGCGGTGAGGACGTGCGCTGCGCTAAGGTCTACAAGGACATGGCGCAGCGCAGCTTCCAGCAGCGCGTGCAGTACCAGGAAGGCCGGAAGGTGCGCGGCAGCCGTGAAATGCGTGCCATCGGCAAGGCCACCAAGTACGGACGCAAGCAGCAGGAGACCGCCTGGAAGAACGCCGAGGTGGAAGCGCTGTACCAGCTGCGCGACGCTGGCGTGCGGGTGCCCGAACCGTACGGCTACTTCCACGGCGTGCTGGTGATGGAGCTGGTGGTGGATGCCGATGGCCATTCCGCGCCGCGGCTGGGCGAGGTGGAGCTTTCGCACGACCAGGCCTGCGGTTTCCATCGCTTTCTGATGCGGCAGGTGGTGAAGATGCTATGCATAGGCCTGATCCACGGCGATCTGTCGGAATACAACGTACTGGTTGCGCCCGATGGCCCGGTGATCATCGATCTGCCGCAGGTGGTCAGCGCCGCCGGAAACAACGCCGCGCGCACGATGCTGCTGCGCGACGTCAACAATCTCACCGCCAGCCTGGGCGCCTGGGCGCCGGAATTGCTGGAGACCTGGTATGGCGAGGAGATGTGGGCCTTGTTCGAGGCCGGCGCGCTGCGGCCGGACAGCGAGCTGACCGGTGAGTTCGCGCATGACGAATCGGCGCCCGATATCGATGGCGTGCGTCACGCCATCAACGATGCGCGCGAAGAGGCCTTGATCCGCCAGCAGGGCCGCGAGGCTGCGGCGCAGGAGGTTTGAGACGACGGTTGGGGGCGTGCGGACTGGATCGCGGGCGTTCGGTGCGCCCGTTCCGACGGCCCATGCGCCGAAAATGAACCCGAACGGGCTGTTCCGCCCTCTTTTTGTTCCCAGACGCCTGGAAACGGCCTTGTCCGGTGCTGCGGGCGCATACTGGCGCACGCCCAACGGAGTCAGACTGCATGCAGCACCAGATCGCCATGTTCAAATTCACGCTGGGTAACGGCCAGAGCATCGGGCCCGCGGCATTGCAGAGCCTGTGGCGGCGCTGCTGCGGGACGTCCGAGGTGAGCGTGGGGCGGGATACGGTCTCCAGCGGCAGCCGTGGGGTGACGTATTCGCTGTATGCGCCCCAACACCTGCCCGACCTGGAACGGGTGGAGATGCGCCTGCGGCGCATGCTGGAAGAGGACAAACTTTCGGCTTTGCTGATACCGCTGCATCGCGTCTAGATGGTCGGCAATCGAAAGAAGGAGCAGGGCAGGCGGGGTCACTTGGACTGCTCGAGGCTCTTCGCGGTCAGGTCGAGTGTTTTAGTTCCACCAGTGCGAGCGTCGACGCGAACCAGTTTGAGGTGCGGCCCCTGGCCCGTCGTTTTCTGATCCGCAGACGCAGGAGGCGGCTCGCTGCCCAGCAGCACCAGATCCTGCTTTTTGGGCATGACCGCATGCAGGTCATCCATCGGTAGCACGACGCTCCACACCGGCTTGCCCACCGGGCCCGAGACCCGGGTCAGCTGCAGGCGGCCTTCCTTGCCCAGTTTGTCAGCGTGCAGCACCAGTACGCTGTCGGGCTGCCGGTACCACAATGCCTGGTCGTGCTTGCCGCTGTCGCGCAGCAGGCCGGCGCGCAGGAAACCCGGCGCGTCCGGCAAAACCTCGTAAGCGCTGAACTGTGGCCGCGTGCCCCAGTTGTCCGGCCATTCCCGGGGCCAGTCCGGCGGTGCGGCCGACACCCGCACGACGCGCGCGGCCCACAGTCGATACGGCTGCGGAGCTGGTTGGTGGAGCGGGGGAGGCACGTGATTGGCCTCCAGAAACTGCTGCATCGCGCCGGGTCGTTCACCGGGCGCGCGCCCGGGCACCACCGGCGGGTTGCGATACAGCTCGGCTTCCTGCTCGGTCATCAGGCCCAGCCAGCGCTCGCCGATGGGCAGCGCACGGGTCATGAACGTCGAGGAGGCGCCGCGCGCGTAATCGGCCGGCGGCACGATGCCGCGTGGGTCGCGCACCGGCGTGTCGCGCGGGGCCGCACGCAGGCCGTTCGCGTCGATGCGCCACTGGCTGGCGTCGGACAGGGTGAGCTGCAGACCGTGCCTGCCGAAGGCGATATAGCCGGGATCGTTGACGCGTTTGCCGGCCATGGCCGGATTGGCTGCATCGATGCGGGCGCCGTCAGCGACCACGTTGCCATCGACCAGCGATACGCCCAGCGGCCCATCCAGGGTCAGCCACAGGGTTCTGCCATCCACGCCCAGCAGATCGAAGCTGCGCAGGTCGACGCCCGCGCGCTGCGCGCCTTCCAGCGTGCGCAGGCGCTTGCGCCAAGCCACCGTCGCCGTGGTTGGGTCGATGGCCCACAGGTCGAAATGCAGCAGCTCGCGTCGCGAGGGCCTGCGGCTGCGCCGATCTGCGATGCGGGTAATGGTTTCGGGCTGGCTGCTTATCAGGTAGACGCGATCGGCGCCGCCTTGGGCCGTGCGCAGTGGTGCGGACTGGAACAGGGCCGGCTGCAGTTCGCGCACCTCGCCGGTGGTGAGCAACTCGCGCAGCTCCGCGTCATCGCCTTCGCGCAACAGCAGGAGCCCGAGCGAACCCAGCACGACCAGCGCGATGACGCCCACCCCCGCCAGCAACCTGCCCAGCGCGGGGTTCATGGGTGGTCTCCGCGCATCGTGCCGTGGAAATATCGATCTGCATCCGCCATGGTGGACAACAACGGAGTCGTCGTGCGCTGCAGGACAGCTGCGCGAGCTTTGCCCTCACACACCCGGATGCGCGAGACGCGACGCGCGTGCGGGGGCACACTCGGAAAAGCGTCCGGCACAACCTGGAGCACACCCTAGGTCAAGGGCCTGCGCATGGTCGTTAAGGTAGCCGACTGCGAATTTCTGCCGGTCGCGACTATCGGCGGCCGTGATGTCCACCTTCAAGGAGATGCTTCTTCATGACGGATTCCACCTCTGGCGCTTCCGGCGCGACTTCCGGCTCGTCGGGCGCTGCGGATGCAGCAAATGCAGCGCACACTGCGGACGAAGCAGCGCAGCAAACCGAGACGGCGATCAGTGCGGGTTTCGATGCCGAGGCCGCCGCCGCCGACGCGCAGCGTGCCGCGGCCGCCTGCGATCCGGCAGCGGCGCAGGCCGCAGCAGAGCGGGCCGAGGAAGCCGCCAGCAAGGCGCAGGCCGCCGCCGAGGCCGTCGCGAATGCCGTCGAATCGAATCCGTCGCTGGCGTATGGCGACAAGGCGCTGCAGGCCGCAAACTCCGCCGCTGGAGCGGCTGTCGAAGCAGCTGCCGCGGCGCGCGCGGCTGCCAACGAGGCGACGGGATGCCTGATGTCGCAGTCGCAGCCCAGTGGCCCGACCCATGCGCTCTCGCTGGACACGATCAACCAGCTCGGTGCGATGCCGGTGCATCGCAGCGGTGACGTCGCGCCCTCCGCGTTCTCCACCTATGCCGACGTCGCGTTGAATACGTCGACGGGCTGGCGACAGGCCGTGCGCGGAACAGGCCAGTGTGGCGCCGTGCGGATGGGAACACGCTAACGGAACGGGTCCGGAACAAAACGAGCCGTGGAACAACCGGAATACAGGGCAACAGGCCAGAGCCGGAGCCTGCATCCGGCAAGGACGCGGTCTCCGGCACCGGCGTCGCGATTTACTGCGCGCGCTTCTTGTAGGTGATCTCCATCATCTTCGCTTCCTTGCCGTCTGGGCCGGGCGCGTACATCTCGAATACCTCGGTGTCCTTGTCGCTCCAGCGGCTGGTCATGCGCGTCGTCACCGGCTGCTTGGTCACGGGATCGTGGTAGGTGCCGGTGTAGGTGCAGGCGAGTTGGGCGTCGCAGCTGCCCTGGCTGACCATCAGGCCGGTGGTCATGCTGTCGTTCCACGTCGCCCAGTGCTTGCCGGTGACGTTGTCGAAGCCGTGCAGGCCCTGGCCGGTGAAGGGCTGGCCCATCATCTGTGAGGTCACTTCCTCGACCAGCACGCGGTCGCCCAGGATCATGCGGCGAGTGGCCGTGCCGGCTTCGGTGCTGGGTTCCGCGCCCGGCTCGTTCCAGCTCTTGATGGTGAGGTCGTAGCTGCCGGCCATCGAAGCGAGTTGCTTGTGCTCGGCGCCGGGCGTGCCTGCCTTCTGGTACGCGGCCATCATGGCCTGCATTTCCGGCGTCATCTGCGGCGCGGCGGTTTCCTGCGCCATGGCTGGCCCGGCCAGCAGCAGAGCCGTGAGGGTTGCGAAAAGCGGGTGCTTGCGGATCATGCGGAGCCTCCTCGAGCTGTCAAAGGGTGGACTGCGCGCGGGAGTATGCGCCCAGGCGGGCGGGTCGGGATTGACGGCAAGCTGGATAGAACAGGCCTTGTCCCAGGTGTGTAGCGAACGCATGCGTGCAGCCTGCTGGGATCACCCCCACCCGGCCGCCGCAGCGCCCTCAGGCGGCCACGTGCCTGGAAAGGGACTGCAGGATTTCGCCCAGGCGATAGGGCTTGGCGACAAAATCCACGCCCTGCGGCAGGCCCTCGATCCAGCTCTCGGCATGGCCCGACGCCAGCACGATCTTCAGCCCGGGGTGGATGTCGGCCGCCCTGCGGGCCAGGTCCACGCCCGACAGCCCCGGCATCACGACGTCTGAAAACAGAATATCGATGCTCGCGTCGTTCTGGATCTTCTCCAGCGCCTCGTCGCCGTTGCTTGCGGTGATCACGCAATAACCCTGGTCGGTAAGCGCCTCGGAAACGACGTCGAGGATCGGTTTGTCGTCATCGACCATCAGCACTTTCACCAGCTTCGCGCTCTCGTCAGGGCGGACGGTTGCCGCCACCGGAAATGCCATCGTCACGTTCGTCCCCTTGCCTGGTGTGCTGTCGATCGCCACCGTTCCTCCCAGGTGCGACACGGTGCCGTAAACCTGGCTCAGTCCGAGCCCGCTGCCTTTTCCTACGGCCTTGGTGGTGAAGAACGGATCCATCGCCCTGGCCACCACGTCGGCGCTCATGCCGCTGCCGTTGTCGCGCACGCCGACCACCACGCTGCTTGTGCCGCCGGCGGTGGTTCGCACGCGGGAAGTGACCTGTATCTGGCCTCCGTTCGGCATCGCATCGCGGGCGTTGATCACCAGGTTGAGCAGGGCGGCCTCGACCTGGGTGGCATCGATTGCGACCCGTGGCAGACCGGGTTCGAGATCGAAGGTGAGCTGGATGCTGACATCGCAGGCGCGCCGCAGCAGCGGTTCGCTGGCCGTGATCACCGCGTTGAGGTCCTGGACCTTGGCGCGGGTGAGGTCGCCACGGGAGAACGCGAGCAGTTGCTTGGTGAGCAGCGCGCCGCGGTCCGCGGCGCGCTGGGCGACGTCGGCCGAGCGGGCGATCTTCTCGACGTCGCCGGCGCCGGCCACGATCCGGTCCAGCGAATTGGTGATCACGGTCAGGATGTTGTTGAAATCGTGCGCCAGGCCCAGCGTCAGGCGGCTGACGGCTTCGGCCTTTTGCGACTGCATGAAGGCTTCCTGCGCCTCCTGCAGCGCAAGGCTTGCGGCACGCCGCTCGGAAATGTCGCGGGTGACCTTGGCGAAGCCGATCAACTGTTCGCCATCGTGGATCGGATCGACGATCACGCTGGCCCAGAACCGGGTGCCATCCTTGCGTACGCGCCAGCCTTCGCGCTCGTACCTGCCTTCGGCCGCAGCGGTGCGCAGTGCCCGTTCCGGCTCGCGGTTGTTGACGTCTTCGGGGGTGTAGAAGATCGAGAAGTTGCGGCCCAGGACTTCCCGCGCCGTATAACCCTTGATGCGTTCGCCGCCGGTGTTCCAGCTGGAGATGGTGCCGGTGGGGTCGAGCAGGTAGATCGCGTAATCGACGACGCCGTTGATCAGGATCTGGAACTGACGCGACTCGTCCAGCTTCGATATCGAGTCCAGCCCCATGTCGCCCCCCGTCAACTGCCAGCGGCGCACCCTAGCAGCGGGGCGTCGACGGGCAGTGAAGGTGGCGTTTGGGCAAGGAACGGAAGGCGGAGCCGATCATGCGACGATACCGGGTGCGCCGGCTCGCTCCCGGCTCAAAGCATCGCGTCGGGGTTGGCTGGCTTCGATCCCCGGCGCTCAGCGCGGCAGCCGTCCTTACCGCTTGTCCAGTGAATAGCGTCCCGGCCCGGCCACGATCAACAGCAGCAGCCCGCCGGCGATGCTGAAGTTCTTGTAGAAGTTGATCATGCCGTCGTACTGCATGGTCGCCGGCATGTTCCAGTACGGGTGACCGATCACTGCAGCGAGCAGGGTGTAGAACGCAAGCAGCAGGGCGAGCGGGCGGGTGTAGAAGCCCACCGCAATCGCGATGCCTGCACCCAGCTCTACCGCCACCGCGATGATCGTCATCAGCGAAGGCGCCGGCAGGTCGGTCGAGGCCATGTAATCGGCGGTGCTGGCGAAGCTGGTCAGCTTGCCCAAGCCGAATTTGAGGAACAGGATCACCAGCAGGATGCGGGCGCAAAGCAGCAGCCCATCCTTGTATTTCAGGAACAGGGTGTAACGCATGGTCGCCTCCCCGGCCTGCCGGCCGATTATCGCGAATGGGTCCGTCCTGCGTCGGCTCCCCCTGTGCCTGGTGCGAACGGTTCGACGCAGAGCCGTCCGGGTTCGATTCTACGCGCGTAGGCGCCGCTCCGGGGCACGTCGGTTAGTGCCACCCGTGCCCGCTGTCACGGCCCACGTTGGATCGCAACTGCTGGCGCGGTCGTCACGGGTTAGCATCGCGGCCTCGACCCGCGCCTTATGGAGCAAGCCATGGATACCTTCGCCCATACCCACGTACGTTTCCGTCATACCCTCGTCGCTGCGATCTGTGCGTCGCTGCTGGTGCCCGCGCTGGCGCTCGCGGCCGAACCCGATCTTGCTGCGATCCAGCGTGCTGTCGCCGGGCAGCACGACGCGTCGGTGAAACGCCTGCAGGACTGGATCGCGTTGCCGTCCATCGCCGCCGAAGATCTGAACTCGCGCGAAGGCGCCGAGTACATGGCCAGGCTCGCGCGCGAAGCCGGTTTCCAGAAAGTCGAGATCCTAGACACCGATGGCAAGCCGGGCGTGTTCGCCACGCTCGATGCCGGTGCGGCCAAGACCGTCGGCCTGTACTTCATGTACGACGTCAAGCAGTTCGATCCCAAGGAGTGGAGTTCGCCGCCGCTGGAATCGAAGATCATCGACAAGCCCGGCCTGGGCAAGGTGCTGGTCGGGCGCGGCGCGGTGAACCAGAAGGGCCCGCAGACCGCATTCCTGTCGGCATTGCACGCCATACGCGACGCCAAGCAGCCGATGCCCGTGAACCTGGTGCTGGTGGCCGAGGGCGAGGAGGAAATCGGTTCGCCTCACATTGGCCAGCTGGTGCACCGGCCTGAGGTCGAAGCCGCGTTGCGCGACACCGTGGGCGTGTTCATGCCAGCGGCCTCGCAGGACACCGAAGGCAAGGTCGGCATCAGCCTGGGGGCCAAGGGCGTGGTCGAACTGGAACTGGTCGCGAGCGGGGAGAAATGGGGCCGGGGCCCGAAGAAGGACATCCATTCCTCGCTCAAAGCGATGGTCGACAGTCCGGCCTGGCGTCTGGTCAAGGCACTCGACACCCTGGTCTCGGAAGACGGCAACACGATCACCATCGACGGTTACCCCAAGGCGCCGCCCATCAGCGCGGAGGAAAAGGCGATGATCGCCATGTCCACGCAGCTGCGCAGCGAGGCGAAGGCGAAAGAACAGTTCGGCGTGGCGCACTGGATCGACGATCTGTCGTGGCAGCAGGCCAACGAGCGCCTGATCTCCCAGCCCACGGTCAACATCCAGGGCCTGGTCGGCGGCTACACCGGACCGGGCGGCAAGACCATCCTGCCGCATCGCGCGCTGGCCAAGATCGACCTGCGCCTGGTGCCCGGGATGAAGAAGGACGACGCGGTCGCCGCGCTCAAGGCGCACCTGGCCAAACGCGGGTACGGCGACATCGAGGTCAACGTGAGCGGTGGTTACGATCCCACCAGCACCGCGCTGGACGCGCCGCTGATCCAGGCGCAGCGGACGGTGCTCGAGCGCCGCGGATTGAAGCCCTATCTGTCGCCGCGCAACGCCGGTTCGTATCCGGGCTTCGTGTTCACCAATCCGCCGCTCAGCCTGGCTTCGGGGCATTTCGGCCTGGGCCATGGCAGCGGTGCGCACGCGCCGGACGAATATCTGCTGATCGAATCGAGCAATCCGGCGGTGCAGGGCTACGACGGCGCGGTGATGTCCTTCGTGGAATATCTGTACGAGTTGGGGCGCTGACCACAGGAGTGCGCGAGCGGGCGCACCCGGCGCCCGTCGTACCGGGGTCGCGGCGCGCAGCCAAGGCCCCTTGCATGGAATCAATTCTCTGATTAAAGTCAGAGAATGGATGAAGGCCAGATCCAGCAGGTCCGCAGCTTCAACCGTGCCCTCACCCGGCGGATCGGCGTGCTGGGCGACAACTACCTGGAACGGGGGCGCCCGCTCGCCGAATCGCGCTTGCTGTTCGAGATCGGCCGCGACGGCGCGGACGTGCGCGAGCTGCGGGCGCGGCTTTCGCTGGATTCTGGCTACCTGAGCCGGTTGCTGCGCGCGCTGGAGGGACAGGGTCTGGTGAAGTCGCACCCCGCTGCGGCCGATGCGCGGGTGCGGCGCGCGACCCTGACGCGCAAGGGCCTGCGCGAGTTCGAGGCGCTCGACCAGCGTTCGCAGGGGCTCGCGATATCGCTGCTGGCGCCGCTGGGCTCCGCGCAACGCGCGCGCATGATCGAGGCGATGGCAGAGGTGGAGCGCCTGCTGCGCGCGGCCGCGGTGGTCATCGTGCCTGCGGACCCCGATGGCGCGGACGCGCGCGCGTGCGTCGATGCGTACCTGGGCGAACTGGACCGGACCTTCGAGAATGGTTTCGACCCGGCGCAGGGACCATCCGCCAAGCCCGAGGAACTGGTGCCGCCGGTCGGCCTGTTCCTGCTTGCCCGCCTGGACGACGAGGCCGTGGGCTGCGCAGCCTTGAAGCTGATTGCCCGCGGCGTGGGCGAGATCAAACGCATGTGGGTGGCGCCATCGGCACGCGGACTCGGCGTCGCGCAACGGCTGCTGGAAGCGCTCGAGCAGCATGCGGCGGCGACAGGCTTGCGCACACTGCGCCTGGACACCCATCGATCGCTGGAAGCGGCGCGTGCGATGTACCTGCGCAACGGCTACCGCGAAATCCCGGCGTACAACGACAACCCCTATGCCCATCACTGGTTCGAGAAGCGGATCGGGCCACAGCGCAGGGCCTCGTGAACACCGCCGCCTCCGTCGCCGTTGCGCTGTCGTGACGAAGGCTTGGCCTGGCGCCGGTGATTCACCGGGCTTCAAGGTGCGGCGCGCAACACTCCCGACCTGCCTCGAGTCGGAGTTCCCATGACCCGGACCGCAATCAGGAAAAAGGTCGAAGCGTTCTTCAAGCGATATGCCGCAACCTACGCCCGCGCCCTGGCCGACAAACCAGGAGTGGACAAGGCGGTGACCCGGGCGTTCGCGGACTACTTCGTCGAAGCCAGCCCGGCGGGGGTCCACGGCGGCAGGAACGGCGTGGTCTTCCGCCTGATGGCGCGGCGTGGATTTGCCCGCTACCGCAAGATCGGGGTCGAATCGATGCTGATCGATGCACTGGAAGTCACGCCGCTCGACGACCTGCATGCGATGGCGCGCGTGACCTGGGATTCGCGCACCCGCAGACGCAGCGATGGCCGGCTGGTGCGGATCAGGTTTACGCACTACTACTTCCTGACCCTGCTGGGCGGCAGCGTGCGCATCTTCGCGTACGTGGCCACCGACGAGCAGGCGATCCTGCGCAGGCACGGCTTGATCTGAGGCGTAGCCGTCGCGGTAGCGTTACATCACCGCGAGCGAAGAGTTGCCGAAGTGTCCGGGAAATTCCTCGCGGATCTCCAGCTTGCGCTCGATCGACTGCAGTATCTTTCCGGCGAAGTTGGCCTTGGCCATCTCGCTGCACGAGTGGAGGTTGCCCGGGCTGAAGACATTCACTTCCAGGATGGTGTCGCCGATGATGTCGATGCCGACCAGGAACATGCCATCCTCGATCAGCTTGGGTCGGATCAGTTCGGCCACGCGCAGCTGGCGCTCGGTGATCCGGATCGGCTTGGCGGTGCCGCCGGCGTGGATGTTGCTGCGGATGTCCTCGTCCGAGCCGACCCGGCGCATCGCCGCGTACTTGCCGTCGACTTCGAGTGGCGATCCGTTCATCAGGAACAGGCGGATGTCGCCCTTCTCGGCCTCCGGAACGTACGCCTGGGCGATGATGTAGCCGTCGCGGCTGATCGCTTCGATCATCTGGTTGAGGTTGGCGGCCGCCTTGTTGTTGACCAGGAACACGCCCTGGCCGCCGGAACCCTGCAGCGGCTTGAGCACGACCTTGCCGCCGTGCTTTTTTGCGAATTCCTTGATGTCGTCGGGAAAGCGCGTGATCAGGGTCTCGGCGCGCACCTCGCGCGGGAATCCCTGGAAGTAGAGCTTGTTGATCGCGCGCGACAGGCTGGACGGATCGTTGAGGACCAGCACGCCCTGCTGCGCGGCCAGACGCCCGAACTGGATACCGATGTCCTCGGCCCAGGGGCGTTCGTTGGCGTCGCGGGAGGGATCGTTGCGCAGCATCAGCACGTCGATGTCGCCGACGTCCACCAGGCGGGTCTTTTGCGTGCCCTGCAAGGCCTTCAGGAATGCGGTGAGCGCGGCCGGCTTGGCGGTCGGCGCGCCGGACCTCGCCGACGGCTTCGCCTTTGCCGTGCTCTTCCCGGTCTTTTTCGAGGCCTTCTTTGCCGTCTTCTTCGCGGTCTTGGTCGCCTTGCCGGCTATCGCCCGGCTTGGTCGCGTCGGGGCCTCGATCCTGCCCGCGAAGCGCGCGTGCACGCGCATGGTGTCGTCCGGGCTCAGCACGAAATCCCCCGGGGTGATGTAGCAGACTTCGTGCCCGCGGCGCGCGGCCTCGTAGGCCAGAACCGTGGTGGTGTATCGCGGGTATTCGTCCGCCATGTCGTTGACGAAAAAGGCGATCAGCATGGCGGACCCTCCCGGATGAGGTCGATGAAGGCGGTGCCGCTGCGGATCCGTTCGAGCTGGCGGCGGGCGATGGGGCGGGTCAGGAACTCGGGCGTGGCCACCGGCGCGCGCAGCAGTCCGCGCTGCTGCAGTTCTTCGACCACGGTCACGTGGTGCTCGGCGATCTTGCCGAACCAGAACGGCGCCAGGTCGTCTCCGCGCGCAACGAACGCAAACACCTGCTGGAGTCCGCGCAGGTAGATCGCGTCCTTGGTCAGGCCGCCCGAACGGAAGATGCGGGCGACGATGTTGAACCCCGCGCGCGGGGAGAAATCGTGCTGCTCATGCAGGATCCGGTAGCAGTCGACGAACCCGGCGCCGGACAGCATCGCTTCTACCACCAGCACGCGCGCGGCCAGCAGTCGCAGGCGCGCATCGGTCAGGCCGTCGACCAGGAACTCGGCGAACACGCCCAGGCCTTCCTGGATACCCTCGTAGTTCGCCAGGCCCGCGCCGAAGATCCCCAGCGGCTGCCGGTTGCCGTTGACCGCGGTGAGCACGTGTACGCCGATCTCGTGCTGCAGCAGGGCGTCCAGCCGGCCGCGCGGCAACCGGGTGGCGGTGGACACCAGCAGTTGCTGGCCGCTCACCATCAGCCCCATGCCGATATCCTCGCGCAGGCAGACCTCGGCCTCGAACTCGGGCAGCCGCCTGCGGTAGCGCGCGATCATGTTCTCGGCGGCGTGGGCGACCGCGTGGCAGTCGAGTGGGGTCGAATCGCGCACCGGGCGCGAACCCGGCGCGACCTGCGCCAGGATCGCGTGCGCTTGGACCAGCAGGTCGGATTCGACCGGTCCGTACTGCAGCAGTGAGGTATAGCGGAAGTCGGCGGTGTTGCGGTTCTGCAGCATCAGCAGCTGCAGGTCGAGTTCGCGCCGCTTCTCGCTGAACAGGGTTTCCAGCACCGGGTCCTCCGCCGCGTGCACGTCGATCGCGTACAGCGCACGTTTGGTCTGCTCCGGGCTGACGGTCAGCGGACGGTAGCGGAAGGTCGGCGGCTTGGCGCACTTGGCGGCCTGGAACTGCTCGAACGCATCGGTGGTGTTGATTGGCGAGACGCTGAGCAGGAAGTCGAACGAGCGGCTGATGCGGTCCAGCTCGCGGTCGATCTGCAGGGCGGCCTCGACCAGACGGCTGCGCCCGAACGCACGGTAATGCAGGGTCTGGGCGGACGCGGTCGTCGCGCGCGCAAAGGCTGCGCATGCCTGCAGCACGGAGTCGAAAGCCGCGGTTTCCAGCTCGTCGCGGATCTGCGGATAGACCCGGTCGTGTTCGCCGCGCACACGATGGATCTGCGGCAGCCCCAGCGACAGCCGCGACAACCCGGGCACCTCGTCGAGCAGCGCAGCGAAGCCGGGTTCCTCCGCGGCATGGTCGACCGGCTCGATCTGCGGCTTGCGCAGGTCGATGCGCAGCTCGGCCAGCGCCTCGCCCATGCAGCGGGCCGCTGCCTGGGCCGCCGCATCGGCGCTGGCGCTGAGGACGAAGCGGAAAGGTTCCAGCCGCGCACTGGCTTCGTCCAGCTGCGGATCGAAGGGCAGGTCGTAGAGCGTCAGCACCAGGAACCGCTGGTCCTCTGCGCGCTGGTGGGCGAGGACGGTGCGCAGGCAGGCCAGCGCTGCACGGTCGGCGTCGGCCGTCGCGGACCAGACGATGTTGGAAGGACTGATCGTCGCGATCCGCCTGGCCAGGCCCATCGCGTCGCCCTCGGGGTGGCGGTTGAGCACGAGGAACGGCAGCGGACGGTCGACATAGGCGCGGCCGGCACCGGGCAGCGCCTGCACCCACGCGGTATCGCGCCCGAACTGCTCGGGTGCCAGCACCTGTTCGCCAGCGCGCGCCCTAGCCACGCAGCAGCTCCCGACAGGTGTCGGCGGCGTACGCGACCAGGCCGCGCATCGCAGCCAGTTCGGCCGGATCGGCCTGACCGCTCCATTCGTCCATGTAGAACTTCTTGAACTCGAACGCGATCGCGCATCCGGTGCCGGGATAGCGCTCGTGCACGAAGCGGGTTTGTTCGCCCTTGCCCTGGAAGGCGACGTTCCCGCGCACGTCGAGGCTGCGACCGTTGAAGTCGAACCCGCGTATCGCTTCCATCAGCGGATCCACGACGAAATCCCACTGCGCCCGCGGCATCGAGAACGTACCGATGTTGATGTCCGGCGCCTGCGCCTGCGGCATGGGGTCGCGATCGCTGCCGTCGCGGCGATGGTTGTAGCTGTGCACGTCCAGCAGCACGAAGCGGCCGTGCGTGGCCACGACATCATCGAGCAGCGCGCCGAGCATCGTGTAATAGCCGCGGTGCAGCCGCAGCGATGCTTCGACCATCGCGTCCGATGGCGGCTGCATCCACACGTCCAGGCCCCAGCACTGTTCAGGCGTGCGGTATACGGCCTGTTCGCGGCTGCGGTTGAGATCCACCTCGAAACGCGAGCGGCACGCGATGATGTGGGTGGGTACGGCCGACACCGCCTGTCCGGTATGCGGATCTTCCTCGCGCAGGCGCTCGGCCTCGGGCAGCCGCATGGCTGCAGAGAGGTCGGCACGAAGACCATGGCCGTCGTGGATCGCGGTGGCCAGGACGCAATCGTCGCTTCGTTGCAGCGTCCACCAGGGCGGGTCGGCAGTGCGTGGCGGGGCGCGCATCGTCGCTACTGTGATCGAAGATGCGTTGACGGTGCGTGTAGAGACGCGTCCGCTACCCCAACCAGCACTGACAGCGGCGTCGCACCGAAAGCGCGCGGCCTATGAGCGCGGCTGCGCGATATCGGCGGCCGCGCCGGGTCCCGCGGACACCTAGGGAACGCGGACCAGCGCCCGGTCCGGCGCGACCGGGCCAGATCGGCCATCACGCTGGGTCAGACGCAACTGGCGGTAGCGGCACACGTCGATTCCGGGATAGATCAGGGTGCGGCCATCGGCGAATACCAGGAGGAAATCGCGCACGCAATCGCCTTCCGGGATTTCCACGGTGGCCGATGTCACGCCGCCGCGCAGCGGTGCCCCGAGGTCGATCTGATGGAAGGCGCTGTCGCCTGCGGGCGCAACCGCGAGCGAAGTGACACTGTCGTGCGACGCATTGACCAGGTCGAAGTAACGCGTGGCGGCGCCCCCGGCATGGGCATGGGAGGTAGCGGCGAGGAGGGAAGCGAGGAACGAAACGAGGACGGCGCGATTCAGCATGGCGGTGTCTCCGGCTGCAGGTGAGGGCGCCGGTGCGGTGCGCGAGCGATGTGCGCTGCCTGCCGGCGCGGCCATCAGGCCGGCCGCCGCCGCCCCTGCCTATCGGTTCGGGACGAATCGTCGTGACGCGGTGGCGAATCGTAGCCGGCGCAACGCGGCGCTTTGCAGGGCCGTGGTGCACGCCTACGATGCCCGTGCCTCATCTGGATCACCGGCATGCAGATCCGCCTCGGCAGCACGGAAATCGGCCTGTTCCGCTACCTGGCCCTGTGGACGGCGGTCGTGGTCGTGTTCGCGGTTCAGCGATCCATGAACGATGCGATCAACGGGACGACCTGGCCCGGGCACGTCTACCTGCGCTGGTCGATGATCCAGTGGTACACCTGGGCCGCGCTGGCGCCGCTGGTGTTCCGCCTGGCCGAGCGCTATCCGATCCAGGCGCCCGTGCGCCTGCGCGGACTTGGCATGCAACTGCCGGCGAGCGTGGGCGTGACCCTGCTGGCGCTGGTGATCGGCGCCTTTGTGTCGACGGCGTTCGAGCCCAGCTCGTTCGGGCAGCAGCTCCGGTATTTCCTGAGCATGCATTCGGCCACCGGATTCTTCACCTACTGGGTGCTGTTCACGATCCGGCAGGCGCTGCATTTCCATGCCGAGAAGACTCGTCGCGAAGTGGAGGCGAGCCGTCTGGCAACCGAGCTGGCGCAATCGCGCCTGCTGGCGCTGAAATCGCAGCTGCAGCCGCATTTCCTGTTCAACACGCTGCACGCGATCGTGACCCTGCTCGATGAGGACAAGGCTTCGGCCGAGCAGATGTTGCTGCGCCTGAGCGAACTGCTGCGCGCGTTTCTCGAGGACTACGATGGCCAGGAGATCAGCCTGCGCCAGGAGCTGGTCCTGATCGAGCTGTACCTGGGCATCCAGCGCACCCGCTTCAAGGATCGCCTGACCACGCAGATCTACATCGCGCCGGATACGCTCGCCTGCGCGGTGCCCAGCCTGATCCTGCAGCCGGTCGTCGAGAATGCGATCCGCCACGGTATCGGCAACCGTGTGGGCAGCGACTGTGTCGAGATCGAGAGCCGGCGCGAAGGCGACCGCCTGTGCCTGGAAGTACGCAACCGCAACAGCACGCTCGAATCCGGCGCGAACGCGCAGGGACACGGCATCGGGCTGGCGAACACGTGCCTGCGCCTGCGTGAACTGTATGGGGATGGCGCGGACGTGCGGCTGGACATGCTCTGGCCGCAGGGCGTGGCCTGCCGCATCCGCCTGCCGTTCCGCGAGATCGAGGACGCCGAAGCCGGAGCCGCACAGGAGCTGGCGCCGGCATGAGCATCGCCACCCTGGTCGTCGACGACGAACCGATCGCACGTCGCGCGATCGTGCGCCTGTTGCGTGACGATCCGGAGATCGAACTGCTGGGCGAATGCGGCGACGGAGTGTCCGCAGTCAAGGCGATCCGCAGCCAGTCGCCGGACCTGGTCTTCCTCGATATCCAGATGCCGGCGATCACCGGCCTGGACGTGGTCGCGACGATCGGCGCTGCGCGCATGCCGGCCACGGTATTCGTTACCGCCTACGAGCAGTACGCGGTGCGTGCGTTCGAGGCCAATGCCGTCGACTATCTGGTGAAGCCGTTTGGCCGCGAACGCTTCGCCGATACCCTCAGGCGCGCGAAGGCACGCCTGTCCGCCGGCGAGGGCCCGCAGGCATCGGCGAAACTCCTGGAGATGCTCGATGCGCTGCGCAAACGGGAAGACTTCCTGGAGCGCATTCCCGTGCGCATCGAGGAACATGTCGTGCTGGTCCCGGTCGACGACATCGTCTGGATCCAGGCCAGCCGCAACACGGTGCAGCTGCATCTGGCGGGGCAGGTGCACGAACTGCGCGAGACCATGACCGCGCTGGCGGCGCGGCTGGACCCGCGCAATTTCGCGCGGGTGCACCGCTCGGCGATCGTCAACGTGCGCCGGGTCAAGGCGATCCATCCCTGGTTCAACGGCCACCACGTCGTCGTCATGGACACCGGGCAGCAGCTGCGCATGAGCCGCTACCAGCACGAGACCTTCCTGCGGCTGGTGTCCACGCGCCGCGACGAGAGGGCGGGCTGAGACGCGGCGGGCGGACGAACGATTTCCGGGACCGCCTCGGCTTCGCCACCACTCCCCATGACCGATAGGACAGGCAGGGGCGCCTTGCGCCGGGCACATTGGGCGTCGACCCGACCGGCGAGACCGATCATGCTGCCGCGCATCCTTGCGTTCCTGCTCCTGCTCCTGCCTTTGGCGCTGCCCGCAGCCGAAGCCGAGCGGGCGCACACCGCCGGCCCGTCGGTGCGCGTATACACCCCGCCGCTGCGGATGCCGGCGCTCGGGTTCGCCCGCCAGCTGCGCGTGTATCTGCCGCCTGACTACGCGCGGGGCAGCCGCCGCTATCCGGTGTTGTACATGTTCGACGGCCAGAATCTGTTCGACGACGCCACCAGCTATGTCGGCGAGTGGGGCGTGGACGAGGCCATGGACGCGCTGGCACAGGAACAGGATTTTCCTGCCATCGTCGTGGGCATCGATCACGGCAACGGGCTGCGCATCAACGAGCTGATCCCTTACTGGAACGTGCGCTTCCTGCCCAACGCGGGCGCCGCCTTCGTGGCCGACCTGGTCCAGGCCATCAAGCCGTTCGTCGACGCCAACTACCGCACGCTACCCGGGCGCGAACACACCGCGATCCTCGGTAGCTCGCTCGGTGGCCTGTCGGCCGACTACGCCATCCATCGCTATCCGGAGGTATTCGGCAAGGCCGGGGTGTTCTCGCCTTCCTACTGGGTCTCCGACGAGCCTTTCGCCATCGCCCGCCGCACGCCGCTTCCGGCCGACAGCCGCGTCTACCTGTACATGGGCGGGAAGGAAGGCGAAGAGTCGGTGCCGCAGGTGGCCCGGATGGCGGCGATCCTGCACGCACAGCCGGGTGCAGGCGCGAAGTCGGTGGCGCTGCACATCGTGCCGGAGGCCGAGCACAACGAGACCGCGTGGCGCGCAGAGTTCCCGCTCGCTGTGCGCTGGCTGTTCGGTCTGCCGGGTCCCTAGCCCCGACCCCTTGCGCCGACTCCACGCACGCGCGCCGCGTAGCCGAAGCCGCAAGTCACCTCGAAAGAGGGTTCGACGCAATCGCCGGGAAACCAACCAGCTCGATCCCGCGGCGGTCGATCACTTCCCTGACCCTGGAACTGAGGTAGGCCCGGGTCACGCCGGCACGGTCGGCGGCGACGCGCTCGTAGCCCTTGTGGCCGAAGCCGCGCATCTCGGGCGTGTCGAAGGCAGGGTGTTCGACGATGAACCAGTCGCCGGGCGGCAGCCGTTCGAGCAGCTCGACCAGCGCCTCTTCCCGATGCTCCGGCGTGGAGGTGTTGCTGCCGAAGTTTCCGGCGTATTTGACGCCATCGTCTTCCATCCGCAGGCCGTACTCGCGGGCCAGGCGTTCGGTCAGCGCCTGCAGTTCGGGCGTCGCCCGGGCGGCGAGCATGTGCGCAGAGACATGGCTCACCTGTTTGCCGAGATGCCGCTGCGCGGTTTCGATCTGGGCCCGCAGTTCGCGCTCGACCTCGTCCAGTTTCGGATGCGCGTCGACGAATCCGGTATCGGGCGGAAAGCCGGGTTCCTGTTTGGTCATCGGCCGGAAATAACCGTCCGTATCGACCAGGCTCGGCGCATGGGTCAGCGGGCGCCATTTGATGCGTTGCCATTCGCTGGTGAGTGCGAGGTGCACGCCAACGTCGACGTCGGGATTTTCCTTGATGAGCCGCACGGCATCCAGGAACCACGGGCCGGGAACGAGGACTTCGACGGAGGTGACGATGCCGTCCCTATGAGCCTGGATGCAGGCCTCGTTGACCGCCTGCGCGGCGCCCATGTCGTCGGCGCGGACGATCAGGCGTATGTCGTGCCCGCCTGATGGATCCTGCTGCGCAAGTGCGGGGGTGCAGACCAGCGAGAGCAGGAAGTAAAGCAACGTGGTTCGCATTAGGCGTTTCCGTGTCCTGTGTAATGCATCACTTCTCGAATGGCTGCACGGCGCATCCCGGAATACACGTCCGGCCTCTGGAAAATCGGTTGCAGGGCCGGGCAAGCCGCCCAGAGCAGCGGGCTACTTCGCCAGCGCCTTCACCGCATCGAGCGTTTCCCTGACGTGCAGATTGGGATTGAGGTCAGAATGGACGTGCACGATCTTGCCGTCAGGTGCGATCACGTAGGAAGTGCGATTGGACCACTCGGGCTTCTTGTCCAGCACCGCATCGTACTGCCGGGCGATCTTCGCGCCCGGATCCGCTGCGACCGCGAACTTGCCGCCGCAATGTTCGGTTTCGTTCGAGAACGCGGCAAGCTGGTCGATATTGCCGGCGGTGACGCCGATCACGGTGGCGTGCTGCGCCTTGAATTCGTCGATCGCCTTGGAGAACAGCGCGGCTTCGAGGTTGCAGCCGGGGGTGTGGGCCGCGGGGAAGAAATAAACGACCACCGGCCCTTTCTCCAGGGCGTCCGCCAATGCGAAGGTGAACGGCTTGCCGGCGAGATAGGCCGGAGCGCTGAAGTCCGGCGCCTGCGCGCCGACTTTCAATGCGGCCAGGGACGGTGAAGCGAATGCCACGACGCCGATGATGGCGATGGCGACGAGCTTGAGCGGAGTGCGCATAGCGGGGCTCCCGTGGGATGGTCAGGCGGCGTGGGCGTCCACTGGCAGTTCTACCGGATGGAACCCTCGCACAGCGACGAATCCGACGGCGACGAACAGAACCAGCACAATTCCCTGCGCGATGGCAAAAGGCGGTTCCTGCTGCGTCGGCGCCAGAGCATGCAGGCCCGGGACCTTGTCGAACAACTGGACCACCAGTACGAATACATTGAGATACAGGGAAACGGTGGCGCCAAGCACATAGGTCCCGCGCCAGCGACCCGCCAGACGGCGCGCGTACAGCGCATACGCAGTCGCTGCGAGGACCGCCGAGGACACCACGCCAACGCCAAGCGCCGGCGTGAAACCGCGGAACGGAAACAGGAATCCGGTCACGGTGGTCGCCGCGGTCGTCACCAGGAACAGCGCGGTCCAGCCCGGCAGGTGACGGGACTGCAACAGGCCCGCCATCACCAACAGACCGGCGACGATGCCGACCAGGCTCAGGGCCACGTGGAACAGGGTGAATGCGGACATGGACGACAGCATGGCGTGGCCTCCACGGGACGGTGCCCAGAGCCTGCGCCGGTTGGGCGACCGGCGCAACGGCCCGAACCGTAGTCACCGGCGCGGGCGCTGCGCGATCCAGTGGTCGAGCCGGTTGGCGAAGGCCTGGCGGTCGCGGGCATGGAAGGTCGGCGGGCCACCGGTCTGCACGCCGGAACCGCGTAGTTCTTCCATGAAGTTGCGCATCGACAGGCGTTCGGCCATGTTCTCCGCGGTGTAAAGCTCGCCGCGCGGATTGACGGCGATGCCGCCGCGCTGGAGCACGCGCGCGGCCAGTGGGATGTCCTGGGTGACGACCAGATCGCCCGGCCGTACGCGTTCCACGATCGCGCTGTCGGCCACGTCGAAACCGCCGGCGACCTGCAGGCTGCGGACGAAACGCGAGGGTGGGGTGCGCAGCCACTGGTTGGCGACTAGGGTGACCCGGACCTGCGCCCGCTCGGCAGCGCGGAACAGGATGTCCTTGATCACGCCCGGGCAGGCATCGGCATCGACCCAGATCTGCGCAGGCACGGGTTCGGCATCGGCTGGACTCACGACTCGGGGATCCCCCAGTCGTGGAGCCGGTTCACTCTGGCCGGAGGGTCGCGGACGACGAATCCGGCGACCTGGCAGGACGGCGCATGCCGTCCCGAATCGTCAGGACACCCGGCGATGCACGCGTGGTCCGGGCGGAACCGGGGTGGTGCTGGTTGCAGGCGCTTCAGGCGAAGGTGACGCGGGCGGCTCGGGCTCCGCCGGCTTGGCGGCGTTGCGCGCCTCGCGCTTGCGTGCGTCCTTTTCGTCCTGCTTCTTCTTCTTGGCGATCTCGCGTTGGCGCTTTTCGAAGGAATAGTTGGGTTTGGCCAAGGGCGTGCTCCATCAGAGGTGGTGGGTGGATTGCGGTGAACTTCGCGCCTGCAAGCGGTCAGCGGCGCGACTTGGGTCCCGGGTGCGCCGGGGCTGCGGGCGTATCGGCCCCGGGGTCGATCTTGGTCAGCGAACGCGTGATGCCCAGCACCTCGATCCGGCCGCCGGCCTTGCGGAACGCCTCCATGTCATCGGCGATCCGCTCGCGGGTAACCCCGCCGCCGCGGTCGACGGTCTTGCGTCCACCGAACAGGTGACTGGTGTTGGACGGTGGAATCGGCGTTTTCTTCTGGCGTGGCATGGGGATCTCCTTCAGTACATGGCGAGTGGGATGCCGCGGGTATTGCGGTCCGCGTAGTCCTCGCGGATCTCGCGGCAGTAGGGGCCGGCCATCGCGAAGCGGCGACAGACCTGCGGGCGCGTGCCATAGATCGAGCAGCACATGCGCGCGGCATCGATCGCCACGCACCAGCCTTCTTCATCGCGCGCCATCACATGCAGGCCGGCCTCGGTATGCGTGGTCAGGTGCAGCGGAATGCCGTCGTCGGGTTGCAATACCACCGTCAGGCGGCAGCAGACCGCGTCGCAGGCGGAACAGCTCAGCGACGAGGCACTCATTGTGGGCGTTCCGGCGGCGCGCACCGCTGGTAATGGAGGATGTTGCCGCGGCCGCTCTCGGCATCGTCGTCGTCCATGGCGCAGCGCGAACGCGTCAGCTCGAAGCCCTGCGCCTCCAGCATGCGGGTGAACGGGGCGCTGTTGCCGCGGCCCGGGTCGGTGATCAGCACTTCGGCCCCGGGGCGCGCGTGGCGCTTGACCACGCCTGCCAGCAAGGCCGCGTGGTCGCGTTCGTAAAGCACATCGCTCGCGATGATCAGATCGAACTCACCCAGGGTCGGCAGCGGGTGGTCCCAGCGCATGTGCCGGTAGTGGACGGCCGGCAGAGCGTTGAGCGCGGCGTTGTAGGCCAGGAAGGGTTCGGCCAGCGGATGGGTGTCGGAGGCGACCACGTCGGCGCCACGTCGTTGCAACACCAGACTCGCCAACCCCAGGCCGCAGCCGATCTCGAGAATGCGCTTGCCGGAAATATCGATGCGGTGCATGGCCTGGGCCAGCAACCGGCCCGCCGGCCACAGCTGGCCGAACAGACTCCATTGCGCGGAGGAAATACCCATCCGGACGCCGTGGCCGTCCGGGTCTGCGAACTGCTGACGATCGCTGAGTACCCGCAGGCGGTAGGGATGGCCGCCGACCTGGACCGTGAGATTGCGGGTGGTGTAGCCGGGCATGCCGCTCCGATGAAGCGTCGCCCAGACAACAGGGGCGATGGCGCGTGGACGGGGGCGAGGCGGGCGACGTGGGGTCGCGCGAGACGCGCGGATCGGGATAGTGCCCGAGCGGGCATTCTAGCATCCCCCGGTGCGGAGCCCCTGAACCGCGCATTGTGTGGTCTTTGACCGCAATCCCTGGACCGTGCGGGCAAGCCGGTATCGGGCGAGCGCGTGCCGCTGCACGAAGGTGCGTGAATGCGAACTGCGCCGATTGCCATGCGCCCAGCTGACGTCTTCTTCGCGCGCGCTTATCGAAACCTGCGACATCCTTTCCAATTGAGCCGTCCGCTGGATCAAGCCGTCCGAACTGGAGGATCTTATGAACCGCATTGCCAGGATCGCCGCTGCCTTCGCTGCGGGCGCGGCTGTCATGTATTACCTCGATCCGCTGGCCGGGCGTCGTCGACGTGCGCTGGTGCGCGACCGTGGCCTGGCGGCCACCCATGACGCCGAGCGGTTCGTACGCGCCAAGTCGCACCGGGCCGCGGACCGGGCCAGGGGAATGCTGGCGCGCGCGCGTTCGACGTTGGCCGATGCACCGGTGGACGACGACCGGCTGCACGAGCGCATCCGCGCCCGGCTGGGCCGGGTGGTGGCGCATCCGGGGCAGGTGAACGTGGACGTGAACCACGGGCACGTCGTGTTGCGTGGCCGTGCCTCGCCCGGAGAAATCGAAACGCTCACCGAGACTCTGTCGGTCATGCGCGGCGTGTACGGCGTCGACAACCGCATCTCGACGGGAAGCGGCCAGGCGCGTGCGTAGCCGCTGCGCCAGGCTCGCCGTTAGCGTCAAGACGAAGCCAGGATCATGATCAGCATCACCCGACCTCAGCCCGATCGCGTGGACGTCGCCTTCGAGGGCAAGCTCGACGCCGCCGGCATGCGCGCGGCGCTCGACGAACTGGCGGCGCAGTCACAGGACATCGAGCGCGGCAGGATGCTCTACAGCGTGGGCGACTTCGACTTCCCGTCCTTCGGCGCGCTGGCCGTTGAACTCGCGCGCATTCCGCAGCTGCTGCGGGTGTTCCGTCGATTCCGCCGCGTGGCGGTGGTCGCCGACGCCGCCTGGGTGCGCGGCATCAGCGAGTTCGAAGGAGCGCTGTTCCCGGGCATGGAGCTGAAGGCGTTCCCGGCGGCGCGGCGCAGCGAGGCCGAAGCGTGGCTGGCGGGCTGATGCGGCGCGCGTTGGTCGTTGCTGCATCGCTGATGACGTTGGCGCTCGCCGCCTGCGCGCAACCGCGAGCCGGCGGCGCGGAACCTGCCGCGAACACCCCCACATCCGCAAACGTCACCGTCGCCTTCGTGGGAGTGGATGTGCTGCCCATGGACCGCGACGCGCTGCTGCGCGATCGCACGGTGATCGTGCGCGATGGGCGCATCGCGCAGATCGCGCCCGCGGCCACCGTCGATCTTGCACCCGGCACCTTCCGGATCGACGGCACTGGCAAGGTGCTGATGCCGGGGCTCACCGAGATGCATGGGCACGTGCCAGGTCCGGACGACCCGCAATATGCGCAGGACGTGTTGTTCCTGTACCTGGCCAACGGCGTCACCACGGTGCGCAACATGGCCGGCGACCCCTGGCACCTCGACCTGCGCAGGCGTGTGGATAGCGGCGAGGTGGCGGGACCGAACCTGGTCGCGGCGAGTCCGTGGCTCAGCGCAAAAACCGCGGAGGAAGCCGAACGCGAGGTGCGCGAGGCCAAGCAAGCGGGCTTCGACCTGGTCAAGATCGGCGACATGCCGCGTGCGGCTTATGCGGCGATGGCGAACACCGCGCACGCACTGAAGCTGCCGTTCGCCGGCCACGTGCCGTTCGAAGTGGGGCTGGTCGGCGCGCTGGACGCGAAGCAGGCGTCGATCGACCATCTCGATCGGTACGTCGAATTCCTGGTGCCACCGGGATCCGACGTGACTGGCCGCGACCCCGGCGTGTTCGGCAGCGGCTGGATCGGATCGATCGACCGCTCGCGCATGCACGATGCGGTGCAGCGCACCGTGGCGGCGGGCACCTGGAACGTGCCGACGTTGAGCTTCATCGAGCACCTGGCCTCGCCCGAGCCGGCCGAAACGATGATCCGCTGGCCGGAATTCCGCTATCTGCCGCGTGAAGTCCGCGAAGCCTGGGTGCGCGCGAAGCACGAGTACGCGCGCCGCGACGATTTCCGACCCGAGGCGGCCCAGGCGTTGGTGCGCCTGCGACGCGAACTGCTCAAGGCGCTGCATGACGGTGGCGCGCCGGTCGCGCTGGGTTCGGACGCGCCGCAGTTCTTCAACGTGCCCGGCTTCTCGGTGCATCGCGAGATGCGGATGATGGTGGACGCCGGACTGACGCCGTACGACGTCCTGGTCACGGGCACGCGCAACCCGGCGCGCGCGATCGGCACCCCCGACGCCTTCGGCACGGTGGCCGTGGGCCGGCGTGCGGACCTGGTTCTGCTGGAAGCCGATCCACGTGCGGACATCGCTAATGCCGCACGCCGTACGGGCGTGATGGTGCGTGGGCAGTGGTGGCCGGAAGCTGCGTTGCAGTCACGCTTGCAGGAGATCGCGGCGCGGCGGGCGGATTGAAGGCGGACGGCGTCGGCAACGCTGCAGCGTGAGTCCGTGTTGTCTTCGCAGCTCTGTGCCGCCGGTTTACCCGCCGGCGCGCGAAACTCGCCGGAAGAACGAGCCAGTGCGTCGCAAACAATCAGGGCTGGTTCGACGATTCCGAACCAGCCCTGCGGATGCGGCAGGCGCTGACGCCCGTTATTGCTGCGCCGGCGCCGGGCTCGCCAGGCCGCGTTCGAAGGCATCGTCGATCAGGCGGCGCACCTGGCCGTCGGCGAGCTTGGCTTGCTGTTCGATCCGCCCGCCCAGCTTCTCCATTTCCTTGCCGATGCCTTCCATCGGCCGGCTGGCGGCTTCCATCTCGCGCCCGAGCGCCTCCATCGGAGCATGTTGTTGCTCCATGCGCCGGGAGGCCGTTTCCATCACCGCCGAATGCCGTTCCATCTGTGCGCCCAGCGCTTCCTGCTGCGCGCCCAGCGCCTCCATTTCGGACTCGAGTTGCGCCCGACGGCTGCCGTCGGCGTCGTCTAGCTGCGCCCCGAGCGCCGCCTGACGTTCGCCGAGCTCGCCCATCTGCTCGCCGAGGGCTTCCATTTGTGCTGAAGCGGCGCGCAATTCCGGTGTTTCCTGTTCCGAAGCCTCGCTCAGGGTTTCCATGCGCGCGCTGAGTGCCTCGAGCTTTTCGCTGTGCGGCTGCATCCGGGCATTGAGCGCCTGCATCTGCGTGTTCAGTGCTTCGGTCGGCGCCCACGCTTGCCGGGCCCGGGCGAGCGTGTCGGCGTCACGCACGACCCAGGCCCTACCGTCGCGGCGGAACCACAGGAAATCGCCGTCGATGCTGCCCTGGGCGGCGCGGATCTGCTCGATGTCGTCGCTGCTGCCGGACATCGCGAAGCCTTCCTCGCCCTTGCGCACCAGCGCATAGCTGTCGCCATCGCCGCGGTTGCCGATCGAGATGCGCGCCACCGGACGGGTCGCGGGGGCTGGAGTCGCCCGCGCGGCCGGCGCCGCGGCCTGCGCCAATGCCACGGGCTGGGCGACCACGCTTGCAGGCGTTGCGCGCACGAAACCGGTTGCCGGGTTGGCGATGCGCGCGTTCGCGTAGAAGGCGATCCCGGCCGCTGCCAGAGCGAGCAGCGGCAACACGATGGTGCCAGGACGACGCGTGGCTTGGGGTTGGGGGCGGACGAGTTGGCGGATGCGGGACATGAGCTGACCTCCGTGCGCGGCTTGCGCGAGTTGAAGCGGGGGAAGGGGCGATCGCTCGAGCGACATGCGATCGAGTTCGGACAGGGCGAGGGCGAGCTTGCGGCGTTCGCCCAGCGCAGTGGCGGCGAGGTCGTCGGCGACGAGTTCGCGTTCCTCGCGGATGCGGCTCGACAGCCACCACACCACTGGGTGGTAGAAGAGCAGGGCTTCGATGACGCCCTGCAGCAGATTGACCAGGTAGTCGTGGCGGCGGATATGCGCCAGTTCGTGCGCGATCAGGGCTTCCAGCAGCGACGCCGGCATGCGCGCGGCGACGGCCATCGGCAGCAACACGATCGGGCGCCACCAGCCGGCAGACAGTGGACTGTCGCCCTGGTCGGTGAACTGCAGCGCGACCTTGCGCGCGATTCGCATGCGTGCAGCGAGGCGGTCGACGCAGCCCTGCCAGTGGCCGCCCGTGTCTGCATGCGCGTCGCGGCACAGGCGCCGCACCCAGAGCACGCCGCCGGCCATGCGCAGCGACAGCAGGCCGGTGCCCACGGCCCACAGCGCCACGACCCAGGGCAACAGGACGTCGGGTGGTGTCGGCAGGGCAGGGCGGATCAGCGCGGCCGTCGATCCCGCGCCGGCGTCGCGTGCGAGCAGACGGCCTGCGGTCGGCAACGCTTCGGCGCCGCTACCCAGGAACGCCAGGCAAACACTCGCGAGCGGCGCAGCCACGCACGCCAGCAGCGCGACGCAGGCGACCGCATAGCGGGCCTGCGGACGCGCATCGCGCAGCACAAGCAACAGCAGCCACGCGACCAGACCGATCAGTACACCCTGCCACAGGAAATGCAGCAGCGCCGTGCCAAGCGCGGGCACTAGCACCACGGCCATCTCATTCATCGCCGGTCTCCTCTAGAAAGCGCTGGATCTCCGCGCGTTCGGCATCGCTGACCCGGCCACCGCGCAACGCGGCCAGGACCAGATCCTTGCCCGAGCCGGAGAAGGCCTTGTGGATCAGCTCGTCCAGCAAACGGGTCTGCAACGAGTTCTGCGGCTGTGCGGCGGCATAGACGTGCGAGCGCTGGCTTTCGTCGCGCTTGAGCAGGCCCTTGCCATGCATGATCTGCATCAGGCGCAGCACCGTGGCGTACGCCAGGTCCGGCCGCTCGCGCAGCTTCGCTTCGTGCACCTGCCGCACCGAAGCAGGGCCCAGCTGCCACAGCGTGCGCAACAGGTCCAGTTCGGCGGGGGTGGGTCTGGGCAGGCGCTTGGCCTTCGACATCGCGGGCGCTTCCAGGGAGTTCGGCCGCACCCTATCGCACCTAGACAATCGTGTCTAGAACTTTTTGTCTATGTGGGGCGTCGGTCACCCCGACTTCCGACATACGCGTGCCTCGGCGCCCCGGTGCAACACTGCGGCGTTGGCCGCAAACAGGCCGAATACCGGAGCTGCCGCATGCGCGCCACGCGTCGTGACCTGATCCGCCTGGGCGCACTGGCCGCCGCCGGCTCGGCCTTGCCGACACTGGCCTGGGGCGCCGGTCCCGGAGCCGCTGCAAAACCGCTGCGCATCCTCATCCTCGGCGGCACCGGCTTCACCGGCCCGTTCCAGGTCAACTACGCGCTGGCACGCGGGCACAAGGTCACGCTGTTCAATCGCGGCAAGCGTCCGTCGCCGGAATGGCCGGGCGAAGTGGAGCAGCTGCACGGTGACCGCAATACCGGCGATCTCAAGGCGCTGGAAGGGCGTCAGTGGGACGTCGCCATCGACAATCCGACCAGTCTGCCGTTCTGGGTGCGCGATGCGGGCAGGGTGCTCAAAGGCAACATCGGGCATTACCTGTTCATTTCGACCATTTCGGTGTACGCCGACGGCTCGAAGCCGGGCATCGACGAAGGCGCGCCGCTGGCGCAGTACAAGGGCAAGGACCCGATGGCCGAGACCATCGAACGCCTGCGCGCCGATATCGAGAACCTCTACGGGCCGCTCAAGGCCCTGAGCGAAGCCGAAGCGCACACACAGTTCGGGGACAAGGTCACCATCGTGCGACCGGGGTACATCGTCGGTCCGCGCGACGAGACCGACCGCTTCACTTACTGGCCGCATCGCGTCGCCCAGGGCGGCGAAATGCTCGTGCCTGGCGATGGCAAGGATCCGGTGCAGTTCATCGACGGCCGCGACTTGGGCGAATGGATGATCCGTCTGGCCGAAGCAGGCACCACCGGCACGTTCAATGCCGTTGGTCCCAGGGACACGGTCACCATGGACGCGATGCTGGCCGGATGCGAAGCGGTCGTCGGCGGCGATCCGCGCTATACCCATGTCACCCCGGAATTCGTCGAGGCGCAAAAGATCGACCTTCCGATCTGGGTGCCGCGCCAGGCTGGTCCATTCGCCGGCTATGGGCAGGTCAGCAACGCGCGCGCCGTCGCTGCAGGCCTGACCTATCGCCCGCTCGCGACCACGGTGGCCGAGCTGATGGCCTGGTTCCGAAGCCTGCCGGGCGAGCGCCAGGCCAAACTCAATGCCGGGATCACCCGCGAGCAGGAAGCCGAGTGGCTCAGGCTCTGGCACGCCAGCAGGGGATAGGGACAAACCGGCGCGATTCGACGCCCGCGCAGGCAACGGGCAGTAGCATGTCGCAGGCGGCTTCCGTGGATGGCATGCGCATGATGTTGTTTCGAATCGGGTTGGCGATGTGGGTGATCGTCGCTGCCGTTCCTTCGATCGCCTCCGCCGCGAGCTTTCGCGTCGCTGCGCCGCAGGCGCCGCTCGAGGCCGTGGTGCAGGCAGGAACGACGCTCTCGCTGGAAGTGCGTTATCGCGACAATACGCTGGTGCGTGCAGGCCCCATCGGTCTGGATATCGACGGCGGGACGCGCGCGGAAGCGTTGCCGCCCGTCAGCGGCGAGCAACGGCGCTCGGTCGATGAAGTGATCCGGCCCGCGGTGCCAGAGAAGCGCGCACTCATCCCCGATCGCTACAACGAGCTCAGGCTCGATTTCGGCGAATCGTTGTCGGCCGTGTTCCGCGTATACGACGATGGCGTCGCCTACCGTTTCGAGACCCGCTACGACGGTGAGGTCACGATCGACAGTGAACACGCAACGTTGCGCTTCGGCGATCAGGACAAGGCATGGATCGCGCTCGCCACCTGCCGCAAGGAACCCGAGCTCGACTGCTTCCACACCAGCTTCGAGGAGAACTACACCGAAGTCGCGCTGCGCGACGTGCTGCCGGGGCGCCAGGCATTCCTGCCGCTGCTGGTGCGCACGCAGTCCGGCGCCTACGTCGGCGTCACCGAATCGGACCTGTGGGACTACCCGGGGCTGTGGCTGCGCGGCGTGCAGGGTGCGCCGACATTGCGCGCCGAGTTCGCGCGCTATCCATTGCAGGAGCGGGTGTTCGGCGGCGAATTCAAGCAGAACATGGTGATCCGGCGCGCGGACTACATCGCTCGCACCGCTGGCGATCGCAGTTTTCTGTGGCGGGTCTTCATGGTGGCGCCCGACGCCGCCGCGCTGGTTGGCAACGATCTGGTCTACCGCCTGGCGCGACCATTGGCGCTGGAGGACGTCTCGTGGATCCATCCGGGTAAGTCGACCGAGGAGTGGATCACCAGCCGTGTGCTGCACGGGGTCGACTTCGTGTCCGGCCCCAACACCGACACGTATCGCTATTACATCGATTTCGCGGCCGAGTACGGCCTCGAGTACATGATGTTCGACGCGGGATGGTCGGACAACGACGACAATACGAAACTCAATCCCGCCATCGACGTGCCAGGCCTGATCGCGTATGCGCGGAGCAAGGGCGTGCGCGTGTTGCTGTGGAACGAGGCCAACGCGCTGGAGCGCAACCTGGACGAAGCGCTGGACCGCTACGCGGCCTGGGGCGCGAGCGGGATCATGATGGATTTCATGGACCGCGACGACCAGAAGACCCTGCAGCTCTACGAGCGGGTGGCCAAGGCTGCTGCGCAGCGCCGGCTGGTGGTCAACCTGCACGGCGCGTTCAAGCCCACCGGAATGCAGCGCGCCTATCCCAACCTGCTCACGCGCGAGGGCGTGCTGGGCCACGAGTTCAACATGTGGAGCGACCGGGTCACGCCCGACCATGCCCTGACCGTGCCATTCGTGCGCATGCTCGCCGGTCCGCTGGACTGGGAAGGCGGCTCGATGCAGAACGGCACGCAAAAGACCTTCCGCGCGGTCGGCGAGCAGCCGATGAACCAGGGCACGCGCACCCAGCAGATGGCCCAGTACGTGATCTACGAAAGCCCGCTGCAGTATCTGGCCGGCACGCCCTCCGACTACCGCACCGCGCCCGAGTTCACCCGCATCCTGGCCGGCATTCCGACCACCTGGGACGAGACCCGCCCGATCGAGGGCGCGGTGGGCGACTACCTGGTGCTGGCGCGCCGTTCTGGCGACACCTGGTACGTGGCCGCGATGACCGACTGGACTGCGCGCAGCTTCGAAGTCCCGCTGTCGTTCCTGGAACAGGGCCGCTATGCGGCCACCATCGTCGCGGATGGCTTGAATGCCGATCGTTATGCGGGTGATGTGCGCATCGAACGCCAGGCGGTGGGCGCAAACGATAGCCTCACGCTGAAGCTCGCGCCCGGCGGCGGCTACGTGGCCCGGCTTGTCAGGATCGGCAGTGCGCAGGATGCGGCGCCATCGTCGCCAGCGCAGACTTCACCCTGATCGTGCGCCTCACACCCAGCCGGTCGCGTAGAACACGCCGATCACCACGAACACCGCCAACGTTTTGACCAGGGTGATGGCAAAGACATCCTTGTAGGCCTGGCGGTGGGTCAGGCCGGTGACCGCGAGCAGGGTAATCACCGCGCCGTTATGGGGCAGGGTGTCCATGCCGCCCGAGGCCATCGCTGCCACCCGGTGCATCACTTCCATCGGGATGCCCGCGGCATTTGCGTTGGCGATGAAGGTTTCCGCCATCGCCGCGAGCGCAATGCTCATCCCGCCCGAGGCCGAGCCGGTGATGCCGGCCAGGGCGGTGACGGTGACCGCTTCGTTGACTAGGGGATTGGGAATCGCACTGAGCGCATTGGCCACCACTAGGAAGCCGGGCAGGGCGGCAATGACCGCCCCGAATCCGTACTCGGACGCGGTGTTCATCGAGGCGAGCAAGGCACCGCCGATGGCCGATTTCGTGCCCTCGGCGAAGCTGGCGATCACCGGCTTCCAGGCGAACGCGAGCACCGTGGCGATCCCAACCAGCAGGGCGCCTTCCACCGCCCAGATCGCGGCCACCTTCGATACCTCCTGCACCACGGGCGCGGGCGTGCCGATTACCGCCGGAACGAACTCGTGGGCCTGCCCGTAGAAGCGCGGGATCAGACCGGTGAACAGCTTGTTGCTCACGCCCACCAGCACCAGCGGCAGGATCGCGATCAGCGGATTGGCGAGCCTGCCGCCGGCAAAGCTCGCCGGTTCGTTCACCAGCGTGGCCGCATCGCCATAGCCTTCGCCCGCGGCCAGCGCCTTGCGGCGTCGCCATTCCAGGTACGCCAGGCCCACGCCTAGGATGAAGACGCCGCCCAGGGTGCCCAGTACCGGAGCGGCCCAGGCCGTGGTGCCGAAGAACGATGCCGGAATGATGTTCTGGATCTGCGGCGTGCCTGGCAGCGCATCCATGGTGAAGGTGAACGCGCCCAGCGCGATGGTGCCGGGGATCAGACGCTTGGGGATATCGCTCTGACGGAACAACTCCGCCGCGAACGGATACACCGCGAACACCACCACGAACAGCGACACGCCGCCATAGGTCAGCAGCGCGCACACCAGCACGATTGACAGCATCGCCCGCTGTGCGCCCACGACTGCGATGGTCGCCTTGACGATCGCCTTGGAAAAGCCGGAGATCTCGATCAGCTTGCCGAACACCGCGCCGAGCAGGAAGACCGGGAAATACAGCTTCAGGAACCCGACCATCTTGTCCATGAACAGGCCGGTGAACATCGGCGCGACCAGCGATGGATCGGTCAGCAGCACCGCGCCCAGCGCCGCGATCGGGGCGAACAAGATCACGCTGTAGCCGCGATAGGCCACGAACATGAGGAAGCACAGCGCGGCGAGGACGATCAGGAACGACATTCGGGATCTCTGCAGGAAATCTGTCCACGGCACCCGGCCGCCTGGATGCGGCGGCCATGGCCGCGAATGTCTTTGCCTGCGTGTAGCCAGGCGAGGCGCCATCACGGCCATGACCGCCCGCAAAGGAATGGGCGACTGCTGGTCGGGCGCAGTCTCAGCGGCTACACCGCTCGGGCCCATTGTCCGAAGGTACAAGTGCCCGCGGCTGTGCGCCTGCCTAGTCTGCACGGCGGGCGGCGCCTGGCCGCACGCAATGCCTATCCGAGGGGAACCAAGATGAAACGCAGCACCCTGAGCCTGGCCGTCGCCACCAGTCTGCTCGCCGCCACCGCCATCCACGCCCCGATCGTGCGCGCGCAGGACGCGCCGGCACCAACGGCCGCACAGGAAGACGAAGCTGCGCCAGCCACGCTGGACGCGATCACGGTCACCGCGCGCAAGCGCGAGGAAACCCTCCAGGACGTGCCGGTCGCGGTCACCGCGTTCACGCCCGATCTGCTGGACAAGCTCAACGTCCGCGACATCGGCGACCTGGACGCACAGGTGCCCAACCTCACCATCTATGCCGCGCGCGGGTCCAGCAGCACGGCCACCGTCTACATCCGCGGCGTCGGCCAGGCCGATCCGCTGTGGGGCGTGGATCCGGGCGTGGGCATCTACCTGGACGATGTCTACATCGCCCGCCCGCAGGGCGCCCTGCTGGACGTGTTCGACGTCGGCCGGATCGAGGTGCTGCGCGGCCCGCAGGGCACGCTGTACGGCAAGAACACCATCGGTGGCGCGATCAAGTACATCAGCCGCGAATTGCCGAAACAGCTCGACGGCTTCGCCTCCGTCACGGTCGGTAACTACAACCAGCTCGATGCCAAGGCCGCCATCGGCGGCCCCATCGGTGGCGAGGACAGCGGCTTGCGCGGCCGGGTGTCGGTCGCCAGCATGAACCGGGACGGCTTCGGCACCAACCAGTTCACCGGCCAGGACGTGAGCGACAAGGAAATCAACGCAGCGCGCCTGCACCTGGGGGCGTATGCGCGCGACGACCTGGACTTCCAGTTCACCTTCGACTGGCTGGACGATCAGTCAGGCGTGCGCGGCGCGAAGATGCTGGCGCCCAATCCGCTGGCACCGGGCGTGGCGCCGCTGGACGACCGCTACGACATCCGCAGCGGAATGCCCAATGTCAACGATACCGAGATGAAAGGCGTTTCGGCCACGGTCAACTGGCGTCCCAACGACAACTGGGCGCTCAAATACGTCATCGCCCGGCGGGAATCGGACACCGAGACCAACATCGACTTCGACACCCTGCCGAACAAGCTGGTCGACGTGAAGGCCTTCTACAGCGACGAGCAGGTGACCAACGAGCTGCAGGCCAACTACGACGCCGGCGGACGGGCGCGCGGCGTGATCGGCCTGTATGCGTTCAACGGCGATGCCGGTGGACAGGTGCTCAACAACTTCCTCAACCTGATCTTCGGCGATACCCAGGGCGTGGTCACCACCGAGAGCGTTGCCCTTTACAGCGACTGGACCATCGACCTGACCGACCGCCTGAGCCTGGACGTGGGCGCGCGGATCACCAGCGAGGACAAGCACGCGCGGGTCCTCAACCGCTGCTACCGGGACGCGACCTACACCGAGCTGGCACTCGCCTGCACGGCGACCAATCCCACGCCGATCGCCGCCGACTTCGACAAGTCGACCAGTTTCGAGAACGTTTCGCCCAAGGTGTCGCTGGACTACGAGATCACCCCGGACATCATGGTCTACGGCCTGGCGACCCGCGGGTTCAAGTCCGGCGGCTACAACATCCGCGCGCAGTCGGTGCAGTTCCCGGAGTCGGCCGAGCCGTTCAAGGACGAACAGGTCGACAGCTACGAGATCGGCTCGAAGATGGGGCTGTTCGATCAGCGTCTGTTCCTCAACCTGTCGGTGTTCCACAACAAGTACAAGGACATCCAGCTGTCGGTGTTCACCAGCTACGACAGCAATGGCGACGGGGTCGACGATGCCTTCTTCGGCGATTTCACCAACGCCGGCGCCGGCACCGTGAACGGTGCGGAAGTCGAATACCAGTGGCTGCCGACGGCGAACTGGCTGATCAGCGGCAACCTGGCATGGCTGGACGCGGAATACGACGAGTTCATCACCGGCGGCGTCGACATCTCCGATGCGCAGCGCTTCACCAACGCGCCCGAGTTCTCCGGGGCGCTGAATGTCGAATACCGCACCGATCTGGCCAATGGCGGCAACCTGTCCGCGCGCGTGGGCTATGCCTACCAGAGCGAGGTCTGGCCGACCACCGACCTGAGCCCGGCGATCCGGCAGGACGGCTACGGCCTGGTCAGCGCAGGCGTGATCTACAAGCTCAACGACGCCTGGTCGTTCTCGCTGCAGGGCACCAACCTGGCGGACAAGGAATACCGCACCACGGGTTACAACATCGCCGCGCTCGGCGTCCTCACCGGCTTCTATGGTGCGCCCCGGCAATACAGCCTGACCGCGCGCTACGACTTCTGAGCCCCATCCGGCGAGGACCAAGGCCGGTTCCGCGAAGGCGTGCGGATGCCACCTGGCACCGGGTGCGTTGCATGCGCCCGGGCCGGACCGAGGGTGTGGCATGCGCCCACGCGCGGCCGGCAGGCAACGCGGCTGACGTTCGCGGCTATCCTCGCCGGGTGAGGGGATTTCCGCCATGGGCATGCTGAGCACCGCGACCGTGATCGTCGCCGGCCTCGTGTGGCTGGCGCTGATGTTTGCCGCGGCGGTGTACGGCGAACGCCATCCTGGGGCGTTCTCGCGCCGCTGGCGCCATGTCTACGCGCTGTCGCTGGCGGTGCATTGCACCTCGTGGACGTTCTACGGCACGGTGACCCAGGCGGCCCGCTACGGCTGGCCGCTGCCGCCGACGTTCCTCGGTGCGATCCTGTTCTACCTGCTCGCCTTCGCCTTTATGGTGCGGCTGGTGCGGCTGGCGCGGGAGAGCAATGCGACGTCGCTGGCCGACCTGATCGCCACCCGGCTGGGCAGGGATCCGTGGCTGGCGGCCACCGTGACCCTGGTCGCCGCGCTCGGGCTGGTCCCCTACATCGCGCTGCAGCTCAAGGCCGTGACTATGAGCTTCGCCACGCTCACCGGCGAAGCGCGCGGAGGCGCGGACGTGGCGCCGTGGCGCGACGGTGCGCTGTACGTGGCCCTGGCCATGGCGGTGTTCGCCATGCTGTTCGGCACCCGCCGTGCCAGCGCCACCGAGCACAACCGCGGCCTGGTGCTGGCGATCGCGTTCGAATCGCTGTTCAAGCTGGTGGCGATGCTGGTCCTGGGCCTGTTCGTCTGGCTCGCGCTCGACATCCCGGCCGTCACCGTACCGGTTGCGCCCGCGTCCGCGCAGGCTGGCGGCTTCGTCCCGCTGGTGCTGCTGGGCGCGCTGGCCATGTTCATCCTGCCGCACCAGTTCCACATCGGCGTCGTCGAATGCCGCGACGAACGCGACATCCGCAGCGCGCGCTGGCTGTTTCCGCTGTACCTGGTGCTGATCGCGCTGCCTACGCTGCCGCTGGCCCGGGCCGGCGTGGCCTTGCTGGGCGATGCGGTGCCCTCGGACATGTACGCGCTGGCGCTGCCCGCCTCGCAGGGCCATGGCGGTATCGCACTGTTCGCTTTCCTGGGCGGGCTGAGCGCCTCCACCGGCATGGTGGTGGTCAGCACCCTGGCGCTGAGCCTGATGATCGGCAATCACTGGTTCGCCCCGGGCCTGCTGCGCGGCGCATGGTCTGGGCAGGGCGATGATCGCCGCGGCGACCTGCTGCGCCTGCGCCGCGCCTGCATCGTGGCCATCATGCTGCTGTCGTGGAGCTATGCGCGCCTGGTGAGCGGCAGCGACGCGCTGGCCGACATCGGTGCGGTGTCGTTCTCGGCCTTGGCCACCCTGGCACCGGCGCTCGCATTCGCGGTGTGGCGCCCGCGCACGCCGCCGCGCGCGGCGACCGTCGGCGTAATGGTCGCGTTCATGGTGTGGGCCTGGGTGATGCTCACGCCGCTGCTGGCTGCGACCTTCGGCGCGAAGGCCGACTGGATCGCAGGCGGCCCCTTCGGTTGGACGTGGTTGTCACCCGACGCGCTGTTTGGGCTGACCGGCTGGAGCCGGCTGGGTCGCGCGGTGGGCGCGAGCTTCTTCGCCGGCACCCTGGCGATGGTGCTGCTGTCGCTGCAGCGCCCGCGCATCGCCGGCGCTCAGACGCGCGGCTTCGACGCGCAAACCCTGCGCCGCGCCGCAACCCGCTTCCTGCCCGCCATGCAGGTGGACGCGCTGCTGGCCGACGCACCGCGCGGAGGTGCGGTGCCCGCGCGCATCGAGGAGCGCCTGGAACGCGAGCTGTCCGCGGTACTGGGCGCCGCGTCGGCGCGCCTGCTGCTGGATGCCGCGCGGCGCGAGGTCGGCGCCGACCTGGACACGGTCGCGGCCATCGTTGGCGAGGCCTCGCAGGACCTGCGCTTCAACCAGCGCCTGCTGGAAGGCGCGCTGCAAAACATGTCGCAGGGCATCAGCGTGGTCGATGCGCAGCTGCACCTGGTCGCCTGGAACCGGCGCTATGCCGAACTGTTCGGCTTTCCCGATGCGTTGCTGCAGGTTGGCCGGCCGATCGCCGAGATCAGTCGCTGGGCGCTGCGCCATGTCGAAGGCGCGGACGACGTGGAAGCGGCCCTGCAGCGACGCCTGGCGCATATGCGCGCGGGAACGCCGCATCTGTCCGAACGCCGGTTTCCCGACGGCAGCATCGTCGAGATCCGCGGCAACCCCATGCCCGGCGGTGGCTTCGTCGCCACCTTCACCGACGTCACCGCGTTCCGCCATGCGCAGGACGAGCTGCGCCGCAGCAACGAAACCCTGGAGCAGCGGGTCGACGAGCGCACCGCGCTGCTGCAGGCGGCAAAGCACGAGGCCGAGCGTGCCAACGAGGCCAAGACCCGCTTCCTGACCGCCATCGGCCACGACCTGCTGCAGCCGCTGCACGCAGCGCAGTTGTTCACCGACGCGCTGTCCCAGCAGGTCGAAGGCGAGCCGCGTCGCGATGCGTTGCAGAACAAGCTGCTGCAGATCCGCGGCGCGCTCGATTCCACCACCGACCTGCTCACCGGCTTGCTCGACATGTCGCGACTGGAAGCGGGCGGGCTGGTGCCCGAGCCGCGCGACTTCCCGCTGGCCGAGGTACTCGAACCGCTGGCGTCCGAGTTCGCCGCCATGGCCGCCGAGCGCGGCCTGCGCTTTCGACATGTATGCAGCGGTGCCTGGACCCATACCGATCCCCAGCTGCTGCGCCGCATCCTGCAGAATTTCCTGGCCAATGCGGTGAGCTACACCGCACGCGGTACGGTCCTGCTCGGCGTGCGTCGTGCAGGAGACGCGCTGCGCATCGAAGTGCACGACACCGGGTCGGGCATCGCGCCGGAGCTGCAGCAGGCGATCTTCGAGGAATTCCGGCGTGGCGACGATGCGGCCGGGCAGGGGCTTGGACTGGGACTTTCCATCGCCGACCGGATCGCGCGCCTGCTGGGCGCACCGATCGCCCTGCGCAGTGCGCCTGGCAGCGGCACCACATTCTCGCTGCTGTTGCCGAGCGTGCAGGCGCAGCGCACCGCAGCCGCGCCGCAGCCCGGCGCACGCGGCTACCCGGGCTTGCGCGTGCTGGTGGTCGACAACGTGCCGGCCGGGCTGCAGGCGCTGCAGGCGATGCTCGAACGGTGGGGATGCACGGTCTCGGCCGTCGCCGACGGCGATGCCGCACTGGCGGCGGAAGCGCTGCATCCTGCCGATCTGTGGCTGCTCGACTACCATCTCGACGCCGGCGATACCGGCGTCGCCCTGTACCAGCGCCTCGTCAACGCTTGCGGCCCGCGTCCCGCCGTGATCCTCAGTGCCGACCATGGCGATCAGGTGCGGCGCGCGGTGATGGAAGCCGGCTTGCCGCTGCTGCCAAAGCCGGTCAAGGCGCTGGCGCTGAAGTCGGTGATGGATCGGGCGCTGGCGGCCAGGCCGCCCTCGACGCTGGACGCCGGCCGGCCCCTGATGGCATGACCGCGAGAGCGCCAGCGCAAGCCGGTCGATCGAGCCGGTTCATTTCCCCTGCGAAATATATTTAACCAAAGGGTTGACAATCGTCTGCAGACGCGTATATTCAACCATATGGTTAAGCAATATCCAGAACGCCTCGACGCCGTATTCGGCGCGCTGGCCGATCCGACCCGCCGCGCGATGCTGCGCGAGCTGGCTGCGCAGCCGCGCACCATCGGCGAACTCGCTGCCCCGTTCGAGATCTCGCTGGCCGGGGCCTCGAAGCACATCCAGGTGCTCGAACGCGCCGGGCTGATCCAGCGCGAGGTGCAGGGCAGGGTGCATACCTGTCGGCTCGATGCGCGCCCGCTGCATGCCGGCGCGGAATGGCTCCGTCATTACGAGCGCTTCTGGAACCAGAAACTCGACGTGCTTGAGGCCATTCTCAAGGCCGAGGACGCGTCGAAGCGCGTCGCGAAACCAGCGGCCAGATCCGCCCGAAAATCTCCCACCACCAGGAGGAAACCATGAACATCGCCATTGCCGAAGCCGAGTACGGCGTCGTGACCGCCCCCGATACCGTGCGGATCCAGCGTCTGCTGCCCGGACCGGTCGAACGCATCTGGGCCTACCTCACCGAAAGCGACCTGCGCCGGCAGTGGCTGGCCGCAGGCGAGATGGACCTGCAGGTTGGCGCGCCGTTCGAACTGGTCTGGCGCAACGAGGAGCTGTCCGATCCGCCCGGGCAGCGGCCCGAAGGCTTCTCCGAGGAGAGCCGGATGCAAAGCACCATCGTCGAGTTCGATGCGCCGCGCCGCCTCGCCTTCACCTGGGGTGGGGGCGATGTGACGTTCGAGCTCGAACCGAAAGGCGAGCAGGTGCTGCTCACCGTGCTCCACCGCGGCATCTCCGACCGGTCGAACCTGCTCAAGATCGGCGCCGGCTGGCATATGCACCTCAACGTCCTGGCTGCACGTACGAAGGGCAACAAGCCCGAACCGTTCTGGGACGGCTGGAGCCGGCTGCGCGCCGAATACGATCGCCGCGTGCCGGCCTGACCGCACGCCGGTCCGCCCGCACTTCAACCTACAACAGACAGGCGCCGTGGTCCGCCACGGCGCAACGGATGATGCTTGCCATGAACAAGGTCCGGATCTTCGCGTTGGTCGTCGCCCTGGCGACCGCGCCCGCACAAGCGGCTGCAGTACAGGCTACCTCGCTCACGCCGATGCCAGAGACACTGGAAGTGCGTTACGCACTGAGCGCGCTGCCGGCTGCGTTGCGCGACGCAGCGACCGTGCACGTCCTCGATCCCGCAACGGGCTACCGCGTCGCCCGCCGCGGAACCAGCGGCCTGGAATGCCTGGTGCAGCGCACTGCCTGGGAGCACGGCGAATTGCGCGACGACATCTACATCCCGCTGTGCTACGACGCGGTGGGCGCGCGCACCTACCTGAAGGTCATCATGGATACGGCCGCGCTGCGTGTGAGCGGCATCGATGCCGCTGCGTTGAAAGCAAGAGTCGAGCAACGTTACGCAGACGGAACCTACCGCGCTCCCGAGAAATCGGGCGTGTCGTACATGGTGGCGCCGGTGATGCGCACGGCCGGGCCGCCCGACATGCAGATCCACACCATGGCGATGCCGCACCTCATGTACTACGCACCGGGCATCAGCAACGCGGATATCGGCGCCAAACCAGATCTCGCCGATCCCGCGACCCTGGTGTACCCGCTCATCGACCGCCAGGGCAACGACGAGCAGAGCTACGTGGTCCAGCTTCTGGGCGAGACGGAGAAGGCGAAGATCCTGGCCGACGAGCGGGAGCTGCTGCACGCGCTGTGTGCGCATCGCGAGGTGCTCTGCCTTGCCGGCATGAAGCACTGACGGCGCTGTTCGGCGGCCAGTGGACGGGGTGCATCTCCGACTCCATCCGGCCACAGCGCCATAACTCCAGCACTCCAGCACCTGCGCCACGATGCATGCCGAACGTGTGGGCCGATCGCAATGAACCTCGTTCGATCGGTCAGCGTGCTGTCTTCCACCCCAGTACGAGAAGAGAGACAGACATGAGCAAGGCCTATACCGGCGGATGCGCCTGCGGCGCGATCCGTTACGAGATCTCCGACGAACCGATCGTCATGAACGACTGTCAATGTCGCGACTGCCAGAAGGCAAGCGGCACCGGGCACGGGTCCTATCTGAGCTTTCCGAGCAGGCAGCGCGTGAAACTCGAGGGCATGGCGACCCACCGCGACATCGTTGCCGATAGCGGCAACACGAAGACACACGCGTTCTGCCCGACTTGCGGTTCCCCGGTCTATTTGACGTTTGCGGCTGCGCCGGATGTTTTCACCGTGCATGCCGGCAGCCTCGACGATCCGGGCCGGTACAAGCCGCAAATGACGACTTATCGCGTGCGCGGATACCCGTGGGACCAGCTTGATCCGGCCGTGCCGAAGTTCGACGGGATGCCGCCGGGGTGATCGATACGGACATCGATATCGATGCGCAAGTTGGCAGGTGGGGAATACTCCGTTCGATGGCCCCGGAGGAGCGATAGCGGCCGCGAATGAGCGCCCTGGCGCGATTCGGACCGACGTGTCGATTTCGGGATGCTCCACCCGTCGAATGGGAGGCAGACAGGACAATCCACCCGCATGAACAGCTCCGCATCCGCTTCTTCTCTCCCGGTCGATCGCAACTGGTCCCTGGTCGCGGCCGGCGCGGTCCTCGGTTGTGTGGGCATTGGCGTGTTGTTTGCGCTGGCGGTGCTGCTGCAGCCGATGAGCAGCGATACCGGCTGGTCGCGCGCCGGCCTGTCCAGTGCGATGACGCTGGCTTTCGTCAGTGGCGGCTTCGCCGGCTTCGGCTGGGGCATGCTCAGCGATCGCTACGGACCGCGGGTGTGCGTGCTGGCCGGTTCGGTGCTGCTGGGCCTGGCCTGCGTGCTGGCGAGCCGGGCGGATAGCCTGCTGGAGTTCCAACTCAGCTACGGGTTGCTGCTGGGCGTCGCGGTCGCCAGCTTCTTTGCGCCGGTGATCGCGGCGACAGCCTCGTCGTTCGAGCGGCACCGCAACCTGGCGATCTCGCTCGTGTCGGCAGGGGTCGGCGTGGCGCCGATGACGATGTCGCCGCTGGTGGCCTGGCTGGTGACGCAGCACGACTGGCGCAGCACCCTGCTGATCGTGGGCGTGCTGGCCTGGGCGCTGACCCTGCCGGTGGTCTGGTTCGTGCGTGCCGCACCGGCGCCCGCCGCCTCGGCCGAGGACATCGCGACCAGGGGCAGCCAAAGCCTGACCGCAGGGCAGGCGTTGCGTTCAAAACCTTTCATCGTGCTGGCACTGGCCTACTTCGCCTGCTGCGCGGCGCATTCGGGCCCGATCTTCCACACGGTGAGCTACGCGGTCGGCTGCGGCCTGTCGGTGACCGCCGCGGTGACGATCTACAGTATGGAAGGCGCCGCCGGGCTGGGCGGACGGCTGCTGTTCGGCGTCCTGGCGGACCGGCTGGGCGCCAAGCCGGTGCTGGTGGCCGGCTTGCTGGTGCAGGCCCTTGCGGCCGCGGCCTATCTCGGTGCGAGCCAGCTCACCGGCTTTTACGTCGTGGCAATCGTGTTCGGCCTGGCCTACGGCGGCACCATGCCACTGTATGCCTCGCTGGCACGCGAAGCGTTCTCGCCGCGCATTCTCGGCACGGTGCTGGGAGCGGCGTCGTTGCTCTCGAGCATGGGCATGGCGCTCGGTCCGCTGCTGGGCGGCTGGCTGTACGACCGCTTCGGGACCTACACCTGGCTGTATATCGGGTCGATGTCGGTGGGTCTGGCGGCAGCGGCCATTGCGTTGCTGTTCCCGTCCGCGCGCAAGCCTTTGGTGGGTGGCGGTCGCCAGCCCGTGCTGCAGACCTGAGCGTATCCGGGTGCATTCCGCGCGTCGTGCTGCGGACCGTCAGGACGGGGAATCCCGCGACCTCGTAACCGGGTCATAACCGGAGGACCACTGACAGCGTAACCGCGGCTGTTGAACCATGCGCCGACTGGCTCTGCATGGCGCACACATGTCTCTGGAAGTCCGCGGATTGACCAAGCTGTTCGGCGGCAGGCCGGTGGTCCACGATGTCTCGTTCGAAGTCGGAACTGGCGAGCTGGTCGCGCTGCTGGGTCCAAGCGGCAGCGGCAAGAGCACCATCCTGCGCATCCTTGCCGGGCTGACCCTGGCCGACGCAGGCACGGTACTGGTGGACGGCACCGACATGACGGAGTTGCCGCCGCAGTCCCGCGACCTGGGGTTCGTGTTCCAGAACTATGCGTTGTTCGAACACCTGACCGTGGCCGACAACGTGGAGTTCGCGCTGCGGGTGCGCGGCGTGGATCGCCGCCAGCGCCAGGGGCGCCGGGATGAACTGCTGGAGCTGGTGGGCCTGGGCGGAAGCGGGCGCAAGTATCCGGCCCAGCTTTCCGGCGGACAGCGCCAGCGCACCGCGTTGGCGCGCGCCCTGGCGCACCGGCCGCGCATGCTGTTGCTGGATGAACCTTTCGGTGCGCTCGATGCACGCATCCGCCAGGAGCTGCGGCAAGGGCTGCGCGAGCTGCTGAAAAAGCTCGGCACCACCGCGGTATTCGTCACCCACGACCAGGAAGAGGCCTTCGCGGTAGCCGACCGGATCATGGTGTTGCATCGCGGTCGCCTGCTCGAGGATGGACCGCCGCACGAGCTTTACGTGCAGCCGCGTACCGAATTCGTCGCCGGTTTCGTCGGGCGTGCCAACCTGCTTCCGGGAGAGTTGACGTCGGAAGGCGCGCGCGTGCGCCTGGACACCTCGCGCGCGTCGGCCGATACCGTGCCCCGGCGCGTCAAGGTGCTGCTGCGCCCGGAAAAGCTGATTTTGTTGCGCGGCGATGCGCCGGTGCCCGCCGACCGGGATGTGTTCACCCACGCGGCGGAAGTCGAGCGCGTGGAGTACCTGGGGGCAAGCGAGCGTGTGCACGTCCGGGTCGAGGCAGCGGGCGGGCGTCGACATCATCTGGAGTCGCTGCGCAGCATCGACACCGCGCGACTGCTGCCGCTGCGGGCGGGCGATCGGGTGACGTTGTTCGCCAACGAGCTGCATGCCATCTCGCGGCCCAGCCTGCGTCTGCTCGTGATCGCGCCCGGCGATGCCGGCGGTCATGCGCTGCTGCGTTCGGCGTTGGCCTACGGCGAGCGCCAGCATGCCCTGGTGACCGTGCTTGGACCCGCCGTGGGCGCGCCGGAGCTGCATGCGCCGCTTGAACAGTACCGTCAGTTGTTCGCGGGAGATCTGCGGCTGATCAACACGCGAACCTCCGGAATCGACCTGTGGGAAGCGGCACGCGTCCATCTGGCCGGCGAAAGCTACGACCTGGTGCTGTTGCCCGCCTCGATGCGGTCGCCAGACAGGGTGTGCGGACTGCTCAAGAACGTCGATGCCCGCCAGTTCTGGCTGGCGGCCGCCGGCGTGGATCCGCTCGTCGCCGGGACGGACGCACGGTGGTTGGTGCTGCTGCGCGCGTTTTCGGCCGCGCAGCCCAACATCAGTCTGTTGGCAGAAATGGTCGAGGAGCTCAAGGCGGCAATCGAAGTGCGCGATCTCGAGGGTGCGGTGCATCCGGCGGAACCGCCACCGCGCTGGCACGACGCGCTGGCGCTGCGCAGCATCCCGTTCACCGTTGATGTGCCCGCTGCTGAAACCACTCCGCAGGACCCGGCCGCCTACTTTGGCGACTCCGCCGACGCGATCGCCATCGATCTGGGGCCGCGCTCGGCGCTGGATGCCCGGCAGCAATCCTGGCTGCAAGCGCTGGATGGACGCCCCACGCTCCTGATGGTGCAACCGGACGCCACCGACCTGGCACTGCGTCCCAGGACCGATCTGCATTCGTACTTTGGCGGCGTCGCCTCGCCACCCAGGACGCCCCCCGTTTCAAGCATCTGGAGCCAACAATGATGACGATCCGAGCCTTGCGCAAAACCCGCGCCGTGGCACCCGGTTACGCCGCTGCCCTGGCCATGTTTGCGGCTTTCGCGCTGTCGGCCTGCGGCGCGGAAGCGCCGCAGCAGGCAGGCGCCGATCCCGAGGCGCCGGCGACCGCCGTCGCCAATCTCATGAACGTATCGTACGACCCGACCCGCGAGCTGTATGCGGAGTTCAACCCCGCCTTCTCCCGGCAGGAGCAGGCAGGCGACCATCCGGCGGTGGATGTACGCATGTCGCACGGCGGTTCCGGCAAGCAGGCACGTGCCGTGATCGACGGACTCGAGGCCGACGTGGTTACGCTGGCCCTGGCGGCGGACGTGGATGCGATCGCCGAACGCGGACTGATCGAACCCGGCTGGCAGGCCGAGTTCCCGGACAACAGCGCGCCCTATACCTCGACGATTGTCTTTCTCGTGCGTCGGGGCAATCCCAAGGACATCCATGACTGGCCGGACCTGGCGCGGAACGGCGTCGCAGTTGTCACCCCGAATCCCAAAACCTCAGGCGGAGCCCGCTGGAATTACCTGGCCGCCTGGGGTGCGGTGCTCAGGCGCGGCGGGACCGATGCCGACGCGCAACAGTTCTTGACGCGTGTCTTCAAGTCGGTGCCGGTCCTCGACACCGGCGCTCGCGGCTCCACCAACACCTTCGTCCAGCGCGGGATCGGCGACGTGCTGCTGGCATGGGAGAACGAAGCGATCCTGACCCTGGAAGAATTCGGTAGCGAGCGCTTCGAGATCGTCCGTCCCTCGATCAGCATCCTTGCCGAACCGACTGTCGCCATCGTCGACAAGGTCGCGCGCCAGCACGGCACCGAGGCGCTCGCCAAGCGCTACCTCAACTATCTCTATGATCCGGCCGGTCAGCGCCTGGCGGCCAAGCATCATTTCCGGCCTCGCGACCCCAAGATACTGGCCGAATACGCCAAGGATTTCCCCGAGCTGGAGCTGTTCACGATCGATGAGCAGTTCGGGGGTTGGTCGAAGGCGCAATCCGAGCACTTCGCCGATGGCGGTCGTTTCGACACCATCTTCGCGGCCCGAGAACTCTGAGCATGTCGGTTGCGGCGGACGCCGGGCGCTTGCCTGGGACGAGGCGCCGGATCCGGGCACACCCCGGATTCCGCCTCACCCTGGGCATCACGCTGACCTACCTCGGCATCATCGTGTTGCTGCCGATCGCCGCGGCCTTCCTGAAGCTGCTCGACGTGTCGCCGTCGGAGATCTGGCGGATCGCCACCAGTGAACGGGCGCTGGCCGCCTACCGGCTGAGCTTCGGGTTGTCGTTCACCGCCGCCGCGCTCAACCTGGTGCTCGGCACGATCACGGCCTGGGTGCTGGTCCGTTACCGCTTTCCCGGGCGTCGCATTCTGGACGCGATGATCGACCTGCCGTTCGCGCTGCCGACGGCCGTGGCGGGGATCGCCCTGGCGACGCTGTACGCCGGCAACGGCTGGCTGGGTCGTCCGCTGGCGGCGCTGGGCGTGGAAGTCGCTTTCAAGCCGCTGGGTATCCTGGTGGCGCTGGTATTCGTCGGGCTGCCGTTCGTGGTGCGAACGGTGCAACCCGCGCTGCAGGACCTCGACCCGGCATTCGAAGAGGCGGCCTCCACGCTCGGCGCGAGCCGGGGGCAGGCGATCCGTCATGTGGTGGGGCGCGCGATCATGCCCGCTGCGCTGACCGGGTTCACGCTGGCGTTTTCGCGCGCCGTGGGCGAATACGGGTCGGTGATCTTCATCGCCGGCAACATCCCGTTCGTGTCCGAGATCGCACCCTTGCTGATCGTGGTGCAGCTCGAGGAATACGACTACGGATCCGCAACGGTGCTGGCGGTTGCGATGCTGGTGATTTCGTTCCTGATGCTGCTGGTCATCAACCTCGCCCAGCGCTGGAACAGCAGTTCGCGTCGAGCGGGATGAGCATGCATCGCGACCACAGCCCCGCTCTGCGCGATCCGCCCTTGTTGAAGGTGGGGCTGATCCTGCTCACCGTGGTGTTTCTGCTGGTGTTTCTCGGGTTGCCCATGGTCGTAGTCTTCAGCCAGGCCTTCGCTGGTGGCTACGAAACTTACATCGCGGCGCTCAACCAGCCCGATGCGCGCGCCGCGCTGAAACTGACCCTGACCGTCGCGGCGATCGCCTTGCCGCTGAACGTCGTGTTCGGCATCGCCGCCGGCTGGGTGCTGAGCCGGTTCCACTTCCGTGGCAGAAGCCTGCTGGTGACATTGATCGACCTGCCGTTTTCGATCTCGCCTGTGGTCGCCGGCCTGGTCCTGGTGTTGCTGTTCGGCAGCCAGGGCTGGTTCCAACCCATCCTGCAGGCAACCGGGTGGAAGGTGGTCTTCGCGGTACCGGGCATCGTGCTGGCGACGCTGTTCGTGACTCTGCCGTTCGTGGCACGCGAGCTGATCGCGTTCATGCAGGAGCAGTCCACCGACCCGGAGCAGGCCGCCTACACGCTGGGTGCCGGAGGCTGGCGCACGTTCTGGCACGTTACGCTGCCATCGATCCGCTGGAGCCTGCTTTACGGCATCCTGCTGTGCAATGCCCGGGCCATGGGCGAGTTCGGCGCCGTTTCGGTGGTGTCCGGGCATATCCGTGGGCAAACCAACACCATGCCGCTGCACGTCGAGATCCTCTACAACGAGTACGACTTCACCGCCGCGTTCGCGGTCGCGTCGCTGCTTGCGATGCTGGGACTGGTCACTCTGTTTGCGAAGAGCTGGATCGAGCATGCGCATCCGCTCAGGGGGCAGGGTTGATGGCCGCCGGTAGGCCGCTCAGGCTCCTGCATCTGTTGCTCGCCAGCCACGTCGGGCTGGTCGCACTGCTGGCGTTGCTGCTGCTGGCCACCGGAACCGGCATCATCCATGCGTCCCTGGTCGAGCGGGCGCAGGCCCAGGTCGCCCAGGCCGCGACCGAGGCCCAGGCGCGGTTGCTTTACCAGCGCCAGGACCTGGCGGTCGTTGCCGGACTGCTGGTGGAGCGGCCGACGTTGCGTCGGTTCCTGGCGCGTGCCGATGCGAGTGCAGCACGCGCGTTCGTCGATGATTTCCGTCGCACTGGGCGGCTCGACTACATCGGCGTCTTCCGGCATGGCGTCCTGTTCGCCGAGTCCGGATCTCCGCCCGCGAACCTGATGAGCAACGGGCTGCAGTTCGGCGCGGACGGCGAGCAACGCTGGCTGGTCGCGTCCGAAGCCGTCGAGTCTCCGCCCGGGCATCGCGTGGTCGTCGCCAGACAGCTGACGGTGGAAGCGCTGGACTTGAACGACGAGGCGGTACGGGTGCAGTTGCTCGCACCAACCGCCCGGGCGTCCGATGGACTTGGAACGGCGATCCGCCACGTGCTGGTCACCGGCTCGGGAGAGACCCTGAAGGAACCGACCGGCGACGCAGCCGCGATCCACCTCGAGCCCGTGCGCAGAGAGCCGGGAGGCATCGAGGCGGTGCTGGTGACCAGCCTGCCGCGTTCGGCGCTCATCAGCGAACTGCTGGAATGGTTGTTCGCCTTCATGGCCGGTTCGCTGGCCATGGTGGCGGTGGCCGTTGCAGTTGCAGTCTGGCTGGCGCGACGGATCGCCGATCCGTTCGCCCAGCTCGCGGCGGCCGCAGAACGCCTTGGTGTCGGCAACCTGGAGGGCCGCATCCGGCGACCAGATACGCGCCTGGTCGAACCCAATGCCTTCGCGCGCAGCCTCGAGGACATGCGCCTGCAGATCCGTGCCTTGGCCGAGAACGAGCGTCACCAGCGCAATGAACTCGACATGGTGCTCGACGGCGTGGGCGATGGCATCGTTGCCATGGATGCCGACGAGAACGTGATCTATGCCAACCGCCGCTTCCTGGAACTGCTCGACCTGAAGGAAGCGGACGTGATCGGCCGGCGCTTCGATGACGTACTGTCCGCACTGCCAGGCCAGGGTCTGGAGGCGGGGCAGGCGACAACGCCGTTGCAGCAGGCACGCCTGAAGGGCTCGGCGCACGCCACCGGCGACTATCGGGTCGGCGGCGGCGCCCGCAAGCTGGTGATCAGGAGCTATGCGCCTTCCCGGAACCGGCAAGTGGCCATCGTGCGCGAGGAAACGCCTGCAGAGGCGTCGCGGGTCATGCGCGACGCGATCGTCGCCAATCTCTCGCACGAGTTCCAGACGCCGATCGCCGCGCAGATCGCGTCGATCGAATTGCTCCAGGACCATCTGGCGGGGCGCGGGGATGACACCGCCAAACGCCTGGTCGATGCCCAATTCCGGGGGGCGCTGCGGCTCTCCCAGCTCGTCGACAACCTGCTCGACAGTGTCCGCCTGGAACACGGCGAACTGCGGCTGCGACGTGATCAGGTGGATCTGGTGAAGCTTGTGGAAGAGTGCGCCGAGCTGATGCGCCCGCTGACCGAACAACGCAATCAGAAAGTCGCCTTGCATCTTCCCGCAAGCGAACAACGGCTGACGGGCGATACCCAGCGTCTGTCGCAGGTCGTCATCAACCTGCTGGCCAATGCCAATAAGTTCGCGCCCGATGACAGCACCATCTGGGTCGACATCGTCTGGGGCGAGGAAACCGTGTCGCTCTGGGTCGAGGACGAAGGTCCGGGCATCCCGCCGATGGCGCGCACGGCGGACCTGTTCGCGCCGTTTCGCCGCGCGCCGGACCAGGAACCTTCGCAACGCGGGACCGGCCTTGGGCTGGCGATCGCGCGTGCGCTGGTCGAGCGCCATGGCGGCGAGATCGTCATCACCGAACCGCAGCGCTGCAGTGGCGCCAGGTTCGGGGTGGTACTGCCCCTGGAGGCTGCGTGCGCATTCTGATTGTCGATGACGACGTCGAACTGGTCGGCCTGCTGCGCTACGCGCTGGAGACGGCTGGCTACGAGGTGGTCGTCGCCTACGACGGCGAGCAGGCCCTGGCGGTGTTTGAACAAACCGGGCCGGACCTGGTAGTGCTGGACGTCAACCTTCCGGGCATCGACGGCTTCGGCGTGCTCGAAAAGCTGCGGCGCGACAGCGACATCCCGGTGATGATGCTGACCGTACGGGCGGACGAGGCGGACGAGGTCCGCGGGCTCGACCTCGGCGCCGACGACTACCTGCGCAAGCCGTTCAGCCCGCGCGCACTGCTGGCGCGGGTGCGCGCCCTGCTGCGACGCGGCAGCGATGGTGCCGAACCGGTGCTCGAGTCCGGCGATCTGGTCGTGGACGCGGTTCGCAGCGAGATGCGCTTCGGCGACGGTCCGCCATGCCGGTTGTCGCCGCTCGAACTCCGGTTGCTCAGGCTGTTGATGGGGCACCGCGGACGCCCGGTCGATGCCCAGCGCATCATCGTTGCGGTCTGGGCCGATCGGGACGGCGCCGATCGCGACGCACTCAAGCAGCTTGTGCATCGCCTGCGGATGAAGCTGACGCGGATTGGCGAGTCCGGCGACAGGATCGAGCACGTCCCCGGCGTCGGCTATGCCTTCGCGCCGCGCGACGGCCCCTGACCCCCGGCGCTTTTCCCGCCAATCCTTCCCGTCCACGTTGGTTCCCAGGAGGACCGATGCGCACTCCCTTTGTCCGAATTGCCGCGGCCTCGTTGCTCGTGCCAGCTGTCGTATCGTCCCCGTCGTTCGCAGGGGAGTTCAAGTTCAGCGGCTCCGCTCATTACTACTATCGCGACTTCTACGACACCCTGGCGTCTCCACCCGGCGAAACCTCCGAGATCCGGCGCCTGCGGCCGGTATTCGAATACAAGGGCGAACGCTGGTCCGCGCGCTTCATGCCCGATCTGGCGCGCGAGACCAACAAGACGCTCGAGGCCTACGTGGACTTTACGCCCGATGCCGCCTGGGACTTGCGCGTGGGTCGGTTCAAGTCCTCCGCCAGCGTCGATCAACTCAAGTCGTCCAATGCGGTCGCGGCCACCGAAGTGAGCGGGGTGGCGTCGATGACGCCCAATCGCGACAACGGGATCCTGTTCGGTTACGGCAAGCCAAAGGACCGCTGGCGTTACGAGATCGGCGTGTTCGATGGCGCCGCCGATGATGAGGTCAAGGGTTCGCTCGATGGCGGGGCGGAAGCGGCCGCGCGCGTGGTGCGCACGTTTCCCCTCGACAAGAAGGGCGCTTTCCGCCTGGGGCTGGGCGTGAGCGGCGGCAACCGCGAGGGCGATGCGGACTATGCGCGCCTGGCGCGCTACCGCACGCCGGGCCGCTCCACGTGGTTTCGCTACCGCAGCGGTGCGTACGCCGATGGTTCGACCGGGCGCATCAGCGGTTTTGCCGACTATTACGGCGGGCCGCGGTATGCCCAGGCCGAAGTGGTGCAGTCGCGGGAGACGGTGCGCCTGGGCACCGATCGCGTCAGCGTGGCGCATCGCGGCTGGGAAGTGCAGGCCGGCTATGTGCTGACCGGCGAAGACCGCACCTATGGCGGCGTCGATCCGGGCAATTTCGTCGTGCCTGGACTGGACACGCCGGTCGCGGTCGAACTGACCGGGCGGGTAGGCCGGATCGCCATCGACAACGATGCCTTCGAGGCGGTCTCCGATCCGCTATCGAATGGCCGCCGGGCGGATCTTGCCGGCCTGGCCCTGGGCATGTGGTTCGACAACAAATGGCGGGTCACGTCGGAATTCTCGGTCGTGCGTGTCGCCAACGCGGCCAGCGGCGATAACGACACCGAGCGCGCGCTGACCGTTGCATTGGTCATGGTGTTCTGAGGCATGAGGGCGCTGCCGGCGCGACGCGCGACATCGCTGCGGTGCGGCTACGAGGACGCGACCTGCCTTGCCGGATCGCTGAGTTCGAGTTCGCGCAGCACCACGCCGGCCTGGGTGCGGTTGCGTACGTCGAGGCGCTCGAAGATTGCGGACAGGTGCGCCTTGACCGTGCGTTCCTGCACGTCGAGGCGGTCGGCGATCTGCTTGTTGAGCAGCCCCTCGGCCACCAGGGTGAGTACCCGGAACTGCTGCGGCGACAGGCTGGCCAGGCGCGCGGCCAGCGCGCTGTCGTGCGGCGAGCTCTGTGCGCGCGACACCGCCCCGCGCAATGCGGCCGGCAGCCATTGCTCGCAGGCCAGCACGCTGCGGATGGCCTCGCGCAGTTCCTCCAGCCCCGCGCTCTTGGGCAGGTAGCCGGCGGCGCCATGGTCGAGCGCACGCCGAACCACCCGCGGATCGTCGTTGGCCGAGACCACGATGACCGCCACTCCCGGGTGCTGGGCGCGCACCGCAGCCAACCCGGCCAGGCCATGGTTGCCCGGCATGTGCAGGTCCAGCAGCACCAGGTCGATGTCCGGCTCGGCATCGAGCGCCGCCAGCACGGCATCGAGCGATGCGGCTTCGCGCACCCGCAGGTCCGCGACCGCGTCCGCCGCGGCCTGCTTCAGCGCAGCGCGGAACAGCGGGTGGTCGTCGGCGATGAGCAGGGTGGGCATGTTGAAGCCATGGGTTCGGTCGCGGACAGCGTAGCTCGGGCAGGCGCAGGGCATCTGGAATCTGTGGCCGGCGCCCTGCGACGGAACGTCGCCCGATGTGGAAGGCGTCCGCTTTCGGAGAGAGGCTGCTGCGGCGCGAGCCTAGCAAGCGCGGCACAGAATGGCTTCGGACCAAAGTACGATGCCCGGGCGACGGGCGGCTTGCTAACTTGCCGTCATGAGCAGACTCCCCCTGTTGTGCCTGTCCGTCGCGTCGGCCGCACTCCTGGTAGCGTGCGCCAGCGGCGGCGGCACCCGCGACGCGAGCCCCGATATGTTCAGCCACGCCCGCAGCAGCGAGCATCGCGGCAGCGACGACCTGCTGACCGCCGGGCTGGGTCTGGAAGGCCTGCGTGCGATGACGCCGCCGGCGTTCGTCGATCCGGAAGCGCCTACGGCGGCCGAACTTCGACGGCGTGCGCTGTGGAGCAACTGGCGCGGCATCGCCGACCTGGCGCCGGGCGGCGGATACGGCGAGCTGTACGGGAGCGTTGCGCCGGTGCCGGGGCGGGAGTTCCACGCCTACGCGACCGTGCCGGGCGCCAGCCAGCCGCACCGGGTCATGGTGCAGCTACCCGATGCGTTCGATCCGGCAAAGCCATGCATCGTCGTGACCGCTTCGTCCGGTTCGCGCGGCATCTACGGATCGATCGCCGTGGCCGGTGCCTGGGGCCTGCCGAAAGGCTGCGCGGTGGCCTATACCGATAAGGGCGCAGGCACCGATTACTTCGACCTCGACGCGCAGCAGGGCATCCGCTCCGACGGCGTGACCGGCGCGCTGGGTGAAGCCGCCGATCTGGCGTTCGCGCCCGATGCCCCGGTCGGCGCCAGCGGCGTCGCCTTCAAGCACGCCCACTCGCAGGACAATCCGGAAGCCGACTGGGGCAGGCACGTCAAACAGGCGGCGCAGTTCGCGCTGCACGTGCTGGGCGAGGCCTACCCGCAACGGCGCTTCGACTTCGCCAATACCCGGGTCATCGCGGTCGGCATTTCCAACGGCGGCGGTGCCGTGCTGCACGCGGCCGAGGACGGCGATGACTGGCTCGACGCCGTGGTCGCGGCCGAACCCAATGTCTCCGTGCGCGGCGCGCGCCCGCTCTACGACTACACCATCCAGGCCGCATTGCTGATGCCCTGCGCGCTGCCGCATCTGGGGGTGCCGGCGATGCCGTACGCAGCGGCCCGCTGCGCGGCGCTGAAGGATGCCGGCCTGATTGCGGGCGACGACGCGGCCGCGCAGCAGCGTTCCGCATACGAAGCGCTACGCGCCAACGGCTGGACGGATGAAGCCCTGCGCGCGGGCGCGATCAGCGTGGCCTTCGACCTGTGGCGTGCGGTGGCCACGACCTATGCCTCGGCCTACGGGCGCTACGGCGTGGACGAGCACCCCTGTGGTTATCGCTGGTCGGCGCAGGACAAGACCTTGGCGGCGCGTGCGGCGACCACCGCCGAACGCAACGCATGGTGGGCCGATGCCAGCGGCATACCGCCTGGTGCAGGCGTCGGCCTGCTGGACACGAAAGCCGACGCGTCGCCCGATCCCGCATTCGCCGGCCTGGTGTGCCTGCGTGCGCTGTGGGACGGGCAGGGGGCCGATGCCGGCCGCGTGCGCAAGGGCATCGAGGAAATCCGCGCCGGATTGCCGCGCGATGGCCTGCCCGTAGTGGTGCTGCATGGCATCGACGACGGCCTGGTGCCGATGGCCTTCACCAGTGCGCCCTACGTGGCGGCCGCGCAGGCGGCAGGGCGCGACGTGCGCTACTGGCAGGTCCGGCACGCGCAGCATTTCGATGCCTTCCTCGGCCTGCCGGTGTATGCGGCTCAGTATCTGCCGATGCTGCCGTATCTCTACGCGGCGCTGGATCGGGTCTGGACGCACCTCGACGGCGGCGCGCCGCTGCCGGCCGATGCGGTGATCCCGACCACGCCCCGCGGCACGGGCAAGCCGCTCGCGCCCGCCAACCTCGCATTGCCGCGGTAACGCGCGCGCCGGCATCGCCGGTTCACGCCGCTTCTGGCACGCTGCGCGCACCGCCCCACGGATGCCGCCATGAAGCAGCGCCACTTCTCCATGCTGCGGGACTTCCATCTCGCCGACTGGTTCACCCTGGCCAACGCGTTCTGCGGCACCGGTGCGATTTTCGCCGCGATGCGCTTCCTGCAGGAAGGCGCGGCTCCTGCCCAGAATGTGCGCGACTTGCTGATCGGCATGGCCCTGATCCCGCTGGCCTTCGTCTTCGACGCGCTCGACGGCCGCATCGCCCGTTGGCGCAAGGTCGCATCTACTCTGGGGCGCGAACTGGATTCGCTCGCCGACGTGATCTCGTTCGGGGTCGCGCCCGCGGCGCTGGGCTACGCCTGCGGCCTGCAGGGCGGCTGGGACTGGATCGTGTTGAGCTACTTCGTCGGCTGCGGCGTGAGCAGGCTGGCGCGCTACAACGTCACCGCGGAAATGCTGTCGGGCGACGAGGGCAAGGTCAGGTATTTCGAAGGCACACCGATCCCGACCAGCGTGGCCATCGTCGGGCTGCTGGCGGTAGCCGCATGGATGGGGCGCATCGGCCCGGAGCTGTGGTTCGGCATGGTCCAGCTCGGACCCTGGCAGCTGCATCCGCTGGTGCTGTTGTATGCACTGTCGGGATCGCTGATGATCAGCAAGACCTTGCACATCCCCAAGCCCTGAGCTGGCCGGGTTTGCGTCCGGGAAGACAGGGGAGCGGATTCGCCGCAATACACCGCGGTCCCTCGCGGTTTCGTCCGCATCCACGAGGAACGTGCGCAAAGAACAACCGGGATTGATCGCAACGCCGCTTTCCGTCACGTCCGGTTGCTAATATCCGGTCGAAGACGGAGGTTCCATGGCGAACAATCCTTTCGGTGGCTTCGGCCCTGGCATGGCGGGAAATCCGGGCGACTGGTCCGGGCAGGATTTCGATGCGCTGTCGCGGCAGTACTGGAATGCCTGGGGCGAAGCGCTGCGCGCGGCCAGCGGACAGCCGGTAGTGCCCCCGGGCATGCAGGGCTGGCACGACGCCGTGGACTGGTGGAGCAAGCTCGCCCACGGCGGCCGCTCCGAAGCCAACGACCTGGTCGAACGTTTCAATGCGCAGGCCCGGCACTGGTTCGGGCAGATGCAGCAGGTCGCCGCCCAGTTTTCCGGGCAGGACCAGAGTGCTGCGCAGATCGCCGAAGCGTGGAAGCGGGCGCTGGGCGCTGCCGGCGAGAATCCGTTTCCGGAAATCTTCCGCGCGATGCGCGGCCACGGCCAACAGGGGCTGGAGCAGTGGGTCGAGGACGCATCGCCCTACCTGGATGCGATGCGGCGCGAAGGCATGTCCTGGCTGTCGCTGCCGGCCTTCGGCATCGGCCGCGAGCACCAGGAGCGCCTCCAGGCGCTGGCGCGCGCGCAGGTCGAGTATCAGGAAAAGAGCAGCGCCTACAACGCGCTGATGCTCAAGGCCGGACAGCGCGCCTTCGAATTGTTCGAGGACAAGCTGGCCGAGCGCGAAGAGCCCGGCCGCCAGCTCGCCTCGGCGCGTGCGCTGTTCGATCTGTGGATCGACGCGGCCGAGGAAAGCTACGCCGAGATCGCCCTGTCCCAGGAATTCCGCCACGTCTACGGTGCGCTGGTGAATGCGCAGATGCGGCTGCGCAGCGGCATCCAGAAGGAAGTCGAGCTCGCCAGCGGGCTGCTCGGCATGCCGACCCGTAGCGAGATGGACGCCGCGCACCGCAAGGTGGCGGAACTGGAGCGGCAGGTGCGCCGGATGCGCGATGCGAGCCAGGCCGTGAAGCCCGCCGCGCGCACCGCGGGCCCCGCGCCGCAGGCTGCACTGAAACGCAAACCGCAGACACCGTCGCCACCGGTGGTGCGGAAGACAAGACCGAAGAAAAAGACGAACAAACCCGCCAAGGCGGCGCGTGCCGTGCGCGCGGCGAGCAAGCCGGCGCGTCGCGCCGCACCGGTGTCGCTGCTGTCCGGAATCACCGCGCCGATTGCTCCGGCCGCGATGGACGATGCCGCGGCAAAGCCCACCAAATGGAGCAAGCGCCGATGAACGGGCCGCTGAACTTCGGCGCCGACGCGCTGGCAAACGAATCGCTGCAGATGCAGGCCAAGCTTGCCGCGGGGCTGGAAACGCTGCGCCAGGTCGATGATGTGGACTACGGTGCGACCGCGCGCGAGGAAATCTGGCGCGACGGCAAGGTGGTGCTGTACAGGTTCGTCGGCGAGAAACCTCCCACGGCGAAAGTGCCGCTGCTGATCAGTTACGCGCTGGTCAACCGCCCGTACATGGTGGACCTGCAGGCCGACCGCTCGATCGTCAAGGGCCTGCTCGAGCGCGGCGAGGACGTCTACATTATCGACTGGGGCTATCCGGACCGTTCCGACCGATTCCTCACCCTCGAGGATTACATCGAACGGTTCCTGGGCGGAGCGGTCGACCATCTGCGCCAGCGTTTCGGGTTGGAGGCCATCAACCTGCTCGGCATCTGCCAGGGCGGTTCATTCGCGTTGTGCTACGCGTCGTTGCATCCGGAGCGGATCAGGAACCTGATCACGATGGTGACGCCGGTGGACTTCCACACCGCCGACAACATGCTGTCCAACTGGACGCGCGAGATGGACGTGGATCTGTTCGTCGACACGCTGGGCAACGTGCCGGCCGACCTGATGAATGCCTGCTACCTCACGCTCAAGCCGTTCCGGCTGAACCTGCAGAAATACCTCGGTCTGGTGGACATCCTCGACGACAAGAAGGCGGTCGAGGACTTCCTGCGCATGGAAAAGTGGATCTTTGACTCGCCCGACCAGGCCGGCGAGGCCTTCCGCCAGTTCATCAAGCAGTTCTACCAGGGCAACGGCTTCGTCAATGGCGGCATCACCATAGGCGAGAACGAAGTGCACCTGGGGCTGATCGAAATGCCGGTGCTCAACATCTTCGCCGAGCAGGATCACCTGGTCCCGCCCGATGCATCGCGCGCGCTCAAGGGCCTGGTGGGCACCGACGACTACACCGAGCTGAGCTTCCGCGGCGGCCACATCGGCATCTACGTCTCGGGGCGTGCGCAAAAGGAAGTGCCGCAGACCATCCACGACTGGCTGTCGCAGCGTTCGAAATAGTCGGAGCCCGCGCGATCCGAGCAGTGCCAGCTTCGTGCATCGGCGCGGCGCCGCTACGCTTTCCACAGCCACAGCGCTAGACTCGGCCCATCGCACGCACGCATCGCAACGTCCAATGAATCGCCCGCCTGGATTGACCCGCTCGCTCAACGACCGCATTTTCGGCGGTGTGCTCGGCGGCATCGCGCGACGCTACGGCTGGAACTCCACGCTGTTGCGCTTCCTGTATGTGGTGATCTCGATCGTGTCGATCGCTTTTCCGGGCATCCTGGTCTACCTGGTGCTGTGGCTGCTGATCCCCGAAGGCAACGATTGAGCGCAGCGTCCGGAGGTTCCACGCTGTTGCGGCGCCTCGCGTTCGCGCTGGGTGCGCTGTGGACGCTGCCCAACACGGCGCTGGGACTGTTGGCAGGGCTCGTCGGCATCGCCTTCGGCGCACATGCGCACTGGAGCCGGCGCGATCGCGCGATCGTGTTCCATCGCTGGCCGTGGGGGCCAGGTGGTGCGCTCACGCTCGGCAATACCATCCTGCACACCGGCGACAGCCTGGATTCGACCTGCGTGACCTATGCGCACCGCGCCGGGCACGGTGACGAGCCAGAGATCATGCTCGCCGACCACGAACGCGCGCACGTCTATCAGTACATGGTGCTCGGCCCGCTGTTCCTGCCGCTGTATCTGCTGTGCGGCGGCATCAGCGTGCACAACCGGTTCGAGCGCGCCGCCGATCGCTATGCGCGCAGCGGGCGGGACTGGTGGCCGTGGGCCTGAATGCATCGGCGACCGTTCGTCGGCATGTTCAGGCACGATCATCGATTTGACACACTTTTAATCGAGCATGCCTTAGTCTGCACCTGTCGGAGAAAAAGCAGAGGAAGCGGAAGACGCAAGTCGGAAGCAACCAAAGCAATCGCTCCGGCAAGAAGGCTCAGCCGACCAGGGAAACCTGGGAGACTGGGCCTTCGCTTTTATGGGTGACCGGCCCGGCATCCGGGCCCGCGCTCAGGAGTTTGCAAGCAGAACCGGCCTGCAAGTCTGAGCTTGTCCGCCCAAGTCCCTGATCGATACGCATCTGCATCCCTCGGGCGATGTCGATTCCAGTGCGCCCGCGTCGTCGTTCCAGTGAAGCCTGCCCGACAGGCGCCACCCACTCCGGAACCGACGCCATGAACGACATCTGCCGCCATACCCGCTTCCTGCTCGCCTTCGTCCTGGCAGGCACAGCCGCCGCAACTGCCCAGGCAGCGGAAACGACCTACAGGGTCGATCCAGAACACACCTATCCAAGCTTCGAGGCCGACCACATGGGCCTGTCGCTCTGGCGAGGCAAGTTCAACCGGACCGAAGGCAGCATCGTGCTGGACAAGACGGCGGGGGCCGGCAGCGTCGACATCCGAATCGACGTGACCAGCGTCGATTTCGGCCATGAAAAGCTGAACGAGGCGGCGCAGGGCAAGGAGCTGTTCGATAGCGCCAGCCATCCCCAGGCGAGCTATCGCGGGCGCCTGCAGGCATTCGCCGACGGCAAGCCGGGCGAGGTGGTGGGCGACTTCACCCTGCATGGCGTGACCCGCCCGCTCACGCTGAAGATCCTGGCCTTCAAATGCACGTCGCATCCGATGCTCAAGCGCGAAGTCTGCGGCGCCGACGCCGAAGGCAGCTTTCAGCGCGACGAGTACGGCATGGCTGCCGGCAAGGAATACGGCTTCGACATGACCGTCAAGCTGCGGATCCAGGTTGAGGCGATCGCCGAACCCTCCGTGGCCAAATCCTCCTGAGGACGCTGGCATGGGCAAGGTGCTGTGCGAATTCAGCATGTCGCTGGACGGTTATGTCGCCGGCCCCGGCGTCTCCTCCGACATGCCGATGGGGGAGGGCGGCGAAGCGCTGCATGCGTGGATGTTCTCCGCCGATGCGGGCCCGGACAATGCCAGGGCGAAGCGGGAGATGGTCGAGCGTACCGTTGCGGTGATCCTCGGGCGGCGCACGTTCGACCTGGGGGTCGCGCACTGGGACGGCACCCCGTTTCCGGTGCCGTCGTTCGTGCTCTCGCACCGGCCACCGCCTGCGGACCTCGCGGATGGCTTCGCCTTCGTCGATTCCGGCATCGATGCCGTGCTGCGCCAGGCGCGCGAGGCGGCCGGGGGACGCGACGTACGCCTGATGGGCGCGGACGTCGCCCGGCAGTACCTGTCCGCGGGACAGGTGGACGAAGTCGTCGTGCAGCTGGTTCCCGTACTGCTGGGCGGTGGCGAGCGGCTGTTCCCCGACGGCCTGACGGCGCGCCTGCAGCCGACGGCGTGCATCGCCACCGCGCAGGTCACGCATCTGCGCTACGCCGCGCTCCGGGAGTGAGCGATGTACGCCGCCGCACGCAACCTGGCGTCTGGCACTGCGCCGCGCGCCGCGCGCGCCACCGGCTCCGGTGGTCGGCGGTCCGGATGGACCTTGCGCGCCCTTGGCGATGATGCTCTGATCCGCCTCCATGACCAACTGGCAGACCACCGGCATCGATGCGCTCTGGCGCATCGAATCTCCGAAGATCGTCGCGGTGCTGGCGCGCATGCTCGGCGGCGACGTCGGCACCGCTGAGGAGCTGGCCCAGGATGCGCTGCTCACTGCGCTCGAACGCTGGCCCACCGACGGCATGCCCGACAATCCGGGGGCCTGGCTGATGGCCACCGCCAAGCGCCGCGCGATCGACGTGCTGCGCCAGCGCAGCCTGCACGCGCGCAAGCACGTGGACATTTCGCGCGAACTGGAAGAGGCGCAGGCCGCGAACGACCTCGACGTCGAGGCCCTCGACGATCCGGTCGGCGATGATCTGCTGCGCCTGGTGTTCGTGGCCTGTCATCCGGTGCTCTCGACCGAGGCCCAGGTTGCCCTGACCCTGCGCCTGCTCGGCGGCCTGACCACCGACGAGATCGCGCGCGCCTTCCTGGTTCCGGAACCGACCATCGCCCAGCGCATCGTGCGCGCCAAGCGCACCCTGAGCGAACGCAACGTTCCTTACGAGGTCCCGCGTGGCGAGGAGCTTGGGCAGCGCGTGGCATCGGTGCTGGCCGTGATCTACCTGGTGTTCAACGAAGGCTATAGCGCCACCTCCGGCGACGACTGGATGCGTCCGGCGCTGTGCGAAGAGGCCATGCGGCTGGGGCGGGTCCTGGCAGGCCTGCTGCCGCAGGAACCGGAAGTGCATGGGCTGGTGGCGCTGATGGAACTGCAGGCGTCCCGGCTCAAGGCGCGTACCCGTGCCGACGGCACTCCGATCCTGCTGCTCGACCAGAATCGATCGCACTGGGACCGTCTGCTGATCGGGCGTGGACTGGCCGGCCTGGAACTGATCCGGCGCCTGGGCGGAACAGGCGGCTTCTACGCGCTGCAGGCGGCGATCGCGGCCTGTCACGCTGGTGCGGTCACGGCGGAGCAGACCGACTGGTCGCGGATCGCGGCCTTGTACGCGCAGCTGCTCGAGGTCTCGCCCTCGCCGGTGATCGCCCTGAACCATGCGGTGGCGGTGTCGATGGCCGACGGTCCGGCCGCCGCGCTCGACCTAGTCGACGGCCTGCGCGGCGAGAAAGTGCTGCAGGCCTACGCCCTGCTGCCGGGCGTACGCGGCGATCTGCTCGACCGCCTGGGACGCAAGGCCGAGGCGCGCGAGGAGTTCGAGCGCGCCGCCCAGCTCACCCGCAACGCGCGCGAGCGCGAGACGTTCGAGCGGCGCGCCGCCGCCTGCGCCGGTTGACTGCAGTAGCAGGGTGCAATGGCTCCGCGGTGCGGGAGTCCTTTCGCATCGGACGCTTCGGACGTGGGAGCGAGCTCGCTCGCGATTGCTTTTCTCGTCATGGGACCAGACCAGAAGGCATTCGCGGCCAAGAGCCTGCCCCGGACTTGATCCGGGGACGCTCCTACATGGCGGGTCAGCGCATCGAATGCAGCCCGATCATGTTGCCCTCGGTGTCGAAGGCCAGCACGATGTGGCCGTACTCACCGATCGACATCTTCGGGCGATGGATCCTGCCGCCGGCGGCTTCGACGCGTCCGGCTTCCACCGCGCAGTCCTCGCAGGCGAAGTACACCAGCGTGCCGCCGGGGCCGGACGGCGCCCCGGGCATCCGGCACAGCGCGCCCTTGGCGCCGTAGCGTTCCATGTCGCCGGGGAAGGCCAGCATTTCCAGCCCCGCGCCCGCTGGATCTTCCGGTACCTTGAGCGTCTCCAGCTTGATCGCAAAGACGGTTTCGTAGAACGCGCGCGCGCGCGGCATGTCCTGCACATAGATCTCGAACCAGTTGACGCTGTTGGCATCGGTCATGGTGGGTATTCTCCAGGTTCGTTGCAGATTCCGTTCCCTGGGTTTGGTCTTCCAGCGACGATAGTGCCGCACTTCCTGCGACCTCACCATCACGCGCCTACTCTCCGGGCGCGGCCCGGACTTGGACCGGGGACGAACGGCGTTGAATGTTCCCGTTCGTCCTGGGCGCAGACGCCGGGGCCATCGAAGTCGAAGGACATGCACACCCATGCCCCGGTCGTTGGCAACGATTACATCTCCACGATCGACTTGAACCCGCCCCACATCATGCGCTTGCCGTCGAACGGCATTGCGTTGGGTGGTCCCATGGCGGCGATGCGCGGATCGGCCATGACCTTCTTGTTGATGCTGTCGCGCTGCCTCCGCGACTTGTAGGTGATCCATGAGAACACCACCACCTCGCCAGGCTTGAGCTTTACCGCCTGCGGGAACGAAGTGACCTTGCCGGGCTGGACATCATCGGCGACGCATTCGACATAATCGATCGCGCCGTACTCCTTCCAGACCTTGCCGGCCTTGCGTGCCATCTTGCGGTACGCGTCCAGGTTCTTTTCCGGAACCGCCAACAGAAATCCATCGACATACATGACCAATCTCCTCTTCGGGGTTGCCGCACAGCGGAGTCTGCTCCGCTGCAAGGGTGAGATAACGGAGCGCAGCAACCTGCGCGCCGCTGAAGCCTGGACTCAGGCCGCGGGCGGCTCGCCGCTCATGTGGAAGACTTCCCACAAGTGGCCGTCTGGATCCTGGAAGCTGCGCTGATACATGAAGCCGTAATCCTTGGGCTCCGCGAACGGGCTGCCGCCGGAAGCCAGCGCCTTGTCGCCCATGGCATCGACCTCTTCGCGGCTGTCGAGCCCGATGGCATTGATCACCTCGACCCCCTTGGTCGCGTCGGCGATCGGCTTGTCGGTGAAGGTGGCAAAGTACTTTTCCACCAGCAGCATGGCGTAGCAGTCCTGGCCGATGATCATGCAGGTGGCGTTCTCGTCGGTGAACTGCGGGTTGAATTCGAAGCCGAGCGCGGTGAAAAACTTCACGGAACGGTCCAGGTTCTTGACCGGGAGATTGACGAACAGCTGGCGGGGCATGGGGAGTCCTTGCGGTTGGGTGTTTGGAGGAGGGAAAGAGGTCGCGCGGTTCAGGCGTCGAGCGGCTTGAGACAATTCACCAGCCAGCCCTTGCCGTACTTGTCCTGCAGCCCGCCAAAGCGGTGCGCCCAGAACGTCTCGGCGATCGGCATCTGCACGGTGCCACCTTCGGATAGCGCCGCAAAAACGCGTTCGGCTTCCTCGGGCGTCTCGGTGAGGATGTTGACGCAAGTGCTGCCCGCCGCATGTGGCGGCGGACCGTCTGCGCCCATCAGGATCGCGCCGCCGGCTTCGACCTGCGAATGCATCACATGGTCGGCGGCCGCCGGGCCGCATTGCTCGGCCATCGGCGATGCGCCGTAGGTGAATCGCTGGGTGACCTTGCCACCAAGCGCATGGGCGTAGAAATCCATGGCTTCCCTGGCATTGCCTTCGAAGTTGAGGTAGGCGACGAGCTGCATGGGATCTTTCCTTTGCATGGTTGGAAACGGGAAATCAACGGCAATCGGCTGGGGAATCAGTGGCGTGTGGCCAGTTCGACCCTCAGCTGCTCTTCGCGTTCGCGCAGCTCGGGCGTCAGTTCCTCGCCGAAATCCTCGGCTTCGAACACTGGTCGGATTTCGATTTCGGAAGCCTCGTCATGCGGATTCGGGCAACGGCGCACCCATTCGATGGCTTCCTCCATCGAGCGCACCTGCCACAGCCAGAATCCGGCCAGCAGCTCGCCAGTTTCGGCGAAGGGTCCATCGATCACCGTCCGGGTCGCGCCTTCGAAGCGCACGCGCACGCCCTTGTTGCTGGGATGCAGGCCCTCGCCCGCGAGCAGGATGCCGGCCTTCGCCAGCGCTTCGTTGTATCGGCCCATGTCCTCCAGCAGCTGCTGGCTGGGCATGACGCCCGCTTCGGATTGCTGGCTGGCCTTGACCATCACGATGACGCGCATCATTCGCTCCCGTTGCTTAAAGCAATGTCGTGGCAGGGTGCCGGCGGCTTGTTGCCGGCGTTCGACAAGTACGACGAGGCGGCATGTCCGGAATCGACACGCCAGGCGAAAAAATGTGAGCGGCCCCGCGACAAAGCCCGCCCGCGCCGATCCGTGCGCTGATGCGCCGCAAAAAAAGACGGCCGGACGCAAGGCGCCCGGCCGAAGCGCCGCCAGCCAGGGGAGGGGCAGGCGGCCGGCGGATCGATGACTCAGTCTTGGACCGGGCTGGCCACGAAGGCCACGACGACATCCGCGCTGGCGCCCTTCGGTCGATACAGCGCCTGCCCGGTAATGCGCCCGAGATCGTCGATGTCGTTGGCGCTGACCAGAATGGCATTCGAACTTGAACCGGGCTGGCGCAACGCGTTCAGATCGACGCTGCGCCCGTCCTGCCACACGTACGCGCGGCAGACCGCGCCGCACGACATCCCGACCACCTGATCGTGATTATTGATCGAGTTGGCGGTTGCGTCGTCATCGCCCGCGAGGAACGCGATCGGCTCCAGGCCCGTGGCCTGGCTCCAGAGGAAGCCCTGGGTCTTGGCGCTATCGGCTGGCAAGGCCGGGTCGTAGGCGGAGAAGCCGACCACGACCCCGTTCTCGTTGATCATGTTCGGCGTGTGCCAGCCGTTGCCGCCGAGATTCGGAATGCGCTGCGGCAGGCCGTTTTCCCAGAGCACGGCTTCCAGCGCGCTTTCGCGGCCGACGCCCTGATCGCACTTGCCGGAGATTCCGACCACCTGGCCACGGTCGTTGATCGCGGTGGCCGCGCTGGTGCTGTGGCCTGGCAGTGGCAGCGGCGGCAGTTCGCGGATGCGGTCGGGTTCGGGCCCCCACAACGCGGCCGAGAAACGCCGCTGCTGGTTGAAGGCGTTGCCGGGGACGCAGCTGGCATCGAGTGCGTCGAATTCCGCCCAGCCGACGGTTTGCGCATGGTTGTTGGTGCCAGTGGCGAAGCCGTGGGTGTCCGCGCTGCCAAACGTGGGAAGTTCGCGCATCGCACCGTTGCGCCAGACGAAGCCGCGGCAGACGTAGCTGGCGGCGGCCGGCAGGAAGGCGCCGCAGCTGAATCTTTCGTTGAGCGGATCGATCCGGCTGGTATGGGAAATGCCCGAGACCAGGCCGATGGTGTTCTTCACCGGCCAGCGCACCATGCTGTTCCTGTCTTTGCCCAGTGCGCCCAGCGGGGTCGGATTGCCATCGCGCCACAGGATCGCCTGGCGACCGCCCTGGGTGGTCTGTGCGCGGCCGGCGACCCAGCCCAGGTTGTTGATGCTGTAGCCGATGGTGGGCTTGGCGCCCAGATCCTTGCTGAGCAGTTTCACCGTGTAGCGGGCCGTCGTGGCGTCCGCGGCCTGCGCATGCGCGGAGCCGGCATGCAGCAGGTAACAGGCGGACAGCAGTGCGGTGGCGAGCACGGAATGTGGAATCGCGCGTTTCATGGCTTTCTCCGGGGCGGCCGATCCCGTCGCGATGCGCGAACGCGATCGGCGTGGAAGTCGTGGTTCGGTGCGCCGCGTGACATGCGGCGCGATCGGAGTTATGCGCCTGGGTCCGCGGGATTACTCGCCGTTTCCGGACAAGGACCGGGTCGCCCGGTGCCTGCCGGTATTGCGCGGTTCATTGCCCCAGGCGTGAGGCGTGGCTGGCCACCATCACCCAGCCCTGGGGCTTGCGGATGTAGGTGTCGGTGAACTGGAATTCGAGCGCATACGGTTGGCCATCGCTCTTGCCTTCTACCCGGGTGATGCCGGTGACCACCGCGGCATCGCCATAGAGGCGGATCTTCGCGTCGCGATTGCGGAACACGTCGTACTGCGTGCCGCCGCGCAGATCCGCGACTTCCTGCGCCGCCGACGTCACCTTGCCGGTGGAACTGGTCAGGGTGAAGGTCGGATCCAGGTGCGCCTCCAGCCAGTCCGCATCCTCACGTTCGAACGCTGCGCAGATCTCGCGCTCGACCTTGAGGATGGCCGCCACGTCCTCGCTCTGCGATGCCGAAGACACGAACGAGATCGGCAGGGCGATCGAAAACAGCAGGCAGGGCAGCAGTCGCATGGTGGGCTCCGGGTCAGTGCAGTGGGTATTGTGACCGGTAGATACCCGGACGGCAGTAATGAAACCAGCCGTTTCCGGACATGGTTCCCTGTGCAGGGCAAAGTCGTCTCATCCCGCATTGACCGTCCCGATAGAACGCCACCGAGTTTGGTTTCGGGTAACTAATATCCACGCGCAATTCGCGGCCCACGCCGCATGGACCGAAATCTTGTCTCTGTAGTCATTTTTAGGGCAGGGGACCGCCGCTGCGTGATCGTGTGACACGGACTATCATTCTGACCGGTGTGGCAGGAGAACTCGAATGAGTCAGCGCGTACGAATGATGACCGGATTGATACTTGTCGCAACGATGGCGGCTTGCAGCCCGTCCCCACCCCCAAACCAACCTGAGGTCGAGCAACCGGCGGAGTCCATGTCCGAACCACTGCCCACTGCCGAATCGCCAGGGCCCACGCCAGCCGTTCCCGCAATCGATCCTGAGCCCGGCAGCATGGTCGTATACGCTTGCGATGATGGAAGCGGTCTGGCCGTCACTTACGACGAACATGGTGCCTTGGTGAAATTGCCCACAGGGTCGACCATGTTGTCGCGCGCAGAATCCGTGTCCAACGGCAGCGGCGAGGCCTACCTAGGCGAGGAGTTGTCCTTGTATCGCGACGGCGACCTTGTCCACTTGCAGGGGGCTGGAAAACCCCGCGTTTGCACGCAATCCCCTGGCAGCTAAAGGTTGCCCAGCAAAGGCGGCCCTGGGCGTGCCGACGCTGGCGTCATCGCAACATAGCAATCCCTATTCGCTCGCAGCGCCCTGAGACATTGCACGCTATGCCGCAGTGACGGATGCTGCGTTATCCATAGCCGTCGTTCTTCGTCTGTGGATGCGTTCGGGCGAAATGCGCCTTGCCTGGATGGCTCGCGAGCCCGTCAGCCCGCCGCCACTCAGGCGGCGGGCATGACGGGAACAGCCATTGACGATATAAAGCGCGACCATGACTGCCCGCACGCGGCGGTGCTATTTCAGAGGGACAGCCGTCGCTGAGCCGTCCACCGTGTTGCCATTGATCTGATTGTTTCCGTAGGACAGGATCTGGCCGCTGCTGGCAGCGGCGAGGCCGGTTCCATTGCCTGTCACGACCGAACTGCCGATCCGGATATCGGCATTGGCGCCGGCGGCCCGCACTCCTTCTCCGAGATTGTTGGTCGAGGTCACCCGATTCAGCATCATGCGAACGGGGCCGCCGGCACCCAGCGCGACAAACCCATGAAAAGGCGCGCCGGCCGCTGTCGAATCGGTGACGGTCACGTCGATCGCTCCGCTCGTCGCGGCTGAGTCCGCGCGGACACCAACGATGTTGTTCGAGAAGACGGAGTTCGTGATGGTGACATTGGCGCCACCTGTGCCGGTTGGTGCGATCTGGATCCCGGCTCCGGTTGTTCCTGTGCCATTGCCGCTGATGTTCGAATTGATGACATGGACGCTGGCGACAAGCGCACTGTTGATGACGATGATGCCGTTGCCATTCGGCGCCCCACCCTTGAAGTCGCGGATCACGCAATCGTCGACGATCAGTGATGCACCTTGAAGGAAGCGGATGCCGTTGAGACCTGGCGAGGCAGTCGGGCTGCCGTCGATATCGAGGCCGCGAAGCACAACATCGATGCCAGCGCCATTGATGACGATGCCGTTGCTGAGGGACGCTAGGCCAGAACCCTCGACATGCTTGCATGAAATCGTAATCGATTTGGTGATCGTTACTGCGCCAAAACCGCCTGGGTCGATGCAGTTGATCATGCCGCCTGTCGCCGTCTTGGAAATCGCGCCAGCCCATGTCTTGCATGGGGCAGTACGACTGCAGGGATTGGCATCGTCACCTACGCCCGACACCCATGTGCGCGTTGCCTGGGCAAAAGCAGCCCCGCTCGCAAGCAGGAGCAGGAGCAGGAACGACATGATCAACGAATTGCGAAATACTGCTCTTTTAAGGCTCATGACAGTTTCCCCGAAAGGCATGATGAGTGATTTGATTTATCTGCGCGGATATTCCGCGCGGCAGGCGGCCAAACTCTAGGACCAGTAGCGATCCAAGCTTCCTCAGCCGCATGCACGGATATTCCCCCGGGGTGCGGCCAGCTGCCAGAGCAACCAATATGGGCTTGAGCCGTCTCCCTACGCCCTTCTATCACAAATTTTCTGTCTTGTGTAACGGAGCCCGGGCACGTCCTATTGATGCCCGTATTGAAGAGCTACCGATGGGCAGACAATTTCCTTCCGTGCATCAGAAAACAAATTGATGGCGTCATTTGTGCGCTCTTTGCGAAGGGAAGCATCGCTTCATGAATCATCTGCTAGGTATTGGACTTCACGGTCTTCGCAACAAATCGATTCCACGATATAGGGCCGCCATCAATCAGTGACGTGTCGTAGCATCTTTTTGAAAACAGCGCCCAGGTTTGGCGCGGGTGACTCCAATCGAGTACGCGAAAGTCGAGGCCAAACTCAGCAGCTATTCCGGCTAGCGTTTCTGGTTTATACCTTACGCACCCGGGGTATACCCAGCCGTCTCCACGATAGTCTTCATTGCCAATTAGAAATGTGGCCACAATCGCTGCGTCGTCTTTCAAATGGAAAGACATCTGCGACAGCCATTGCCTGATCAGATCGTCGCCACAATGACTGAAAATTGATTGTGCTATCGCGTAATCAAGATGCAAGGAATCCTTGAAGTCGCACATTGACGCGCGAAATGAAAACCGTGGCTTCTTTATTCTAACGAGGTCCATACCTAGTTCATTCGCGATTCCGTCATCTACCAGCCACTTATTTGGCTCAACTCCAATGTAGTGGCTCTCGTTCAAATAGGGTATGAGAAGTCTTCCTATGCGCAGCGATCCACAGCCTACATCCAGCACGCGATGATGTTGGCGGAGGCCAAGGCATGTAAGGAGGTTGAATGCCATGGCAGAAACAAGATCGTAATCCTTCGGAGGCCCGACATAAGCACGGTAATGCTCATCACCAGGTTTCAAGTGCAGCGCCAATCCCTTGGTTCTTGGCTCGGCCATCGAGAAATCTTGCGTCATCAACTTTTCCCCGGAATGTTCATTACCAAGTCGGTTCTGTTTGAATGAATTGTGAGGGTTCACTGACGGAACCCTGCTTAGAACCAACGTTCAACGCGACGAGTGTACTGCTGCCAAGCCGTGCCATGCCTCCGGGCCAGCGAAGGCTCCTCATCGAGCACGACCCGTAGGTGAAAAGCAACGACGACGGCAAACGCATAGGCCAGCATGCCGGCCGAGCGGAATGCGGCCGCCCAGCCGAGCAAGATGACAGCCACGGCCACATACATCGGGTTACGGCTGTACCGGTAAAGGCCGACAACCACCAGTTTTTGCGGCGGAGCCCATGGGGCGAGCGTGCCCTTGCCGGACACGTAGAAGTCGCGAACACACCATAGCAAGCCTAAGGTCCCGAGCACGACAAGAACCAAGCCGAAGGGCGACTGCAGTGGAAGTCGGGCGAGCCAGGCCCAGGCGACAGGCACAAAAAAAGCCACGACCCCAGGCAACGCCAGAAACGCAATGACGGCTCGCGTGAAAATGGGTGTGAGCCCTAATACCTGAGTAAAGCCGAGCCACGGAACGGCGTCGGCTTGAATGAACCGTTAGGTCGCAACACGCCAGGGTGGATTCTTGCGACTGTTGCCACCCCAGAACAAGCAGAGAATGTTGCCAGAAGGATCCGTGAGACGCGCCTCGCGCCAGAGCCAGCGCTCATCCGTGGGGAGTTGCGTGAACTCGAACCCTGCTGCGAGCAAGCGCTGAACCCGTGTGTCCAGGTCGGAGCACTCGAAGTACACGACCACGCCGGAGGTGTTTACCGGATGATCCACTGTGTGTAGTGAGAACGTTGAGTCACCGTCCGGGCACCCGAAGCGGGCATAGCGTGGCGGCGAGTGAACGATCAGCTTAAAGCCCATTTCACGGTAGAACGCGACGGAGCGATCAAAGTCTGTAACGGGCAGGGTGAGTTGGTTGAGATTCACGAGGACCTTGCTTGAAGCCTAACGCCGGAATCAAGCCGAGCCGCGAAGCGGCTTCGGTTTGAACGAATTGTCGGCCGTTGCGTGCGATACGGACCCGCTTGCACGTTTGGCAAAGAAAAACCGGTGGTTGATGGCAGCAAAGGCGCATGCAGCACCGAGATAGAACAGCGAGCCCTTGGAGCCGCCTGGCAGGATGCCGCCGTCTACGTATGGCAGCAGCGATTGCAAAACACTCGGGTGCGTATTGGCTGCCCAGTGGAGAGCAACGGCGGGCCAGACAGAGCCACCGCCACTCTCCACAAGAAAGACCATAAAAAGTGACCAAGTTACGAGGTAGGCAAAGAAATTGAATGCCGAGACTGGAGAGGCAAAGACCGACGCGCGGTACAACGCAAAGTGCCACACCCACCAGATGGCGCCAACAATCAGCGCCGTCCAAAACGGTGCAAAACGGTTCAGTAGGCGGTGCTGGAGATAGCCGCGCCATCCAAACTCTTCAGCGATGGGACCTGTCACGAGTGCGGCACCGAGCGACAGCGCCAGTACGGCTGCAGGGGACCACGGCATGCTGAAAAGAGGTACACCCATTGTGAGCAGATAGCTCAGACCAAGAAGCAGCGGAAGTGCTACCCCCGCCAACACGTACGGCACTGAGGGAGCAATTGCGAAAACCCGGCGCGAGAACACTTTCAGTCCTTCCTTGCCACCCTCTGCATAGGCGGCCGAGAACCCAGCGATGCTCGCGAACAGCGGGAACAACCAAAGACTCATGTTCTCGTCGCGGACGAGAAGCCACCCGGCCCATGGAATGCCGAATGCGATTAAGAAGAAGGTGGCGATGCCGATCATTGATCTACGAGACATGAGTCTCCCAACGGTGAGCAACGACTAACGCCTGAATTAAACCGAGCCGCGAAGCGGGTTCGGCTTGAGTGAATTGTTAGGCAACGCACTTGCCTGAGCTTCCACCACCTAGAGGAATGGGCAGCCCTTGCTTTTCCACATGGTAGTACAGCGACAGGACCTGCCATTGCGACCCCACCTTGTACAGCTGGACGCTGTTGACGCCGACGAAATCGGGGGCGGTTGAAGTCTTGTCGGTCCTCGACTCCACGACGCTATACGCGACCGAGAAACGGTCGTAGGTCTGTATGACTCGTGAGACCTCGCACTCATAGAAGCCTTTCTCCCCGGCGCTCTCGTAGTGCTTGAGGAAATCTTCGGCTGTCGAGCGGCGCATGACAGGGACACCCGCCTGGTACCGCCCGCCGAAGATCACGGCATCCTCATGGAAAATCCGCTTGAGTGCGGCGAGATCCGCACTGGTGCCAGGATCGTTGGACAAAGCGCTCCACAGCGTGGAAACCGCCGCCTCAGGCGTGCTTTCAACGGCAGACGCGCAAAGCGGTACCAATAAGAGCGATAGCAGCAGACTTCGCATGGAGGATCCTTGGTGTTGCCTAACGCCTGAATTAAGCCGAGCCGCGAAGCGGCCTCGGCTTGAATGGACTGTTAGGCATGTGCCTATGGTCTTCCAGCGCGGATTTGTCCTCGAATCTCGCCGCCAGGAGGGGCAAACCTATTGGTGCGAATGACAACGTAACTGTTTTTGCTTTGGAGGGCGCGTATCGCTGCGGCAAGGTCTCCCGTTGGAACCCCCTGCGACACGGGGCCCCGAATGTCCGAAGCAGTAATTGAACCTTGAAGGTTTCCGGACGAAGGACACGGGGGCTCATTGACCCCACACAAGATGGCGATAAATCCGCCATTAACTCCAGGTTGACCAAAATGTATGCTGATAAAGCCAACGGAACCACCGATTAAGCCGGAGTATCGCAGCTCATAGCGGATGAGCTGCGAGTTTTCGATGAAAGCCTTGAATTCCCCTGAGCCGGGCGTCAGAACAGCGGGTACAGCTTGAGCTCCGTTTAGCGTAGCTCTTAGCGGCTGACCACGGCGAAGCGTGTTCTCTACTGCTGCCGAGCGGGGGCTACTCTGCGCACTTGCCGGACACGACGCAGACGAAAGAAGCGATGATGCAATTCCAAAACTGAGGATGAAGACGACTCTGTTCATCAGAACTCCTCCGTAAAGTGAGACATGCCTAACGCCTGAGTTAAGCCGCGCTGCGTAGTGGGGGCTGCAGGCATGGCAAGCTTTCTGTGCCATGCCTGTGGCCGGAACGAAGCGGCGTCGGCTTGAACGAATTGTTAGGCAGCATTCTACGTCTCCTCAGGTCCCCAGCCGCGTATCGTTTCTAAAGCGGGAAGAGGAGCCGGATTGTCGCTGTACCCGACAATTTCAAGGCCGGTATAGCGCCCTCGGCTGGCCCAGACCAAATACACCAAGGTGCTCACCGGAGGGCGACTCTGCGACAGCGTCCGCTACGAGCTCCGCAATCTCTCCCGGCGGGAGGTGCGAGAAGTCTACGGACGCGCACCCGCAGTCGCAGCGACCCACGACCTGAAGCGACGCAGCCTGCGCTAGATCAGGTGGCTCTTTAGTGTCTGAGCACTGTGCCTTCCGGACGGCCCGCTCCAGGACAGCCAACTCAGCTTCCGAAATGCACCTGAAGACTATTGGCGACCTACCCATGCTGCCTAACGCCTGAATTAAGCCGAACCGCGAAGCGGTTTCGGCTTGAATGAATTGTTAGGGCCATGACCCGGATAGCTGGGCCCGATTGGGTGAGCCTGCCACAAACGCTCGGATCTCCGAAACGAACTGATCAATACTTGCCGGATCAGTGCGATGAAACACGGACGCATGCTCATAGCGCCCCGAGCGGCCCACGGGATAGGTTGCCTCAAGCGTGGCCCATACACCCAGGTGGCCGAGATTGTCCAAGCAGGCGAACTCCAGCATGCAAGTGCCGGTGCCGTCAGTGCCGAATTTGTAGTTGAGGCTGGAAGACGATGCCGCCGGAAACCCAGCGAGCGAGCCGGCAAACTTTAGATGCTCGTCCTCGTATCCCCAAGCAGAGGTGCTTGCGCGAAATCGATCGCTCTCGACTGTCAGGTAATAGCGAACAAGCCCGTCGCCGTCATGCTCTAAAGAACTCTCAAGAATTAGCACTGATTGCATAGGGCCCTAACGCCTGAATTAAGCCGAGCCGCGAAGCGGCTTCGGCTTGAATGAATTGTTAGGTGCCTAGTCCGCGCAAATCTCACGGACAAGACCACCCTCGATGAACTTGTAGCAGCCAAAGGTTGCCACCCAATCTGAGCAGCTGCCAATTGCCTTGGAACCAGCTGGCAAAGAGTCAGAAACGAGGCAAGAACCTTCGCATTGAGCACTCTCAGTACAGATCTTGCGAGAGTCTGTCGTTTTGACGGCGCAAGACTTGCTGCCACCGGGAAGGCCTTGCTCCGTCCAGAATGCCCCAGCAGCGGAGCACTCTTGCTCAGTGGTTGGAACGGTTGGCTTTTTGGCAAGAGGGATGTTGGTCAACTGACCGCCCATTAGATTGGCGGCACAACCTCCGAGTGCAAGTATTAGAGAAAACGACAGCCATTGAACTTTCATAGGCACCTAACGCCTGAGTTAAGCCGCGCTGCGTAGTGCAGGTGCCAGGCATGGCAAGCTTTCTCTGCCATGCCTGGTGCCGGAACGAAGCGGCGTCGGCTTGAACGAATTGTTAGATTGCACCAGCGACGATACTTGCATGCTAGTCACGGCTGCGCTGAATGGCCCACGCCCAAATCTTTGCAGGATTAATCTCGGGATTCTCGGCACGCACAAGCTCACGAGCCTTATCCAAAGCTTCTCTCTCATCTGACGCGGCTACAGACTTCCAGATCTCATGATTAGAGTCTGCAGGTTCGTCAATAGAGACCGTCATCATCACGCGGTAGGTTTTCATGTGTGCAATCTAACGCCTGAGTTAAGCCGCGCTGCGTAGTGGAGGCTGCAGGCATGGCAAGCTTTTCCTGCCATGCCTGTGGCGGAACGAAGCGGCGTCGGCTTGAACGAATTGTTAGGTGCCATCCGACAGCACTCGGAAGTCTGACAGTTGGGAGAGGTAGATGCCCCAAGGATAACCGCGACCGTCAGACGGCGGCATGGTGAATTCAACTGTGTCGCCAACCTTGATGATTTGGCCCGCCGCCATGGGCTCGCCTTGATACAGCACAGGGACCACTGCGCCTTTGGCCTCTCGTGGCAGGCGCAGTTGCACTACAACGGCATCAAAAGTTGCCGAGCCACGGTCGAAGTGAACGATCGAGTCGTTCTGCTTGAACTCAATCACGGTGCCGACGACAGGGGTCGGCGAAGTCGGCTCGAAGGCAGTCGTCTGCCCCGGGGCCGCGCCAAGGCAAAGCGGCGTGGCAGTTGCGAGAGTGGCAGCTATGAATGCAGAGAACTTGCCCATGGCACCTAACGCCTGAGTTAAGCCGGGCCGCGAAGCGGCCTCGGCTTGAACGAACTGTTAGGCCGCACTGTAGCGCGGCCCGGGAACAGTGAGGAGGCGATGGACCGCCGCCCCATGTGGCCGGCAGCCGACCACGGCAGGGCGCAGCCCAAGAATGCCGCTGGAAACGCAACATGGGTCGACCAAGCACCGATGCCCCGATGCCGCGAGAGCACTCGGGCGCCAAGGCGAGCCAGGTCGGACAGAAACCGGAGAACGATTGGCGGCATGGCGCGAATTGACCACTCCATGTTGGTTCTACGTGCGGCCTAACGCCTGAATTAAGCCGACCCGCGAAGCGGGTTCGGCTTGAATGAATTGTTAGGGGCTATGCGACCGGTAGATCAAGTTTGACACCGAAGTGTCCTTGGTCTGTCCGAGATCGACGCCACCCGCCTACGATCATTGCATCACACCTACAGACTATCCGCTCATGCCCGAGTTGCCTGAGTTGTTGGCGGTAGGAGCGAGCGTCTTTGCGCGACAAGTAGCCAACCGTATGGCCTCCGATGTCCACGCGTACAGCAAGGTTGTCGTAAGGGTTTGAATCCTCAAGGTACAAGACTGCTTCCGTTTGGTGCTCGGCACCGTCCTCGGTGCGACCGCCGCAGATCGCCTCAAGCGCGTCTTGATACTTCGACTCGCCGACAATGTCGAACTCGTAGGTGCCGGGACCGGGGAGATGCCCTTGCACCGAAGGCGAGTGACTGCTGCTAAAGCGGTCGCGCAGTAAGAAGTACGCGACAGCTCCTATGGCCAAGATTACGAGAATGCTGGACATAGCCCCTAACGCCTGAATTAAGCCGAGCCGCGAAGCGGCTTCGGCTTGAATGAATTGTTAGGCCTCATGCCCATTGTCGGACACGCGCCGTATGTCACTTTGGATAACTGCGTCATGGAAGGCAGATTGAACCATGTCTCTGACCTGCCGGTAGAGGCGACGGCCTGCATGTTGGGCATCAAGCCCTTCAGCCTTGAACACAGCCGATACAAAGGCTTCAACATCATCGGGCGGATCTGCTGCGATCGCGAGGGCAGCATCCGGCGGCAAGCAAAAGCCTAGCTCTACACAGAGCCTCTCAAGAAGCAAACGACAATCGCGATTGGCCAACATGCTCTTGTGTCAAATCTCTAGTGGCTGCCGGATGAGGCCTAACACCTGAATTAAGCCGAGCCGCGAAGCGGCTTCGGCTTGAATGAATTGTTAGCGCTCAGCCAGGAACTGCGGGGCGATGCGCTTGTTGTAAGAGAGTACCAGCGCACCGAACCATGCTGCTGCCGAGATCACCAGGAGGGCAATGGCAACTGGGGATGCAGTGCTCCCAAACGGGAAGTCCGACAGAAAGGTAACGGTAGAAATAACTAACAAAAAGGACGCCAGCATAGAAAGTGATCTAGACCAGCGACGGAAGGCCAAGAGGCCAAGTGCCGAGACAAGAAGTAAGGGGATAGCAACGATTCCGAGTAGCGCAGCTACCAACCAAAGAGGTGGCGGCTGATCCAATTCGACGGAAATTGGGTAAGAGTGATCAAACGGAATCAATAACGCGACGCTCGCGGCGGCGATAGATGCGACAACAAGGACGCGGAATAAAGCCTTCATGAGCGCTAACACCTGAATTAAGCCGAGCCGCGAAGCGGCTTCGGCTTGAATGAATTGTTAGGCCGCAAACCTGAGCTCTGCAGCCCGCCAAGTATCCGCAAAATCCTGTGGATCAACGTCCGGTAAGCCTGCCTGGATAGGCGAGCCCGAGTCAGTAAAGATGCCATAGTTGTTGCGATACGGAGCAATCGCCACGGGCTGATCATTTGCATCAAAGCCAATCTCGCGCAGCACTTCCCCGCCGACGTCAATCTCGAGCCACCAATGAGTGACTCTTTGGTACGCCTCGTCAAAGTCTGGGTTGGCACGAGGCAGAATCATTGAGAGAAGCTTGACTGCGCGTCCAGGTGCTGGCCACGGACCGCAGTCGAATCTCAAATAGCGAAGATCTGTCATTTGCGGCCTAACACCTGAGTTAAGCCGAGCCGCGGAGCGGCTTCGGCTTGAACGAATTGTTAGAACTCATCAGCGATGCAATGTAAGCCAACATGCAAACGGCGAAGTTGATGGCAGTGCCAGGAAGGTCCAGCCACCCATTTAGGGACCCCGATAGAACGAAAAGAACGGCCAGATCTATCAATTGGATTAGCACGAATAGAGCTATGCCTAGCAACACCTTGTGATTAGTTGTTCGGCGGAAGAACGAGAAGTACAAGATAAAGGCGCAGGACTGCGCCGCGAAGTAGCTGGCGGAGTCGAATGGAGTTGCGAATACAAGCAGGGCCACGGCTTGGAAGACGACGAAGATCAGAACGGCCCAGCCGATAAGCCTTTTCCAGTTAGCGAGAAAGGTTGGCATGAGTTCTAACAACTATTCGACCCCCGAAACGGGGCGTTGCGCGAAGTATGCGGCAGCTGGGGCGGCCCGCCAATCAGAAAAATCCCACCCGGATTCAATCTGTTAGCCGATAGGCCGGATGTAGGCGTTGGGCCATCCTTCCTGCGTTATCAGGCGGGAAGAGAGGCGTATGAAATACGCAGGCACAAGGGAGGGTGTAACAGGGGCGGGCACCGGGTCGCCCAGGTTGCTGGATCGGGTGCGCGAGGCGATTCGGGTGCGGCACTACAGCCGCCGGACGGAACAGGCCTATGTGGCATGGATTCGGCGCTTCATCTTGGCGAACGCCCGCATGCATCCGCTCGATCTGGGCGCGCGCGAAGTCGAAGCCTTCCTCACCCGGCTGGCGACCGACCGCAACGTGGCTGCCGGGACCCAGAACCAGGCGCTGGCGGCGATCCTGTTCCTGTACCGCGAGGTGTTGGGCGTCGAATTGCCGTGGATGGAGGATGTGGTGCGGGCGAAGCGGCCGCGCCGGATTCCGTCGGTGCTCACGCGCGAGGAGGTTGGCCGCCTGCTTGCGGTGCTCGACGGGCAGCCCTGGTTGATGGCGGCGCTGCTGTACGGCACCGGCATGCGCCTGATGGAATGCGTGCGCCTGCGGGTCAAGGACGTGGACTTCGCGCGCAACGAGATCGTGGTGCGGGACGGAAAGGGCGGCAAGGACCGCCGCGTGCCGCTGCCGCAGCGGTTGCGCGCCGCGCTCGCCTCGGCGGTGGAGCGGGTGCGGGTGCTGCACGCGCACGACCTGGCCCAGGGCGCGGGCGAGGTGTGGCTGCCGCACGCGTTGGCGAAGAAGTACCCGAACGCCGGTCGCGAGCTGGGCTGGCAGTACGTGTTTCCGGCGCCGCGCCTGTCGCAGGATCCGCGCAGCGGACGCGTGCGTCGTCATCATGTCGATGAAAGCGTGCTGCAGCGGGCGGTCAGGGTCGCACGCGAAACGGCGCGGATCGAAAAGCCCACCACCTGCCATACGCTGCGTCATTCGTTCGCGACCCATCTGCTCGACGCTGGCGCCGACATCCGCACGGTCCAGGAGCTGCTCGGGCACAGCGATGTGGCCACCACCCAGATATACACGCACGTGCTGCAGCGTGGCGCCGGCGGCGTGCTCAGTCCGCTGGACCGCTGAGCGATGCGCACGCCCTTGGGAATCGCCGCGGCAGCGTCGCTGGTGGCGGGCACGCTGGGCTGTCTGCTGTTGCCCGCTTTGCCTTGGTGGCCATGTCTCGCGCTGGCGTTCGCCTGCGGGTTGGGTAGTTGGCTGCGCGGCGGGCATCTGAGTCTGGTCGGGCCTGCGCTGCTGGGCTTCGGTCTCGCGGGCCTGCACGCTGCGGGCGCGCTGGACGGACAGCTTCCGGCGGCGCTGGAAGGCGGTGAAGTGGAACTCAGCGGGCGCGTGCTCGAACTGCCCCAGGTCGAAACCCGACGCACGCGCTTCCTGTTCCTGGTCGAAAACACGGCGCCAAACATGGCATCGGCGGCCGCACTGCGCGGCAAGCGCCTGCGGCTGGCGTGGTACGACGAGTACGGCAGCACGACACCCGGGCCGCGCATGCGGTTGCATGCGGGCGAACGCTGGCGCCTGCGGGTGAAACTGCGCGCGCCGCGTGGGCTGCGCAATCCCGGCGGTTTCGATAGCGAGCGCCATGCCCTGGCGCAGCGCATCGCCGCGATGGGCTACGTGCGCGATCCGGAACAGGCGCGCAGGCTGGCGCCCGGTCATGGTATCGACGCATGGCGCGATCGCATGTCGCGACGCATCGCGACCGCCGTGCCGAAGCCGTCTTCCCGCTTCGTGCGGGCGCTTGCGCTCGGCGACACCGGCGGCCTCGAGGATGCCGACTGGAACGTGCTGCGCGCGAACGGCCTGACCCATCTGATCGCGATCTCCGGCTTCCACGTGGGACTTGCGGCCGGCTTCTTCGCCCTGTTCGCACGGGGCCTGTGGTGGCTGTGGCCCGCGCTTGGACGGCGCTGGCCGCGCACCCAGGCGGCGGGTCTGGCCGCTGCTTGCGGAGGGTTGGTGTATGCCGCGGTGGCGGGTTTCGCGCTCCCCACGGTGCGGACGCTGCTGATGATCGTGATCGTGGTGGCTGCGCGTCTGTGGCGCCGGCAACAGCCGGCTGCGGATGCACTTGCGCTGGCGGCGATCGCGGTGCTGCTGGTGGACCCGTTGGCGCCGCTAGGGGCTGGCTTCTGGCTGAGTTTCGCGGGCGTGGCCTGGCTGCTGTGGTGTCTGCCGCAGGGACGGCAGCATCCGTTGCGCGAGTTCCTCGGGGCGCAGGGTGTGGCTTCGCTGGGCCTGCTGCCGTTGACGGTGGTGCTGTTCGGTCAGGCTTCACTGGCCGGTCCGTTCGCCAACCTGGTGGCGGTGCCGTGGTGGAGCCTGGTGGTGGTGCCGCTGGCCTTGCTCGGCACCGCCGCCGAGTCGCTGCACGCCGGCGCGGGACAGGTGCTGTGGTCGCTGTCGGCCACCGCGTTCGACGCGTCGTGGCCGCTGTTCGAGCGGCTTGCGAGCTCGCCGTTCGCGCTGTGGTGGCTGCCGGAGGCGCGCTGGTTCGCGTTGCCGCTCGCGCTGGCCGGCGCGTTCTGGCTGCTGCTGCCGCGCGGCGTTCCCGGCAAACCGTTGGCGTTGCTGCTGTGGCTGCCGCTGCTGTGGCCCTCACGGGGGTTGCCGGAGCCGGGGAGAGTCGAGGTCACCATGCTCGACGTAGGGCAGGGACTGTCGGTGCTGGTGCGCACGCATCGCCATGCGCTGCTCTACGACATGGGTCCGAAGGTGGAGGAGGGCTTCGATGCGGGCGAACGCGTGGTCGTGCCGGCGCTGCGCGCGCTGGGCGTGCGCCGGCTGGACGTGGCGATGGCCAGCCACGGCGACAACGATCATGCCGGCGGACTGGCGGCGGTCGCGGCGGCGTTCCCGTCGGCGCGCCTGTTCGGCGCCCCGGGCGACCCGTTGCCGGAGACCCGCGACTGCATCGCCGGCCGGGAATGGCGCTGGGATGGCGTGCGTATCCGGGTGCTGCATCCGGGGCTGCATTTTCCTTATCTGAAGAACGATTCCAGCTGCGTGCTGCGGGTGGAAACCGCGCACGGCGCTGCTCTGTTGACCGGCGACATCGGCGAGGTGATCGAACGCAAGCTGCTGCGCGAGCGGCCGGGCGCGATCCGGGCCAGGATCGTGACGGTCGCGCACCACGGCAGCCGCAGCTCTTCCGATCCGGGGTTCGTCGAAGCGATCGGCGCTGCGGTCGCGCTGGTCTCGGCCGGGCACGGCAACCGGTTCCGGCATCCGGCCGGCGATGTGGTCGAGCGCTGGCAAGCCGCGGGTGCGCAGGTGCCGGTCAGCGCGGAGACCGGCGCGGTCCGGATCCGGCTGGGGCGTGGCGGTCTGGGGGTGGATCTGAGACGTACATCGCATCCACGGTTGTGGGATGCGGTGCGCCGCGCTGTGCACGTGGGCGAAGCATCCGTCGAGGAATGAAGGCGGCAGCGCGCTGGAATGCGGCTCAAGGCCCGCGCGGCTATCCTATCGACGGATCGGCTGCGTTCGCGGCCGCAGAGCGGGAGTGTTGCGCGTGCTGGAGCTGGTGAAGGCCGGGGGATGGCCGATGATCCCGTTGCTGCTGCTGTCGGCGGTGGCGCTGGCGATCATCGTGGAGCGTTTCTGGTCGCTGCGGCGCAAGGCGGTGCTGCCGCCCGGGTTGGGCGCCGAGGTGCGCGCCTGGGCCTCGCGCGGGCGCCTGAATCCCGAGCACATCGAGTCCCTGCGCCAGACCTCGCCGCTGGGCGCGCTGCTGGCGGCGGCGCTGGACGTGCGCAACCGTCCGCGCGACCAGATCCGCGAGCGGATCGAGGACGTGGGCCGGCACCTGGTGCACCGGATGGAACGTTTCCTCAACGGGCTCGGCACGATCGCCGCCGCCGGGCCGCTGCTGGGCCTGTTCGGCACCGTGGTCGGCATGATCCAGATGTTCCTGGGCATCCTCGACCACGGCATCGGCGATGCCAACGAACTGGCCGGCGGCATCGGCAAGGCGCTGGTGTGCACTGCCGCAGGCATGATCGTGGCGATTCCGGCACTCATGTTCCATCGCTACTTCCGCGGCCGCATCGCCGGCTACATCGTGGACATGGAGCACGAGGCGATCCAGCTGCTCGACACCCTGGACGCGCCTGAAGATCCGCATGAAGCGGGCGGACTGCGCCCGGCCTCGGCCCGCGTGGCCCCGGGCGCGCATGGCATCACGCCGCCGATCGCTGCGAGCTGACGGGACTAGGGTCACTGACGTATGCGCATCCGCGATTTCCGCGCCGACGACGAACCCGAGATCAACCTGATCCCGCTGATCGACGTGGTGCTGTGCCTGATCATTTTCTTCGTGATCACGACGACCTTCGACGCACGCTCGGTGCTGAAGCTGGAACTGCCGCGCGCCGAAGGCGAGCCGAACGAAGCGCAGGCCAAGCCCTTGAGCTTGCTGATCAATGCCGACGGCCGCTATTTCGTGGGCGATCGCGAAGTGCTGCAGACCGACGTGGATTCGCTCAAGCGCAGCATCGCCGAAGTGGCGGGCGACGATCGCGACCGCACCGTGCTGATCCGGGCCGATGCGCGCACGCCCTGGCAGGCGGTGATCACCGCCTACGATGCGCTCGGCCAGCTCGGCTTCCGCCGGATCGCCAATGCCACCGCGCCCGAGGCTGCGGCCGCCAGCGCAAACGCACCGCCCCGGAGCCCGCGTTGAGCAAGCCCGCCAGCGACCGCGCCTGGCCGGTCTATCGCCGACTGCTGGGCTTCGCCCGCGGTTACCGCGGCCTGCTCTGGTTCGCGCTGCTGGGCATGGCGCTCGAGGCAGCTGCCGGCGGTGCGTTCACCAAGCTGATGCAGCCGCTGATCGACGACACCTTCGTCGCCGGCAGCAAGGGGCCGGCCTACTGGATGCCGCTGGCGATCGTGGGCCTGTTCGTGGTGCGCGGCATCGCCGGCTACGTGGCCGACTACAACATGGCCCGGGCCGGGCGCGGCATCGCCCGCGACATGCGCGTGCAGGTCTTCGGCAAGTATCTGCGCCTGCCTGGGCTGCGCTTCGATTCCGAACCGGTGACCTCGATGCTGGTGCGCCTGGGCACCGACAGCGACCACGTCGCGCAGGCGGCGATCGACGCGGCCAAGGTGATGCTGCAGCAGTCCTTCCAGGTGATCGCGGCGCTGGTGGTGATGCTCTGGACCAGCTGGCAGGTGACCCTGGTGGTGCTGCTGCTGGCACCGCCGCTGGCCTGGGTGATGGGCAAGGTGGGCAAGCGCTACCGGCGCTTCAGCCATCGCATCCAGGAAAGCTCCGCGCGGCTGATGCAGACCGCCAACCAGTCGCTCGGCGGGCAGCAGGAAGTCAAGGTGTACGGCGCGCAGGAGGTGGAGTTCGACCGCTATGCCGCCATCGCCGACAACCACCGCAAGCTCGCGCTGAAGGTCGAATCCACCCGCAGCATTTCCTCGGCCCTGGTCCAGCTGATGGGCGCGGTGGGCCTGGCGGTGCTGGTGCTGGCCGCAGGGCACGAGGCCAGCGCCGGCAGGCTGTCGGCGGGCGGTTTCGTCACCCTGATGACCGCGATGATCGCGATCATCCCGTCGATCAAGCAGCTGACCAACGTGCAGAACATGCTGCAGCGGGGTGTGGCCTCGGCCGAGCGCCTGTTCGGGATCCTGGATTCGGAAGAGGAAGCCGACCACGGCACGCGCACGCTCGATCGCGCGCAGGGGCTGATCGAATTCCGCAATGTCGACGCGCGCTACCAGGGCGAAGGCGCACCGGCGCTGCAGGACGTCAGCTTCACCGCGCGCCCCGGCACCGTCACCGCCATCGTCGGCCGCTCGGGCAGCGGCAAGTCGACCCTGGTGAAGCTGATCCCCCGGTTCTACGAGGTCGCCGGCGGGCAGATCCTGCTCGACGGCTTTCCCCTGCAGGATTACCGCCTGGCCGACCTGCGCCGGCAGATCGCACTGGTCGGACAGCAGGTCATGCTGTTCGACGGCAGCGTGGCGACCAACGTGGCCTATGGCGAAATGCGCAGCGCGGACGAGTCTGTGCTCGCGGATGCGGTGCGCGCGGCGAATGCGATGGAATTCGTCGAACGCATGCCCGAGGGCCTGCAGTCCGACATCGGCATCAGCGGTGCGCGACTGTCGGGTGGCCAGCGCCAGCGCCTGGCCATCGCGCGGGCCATGCTCAAGGACGCGCCGATCCTGATCCTGGACGAGGCCACCGCCGCGCTCGACAACGAATCCGAACGCCTGGTCCAGGACGCGCTGGACCGGCTGATGCCGGATCGCACCACCCTGGTGATCGCGCACCGACTTTCGACGATCGAGCACGCCGACCAGGTGCTGGTGCTCGATCACGGACGCCTGGTGGAGCAGGGCACGCCGCAGGAGCTGCTCGCACGCGGTGGGCTGTATGCGCACCTGCACCGCAGCCAGTTCCGCGACCAGCCGCCCGCAGCGGAAGCCGACGACGGCGCGCCGGCATGAGTCCGCAGCGCAAGGCCCGCACGCCCGGCTACTGGTTCGACGCCGGCATCGGCGTGCCGCTGGGCGCGCGCGTCCTGTCGCAGGCGTACGCGCGCGCCGTCGCGCTGCGACGCGACCTGTTCGCGCGCGGCTGGCGCAGGCGCATCCGCATCGGCCGGCCGGTGCTGGTGGTCGGCAACCTGATCGCTGGCGGCAGCGGCAAGACTCCGCTCACCATCGCCATCGTCGAGCGCCTGCGCGACGAGGGGTTCACGCCCGGTGTCGCCACCCGTGGCTACGGACGCCGCGACGAGACGCGACCGCTCTGGGTCGACGCGCGCACCGATCCTGCCGAGGGCGGCGATGAACCGGTGCTCGTGGCCCGGCGCACCGGGATGAAAGTGCGTGCGGATCGCGATCGGGTGGCTGCGGGCAGGGCGCTGATCGATGCGGGTTGCGACGTGGTGGTCTGCGATGACGGCCTGCAGCATTACCGCCTGGCGCGCGATCTCGAGATCGAAGTGATCGATGGACGCCGGCGCTACGGCAACGGCCTGATGCTGCCGGCCGGACCGCTGCGCGAGCCGCCCGCGCGTGGCGCGGAATGTGATTTCAGGGTCGTCAACCTGGCCACGTCGCCGGCGGAGGCCGATACGCCGGACGACGCGGGCTTCGGTGAATGGCCGATGCGCCTGCACGCCGAACGCGCGATGCCGCTGGTCGGCGTGCGCGCCCGCCCGCTCTCGGCGTTCGCCGGCCAGCGCGTGCATGCCGTGGCCGGCATCGGCGACCCCGAACGCTTCTTCGCCATGCTGCGCGCGCTGGGTATCGGCGTGGTGCCGCATGCGTTCGCCGACCATCACGCCTACGTCGCCGAGGACCTGCAGTTCGGCAGCGACCTGCCGGTGCTGATGACCGAGAAGGACGCGGTCAAGTGCACCGGCTTCGCCAGCGATCGCCACTATGCCGTTCCGGTGGAGGCGCAGCTTCCGGAGGCATTTTGGGTGGCGTTGCTCGATCGCGTGCGACACGCGCGCCCCGCCGCGCCATGAACGCGCCCGAATTCGTCGTCGCCATCCCCGCGCGCTACGCCGCCACGCGCCTGCCGGGCAAACCGCTGCGGCCGCTCGGCGGCGAGCCGCTCGTGCTGCACGTGGCGCGCCGCGCGCTGGCCGCCGGCGCGCGCGAGGTCTGGGTCGCGGCCGATGACGAGCGGATCGTCCGGGCGCTGGAAGGCTCGGGCGTGCGCATCGCGATGACCTCGCCGGCGCACGCGTCGGGCAGCGATCGCCTGGCCGAATGCGCGGATCTCGCGAGTTGGAACGACGATGCCATCGTGGTCAACCTGCAGGGCGACGAGCCTTTCGCCCCGGCCAGCGGCATCCGCCGCGTGGCCGAGCTGGTCGCCTCGAGCGGCGCGCCGATGGCCACGCTGGCCGCGCCGATCCTCGATCCGGAAACGATGTTCGATCCCGATGCGGTCAAGCTGGTGCGCAACGCAGCCGGCGACGCGCTGTATTTCAGCCGCGCGCCGGTGCCGTGGCATCGCGATGCCTGGTCGTACGATCGAGCAGCGGTGGAACCGGGCGAATGCCTGCGCCATATCGGCATCTACGGCTACCGTGCCGGCGCGCTGCGCGCGTTCACGCGCCTGCCGCCGGGACGGCTGGAGCGGCTCGAGTCGCTGGAACAGCTGCGCGCGCTGGAAGCGGGCTGGCGGATCGCGGTCGACCTGACCCCGGAACCCTTTCCACCCGGCGTGGACACACCCGAAGACCTGGCGCGCGCCGAGGCACGGCTGGCCGGGACGCATGGCTGAGACGCTGCGCCTGCTGGTGGTCTGCCTGGGCAACATCTGCCGTTCGCCGATGGCCGAGGGCGCGCTGCGTGCGCGTCTGCGCGAAGCCGGTTTGGACGAGGTGGTGGAAGTCGATTCGGTGGGCACCGGCGAGTGGCACGTGGGTCAGCCGCCCGATCGCCGCGCCATCGCCTGCGCGGCGCGCAACAACGTCGACATCGCCGGCCTGCGCGGCCGGCAGCTGTCGCGCCGCGACTTCGAGGCGTTCGACTACATCCTGTGCGCCGATCGCAGCACCTTGCGCGAGACGGCCGCCCTCGCACCCGATGGCGCGCGCGAACGCTGCATGCTGCTGTCGGCCTACGCAGGGCAGGGCGAGGTGGAGATCCCGGACCCATATACAGGCGGGACGCCCGAGTTCGACTATGCCTGGGAACTGGCCGACGGCATGGCGCGGGCCATCGTTGGCCGTTTGTCCCGGTAGCCGCCGCGCCCCCGACGCGTGCGCAGGCATGCGTCGCCTCCCCGCAGGCCGAGTCGACGACGCATCGACGTCGTCGCGCCGACCCGCATTCGATCCTGCGGGATAATGGCCGCGTATGAGCGTCGCCAAGCCCGCCACTACCCCCGTCTTCGATGGCAAGGCCTTCGTCCGCGGCCTGAGCACCGCGCCTGGCGTCTACCGCATGCTCGCGGCCGATGGCGGCGTGCTGTACGTGGGCAAGGCCGGTGCGCTGAAGAAGCGCGTCGCCAGCTACTTCAACAGCGCCCCCAAGGGGCCGCGCACCCAGGCCATGCTGGCCCAGACCGCATCCATGGAGGTCACGGTCACCCGCACCGAAGGCGAGGCGCTGCTGCTGGAAAACCAGCTGATCAAGGCGCACCGCCCGCGCTACAACGTGATGCTGCGCGACGACAAGAGCTATCCCTATGTGCTGCTGACCGACGAGCAGTGGCCGCGGATCGCGTTCCATCGCGGCGGGCGCAGCATGCCGGGGCGTTACTTCGGCCCGTATCCGGGCGCGGGTGCCGTGCGCGAGACGCTGGGCATGATGCACAAGCTGTTCAAGTTGCGCAGCTGCGAGGACAGCGTGTTCCGCAATCGCTCCCGCCCCTGCCTGCAGTACCAGATCGGACGTTGCAGCGCGCCGTGCGTGGGGCTGGTGGAGGCGGGCGAATATGCCGATGCGGTGCGACGGGCCGCGTTGTTCCTCGAAGGGCGCAGCGATGAGCTCAACGCCGAACTCGGGCAGGAGATGGAAGCGGCCGCTGGGCGGCTGGATTTCGAACAGGCAGCGCGCCTGCGCGACATGGTCGCGACCCTGCGCAAGATCCAGGCGCGCCAGTACGTGGACGGCAAGGCCGCCGAGCTCGACGTCCTGGCTGTCGCCATGCAGGGCAGCGCTGCCTGTGTGCTGCTGCTGGCCTTCCGCGACGGGCGCAACCTGGGCACGCGCAGCTTCTTCCCCAGGACCAATGGCGAGGAGAGCGCCCAGGAAGTGCTGTCGGCCTTCGTGTCGCAGTACTACGCCGAGCTGCCGGCGCCGCGCGAGATCGTGCTGGATCGCGAGATCGCCGATCTCGAGCTGCTCGAGCAGGCGCTGTCGGACGCGGCGGGGCGCAAGGTCTCGATCAAGACCAGCGTGCGCGGCGACCGCGCCGGCTATCTGGATCTTGCGCGGCGCAACGCCGAGCTGTCGCTGGCCAGCGAAATCAGCAGCCATGCCGCGCAGGCGGCGCGCGCGGAGGACCTGCGCGCATTGCTGGGGCTGGAAGCGCCGGCGCAGCGGATCGAATGTTTCGACATCAGCCACACCATGGGCGAGGCGACGGTCGCCTCGTGCGTGGTCTTCGATGCCAACGGCCCGGTGCGCAGCCAGTACCGGCGCTTCAACATTGCCGGGATCGAGCCGGGCGACGACTACGCCGCCATGCACCAGGCGCTGGACCGCCGCTTCCGGCGCGCGGTGGAGGAGGACGGCGTGCTGCCCGATGTGCTGCTGATCGACGGCGGGGCGGGGCAGGTGGCGCAGGCCAATGCGGTGCTGGCCGACCTCGGCGTGAACGATGTGACGGTGGTGGGCGTGGCCAAGGGCGAGGAGCGCCGCGCCGGCCACGAAACGCTGCTGCTGCCGGGCGTGAATGGGCAGCCAGGGCGCGAACTGCGGCCCGGCGCGCAGTCGCCGGGCCTGCAGCTGATCCAGCAGGTCCGCGACGAGGCGCACCGCTTCGCCATCACCGGCCATCGCGGCCGGCGGCAGAAGGCGCGCAGCAGCAGCCGGCTGGAGGACATCCCCGGCATCGGACCGCGCCGGCGCGCCAGCCTGCTCAAGCATTTCGGCGGCCTGGTTGGCCTCAAGGCCGCCGGCATCGAGGAAATCGCCCGTGTCGAAGGCGTCAATGCCGCCCTCGCGCAGCGGATTTACGCGACACTGCACGGGTTGCCCGGCACCCAGCCCGACCTCGGAACGCAATGAAGCTGACGGTACCCACCATGCTCACGCTGGCCCGGATCGTGATGATTCCGGTGCTGGTGCTGGTGTTCTACCTGCCGTTCAAGTGGACCAACTTCGCCAGTGCGGCGGTGTTCATCCTGGCCGCACTCACCGACTGGCTGGACGGCTGGATCGCCCGGCGCTATCACCAGTATTCGGCGTTCGGCGCCTTTCTGGATCCCGTCGCCGACAAACTGATGGTCGCCAGCGCCCTGTTCCTGATCGTGCAGGGGCATCCGACCGCCTGGATGGCGTTCTGGGCCTCGGTCATCGTCGGCCGCGAGATCGCGGTGTCGGCGCTGCGCGAATGGATGGCCGAGCTGGGGCAGCGCGCGCGGGTGCAGGTGGCGGCCATCGGCAAGATCAAGACCATCGTGCAGATGGTGGCGATCAGCTGCCTGCTGTACGCCATCGTGCCGGCCAAGCCACCGCAACCCGAGCCCTGGATGGGCGGGGTGGTATTCCAGATCGGCGACTGGCTGCTGGCGGCGGCCGCGCTGCTGACGTTGTGGTCGGGTTACGAATACCTGCGCGCCGCGTGGCCGGTGCTCAGGGCGGGGGAAGGTCACGCGGTCGACCTGCACAAGGTTGACAGTTCGCAGGCAGACGCTAAAATCTCGCCTCTTTCGCGGGAATAGCTCAGTTGGTAGAGCACGACCTTGCCAAGGTCGGGGTCGCGAGTTCGAGTCTCGTTTCCCGCTCCAAGATGTTCCTCCCTGAACGCATTGCGGCCGAGTCAGGCCAGTGTTCCAGGGAACCAGACCCCGGGCGATCCGGGGTTTTTCATGCCCATCGCCGGCCCATCCGGCGACGCGATGTGAAAGAATGAAGCAGTCACCGGCCGGGTGGCAGAGTGGTTATGCAGCGGACTGCAAATCCGCGTACGCCGGTTCAATTCCGACCTCGGCCTCCAATTCGCGCGATTGCCTCGCGCGCACGCTAAACCCGGCTTCGGCCGGGTTTTCCTTTTGAAGCATGGGCTGGCGGGTTTCCAGGGCCGCTGCGGCGGCGCGAAGGCAGTCACGGCGGAGGTTGATCGCGGCGCGGCCGGGGTTCGTGTTTGTGGCCACTTGATCTGCGGTCGACTGCCTGGGCGGGCTGGTCCTCTCCGTCATGGGCGGATTCATGGCCGGTTTCTTCCCCGGCCCGCGTCAGGCACCCTATGTCCCGCACCGCCCGGATGGCGAAACTGGTATACGCAAGGGACTTAAAATCCCTCGGCCGCAAGGCCATGTCGGTTCGATCCCGACTCCGGGCACCAATCCAAGGAACAGCATGCTCAAGCTAGAAGATGCCCGCGTCGCCGTGATCGGCCTGGGCTACGTGGGGCTGCCGCTGGCGGTCGAATTCGGCAAGCGCTACGAGACGCTCGGCTTCGACATCGATGAGGCGCGGGTGGGCCGCCTGCAGCAGGGCAACGACAGCAACGGCGAGTGCGAGCCGGCCGAGATCGCCGCGGCCACCCGCCTGCAGTTGAGCGCCGACCCACAGGCGCTGCGCGATCGCAATGTCTACATCGTCACCGTGCCCACGCCGGTCGACGAGCACAAGCGGCCCGACTTGTCGCCGCTGGTGAAGGCCAGCGGCACCATCGGCGCGATGCTCAAGCCGGGCGACGTGGTGGTGTACGAGTCGACCGTGTACCCCGGTGCCACCGAGGAGATCTGCGTTCCGGAACTCGAGCGCGTCTCGGGCCTGCGCTTCAACCAGGATTTCTTCGTGGGCTACAGCCCCGAGCGCATCAATCCCGGCGACAAGCTGCGCCGGCTGCCGGACATCCCCAAGGTCACCTCCGGCTCGACGCCGGAAGCGGCGGATTTCATCGACGCGCTGTATTCGAGCATCATCCGCGCCGGCACCCACAAGGCATCCAGCCTGAAGGTGGCCGAGGCGGCGAAGGTCATCGAGAACACCCAGCGCGACGTCAACATCGCCCTGATTAACCAGCTTGCGCTGATCTTCCAGCGCCTTGGCATCGACACCCACGATGTGCTGGAGGCGGCCGAGACCAAGTGGAACTTCCTGCCGTTCCGACCCGGCCTGGTGGGCGGGCATTGCATCGGCGTGGATCCTTACTACCTGATCCAGAAATCGCAGTCGCTGGGCTACTACCCGGACATCCTGATGGCCTCGCGCCGGATCAACGATTCGATGGGCCGCCACGTGGCCGCGTCGGTGATCAAGCGGATGATCCAGAAACGCATCTCGCTGTCCGATGCGCGGATCCTGATCCTGGGCCTCACTTTCAAGGAGAACTGCCCCGACCTGCGCAACACGCGCGTGGTGGAACTTGCGCGGGAGTTCGAACAGTACGGTGCGAAGGTCGACATCCACGACCCGTGGGCCGATCCGGAACAGACCCGGCACGAATACGGGATCGAACTGCTGGGCACGCTGCCGCACCAGGCCGATTACGACGCCGTCCTGCTGGCGGTGGCGCACGACCAGTACCGCGCGCTCGGGATCGAGGGCGTGCGCCGACTGGGCCAGCCCGACGTCGTGGTTTACGACATCAAGAGCATCTTCCCCAAAGACACCGTCGACGGACGGCTATGAAATGAAGGCACGGCTGCGGCATCTGCCCCGTTTCCCGCTGGACTCGGGGACGCTGCGCTATGCCGTGTACGTGCTGAGCGTGACCGCCCTGCTGGTATCGCTGGGCATGCTGTGGTGGCGCGGCCGCGATGGGTGGGCGGTGGTAGCCGTGATCTCCGCGGCGCTGGCGCTGGTGGGGAGCTGGGATCTGCTGCAGCGCCGGAGCACGCTGCGCCGCAACTATCCGATCCTCGCTCACTTTCGTTACGGCCTGGAATCGATCGGGCCGGAAATCCGCCAGTACTTCATCCAGGCCGACATCGAGAAGGCGCCGTTCTCGCGAGAGCAGCGCGCGCTGGTCTACCAGCGCAGCAAGTCGGTGCAGGACACGGTGCCGTTCGGCAGCGAGCTCAATCCCTATGGCGTGGACTACGAATGGATCAACCATTCGATGGCGCCGGTGCCGGGCGATCGCCACGACTTCCGCATCCTGGTGGGCGAGGGCTGCGCGCAACCGTACTCGGTCAGCGTGTTCAACATCTCCGCGATGAGCTTCGGTTCGCTTTCGGCCAGCGCGATCCGTGCACTCAATGCCGGCGCCAGGCGTGGCCGCTTCTACCACGACACTGGCGAGGGCTCGCTCTCCCCGTATCACCGGGAGCATGGGGGCGACATCGTCTGGGAAATCGGTTCGGGCTACTTCGGCTGTCGCAACGCCGACGGCAGTTTCAGCGCGGAGCGCTTCGCTGCGGTGGCGCGCGACCCGCAGGTGAAGATGGTGGAGCTGAAGCTGTCCCAGGGCGCCAAGCCGGGTCATGGCGGAGTGCTGCCGGCGGCGAAGGTCACGCGTGAGATCGCGGAAACCCGCGGCGTGCCGATCGGGGTGGACTGCGTATCGCCGGCGCGGCATAGCGTGTTCGACACGCCGGTGGGATTGCTCGAGTTCATCGCGCGCATGCGCGAACTGTCCGGCGGCAAACCCGCGGGTTTCAAGCTGGCCATCGGCCACCCCTGGGAATGGTTCGGGATCGCCAAGGCGATGCGCGAGACCGGGCTGCTGCCGGACTTCATCGTGGTCGACGGCGCCGAGGGCGGTACCGGGGCGGCTCCGGCGGAATTCATCGACCATGTCGGCGTGCCGATGCACGAGGGCCTGCTGCTCGTGCATAACACCCTGGTCGGCCTGGGCCTGCGCGACCGGATCAAGCTCGGCGCGGCCGGGCAGATCGTCAGCGCGTTCGACATCGCCCGGACCATCGCCCTGGGCGCGGACTGGTGCAACTCGGCGCGTGGCTTCATGTTCTCGCTGGGCTGCATCCAGTCGCAGGCCTGCCACACCGACAAGTGCCCGACCGGCGTGGCCACGCAGAACCCCGGACGCTGGCGCAAGCTCGATGTGCCCGACAAGGCGACGCGTGTGTTCCAGTTCCACGAGAACACGCTCAAGGCACTGCGTGACCTGCTGTGCGCAGCGGGGCTGGAGCATCCGCAGCAGCTGGGGCCCGAGCACATCCTGCGGCGCGTGTCGCCGGTCGAGATCCGCTCGCTCGCGGCGCTCTATACGTATCTGCAGCCCGGTGAACTGCTGGACCGGGTTCCCAGGCATGCCGTGTTCCAGGAGTTCTGGGCCGATGCGCGCAGCGACAGCTTCGCCGCACCGGAGAAGGTGGGCGCCCTGCGTCTGGCCAAATCCTTGTAGGAGCGCCTTTCAGGCGCAGCTAGCGATCTGCGTCTGGGGCACGTCGTTGTAGGAGCGCCGCTTCGGCGCGACCGAAGGTGCGGCATCGGTCTCGGTCGCGCTTGAGAGGCGTTCCTACAGGAGCCATCGCGGATACAGAATGCCGTCGCGCTCCGCGCGGACGCGGCTGTTGCGCGCACGTGTGACGTGCCCAGCGAAAGCCTGGCGGCGTTGCCCACGTCATTCCATGACCGTCGATCGGCACGGCATGGCGATGGCAGATTCGTGGCAACCCATGCACGCCGATCGTGGTATGGATACTGCCTCCCCCGAGCAGCCGTGATGTCGCCATGGTCTGGAGGCTCGCCCCCGCTACCCTCATCCTGCTGCTTGCGGCCTGCAGCGCAGGGATCCAGGAGCGCAACAGCGATCGGCAGTCGGCCGCGCGCGATCGGACTGCGCCAAGCACCTTGTTCGTCTCAGGCAGGGTGGTTCGAGGCAGTACAGCCGACATGGATTCGATTGGAGCGCCGTCCGCCGCGGCCACGGCGGTCCAGACGATGCGCACCGGCGGACCCCAACAGGCGTTCCGTGTTCCCGATCCGCCCTTCGTCGCGCGCGAAGTGGGCCGATTCACCGAACCGTGGGCGATGACATTCCTTCCCGACGGACGCTTGTTGGTGACGGAGAAGACCGGGCATCTGCGGCTTTTCGACGTCGCGGCCCGGGCGACCGGCGAGATCCGGGGCGTCCCTGCAGTTGCCTATGGTGGTCAGGGGGGGCTGGGGGACGTGGTGCTGCATCCGCAGTTTGCCAGCAACCACCTGGTCTATCTCAGCTACGTGGAGGCCGGGGCGAACGACACCCGTGGCGCCGTCGTGGTGCGTGCGCGCCTGGATCTGGATTCCAGCGGCAATGGCGGCAGCCTTGCGGGGCTGCAAGTGGTGTGGCGGCAGGCACCCAAGGTGACCGGCTACGGCCATTACAGCCATCGCATCGCATTCGGGCGCGAGGGCAAGTTGTGGATCACCTCCGGCGACCGCCAGAAGTTCGATCCGGCGCAGGACCTGCAGCAGAACCTGGGCAAGGTGCTGCGGCTCAACGCCGACGGCTCGGTTCCGTCGGACAATCCATTCGCCGCCCAGGGGGGCATCGCCGCGCAGGTCTGGAGTCTGGGCCACCGCAATCTGCTGGGAATTGCATTCGATGCGGGCGGAACGCTATGGACCCACGAGATGGGACCGGCCGGCGGCGACGAGCTCAACCGGATCGAACGCGGCAGCAACTACGGGTGGCCGATCGTTTCCAATGGCGATCACTACGACGGCACCCCGATTCCCGATCACTCGACGCGTCCGGAGTTCAACGCGCCCGAAGCATGGTGGACGCCGGTGATCGCGCCCTCGGGCTTCATCATTTACAGCGGCAGCCTCTTTCCCTATTTCCGCGGCGAAGGGTTCATCGGTGGCCTGGCCTCGCAGGCGCTGGTGCGCGTTCGATTCGCAAGCGGCGGTGCGCAGGAGATCAGGCGCCACGCGATGGGCGCGCGCATCCGCGAAGTCGAGCAGGGGCCTGACGGCGCCATCTGGCTGCTCGAGGATGGCGCGAACGCACGCCTGCTCAAGCTCACGCCGCGCTGATCCCATCCGGCGACTGCAAACGACACGTCAACTGATCGATGGCACCCTGGCTGGGCACTAGGCCTTGACCATCGCCAGCCGATGCAGACCTGCGGCAGCGAGGTCCTCCGAATGGCGCTGGACCTGGATGCCGAACACTTCCAGCGCCCGCGCATAAGCGACCTGCAGGCGATCGTTGCCGATCAGGTGAACGCGGGAGGGATGCGGGTCCTGTCCGCGGAGTTCGTGGCCGATCAGCAGCCCCGACAGATAGGACGGCGACTGGGTGCGCGACAGGCGGCCGAGTAGCGCCATCGTGCGCACGCCGAAAAGATGATGCAGCAGCCCGCCGGCATCGCCGCTGCGGCGCAGGCCTTCATCGAAGGCCGGCACATGCAGCGGTGGTTCGTCCGCAGCCATCAGCCGGGCCAGCACGCTCTGGTTCCGGAACAGCGCGTAAGCCTCGCCCGTCATCGTGGTCTGTACCGATACGATGTTGCTGCCGCGGATGTCGACCCATTTGCTGTGGGTGCCGGGAAGACACACGGTGTGGTCGCCGTCGCCAAGGCGGTCGAGCAGCCCGATGATCTGCGTTTCCTCGCCGCGCATCACGTCGGCGACTTCGGACGAGGTTTGGTCGATCATCCCGGGCACGATCAACAGCTCGCGCTCGGCCAGGGCGGGCGTACCGCCCTCCAGGGCCACGATCGCCGCTGCGATCTCGCGTTCGCCGGCCGGGCATTCCACGTACGGCACTTCCATCCATCCGCCGCGCCCGCCGATCATGCCGCACATCATCACGCGCGTATCGTCCCAGCCATCGAGCTGGCGGGCGAGGACCTCGGCGAAGCGGCCGTCGCAGGACAGTACGCCCAGGTCGGCGCGACGCTGCTCGAGGATGGTGCCGTCCGCGCCGAGGCGGTAGGCGCGCAGGTTGCTGCTGCCCCAGTCGACGGCGATCACGAAGCGATCCCCCTCGGTTGGCGCGAGCAACGCGCGCGGCGGATGCGATAGGCCGGTGCCACTCGCCACTCCGTCGCTGCGCGCATGCTCATCCCGTCACCACTCCGCGATGCTGCCGTCGGCATGGCGCCACACCGGGTTGCGCCAGTGCGGCGGGTCTGCGGCTGCGGCGCGTAGCCGCTGCTCGTCGATCTCCACGCCCAGGCCCGGGCCGGGCAGGATGCCAATGCTTCCGTCGACGCAGGCGAAGTCGTCCTTGTTGAGCACGTAGTCGAGCAGGTCGGCGCCGTTGTGGTTGTAGTGGATGCCGATGCTTTGTTCCTGCAGCACCGCGTTCCACGCGACGAAGTCGACCTGCAGGCAGGCTGCCAGCGCCACCGGACCCAGCGGGCAGTGCGGGGCGAGGGCGACATCGTGGGCCTCGGCCATGGCCGCGATCCTCACGCATTCGGTGATCCCGCCGGCGTGCGACAGGTCCGGCTGCACGATCGCCAGGCCGCCGCGCTCGAACACGCGTTTGAAGTCGAAGCGCGAATACATGCGCTCGCCGGCGGCCAGCGGGATCGAGGTCGCTGCCGCGAGCTGCGGATAGTATTCGCACTGCTCGGGCAGCACCGGCTCCTCGACGAACAGCGGCCGCAGCGGTTCGAGTTCGCGCAGCAGCACCTTGGCCATCGGCATGCCGACCCGGCCATGGAAATCGATGCCGAAGTCGATCGAGTGGCCGAACGCGGCGCGGATCTCGGCCACTTTTTCCACCGCCGCATCGACCGCACGCGTGCTGTCGAGCGGGCGGAATTCCTCGGTGCCGTTGAACTTGAAGGTGTCGTAACCGAGTTCCTTCAGCGTTTTCACCTGCTCGATGATGTCCGCGGGCCGGTCGCCACCGACCCAGCGGTAGGTCTTCATGCGATCGCGCACGCGCCCGCCGAGCAACTCGTGCACCGGCACGCCCAGGGCCTTGCCCTTGATGTCCCACAGCGCCTGATCGATTCCGGCGATGGCGCTCATCAGCACCGGACCACCGCGGTAGAAGCCGCCGCGATACAGGGTCTGCCACAGGTCGTTGATGCGAGAGGGATCCTTGCCGATCAGGTATTCGCACAGTTCCTGCACGGCGGCCTCGACGGTCGCGGCACGGCCCTCGATGATCGGCTCGCCCCAGCCGACCACGCCGTCGTCGGTCTCGATCCTGAGGAACAGCCAGCGTGGCGCTGCGTGAAAGGTTTCTGCGCGGGCGATCTTCATCGTGTCACTTCCATGTCGGCCTGGTCGAAGGTGTCGCCGCGCGCCTGGTGCGGCGCAGCCGGGACCGCCGGGCTGGCCGCGTCCAGGAGATGTAAATACGGCTGCGCGGACGCATGGTCATGCAGGCAGCCGCGGCGATCGGTATTGCCTTCCTGCCTGGCCATGCCGGTGTCTCCTGCCCCTGGATCTACGGTTGCCTGTCTGCCGCCGCCTGTCAGCGGGCCGGGCGCGAACGCATATCGATTCCGGCGATGTCGCCGCAATGGACCCGCCTGTCGGAGCCAGGCATAGCGATCGGGGCATAACGATGCGCGGTAAAGCTATATTCAACCAATGAAATTTTCGTCATATGATATTCCCCGTGAGAATACTGAGGACGGGGCATGAGTCAGACCGGTACGAACTGGGCCAATGCCACGCGGTTGAAAACGCGGCAGTTGTCGCTGTTGCTGGAGCTGGCCGAACACGGTTCGGTGCTACGCGCGGCCCAGGCGGCCAGCATGACCCAGCCGGCGGCGTCCAAGCTGCTCGCCGAAATGGAGAGCATGCTCGGGGTCAAGTTGTTCGAGCGCCATGCGCGGGGAGTGGAGCCGACCTGGTACGGCCAGGTGCTGGTGCGGCATGCGCGCACCGCCTTGACCGAGCTCAGCCGGGCGCACGACGAGATCGCCGCGCTGCGCAACGGGCGCATGGGCCAGGCAGCCATCGGCACCGTGGTCAACCCGGGTACCAACCTGGTACCGCAGGCGATCGCGGCGGTAAAGCGCGAGTACCCGGACCTGCTGATCCGGGTGGAAATGGACTACAGCCGCCCGCTGGTCGCGCGCCTGGTCGATGGGCAGTTGGACATGGTGGTCGGCCGCATCCTTGGGCCCGACGGGCTGGGAGATCTGGATTTCGAACCGCTTGCCGACGAGCCGCACTCGCTGATCGCACGCGCAGGCCACCCGTTGACCCGCCGCCGTCGCCTGGACCATGCCGATCTGCTCGAGTTTGGCTGGATCCTGCCGCCTGCGGCCAGCCTGCTGCGTTCGCGCATGGACGCGATGTTCCTCGAACACGGCCTGCCATGGCCGCAGAACATCGTCGAGACCTCGGCGTTGCCGGTCATCACCAACCTGTTGCGCACCAGCGATCTGCTGACCGCGCTGCCGGTGGATTCGATCGCGCCGTACACCCAGGCGAACATGCTGACCGTGCTGCCGATCGAACTGGGCGTGAGCATCGAATCGTTCGGTATCGTCCGCCGCCGCGACCATCTACTTTCCCCGGGGGGGCAACGGGTACTGGAAGCGCTGCGCGTCACCGCGCGCCGGTTGTACGCCGAGCTGCCACCGCCGCAGGGCACACGGCGTAGTCCGGCCAAGGGGCTGGGCTATCTCGGAGAGGACTGAGGGTCTTGCGTCGACGCGGCGCGCTCAATCTATTCCATAAGAAGATATCTAGGTTGGAATATTTCATTGGTATGGCATGAGAGTGACGCATATCCTCCGGCTCGAAAGTCGTGCGGAACATCGCAATTCCGGAAGATCCGGCACCGGGAATCCGCCCTGAGAGCGGGTATCGGCAAGCCGGCGTGAAGCGGCAATCGGAGCCAATGGGAGGCTCCGGCCACAACCAGACATCGTTGCGGGTCCTGGGAGGGAACAATCATGTCGACGCGCCAGAGCCGCCGCCGCTCCGTCGGAAAGCTGCGCGACGCCAGCATTTCCGACCCGTTACAGCGCCTCACCAGTGTGCAGATCGGGAGCATCCGTGAAGTCGACCTCCTCGCGATCCTCGGCCCGGCCCAGGTTCATAGCGAGTTGAACGACTCGCGGTCTTCCGCGTTCGCTACCGCGAGCGATTTTGTTAGCGGTAACACCGCGGGTTTGGACCATGCCCCCGACATTGATGGCGCCAGCAGCGCGCCAGACGGCTCCCTGCCGATCTACTCCAACACCAGTCTCCCCACGCGCCACTAACCATCTCGACACAACGCCAGTTCCTCTGGAGGGAGCAGCCATGTCAATCCGTCAAAGCCACCCCGCAAGTCGCCGGGCGAACAAGGGTTTCAGCCGCCAGGCGAGGCGTTCGGCCATGGCGCTCGCCATTGCCGCCTTCCTCAGCGCCAACGCGCACGCGCAGGAGGCGGCCCAGGCTCCTGCCGACGCCGAGCAGGACAGCGAGGATGTGAAGGAGTTCGACGCGGTCATCGTGACCGGCATCCGTGGTTCCATCTACCGGGCGCAGGACATCAAGCGCGACGCCGATACCTTTGTCGATTCGGTCACCGCGGAGGACATCGGCGCGCTGCCCGACCGCAGCGTCACCGAAACGCTCTCGCGCATCCCCGGCGTGACCATCGACCGCTTCCTCTCGGCGGGCGATCCGGAACACCCCTCCGCCGAAGGCAGCGGCGTGCAGGTCCGCGGCATGACCCAGGTGCGTTCCGAACTCAACGGCCGCGACACTTTCTCGGCGAACGGTGGCCGTTCCATCGGCTTCCAGGACGTGCCCTCAGAACTGATGGCCGGCGTCGACGTGTACAAGAACCAGAAGGCCGAGATGATCGAGGGTGGCCTCGGCGGCACCGTCGACCTGCGCACCTTCAAGCCGTTCGACTTCGACGGCCAGAGGATCGCTGCCAGCGTCAGCGAGAACTACGGCAACTTCTCCGAACAGTACAAGCCGTCCGCTTCCGCGCTGTACAGCAACCACTGGGAAACCGACTTCGGCAAGGTCGGCTTCCTGGTCGATGTCGCGCATTCGGAACTCGCCACCCGCACCGACGGCATGTTCGTGCGGCCGTTCTTCGAGACCGACAACACCGATGTCGACGGCGACGGCACCAACGAGCGACTCTGGCTGCCGCGCGGCGCCGACTGGCGCACGCTGGATTTCGAACGCGAACGCCAGGGCGTCTACCTCGCCCTGCAATGGCAACCCAGCGACGACGTCGAGCTACACGCCACTGGCTTCCAGAGCCGGTACGACGAGCTCTGGTTCGAGGACGCCATCTTCGTCGGCAACGATCCCACCGCGGTCAGGATCGACACCAGCCAGCCGTTCGAACTGGATGGCGGCGTGTTCCGCTCGGGCCGGCTCGTCCAGGACGGCAATATCCCCATGGGCACGGACATCCGCGCCTCGAACAGCAACTCCAAGGTCACCGACTTCTCCCTCGGCCTGAAGTGGACGCTCACCGACAGCACCGAACTGACGACCGAACTGCAGTACGTCAAGGCGGAGACCCGGAGGCTGGATTCCACGGTCTCGCTCGGCATCAACGTGCCCTATATCGACGTCGACCTCACCGGCGGCACGCCGTCGGTCGGCATCGACCAAGAGTTCACGGGAAACCCCGCCAACTATTACTGGGGTTTCACCATGGACCATCGCGACGACAACGTCGCCGACCAGCTGGCCTGGCGCGCCGACCTCAAGCACAGCTTCGACAACGGCTTCTTCCGTGCGATCAAGTTCGGCGTGCGCCTGACCGATCGTTCCGCCACCAGCCGGGATACCGGCTACGACTGGCAAGCGGTGTTCCAGCCCTGGATGCAGTGGTGGGCCCTGCCGGGCGACCAGCCGCTGCCGGGACTGGACCTCAACGACGTAGTCAACGGCAGCCTGACGCACCTCAACACCTTCGACAATTTCTACCGCGGCGATGTCAATGTACCGGGCTCCTTCTTCGCGCCCGTGCTGGACACTGCGCTCGGGTTCCCGGGCAGCTATCTGGACATCCACGAGGCCGCCACCCCGTACTACAGCTGCTGCTATGGGCAGATCACGCCGCGGAACATCCGCGATCCGCAGTGGACCAACGTGCAGAACGAGAGCACCACCGCCGCCTACGCGATGCTGGATTTCGCGCTGGACAGCATTCGTTTGGACGGCAATGTCGGCGTGCGCGCGGTGCGCACCGAGAATGCCGCCAAGGGGTTCCTGGTCTATCCGAGCCAAATCGCTGCGCCGTATCTGGGTGCCGGTGAATCGGAGCCGATCAACGCCAGCAATTCCTATACCGACGTGCTGCCCAGCCTGAACGTGCGCTGGGAGCCGATCGACAACCTGATCGTGCGTTTCGCCGCATCCAAGGCCATCGCCCGGCCGGCGTTCAGCGACATGCAGGCCTACCGAATCCTCAGCGCCAGCGTCAATGACGACAACATGGTCGGTGGGGTGAGGTGCGAGGACATCAGAATCGGGGATCCGGATGATCCCGCTGACGATGTGACGGTTTTGCCTGCCGGGTGTCTGGACCTGACAGGCGGTTCCACCGACAACCCCTACCTGGAGCCGATGAAGGCCAACCAATTCGATCTGTCGCTGGAGTGGTATTTCGATCCGGACAAGGGCGGCATGGCCTGGGTCAACTTCTTCCACAAGGACATCAAGGACTACTTCCGCAACCAGGCGCAGCTGGTGACATATCCGGGCGCCGACGGCAACGACTACGAGTACCTGGTTACGCAGACCATCAACACCGGCACCGCGCGCATCCAGGGTGCGGAGATCGGCTGGACCCAGTTCTTCGACTTCCTGCCGGCGCCGTTCGACGGCTTCGGAATCGCGGCGAACTACACCTACATCGACAGCTCGACCGACGTGCCGATCGAAGCGGATGCGGACCCGGTCGATACCGATGGCTCGAGGTACGGCGAGATGCCGGCCGACGGCCTGTCCAAGAACTCCTACAACGTGGCCGCGTTCTACGAGAAGGGCCCCTGGCAGATCCGCCTGGCCTACAACTGGCGCAGCGAGTACCTGCTGGGGATCGGCGCCAACGGCTACAACGGCACCAACGACAACCTCGCTGGCGAAACCGTTGCCTGGAAACTGCCGGTGTACAGCGACGAGTACGGACAGCTGGACGGTTCGATCTTCTACAGCATCAACGACAACGTCAAGATCGGCCTGGAGATGAACAACCTCAATAACGCCGAGCAGCGCACGATCATGGAGCAGAATGGAGGCGGACGGCGGGTCACTTCCTGGTACGTGAACGACACGCGCTATGCGGCGACACTGCGCGTGCAGTTCTGAGGTGTAGAACGGTGGGAAGGGGAGACGTTCTCCCCTTCCTAGCCCGCTGGGTCTGGCCGTTCCATACCGTCGACGACCATGTCCGGATCGTGGGCCACCTGGCAGTCTGGCGTTGACGCCAGTGCTGCGCGCGGTTGGTGAGAGGGAGCGCGCATGCAGACGTGTCTCCTGGAGCGAATGTAGAAGCGACGCGAGTCGCGTTCTTTTCTGAAACGACGAAGTAATCATCAGACCAACAACGAGCAGACGTCTCGCTCTTGCAGGCGAGCTTCGTTGTTGGCGGGAATCCAGTGACCGCATGAAGCCGACAAATCCCCCGACGTCCGCACTTCCGACACGACCGATCGCACTGTTAGTAACGATCCTGCTCACCGCGGCGCCGATGCTGGGCGGCTGCGAACGGCAGCCCGCGACTACGCAGAATGAAGCGGCGGCGCCAAAAGCAGCGGTGGCAGGCGTCACCGATCCGGCACTGTGGCCCAAGGCGGCGAGCCGTGGCTTGAAGAATGCGGAAACCGAAGCGTTCGTCGAGCAGCTGCTGGCGAAGATGAGCCTGGAGGAAAAGGTCGGCCAGATGGTGCAGGGCGATACGTCCAGCGTGCGGCCGGAGGATCTGAGGAAGTACCCGCTCGGGTCGATCCTGGCTGGCGGCAGCTCGCCGCCGCTGGGAGCGCCCGACCGTTCGCCGGCAGGGCCGTGGGTGGAAACCGCACGCGCCTACCGCGCCGTCTCGCTCGAACAGCGCGAAGGCCACGTGCCGATCCCGGTGATGTTCGGCATCGACGCGGTGCACGGCAACAACAACGTGATCGGCGCGGTGATCTTTCCGCACAACATCGGGCTGGGTGCCGCCAACGATCCCGGCCTGATCCAGCGCATCGGCGCGGCCACCGCCGCCGAAACCGCAGCCGCCGGATTCGACTGGGCGTTCGGACCCACGCTCGCCGTGCCGCAGAACGATGGCTGGGGCCGTGCCTACGAAGGCTATTCCGAGGATCCCGACCTGGTCCGTCGCTATGCCGGCCCGATGGTGCGCGGGCTGCAGGGCGAACCCGGCGCATCGCTGCCGCTGCAGCAGGGCCACGTCGCGTCTTCGCCCAAGCATTTCCTCGGCGATGGCGGCACGAAGGACGGCATGGACCAGGGCGACAACCTGTCCAGCGAGGCCGAACTGATCCGGATCCACGCCGCCGGGTATCCGGCCGCGATCGAAGCCGGCGCGATGACCGTGATGGCGTCGTTCTCGAGCTGGCAGGGCGTGAAGATGCACGGCAACAAGAGCCTGCTGACCGATGTGCTCAAGGGGCGCATGGGCTTCGACGGTTTCGTTGTCGGCGACTGGAACGGGCATGGCCAGATTCCCGGCTGCAGCAACGAGAACTGCGCGGCGACATTCAATGCCGGGCTGGACATGGCGATGGCGCCGGACAGCTGGAAGGGCGTGTACGAAAGCCTGCTGGCGCAGGCACGCTCGGGCGAGGTGCCGATGGCGCGCATCGACGATGCGGTGCGCAGGATCCTGCGGGTCAAGCATCGCCTTGGACTGTTCGATTCCGCGCGCCCGTGGGAAGGCAAGGCCGGGGTGATCGGTGCGCCGGAGCATCGCGCAGTAGCGCGGGAAGCAGTGCGTAAGTCGCTGGTGTTGCTGAAGAACAACGGCGGCGTGCTGCCGATCAAGCCATCGGCGAAGGTGCTGGTGGCCGGCTCCGGTGCCGACGACATCGGCCAGCAGAGCGGTGGCTGGACGCTGTCCTGGCAAGGGACGGGCAACCAGCGCAGCGATTTCCCCAATGCGCAGACCATCTTCGAGGGCCTGCGCGAAGCGTTGGCCGCCGCCGGCGGACAGGCCGAGCTCGGCATCGACGGGACGTTCAAGCAGCGCCCCGACGTGGCCATCGTTGTCTATGGCGAAACCCCGTACGCGGAGATGGCCGGCGACCTGCAGACACTCGAATTCCAGCCCGGCGAAAAGCAGGACCTGGCCTTGCTGAGGAAGCTGAAGGCGCAGGGCATTCCGGTGGTGTCCGTCTTCCTGTCGGGGCGGCCGCTGTGGGTGAATCCCGAACTCAATGCGTCCGATGCCTTCGTCGCCGCGTGGCTGCCGGGCACGGAAGGCGGCGGCATCGCCGACGTGCTCGTCGCCGGCGCCGACGGCAAGCCGCGGCACGACTTCCACGGCAGATTGTCGTTCTCCTGGCCACGCACTGCGGCGCAGCTTGAGTTGAACAAGGGCCAGCCTGACTACGAGCCCCTGTTCGCCCTGGGCCATGGTCTGGATTACGGGTCCACCACCACGCTACCGGTTCTGCCCGAAGTATCCGGCGTCAATGCAGCGACCACCAACGCGGGCAACTACTACCGCCGCGGCCGCACACCACCGCCATGGCGGCTGGCACTGCGCGAGGACGGAAAGGCGACGGTCGTCGAAGGCAACCGCACGGCCTCCGCCAGCGGCGCGCTGTCGCTCGAGGCGGTCGATGCCAACGGCCTGCAGGAAGGCGGGCGCCGGCTGCGCTGGAACGGCAGCGGCGAGGCCGAAGCGGCGATCATCGGCAGCGCCGATGCCGGGCCGCTGGATCTGCAGCGCCAGGCCAATGCCGACATGGTGCTGCAGGTCCAATATCGCGTCGATGCGGCGCCCAAGGGTCCGGTCACCATGGCGATGGGCTGCGCTGGTGCGGACGATGCGCCCTGTCGCGGCACGGTCGACGTCACGGCGCTGCTGAAGGCCGCGCCGGTGGGACAGTGGCGCACCGCGAAGATCAGGCTGACCTGCTTCCGCAAGGCGGGGACCGACATGGCCCGCGTCGACGAACCCTTCGTGCTGGGCACGGCTGCGGCGCTGGATCTGTCGTTCGCGGAGGTACGCCTGGTCGCGGATCCGACCGACGCGGTGTGCCCGGGGCAGTGAAGGGATTCCGGGCAACCGCACTTGCCATTCTGATCGCTATTGCAGGCGTCGCGACCCGGCTGCACGCCGCCGAACAGGCAACGCCGTATACCTGGAACCATGTTCCCATCGGCGGCGGGGGTTTCGTCAGCGGGCTGGTGTTCCATCCGCGCGAGCCGGGCCTGCTTTATGCACGCACCGACATCGGCGGCGCCTACCGCTGGGATGCGGCGTCGCGGCGATGGGTCGCGCTGACCGATGGCCTCGGCCTTGAAGACGTCAACCTGATGGGCATCGACGGCCTCGCCGTCGATCCGTCCGATCCCGAGCGCGTGTACCTTGCCGCCGGCACCTATACCCACGAACGCGCCGGCAATGCCGCGATCCTGCGTTCCTCCGACCGCGGCCGCAGCTTCGAGCGCACCAATCTGCCGTTCAAGCTCGGCGGCAACGAAATGGGCCGGGGCAACGGCGAACGGCTCGCGGTCGATCCCAAGGATGGCCGGGTGCTGTTGCTGGGTTCGCGCACCCACGGGCTGTGGCGCAGCGAAGATCGCGGCGTGCGTTGGCAGCGGGTGGATGGCTTTCCGGCGATCGCGACCTCGCCGTCGGCGAGTGCTTCGAACAACCGTCGCACCCAGGCCATCGGCATCGTCTTCGTCGTGTTCGATCCGCAAAGCGCGGCATCGGAACGCGTTGAAGCCGGCACTCCGAGCCAGCGCATCTACGCCGGCGTATCCACGCGCGAGATCAGTCTGTACGTCTCCGAGGATGCCGGCACGACCTGGTCGCCGGTGGCCGGCCAGCCGACCGGTTTGCGCCCGAACCACATGGTGCGCTCCAGCGACGGCAGCTACTACCTCAGCTACGGCGACGAGCCCGGCCCGGACCGGATGCAGGACGGTGCGGTGTGGAAATACGAGCCCGCGCAGCAACGCTGGACCGAGATCACACCGGCGCCGCAGACGATCGACAGCGAGGGCGACGGCTTCGGCTGGGGCGCGGTCGCGGTGGATCCGCGCAACCCGCAGGCGCTGATCGCCAGCACATTCACCCGCTATGGCCCGCGCGACGAAATCTTCCGCAGCATCGACGGCGGCAGGAGCTGGAAACCGCTGTTTGAACATTCCGATTTCGATCATGGCGCCTCGCCGTGGACGGCGCAGGCGACGCCGCACTGGATGGCCGATGTCGAGATCGATCCGTTCGACAGCGATCGCGCGCTGTTCGTCACCGGCTACGGGGTCTGGGCATCGCGTAACCTCAGCGCATTCGAGCGTGGCGCTCGCGTGCAGTGGCGCTTCGAGAACGAAGGCCTGGAAGAAACCGTACCGCTGGCGTTGCTCAGCCCACCGCAGGGCGCGCCGCTGATCAGCGGCCTGGGCGATATCGACGGCTTCGTGCACGACAGGCTAGACCGGACCACTGTGCAGTTCGCCAGGCCGCCGCGCTACAGCAACACCGAGAGCATGGCCAACGCCGGTCAGGCACCGGAACTGATCGTGCGCAGCGGCCATTTTCACGACGATCCGGGCAACGTGGTGCATGCGGCGTATTCGCGCGACGGCGGCCGCAGCTGGCGTGAGCTGGCGGGCGAACCGCCGGAAGGCGAGGGCGCCGGACAGGTCGCCATCACCGCCGATGGCAAACGGGTGCTTTGGCAGCCGCGCAGAGCCGGACACTGGCTGAGCGACGATTTCGGCGCGCATTGGCGCCGTGTCCTTGGCCTGCCACCGACTGCCGTGGTCGAAGCCGATCGGGTCGACCCGGAGCGTTTGTACGGCTTCGATCCAGCCGATGGCAGGCTCTACGTCAGCCGCAACGGCGGCTTGGAATTCGAATCGGCCGAACGCCCCGTCGGCGCGATCGGCGAGCGAGTCCGCGTACAGCTGCGTGCCGCACCCGGCCACAGCGGCCTGGTGTACATCGCTGCTTCATCGCGCGGACTGCTGCGGTTGGGCGCGAAAGGGCTGGAACGGCTGCCGGGCGTGGAGAACGCGCTGGCACTGGGCCTGGGCAAGCCGGAACAAGAAGACGGCACGCCGACGCTGTTCGTCTACGGCCAGCTCGACGGCAAGGTCGGGCTGTACCGCTCCGGCGACGAGGGCCGCCACTGGACCCGCATCGACGACGATGCGCATCGCTACGGCGAGGTCCGCCTCGTCGTCGGCGATCCGCGTGTGTACGGTCGTGTGTACCTGGGAACGCATGGACGGGGGATCGTGTATGGCGATCCGCGTTGACATGCGAATCGGCGCGTCACGCTGGCTGATGGCCGCGTTGCTGGCGGGCCTGCCGTTGCTGGCGGACGCGCAGGGCTACGCGCCACGTCCGCAGGCCAGTGCGAATGTAGCTCCGGCTTTGGATGACGCCGAAGCCGGATCCGTGCCTCTGGCTAACCTGCCGGCGCGCCAGCGGCGCAGCCTCAACGGCACCTGGCAGGCGCTGGTCGACCCGTACGCCGATGGCATCGGCCAGTGGAAGGCGGTGTGGAAGGACCGTACCGCCAGCGGCAACACCGAGTTCATCGAGTACGGCTTCGACGATGCCAACACGCTGCAGGTGCCGGGCGATTTCAACACCCAACGGCCCGAGCTGCTGTATCTGGAAGGTTCGGTCTGGTATCGCAAGACGTTCGACTACGAGCTCGCCGACGCGCGTCGCGCCGGGCGGCGCGTGTTCGTGCATTTCGGTGGCGCGAACTACCGCACCGATGTGTTCCTCAACGGAGAGAAACTCGGCAGCCACGAAGGCGGCTTCACGCCGTTCCAGTTCGAACTGACGGGGCGGGTGAAGCAGGGCGAGAACCGCCTGTTGGTGCACGTCAACAACGCACGCCGCAAGGACGGCATCCCGGCACTGGGCTTCGACTGGTTCAACTACGGCGGCCTGACCCGCGACGTGGATCTGGTGGAAACGCCGGCCACCTACATCCAGGACTACTTCATCCAGCTCGCGCCGGGCTCGCAGCGGCGCGTCGAGGGTTGGGTGAAACTGGCCGGCAGCGCGCCGCAACAATTCGTGCGCGTGCGCATTCCCGAGCTGGATGTCGACGAGCAGGTGCAGGCCGGTGCCGACGGTTACGCACCGGTGCGTTTCGAGGCGCCGTTCGCGCTGTGGTCGCCGGCGCAGCCCAGGCTCTACAGGGTGCAGGTCTCCACCCCGGACGATGCGCTGGAGGAGGACATCGGCTTCCGCAGCCTCGCCGTACGTGGCGACGAGATTCTGCTCAACGGCAAACCCCTGTTCCTGCGCGGGGTCAATGTCCACGAAGAAATCGACGGTCGCCGCGCGCATTCGCCGGAAGATGCGCGCCGCCTGCTGCAGCACGCCCGCGACCTTGGCGCCAACTTCGTGCGCCTGGCGCATTACCCGCACACCGAGCACCTGGTGCGCATGGCCGACCGCATGGGCCTGCTGCTGTGGCAGGAGATCCCGGTCTACCAGGGCATCGACTTCGCCGATGCCGGCATGCAGGCCCGGCTCGATGCGATGCTGAGCGAAATGATCGCCCGCGATCGCAACCGCGCGGGTGTCGCGTTCTGGGGCGTCGCCAACGAAACCAGCCCCGGTCCGGAGCGCAATGCCGCGCTGGCGGCACTGGCGCGACGCTCGCGCGAACTCGATCCGACGCGGCTGGTCGCGGCGGCGCTCTACGCGCCCGGAATCGATGGCGGCAAGGTAACCGTGAGCGACCCGCTGGTCGCCGCGCTGGACGTGGTCGGCATCAATGAATATTTCGGCTGGTACGTGCCGTGGCCGGCCGAGCCCGAACAGGTGACGTGGACGCCGTTCGGCAAGCCGTTGATCGTCAGCGAATTCGGCGCCGAGTCGCGCCATGGCCGCCACGGCGCCGACGACATCGCCAGCGCCTGGAACGAGGAGTTCCAGGCCGAGTTCTATCGCAAGCAGCTGCGCATGCTGGCGCGGATCCCGTTCCTGCGCGGCACCGCGCCCTGGGTGATGATGGATTTCCGCTCGCCGGTGCGCATGCATCCGTTCCAGGCCGGCTACAACCGCAAGGGGCTGCTGTCCGAACGCGGCGAGCGCAAGCTGGCCTGGTCGGTGATACGGGACCACTACATCCGTGACGACCACAGGGAGCTCGAACCTTGAAACGCCATTTCGCCCTGCTCGGGGTGCTGCTTGCGATCTCGCCGGCACACGCCGAGATCAACCTGCCGCTGCTGTTTACCGACGGCGCGGTGGTGCAACGCGACCGGCCGCTGCCGGTATGGGGTTGGGCGACACCGGGTGCCAGGATCGAAGTCGGGTTCGACGGTGCCCAGGCCACGACGGTGGCCGGAGGCGATGGCGCATGGCGCATCGAGCTGCCTGCACACGCGGCGGGCGGACCTTACGTGCTGACGGTTCGCGAGGGCAAAGACGAGGTCGTCACCGTGCGCGACGTACTGATCGGCGACGTATGGCTGGCGTCGGGTCAGTCGAACATGGAATGGCCGGTGGCGCAGGCACAGGGCGCCGAGCAGTTGATCGCGAGCGCGCACGACGCCGGCATCCGCCATTTCAAGGTACCCAAATCCTGGTCCGGCGAACCCGAGGCGCGCCTCGCCGGCGGCGAGTGGCGGACCGCTTCGCCGCAGACCGTCGCCGAATTCTCTGCGGTCGCCTATTCCTTTGCGCGCGAGCTGCGCGCCCGCGACCGCGACGTGCCGATCGGCATCATCGACAGCACCTGGGGCGGCAGCCGCATCGAGGCGTGGATGGATGCGGAATCGTTGGGCGTGGAGCCCGCGGCGATGGCGGCAAAGATGCATGAGGTACGCGCCGCCGAAGATCGCGCCCTGGCGGAGGCGCGTGCGCGCCTGGCACGCTGGCCGGCGAACCCGGACGATGCCTCGTGGAAGGATGTCGATCTGGACGACGGCGACTGGGACACGATTCCCGTGCCAGGCCTGTGGGAGGCCGCGGGCTACAAGATGGATGGCGTGGCCTGGTACCGGACCAGCTTCGAGCTGAGCGCCGCGGAGGCGGCGAAAGGGGTCACGCTCGGCCTGGGGATGATCGACGATAGCGACGACACCTGGGTCAACGGGATTCGCGTCGGCGGGCTGAGCAATCGATGGGATGCGCCACGCGAATACCGGGTCGGCCCCGAAGCGCTGCGCGCCGGGACCAACCACATCGCCGTGCGGGTGACCGACACCGGCGGCGGTGGTGGCATCCACGACACCCACAGCGATTCCGACCGCCACGCCGAAAGCGATCTGCCCTACGTGCAACCGCTGGGCGGCTCGCGGCGCGCGCTGCCCGGGCAATGGAAGTTCCGTCCGGCGGCGGTCACCGTCGTCGTGGACGATGACAAGAACCAGATCGAGACCCTGTTGTTCAACCGCATGATCCACCCGCTGCAGCCCTATCCGCTGGGCGGATTCCTGTGGTACCAGGGCGAAGCCAACGCCAACACCGTTGCCGAGGCGCATCGCTATCGCGATCAGTTCGCATCCCTGATCCGCGGCTGGCGCGCCGACTGGGCGCAGCCGGATCTGCCGTTCCTGTGGGTGCAGCTGGCCAGCTTCCGCTCAGGCGCGGACACCGCGAGCGAGAGCCCGTGGTCGGTTCTGCGCGAGTCGCAGTCGGCGACGCTCGGACTGCCGGGGACCGCCCAGGTCGTGACGATCGACATCGGCGATCCCGACGACATCCACCCGCGCAACAAGCAGGAAGTCGGCCGGCGCATGGCCTTGGCGGCGCGCCATGTCGCCTATGGCGAGTCGCTGGTGTATTCCGGGCCGGTGTATCGCGCCGTGCAATTCGACGGCCGCAACGCGCGCATCGCATTCGACACGCAGGGCAGCACGCTGGCAGTGCGCGGCGGCGGGCAGTCCGTGCAAGGCTTCGAGGTCGCCGGCGACGATCGCAGCTTCCATCCGGCGCAGGCTACGATCGAAGGCGATGGCGTCGTGGTGAGTAGCGAGGCCGTCGCGCAGCCGAAGGCCGTACGCTATGCGTGGCGTGACAATCCGGAAGACGCGGATCTGGCCAATCGCGAAGGGCTGCCGGCTTCGCCGTTCCGGACGGACGACTGGCAGTGACCGGGAATTGCATGATGAACAGGTGTGTAGGAGCGCATGCGCTTTTGAGGCACATCGCGCTGGCCGCGGTGTTCGTTCTCGCCGCCTGCAGCCCGCCGTCCGCCACGCACAATGGCGCCGATGCGGCCGAAACCCCCACCGCCGCTGCAGCGGCCAGGAAGGCCGAGGCGCCGATTCCCAAGCTGGTCACCGAGCATGGCCGCCACGCATTGCTGGTCGACGGCGAGCCCTTCCTGATCCTCGGCGCGCAGGTCAACAACTCCAGCAACTATCCGGCAGTGCTGCCGCAGGTGTGGCCTGCGATCGAGATCCTCGATCCCAACACGGTGATGGTGCCGATCGCCTGGGAGCAGATCGAGCCGAAGGAAGGCACGTTCGATTTCTCCTTCCTCGACACCCTGCTGGCGCAGGCGCGCGAGCGCGACAAGCGCCTGGTGCTGCTCTGGTTCGCCACCTGGAAGAACAACGGCCCCAACTACGCGCCGGCCTGGGTCAAGCTGGATAACAAGCGCTTCCCGCGCGTGATCACCGCCGAGGGCAAAACCCTCAACTCGCTGTCGCCGCATGCCGGGGCCACGCTGGAAGCGGACAGGAAGGCGTTCGTGCAGTTGATGCGGCATCTGAAACAGGCCGATCCGCAGCGTACGGTGATCATGGTGCAGCCGCAGAACGAACCGGGTACCTATGGTTCGCCGCGCGACTTCTCGCCGCTGGCGCAGCAGGTGTTCGACGCCGCGGTGCCGGAGGTGCTGGTCAAAGGGCTGAAGAAACAGCCGGGCACATGGCGGGAAGTGTTCGGCACCGATGCCGATGAATACTTCCACGCCTGGCACGTCGCCCACTACATCGACCAGGTCGCCGCGGCCGGCAAGGCCGAATATCCGCTGCCGATGTACGTCAACGCTGCGCTGCGCGACCCGTTCACGCCCGGCCTGCCGGGCCAGTACGAGAGCGGCGGGCCAACCGACAACGTACTCGACATCTACAAGCTGGCGGCGCCCAACATCGACCTGCTGACGCCGGACATCTACATGCGCGAGTACGAGAAACACACCACCGTGCTCGACCGCTATTCGCGCCCGGACAATGCGCTGTTCGTCTCGGAAACCGGCAACGACACACCGTTCGCCCGCTATTTCTTCGCCGCGCTCGGGCAGCAGGCGATCGGCTGGTCGCCGTTCGGGATCGACTTCACCAGATATTCCAATTGGCCGCTGGGCGCCAGGCGCATGGACGCCGAAACGCTGGCGCCGTTCGCGCTGAACTACAAGCTGGTCAAGCCGGCGGCGCGCCTGATCGCGAAGCAGAGTTTTGCCGGCAAGGTGCACGGCACGGCGGAGCGCGCGGGCGAACCCGAGCAGCAGCTGACGTTGAACGAGCGCTGGAACGCGACCATCACCTACGGCGTGCCCCAGTTCTGGTTCCAGGGGCCGCCGCCGGGCAACCCGGAGCCGACCGGCGCGGCCCTGATCGTCGAACTGGCGCCGGACGAGTTCCTCGTCACCGGCTACCACGCGCGGGTATCGATCCATCCGGCCGACGATGACGTGCACATGATCTACGACCGCGTCGAAGAAGGCACGTACGACCAACGCGGCGCATGGAAATTCATGCGCGTGTGGAACGGCGACCAGACCGATTACGGACTCAACTTCTCCAGCGCCGTGCAGTTGCTGCGGGTGAAGCTGGCGACCTACGACAGCACAGGTGGGCCATGAAGCCCCCGAATCTCCCACCGTTTGCGAGTCATCCCACTCCTGTCTCACAGAGGCTTATCGGCATGATCCATATCCCGCGTTCGCTCCCAGCACCGTCGCGGCCGCAGCCGCTTGCGGTTCCGACCATCCGGCGCTGGGCGCCATTGCTGATGGCCGCACTGCTGTCGGCATGCGCAGCGGCGGAGGACTCGCCGGCATCGCAAGCCGCCGCGTCGCAGGGTTATGAGAAGACCGACCGTGGCATCGTCGTGCATCCGACTGCCGAAGGCGCCGCCGACGTGCGGCTGCAGGTGGTGAACGACGGCATCATCCGGGTCAGCGCTGATCCCGATGGCGACTTCGCTCGCTCCGAGAGCCTGATGCGGGTGAAGGACGAAGGGGCGCCGCCTTCGTTCGAGGTCACCAGCAGCGACGGCAAGGTGCGCCTGGCGACCGCGCGCGTGACCGCGGAGGTGGCGCAGGACACCGGCCGTGTCAGCTTTCTCGACCAGAACGGCAAGCCGATCCTGTCGGAAGTGCCCGGTGGCCGTACGTTCACGCCGCTGAAGGTCGAAGGCAAGGACTATCTCAGCGTGCGCCAGCGCTTCGAGTCGCCGGACGACGAGGCGATCTACGGCTTCGGCCAGCACCAGCAGGGCTGGATGAACCAGAAGGGCCGCGACGTCGAACTGCAGCAAAACAACATCGACATGGCGGTGCCGTTCCTGGTATCGAGCCGTAACTACGGCCTGCTGTGGGACAACAATTCGATCACCCGCATGGGCGATCCGCGCGGCCTGCAGCCGCTGCCGAAGTCGCTGACGTTGTACGACGCCAACGGCAAGGAGGGCGCATTGACTGCGCGCTACTCGGTGGGCGGCGTGCAGAAGGTCGAGCGGCGCGAATCTGAGATCAACTACCAGTACATCAAGGACCTCAAGCAGTGGCCGGCCGAAGCGAAGGCGACGGCTGAGCAGGGGCAGGCGCCGCCGCGTCTGCAGGCGACCTGGGAAGGCGAGATCGAGGCGCAGACGCCAGGGCGGCATACGTTCTCGCTGTATTCCAGCGAGTACGCGAAACTGTGGGTCGACGGCAAGCTGGTGATCGACCGCTGGCGCCAGAACTGGAACCCGTGGCACCACGAGTTCGCACTGGAGATGAAGCCCGGCCAGCGCCACAAGCTGAAGATCGAATGGGACCTGATCGATCCCAGCTACATCGCCCTGCTGCACCGCGACCCGCTGCCGTCGGCCGAAGCGAAGGACCTGTCGCTGTGGTCCGAAGCCGGGCAGATGATCGACTACTACTTCGTCGCCGGTGACTCCCTCGACGCGGCGGTCGCCGGCTATCGCCAGCTCACCGGCAAGTCGGTGCTGCTGCCGAAGTGGGCCTATGGCTTCTGGCAGAGCCGCGAACGCTACAAGACCCAGGACGAACTCACCGGCGCGCTGGACGAATACCGCAAGCGCAAGCTGCCCATCGACAACATCGTGATGGACTGGTCGTACTGGCCGGAGGACGCCTGGGGCTCGCACGATTTCGACAAGGCGCGTTTCCCGGACGCGAAGGGCATGGTCGACCATGTCCACGCCAACAATGCGCAGATCATGATCTCGGTGTGGCCGAAGTTCTATCCCAGCACCGCCAACTTCAAGGAGCTCGACAGCAAGGGCTACATGTACAAGCGCAACATCGAAGTCGGCGAGAAGGACTGGATCGGCCCCGGCTACACCTCGTCGTTCTACGATCCTTACGCCAAGCAGGCACGCGACATCTACTGGCGCCAGATCGACGAGAAGCTCAACGCGATCGGCATGGACGCGTGGTGGCTGGACGCCGACGAGCCCGACCTGCATTCCAACCTCGATGTCGAAGAACGCAAGGCGCGCACCACGCCGACCGCGCTGGGCCCGTCGACGGAACTCTTCAACTCCTATCCGCTGCCGCACACCCAGGGCGTCTACGAGGGCGATCGGGCGAAGGATCCGGACAAGCGCGTGTTCATCCTTTCGCGCAAGGGCTATGCCGGCACCCAGCGCAACGCGGTGGCGGTGTGGAGCGGCGATGTGGTCTCGCGCTGGGACGACCTGCGCGACCAGATCTCGGCCGGCGTCAACCTGTCGATGTCGGGCCTGGCCAACTGGACCTTCGACATCGGCGGCTTCGCGGTCGAGAAGCGCTACGAGAACCAGGATCCCGCGCATCTGCCGGAGTGGCGCGAGCTGAACCTGCGCTGGTTCCAGTTCGGCGCGTTCGCGCCGATCTTCCGCTCGCACGGGCAGTTGCCGTATCGCGAGATCTGGAACATCTCGCCGGAAGGCACGCCGGTCTACGACAGTCTGGTCTACTACGACAAGCTGCGCTACACGCTGCTGCCGTACATCTACACGCTGGCCGGCGACGTGCATCACCGCGACGGCACCTTCATGCGTGCGCTGGCGATGGACTTTCCGGGTGATGCCAGGGTGCGCGACATCAACGACCAGTACCTGTTCGGCCCCGCGTTCCTGGTCGCTCCGGTGACGAAGTTCAAGGCCACCAGCCGCGAGGTTTACCTGCCTGCGGGCACGTCGTGGATCGATTTCAACACCGGCAAGCGCTTCGATGGCGGGCAGGCGATCCAGGCCGATGCGCCGTTGGCGCGGATGCCGTTGTTCGTGCGGGCCGGTTCGATCGTGCCGACGGGTCCGGTGCTGCAACACGTCGACGAGCAGCCAAACGCTCCGCTCACGGTCGTGGTCTATACCGGCGCCGACGGGAAGTTCTCGCTGTACGAGGACGACGGCCGCAGCTACGGCTACGAAAAAGGTCAGTTCAGCCGTATCCCGCTCGCTTGGAGCGAAAAGAGCGGCGAGCTGACGATCGGTGCGCGCGAAGGATCGTGGCCCGGCATGCAGGCCACGCGCACGATCCATGTGCGTTGGGTGGACGGTCCGCGCAACGATGCGGGTGCCCTGGAACCGGCGACCGATGCCACCGTGCAGTACGACGGCAAGGCAGTCACCGTGCGCAAGGCGCCGGCAACCGGGTCCGGCAAGTGATCGCGGCCTGAGATGAGCGCCGACCTCACCAGGCGGGAGTTGTGCAAAGCGATAGGCGCGGGCGTCGCGATCGCGGGCCTTGCGCCGTCCGCGATCGCGCGCGCGCAGGAAGGCGCCGCTGCGGCTGGAGATGAAGCGCTCAAACTCTGGTACCGCAGCCCGGCGACGCGATGGGTCGAAGGGTTGCCGCTGGGCAATGGGCGCCTTGGCGCGATGGTCTGGGGTGGCATCGAACACGAACGACTGCAGCTCAACGAGGACACGCTGTATGCCGGCGGCCCCTACGACGCCAACAATCCGGAGGCGCTGGCCGCGCTACCGGAGGTGCGCCGGCTGATCTTCGCTGGGAGGTATGCGGAAGCCGAGGCGCTGGCGGATGCGAAACTGATGTCGCGCCCGCTCAAGCAGATGCCGTACCAGCCGCTGGCCGACCTGGTCCTGGATTTCCGCGACGTTCCCGACACATCCGAATACCGCCGCGAGCTCGACCTCGATACCGCCATCACCTGCACCCAGTTCCGGACCTGGAAGACACTGCATACGCGGGAGGCCTTCGTGTCGCCGGTCGATCAGTGCATCGCGGTGCGCGTGGCCACCGACGGCCCTGGCGGCGTCAACCTGCGCGTTGGGCTCGACAGCGACCAGGAGAACGAGGTGCGGGTCGAAGACGGCGCCCTGCTGCTGCGTGGCCGCAACGGATCGGCCCACGGCGTCGAGGGCAGGCTGAAGTTCGCGCTGCGGGTGCGCGTGCTGCCCCGGGGCGGCACGCTGAAAATGGATCGGGGGCGCATCGAGATCGAAGGGGCGGACGAAGTGGTGCTGCTGGCCACCGCCGCCACGGGTTACCGCCGCTACGACGACGTCGGCGGCGATCCGGAAGAAATCACTCGCCGGCAGCTGGCGGCAGCTCACAAGCGCGGCTTCGACGCACTGCGCGCTGCACACGTGGCCGAGCACCGGCGCCTGTTCCGCCGCGTGGCCATCGACCTGGGCCATAGCGAGGCGGAGAAGCTGTCGACCGACGAGCGCGTCGAGCGGTTCGCCGACGGCAACGATCCCGCGCTCGCCGCGCTCTACCACCAGTACGGCCGCTACCTGCTGATCTGCAGCTCGCGACCCGGTACCCAGCCGGCCAACCTGCAGGGCGTCTGGAACGACCTGATGGATCCGCCGTGGGGAAGCAAGTACACCATTAACATCAACACCGAGATGAACTACTGGCCCAGCGAGGCCAATGCGCTGCACGAATGCGTCGAGCCGCTGGAGCGCATGCTGTTCGATCTCGCTGAAACCGGCGCGCGCACCGCGAAGCATATGTATGGCGCTCCAGGCTGGGTCGTACACCACAACACCGACCTGTGGCGCCAGAGCAGTCCGATCGACGGTGCGCAGTGGGGCCTGTGGCCGATGGGTGGTGCCTGGCTGCTGCAGCAGCTATGGGATCGCTGGGACTACGGCCGCGATCGCGCCTACCTGGCCAGGATCTACCCGCTGTTCAAGGGTGCGGCCGAGTTCTTCGCAGCCACCCTGGTGCGTGATCCTGCCAGCGGCGAGATTGTCACCAATCCTTCGATGTCCCCGGAGAACGTGCACCCGCACGGCGCATCGCTGTGCGCCGGGCCTGCGATGGATTCGCAGCTGCTGCGGGACCTGTTTGCGCAATGCATCGAAGCGGCGGGCCTCCTCGACGTCGATGCGGACTTCGCGAAGAGCCTGACCACGTTGCGCGCGCAGCTGCCACCGGACCGGATCGGCAGGGCGGGGCAGCTGCAGGAATGGCGTGAGGACTGGGACATGGAGGCGCCGGAAATCCATCATCGTCATGTCTCCCACCTGTACGCTCTGCACCCGAGTTCGCAGATCAACGTGCGCGACACGCCCGAGCTGGCGGCGGCGGCGAAGAAATCGCTGGAAATCCGCGGCGACGAAGCCACCGGCTGGGGCATCGGCTGGCGCCTGAACCTGTGGGCGAGACTGGGCGATGGCGAACACGCGCACAAAATACTGGGGATGCTGCTGAGTCCCGACCGCACCTACCCGAATCTGTTCGATGCGCATCCGCCGTTCCAGATCGACGGCAACTTCGGCGGCACCACCGGCATTACCGAGATGCTGCTGCAAAGCTGGGGCGGGTCGATCTTCCTGCTGCCGGCGTTGCCCAGGCAATGGCCGATGGGGCAAGTGCGCGGGCTGCGAGTGCGCGGCGCGGCCGGGATGGATCTGAAATGGCGAAACGGACGGCTCGTGCAGGCGCGGTTGTCCAGCGATAAGGGCGGCGACTATTCCCTGGTGTACGGCGAGCAGGTCGTGGAGACGACATTGCAGGCGGGACATTCGGCTGAGTTCGGCCTGCGCGGCGACAGGCTGGTTCGGCTATGAGCCTGGCGTACGTGATGCGGCAGGCGCTTTCTCATCCGATCGATGCGGTCATGCCGCTAACACCTGATATGGATCGATTTCGAAATCAAACGCGCTGCTTCCCGGCGCATCCCACGGCGGAAACAGGATCATGAGCAACGACTTCTTCATCGGCACCCGAGAATATTTCCCCGGCCTCGGCCGCATCCCGTTCGAGGGCATCGGCTCCGACAACCCGCTGGCGTTCAAGCATTACGACGCCGGCAAGAGGATCGGCGAGAAAACCATGGCCGAGCACCTGCGCTTCGCCGTGTGCTACTGGCACAGCTTCTGCAATGCCGGCCACGATCCGTTCGGTCCGGGCACCCGCGCCTATCCATGGGACGCGCCGGCCACGGCCATGGGGCGCGCCGAAGCACGGGTCGACGCTGCGTTCGAATTCTTCAGCAAGCTTGGCGTGCCTTACTACTGCTTCCATGACATCGATCTGGCACCGGACGCCAGCGATGTAGGCGAGTACGAGCGCAACCTCAGGCACATGGTCGCACTGGCGAAAGAGCGCCAGCAGGCGACCGGCGTCAAGCTGCTATGGGGCACCGCGAACCTGTTCAGCCATCCGCGCTACATGAACGGTGCATCCACCAATCCCGATTTCGCCGTGGTCGCGCGCGCCGCGGTGCAGGTCAAGGCGGCGCTGGAGGCGACCGTGGAGCTGGGTGGGGAGAACTACGTGTTCTGGGGCGGGCGCGAAGGCTATGCCAGCCTGCACAACACCGACATGAAGCGCGAGCTGGCGCATATGGGACGCTTCCTGACGATGGCTCGCGACTACGGCCGCAGCATCGGATTCGATGGCGTGTTCCTGATTGAGCCCAAGCCGATGGAGCCGATGAAGCACCAGTACGATTTCGACTCGGCCACGGTGGTGGGGTTCCTGCGCGAGCACGGCCTGGACCGGGACTTCAAGCTCAACATCGAAGCCAATCACGCCACGCTGTCCGGGCATACCTTCGAACACGATCTGCAGGTGGCCTCGGATGCGGGCCTGCTCGGCAGCATCGACGCCAACCGCGGCAATCCGCAGAACGGCTGGGACACCGACCAGTTCCCGGTGGATCTGTACGACACCGTGGCCGCGATGCTGGTGGTGCTGCGCCAGGGTGGCCTGCAGCCGGGCGGGTTGAACTTCGATGCCAAGGTGCGGCGCGAATCCACCGATCCGCAGGACCTGTTCCTGGCGCATATCGGCGGCATGGACGCGTTCGCACGCGGCCTGGAGGTGGCGCATGCCCTGCTGACGGCTTCGCCGATGGAGGGCTGGCGCCAGCGGCGCTATGCCAGCTTCGATCAGGGCGCCGGGCGTGATTTCGAGGACGGCAGGAGTACGCTGGCCGACCTGCGTGACCTGGCGGCGCAGGCAGGCGAGCCGGAACAACGCAGTGGCCGGCAGGAGGTGTACGAGAACCTGTTCAACCAGTACCTGCTCCGTTGATCCAGGCGCTCGAAATCGGAATGTGCGGGATTTCCGCACTGTCATTCCCGCCGGGGCGGGAAACACGAGCGCAAAGTTGTTCGCTGTACCCCTTTAACGCCCGGCGTCGGTCCGGCAACCCCAACACAACCAAGGTGTCCTCATGACGAGCGTCTCCCTACCGCAAGCAGCCGCAGCCGGTGGTGAAAACACCCGCCTCATCATCCTGATCAGCTGCGTGGCCACCATCGGCGGATTCCTGTTTGGATTCGACAGCGGCGTGATCAACGGCACGGTCGATGGACTCAAGCAGACTTTCCAGTCCAGCTCGGCAGGCACCGGCTTCGAAGTGGCGTCGATGTTGCTGGGTTGCGCGGTCGGTGCGTTCTTCGCCGGTCGCCTGGCCGACCGCTGGGGCCGGCGTGCAGTGCTGATCATCTCGGCGGTGCTGTTCCTGTTGTCCTCGATCGGTTCCGGCATGGCGAACACCTCGCTGATGTTCATCGCCGCGCGGGTGCTGGGCGGCTTCGCCGTCGGCGCCGCGAGCGTCATGTCGCCGGCCTACATCGCGGAGGTCGCATCCGCGCGCTATCGCGGACGGCTGGCGACTGTGCAGCAGATCGCGATCATCAGCGGCCTGTTCTGCGCCTTCCTCAGCAACTATCTGCTGGCGAAGACCGCGGGCGCTTCCACCGAGGCGTTGTGGCTCGGATACGCGGCATGGCGCTGGATGTTCTGGATGATGGCGATTCCGTCGACGGTCTTCCTGCTGCTGCTGCTGTTCATCCCCGAAAGCCCGCGCTACCTGGTGGTGAAAGGCCGCAAGCAGGACGCGTTGCAGGTGCTGACCCGGCTCTACGGCGCGACGGAGGCGAACACCAAGCTGGCCGAGATCGATGCCTCGCTGTCGGCGGACCACCATCGTCCGCGCCTGTCCGACCTGATCAACAAGTCGACCGGCAAGATCCGCAAGATTGTCTGGGTCGGCATCGGCCTGGCGACGTTCCAGCAGCTGGTCGGTATCAACGTGGTGTTCTACTACGGCGCGGTGCTGTGGCAGGCGGTGGGCTTCTCCGAAAGCGATGCGCTGCTGATCAACGTGCTGTCCGGCGCGCTCAGCATCGGTGCCTGCCTGGTGACGGTGGTGCTGATCGACAAGATCGGACGCAAGCCGCTGCTGTGGGTCGGCTCGGCAGGCATGGCGGTATCACTGGCGCTGGTGACGTATGCATTCGCCACTGCCGGCCTGGATGCGGCCGGCAAGCTGGCGCTTTCCGATTCTATGGGCGTTCTCGCCTTGGTGGCGGCCAATGTGTACGTGGTGTTCTTCAACATGTCGTGGGGGCCGGTGATGTGGGTGATGTTGGGCGAGATGTTCCCCAACCAGATTCGCGGCTCGGGTCTGGCGGTCGCCGGCGCGGCGCAATGGACTTCCAACTTCGCGATCACCATGACCTTCCCGATCCTGCTGACCAGCATCGGTCTGGCCGGTGCCTACGGCCTGTACACCATCGCCGCGGTCATCTCGGTGTTCTTCGTGCTCAAGTACGTGCACGAGACCAAGGGCAAGGAACTGGAGCAGATGGAAGGCTGACAGGCTCGCGGCCTGCGCGACACTTCGCTGCAAGCGAAGTCACGCCGCATAAACGCTTAGGCCACCTAAAAGGTGGCCTAAGTCGTTGAAATTGATGGTGGGCGGTGCAGGGATCGAACCTGCGACCCTTGCCGTGTGAAGGCAATGCTCTACCGCTGAGCTAACCGCCCGATGCTGCGCTCGGGCCGCGCATTCTACGGGCCGGGGCAGGGCGGGACAAGGCCGGTTGCCGCGTTCATTCGATCTGCGAGCGGGCGTAGGCGGCGTCCAGAGCTTCCATGGCGTCCTGTGGTTTCAGGCCGGCCGCCTTCTCGTAGGCGGCGGCCGCAGCGTCTTCCTTGCGGTCGCCGTACAGCAGCATCAGCACGTTGCCGTGCTCGATGTGGGCGATGGGCGAGGCGGGGGTGAGCCTGAGCGCTTCCCTGATGTGCTTTTCCGCCTCGCTGGCCTTTGCTCCGTAGGTCAGGCCACCGATCATGGCGCCGATCTTGCCGATGATCTCGGCGTGATACAGGGCCAGTGCCGTGTGCGCTTCGGCGTGCTTGGGCGCGAGCTCCAGGGCGGCGTCGAGCGACTCACGCACCTTGCCGGCGATGCCCTGCTTGAGCGCCTTGGCGATGCTCAGGCCCTGGCTGTAGCGGCCCAGCGCGAAAGCATGGCGGTAGTGGCTGTTGGCTTCCTCCGGCAGGGCCTTGATCGCGCCCTCGGCCAGTTTGGCGGCCTGTTCGAAACGTTTGAGTTTCTCGGCCTCGTCGTCCACCAGGTAAGTGGCATGGATGCCGATCGCCTTGGCCGCCACCGACGCGCCGATGGGGCCGAGTTTCTCGCCGGCGTCGAAGGCGGCCTTGAAGTCGCCGGAATGGAACGCGCGCCAGGCCTCCTGCAGCGCCGACGCCAGTGTGGAGGCGTCCAGCTTGGGCGCGGCCTTGCCGGCGGCCTTGATCAGCGCGGCGGCGCGTTTGTCGTCGGGGAAGGGCTCGGCGTCGCCCGCGTGCAGTTTTGGCCAGGCCTTCTTCAGCGCATCGCCGGGGTAGGCGTAGGCCTTGGCGTCGTGCGGGAATGCAGCCCATCCGGTCCTGGCGGCCATGCGGTGTCCTTGCGGTTGGCGAGGCGCGCAGCATCCCGCCATTGCCACGTTGCTGGCAAGCCTGGCGCGCGCGCGTCGATAGTGTGATTGCTCCATCGCAGGCGGTCAGGCTGTAGCGGTCGATATCGGCCTCAGGGCCAGAGGAGTCAACGATGGTCGTTCGCAGATCCGTCCGCCGTGCAGCCGGTGCGTACCGGCAAACCACGCCCCGCCACCTGTGGCTGGCCGCCCTCGGCGCGATCTCGGTGGCGCGCCGCGAAGCGCGGACCGCGCTAGGCATCGCCCTGGACGAAGCCGGAAGGTTCGGACGCCAGGCCGCGCAGTTCGCCGGCGATGCGCGCGATCTCGCCCGCGGCGTCGCGATGACGCTGGGCGAAAAGGCCGAGCCGCAGGTCGGACGCTTCAGCACCGACATCGAGGCACGCCTCGCTCCGGTGCTGGACAAGCTCGGCGTACCGAGGACTGGTCGCAAGCCCGCACGCAAGGCGCGTACCGCCGCGAAGAAGCCGGGCCAGCGCCGCGCCAGCCCGCGCACGCAGGCGGCCGTACGGGTGGCGCGCAAGGGGCGCGGGGCCTAGTACCAGGCCGGCACCCGCCGGCCCTCCCGCTATTCGCGATAGGCCCGCGTGAGCGTGTTGAGGTGCATGCGCTCGGCGTCGCGCAAGAACGGCGCCAGCGACATCATCACCTGCACGATGCCGTCGCGGATCGCCGCCTGTTCGTCCTTGTCGCCGCGCACCGCAGCGTAGTTGAGCCAGAACGTGGCGATCACCAGGATGTTGGTCGATGCCGCATCCAGCTCGGCCGCCGACGCGCGCATGACCCCGGCCTGCGACAGGCCGCGCATGACCAGGTGGGCCTGGTCGTCGGCGCGCTTGAGGATCCGGGCGAAGCGGATGCGCAGGCGCCGGTTGCGGCTGAGGATGTCCACCAGGTCGCGATACAGGAAGCGGTAATCCCAGATGCACTCGAACACCAGGTGCAGCTGCAGCCACACGTCTTCCAGGCCAGGGAGGCGCCCGCTCGGAGGCGTCAGCGCGTTATCGATCCGCTCCTCGTACTTGCCGAAGAGCTGCTCGATGATGTCGTCCTTGTTGCGGAAGTGGTAGTACAGGTTGCCGGGGCTGATCTCCAGCTCGTCGGCGATGTGGTTGGTGGTGACGTTGGGCTCGCCCTGCGCGTTGAACATCGCAAGCGAGCAGTCGAGGATGCGCTGGCGGGTATCGCGGGCCATCGGTGTCTATTCCTTCCCTCCAGCGGGGAAGGCGCGTGCGGGGCGGGAGCGGGTTGGCGTCACGGGCAAGGCACCTGCGGACCCAGGTTCCTCCCCTGGTGGGAAAAACTTCAATTGGTCAGCTTCTTCACCAGGTCCACGTACTTCTGCATAGCCTCGTCCTGGTCGGTCCCCTTGAGCTTGGCCCACGCCTCGTACTTGGCGGTACCGACGAAATCGAAGAAGCCGGGCTTGGGGCCGCTGACATCGCCTTCCGCGCCCTGCTTGTAGAGCGCGTACAGGCGTAGCAGGGTCTCGTTCTCGGGGCGCTCCGGCAGGTTCTGGACATCCTTTGCCGCCTGTTCGAACTGCCGCTTCAGATCGCCGGTCGTGGCCATGGCGCACCTCCTGGGGGACCGGCATGACAGCACGGGCCCGGTGAAGGGTCAATACACCTGCGGATTGTCGCAGCGCTTGCGCTCTGGCACCGTAAGCGGCACGGACGTCGCGGAGTGCGGCCTCCCCCGACCGGACTGCAGGCATGAGCTATTTCGTAACCGGCGCCACGGGTTTCATCGGCCGCTACCTCGTCAGCAACCTGCTCCGGCGCAAGGGCACGATCCACGTGCTGGTGCGCAAGGATTCGCAGAAGAAACTCGAGACGGTCGGGAAGAAGATGGGTTGGGACATGCGCCGCATCGTCCCGGTGGTGGGCGACATGACCGCGCCCAGGTGCGGCCTGAGCGCAGCGCAGATAAAGGCGTTGCACGGCAAGGTCCGGCATTTCTTCCACCTCGCGGCGATCTACGACCTGCAGGCAAGCGCCGAGAGCCAGCGGGCGGCGAATATCGATGGCACCGCGCATGCGCTCGAGCTGGCGGTGGCGATCGATGCCGGCTGCTTCCACCACACCAGCTCGATCGCGGCCGCCGGGCTGTACCCGGGCGTATTCCGCGAGGACATGTTCGAAGAAGCCGAGGGCCTGGACGATCCCTATCTGCGCACCAAGCACGACAGCGAGGGCCTGGTGCGCGCGGAGAAGCGGATCAAATGGCGCATCTACCGCCCCGGGATGGTGGTGGGTCATTCGCAGACCGGCGAAATGGACAAGATCGACGGGCCGTACTACTTCTTCACCCTGCTCAAGAAGCTGCGCGAGCTGCTGCCGCCGTGGATGCCGGTGCTCGGCATCGAAGGCGGACGGATCAACATCGTCCCGGTGGATTTCGTCGCCGACGCAATGGACCACATCGCGCACAAGCCCAAGCTGGACGGGCATACCTTCCACCTGACCGACCCCGAGCCCATGCGCGTGGGCGAGGTGCTCAATACCTTCGCCCGCGCCGGCCATGCACCGGAGATGACCATGCGCATCGATGCGCGCATGTTCGCCTTCGTGCCCGGTGGTATCCGCATGGCGGTGGGCAACCTGCCGCCGGTGCGGCGCTTCATCGGCATGCTGCTGCGCGATTTCCGCATTCCGAAATCGGTGCTCAAATTCATCACCTATCCGACCCGGTTCGACAATCGCGAGACCGAGCGCGCACTGCGCGGCAGCGGCATCGGCGTGCCGCGGCTCGACGATTACGCCTGGCGGCTGTGGGACTACTGGGAGCGGCACCTCGATCCGGACCTGTTCGTCGACCGCACCCTGCGCGGCAAGGTGCGCAACAAGGTGGTGGTGATCACCGGCGGCTCGTCGGGTATCGGCCTGTCGACCGCGCAGCGCGTGGCCGAAGCCGGGGCGACCACGATCATCGTGGCGCGCGGGCAGGACGAGCTGTACAAGGCCCGCGACGAAATGAAGAAGGCCGGCGGCAAGGTCTTCGCCTATACCGCGGACCTATCGGACATGGCCGACTGCGACCGCCTGGTGCAGAAGGTGCTCAAGGAGCACGGGCACGTCGACATCCTGATCAACAACGCCGGCCGTTCGATCCGGCGGTCGATCGAGCTCAGCTACGACCGCTTCCACGACTTCGAGCGCACCATGCAGCTGAACTACTTCGGCAGCCTGCGCCTGATCATGGGCTTCATGCCGTCGATGACCCAGCGACGCAAGGGTCATGTCATCAACATCAGTTCGATCGGTGTGTTGGCGAACTCGCCGCGGTTCTCCGCTTACGTGGCCTCGAAGGCCGCACTGGACGCGTTCAGCCGTTGCGCCCAGGGCGAGCTCTCGGGCAAGGGCATCAGCTTCACCACCGTCAATATGCCGCTGGTGAAGACGCCGATGATCGCGCCGACCAAGATGTACGACAGCGTGCCGACGCTGACTCCGGATGAGGCCGCGGATCTGCTGGTCAAGGCGATCATCGAGAAGCCCAGCCGCATCGCCACCCGCCTGGGCATCTTCTCTGCCCTGATCAATGCGCTGGCGCCGAAGGCCTACGAGGTGATCATGAACACCGCGTTCGAACTGTTCCCGGATTCGGCCGCGGCCAAGGGCGACAAGAAAGCGCTCAAGGGCGAGGAGCAGCCGAGCAACGAGCAGATCGCCTTCGCCGCGCTGATGCGGGGCGTGCACTGGTAACCGGCTCCCGGGCCTGCTCCGGTGCGGGCGCGCGATTGCGGTCGGCTGGTTGGGCCTGCATCGGCTGCGTGAGCCGGCCGCGTCAGTAGGCGTGGCACTGGATGAAGCGCACCGGCGTATCGCTGTCGCGCGGCGGCTGCAGCTGCAGGCGCGACGCGCGCAGCTCGGCATACGGCTCGAGCAGGGCGCACAGCCCGGCCCTGTCGGGTGCGCCGGCGAGATGCACGACCAGGGTCGATCGCGTCGACCACACGGCGCGATCCACCCAGGGCAGGGTCGCCACGGCATCTGCGACCTTGCGTCGGCGGCTGGCCAGTGCGGCGGGATCTTCGGGAACAGGCGCGGTCATCGGCGGCGCCGCGGTCGATGCGGGCTGGCGTGGGGGAGCAGCAGGGGTTGCCGCCGGCGTGGCAGCTTGTTGCGAAGCTGCCGGCGCCGGCGCATCGCGTCCTGAGAGTAGGAATATGGCGATGCCTGCGACTCCGGCCAGGACCCAGACAAGCATCACATGCCGGTTCGCTCGCGCACGGACAGCGCCCATGATCTCGGCCCGCTGCGCCGGATCCAGCTGCGGTTCAATTTCTTTCCACAGCGTCTGGCCATCCAGCAGCTCGATCTTCTGCACGCGGGCGAGCGACCGGGTATCGGCCGCGACGCTGCCCAGGGTGGTCATCCAGCCACCGGTGGCGCCGCGCAGCTGCAGGTCACTGGCAAATTCCGCGATGGTTGCCGGTCCCAGGACGTAAGCGGTGCCGTGCTTGGTGGACAGTAGCGACATGCGGCCGCCGTGTTCCAGCTCGATCAGTCCGTGATCGTCGGACATGTCGGTGCTGCCGGTCTGGCGGTAACCGCGCCGGGCCATCACCTCGAGTACTAGGCGCTGGAATTCGCGCCAGTGCATCCCTGCCAGCGCCATGATCCCGGTGGCCTGCTGCTCGCGGCGCAGGCGAACGCCGAGCAGCCACGCGCTGGCCAGCCCGCCGATCAGCAGGAATACGACGATAGGAAGAAGGATGCCGCTCATGCGCGACCTGTTCGATGCGGGGTCGCCAAGGATAACGGAACCGGTTCAAGGCAACGTCGCGAACCTTGCGCCCGGACGTGGGTGCGAATCAGGTCGCCCGCCAGTCCAAGGCCGCAAGGGGAGGGAGCATACGGTCTTCGTGCGGACTGGCGGGCGAGAAAGTTGCGCGGCCTCAGGCGGTGGGCGCGCCCTTGCGCTTGCGCGCGACGGTCTTCTTGCCCGCGGCCTTCTTAGCCGGCGCCTTGCGCGCTGGCGCGCTGCGCGGTGCGGCGGACGTGCGCTGACGGCGCAATTCTGCGGTAAGCGTGTCGACCCGCTGCGCCAGATCGGCAAGGTCCTCGCGGCCTGGCACGCCCAGTTTCACGAGCGCGCGCTGCACGCGGTCCTCGAAGACCTTCTCCAGGCGGTCCCAGGTGTCGCTGGCCCGCTCGCGCGCCTGGCCGACGCGGGCCTCGACGGCATCGCGCACCACATCGGCGCGACCACCGGCGAACCTGCGTGCGCCCTGTTCGAAATTCATGCCTTCCTTCACCAGCGCCTCGAACAGCTTGGTGCCTTCGGCCTGGGCGCGGCCGAACGCGCCGACGCCGGCCAGCCAGACCTGCTGCGCGGATTCGCTGAGCTTCTTCGACAGCTGGTCGGCCTGCGCCTGTGCGCTGGAAGGACCGGTCTTCTTGCCCGCTTTCTTGAACTTGGCCATCTGGAATCCCTCCCGGGGATCGGTTGCGTGCCGTGCAGCATCTTCCGCATCGCTAGAGCATTCACACCATGCGCTCAGCGCCGCGAGCGGCGGCGCCTGTGCGCGGGCTTGAGCAGATGCTCGGTATCGTCCAGCGCGCGCCGCAGCCGCGCGGTGGTTTCGGTGCTGCGCGGCGGTGTCCGCTCGAGGCCGGAAAGGATCGTGCGTTCGGGGTCGTCGAGGATGGCATCGCGCAGGCCGATGCCATGGGCGGCCAGCAGCGGGCGCAGTGTTTCGCGTCGGCGCCCGAGATCGTCGAGGGTGTTGCGGTAGGCGAGCTGGCAGATGCGGCGGCGGGCACTGAAACTGAAGGCGTTGGAGAAGAACAGCTCGCCATCGGCCGCGTTGGGTTCGAACACCAGCTGGTCCACGTCCGGATACTGCTGCGCATACCGGGACAGCCCGACCTGCATGCGCGACTGCAGCAGCGTGCGAAATGTCTGCGACAGCACCGCAGGCAGCCCGCCTTGCGCCAGGCCACGCCTGCGCGTGCCGGGCGCGCGCGCGTCCGCCGGCGCGTGACCGGAGTCGAACGGCACCAGCGGGTTGACGCCGATCAGCAGGTCGATGCCGCGATCCAGCAGCACCGAGGCATGCATGGTGCGGCGCAATGCGCCGTCGACGAACTGGCGTCCGCGTACTTCCACCGGCGGATACAGGCCGGGCAGTGCGGCGCTGGCCTGCACGGCCCTGGAAATCGGCACGTCGTCCCAGCCTTCGCCGCCAAAAGTGACCGTCTCGCCGTTGTCCAGATCCACCGCAACCACAGCGAGACGTCCCTGCAACTGGCGGAAGTCGTTGCTGCGCCCGCGACGGGTGAAGACGTCGCGCAGGAAGCGCTCTACTTCGGTGTTGTCGAACAGTCCGGTCGGCACCAGGCCGCCGAAGCGCGTCAACAGTTCCGACCAACGCGACTCCTTCGGTTCCAACAGTAGCCCGCGCCACCATTCGAACGTCAGCCTTGGCAGGCTGGCGGCGCGACGCAGGTATTCGTACACCGCCGGCCGCAGGAAGGTCTCCGGGCGGAATTGCACGTCGTCGCTGTCGCCGGTGATGAAGATCCGGCACATCTCGGCAGTGGACATCCGGTTGGCGAGGCCCGCGGCAAGAAATGCGCCGCTGCTGACGCCCACGTAGCAGTCCAGACGCGACAGGTCGAGGCCTTCCATCGCCTCTTCGAGCGCGCGCAGGGCGCCCAGTTCGTACATGCCGCCGATCGGTCCGCCCCCGGCGACGGCCAGGCCGATGCGCGGGGCGCCCCGATCGTTCGCCCGGTTGCGGGCGGCGTGGACTGAGAGCATGGAAAAGGTAAAAGCGGAAGTCGGGCGAGTGTAGCGAATGCCGGACCCGTATCATGTTCCGATGCCCGAAATGCCCCTCGCCACACGCATCGTGGAACTCATCGAGCGGCATCGGCAACTCAACGATCCCGTGCGCGAGCCGCGCAACGGTTTGGACTGGCTGCCCGTGCTGCGGCGTTGGCAGGCGGAGCGCCTGCGCGCCAGTTTCGCCGGTTTTCTCGAAGACCCCGGCCAGCGGCCGGCCGCCGAATTCTTCCTGACCGACATCTATGGGGACCGCGACTTCACCCAGCGCGATGCCGACATCGCCCGGGTCATGCCGATGATGCAGCGCCTGTTGCCGGCCCCGCTGCTGGAGACCATCGCGGCCGGCATCGAGCTCGGCGCGCTGACCCATGCGCTGGACCTGGACATGGCCGCAGTGCTTGAACGCCTCGCGCCCCGGCGCCGGGTGCTGGATGCCGCGCTGTATGCGCAGGCCTATCGGGAGGTAGGCGGAAAGGCGCGCCGCGATCGACAGATCGCGTTGATCGGCCAGGTCGGTCGCGGTCTGGGGTCGGCGCTGCGGACCCACGGCGTGGCGACCTTGCTGCGTCTGGCCCGGGGCCCGGCGCGCGCGGCCGGACTGTCGGAATTGCAGGGCTTCCTGGAGCGGGGTTTCGAAGCCTTTGCCGCCCTGGACGATCCGGTCGGGTTCATCGATGGCATCGTCGCCGATGAACGACGGGTGTCGCGCCGGCTGTTTGCGGGCGATCCCGACCCCTTCGATGCAGCGCGCGGCGCATAACCATTGGCTTGAACGGCGGGATTTCCGCGCCTGGCCGCACGGGTACGTATCATTTTCCTCTCTTGAGGCAGGTGCCATATGGCGAACGACAACGTCGAACTCGGACGCCTGCGCTGGCGGTGCCGCCGTGGGATGGGCGAGCTCGACCAGCTGATGTCTCGCTATCTGGACCAGGTCTGGGCGGCGGATTCCGAGGCGCAGCGCGGGGTTTTCCTAAGGCTCCTGGACTGCGAAGACGACAGACTCTGGCGCTGGTTCATGGGCTATGAGGTCCCCGAGGATGCCGAACTCGCAACGCTTGTCACACGGATCCGAAACCTGCCGGCTTGAATGGCGGCCCTCAAGGGCGTTCGTCGTCGCCCAGATGAGCCTGGGCGTGCTGGGCGCATGCTCGGTGCTGGCCTCGGAGATGCCACGAACCGCGGCATGGCTGATCGCGGCCGCCGCCATGGTGTACGCGGCACTGCTGTCCGATCGGCATCTGCGGCTCGGAAGGGTGCCCGTGGTCTGGAACGGCCGGTTGGGTACAGCGACGATCGATGGCGTCGCGACCGGGGAGGCTTCGCTGCAGTGGCGTGGCCCGATCGCCTTCCTGCACTGGCGCGACGGCGCGCGGCGCAGACGCTGCCTGGCGTTCTGGCCGGACGCGCTGGACCGGAAGGCGCGACGTGAACTGCGACTGGCCGCCGGGCCTCCCGCGGCTTCGCGAACGGGACCTTCGATGGCACCATAATGGATTGATCCGTGTGGGCCTCTCCCGCACTGGCGCCCGAGGCCTGATGTTCAAACCCATTCCTGTCGCCATCGGCCTGCGCTACCTGCGCGCCAAGCGCCGCAACGGCTTCATTTCCTTCATTTCGCTGGCCTCGATCCTCGGCATCGCCATCGGCGTCGCCGCGCTGATCACGACGCTGGCGGTGATGAGCGGGTTCCAGCGCGAGATCCGCGACCGCATGTTGCAGATGGCGGCGCATGCCACCGTCAGTTCGGACGGGGCGATGGACGACTGGCAGCTGGCGGTGGACGAAGCGCGCGAGGACAAGCGCGTGGCCGGCGCAGCGCCCTATATCGAGATCCCGGCCATGCTCGCCGGCCCACGCACCGAGGGCGCACTGGTGCGGGCGGTGATCCCGGACGAGGAGCGCAAGGTCTCGGTGATCGCCGACCGCATGGTGCAGGGCAAGCTCTCCGACCTGGCGCCGGGCAGCTTCAACATCGTGCTCGGCAAGGAACTGGCGCTGTGGGCAGGCGTGGGCGTGGGCGACAAGGTGGTGCTGACCCTTGCCGACGCACGCGCGACCCCTGTCGGCGCCATCCCCCCGCTGAAGCGTTTCACGGTGAGCGGCATCTTCGAGGCCGGCTACCAGGAATACGACCGCAACCTGGCCATCATCAATTTCCGCGATGCCCAGCGCCTGCTGCGCATGGGCGATGCGGCCACCGGGGTGCGCCTGCGGCTGCACGACATGAACCTGGCCTGGGACGTGGCATACGACCTGGCGGGTCGCCTGGCGCGCCGTGGCGCTGCTTACCGGGTCAGCGACTGGAGCCATGAGAACGCGAACATGTTCCGCGCGCTCAAGCTGGAGAAGACGATGATGGCGATCCTGCTGTCGCTGATCATCGCGATGGGCGCGTTCAACCTGGTGTCCTCGCAGGTCATGCTGGTCACCGACAAGCAGGCCGACATCGCGATCCTGCGCACGCTCGGGCTCACACCGCGCGGAGTCATGCAGGTCTTCATGGTCCAGGGCAGCCTGATCGGCGTGATCGGCACGGTGATGGGCGTGGTCGGCGGCATCCTGCTGACCCTCAACCTGGAACACATCCTCAAGGCGATCGAGCGCGTGTTCGGCGTGCAGCTGTTGCCGGGGGACGTGTACTACGTGACCGGGCTGCCCACCGAACTCAAGGCCGACGACGTGACCATCATCGCGCTCATCGCCCTGCTGATGGCCTTCCTGGCCACCATTTATCCGGCCTGGCGCGCTGCCCGTACCGCCCCGGCCGAGGCGCTGCGCTATGAGTGAACCCGTCATCCATGCCGAGGGCCTCGGCAAGACCTATCGCGAAGGCACGCTGCATACTCCGGTGTTCGATGGCCTGGACATCGCGGTGCAGGCCGGCGAGACGGTCGCGATCCTGGGCGCTTCGGGGGCCGGCAAGAGCACCCTGCTGCACCTGCTGGGCGGGCTGGATACGCCGACGGCGGGCGAGGTGTTCGTGGCCGGGCAGAAGATGAGCGCGCTGTCCGACGCGGCGCGCGGCCAGCTGCGTAATCGCGCGCTGGGCTTCGTGTACCAGTTCCACCACCTGCTGCCCGAATTCACGGCGCTGGAAAACGTGATGTTGCCGGTGCTGCTCAACGGGACCGCAGTGGCCGATGCGCGCGCGCGCGCCAAGGCTCTGCTCGAATCGGTCGGCCTCGGCCATCGGCTCGAGCACAAGCCAGGCGAGCTGTCCGGAGGCGAGCGCCAGCGCGCCGCGGTGGCGCGTGCGCTGGTCAACAAGCCGGCTTGCGTGCTCGGCGACGAACCCACGGGCAATCTCGACGAGAAGACCGCCGCCAACGTCTTCGAACTCATGCTCGGGCTCAACCGCGCCGAAAAGACCAGCCTGGTGCTGGTGACGCACGACAGACGCCTGGCGCGGCGACTGGATCGGGTGGTCGAACTGCACGAGGGCAGGTTGCGCGAGCTTGCCCCCGCAGAGGTCTGAGGTCCCCGTGCAGCGGGAGCCGGTCGCGTCCGAAGTGCTGCGCGGCGTGGGCTACGATCCGGATCGCAACATCCTGGAGCTCGAATTCGGCAGCGGCGATGTGTATCGCTATTTCGACGTGCCGCCAGAGCTGCATGTCGGGCTGATGACCGCTGTTTCTCACGGTGCCTTCTTCGCCGCCCACATCCGCGACGCGGGTTTCGAGTTCGAGCGCGTCGGCTGAAGGGACCTGCCGCCGGTCTGGCCGCTACTGGGTCAGCCTCTGCAATACCTTCACCGCGACACCTCCCGCGGGAATGGCTGCAGAGGCGACCTCGGCACCCATTTCGAACAGCATGTCGCGGGTCATGACCCGGTCGATCTTGTCGCGGAACCATTCGCCACTGGCGACGACATTGCCGGTCAGCCCGTCGATCTCGATCACGCCCACCTTGCCGGCCGGATTCCAGACGTACTCAAAGGCATACACGGGGCGGTAGTAGAGGTGCAGCTTGTCGACCTCGTAGCGGTCCTCGTGGATCGCGCTGGCGTCGATGGCTTCGCCGGCAAGACGCGAGAGGGCCATCTGCAATGCGGCAGCCGACGACAGGGTGGGTTCGATTGCTCCGCTCAGCTGGAGTTGCTCCTGCTCGGTGGCCTTGTACTTCTCGACGTAGTTCTGCAATGCCGCCGACTTGACCGGTCGCTTCAGGGCATCCTGGTAGACGATCGCTTCCACCTTGCGGTGACAGACTTCCGAGCACGGCAGGTCGACGCGGGGTTTGTTGCCGGCAGACAGCACTTCGAAGCTGCGTCCGGCCACCTCGATCCGTTGGGCGTGCGGATTGGTGATCGGGAGCGAATAGTTGGCCTCGTGGTTGAAGTCCACTTCCCGGCGGGCGACCACATGCCAGAACGGCTCATGCCGCAGCTCCCATTTCGACAGCAGCACGGTGTCGTGCTTCGGGCGATTGAGCGGGTTCAGGCGCGCAAGCGTGCCGAAGGCGTCGAGCTTGCTCTTCTCGGCCTGTTCCTGCGCGGCCCGTGCCTGGTACACCTCTTCGAACACGAGGATCCGGGTCGCCGCCGGTTCGATCCGCACATTGCTTGTCATGTCCCCTCCGGTCGCGCGCCTGCGGCCGTTGCGGCTGCTCGTGGCGGGCATGATCCGAACCAACGTGCAACGGCCATCGCACGGGCCAGCCGCCGTCGGCGGGCGCAAGGCACCGGCTAGAATCCATGCATGGCCCGACCGACATCCGCCACTATCCATACCGGTGCACTACGCCACAACCTGGCGGAAATCCGCCGCCGTGCACCGGCCAGCCAGGTCATGGCCGTGGTCAAGGCCGACGGCTATGGCCATGGCCTGGAATGCGTGACGCGCGCGCTGGCGAGCGCCGATGCCTTCGGGGTCGCGGCGCTGTCGGACGCCGAGCGCATCCGTGCGCAGGGGCTCAGCCAGCCGATCGTATTGCTGTCGGGGTTCGACGCCCCCGAGGACCTGGTGCAGCTGCAGCGCCTCAACGTGCAAACCGTGGTCCACCACTACGAGCAGATCGCCATGCTGGAACAGTCCGGCCCCGCGATCGCGTCGTCGATCCGCTGCTGGCTGAAAGTCGACAGCGGAATGCACCGCCTGGGCTTCGCGCCCGGCGACGTGGGTCAGGCGCATGCCCGCCTGGCCGCACTCGGCGGAGGCGAGATCGTGCTGATGACCCATTTCGCCAGTTCGGACGAATTCGAGAAGGCCCAGACCCGCGAGCAGTTGCGCGTGTTCGAGCAGGCCACCGCCGGTTTGCCGGGACCACGCTCGCTGGCCAACTCCGCCGCGGTGCTCGGTTGGCCGCAGGCGCACGGCGACTGGGTGCGCCCGGGCGGCGCGTTGTACGGAATTTCGGTCGTTGCCGGCAAGTCGGGTGCGGATTTCGGCCTCCAACCTGCGATGACCCTGTCGACGCGCCTGCTTGCGGTGAACCGCATTCCCCGCGGCGAACGGATCGGCTATGCGGCCACCTGGGAAACGCCGGAAGACATGCCGGTCGGCGTCGCCGCCATCGGCTATGGCGACGGCTACCCGCGCCGGGTACCGGCCGGCACGCCGGTGCTGGTCAATGGCCAGATGGCACCGGTCATCGGCCGCGTGTCGATGGACCTGATGACCATCGACCTGCGCAAACAGCCGCACGCGAAGGCGGGCGATCCGGTGGTGCTGTGGGGCGAAGGCCTGCCCGTGGAAGTGATCGCCGACGATGCCGGCACGATCGGCTACGAGCCGGTGTGTTCGATCACGCGAAGGGTGCGTTTCGTCGAAGCCTGACCCGCGGCTGCTGACGCCGCATCCACGCCGGCGCCGGATACTGCGCCATGCCCAACGCCCTGGTCTGGTTCCGCAACGACCTGCGCCTTGCCGACAACCCTGCGCTGCAGGCTGCGCTGGAGGCAGGACAGACGCCGGTCTGCGTCTACATCCATGCGCCCGACGAGGAAGGCGCATGGGCCCCGGGCGCTGCGTCGAATGCGTGGCGACATCGTTCGGTGGCGGCGCTCGATGCGCGTTTGCGTGACAGGGGCAGCCGGCTGCGCCTGTTCGCCGGTCCCAGTCTGCAGACCCTGCAGACGCTCGCGCTCGCCTGCGATGCGGAAGCGGTGTACTGGAACCGGCGCTACGAGCCGGCGGTCGAACAGCGCGACACCGCGATCAAGGCAGCATTGCGCCGCCAGGGCCTGCATGCGCAGAGCTTCAACGGCAGTCTGTTGTTCGAACCCTGGGAACTGCAAACCAAAGCCGGCGGGCCCTACAAGGTCTTCACGCCGTTCTGGCGCACGGCGATAGCGCAGTGGCAGCTCGCTCCATGCACCGATGTGCCCACCCAGATTCCAGACACCGAGGATGGCCCCGACGGGATCGGGCTCGAAGTCCTGAAGCTGGCGCCAGCCGGCGGCTGGGACAGCGGTTTCTGGGAGTCCTGGTCGCCCGGCGAGGAGGGCGCGCGCGAGGCTCTGGAGGTGTTCATCGACGGTGCGCTGCGCGATTACCGCAGTGAGCGCGAGCGCCCGGATCGGACCGGGACCTCACGGCTGTCGCCGCATCTGCACTTCGGCGAGATCGCTCCGTGGCGGATCGTCTCGGCGATCGAGGGCGAGCGGCGGGTCGGAACCGGTGCAGGAATCGACGCTTACGTCCGCCAGCTCGGATGGCGCGAGTTCGCGCATCATCTCCTGCATCACTTTCCGCACACCGCCGACGCCAATCTCAATCCGCGTTTCGACCGGTTCGGATGGGCGCGGCGCGAGCCGCGCCAATTCACGGCATGGAAGCGCGGCCTGACCGGCGTTCCGATTGTCGACGCCGGCATGCGCGAGCTGTGGCAGACCGGATGGATGCACAACCGCGTGCGCATGCTCGTGGGCAGCTGGCTGTGCAAGCACATGCGCCAGCACTGGCTGGAGGGTGCGCGCTGGTTCTGGGACACGCTGCTGGACGCGGACCTGGCCAACAACACCCTCGGCTGGCAGTGGATCGCGGGCACGGGCGCGGATACCTCTCCATACTTCCGGGTCTTCAATCCGGTTGCCCAGGCCCGCAAATTCGATCCGCACGGCGACTACATCGCGCGCTGGGTGCCCGAACTGGCGAGACTTCCGCCGCAAGCGCGGTTCGCGCCGTGGACCCATGCTGCACTCGCCGCAACGCTCGCGCCGCGCTATCCGGCCAGGCCGATCGTCGATCTGGAGCAGGGTCGCGCTGAGGCTTTGGCGGCGTATCAGGCTTCGCGATAGGCGCGGTGGCAGTTGCACGGGCACGTCCGTGATCCCGAAGGTGGGCGACGAGAACCCTGTGGTCTGCCCGGCTCAATGGGTGCGCTCGCGTTGACGCTCTTCGCGCCCGCGTGATTCACTCGCGCCAGCCTCGAGGAGACCGGCATGGCCACGGCAGGAACCGCACCGCGCAGGAGCAGGCGCGAACCGATGTCGCGGGTCGACACCGCCTGGCTGCGCATGGAGCGGCCGACCAATCCGATGATGATCACCGGCGTGCTGATGCTCGCCGAGCGCATGCCGGTTGCGCGCCTGCGGAAGGTCATCCAGCGCCGCTTCGTCGACGCCTATCCGCGCTTCCGCTGCAAACCGGTCGATGCGCCCGCAGGCGCGTCCTGGCAGGACGACGAGCATTTCGACCTGGACTGGCATGTGCGGCTTTCGGCACTGCCGGCGCGCGGCAACACGGCCGGATCGGAGAAGCGGGCGCTGGAGAAATTCGTCAGCCAGCTCGCCTCCAGTCCGCTCGACAAGAGTCGGCCGCTCTGGCAGTTCCATCTGGTCGAGCACTACCAGGGCGGATCGGCGCTGGTGGTGCGCATCCATCATTGTTATGCCGACGGCATCGCCCTGATCCAGGTGCTGCTGTCGCTGACCGATACCTCCGCCGATGCGCACAAGGCCAGGCCGCTGGCCAAAACCTGGCTCAAGGATGACGGTGCCGGGGTCGCGCGGCGGGTCGGCGCGATCGAGCGCTATACCAGGCTCGGCGGCAAGATGCTCGGCAAGGGCATGGAGATGGTGCAGGACCCGAGCCTTGCGGCGATGCTGGCGAAAGAGGGCGGCGAGATCGCGCGGGAACTGCTGGTGGCGCTGGCTCTGCCGGACGATCCGCCGTCGATGCTGCGCGGCCGGCTGGGCGTCAGCAAGCGCGTCGCCTGGGCGCCGCCGCTGGACCTGGACGAGGTGAAGGCGGTCGGCCGTGCCTGCGGCTGCACGGTCAACGACGTGCTGATGGCCGCCGCCGCAGGTGCGCTGCGCGATTACATGCTCGAACGTGGCGACGACGTCGCCGGCATGACCCTGCGCGCGACCGTGCCGGTCAACCTGCGTCCGCTGGAGCACGCCCGCAAGCTGGGCAACCACTTCGGTCTGGTGTTCCTGGACCTGCCGGTAGGCGAGGCCAATCCCGTGCGCCGGCTGGAGCGCGTCGCCGAGTGCATGAATCAATTGAAGAATTCGCGCCAAGCCATTGTTGCATTTGGACTCCTCGCCGCCTTGGGGATGGCACCTCAAGCGTTGCAGGAAGTCGCCCTGGAGCTTTTCAGCCGCAAGGCCACGGCCGTGGCGACCAATGTGCCCGGGCCGCAGCAGCCGCTATATCTCGCCGGGATTCCGATCCGGGAGCTGATGTTCTGGGTGCCGCAGACCGGTTCGATCGGCCTGGGGATCTCGATCCTGAGCTACGACAACTGCGTCCACTTCGGCCTGATCGCCGACGCAAAGCTCATTCCCGATCCGGATGCGGTCATCCGTCGTTTCGGACCGGAATTCGACAAGCTGCTGTATCTGGCGCTGATGTCGGACTGGGAACGCCCGTTCGATTCGGTCGACGCGGAAGCGGTCATGGACGGTGCCTGAACGCGGCCTTGCGATAGGCGGCGCCCCGTCACTCTTCGCTCATGGACCCGTGTTTAGCTTGTCGCCGCTTGCAACCGGCCCGTAACCGGGCCGCCCCCGAACGACGAGGAGCTCCCCATGAACAAGTTCGCATACACCGGCCTGACCGCCGCCATCGCCGGCGCGCTGCTGCTCACCAGCTGCGCGACCTACACCGGCCAGACCAGCGATCCGAATGATCCGAACCGCACCGGACGTGGCGCCGCGATCGGCGCGGTTGCGGGCGCGGTGCTCGGTGCCGCGAGCGGCGGCGATGCCACCGAACGCCGCCAGCGCGCCACCGTCGGTGCCGCAGCGGGCGCCGCGATCGGTGCCGGCGTGGGCGCATACCAGGATCGCCAGGAAGCCGCGTTGCGCCGGCAGATGGAGGGTACCGGCGTCGAGGTTGGACGCCAGGGCGACAACATCACCCTCAACATGCCCAGTGGCATCACGTTCGACTTCGACCGGGCCGATCTGAAGCCCGAGTTCCGCCCGGTGCTGGATAACCTCGCCAATACGTTGAACGAGTACAACCAGACCCGGATCGAGGTCACTGGACATACCGACAGCAAGGGCACCGACGCCTACAACATGACCCTGTCGCAGAATCGCGCCAATGCGGTCGCCGGCTATCTGGGCAGCCGCGGCGTCGCCAGCAGCCGCATGGTCGTGAGCGGTGCCGGTGAAACCCGTCCAGTGGCCAGCAACGACACCGAATCCGGCCGCGCGCAGAACCGCCGGGTCGAGATCACCCTGGTGCCGATGCAGGGCTGACCCGACTCGTTACACGCAAAAACAGAACGGGCCGCTTGCGGCCCGTTCTTCGTTTGGGTACCGCCTCCGAATGGGCGCGGAACGAGGCCGTCGACGGCATGTTTCAGCGGCGCCATGGCGGCGATGTGTATTGCAGCGGACCCATTGCAGCGTTCGCTGCTAGAGTCTGCTGCCGCGCCGAAGCCCGATCCGGGTTGCGGTAAGCGGAAGCTCGAACGGGCCGATCTGCCATCGAGCAAGTTCACCGATCGCTGCACAAAACATGCGGAATCCTGACTTCATGGAGCTTGATCACCAGTCCGAAGCGCCTCCTTCCGGCGCAATGATCCCGTTCCCACCGGGGCCGTTGACGACGATTGGCCAAGGGCCGCTTGCCGTCGACATCGCAGCGCAGGCGGGTGGACGCCTTGCGCAGATCACTTGGGAAGGGACCGACTGGCTGGTGGACGGTAGCGCAGGCCAGAGCGCGATGATCGCCTGGGGGTGCTATCCCATGGCGCCCTGGGCGGGTCGCATCCGTCATGGAAGATTCGCTTTCCGCGACCGCAACTACCAGCTTCCTCTCAACCTCGATGGTCATGCGATCCATGGGGTCGCGTTCGGACTGCCATGGCGGGTCGAAGCGCATTCGCCCAGCCATGCCGAGCTCTCGCTGGCATTGCCCGTGGACGAGCGCTGGCCGTTCGGCGGCACCTGCTTTCAGCGCATCGAGGCAGGCGATCGCCAGCTGAGGATGTCGCTGTCGGTCAGCGCCGGCGCGCTTGCGATGCCCGTCGTGATCGGCTGGCATCCGTGGTTCCGCAAGCCCGACCGGGTCGAGTTCTCGCCGACGCACATGTATCCGCGCGACGCAGAAGGCATCGCCACGCGTCCCCTGGCACAGCCCGACCCTGGTCCATGGGACGACTGCTTCATCAACCGCCGTCCGGTGCTGATCCACCGCAGCGGGCAGAGCCTGCGACTCACGTCCAGCTGCAGTCACTGGGTGGTGTATGACGAAGTGGCGCATGCCACCTGCTTCGAGCCACAGAGCGGTCCACCGGATGGATTCAACATCGAACCGGCGTGGTTGCCGCCTGGCGCCACGATCGCGGCCTGGTTCCTGATGGAGTGGTTGTGATTCCCGGAAACAGAAAGGCCGAAGACCCGTTTTAGCGGAATCTTCGGCCTTTGACTGGACGCCCATGGACGTCATTGGATGGTGGAGGTGGGGGGAATCGAACCCCCGTCCGAAGGCACTCCATCCCCGGCACTACATGCTTAGCGCTCCGTTAGGTCTCGCCCCCGGACAGCACGGCGCGCGAAGCGCATCCGGGAACCAGCCTGTTTTGAGTTGACCGGAGGCTGACAGGCAGCCGCCTCCGGCGATTCCGTGATAATGACCCTACGCTGCGAACACGGACACAAGCAGTTTCGGGGCTAGGCCTTAAGCGGCCAGAGCGTAGTTGTCGTCGTTGGCAACTAGAAGTTTGCCGCTGGATTTACGAGGAAAGCTGCCCCCTCGGCATGCGCCAGGCGATTTCGCAACCCCCGTCGAAGCCAGGTGCACCCCCGGGGAACAACAAAAGCGCTGACCCGACGAGTATAGGGGCGGGCGGCGCCGGCACAAGGGAACCGACGGCTGGAATCGCCGACGGTTCAGCCTCGGAGGCGGTGCACCCGCGAGCCGCTATCCTGCGCAAATGCCCAGCAATCTGGAACCGCCCGAACAGGCGCCGCCGGCGGCGCGGCACGGCTGGATCAGCCATGCGCTGGCCACGGTGGTGCTCGTGGCATCGCTGCTGCTCGTGCTGGTCTACTGGCACAACATGCAGGAACGCGGCCTGCGCACTGCCGAGGCCGATTTCCAGAGCACCAACCGCCAGGTGCTGCGCCTGCTGCAGCAGCGGATCATCAACTTCGAGCTGCTGGTACGCGGCGGCGCATCGCTGCAGACATCGCTGCCGCTGCCCAGTCGCGAGCAGTGGCAGCGTTATGTCGCCGGCCTGGACATGGTCAGGCGGTTCCCCTCTGTGCAGGCGCTGGGGTTCGCCCTCGACGTCAACGCGCAGCAGCTCGACGCCCTGCGCCAGGCGCTGCCCGGTGTGGTGTGGGGCGCATCGACCCCGGACTTCACCGATGCCCAGGGACGCCACGCGCTGGTCCTGTACGCCGCGCCCGAGCAGGGCGCCAACAAGGGCATTTCAGGCATCGACCTCGCGGCGCACCCGGGTCGCCGGCACGCCATGGAACAGGCGGCGACCACGGGTGAACTGCGCATCAGCGCTCCGGTCCCCCCGATCCTGGCGGCGGAAGACGATCCGGCACGCGAGTTCGTCGTGTTTGCCCCGGTCTACGCCCCGGGACGGGACGGACCGCATCTCCAGGATCTGCGTGGCTGGGTGTTCATCGAAGTCGACGCGGCGGGCTTCGTACGGGCCGCGCTGCAGGCATTCGAGCGGGCCAGCCAGCTGCGGATCGTGGATGCGACCGACGGTGAGGGGCGCCTCGTCTACGCGGACCAGGACTTCCTGGGGGAACGAGCGGGCGAGCTCGACGACTCGATGCGCCCGGCGTTCGTGCAGAGCTTGCGGTTGGACATCATGGGACGCCACTGGCGCGTCGACTTCGAGTCGGAGCCAATGGCTGAAGTCCGCAATACGATCCCGGGATTGCGGACGACCCTGCTCGGAGGCTTGCTTGGCTCGTTGCTGTTGTTCGGGATCGCCCTCAACCTGGCGCGGACCCAGTCGCGCGCAGAAGCCCTCGCGGCACAGATGAGCGCTTCGTATCGACGCAGCGAGCAACGCTTCCGGAGTGCGATGCGCTACTCCGCCATCGGCAAGGCGCTGCTCGACCGCGATGGCCGGATCGTCGAGGCCAACCCGGCCATGGGCCAGATCCTGGGCATCAACGAGCAGGCGCTGGTCGGCACCACGCTGGGCCAGCACTTCGTCGACGGCGAATACGACACCATGCGCACGGTCGAACGCGAGGCGCTGTCCGAAGGCGCCTATCGCGTGACCCGCCGCCTGCGCCGCAGCGACGGCGACGTGCGCCATGCCAGCCTGACCTTTGCGATGGTGCCGGGCGAGGTGGGAGAGCACTTCGCCAGCCTGGTCCAGGTCGAAGACGTGACCGAGCGGATGCGCGCGGAAGCCCGGGTACAGGCGCTCAACCGCACCCTGGAAGCACGCGTTGCGCTGCGTACGCGCGAGCTCAGCCATGCCAACCAGGAGCTGGAGGCGTTCGCATACAGCGTGTCCCACGACCTGCGTGCGCCGTTGCGTTCAATCGACGGATTCAGCCGCTTGCTGAGCGAGCGTTACCGGGATTCGATCGACGTCAGCGGCCAGGATTACCTGAAACGCATCCGCAGCGCGAGCGCGCGGATGAGCGACCTGATCGACGCGCTGCTGAAGATGTCGCGCGTGTCCCGTGGTGAACTGAAGTATGCGCAAGTCGACCTGACCGCGATGGCACACGATATCGCCGCGGAACTGCGCAACAGCGAGCCATCGCGCCAGGTCGCCTTCGACATCGCACCGGGCCTGGTCGCGCACGGCGATCCCGCGCTGTTGCGCAACCTGATGGACAACCTGATGGGAAATGCCTGGAAGTTCACCCGCGCGTGCAAGGATGCGCGGATCGAGGTCGGCAGGAATGGCGAGGGAGAATTCTTCGTCCGCGACAACGGCGCCGGGTTCGCCACGGAATACGCCGCCAAGCTGTTCCGGCCGTTCCAGCGCCTGCATACCCAAGCCGAATACGCCGGTCACGGCATCGGCCTGGCATCGGTCAAACGGGTCGTCGAACGGCACGGCGGAGCCATCCGTGCCGAAGGCGAAGTGGGGAAGGGTGCCACGTTCGTGTTCGGACTGCCCCAGGCCCCGGTTGCCGAATAGGCTGCGCCGCGAATCCGCGATGCGACCCTGCCCGCGTAGCTGATGCTTCCAGTGCGCCGGAATGCCGCAGCGCGCGTCGCCGCACGCTCGCCGGGATGGGTTGTTCTCAGGCGTCGCGGTTATGCCGGCGCATGACTCGTTGCTTTTCCCGTTCCCAATCCCGCTCCTTGCTCGCATCGCGCTTGTCGTGCGCCTGCTTGCCCTTGGCCAGCGCCAGTTCCGCCTTGACCTTGTTGCCTTTCCAGTAGAGCGATGTCGGCACCACGGTGTAGCCGTCGCGCTGCACCTTGCCGACCAGCTGGTCGATCTCGCGCCGATGCAGCAGCAGCTTGCGCGTGCGGCGGTCGTCGGCCACGACGTGGCTGGAAGCGGAGATCAGGGGCGTGATCTGCGAACCGAACAGGAACAGTTCGCCATCGCGGACCACTGCATAACTCTCGCCGATATGTGCGCGGCCAGCGCGAATCGCCTTGAGTTCCCATCCCTGCAGGGCCAGGCCGGCTTCGAATCTCTCCTCGAGGTGGTAATCGTGGCGCGCACGCTTGTTCAGCGCGATGGTCCCGCCCGCGCCGTTCTTTCCCTTATCCTTGCCCGATTGCTTGGCCATCGCGGCCATTGTCACCGAATCGACTCACCCGGGCCAATCGATCGATGCCGAAGATCCAGCGCAGCGCCCTGGTCGAGCACTCCGCAACCCGCATGTTCGCACTGGTCAACGACGTTGCCGCCTACCCGCGCCGGTTCGACTGGTGCGAAGCGGCGGAGATCGTGCATGCCGATGAGGAGCGGGTCGTCGCGCGCCTGGATCTGGGTCTTGGAGGCTTCCATACCTGGTTCACGACCGAAAACACCCTTTCGCCGCCGCATCACATCGACATGCGGCTGCGCGACGGCCCGTTCAGGCGGCTCGACGGGCGCTGGCAGTTCCATGCGCTCGACGAGTCGGCCTGCAAAGTCACGCTGACCCTCGACTTCGAGCCGCAGAGCCTGCTGCTGCTGCCGGCGTTGAGCCTGGGCATGCAGGCGCTTGCCGATCGCATGGTCGACGATTTCGTCCGCGTGGCCGACCGCAAGGCCTGAGTCGCATGAAGGTCGAAGTCGTGCGTGCATGGCCGCGCCGGTACGACAGCCGGCAAATGGAACTTGCCGACGGAGCCACCGTCGCGGAAGCGATCGCCCTCAGCGGAATCGACTGTGGCGGGGTCGCAGGCCTGGCCGTATTCGGCGAACGGGTCGAGCCGACGCACCGACTGCGCGAAGGCGACCGGGTGGAACTGCTCGGCCCGCTGCAGGCCGATCCCAAGGAAGCACGCCGGCGCCGCGCTGGGGCGCGGTCAGGGCAGGGCACCGACACGGTTTGAACGAACGCAGCGCGGCCGGAACTAGCGTGCGCGACGCTTGTCCTTGTCGTCCTTGGCGAGATTGCGGCCGAACTTGCGGATCACTAACGTCGACAGTTCCTGGTCCTGCTCGGGGAAGTACTCGCCTTCCCACTTGGCCAGCGCGTCGTTTTCGAACCACAGGGTCATGTTCTTGACCTGGGTGGTGCCGCGGCGGTCGGTGCGCTCGGTGGCGGTGTAGTCCCAGCGATCGTGGTGGAACGGATCGGCGATCGACGGCGAGCCGATCAGCGCGTCGACCTGCTGCTTGCTCATGCCGGCCTGCAACTGGTCGACCTGTGCCTTCTCCAGCAAATTGCCCTGGTAGATCGGCTGCTTGTACAGGATGCCGCAGCCGGCGGTGGCGGACGCCAGGAGGGCGACGAGTGCGATCTGGGGCAGGAACTTGCGCATGCGTTGGGGTCGGTGCGGAAACCCGCGGATGATACACTGCAGGCTTGCATTCGCGGCCTGCAGCGACCGCTGTTTAGCGGGCGTTGCCCCGCAACGGAGCCACGATGGAATCGCAAGAACTGCGCAAGGCCGGCCTGAAGGTCACGCACCCGCGGATGCGGATCCTGGACCTGCTGGAACAGACCCGGCCGCGGCACATGACCGCCGAGGACATCTACCGGCACCTGCTGGAGAACGGCGAGGAGATCGGTCTGGCGACGGTATACCGGGTCCTGACCCAGTTCGAGGCGGCCGGCTTGGTGCTCAAGCACAATTTCGAGGGCGGACACGCGGTCTACGAGCTGGACCGCGGCGAGCACCACGACCATATGGTCGACATGGACACGGGCAAGGTGATCGAATTCCAGAGCGACGAGATCGAGCGCCTGCAGGCCGAGATCGCCACGCGCCACGGCTACCAGATCGAGGACCATTCGCTGGTCCTGTACGTGCGCAAGAAGCGCTGAGGCGCTGCGCGGGGTTGCATTCGCGAAAGAGCGCCGATCGGCAGGAGCGCGCCTGCATCGCGCTCAACGTGCGTTTTGCAGCAGGCGCCTGGCTGCAGCGCGCGCTTCGCGGCTGACCTCCACGCCACCGAGCATCCTGGCCAGTTCCTCGGCGCGGGCACCGCCATCCAGCACCACGACCGCGCTCTGGGTCATGCCGGAGGCTTCGGCTTTGCTCACCCGGTAATGCGCATGTCCTTGCGCGGCCACCTGCGGCAGGTGGGTCACGCACAGCGCCTGCCGCTGCGCGCCCAGGGCGCGCAGCTTCTGGCCGACGATCTCGGCGACGGCACCGCCGATGCCCGAATCGACTTCGTCGAACACCATGGTCGGGACCAGGTCGTGGCCGAGCGCGGCAACCTCGATCGCGAGGGAGATCCGTGAAAGTTCGCCGCCAGAAGCGACCTTGCGCAGCGGGCGCGGGGGCTGGCCGGCATTGGCGGAGACCAGGAATTCCACCCGCTCGGCGCCGTGCGGGTCGGGGCGATCGCGATTGGCGGGTTCGACCGCGATCTCGAAGCGTCCGCCACCCATGCCTAGTTCGCCGATCAAGGCCGTGGTGCGCTGTCCCAGGGTGGCCGCGGTCTGTTTCCGGGCGTCCGTCAGGACCTGCGCGGCATCGCGCCAGCGCGCCGCAGCGGCGTCGATTTCCGCGTCGAGCGCCACCAGGCGCTCGCCCGCGCCGCACAGGGCTTCGAGCTCTGCACAGACGGCGTCGCGCATCCCGGCCAGCGCGTCGGGCGCGACGCGGTGCTTGCGTCCCAGCTCATGCAGGCGGCCCAGGCGCTGATCGAGTTCGTCGAAGCGGGCAGGGTCCAGGTCCAGGTCGTCGCGGACCCGCTCGAGCAGGAGCAGGGCCTCGTCGAGCTGGATCGACGCGGCTTCGAGCATGGCTTCGACCTCGCCCAGCCGGGCTTCGTGTTCGCTGACCCGGGCCAGGTCGCCGCGAACCCGCTGCAGCAGGCTGCCGATTCCAGAGCCGTCGTCGTCGCCCAGGCCAGTGGCTGCGGATTCGCAGGCAGCGATCAACGCCGCCGCATGCGCCTGGCGGCGATGCGCGGCCACCAGTTCGGCGATGGCATCGGGCTCAAGGGTTTCGCGTTCGAGTTCGCCCAGCTGGTGTTCGAGCAGGGCGATGCGGTCGCTCACATCTCCTTGGCCGGACAGGTGTTCGCGCTCGCGCAGCAGGGCGCTCCAGGTCGTTGCGGCGTCGCGGACTGCGGCGAGCGCCGCGCCGTGGCCGCCGAAATCATCCAGCAGCGCGAGCTGCGCCGCCTTCGACAGCAATGCCTGATGTTCGTGCTGCCCATGGATTTCGACCAGGCATGCAGCCAGTGCGGCCAGCTGCGCCAGGGTCGCCGGGCGGCCGTTGATCCACGCGCGCGAACCACCATCGGCGCGCAGGGTGCGACGCAGCAGGCACTCCCTGCTGCTGGCGTCGTCTAGCATGTCCTGCTCGTTCAGCCAATCGCGAGCCGACGGCGCGTCGATCAGGTCGAACTGCGCGGACAACTCGGCGCGCTCCGCCCCGTGCCGGACCATGCCGCTGTCGGCACGCTGGCCGGACAGGAAGCCCAGCGCATCGACCAGCAACGACTTGCCGGCGCCGGTTTCGCCGGAAATCACCGTGAGGCCAGGCCCGAACTCCAGCTCGGCAGCGCGGACGACGGCAAAGTCGCGGATGGATAGTTGGGTCAGCATGCGGTTGGAATTGTGCCTGAGCCGAGGTGGGCGTCGGCTTGCGCCGGCAGCGTGGTCGGCATATATGCCATCCATGATTCGCAGCAGGCGCGACGACAGCGGCACCGCCCCCGACCGGCTCGATCCCCGGGCGCGACAGCTGCTGCGCACCCTGATCGGCCGCTACATCCACGATGGCGAGCCGGTCGGGTCGCAGACCCTGGCGCGGCACGCCGGCCTGGACGTCAGCCCGGCCACGATCCGCAACATCCTGGCCGACCTGGAAGACATCGGGCTGCTGAGCGCGCCGCACACGTCGGCCGGGCGCGTCCCCACCGTGCAGGGCTACCGGGTGTTCGTCGACTCGCTGTTGCAGGTCAAGCCGCTGCGCGAGGCCGAACTGGCGCGACTGCGCAGCGAAATCGCCAGCGGCACCAGCACCCAGTCGTTGCTCGGAAACGCCTCCGAGCTGCTCTCGGCCATGACCCATTTCGTGGGCGTGGTCAGTGCACCCAAGCGCGAACAGTTCGCGTTCCGGCACATCGACTTCGTGCCGCTGGATGGCCAGCGGGTGCTTGCGATCCTGGTGTTCGCCGACAACGACGTGCAGAACCGGATCATCCATACACGGAGGTTGTTCGACGCAGGCGAGCTGGAAAAGGTCTCCAACTACCTGAACCAGCACTTCGCCGGTCGGCCGCTGACCGAGATCCGCGCCAGCTTGCTGCATGAGCTGCGCAATGCCCGCGACGAGATGGGCAGGCTGCTGGAAAGCAGCGTGGAGCTGGCCGAGCAGGCGCTGGCAGCCGGCAGCACGGGGGCGGAGGACATCCTGCTGGCCGGGCAGAACCGGCTGATCGGGGTGCAGGACCTCTCGGACCTGGATCGCCTGCGCGAACTGTTCGAGGCCTTCGCCCGCAAGCGCGAGATCCTGCAGCTGCTCGAACGCACCATCCGCGCGCCGGGCGTGCGGATCTTCATCGGCGAGGAAACCGGGCTGGCACCGCTGGAAGGCGTGTCGCTGGTGACCGCGCCCTACGCATCGGGCGGCAAGGTGCTCGGGGTGCTGGGGGTGATCGGCCCCACGCGCATGGCCTACGAGCGGGTCATCCCGCTGGTGCAGGCGGCCGCCGATGTCCTGGGTGGCGCCTTGAATCCGGAAGGGCAGCCCTCATAGGGACGGGGTTGGGCGGCCGACCGACCGCCTGGAAGCTCGCGACCGATGAACCATACGACCGATCCCGCGGCCGACGAAGAGGGCTTGCCCCAAACCGACGGTGCTGCCACTGCCGCCCAGGACAGCCTTGAGGACCAGATCGAGGCGCTGAAGGGCGAGCTCGAGCAGCTCCGGGCGCAATCGCTGCTCGAGCGCGCCGACCTGGAGAACCAGCGCAAGCGCCTGGCGCGCGACGTCGACAACGCCCGCAGGTTCGCCAACGAGCGCCTGCTGGGCGAGCTGTTGCCGCTGTTCGACAGCATGGAAGCCGGGCTGGCGAACGCCGCCCAGAACGATCCGCTGCGCGCCGGCCTGGAGCTCACCCTGAAGCAGCTGCACACCATCGCCGAGAAGAACGGGCTGAGCGAAATCGCCCCGGCTTCCGGCGACAGTTTCGACCCCGAGCGTCACCAGGCCATGAGCGTGGTCGAAGCCGAAGGCGTCCCACCTGGCGCGGTAGCCCAGACCTTCCAGAAGGGCTATGTGCTGAATGATCGCCTCCTGCGTCCGGCGCTGGTGGTGGTGGCAAAGGACTAGCGCAGCGGGAACGGGTGTCGATTCGAAGGTGCGGCCTTTTGCCCTGAGCGAGGCAGGCCTGCCGTCCTGCGACACAGGCGCACGCGGCTGGGCCCCGGCCCTTGAATCGACCACCCGAACCCCTAAATACCGCACATCGGCGCAGCGGCGCCCGCACACATAAGCAATCGAGAGGGAGCAGCATCATGGGCAAGATCATCGGCATCGACCTGGGCACGACCAATTCGTGCGTGGCGATCATGGAGGGCGGCAAGACCCGCGTGATCGAGAATTCCGAAGGCGACCGCACCACGCCTTCGATCGTGGCCTACACCAAGGACGGCGAGGTCCTGGTCGGCGCCTCGGCCAAGCGCCAGGCGGTAACCAATCCCAAGAACACGTTCTACGCGGTGAAGCGCCTGATCGGGCGCAAGTTCAGCGATGCCGAAGTCAAGAAGGACCTGGACCTGGTGCCCTATGCGATTGTCGAGCACGACAACGGCGATGCCTGGGTCGCGACCAGCGACGGCAAGAAGTTGTCCGCGCAGGAAGTTTCCGCGCGCATCCTCGAGAAGATGAAGAAGACCGCCGAGGCCTATCTGGGCGAGACCGTGACCGAAGCGGTCATCACCGTGCCGGCCTACTTCAACGACAGCCAGCGCCAGGCGACCAAGGACGCCGGCAAGATCGCCGGACTCGACGTCAAGCGCATCATCAACGAGCCCACCGCCGCGGCACTCGCCTACGGCCTGGACAAGGCCGGTGGCGACCGCAAGATCGCGGTCTACGACTTGGGCGGCGGCACCTTCGACGTGTCGATCATCGAGATCGCCGAAGTCGACGGCGAGAAGCAGTTCGAAGTGCTGTCCACCAACGGCGACACGTTCCTGGGCGGCGAGGACTTCGACAAGCGCGTCATCGACTATCTGGTCGACGAGTTCCAGAAGGAGCAGGGCATCGACCTGCGCAAGGATCCGCTGGCGCTGCAGCGCCTGAAGGATGCGGCCGAGCGCGCCAAGATCGAGCTGTCCAGCTCGCAGCAGACCGACGTCAACCTGCCGTACGTGACCGCGGATGCCTCGGGTCCGAAGCACCTCAACATCAAGCTGACCCGCTCCAAGCTGGAGTCGCTGGTCGACGATCTGGTGAAGAAGACCATCGAGCCGTGCCGCGTGGCGCTGAACGATGCCGGCCTGCGCTCGAGCGACATCAGCGAGGTGATCCTGGTCGGCGGCCAGACCCGCATGCCCAAGGTGCAGCAGGCCGTGGCCGAGTTCTTCGGCAAGGAGCCGCGCAAGGACGTGAACCCGGACGAGGCGGTCGCCGTGGGCGCCGCGGTCCAGGGTGGCGTGCTGCAGGGCGACGTCAAGGACGTGCTGCTGCTCGACGTGACCCCGCTGAGCCTGGGCATCGAGACCCTGGGTGGCGTGTTCACCAAAATCATCGACAAGAACACCACCATCCCGACCAAGGCCTCGCAGACCTTCAGCACCGCCGAGGACAACCAGTCCGCGGTAACCGTGCACGTGCTGCAGGGCGAGCGCGAACAGGCCCGCTACAACAAGTCGCTGGCCCGCTTCGATCTGACCGGTATCGATTCCGCTCCGCGCGGCATGCCGCAGATCGAGGTCTCCTTCGACATCGACGCCAATGGCATCGTCCACGTCACTGCCAAGGACAAGAAGACCGGAAAGGAACAGAAGGTCGAGATCAAGGCGGGCTCGGGCCTGTCGGACGACGAGATCCAGAAGATGGTGCAGGACGCCGAGGCCCATCGCGAGGAGGACAAGAAGTTCCATGAGCTGGTCAACGCCCGCAACCAGGCCGACGCGCTGGTGCATGCGACCCGCAGCGCGATCAAGGACAACGGCGACAAGGTCGGAGGCGAGCTGATCGGGCGCGCCGAGGGCGCGATCGCCGAGGTCGAGACCGCGATGAAGGGCGACGACAAGGCCCAGATCGAGGCCAAGAGCAAGGCACTGGAAGAAGCGGCGCAGGCGCTGTTCGCAGCGGCCGCCGCCGCCCAGCAGCCGGGCACGGAAGGCCAGGGTGGTGCAGGCGCATCCTCATCCGCCAAGGGCGAGGACGTTGTCGACGCCGAGTTCACCGAAGTGAAAGACGACGACAAGCAGGCCTGATCGACGATGGCAGCTGACAACGGGCAGGCAGGTCCTGCCCGTTGTGTTGAGGAAGGCAGGTTGCAAATGAGCAGGCGGCGATGAGCAAGCGCGATTACTACGAAGTCCTCGGCGTCGCGCGCAACGCGAGCGAGGATGAGCTGAAGAAGGCCTATCGCCGCTGCGCGATGAAGTACCACCCGGACCGCAATTCTGCGGATACCGACGCGCTCGAGAAGTTCAAGGAGTGCAAGGAGGCCTACGAAGTGCTGTCCGACGGCGGCAAGCGCCGCATGTACGACCAGCACGGGCACGCTGCGTTCGAGCACGGGATGGGCGGCGGCAACGCCGGGCCGGGCTTCCACGACGTCGGCGACATCTTCGGCGACATCTTCGGCAACATCTTTGGTGGCGGTGCCTCGCGTGGCCCGCGCCGCGGCGCCGACGTGGGCTATGTGATGGAGCTCGATCTCGAGGAGGCCGTCGCCGGCGTCGAGAAGCGCATCGAGCTGCCCACGCTCGCGGCCTGCGAGCCGTGCAAGGGCACCGGTTCGGAAGACGGCAAGCTCGACACCTGCGCCACCTGCCACGGCCGTGGCCAGGTGCGCATGCAGCGCGGCATCTTCACCATGCAGCAGCCGTGTCCGCACTGCGGCGGCCGCGGCAAGACCTTCGCCAACCCGTGCAAGATCTGCCACGGCAACGGCCGGGTCGAGGAAGAGAAGATCCTGTCGGTCAAGATCCCGGCAGGCGTGGACAGCGGAGACCGCATCCGCCTGGCCGGCGAGGGCGAGGCGGGGCCTGCGGGCTCACCGCCCGGAGACCTGTACGTGGAAGTGCGGGTACGCCCGCACGAGATCTTCGAGCGCGATGGCGACGACCTGCATTGCGAGGTGCCGATTCGCATCTCCCAGGCTGCGCTCGGCGATACGGTGCGCGTCCCCACGCTGGGCGGCGAGGCCGAAATCCGCATTCCCGCCGAGACCCAGACCGGCAAGGTCTTCCGCCTGCGCGACAAGGGCGTCAAGTCCGTGCGCAGCCGCGCGCCCGGCGACCTGTACTGCAAGGTGGTGGTGGAAACCCCGGTCAATCTCACCGCCGAACAGCGCGATCTGATGGACAAGTTCGAAGCGACCTTCAGCGGCGAAGGCGCGCGTCGCCATTCGCCCCGATCCAGCACCTTCATCGATGGGGTGAAGGGGTTCTGGGATCGCATGGTGTCGTAGGTCGGCCCTACGCGGCCGACGCTTCCCGGTTACGCGTACGAGACATCACGCCCCGCGCGGCACCACGCATCCGTCGGGGACGTAGCCCCGACCTACGCATGCTAGCCTCGCCAGCATGGCGAAAGGCTGGTGGAAGAACCTCTACGTCCAGGTGCTGATCGCGATCGCGATCGGCATCGTGCTGGGCCAGTTCCGGCCCGAGCTCGGCCAGCAGATGAAGCCGTTGGGCGATGGCTTCATCAAGCTCGTGAAGATGATCATCGCCCCCGTGATCTTCCTGACCATTGTTGCCGGCATCGCCAAGATCGGGGACCTGAGACATGTCGGCAAGATCGGGCTCAAGGCGCTGATCTATTTCGAGGTGCTCACCACCCTGGCCCTGGTAATCGGGTTGGTGGTGGCCAACCTGGTCAGGCCCGGCGCCGGCATGGGCATCGATCCGGCGCAGATCGATGCCTCGGGCGTCTCCCAGTACCAGCAGGCCGCGCACGAGCAGGGCACGATCCCCTTTCTGCTCGACATCATCCCGCACGATTTCCTGTCCGCGTTCACCGAGGGCAAGCTGCTGCAGGTGCTGCTGGTGGCCATCCTTACCGGCGTGGCGCTCACCCAGATGGGCAGGGTGGGCCAGCGCATGCTGGACATCGCCGAAGACCTGTCGCACGTGTTCTTCAACATCGTCGGCATGATCATGCGGCTGGCGCCGATCGGTGCGTTCGGTGCGATGGCCTTCACCATCGGCAAGTTCGGCCTGGGTTCGCTCGCCTCGCTCGGCTGGCTGCTGGCTTCGGTGTACCTGACCTGTTTTGCGTTCGTGTTCGTGGTGCTCGGACTGGTGGCGCGGCTGTCCGGCTTCTCGCTGTGGCAATTCATCAAGTACATCCGCGGCGAGCTGCTGCTGGTGCTGGGCACGTCGAGTTCGGAATCCGCGCTGCCGCGCCTGCTCAACCGTCTGGAGGACGTCGGCTGCGACCGCGCGGTGGTGGGCCTGGTCGTGCCGACCGGTTACTCCTTCAACCTGGACGGAACCTGCATCTACCTGACCATGGCCGCGATCTTCATTGCCCAGGCGGTGGGCGTGGACCTCACCCTGGGCGAGGAGCTGACCCTGATCGGGGTGTTGCTGCTGACCTCGAAGGGTGCGGCCGGCGTAACCGGCTCGGGTTTCGTGACCCTCGCCGCGACCCTGGCCGCGCTGGGCGGAAAAGTCCCGGTAGAAGGTGTGGCCCTGGTGCTGGGCGTGGACCGGTTCATGTCCGAGGCGCGCGCGATCACCAATTTCATCGGCAACGGCGTGGCCACGATGGTCGTGGCGAAGTGGGAGGGCCTGCGCAACGATGCGCAGATGCGGGCCGCCTTCGCCGCCGGACCGCTGCCGGAAAGCGCAGAGGTCGTGCGCGACCCCGACCAGGGCGATTGACGCATCGGCCTCGTGTAGGAGCGGCGTCAGCCGCGAGTTCCTGCTGTTGTCGGATATCTAGAACCTCCCAAAGAACTCGGGCTGACGCCGCTCCTACGCAAGACAGGTAAGCCCCTTGTGGGCGGCTGGCCGCTGCCGCTAGCCTGAGCGCATGAGCGAACCGGTGAAACTGCTGATCCACGGCGCCAATGGGCGAATGGGCCAGGCCCTGCAACGGCTATGCGCCGGTAACGGGGCCTGCCGCGTCGTGGGCGCTGTGTCGCGCAAGGTCGGGCAGCGGGTGATCGATGGTGTTCCGCAATTCGCCGCCTCCGAGCTGGCGGGCACACCCGAGTTCGACGTCGCGATCGACTTCAGCCTGCCGGAGGGCTTCGATCCGGTGCTCGCCCTGTGCGTGCAGCGCGGCAGACCCATGGTCTCGGGTACCACAGGTCTCGGCGACGCGCAGCGCGAAGCGATCGCCTTGGCCGGCACGCGCATCGCGGTGCTCTGGGCGGCCAACTTCAGCCTCGGCGTCGCCGTACTGGACGAGCTGGTGGAGCGCGCGGCGCGCGCGCTGCCAGGCTGGGACTGCGACATCCTCGAGCAGCACCACACGCACAAGAAGGATGCGCCTTCCGGCACGGCCCTGGCACTCGGGCATTCGGCCACGCAGGGCGGCGCGCGGCCGCGGTATGCCTCGATCCGGGCAGGCGACATCGTCGGCGAGCACGTGGTGCAGTTCGCCGCCGCGGGCGAGCGCATCGAGCTGATTCACCGCGCGACCGACCGCGACATCTTCGCGCGCGGCGCGCTGCACGCGGCCGAGGCGCTGGCCAGCCGCCCGGCCGGCGTCTACCGGCTGCGCGATCTGCTGTTCGGATAATCCGCGCTGGCATCGCGACCCGATCCCCGATAGAATTCTCGCTCGCCTGATTCCTCATGCCTCCGGACCGGTGTAGACCGCTTCGGCGGCTTTTTGCAGCTTGCTTTCCGCAACCAGACGTAGGCGAAGCCAGTGACAGATCCCGCCATCCTCGCGCTTGAAGACGGAACGGTCTTCGAGGGCATTTCCGTGGGCGCAAACGGCCTGAGCGTAGGCGAAGTCGTGTTCAACACGGCCATGACCGGCTACCAGGAAGTGCTCACGGACCCCTCGTATGCGCGCCAGCTGGTGACGCTGACCTATCCGCATATCGGCAACACCGGTTGCACGGCGCAGGACGACGAAGCCGACACCGTCTGGGCCGCCGGCCTGATCGTGCGCGACGTACCGCGGCGCCCCAGCAGCTGGCGCAGCGAAGGATCGCTGCCGGACTGGTTGAAGGCGCGCGGCATCGTCGCGATCGCCGACATCGACGTGCGCAAGCTGACCCGCCTGCTGCGCGATCGGGGTGCGCAGAACGGAGCACTGATGGCGTGTGCGGCTGCGGACGGGAAACCGGATGCGGATCGCGCGATCGAGGCCGCGCGCAAATTTCCGGGCCTGAAGGGCATGGATCTGGCGAAGGAAGTCACCACCGCCGCGGCGTACCCATGGACCGCCGGACAGCTCGATCTGGACCGCAATGCCTTCGCCGAGGGCGGGGGCAAGTACAAGGTGGTGGCCTACGATTTCGGCGTGAAGCGCAACATCCTGCGGATGCTGGCCGAGCGCGGCTGCGACGTCACCGTGGTCCCGGCCCAGACATCCGCCGCCGATGTGCTGGCGATGAAACCCGACGGCGTGTTCCTCTCCAACGGCCCCGGCGATCCCGAGCCCTGCGATTACGCGATTGCCGCGATCCGCGAGTTCATCGACCGCAAGCTGCCGACCTACGGCATCTGCCTCGGCCACCAGCTGCTCGGCCTTGCCGTGGGCGCGAAGACGATGAAGATGAAGTTCGGGCACCACGGGGCCAACCACCCGGTGATCGACCTGGCGTCGGGCCGGGTGATGATCACCTCGCAGAACCACGGCTTCGCGGTGGACGAAACCACGCTGCCGGAAAACGCGCGGGTGACCCATCGCTCGCTGTTCGACGGCTCCAACCAGGGGATCGAGCTGACCGACGCACCCGCCTTCAGCTTCCAGGGACATCCGGAAGCATCGCCCGGTCCGCACGACGTGGCGCCGTTGTTCGACAAGTTCATCGCCGCAATGGAGACGCACTGAGATGCCGCGCCGTTCCGACATCAAGAGCGTCCTGATCATCGGCGCCGGGCCCATCGTCATCGGCCAGGCCTGCGAATTCGATTACTCCGGCGCGCAGGCATGCAAGGCGCTGCGCGACGAGGGCTACCGGGTGATCCTGGTCAACAGCAATCCGGCCACGATCATGACCGACCCGGAAATGGCCGATGCGGTCTACATCGAGCCGATCAACTGGAAAACGGTCGAGAAGATCATCGCCAAGGAGAAGCCCGACGCGTTGCTGCCCACCATGGGCGGGCAGACCGCGCTGAACTGCGCGCTGGACCTGGCCGATCACGGCGTGCTGGAGCAGTACGGGGTTGAACTCATCGGCGCGTCGCGCGATGCGATCCGCATGGCCGAGGATCGTGAGCTGTTCCGGGTGGCGATGGAGGAGATCGGGCTGGAATGCCCAAAGGCCGAAGTCGCCAGGTCGCTCGAGCAGGCGCTGGAAATCCAGGCGCGGGTCGGCTATCCCACCATCATCCGCCCGAGCTTCACCCTGGGCGGCAGTGGCGGCGGCATCGCCTACAATCGCGAGGAGCTCATCGAGATCGTCGGCCGCGGCCTGGAGCTGTCGCCGACCAGCGAGGTGCTGGTCGAGGAATCGGTGCTGGGCTGGAAGGAGTTCGAGATGGAGGTGGTTCGCGACACTGCGGACAACTGCATCATCGTCTGCTCGATCGAGAACCTCGACCCGATGGGCGTGCATACCGGCGACAGCATCACCGTGGCGCCCGCGCAGACCCTGACCGACAAGGAATACCAGCGCCTGCGCGACGCCAGCATCGCCGTGCTGCGCAAGATCGGGGTGGATACCGGTGGCAGCAATGTCCAGTTCGGGATCAACGCCCAGACCGGCCGCGTGGTGGTGATCGAGATGAACCCGCGGGTGTCACGTTCGTCCGCGCTGGCATCGAAGGCCACCGGCTTTCCGATCGCCAAGGTGGCGGCCAAGCTTGCCGTGGGCTACACCCTGGACGAGCTGAAGAACGAGATCACCGGCGGCCTTACCCCGGCCTCGTTCGAGCCGAGCATCGATTACGTCGTCACCAAGATCCCGCGTTTCGCGTTCGAGAAATTTCCGGCTGCGGACTCGCGCCTGACCACGCAGATGAAATCGGTCGGCGAGGTCATGGCGATCGGCCGCACCTTCCAGGAGTCGATGCAGAAGGCCCTGCGCGGTCTGGAAACCGGCAAGACCGGCTTCGACCCGACCGGCCTGGACCTGCGTGACGCCGACGACCTGCTCACCCTCAGACGCGAGATCAAGGAAGCGGGGCCCGAACGCCTGTTCTATCTCGCCGATGCCTTCCGCGCCGGCATGTCGGTCGAGGACGTGCATGGGCTGTCTTTCGTCGATCCGTGGTTCCTCGATCAGATCGAGGAGCTGATCGCCGAGGAAGCGGCGACCGCGAAAGCCGGGCTCGATGCGCTGGACCGTTCCCGCCTGCGCCAGCTCAAGCGCCGCGGGTTCTCCGACGCGCGCCTGGCGCAGCTGGTCGGTACCGACGAGAAGGCGATCCGCGCGCTGCGCCACGCGCACGGGATCAAGCCGGTCTACAAGCGGGTGGATTCCTGTGCCGCCGAGTTCGCCACCACCACCGCTTACCTGTATTCGACCTACGAGGACGAATGCGAGGCGCAGCCGACCGGCCGCGACAAGATCATCGTGCTCGGGGGCGGGCCGAACCGGATCGGCCAGGGCATCGAGTTCGACTACTGCTGCGTGCACGCCGCGCTGGCGCTGCGCGAGGACGGGTTCGAGACCATCATGGTCAACTGCAACCCGGAGACGGTCAGCACCGATTACGACACGTCCGACCGGCTTTACTTCGAACCACTGACGCTGGAAGACGTGCTGGCGATCGTCGAAGTCGAAAAGCCCAAGGGCGTGATCGTGCAGTACGGCGGGCAGACCCCGCTGAAGCTGGCGCGCGCGCTCGAGGCCAATGGCGTGCCGATCATCGGCACCTCACCCGAGTCGATCGACCTAGCCGAGGATCGTGAGCGCTTCCAGCAACTGGTCGAGCGCCTGGGCCTGAAGCAGCCGCCCAACCGGACCGCGCGCAGCGCGGAGGAAGCCCTGGTGCTGGCACGCGAGATCGGCTACCCGCTGGTGGTGCGCCCGAGCTACGTGCTCGGCGGCCGCGCAATGGAAGTGGTGCATGCGGATGCCGACCTGGCCCGCTACATGCGCGACGCGGTCAAGGTCTCGAACGATTCGCCGGTGCTGCTCGACCGCTTCCTGGACAACGCCGTGGAAGTGGATGTCGATGTGATCGCGGACCGCACTGGTGCAGTGTTGATCGGCGGGCTGATGGAGCATATCGAGGAAGCCGGCGTGCACTCGGGCGATTCGTCCTGCTCGCTGCCGCCGTATTCGCTCTCGCGCGGCACCCAGGACCGACTGCGCGAACAGGTGGTGGCGCTGGCCAAGGCGCTGGACGTGGTCGGGCTGATGAACACCCAGTTCGCGATCCAGACCGATGGCGAAGGCCACGACACGATCTACCTGCTGGAGGTCAATCCGCGCGCGTCGCGCACCGTGCCGTTCGTGTCCAAGGCGACCGGCATGCCGCTGGCCAAGATCGCCGCGCGCTGCATGGCCGGCAAGACCCTGGCCGAGCAGGGCGCCCACCAGGAAATCATCCCGGATTACTTCTCGGTGAAGGAAGCGATCTTCCCGTTCGCCAAGTTCCAGAACGTCGATCCGATCCTCGGCCCGGAGATGCGTTCCACCGGCGAGGTCATGGGCGTGGGCCGCAGCTTCGGCGCTGCCTTCGCGCGCGCCCAGGAAGCGGCGAACATCAAGGCGCCTCCTGCCGCCGGCAAGGCCTTCGTCTCGGTGCGCGATCCGGACAAGGCGCGGGTCCTGCCGGTGGCGCAGGAACTGCTGCGCCGCGGCTACCGGCTGATCGCCACCCGCGGCACCGCGCAATGGCTGCGCGACCAGGGCTTCGAATGCGAGACGATCAACAAGGTGATCGAAGGCCGCCCGCACATCGTCGATTTGATCAAGAACGGCGAGATCGCCTACATCGTGAACACCACCGAGGGCAAGCAGGCGATCAGCGACTCGTTCTCGATCCGGCGCGAGGCGCTGCAGCAGCGGGTGACCTATTCGACCACCATTGCCGGGGCCAAGGCGCTGCTGCATTCTCTCGACTTCCGCGACAGCGGACCGGTATGGTCGCTGCAGGAGTTGCACAAAGAACTGGCGTAGCTCGCGCCCAGCGTTCGCTTCCGGCGACGCGCGCAGCAACACCGACGATTGGAAACGGCGCGCGCACATGCGTGCGTCCTGAGGAGCAGGACAGATGAGACCCCCGATGACCGCAAAGGGCGCAGCGCGGCTGCGCGCGGAACTGGAAGAACTCAAGTCGGTCAAGCGGCCGGCGGTGATCGCCGCGATCGCCGAGGCGCGTGCGCACGGCGATCTGCGCGAGAACGCCGAGTACCACGCTGCGCGCGAGCAGCAGGGCTTCATCGAAGGCCGGATCAAACAGCTCGAGGGCGAGCTTTCGCATGCCCACATCATCGACGTAGCCACGCTTGATGCCGGCGACCGGGTCGTGTTCGGAGCCAGCGTGGTCCTGGCCGACGTGGATAACGACGAGGAGCGTCGCTACCAGATCGTGGGTGACCTGGAAGCCGACATCAAGCTGGGGTTGATCGCGATCTCCTCGCCGGTGGCGCGCGCCCTGATCGGCAAGCACGCGGGCGATACCATCACCATCGACGCTCCTGCGGGGCAGCGCGAGTACGAAATCGTCGGCGTCAGTTACGCAGGCTGAGGTCATGGCGCACGTCGCCCTCCTGCTGCCTGCGCGCGCACGCTTCGGCGGCCAGCGCCTGTCGCCGCAAACGGCACGCGCACTGGGCCGCGCCGACCGGCGCGACGAAAACGCCGGCGCGCGCGCGCAGCTGCGACGCCACTTCAGCCTGATCCCCGACCACTGGCCGCTGGCGTCGTTGACCCGGCGCGTCGATGCCGAGGACGCGGCCGGCGCCTGCTGGCTGCGCGCGGATCCCGCGCACGTGCGCGCCGGCATCAACGGGGCCACGCTGCTGGCCTGTGGCGATGGCGTGGGCCTCACGCCGGAGGAGACCGCGGCGCTGCTGCAGCCGCTCAGGCCGCTGTTTGGCGACACGGGTTTTCTCATCGACGCGCCGCGGCCGGGACACTGGTATCTGCGTCTGCCGCGCGAGGCGAAGCTGCCCCGTTTCACCGAGCCGTCGGAGGCGCTGGGCACGGACGTGTTCGAGCACCTGCCCGAGGGCGATGTGGGGCGTCGCTGGCGCAGCCTGCTCAGCGAAGCCGAAGTGGTTCTGCACAATCATCCGCTCAACGCCCGGCGCGCTGGCGAGGGCAGGCTGGCGGTGAATTCGCTCTGGTTCTGGGGCGGTGGCGTGTTGCCCGACCACACCAGCGCGCGGCGTGCGCGCCTGCAGTCCGACGACGAAGTGATGGGGGCGCTGGGGCACGGCAGTGCCGCCGTCGAGTCGCTGCCCGGGCAATACGGGCACGCCGAGGATGACTTGCTCGTCGATCTGCGCGCGCTGCGCGACCTCGCCCACATCGATCGCGACTGGCTGCAGCCGGCATTGCAGGATGTGGCATCTGGCCGCCTCGAAGGCCTGGAGCTGGACCTGGCCGACGGGCACATCATCGGCTTCGAGCGACGCCAACGCTGGCGCGTCTGGCGTCGACCGTGCGAGCGCCTGGGTGCGTGAGATGTGCGCAGGGAGCAGGAGCAAGTCCATTTGCCCGCGTGCCCGCCGGACCGGCGCGACGGGAATGAACGCGCCTTGAAACCCGTCATCCGACGCCGCGAATGTCCCGATACGGGCGCCTGGCCCGACAGCCTGCCGCCGCTGCTGCGCCGGATCCATGCCGCGCGCGGCTCGACCTGCATCGATGAGGCCCAGCCCAGGCTGTCCAATCTGCTGCCGCCTGACAGCCTCGGCGGCATGGAGGCGGCGACCGCGTTGCTGGCCGACGCGATCGCGCGCGACCGCCGGATCCTCATCGTTGGCGACTTCGATTGCGATGGCGCCACGGCCTGCGCGGTCGGCGTGCGCGGCCTGCAGATGCTTGGCGCGCGCAATGTCCAACATGCGGTCCCCAACCGCAGGGTGCATGGCTATGGCCTGTCGCCGGCGCTGGTCGAAGAACTCGCGGCGCTGGGGCCCGAGCTGTTGGTGACCGTCGACCATGGCATTGCCTGCCACGCCGGCATCGGCGCGGCCAAGGCGCGCGGCTGGGACGTGCTGGTCACCGATCACCACCTGCCGGGTGAGGTCCTGCCGCCCGCCGACGCGATCGTAAACCCCAACCTGCCTGACGACGGCTTCCCCAGCAAAGTGCTGGCGGGCGTCGGCGTGATGTTCTACGTACTGCTGGCGCTGCGCCGGCGCCTGCGCGAACGCGGCATGCTTGCCTCCGAGCCGGACCTGTCGGTCCTGCTCGACCTGGTGGCGGTGGGCACCGTCGCCGATCTGGTACCGCTGGATGCCAACAATCGCGCCCTGGTGGCTGCGGGGTTGCGTCGCCTGCGCGCTGGAAACGGATGCGCCGGTTTGAAGGCTTTGATCGAAGTCGCCGGTCGCGATGCGCAGCGGCTCAGCGCCACCGACATCGGCTTCGCCATCGCGCCCCGCATCAATGCCGCCGGGCGGCTGGAAGACATGGCGCTGGGCATCGAATGCCTGCTGACCGACGACCCGTCCCAGGCGCGCGAACTGGCGGCGGTACTGCATGGCATCAACGCCGAGCGCCAGGGCCTGCAGCAGGACATGGTGGACGAGGCCGAATCGATGCTGCCGCGCATCGATCCGGACGCGGTTCTGCCCCCGGCGCTCTGCTTCTACGATCCGCAGTGGCATCCCGGCGTGGTCGGCCTGGTCGCCTCCAAGCTGAAAGAACGGACCCATCGCCCGGTCGTCGCCTTCGCCCCGGCCGAGCCCGGCGGCGACAGCCTGCGGGGCTCCGCGCGTTCGATTCCCGGGCTGCACATCCGCGACGTCCTCGCGGCCGTGGACCATGCGCATCCCGGCCTGATGGACAGGTTCGGTGGCCACGCCATGGCCGCGGGCCTGAGCCTGCCATTGCATTCGCTGGCGGCCTTCCGCGCCGCGTGGCAGACGCAGGTCGCCGCCGTGCTCGATCCTGCGCTGCTGCAGGCGGAGCTCTGGAGCGACGGAGAGCTCGCGGCGGACCAGCTCGATCGCCACCACGCCGAACTGCTGCGCGACGCCGCGCCCTGGGGTCAGGGCTATCCGGAGCCGCTGTTCGACGGCTGCTTCGACGTGGTCGGAACGCGTCTGGTCGGCGCCAACCACCTCAAGCTGCGGCTGCGACTGGGCTCCCGGCAGCTCGACGCGATCCATTTCGGCGGCGCCGATGCTTGCCCGGTGACGGCACGCGTCCGCATCGCCTATCGCCTGGCGGCAGACGACTGGCGCGGAGGCGATGCGATCCAGCTCATCGTGGTCCACCGCGAGCCAGCCTGATACGCATCCCGCCTGCTAGAATCCGCGGCCGTTTTTCAAGTTTTCTCCCATGATCGAACTCAATCCCGTGCGCCAGCGCATCGCCGACCTGACCGGGCGGCTGGATGCGCTGAGGGGGTATCTTTGACTACGACGCCAAGCGCGAGCGCCTGGAAGAAGTAGAACGCGAACTGGAACATCCGGACATCTGGAACGATGCCGAACGGGCGCAGGCGCTGGGCCGCGAGCGCTCCCTGCTCGACAAGACAGTCAACGGCATCAGGACCCTGACCGAAGGCCTCGCCGGATCGGGCGAGTTGCTGGATCTGGTCGAAGCCGAGAACGACGAGGAAACCGCCAACGCGATCGTCGCCGACGTCGACCGCTACGAGAAGGGTGTGGAGCAGCTGGAGTTCCAGCGCATGTTCTCGGGCAAGATGGACTCGCATTCGGCCTTCGTCGACATCCAGGCTGGCGCCGGCGGCACCGAAGCCCAGGACTGGGCGGAAATGCTGCTGCGCATGTACCTGCGCTGGGCCGAATCGCGCGGCTGGAAGACCGAGCTGCTCGAGGCCAGCGGCGGCGACGTCGCCGGCATCAAATCGGCCACGTTCCGGGTGGAGGGCGACTTCGCCTACGGCTGGCTGAAGACCGAGACCGGCGTGCACCGCCTGGTGCGCAAGTCGCCGTTCGATTCGGACAATCGGCGCCACACCTCGTTCACTTCGGTGTTCGTCTCGCCTGAAGTCGACGACGAGATCGACATCGAGATCAACCCGGCCGACCTGAAGACCGACGTCTATCGTTCCTCCGGCGCCGGCGGCCAGCACGTCAACAAGACCGAATCTGCGGTGCGCATCACCCACGTGCCCACCGGGATCGTGGTTGCCTGCCAGACCGAGCGCAGCCAGCACGCCAACCGCGACCGCGCCATGAAGATGCTCGCCGCCAAGCTGTACGAGCTCGAGGTTCAAAAACGCAATGCGGTGCGCGACGCGGTCGAGGCCACCAAGTCCGACATCGGCTGGGGCAGCCAGATCCGCAACTACGTCCTCGACCAGAGCCGGATCAAGGATCTGCGCACCGGCATCGAGCGCAGCGACACCCAGAAGGTGCTGGACGGCGACCTGGACGAGTTCATCGAAGCGAGTCTGAAGTCCGGGCTGGAGGCTGGTTCCAAACGTCTCGACGCGGTGTAATGCTTCGTTCGCCTTGTAGGGGCGGGGGGGGCCCCCGGCGCATTACCCGCCGAACAGAACAACGCACCAACAAAGCCCGGGGGCCCCGC
>NZ_JAKPBU010000006.1 GCF_022662495.1 Lysobacter sp. M2-1
TTTGGTGCGCCTTGTTGGGGGGGCGTCTCCCGCTCGATTTTCCGCCCGAACAGGTAATCTCGCAAGAGCTCGCGGCTGACGCCGCTCCTACCAAAGACAGCGCCGGATGGCCGAAGACATCACCCAGCAGTCGCATGCGAATGAAAACCTGCTGATCGCAGAGCGACGCCACAAGCTCGCCGCGTTGCGCGGGCAGGGCGTCGCGTTTCCGAACGATTTCCACCGTGCGGACCATGCCGGCGACCTGCACGCGGACTATGCCGATGCGGAACGTTGGACCGGCGAAGCGCTGGAGGCGACCGGCCGCCGCGTGGCGATCGCCGGGCGCTTGCTGGCCAAGCGGGTCATGGGCAAGGCCGCGTTCGCCCAGATCCAGGACATGACCGGCCGGATCCAGCTGTTCCTGCAAGCCAACGTGCTGGGCGAAGCCTACGATGCGTTCAAGGGCTGGGACGTCGGCGACATCATCGCAGCCGAGGGCGGCCTGACCCGCACGAAGACCGGCGAGCTGTCGGTGAAGGCGGACCGGCTGCGCCTGCTGACCAAGTCGCTGCGCCCGCTACCCGACAAATGGCACGGCCTCGCGGACGTGGAGCAGCGTTATCGCCAGCGCTATGTCGACCTGATCGTGAATCCGGAAGCGCGCGAGGTCTTCATCAAGCGCTCGCAGGTGATCGCCGCGCTGCGTCGCTGGCTCGACGCGCGCCGCTTCCTGGAGGTAGAAACGCCGATGATGCATTACATCGTCGGCGGCGCGACGGCCAGGCCGTTCCAGACCCATCACAACGCCCTGGGTCTCGACCTGTACCTGCGGGTCGCGCCGGAGCTGTACCTCAAACGTCTGGTGGTGGGCGGCTTCGAGCGCGTCTACGAGATCAACCGCAATTTCCGCAACGAAGGCGTCAGCACCCGGCACAATCCGGAGTTCACCATGCTCGAGCTGTACGAGGCTTACGCCACGTACGAGGAGATCATGGACCTGACCGAATCGATGATCCGGGATGCGGCGCAGACGGTCCTGGGCACCACCGCGCTGCATTGGGAGGGCCAGGCCATCGATCTGGGCCCCAGGTTTCGGCGCTGGAAGCTGGAAGAGGCGGTGCGCGAGCTCAACCCGGAGATCAGCGCTGCGGACTGCCGCGACCGCGAGGCCCTGGCCGCGCACTGCGCCCGCCTGAAGATTCCGGTGAAGCCGGGCTACGGCTGGGGTAAGCTGCTGCTGGAGATATTCGAGAAAACGGTCGAAACGGGGCTGATCCAGCCCACTTTCGTCACCCATTATCCGGTCGAGGTGTCCCCGCTGGCGCGGGAGTCCGATAGCGAACCGGGGATCACCGACCGTTTCGAGCTGTTTGTCGGGGGCAGGGAGCTTGCCAACGGTTTTTCGGAGCTCAACGACCCTGAAGACCAGGCGGCGCGGTTCCACGCCCAGGTCGAAGCAATGGAAGGCGGCGACGACGAAGCCATGCACTACGATGCCGATTACATCCGTGCGCTCGAGGTGGGCCTTCCGCCGACCGGCGGTCTCGGCGTGGGGATCGACCGCCTTGTGATGCTGTTCACGGATTCGGCTTCAATCCGCGACGTACTGCTCTTTCCATACATGCGGCCGGAAGGCTGAGCGTGACGGAGTGGGTTCCGTGGCATATAACTTGCTTGAATACCGGGGTGACCGCGTAGGCTCCGGAAGGGCGTTTGCTTCTGGAATAGCGGTAACTGGCACCGGCAGCCGCCGGGTCAAGAAGGCCGTACCGCTATCGCTACAACCGAGTACGCTCGAACGGCAGGAAGCCCGCAGTGGTCCACCGGGGGACACGTGAACATCGTCATCGTCGATGATCAGACATCCGCCAGGACGATGCTCCGCCATATCCTGGAGGACATCGGCCCTGAGCTGGACGTGCGCGATTTCGGCGATCCGCTCGAAGCCTTGGACTGGTGCGGGGCCAACCGTCCGGACCTGCTGTTGCTGGATTACCGCATGCCGGGCCTGGACGGGCTCGAATTCGCCCGCCGCTTCCGCCGTCCGCTGATGCACCGCGACGTGCCGATCGTGCTGGTGACGGTCGTCGGCGACGAACCGATCCGCCAGGCGGCACTGGATGCGGGCGTGATCGACTTCCTGGTCAAGCCCGTGCGGCCGCGCGAACTGCGTGCGCGTTGCCGGAACCTGCTGCAGCTCAGGCAGCAGAGCGAATCGGTGAAACAGCGCGCGCTGTCTCTGGAGCAGCGGTTGCTCTCGAGCATGCACGAGATCGAGGAGCGCGAGCGCGAGACCCTGTCCCGGCTGGCCCGCGCGATCGAGTATCGCGATGCCGGTACCAGCGCCTACCTCGAGCGCATGGCGCGGATCGCGGGCCTGATCGCCGAGGGCCTGGGTCTGCCCGAGGACGAAGTTCGCACCATCGAGCTGGCTGCGCCCCTGCACGACATCGGCAAGATCGCGATTCCCGACGACATCCTGCTCAAGGCCGGTCCATTGGATCCGGAACAGATCGCGCAGATGCGCCGGCATCCGCGCATTGGCTACAAGCTGCTGGCCGACAGCCAGAACCGCTTCGTCCAGACCAGTGCCCTGATCGCGTTGCGCCATCACGAGCGCTACGACGGAAGCGGCTATCCCGATGGGCTCAAGGGAGAAGACATCCCTCTGGCCGCGCGCATCGTCACCGTCGCCGATGTGTTCGACGCGCTGATCTCGCCCCGGCCGTACAAGCGCGCCTGGAGCATCGAGGAAGCGCTCGCATACCTGGTCGAGCAACGCGGCCTGCTGTTCGATCCGAAATGCATCGACGTTCTGCTGGGTGAGGAAGCGCGCCTGCGCGAAATCTGCGCCCAGACCTCGGTGCCAGCCGGCAACCCGTCCCTGCAATAGCCGCCATGGACGCGCTCCTGCAGGTCATCAAATCCAGGCTGTCGAATCGCACCGACAGCGAGCACGGCCAGGCCTTCGTGCGCGTGGCCATGCTGCTGGTGGTGCTCGCCTACCTGCTCGGGGTGGTCGAAGGCAGGCCGGGCTATGAGCGTGCCCTTGTCCTGTCACTGAGTTTCCTCGCCATCGAGTTCGGCGTGGCGCTGGCGATCGTGTCGTGGCTGCTGTGGCGCCCGCGCGCGTCCAACCCGCGCCGGGTCCTGGGCATGGTGGCCGACTACAGCCTGATGGGCGTCGGCCTGTACCTGCTGGGCGCCTACGGGGCGCCGCTGTATGTGATCCTCATGTGGGTGACGGTAGGCAACGGCCTGCGCTACGGGCCGGGGTTCCTGTACCTGGCGATCGGCTTCGCGGTCACGACCTTCCTGACCGTGCTCGTGTCCACCCCGTACTGGGGCACCAATCCCTGGCTGGGCTGGGCGCTGTTGGCCGGACTGGTGGCGATCCCGCTGTACCTGCTGTCGCTGTTGAAGGCGCTGGTACGGGCGACCGAAGCTGCGCGCACCGCCAACGAAGCGAAAAGCCGGTTCCTGGCCAACATGAGCCACGAGTTCCGCACTCCGCTGAACGGCATCGTCGGCATGTCCGACCTGCTGATGACCACCACCATGTCCAGCGACCAGCGCGACAGCGCGAAGGTCATCCAGACCGCGGCCCGGACGCTGCAGCTGCTGGTGGACGACGTACTCGACCTGTCGGCGATTGAGGCTGGCAAGTTCAAGCACGACAGGTCGGATTTCTCGCTGACGGAACTGCTCCGTAACATCCACCTGATGTTGCAGCCGGGCGCACAGGCCAAAGGACTGGCGTTCGAGTTCAAGATCGCGCCCGACGTACCCACCCGGGTTCACGGCGATGCTGGCCACCTGCAGCAGGTGCTAGTCAACCTGCTGTCGAACGCGATCAAGTTCACCGAGACGGGCAAGGTCACCCTGGACGCGTCGCTGATGCCGTCCGGCCCGGACGCCATCTCCGTGCATTTCTCGGTCCGCGATACCGGCATCGGCATCCCCGCCGACCGGCTGGACAAGCTGTTTGATGCGTTCGAGCAGGTCGAGATCGGGCATGGGCGCCGCTTTGGCGGAACCGGGCTGGGCACCACCATCGCCAAGGCCCTGACCGAGCTGATGGGCGGGCGGATCGGGGTGGAAAGCACGCCGGGCGTTGGCTCGGAGTTCTGGGTCGAAATGCCGTTCGCTCCTGCACAGGCGCAGGAAGAGCCCGCCGGCGCAAGCAATGTCATCGCGTTCGCCGACCCGTTCATCCGCCATCGCGCACGGGTCCGGCCGCTGCGGATCCTGGTGGCGGACGACCAGTCGGCCAACCTGATGGTCATGCGCAAGCTGCTGGAGAAGGCCGGGCACCGACCGCAGATCGTCAACGATGGTGAGGACGTGCTCAATGCGATCGAAGCCCAGCAGTTCGATGCGGTGATCATCGACCTGCACATGCCCGGGGTCAGCGGACTGGACGTGATCAAGCAGGCGCGCTTCATGCAGGCGGGCGGGCCGCGCACGCCCTTCATCGTCGTGTCGGCCGACGCTACCACCGAAGCGCGGATCGAATGCGAAAAGGCCGGTGCCTATGCCTTCCTGACCAAGCCGATCGTGATCGACAAGCTGCTCGAGCGGCTGGCGGAAATCGCCGAGGGCCTGCCCGCGGGCGCGGTCGCCAAGGTCGCACAGCCCGAACCGGTGTCGAACAAGGAGGTCATTTCACAGGACCTGCTCGACGAATTGCGCGGCATGGGCATGGGCGAGGAGTTCGTGGCGAAGTTCCTCACCGAATGCGCGCGCGACGCGCGCAAATGCGTGGCCGATCTGGATGTGGCTGGGCGCGGCCGGGACTGGCAGGCTTTCCGCGATGCCTGTCATGCGCTCAAGGGGACCGCCGGCAACATGGGCGCCTCGCGCCTGGCCGAGAGCGCCTCGCAAGGGATGGGCATGACCGCCGAAAGGCTGCTGGACGAATGGCAGCTCGTGGTCGACCGGCTGCGACAGCAGCTCGAGCAGACGCTAACGGCGCTGCGCGCCGGCGGCAACATGATTGCCGCCGACGTGGACCAGGATTCGGCTCGCTGATGCGGGGTCAGACGGCCGAGACGTTCTCCAGCACGGCTTCCGGGCGGCGCAGCTGTGCGCGCACCAGGCGTTCCATCACCCGCAGTTGCTTGTCGGTCAGCTGCAGCGCGGTATCGACCCAGATCTCGGTGATGCGGGCGAGTTCGTCCAGCGAGACCGGATTGACCGCGTCGCGCACGCGATGCAGCGCCAGGCGCGCGGTCGCGATGCGGCGGTTCTGCCGGATCACTTCGTGCACCGCGCGCGCGCCTTCGCCCTTGGGGACCAGCACGTCGACGATGCCCATCCGATGCAGTTGGTCGCTGCTGTACATGACGCCGTTGAGCATCATCTGCTCGGCCAGCTTCGGGCTCACGCGACGGGACAGCAGCGAATACGCGCCCATGCCCGGGAACAGGCCGAACAACACCTCTGGGAATCCCATCTGCACGCCGGATTCGGCCACGATGGTCTGGCATGCGAGCGCGAGTTCGAAGCCGCCGCCCAGCGCATCGCCCTGCACCAGAGCGACGGTGTGAGCGGACGGGTGCAGGCGCGTATGCAGCAGGTGGATGCTGTCGACGCATTCGGTGGCGTAGCGCATCAGGCCTTCGCGATCGCGTTCACGGATCAGGTGCGAGAACAGCTGGAGATCGCCGCCGAGGTTGAAGACATGCGCGTCGGATGCGAGCACGATGTGCGAGATCTGTGCGGGATCCGCCTCGACGTCGGACTTGATCGTATTGATCGTTTCCTGCGCGAACAGACGCAACTCGCGCAGAAGTCGCGGGCTGAAGCACGGGCGGTAGCCAGCTTCCGAGAACGCCTGCTGGGCGTGCATGAAGCACCAGTGAGAGGCATTGCTGGCATCGCCCTGGGTGCGGATGGTGGACAGAGAGGGATCGCGGTGCAGTTGTTCGACGTTGTACATGAGAGGTTCCCCTGGAAGCGGATCGCGGCACCGACCGGGCGCGCCGGCTGCGATCCAAAGGCATAGAAATGCGCCCGTTTGCGCCTCTATGCACCTTCCAAGGTGAAACTGCAAGCGTTTCCAGCAATTGATCGGCAACTAATGCCGCGTACGCGGGGCAAAGTGACGCTGCGTGTCACCTCGCCGGCCGGGACAGGGGTGTTCAGGCGGACGCTGTCGGCTCGCGCAATTCGCGGCGCAGGATCTTGCCGACGTTGGTTTTGGGCAGTTCCTGGCGGAACTCGACGAATCGGGGTTGCTTGTACCCGGTCAGGTTGAGCCGTGCATGCGCCTTCACCTGTTCGGCGGTAAGGGACGGGTCCTTGCGCACGATCACCACCTTCACCGCCTCCCCGGATTTGTCGTCCGGCACGCCTACGGCCGCCACTTCGAGGACCCCCGGCATCATCGCGATGACGTCCTCGACTTCGTTCGGATACACGTTGAAGCCCGACACCAGGATCATGTCCTTCTTGCGGTCGACGATGTAGAAATAGCCGGCCTCGTCCATCCTCGCCATGTCCCCGGTGTGCAGCCAGCCCTCGTCGTCGATCACGGCTGCGGTTTCCTCCGGACGCTGCCAGTAGCCCTTCATGACCTGTGGACCCTTGATGCACAGCTCGCCGACCTCGCCGGTGGGCAGGACGCGGCCGTCCTCGTCCTTGACGCAGGCGTCGGTGGATGGCACCGGCAGGCCGATCGAGCCGTTGTAGTCGACTAGGTCCATCGGGTTGATGCAGGCCGCGGGCGAGGTCTCGGTCAGGCCATAGGCTTCGATCAGCGGTACCCCGGTGACCTGTTTCCAGCGCTCGGCGACGGCACGTTGCACGGCCATTCCGCCTCCCAGCGTCAGGCGCAGGTGCGAAAAGTCGAGTTTGTCGAAGCCGGGCGTGTTGAGCAGGCCGTTGAACAGGGTGTTGACCCCGGTGATCGCGGTGAAGGGGACCTTCGACAATTCCTTGACGAAGCCGGGCATGTCGCGTGGGTTGGTGATCAGGTAGTTCAATGCGCCGATCTTCATGAAGACCAGCCCGTTCGCCGTGAGCGAGAAGATGTGATACAGCGGCAGCGCGGTGATGATGATTTCCTGCCCGTCGCGGACCAGGGTGTCGATCCATGCAGAAGCCTGCTGCATGTTGGCGACCAGGTTGCGGTGCGTGAGCATGGCGCCCTTGGCCACGCCCGTCGTGCCGCCGGTGTACTGCAGGAAAGCGACGTCGCCGGATTCGATCTCGACGTCGGGGAGGGTGTGCCGCTGGCCCAGGCTGAGCGCGTCGGCGAAACGGATCGCGCCCGGGATGTCGTAGTCGGGCACCATTTTCTTCACATAACGCAGCACGAAGTTGACGATCGCGCCTTTGGGAAATCCAAGCAGGTCGCCCAGGCCAGTGGTGATCACCTGCTTCACTTGGGTGCCGGCAAGGGCGTCCTGCACCGTGCGTCCGAAGTTGTCGACCACCAGGATCGCAACCGCACCCGAATCGACGAGCTGATGCTTCAGCTCCCGCGGGGTGTACATGGGGTTCACGTTCACCACCGTGAGCCCCGCGCGCAGGATGCCGAACGTGGAGATCGGATACTGCAGGCAGTTGGGCATCATGATCGCGACACGATCGCCCTTCTTGAGCCCGAGCTCGCCCAGCAGGTAGGCCGCCAGCTGCGCACTGGCGCGGTCGATTTCCCCGTAGGTGAGGGTCTTGCCGAGGTTGCTGAAGGCGGGGTTGTCGCGGTAGCGGTCGATCGCGCTTTGCAGCACCTGCGGGACCGACGAAAACTGGTCGGGGTCGATTTCGGCAGGAACGCCGGCGGGGTAGCTCGCCAGCCAGGGGCGTGCGTCGTTCATGCGAAGGTCTCCCTGTTCCTGTCTGCGGCCACGTGTTTCGGTGGCGTAAGCCTGGCCCGATTGGAGCATAGGCTCTAGGGGCTGGCAAGGCGTCATTCGACCGCCAGCTCCCGGAGGGGTAGTGTCATGTGGTCGGCGCAAAACGGACGGAACGATGGGGAAAACAAGCGCGTGGCGTCTACTCATGGCTCTGGCCATCGTTGGCTGTGCTTGCGCGTGCGCCCGGACGCCGCCCGAGCAGGCATTGCGCGACACCATCGCCCAGCTGCAGCGCGATATCGGGGCGCGGGATGCCGACGCGGTCACCTCGGTACTGGCCGAGGACTTCGTCGGCAACGAGGGCATGGATCGTCGGGGCGCGCGTCAGCTGGCGGCCGGCACGTTCCTGCGCTACCGCGAGGTGGGCGCGAAGCTGGGTCCACTTCAAGTTGAAATGAGGGGCGACCGTCATGCGACGGTGCGCTTCACCGCGGCGATCAGCGGCGGCGCCGGACTCGTGCCTCAGGAGGGGCAGGTTTACCAGGTCGTCACGGGCTGGCGTCTGGTCGACGGCGACTGGATGTTGACCAGCGCCGATTGGACGCCTGCGCTATGAGGCAAGCACCGCGCGGATGCACTGCCAGGCTGATCCGGTCGGATCCGCCGGCAAGGCATCAGGCGGCGATACATCTGCCGAAGTAGTTGCTGCAGCGAAGCTGAGGGCGACCGCTGGACAGGCGATCAGATAGCTCGCGCGGCATTGCCGCGCGGCCTTCGCGAACGCCCGCCGCGCTGCGGCGGGGCGGGGCGGGTTTCCGCCCCATGCGAAGCCGGTTATGCGGCTTTTCTTGCGGCCAGTTGGCGAAGGACGTACTGCAGCAGGCCGCCGTGGCGGAAATACTCCACTTCCTTCGGCGTCAGCAGCAGCACGCTCGCCTGGAACACCATCTTGCTGCCGCCTGCCTTGGTGGCGGTGACTGTGGCTGTCTTGGCTGCACCGTCGTCGAGTCCTGTGATGTCGAAGGTTTCCGAGCCGTCGAGCCCCAACGACTGTGCGTTATCGCCGTCCCTGAACTGCAGCGGCAACACGCCCATGCCGACCAGGTTGGATCGGTGGATGCGCTCGAAGCTCTCGGCGATCACCGCCTTCACGCCCAGCAGGTTGGTGCCCTTGGCCGCCCAGTCGCGCGAGGAGCCGGTGCCGTATTCCTTGCCGGCCAGCACAACCAGCGGAACGCCATCGGCCTTGTACTTCATCGCGGCGTCGTAGATCGGCAGCTTTTCCGGCTTGGCCGAACCCGGTGGGTGGTACAGCGTATTGCCGCCTTCTTCGCCGCCGAACATCAGGTTCTTGATCCGGATGTTGGCGAAGGTGCCGCGCACCATCACGTCGTCGTTGCCGCGGCGCGAGCCGTAGCTGTTGAAGTCGGCCGGTTGCACGCCGCGTTCCTGCAGGAAGCGGCCCGCAGGTGAGTCCTTCTTGATGTTGCCGGCCGGGGAGATGTGGTCGGTGGTGATCGAATCGCCGAACAGTCCGAGCACGCGTGCGCCGTGGATGTCGTCGATGGTGCCGACTTCCATCGTCATGCCGTCGAAGTAGGGCGGGTTCTTGATGTAGGTGGACGCTCCGTCCCAGGCGTAGGACTCGCCCTCGGGCGAGGCGATCTGGTTCCAGCGCGCGTCGCCCTTGAACACGTCGGCGTAGTTCTGCGCGAACAGTTCCGGGCCGACCGTGGCGGCGATGGTGTCGCCGATTTCCTTGTTGGTCGGCCAGATGTCGCGCAGGTAGACGTCGTTGCCGGCCGTGTCCTTCCCCAGCGGCTGGGTGGTCAGGTCGATGTCGACGGTGCCGGCGATCGCGTAGGCCACCACCAGCGGTGGGGAGGCGAGGTAGTTGGCCTTCACTTCCGGATGCACGCGGCCTTCGAAGTTGCGGTTGCCCGACAGAACCGATGCGACCACGAGTTCATTTTCCGCGATGCCCTTGGACACTTCGTCCGGCAGCGGGCCGGAGTTGCCGATGCAGGTCGTGCAGCCGTAGCCGACGACGAAGAAGCCAAGTCCTTCCAGGTCGTCAAGCACGCCGGCCTTCTTCAGATAGTCGGTGACCACCAGCGAGCCCGGGCCGAGCGAGGTCTTCACCCAGGGGGCGGCTTTCAGGCCCTTGGCCACCGCATTGCGCGCCAGCAGTCCGGCACCCAGCATCACGGCGGGATTGGACGTGTTGGTGCAGGAGGTGATCGCGGCGATCACCACCGAGCCGTCGGTGAGTTCCGCATCCACATCCTTGATCCGGATCTTCGATTTTGGCTTGGCAGCCAGGTGTTCGGCCTGCGGCTGTGCGCCGCCTTCTTCCTTGAAGTCCGCCACCGCGCCGTTCTGGGCCTTGCGGTTGGCGACCAGTGGGCCGAGGTTGTCGGCGAAGTTGGTCTTGACGTCCTGCAGCAACACGCGGTCCTGCGGGCGCTTGGGGCCGGCCAGCGATGGCTTGACGTCTGCAAGGTCGAGCTCGAGCGTGGCCGAGTAACTGGCGTGCGGGGTGTCGGCGTCGTGCCACAGCCCCTGCGCCTTGGCATAGGTCTCGACCAGGGCGATCTGTTCCTCGCTGCGGCCGGACAGCCGCAGGTAGGTCAGCGATTCGGCGTCGATCGGGAAGATGCCGCAGGTCGCGCCGTATTCGGGCGCCATGTTGGCGATGGTGGCGCGGTCGGCCAGCGGCAGGTGCTGCAGGCCATCGCCGTAGAACTCGACGAACTTCCCGACCACGCCCAGCTTGCGCAGCATCTGGGTCACGGTCAGCACCAGGTCGGTGGCAGTGGTGCCTTCGGGCAGCCTGCCGGTCAACTTGAAGCCGACGACCTGCGGGATCAGCATCGAGGACGGCTGACCCAGCATCGCGGCCTCGGCCTCGATTCCGCCCACGCCCCAGCCCAGCACGCCGATGCCGTTGATCATGGTGGTGTGCGAATCGGTGCCGAACACCGTGTCCGGGAACGCCCAGGTTTCCCCGTCAATGTCACGCTCCATCACCACACGCGCCAGGTTCTCGAGGTTCACCTGGTGGACGATGCCGGTGTTCGGCGGCACCACCTTGAAGTTCTCGAATGCCTTCTGGCCCCAGCGCAGGAAGCTGTAGCGCTCCTGATTGCGTTCGAATTCGATCTTGCCGTTGAGGTCCAGCGCGTCCGCGCGGCCGAAGACGTCGACCTGCACGGAGTGGTCGATCACCAGTTCGGACGGGATTAACGGGTTGATCTGGCTCGCCTTGCCGCCCAGCTTGGTGACGGCATCGCGCATCGCCGCCAGGTCGACCACGCAGGGCACGCCGGTGAAGTCCTGCAGCACCACGCGCGCCGGCATGAACGCTATTTCGGTATCGGGTTCGGCCTGCGCGTCCCACTTCGCGACCGCCTCGATGTGGCCGGGCAGCACGCTCACGCCGTCCTCGTGCCGGAGCAGGTTTTCCAGCAGGATCTTCATCGAGTAGGGCAGCCTCGCCAGCAGCTGGCCGGCAGACCCGGGGCCGCCGAGGCGCTCGGCCAGCCTGGGCAGGCTCGAATAGATGTAGGAGCGACCATTGACGTCGAGGCGGGCGCGGCTGGCGAAGGAGTCGGACATGGGGGGCTCCAAGGGCTGGGGCCGGGCGGCCCTGGCGGGGGAATCGAAACCGTCACTGCCGACGGTAGGCGCATAGTATGACGGTTTGAGTATGCAAAATAAAGTATGTATGCTCGTTCCATACACGCGACCTCAAGGGAACACGCCATGGAAGTCATCGTGGCCGAACGCGGCCAGATCACCCTGCCCAAGGCGGTGCGCGAGGCGCTGGGCCTGAGCAAGGGCAGCGTGCTTAAGGTGGAGCTGGAGAACGGCCGGATCGTGCTGCGCAAGAGCGTCGACGACGCGATTTCGCGTGCGCGCGGCCGTTTCCGGCTGGATCAGGGGTTCGCCAGCACCGACGAGGCCATGGGTGCGCTGCGCGGTCGATCACCCGGTGAATCGCCAGTACCCGACGAAGGCGGGCAGGGCGCGAAGTGATCGCCATCGATGCTCCGGTGTTGGTGGATCTGCTTACCGGCGGGCCGAAAGCCGATGCCGCCGAAGTCTGCCTGCGCCAATGCCTGGTCGCCGGGCCGGTGGTTGTTTGCGAGGTGACCCTGGCCGAGGTGTGCAGCGCGCTGCGCGACGGCTCCGAAGTCCTGGCCGTGCTCGAGGACATGAGCATTCGCTACGTGCCGCTGGAGGCCAAGTCGGCGGTGCGCGCCGGCGAGATGCAGCGCCGCTACCGGCAGCGGGTGGGCAGCGGGCGCACGGTGCCCGACTTCCTGATCGGTGCGCATGCGCTACTCCAGTGCGATGGCCTCATTACCCACGACGCGGCCTTCTATCGCGACTATTTCAAGGGGCTGAAACTGATCGTGCCGGCTACGTAGGGCTGGCCACGCCGTGGTTCGTGGTTCGTAAACAAATGTCCGGGCGGCGGAGCAGGGCGATCGCATGCGCGTAACCTGCGGTTGATGGTCACAACGCCTGTTCGATTGCGGCCACCAGTTCCCGGCGCCGGAGCAGGAAGTCCCAGAAGCTGCCCCCGAGTTGGCGCCACAACACCGCCGAGCGCAACGCGGCCAGCAACACCGCACGGATCTCGGCGACCACGTCGGCCTGACCGAGGTAATGCGGATTGCCCTGGACCATGACCCGTGGACGCAGATGGCTGACCGTGTCGGCGTACAGGCGACCGAGTTCGGACAGCACCTGCGGGTGGGTGGCGCCCTGGTTGTGGGCCTGCGCCGACAGCACCGTGATGCCCTGGTGGACGCGTTCGGTCATGGCTGGGTCGCGCACGAACCGGCGCTCCAGCTGCAGCACCGCCAGAGCGAGCCGCGGCAGCAGCGGATCCTGCGCGTCGTTGCGGAAATAGTCGTGCAGCAGCTGCATGCCCGGTCGCAGCGCCGAAGCATCGCCGTAGACCGCCGCGGGTGATTCCGCGTCGATGCGGAACACGCTTTCCAGCGCGGTCGACAGCACGGCGCTTTCGGCCTGGCCGGTATCGGCGATCCGCCGCACCTGCGCCAGCGCCTGGACCAGCCCGGCCAGGGCGAGCGCCCGCTCCTGCATGGCGCTCATGCCGCCTGCCCGCGCAGGCGCGCTTCGAGCGGTGCATCGGTGGCGCCGATCACCGCGCCCCCGAGACAGACCTCGCCTTCGTAGAACACCACCGACTGGCCCGGAGTCACTGCCCGCTGCGCGCTGGAGAAGCGCACCTGCACGCTGCCGTCGTGCGGCTCGACCACGACTTCGCAGGCCACGTCCTGCTGCCGGTAGCGGGTCTGCGCGGTGCAGGCAAACCGGGTCGCAGGAGGCGCGCCCGCGATCCAGTGCGCCGGCTCCGACCATAGGCTGCGCGACTGCAGCAGCGGGCTGTCGGGACCCTGATCGACGACCAGCACGTTGTGCTCCACGTCCTTGCCGACGACGTACCACGGGGCCGGATCGCGCCCGCGCACCCCGCCCAGCTGCAGGCCGCCGCGCTGGCCGAGGGTGAAATAGAACACGCCCGGGTGCTCGCCGAGCACGCGGCCCTGGGGATCGCGGATCTCGCCAGGACGGGCTGGGAGATAGCGCCCCAGGAATTCGCGGAAATCGCGCTCGCCGATGAAGCAGATGCCGGTCGAATCCTTCTTGGTCGCCGTCGGCAACCCTGCCTCCTGCGCGAGCCGGCGCACCTCGGGCTTGCGCAGATCACCCAGCGGGAAGCGGGTGACGGCCAGCTGCTCCTGACCGAGCTGATGCAGGAAATAGCTTTGGTCCTTGTCGCGATCGACGGCGCGCAACAGGCGGGTTGCGCCGCCCCCGCGTTCGACCCGTGCGTAATGGCCGGTGGCGATGCGCTCCGCCCCGAGCGCATGCGCCGCGTCGAGGAAATGCCGGAACTTGATTTCGCGGTTGCACAGCACGTCCGGGTTGGGCGTGCGTCCGGCCGCGTATTCGGCGAGGAAGTGCTGGAACACTCCGTCCCAGTATTCACTGGAAAAGTCGCGGAAATGGATCGGGATGCCCAGGCGCCCGCAGACCGCCACCGCATCGCGACGGTCGTCCTCGGCCCGACAGTCGCCGCTGCCGTCGTCGGCCCAGTTGTGCATGAACAATCCTGCGATCCGCTCGCCGGAGCTTTGCAGAAGCAGGGCCGCGACCGACGAATCCACGCCGCCCGACATGCCGACGATGGTGGAAGCCGGGCTCATGCGATGTGCTGGACCAGGTCGAGCGGATGCCGGCGTCCACCCAGGAAATCGGCGACCGCGCGCCAGACCAGCGGACTGCGGTGGCGTGGCTGCGCCGCCTGCAGTTCGTCGGGCGTCATCCACAGCGCCCGGACGATTCCCTCGTCGAGCGGATGCGCCGGATCGTGGCGCGTGGGTTCGGCCGCGAACGCGAAGCGCAGGTAGTGCCGGCCATCGCTTTCGCCCGCACGCGGCGTCGCCTTCCACTGATAGGCGCCGACGAATCCGGTGAGGTTCACGTCCCAGCCGGTTTCTTCCCGCGTTTCGCGCAGTGCGGCATGTTCCAGGCTTTCGTCGGGCTCCAGATGTCCGGCCGGCTGGTTCAGGACCAGGCCGCCGTTGGCATGCTCTTCCACCATCAGCAGCCGGCCATCGCGCACCACGATCGTGGCCACGGTGACGTCGGGCTGCCAGAAACGGCCTTCGCGGTAGCTCACTGCCGATTCCTGGCTGGGATGTGGAGGGTCCTGCGCATGGTCGCATTTTCACCGCTGCCGCCGATGCCGTCCATGCGGTCCGCGTTCGTATAATCGCGCCATGCCCCGCAAGCCCAATGACGAACATACCCACGAGCGCGACCACGGCCTCGCCGTGGAAACCGCACGACCGGAAGTGGCACGGCCTCCGCTGTACTCGGTCCTGCTGCTGAACGACGATTACACGCCGATGGATTTCGTCGTCGACGTACTGGTGCGATTCTTCGCCCTGGACGTGGAGCGCGCGACCCAGGTCATGCTCCACGTCCACACCCGCGGCCGCGGCGTCTGCGGCGTCTTCACCCGGGAAGTGGCCGAATCCAAGGTGGCGCAGGTGAATGAATATTCAAGGCTCAACCAGCACCCCCTGCTGTGCACCATGGAGAAGGCGTAGCGTGGGATCCGGCGGCCGGTCCGGGCCACTGGAATTCCCGATCGGCAGGCACCATCTGAAGCGTCAGTAGTTTCGCGGAGGCTTACGCCCCATGTTCAGCAAGGATCTCGAGTACACCATCGGCCAGTGCTACAAGCGCGCCCGCGAGGCGCGCCACGAGTACATGACGGTCGAACACCTGCTGCTGTCGCTGCTCGACAACCCTTCGGCCGAGTCGGTGCTCAAGGCCTGCCATGCCGATTTCCCGCGTCTGCGGTCCGACCTGGAGGCGGCGATCGAGGCCTCGGTCGCGCGTCTGGGCGACGACGACCGCGATACCCAGCCGACGCTGGGTTTCCAGCGCGTGCTCCAGCGCGCCGTGTATCACGTGCAGTCATCGGGCAAGAAGGAGGTCACCGGCGCCAACGTGCTGGTGGCGATCTTCGGCGAGAAGGATTCGCACGCGGTGTACATCCTCGGGCAGCAGGACATCCATCGCCTGGACGTGGTCAATTACATCTCGCACGGCATCGCCAAGCACGGCGGCGAGGACGACCCGCAGCCGTTGACCGGCGAGGGCAAGGCCGAAGCCGGCGAGGGCGAGCACAAGGGTGACGCCCTGGCGGAATACGCCAGCGACCTCAACCAGATGGCGCGCGAGGGCAAGATCGATCCCCTGGTGGGCCGCGCCGACGAGGTCGAGCGCACCATCCAGGTGCTGTGCCGCAGGCGCAAGAACAATCCGCTCTACGTGGGCGAGGCGGGCGTGGGCAAGACCGCGCTGGCCGAGGGCCTGGCCAAGCGTATCGTCGACGGCGAGGTGCCCGAGGTGCTGCAGGACGCCACCATCTACGCCCTCGACCTGGGCGCGCTGGTCGCCGGCACCAAGTACCGTGGCGACTTCGAGAAGCGCCTGAAGGCGGTGCTGGCCGCGCTCAAGAAGATCCCGGGCGCCGTGCTGTTCATCGACGAGATCCACACCATCATCGGCGCCGGTTCGGCCAGCGGCGGCACGATGGACGCTTCCAACCTGATCAAGCCTGCGCTGGCATCGGGCGACCTGCGCTGCATCGGATCGACCACCTTCCAGGAATACCGGGGCGTATTCGAGAAGGACCGTGCGCTGGCGCGGCGTTTCCAGAAAATCGACATCGTCGAACCCACGGTCGGCGAGGCGATCGAGATCCTGCAGGGCCTGAAGCCGAAGTACGAGCAGCACCACGGCGTCAGCTATGCGGACGATGCGATCAAGGCGGCCGTGGACCTGTCGGTCAAGCACATCGGCGACCGACTGCTGCCTGACAAGGCGATCGACGTGATCGATGAGGCCGGCGCGCGTCAGCGCCTGCTCGCGCTGGAGGCGCGCAAGGCGGTCATCGACGTGGAGGAGATCGAAACCATCGTTGCCAAGATGGCGCGGATTCCCGCCAAGCAGGTGAGCGCCTCGGACAAGGACGTGCTGCAGCATCTGGAGCGCAACCTGAAGATGGTGATCTTCGGCCAGGATCCGGCCATCGAGACCCTGACGTCGGCCATCAAGCTGGCCCGTTCGGGCCTGGCCAATCCGGACAAGCCGATCGGCAACTTCCTGTTCGCCGGTCCCACCGGCGTGGGCAAGACCGAGGTCACGCGGCAGCTCGCGCTGCAGCTCGGGATCGAGCTGGTGCGCTTCGACATGAGCGAATACATGGAGCCGCATTCGGTCAGCCGTCTGATCGGTGCGCCTCCAGGTTATGTCGGTTTCGACCAGGGCGGCCTGCTCACCGAGAAGATCGTCAAGACTCCGCATTGCGTATTGCTGCTCGACGAGGTCGAGAAGGCGCATCCGGACATCTTCAATATCCTGTTGCAGGTCATGGATCGCGGCGTGCTGACCGATACCAACGGGCGCGAGGCGAACTTCAAGAACGTGATCTTGGTGATGACCACCAACGCCGGCGCGGCGCAGGCGGCGCGGCGTACCATCGGCTTCACCAAGCAGGACCACAGCACCGACGCGATGGAAGTGATCCGCAAGGGCTTCACCCCGGAATTCCGCAACCGGCTGGATGCGATCGTGCAGTTCCAGGCGCTTGGCATGGAGCACATCCTGCGCGTGGTCGACAAATTCCTGATCGAGCTGGAAGCCCAGCTGCACGAGAAGAACGTGACCCTTTCGGCGACGCCGGATGCGCGCGACTGGCTGGCCCAGCACGGCTTCGATCCGCTGATGGGCGCGCGCCCGATGGCCCGGATCATCCAGGAGCGGATCAAGCGCCCGCTGGCCGACGAACTGCTGTTCGGCAAGCTGGTCGGCGGTGGCCGGGTGAATGTCGACGTCAAGGACGGCGATCTGGTGGTCGACGTGCAGGCCGAGCCGGAAAAGCTGCTCCCGGTGACGGTGTAGCTGCCGGCAGGCGACAAAAAAGGGCGGCCGCTGGCCGCCCTTCGCTTGCCCGGATGGATCACTTCATCCGGTAGGTGATCCGTCCCTTGGTCAGGTCGTAAGGCGTCATCTCCACCTTGACCTTGTCGCCGGTGAGGATCCGGATGTAGTTCTTGCGCATGCGTCCGGAGATATGCGCGATGATCTCGTGGCCGTTCTCCAGCTTCACCCGGAACATGGTGTTCGGAAGTGTTTCTGAGATCGTGCCTTCGAATTCGATGACGTCGTCTTTCGCCATGTGGTCCTGGTGGTGAAGCTGGCGCAGGGCGCCGGAAAGTCGCGCATTCTGACACGCGCGGGGGACCAGGGGCAAAACCGCGGTTCAGCCGGCGAGATCCCGGAGCGGCAGCCGGCCGAATGCCTCGGTCCAGGCGTCTGGCGGGATGGGCGCGTTGCATAGAGGCGAGATGGCGCCCATGAAGGCGTCTCGTGGCCAGACGTCGGCGCCAAGAGACCGCAAGTGCGCGCTTTCCACCTGCGCATCGATCAATGGCCATCCCCATTCCCGCAGCCGGTAGGCGAGGGCGGCCAAGGCCGCCTTGGACCCGGCAGATCTGGCGCTGAACATGCTCTCGCCGAAGAACATGCGCCCGACGGCGACCCCATAGATCCCACCGACGAGCGCCCGACCGTCGAACACCTCGACCGAATGCGCATGGCCCAGTTGGTGCAACCTGGCGTAGGCGGCGAGCATGGCGTCGGTGATCCAGGTGCCGTTCTGGCCCCGCCTGGGCGATAGCGCGCAGGCCGCGATGACCGCATCGAACGCGGTATCCGCGCGTGCGACCCAGCCCGATCGGCGCAGTTCGCGCCTTACCCGGGAGGTCAGGTGCACAGCATCGGTCCGGAACAGCATCCGTGGGTCGGGGCTCCACCACAGGATCGGCTGTCCAGCCGAGAACCAGGGAAAGATTCCGTGGCGATAGGCGTTGAGCAGACGCGCTGGCGAAAGATCGCCGCCGATCGCCAGCAATCCGTTGGGTTCGGACAGGGCCATCCCCACCGGTGGGAACGGAGCGTCCGGATCGGGGTCGAGCAGGGTAACCGGAGTGCGCACCGCCACATTGTAGGAGCGGCGTCAGCCGCGAGCTTTTATCTTCCGGAGGCGGGAAGGTCGCGGCCGACGTCGCTCCTACGGTGGTGACCGAAACGGCGAATGCGCTCCCAGCATCGCGGCGTAACCACGCACCGATTCGGCTTCCTCCGTGCACCATCGCCCCAGGGCTTCGGCAAACGCCGGGTCGGCGATGAAATGCCGGCTGCGTACGAAGGTCGGCAGGAACCCGCGCGCGATCTTGTGCTGGCCCTGCGCTCCGGGCTCGAACCCCCGCAGGCCTTCCCGCAGGCAGTAATCGATGCCCTGGTAGTAGCAGGCTTCGAAATGCAGACCCGGTAGCTGCATCGCAGCGCCCCAATAGCGGCCGTACAGCGTTTCCGCGCCGCGCAGACACAGCGCGCCGGCGATGGCCGCGCCATCTTGCTCGGCCAGGAAGACGACCAGCGAACGCGGCATCTCGCGCGCGAGGTGACGGATGAATTCCAGGGTCAGGGCAGGCGAGTTGCCGTATTCGGCGAAGGTCTGCAGGTAGAATCCGAACATCGTCGCCAGGTCGTCCTCGCTGGCTTCGTCGCCGTGTACGATCCGGAACGTCACGCCGGCCCTGGCGACCTTCGTTCGTTCCTGGCGGATGTTCTTGCGATGCTTATGGTCCATCGCGCCCAGGAATTCCTCGAACGTGGTCCAGCCGGCGTCATTGCGCCAGTGGTACTGCACGTCGAGACGGCGGAGCCATCCGGCCGGAAACGCAGGTTCCTCGCCTTCGGTGTGGAAGTTGACGTGGGCGGAGGACAGGCCGGCGGTGCGGGTCAGGTCCGACATCGCGTTGAGCAGGGCGCGGCTGTGCTCCATGCGACGTGCCAGTAGCCGGGGCCCGGTCACCGGCGAATACGGCACGGCGCAGAGGAATTTCGGAAAGTAGGCCCGCCCGTAGCGTTCGTACGCACGTGCCCAGGCGTGGTCGAAGACGAATTCGCCATGCGAGTTTGTCTTGACATATCCCGGTGCTGCGGCGACCAGCTCCCCGCCTTCCCAAAGGGTCAGGTGCTGCGGGCTCCAACCCCAGTCGTCGCGCAGGCAACCGTGCTCCTCCAAACCTGAGAGGAAGGCGTGTGTCACGAAGGGGTTGCGGCCGTCGTGCAGGGCGTCCCAGGCTTGAGCCGGGACAGAGCAAAGCGATTCGAACAAGCGTACGGACTGCTGCATGGGGACATTCATGGCCGTGCGTTCGTAGTCGCACGGACTGCCATTCAAGCCAGCCCGGCGGCCCGGTTACTCACTCTTGTCCAGGAACTTCTCCGCATCCAGCGCCGCCATGCAGCCGAACCCGGCCGAAGTGATGGCCTGACGGTAATGCTGGTCAGCCACGTCGCCTGCGGCGAAGACGCCGCGCACCGAAGTCTCCGTTGCGTGCCCGGACAGGCCCGAGCGGATCTCGATGTAGCCGTTGTTCATGGCCAGCTGGCCTTCGAACAGGCTGGTGTTCGGAGTGTGGCCGATGGCCACGAAGAAGCCGTGCACGTCGATCTCGCGAGTGCTGTCGTCCTGCATCGACTTAAGGCGTAGCCCGGTGACGCCGGCATCGTTGCCCAGCACCTCGTCGACCACGTGGTGCCAGACCGGCTCGATCTTCCCGGTCTGGATCTTGGCCTGCAGCTTGTCCTGCATGATCTTCTCCGCACGCAGGGTGTCGCGACGATGTACCAAGTACACCTTGCGCGCGATGTTGGACAGGTACAACGCCTCCTCTACCGCGGTATTGCCGCCACCGACCACCGCCACATCCATGTCCTTGAAGAAGAAGCCGTCGCAGGTGGCGCATGCCGACACGCCACGGCCCTTGAACTTCTCCTCCGACTCCAGTCCCAGGTATTTGGCCGTGGCGCCGGTAGCGATGATGACCGCATCGGCGGTGTATTCGCCGTTGTCGCCCTTGAGCCGGAACGGGCGCTGCGACAGGTCGGCGGTATGGATGTGGTCGAAGATCGTCTCGGTCTCGAAGCGCTCGGCATGCGCCTGCATACGCGTCATCAGGTCCGGGCCCTGCAGCCCGTGCGCGTCGCCCGGCCAGTTGTCCACTTCGGTGGTGGTCATCAGCTGGCCACCCATCTGCAGGCCGGTCACGACCACGGGCTTGAGGTTGGCGCGCGCGGCGTAAACGGCGGCGGTCCAGCCCGCGGGGCCGGAACCGAGGATCAGCAGACGGCAATGCTTGGAAGAGGTCATGTGGGATAATCGTGTAGGGATCGGATGCGCGATCGGGCCGCGCCGTCAGGCGCATAGCTTGGCGGCGCTACCCGGTCAGCACAAGGCGCGCAGGCGCAATTCAACAACCCATAGACCAAACAAGCCGGCGCGCGCGAATCGCGTACGACCGGCCGCAAACGGAGAACCGCCAGATGCGGATCGGTGTGCCGAAGGAAACCAAGACCCTCGAGGGGCGCGTTGCGCTCGTTCCCGAGGCCGCTGGCGATCTGGTCAAACGCGGTCATGAGGTCTGGATCGAGAAGGACGCGGGGATCAAATCCGGGTTCAAGGACGAGCAATACAGCCGCCTTGGCGTCCATATCGCGCCGGACGCGGCGGCCCTGTACGAAAAGGGCGAACTGATCGTCAAGGTGAAGGAGCCAATCGCAGGCGATCTTGCGCTGCTGCGCAAGGACCACCTGTTGTTCTGCTATCTGCATCTGGCGCCGGAGCCTGCGCTGACCAAACGCCTGCTCGATATCGGCCTGACCGGCGTGGCTTTCGAAACCGTCGAACTCGAGAATGGCGAGCTGCCGCTGCTGGCGCCGATGTCGGTGATCGCCGGCAAGATTGCCGTGCAGGTCGGCACCCACTACCTGCACCAGCCCATGGGTGGGAAGGGCAAGCTGCTCGGCGGTCTGCCTTCGACAGAGCGCGGCAAGGTGGTGGTGTTCGGCGCCGGCATGGCTGGCGGCGCCTCCGCCGCGCTGGCCGCCGCCGGCGGTTCCAACGTGGTGGTGTTCGAGAAGCGCCAGGACCGCATGGAAGCGATGATGCGGCTGGGCAACAACGTCACCGCGCTGTATCCGTACGACGACCTGGTGGCGAAAGAAGTCGCAGCGGCCGACCTGGTCATCGGCGCGGTGCTGGTGACCGGCGCGGTCGCCCCGCACGTGATCACCCGGCAGATGATGGAAGACATGGAGGACGGCAGCGTGCTGGTGGACATCTCCATCGACCAGGGCGGCTGCTTTGAGACTTCGCGTCCGACCACCTGGAAGGAACCAACCTACGTGGAAGAGGGGGTTATCCACTTCTGCGTCACCAACATGCCTGGCGCCGTGCCGCAGACCAGTTCCCAGGCGATCTGCGCCGCGATCCTGCCCTGGGTGAACAAGCTGGCCAGCGGCAGCTGGCGCGACAACGCCGCGCTGGTGAAGGGGATCAACGTCGAAGCCGGCAAGCTCGTGCACCCGGCGCTGCAGGACATGAAACTTTGAAGTAAGATCAATGCTCTAGGGGATTTTCTTCAGGTAAACGCACACGGTGGCACGCCCGCTCTCAGAAGCCGCACCCCCGCGCAGGCGCGCCGCCGCGAAAAATGCGGCGTCGCCACCGCGGGCGCCAAATCCGCGCCGGCAACGGCTGTTGCGCGACATCGCGATGATCCTGATCGCACCGCTGCTGCTGTACATGCTCGCCAGTCTGCTCACGTACGCGCCCTCCGATCCGGGCTGGTCGCACTCGGGCAGCATCACCGCGCCCCTGCAGAACTGGGGCGGGCGGGTCGGGGCCTGGCTGGCGGACGTGTTGCTCAGCCTGACCGGCTATGTGGCGTATCTGCTGCCGGTGATGCTGGGCGTCGTGGCCTGGATCGCGCTGTTCGGCATGGACAGCGACGGCGACGGGGATGCCGACCTGGGTCCGGCGCTGCGCCTGGTGGGGATCGTCGGCTTCCTGGTGTCCGCGACCGGCCTGCTTTACCTGCGGATCGGCGCTGCGGAGGACCTGTCCTCAGGCGCGGGCGGAATCCTCGGCAGGCTGGTGGGCAAGTCGCTGTATGCCGCCTTCGGCCCGGTCGGGGGCAATCTGTTCCTGCTGGCGCTGCTGCTGGTGTCGGTGACGCTGGCGACAGGGCTGTCCTGGTTCACGGTCATGGACCGGATCGGGCAATGGGTGTGGAAGCTGCCGGCGCTGTTCCGCCGCGGCACCCAGCAGGCGGTGGAACGGATGGAAGCCCGCGAGATGCGGGTGGAACGCGAGGAGTCGCGCAAGGTCGAAACCGAGCTGCGCGCGCGACGTGCCCCGGTCCGGATCGAACCACCCGCGCCTGCTGCGGTCGAAAAAAGCGACCGCGCCAAGCGCGAGCAACAGATCCCGCTGTTCCACGTTGGCGATGGATCCGGCATTCCGCCATTGGCCCTGCTCGACGATCCCAAGCCACAGACCAAGGGTTACGACGAGGACACCCTCGAAACGCTGTCGCGCCAGATCGAGTTCAAGCTCAAGGACTTCCGCATCGACGCCGAGGTGGTCGGTGCCTATCCCGGCCCGGTGATCACCCGCTTCGAGGTACAGCCCGCGCCTGGCATCAAGGTCAGCCAGATTTCCTCGCTGGACAAGGACATCGCGCGCGGTCTGTCGGTGAAATCGGTGCGCGTGGTCGATGTGATCCCGGGCAAGTCGGTGATCGGTCTGGAAACGCCCAATACGCACCGCGAGATGATCTATCTCAGCGAGCTGCTGCGTTCGAAGGAATACGACAAGTCCGGCAGCCCGCTGACCCTGGCCCTGGGCAAGGACATCGCCGGGCGTCCCACCGTCGCCGACCTGGGACGCATGCCGCACCTGCTGGTCGCAGGTACCACCGGTTCGGGCAAGTCGGTCGCGGTCAACGCGATGGTGCTGAGCCTGCTGTACAAGGCCGGCCCGGCCGACGTGCGCATGCTGATGATCGATCCGAAGATGCTGGAACTTTCGGTCTACCAGGGCATTCCGCACCTGCTCGCGCCGGTCGTCACCGACATGAAGGAGGCCGCCAACGGCCTGCGCTGGTGCGTGGCGGAAATGGAGCGTCGCTACAAGCTGATGAGCGCGGTCGGGGTGCGCAACCTGGCCGGCTTCAACAAGAAGGTCAAGGACGCGCAGGACGCCGGCCAGCCGTTGCTGGATCCGCTGTTCAAGCCCAATCCGGAATTGAACGAGGCGCCGCCGCAGCTGCAGACGCTGCCGTACATCGTGGTGTTCATCGACGAATTCGCCGACATGATGATGATCGTCGGCAAGAAGGTCGAAGAACTCATCGCACGTCTGGCGCAGAAGGCGCGTGCGGCCGGCATCCATCTGATCCTGGCCACGCAGCGTCCGTCGGTGGACGTCATCACCGGCCTGATCAAGGCCAACATCCCCACCCGCATCGCGTTCCAGGTCTCCAGCAAGATCGACTCGCGCACGATCCTCGACCAGTCCGGCGCCGAAACCCTGCTTGGGCATGGCGACATGCTCTACCTGCCGCCGGGCACGGCGATGCCCGAACGCATCCACGGCGCCTTCGTCAGCGACGAAGAGGTGCATCGCGTGGTCGAGCACCTCAGACAGAGCAGCAGCGGTCCGGATTACATCGACGGGGTGCTCGAGGAAGTGCAGTCGATGGGCGAGGGGATCGTGGTCGGTGCGACCGGCCTGCCCGAAAGCAGCTCGAGCGGTGGCGACGAATCCGACCCGCTGTACGACGAGGCGGTGCGGATCGTGACCGAAACCCGGCGCGCCTCGATCTCCGGTGTACAGCGCCGCCTGAAGATCGGCTACAACCGGGCGGCGCGGCTGATCGAAGCCATGGAAGCGGCCGGCGTGGTGTCGCCACCCGAACACAACGGCGACCGCAGCGTCCTGGCGCCACCGCCGCCGGCGCACTGAGTCGGGCGGGTCCGCGTTTCGCGCGGTTCAGGCCTGGGGCGGCGCCGTGCGTACGCATTCAGCTTTGAATGGCCACACTTTCCGCCAGTTCGATCATGTTCCGGAGTTCCGCATGAAAACCGCCATCGCCACCCTTGCTGCCGCACTGCTGCTCGCAGGCCCGGTGCACGCAGGCGCCCGCGACGATCTGGCCGCCTTCACCAAGGGCCTGAAGGGCCTGGACGGGGAGTTCAGCCAGCAGGTCTTCGACCAGAACGGCCGCAGGAAGGAAAACTCGAGTGGGCGCGTCGCCCTGTCCGCGCCGCGCCTGTTCCGCTGGGAATACGTGCAGCCGTATCCGCAGCTGATCGTCGCCGATGGCCGTCACGTCTGGGTCTACGAGCCGGATCTGCAGCAGGCGACCAAGCGTGCCCAGGGTGCGGAGGAGCAGAACAGTCCGCTCACCGCGCTGATCGACCCGGCCAAGCTCGAGCGCGACTTCACCGTCACCGAAGCGGGTAGCGCCGACGGCCTGGAATGGCTGCAGCTCGCCCCGCGCCAGGGCGAGGACGGCGGGTTTCGCTCCGCCAGGCTCGGATTCGGCAAGGGCGGGCTGCAGAAGATGACCGTGGTCGATGCGCTCGGCCAGCGTACCGAGATCGTCTTCAAGGGATGGAAGCGCAATCCCGGCTTCGCCAAGGGGACCTTCACCTACGTTCCGGCCAAGGGCGTGGATGTGGTCGGCGAAGGCTGATCGCGTTCCGGGAGGCTGTGTACGCCGTCCTGGATCCTGAATCTCGCGGCGTGGGCTCACGCCTCGTGCACCCGGCAGCCCCAAGGATTGCGCGATGACCGATCGCGCATCCTGCTGCAAGTCCTTCGTTGCCCTCATAGCTGCGCTGCTGCTGGCAACCCATTCGGCGTTCGCCGCTCCTCCAACCCGCGCCATCGAAGGCAGAGCGCTGGATGCAGCGCCCGAATCGCGCGTCGAGGCGGCGCAGACGATCGATGCCGCGGTGGCTGCCGCGTTGATCGGCGCGATTTCGACCCAGTTCGGCGAACGCAAGGTCGAAGTCAAGCTCGACCGGATGCAGGTCGATCCCGCCAACCTGATCGACTCGATCCTGTCGGGCGAAGGGCGGCTGCGCATCGGCGATGACGACGACTGGCTGCCCATGCGTTTCAAGGCGCTGTACGACAGCAGGACCGCGAGCGTCCCCCAACAGGAGCTCGTTCTCGGCGACGACGGAGCGGGCGAGGAGATCCAGGTGGGTTCGGTGCTGGGGCGTGCGCTCCAGGATCAGGCCACACGACGGGTGCAAGCCGAATTCGTCCAGCAACCCGTGCGGCTGCGCCTGGACCGGGTGACGCGGACCCGGGTGGGCAAGCGGTACACGCGGGTGGAAGGCGTCGGCGCAGTCAATTTCGAGGAAGGCAGCGCCCCGTTCAGCGTCGATGCGCTGTACGACGGGAAGTCGGATGCCTGGCTGCGGATGGCCTACGAGCTGTCCACCGGTGCCGAACGCGCAGCGGACGTCGCGACACCCGCTCCCTGAATGGATGCGTGCAGGTTGCGCGGCCGGAAGCCCACAGGCTCCGCGTTCTGAATGTACAGATGGATTGAAGCAGAGCGCTGATGCACCGTTGCCGATACTCCCGAGTTCACTTGCGGTTGGCTTGCGCCATGCTGCTGTTGCTTCCGTGCGTGGCGATGCCGGCCTTCGCTAACCGGAACGCAGGCGCATCGGGGCAAATGGCCGGTCTGCCGTCGCCCGAGGTCCAGCCCACCCCGTCGCCCCCCGGGGTAGCGGCGCAGGGAAGCCTCGAAGATGCGGTGGCTTCGGTCGTGGTGGTCGCGTTGACCGATCAGTTCGACGGCAAGCCGATCTCGGTGAACATCGACAGCTACGACGTGCAGGTGTCGGGTGCGCGCGAACGCATGGTGAGTGGTCAGGGCACGGTCGGCGTGGAGGGCTCGGGGGCCTCGATCACCTTCAACTATCGCACTGTCTACGACGTGCTTTCGTCGAATGCGGGCTATCCGGCCATCACCATCAGCAGGTTCGGTGCCCGCGAACACAGCGTGCCCAACGACGCGACGCTGATCGGCGAGCTCGACGAGCGCATCGCCTCGACCCTGAGCAAGGAACTGGGCGGCAAGCGCGTGTGGCTGCAGTTCGACTCGATCCAGAGCTTCGAAAGCGATGCACGCTACGTCCGTATCCGGGCCAGCGGTCTCGCCGACTTCGGGCCGGACGGTAGCACGCCGACCCGGGTCGAGGCGCTGTACGACCGCGGCCAGGACACGTGGTTGCAGGTGAATTACGAACTGGGCGTCGCCCCGGCCAGCACCAGCCTGGCATCCGCGGGAGGCTAATGGCAGGGCTGCTGCGCGCCGGAACGGCGCGGCGGCTTGCTATCGTGCGGCCTGGAACCCAGATCTCCGGCCGTGCCAAAACCTCGTTCCCAGCCTGCTCCGGACCTGCTTAGCGTGCGCGACGACTCCCTGCGCCCGCTGGCCGAACGCATCCGCCCGCGTACGCTCGACGAAATGGTGGGGCAGCGCCGTCTGCTGGCGCCCGGGTCCGCGCTGCGGCGTTCGATCGAAGCCGGCCATGTGCATTCGATGGTGCTATGGGGGCCGCCAGGCTGCGGCAAGACCACGCTCGCGCTGCTGCTGGCGAAGTATGCGGATGCCGAATTCCATGCGATCTCGGCCGTGCTGTCGGGATTGCCTGAGGTGCGCCAGGTCCTGGCCGAGGCCGGGCACCGGTTTGCCGGCGGCCGGCGCACCGTGCTGTTCGTCGACGAGGTGCATCGCTTCAACAAGGCGCAGCAGGATGCGTTCCTGCCGCATATCGAGCGCGGCACGATCATTTTCGTTGGCGCCACCACCGAAAATCCCTCGTTCGAACTGAATTCGGCCCTGCTGTCGCGATGCCGCGTGCACGTCATGGAAGGCGTCTCGGTCGATGACATCGTCGTGGCGCTGGAACACGCGCTGCAGGACCGGGAACGCGGGCTGGGCGGGCGTGGCCTGCGGATCGATCCGGCCTTGCTGGGCCAGATCGCGCAGGCCGCCGATGGCGACGTGCGCCGCGCGCTGACCCTGCTCGAGATCGCCGCGGAACTTGCCGAAGGAAACGCCACCGATGCCGGCGGCGAGATCACCGAGCAGACCCTGCTGCAGGTGCTGGCCGATCGCACCCGCCGTTTCGATAAGGGCGGTGAACAGTTCTACGACCAGATCTCCGCCCTGCACAAATGCATCCGCAGTTCCAACCCGGATGCCGCCCTGTACTGGTTCGCGCGCATGCTGGACGGTGGCTGCGATCCGGTCTACCTGGCACGCCGGCTTACGCGCATGGCCGTGGAGGATATCGGTCTGGCCGATCCACGTGCGCTGCAGATGGCCATCGAAGCCTGGGACGCCTACGACCGCCTCGGCTCGCCGGAAGGCGACCTGGCGCTGGCCCAGGTCGTCATTTACCTGGCCAGCACCGCCAAATCCAATGCAGCCTATGCCGCCTATGGCGCAGCCCGGCGCGATGTCGCCGAGTTCGGCACCCAGTCGGTGCCGATGCATATCCGCAATGCGCCGACCGGGCTCATGAAGCGCCTCGGCTACGGGCAGGGCTACCAGTACGACCACGACGTGGCAGGCGGCGTTGCCCTCGACCAGACCGGCTTTCCCGAAGCCATGGGCGAACGCATCTATTACGAGCCGGTCGACGCCGGCCTCGAGCAGAGGCTGAAGGAAAAGCTCGATCGCCTGCGCGACGCCAGGAGCCGGGCCATCGCCGGCAAGCGCGGCGTGCGGAGCCCCCCACCTTCCGGAGCGTAGCCGGCGGGCCATTGCCGCGGTTCCCTGGCCGGTGCGACCTGCACGCCGCGTTCAAATGGGCTGACAACGCCGTGCGATCTGCGGCGCCGACAGCGATCGAACGACCAATCAGGGGGTTGACGTGCCAGTGGGAACCACCGCCGCAGGGGTAGGGGCGTGAAACGTTCACGCTCGAGCCGCAAGGCCCTGGCCATCCGCGCGCTATGGCTGATCGAGCTGGTGCTCGTCATCCTGTCCGTGGTGGCCGCCGCATGGCTGCGCTTCCACGGCGATGAGCACGATCGCCTGATCTACCTGGAGCAGGCACCGCCGCGCGCGGTGCTGATCGCCCTGTGCCTGACTGGCGCGATGACCGCCTTCGGCCTGTACCAGGTCCATGTGCGCCATCGGCGCATGGATTTCGTGCTGCGCCTGCTGCTGTCCTTCGTCACCGGCGGCGTGATGCTGGTGGTCATCTATTACCTGGTGCCGCAGGCCTACATCGGTCGCGGCGTGCTGGCGATCTCGCTCGGCATCTCGTTGCTGGCGATCGTGCTGCTGCGGATGCTGGCCTTGCACGTGCTGCAGATCGACGTGCTCAAGAAGCGGATCCTGGTCTACGGCGCGGGCAAGAACGCGAACCTGATCAATACCCAGCTGCGGCGGGCGTCGGACCGCCGGTCGTTCGTCCTGGTCGGATTCGTGCCGGCTCCGGGTCAGGCGGTGGCCGTCGACAGCGCATGCCTGATCGTGCCGCCCGAAGAAGGGCTGTTCGCGCTGGCCGACCGGCTCGGCATCGACGAGGTGCTGATGGCGCCTGATGAGCGACGCGGCGGCATGCCGATGGAAGACATGCTGCAGTGCGTGCAGCGGGGCATGGCGGTCACCGACCTGTCCACGTTCTTCGAACGCGAGGCCGGCATGGTGCAGATGAGCATCGTGGACCCGTCATGGCTGGTGTTGTCCGGCGGGTTCGATTACTCGCTGCCGCGCCGTCTGAGCAAGCGCGCATTCGACCTGGTGGCGGCATCGACGATCCTCATCCTGACTTCGCCGCTGATGCTGCTGACCGCGCTGGCGGTCTGGCTCGAGTCGGGCGGCCCGATACTGTACCGGCAGATCCGGGTCGGCGAGCGCGGGCGCCATTTCGAAATCGTCAAGTTCCGCAGCATGCGCGTGGACGCCGAGGTCGATGGAGTCGCACGCTGGGCCAGTCGCGACGACAACCGCAGCACGCGCGTGGGTCGCCTGATCCGCAAGACCCGCCTGGACGAACTGCCGCAGCTGTTCTCGGTGCTGCGCGGCGACATGAGCTTCGTCGGCCCGCGCCCGGAACGCCCGCATTTCGTCGACATGCTCAGCGGGGAGATCCGCTACTACGGCGTAAGGCATTCGGTGAAGCCCGGGCTCACCGGCTGGGCGCAGTTGCGCTATCCCTATGGTGCGTCCGTCCGCGATGCGGACGAGAAGCTCAAGTTCGACCTGTTCTACGTCAAGAACCACGGGTTGGTATTCGACCTGATGATCCTGCTGCAGACGGTCGAAGTCGTACTCTTCGGTCGCGGTGCGCGCTGAAGCGCGGCGCCGCTCAGCGGCCCATGGCCGTGGCGGCGGCGCGACGCGCTGCGAATGCGGCCAGCCCCAGCAGCTCGCGCCGAGCTCCCGCGTCCGGCGCCACCGTCCAGGCGCGCCGGGCCAGGCGCCACGCGTCGGCCCAGCGCCTGCCGATGAGCATGCCGCGCGCGTTGCGGGCGTAGGTCGCGGCCAGCGCCCGGTTGCGGACCGCATCGTCGACCACGCCTGCGCAATCGGCTACCGCGCGTTCGACCACGCGCACGTAGTCGTCGTACGTGCCCGGCTCCGCCGACAACCCATCGTGCCCGCGCATCGCCTCGACCAGGGTGGTTTCGACCACGCCGATCTGCCATTGCCGGGCGACGCGCAGATGGAAATCGATATCCTCGGCCGTGCGCAGGGTAGTGTCGAAGCCACCGGTTTGCGCGTAGACCTCGCGCCGGAACATGGCGGAGGCGGGCGCCAGCGCAGGGTTCATCAGCACATCGGCGAGCACCCAGCCGTCGCGCGGAATCGCGTCGCGCCGGCGGAAGACATCGATCGGCGCGCCGTCGGCGTCCACCCGCGCCACGTCGCACAACACCATGCCGATGTGCGGGTGCGCGTCCAGGAAGGCGGCTTGCATCCGGGTCTTGTCGGGCAGCCAGATGTCGTCGCTGTCGAGCAGGGCGAAATAGTCGCCGCGGGCCAACGCCATGCCGCGGTTTCGCGCGGCGGATACGCCTGCATTCGCCTGCCAGTGATACTGGATCGCGTCGCCGTAACGGCTGCGCAGCACGTCTCCGGTTCCGTCGGTGGAGCCATCATCGACCACGACGATCTCGTCGACCGGACGGGTCTGCGCCAGCGCCGAATCGATCGCGCGCTGGACCAGATCGACGCGGTTGTACGTTGGTATGATCGTTGAAACCAGGAATGTCCGCGCCATGCTGAAGGATCTCACCCGTCGGTTTCTGTACGCGAGTGGAGCACTCCCGCTGTACCACCGTATACGCAATACGGACACTCTAACGGTCGTGATGTTCCACCGCACGCTGAGCGCGGACGATCCGCGCTGGGCCACCTGCGATCCCGACTACACCCTGCCGCGCGAGGTGTTCGCGCAGGTGATCGGCTTCGTGCACCGGCATTACAACGTGGTCAGCGTCGAGCAGGTCCTCGACGCCCGCGCCGGCCACTCCCGGCTGCCGCCGCGCGCCCTGCTGCTGACCTTCGACGATGGCTGGGCCGACAACGTGGACCACGCATTGCCGGAATTGCAGCGGGCAGGCCTGCCGGGGCTGATGTTCGTGGTGGCCGATGCCGTCGGCCGCCGTCAGCCGTTCTGGCAGGAGCAGCTGATCGCGGCGTGGCGTCGCGGGGCGCTGCGGGTGGCGGAGCTTGCATCGGCGCTGGAGTCCATCGATGGCGCTGGTGGCTCCGTGCGGACGCCCGCAGGCAACGAGGACTTGGCAAGTCTGCGCAAGCTGATCGCCCTGATCGAAGACCTGCCCCGGGATGACCGCAGCCGTCTGCTCGCACCCTTCGCAGCTGCGATGGACGACGGATTGCGGCACATGGTCGATGCGCATGAACTCGAGCGCCTGCGCGCGGGCGGCGTGGCGCTGGGACTGCACGGCAAGACCCATGTGCCGATGACCCAGGCCGAAGACCTGGACGTAGAACTGGACGGCGCCCGTGCCTCGCTCGCTGCTTCGCTGCAGGCGGGAACCCCCGGCGACAGCGAAAAGCCCGCGCGCACCATGTCGTTCCCGCATGGCGCCTTCGACATGGACATCGCTGCGCGCGCGCGCCAGGCCGGTTACGAACTGCTCTTCACCAGCGTGCCTGTGCTCAACCCGACCCGGCAGGGGCCGGGCTGGTTGCTGGGGCGTACCGGATTCGAAACCGACACGGTGGTCGACCGGCATCGCCGTTTCCGTCGCGACTGGCTCGCTTGGTATCTGTTCCGCCGCCCGACCCGCAGCCTGGCCTGAGCCAGGCCGGTCGAGAGCTGCGCCGGTCGGGAGCTGCTGCGCGGCTACTCGTCTTCGTCCGCGGCCGTGAAATGCAGTGCAGTGGGGACCTCGCCGCCGGTCTGCGCACTCCAGCAGCCGAAGATCGGACGCTTGCCGCGTGCGACAAAGCCGAGCTCCTGCCAGGGAGCGAGGTAGATCGGCGCGGTCGCCAGTTCGATCGACACGGCGGCGTGGCCGGCTTCCCGGGCGGCGCGCAGCAGGGCTGCGATGTGGCGGGTGCCCACGGCCGGGCCATGCAGCGACCAGTAATCGTGCACGTGCAGGATGCCGTCCTGCAGACGGGTCGCAAACCATGCCAGCAGCGAACCGTCGGCGCCACTCAGCAGCAGGAAGCGGAATCCCCGCTGCGGCGACCGGTCGAACCGCCAGGTCAGGTGCGCCTGATCGCGCACCGCGACGATGCCGTCCGGCTTGGTCGATCGGACCCAGAGCGCCTGCACCCGGGAATCGGTGCTTTCGCTCCAGTCCGCATGCAACAGGGCCGTGTCCGGATGGCTCAGCGTATCGCGCAGCCGCAGGAACAGGTCGGCCAACATTCCGGCTGGGTATGCCAGCCATTGCGGAAGCCGGCGGGCGAAGTAACGGCCATGGCGCAGCACCCGCACGTAGCGCACCAGATCGCCGAGCGGGCGATAACCGATGCGTTTGAACACCGGCACGGCCTTGGGATTTGGGAAGCCGTAGAGCAGGTCGAGTTCATTGCGCGCGGTGGCGGCCAGACCCTGCTGCAACATCAGGGCCGGCCCCAGCGAGCGGTGTTCGGGCAGGACTGCCAGATCCACCAGCACGCCCGCGCGCAACGGCTTGCCGTCACGCAGCATGCGTCGGCGGCCAGCGGAGCAGGCACCCACTTCGAGGCCATCGGCGGTCAGCAGTTCGAGCAGCGGCGGACCGGCATCGGCCTGCTGGTAAAACCACGCGTACTTGGCCGGCATATGGGCGTCTTCGCCGAGATTACCGCGCCAGATCGAGAGCACCGCGTCGCGATCGCGCGCGACGTCGCCCTGGCGCGCCGCATAGGCTGGAGCGGCGAGCTGTGCGTTCATCAGGCGGCGGCCTCGAGTTCGGCGACTTCGTCGACCAGCACCGGCGGCAGGTGCAGGTAGCGGGTGGTGCGGCGCTTGTTGCGGATATCGTCGTAGATCGCCTGTGCCCGCAACTCGTCCACGCCCAGCGCCAACGCCAGCGACGCTGCGGGCACATCGTGGTTGAGCGCCCACAGCGCGAGATCCATCTGCCGGTAGGGCAGGGCGAAGTAGAACTCGTCCTGGCCCTGGGCCAGGCTGTAGGTGTCGGTCGTCGGCACGGCGGCGCAGACCCGTTCGGGCAACCCCAGGTGCCGCGCCATGGCATAGACCTGCGACTTGTACAGGTGGGCGATCGGCTTGACGTCGGCCGATCCGTCGCCGTTCTTCACGAAGAAGCCCTGGTCGTACTCGAGCCGGTTGGGCGTGCCCACCACCGCGTAGTTCAGCCGGTCGGCATGGAAGTATTCCAGGGTCTTGCGGATGCGTTGCTTGAAGTTGGTCGCGGCGACGATGGTCAGGTAGTCGGCCAATGCCAGGTCGCGTTCGTGCGGCGCGCCGTCGGGCGCTTCGGCCACCAGCCGGAACCGGTTGATGCGGCCTTCGATGCCGCCGTCGATCACGATCTTGAACTTCCAGCCGGGGCCGTATTCCGGCAAGGCGTTGCGGACTGCGGCGTCGCGGGCGCGGTAGCAGCCGATGGCTTCGAGCGCTGGCGCGATGTCCACGGTTTCGGTGCGGATGCCTAGGTGGCTGGCGAGCAGGCCTGCACGCACGGCGCTGTCGTCGGAGGAATCGCGCTCCGGCAGGATCAGACCCAGGACCCGGGCGGGCCCGAGCGCGCGTACCGCCAGTGCGACACAGGTCGAGCTGTCGATGCCGCCGGAAATGGCCACCACCAGGCCGCGCCGGTGCAGGTCGCGGGCGAGCGCTTCGCGCAGGCGTGCGGCGATGTGGTCGGCTTCGCGAGCGTAGTCGAGGTCGAGGACGGTCCAGTCGAGAGTGTTCGATTCAAGTGGGGTCATGCGGCGGTGGCCTGGGGTTGCGAGAGGGCGACGCGACGCACCTTGCCCGACGCGGTGCGCGGCAGGGCGTCGACGAATTCGATGTGGCGCGGGATCTTGTAAGGCGCCAGGCGCGCGCGGCAGTGCGCACGGATGGCCATGTCGGTGCGGCCGAGCGCGTCGTCGCGCGGAGGAGGGTCCATGACCACGAAGGCCTTGACCACCTGGCCGAGGGTGTCGTCGTCGATGCCGACCACGGCGCTGTCGACGACGCCGGCGACTTCGGCGATGACCTCTTCGATATCGGACGGGTGCACCCGGTGCGCGCCGGTCTTGATCATGTCGCTGCGGCGGCCGGCCAGGTACAGGAAGCCGTCGGCGTCCAGACGGCCGAGATCGCCGGTGCGCAGCCAGCCATCGTGCAGGACGGCGGCCGTTGCTTCCGGCGCGTTCCAGTAGCCCTCCATCACGTTGGGACCGCGCACATGCACTTCGCCTTCCGTCCCGATCGGGGCTTCCTCGCCGCCTTCGCGCACGATGCGTAGCGAGACTCCGTCCAGCGGAATGCCCACCGAGCCGGGCTTGTCGTCGAGCCGTTCCGGGGGAAGCCAGGTCAGCCGCGATGTGGCCTCGGTCTGGCCGTACATCACGAACAGTTTGGGCCCGGGCAACGCGGTGCGCAGGCGCCGGGTCAACGCCTGCGACATGGCGCCCCCAGCCTGGGTGAGGTAGCGCAGCGAGGACAGGTCGTAGCCCGACAATTCCACGCGGTCGAGCAGCAGCGCGAAGGTCGAGGGCACGCCGGACAGCCCCGTGATGCGCTCGCTGGCCACCAGTTCCATCAGCAGGTGCGGGAACAGCAGGTTGGGCGCCAGCACCATCCGCGCACCGGCCAGCAGGTGGGTGTGCAGGACCGACGCGCCGTAGGCGTAGTAGAACGGAAGCAGCCCGAGCACGCTGTCGCCGGCTTCGAGCGCCAGGTAATCGACCACCGCTTGCGCGTTGGCCAGCAGGTTGCCGTGGCTCAGGGTCACGCCCTTGGGTGCTCCCGTCGTCCCCGAGGTGTACAGGATCAGCGCCGGCATGGCGGGCTGGAGCTTTCCGATCTCCTCGACTCCGGGGCGCTCATGCGGATCGCCGGCAACCGCGCACGGGATGGGTTGGTGGGGTTGCAGTGCCCACGCCACCGGCGGGGCATCGAGCGCCGCCAGCGCGGCGGCGACATCGGCATTGCCTGCCTCGTGCACCAGATGGCTGGCGCCGCTATGCCGTAGCCATGGCTCGAAGTCGCGTGCCCGGGCCTGCGCATTGAGCGGCACCGCGATACCACCGGCGAGCCAGCATCCATACACCGCCACCGCGGCCTCGACCCGGTTCGGCAGCAGCACCGCGACGCGATCGCCCTGACCCAGGCCGCGTGCGCGCAGCGCCGCGGCAAAGGCGTGGCACTGGCGCCAGAATTCGCCATAGCCGATCCGCCTTTCTCCATCGACGAAGGCGATGCGCTCCGGAGCCGCGCGGGCGGCTGCGGCGACCCGGTCAGGCAGGCAGTGCATTCCGCTGCTCGACCGGCATGCGCTTGCCCGCGACGAAGGCATCCACTGCTGCGATGCTGTCGAAGTTCGCCGGCGTCATTTCCTCCGGTGCGACCACGATCTGGAACTCCTCTTCGATGAAGAGCACCAGTTCATGGATCCCGGTCGAGTCGAGGATGCCGCCGCGGATCAGCGAATCCTGGTCCCCGAGCGCGGAGTCGTCCGTCGAGAACAGGAAGTTCTCGAGCAGATAGCGCTTGATCTTCTGCCGCTGGAGCATGTGTTGCTTTCCCTGTTCTCCCTGGCTTGGGTTAACGGCCAATGCGGCCGCCAGCGGCCATGCGGCGCGTTAGCATTCCACGGAACAACCTCGCATTCCGCGTACCTCCGGAGCCTTTGCCGTGCGTACCTCCAACCTATGGACCTTCCTGCTTCTGCTGCCCGCGCTGGCTGCGTGCCAGCGCCACGATGCGCCACCGCCCGCGCGCGAACCCCATGCCGTTGCCGGTGCGGTCCCGACCCGGTACGCATCGGAGGAGGCCGAGTTCACCGTTACCGAAGTCGTCGCCGGGCTGGAGCATCCGTGGTCGCTGGCTTTCCTGCCGGACGGCGACATGCTGGTCACCGAACGTCCCGGGCGCCTGCGCCGCATCGGCCGCGACGGCCGGGTGTCGGCACCGATCGCCGGCGTGCCAGCGGTGTATGTCGAAGGCCAGGCCGGACTGCTCGACGTGGCCCTGTCGCCCGGGTTCGCGACCGATGGCCTGGTCTATCTGGCCTTCGCCGAGCCCAACCTGCGCGGCAACCTGTGCGGCACCGCGGTCGCGCGCGGACGCCTACAGGACGATCGGCTGCTGGACGTGGAGGTGATCTACCGCCAGGAGCCCAAGCTTTCCGCCGGCACCCACGTCGGCGCGCGGCTGGTGTTCGACGATAGCGGGCACCTGTTCGTGACCCAGGGCGAAAACCGGGTCGCGGCCGAAGCCGCGCAGCAGCTCGACAAGCTGCAGGGCAAGCTGGTGCGGATCCAGCCGGACGGCGCGGTTCCCAAGGACAATCCCTTCGTCGATCGCAAGGACGCGCGGCCGGAAATCTGGTCGTACGGCCATCGCAACATGCAGGGCGCGGCGCTGCATCCGGTGACCCGCAGGTTGTGGACCAGCGAGCACGGTCCGATGGGCGGCGACGAACTGAACATTCCCGAGCCCGGGCGCAATTACGGCTGGCCGGTCATCACCGACGGAGTGGATTACAGCGGCCAGCCGGTGCCAGGTTCGGTGGGGCGGACCGCCCCCGGCATGGAAGCGCCACATCATGCATGGCCCAAGTCGCCGGGGTTGAGCGGGATGCTCTTCTACGGCGGCAAGGCGTTTCCTGCGTGGCGTGGCGACCTGTTCCTGGGCGCGCTGGCGACCAGCGAGCTGATCCGCCTGCGTCTGGACGGCGACCGCGTGGTGCATGAGGAACGCCTGCTTGGCGATCGTGGCCAGCGCATCCGCGACGTGCGCGAAGGACCCGACGGTGCGATCTGGCTGCTGGTCGACGCCGATGACGGAAAGCTGTTGCGACTGGATCCGGTGCCTGCGCCTGCCGGCAAAACGTAGGAGCGACGTCAGTCGCGAGCCTGTGTCCTGCGAAGCAGTCGCGAAAAACAAAACACTCGCGACCGACGCCGCTCACGCAGCGGACCCGCGTCCGGCTTCGGCTTGGATACCTAACCCGGCTTGCGGGCGATGAAATCCACCGTGGTGATGCACAGCTGCTCGGCCGGCACCTGCGCGAACTGCGGATGTACGCGCATGTCCCTCAGCTGCTGCAGCCGCTCGGGCCGGGTATTGGAGGTGTCCAGGTCGATCGCGAAGCCGGCCTCGCGCGCCGCATCGACGAAGACATGCGCCCGCAGGCGATTCTGGTAGAGGAAGGCGTTGTTCCAGAAGCGCCAGGCGCGGTCTGAATAGCACAGGTAGTTGAGCTGGTTCACCTTGCGGTCGACATAGGCGTAATGGTCGCCGCAGTTGACCGAATGGAACATCACCCCGCCCGGGCGCAGCACCCGCATCGATTCGCGGTACATCGCGGTGATCGCATCGGGTGGTACGTGCTCGAGCACGCTGTTGGAGAACACCACGTCCACCTCGCCGTCCGCAAGCGAGGTGGCGGTGGCGTCGGCAGGCGCGGAATAGCGGATCGTGCCACCGCTGGCTTCGCCCAGGTCCGCCCCTGTGTCCACTGCCGCGGCCAGCTTCCGGTAACGTGCTTCCACGTCGGCCAGCTGACTGCCGCCGTCCTCGGCGATGGCCTTCAGAAAACCGCCCAGTTCCTGGACCGCGGCCCGAACCAGGTCGTCCTGCAGGTGATGGTTGAGATCGTACGTGGTGATCCGGCGTGCACCGGCCAGATACAGGGCGAACGGAAACGTCGGGTACCAGCCCGTGCCGATCTCGAAGAAGTGGCTGCCGGAGATGGGCATGCGCGCATCGCGCAGGTGCCGGACCATGATCTGCCAGTCCTCCACCTTGGTCGCCAGTTCCTTGCGGAAATTCTGCAGGCCGCCATAGCGCCGTTGCAGCCGGTAGTGCAGCGCTTCGCCACCGGGCACGACACCCAGGGTCTTCTGCACCAGGCCTTTCAGTCTCCAGTGCATGCGATCACCGTCTGCCTGAGTCAGCACGCATGGACGTCGTACCAGCCGCTCAGCTGATCGTTTCGCCGCGCATGGTTCCATTTCGACAGCAGCGTAGCGGCGCTGTACCAGCGGCCATCGCTCGCCCACGGCGCAGGACCGCTGCTGTGCATCAGCCTGAACCAGCGTCCGGCCCGGCGTACGCGCATGGGCTGGTCGAAACCCAGCCAGCGCATGAGTTTTCGCCGGGAGCGGTTGCCCAGGCTGCGCTCGTTGCCCAGCTCCAGGAAACTGCATTGCCCGATCAGCTTGAACTGGCGATAGCCGATGGACGCCATGTGCGCCATCAGCTCCTCCAGGTCGTGGTCGGCCTCGAACGACAGGTATCGCGGCCGGGTGTCCCGGCCCATCGCCAGGATGCAGTGCCGATCCGCCCCTTCGATGTCCACCTTGACGTAGTCGGGAACGCCGAACCTGTCGACCAGCTGCGAGAAGGTGATTGTCGGCACCGTGCAGGTCCCCGATGGATTGCGATGGGCGATCTTGTCCCCGAAGATGCTGCTGGCGCCAAGGTCGTCGCCACACAGGACCAGTTCGATCTCTCCGGGTTCGTCCGCAAGCGCGAAGTTGAGTACGCTCAACCGGCCGCCGGCGATATCGTCCTGGAACTCTTGCCGTGCTTTCTCGGCAAGTTCCGGGTTGGCTTCCACCGCGACCACCCGGTAGCCCTCGTCCAGGAAGTAGCGGGAGTCCGACCCGTCGAACATTCCGATGTCGAATATCAATGCTTGTGGTTTCACCTTGCCTGCCTCAGTGGATAAGGGCCGGTTCCGTCCGGTCCGCCGTCGAACTACGCTGCCACGTGACCCCTGCATCGCGGCGTGGGCCGTCGTCGAGTCCGCGATGCACCAGCATCGTCGAGAGAATCCCGACGAAGGCCTGGTTATCGGCGAAACCGGTGGCGCGTCCCTGGCGGCACTTCTCCACCAGCCTGCCGACCGACACCGGATCGAAATAACCTGCGGCGCGGATGCTGTCGGCGCCCATCAGCTCGGCCACGTAATCCAGCGGCTGCCCGTCGAAGAAGAAGCTCTGGCTGTCGGGCGCACGATAGGGTTGCTTGGTCCGCTGCAGGATTTCCTGCGGCAGCAGGTCAGACAGCGCGCGGCGCAGGATGTATTTTTCGGTCATGCCGCGGATCTTGAAGCTGGCCGGGAGGCGATTGGCGAACTCGATGACCCGGTGGTCCAGGTAGGGCACGCGCCCTTCGATGGAACTGGCCATGGCGACCCGGTCTCCCTGGGAGGACAGCAGGTAACCCGCCAGCAGCGACTTCGCTTCCACGTACTGGTCGCGCGCCAGGCCGCTCCACGACGAGATTTCAGCGGGCAGCGTCCGCTCGTAGGCATCCAGCGGATTCCAGTCGCCGACGCTGGCGCGCAGTTCCGGTGACAGGAACGCAAGCGCGCGCTGCGACGTGGCCCAGCGCGGGGTGTGCGCGAAGATCGGGCGTTGCAGGTGTTCCATGCCCTGGCCGAAAAAGGACTGGGCGAAGGCCGGATTGCGCACCGGAGAGTTTTCCAGATAGCCGTACAGACGCTGAAGCAGCAGCGGACGCATGCGCGAATCCGGCTGGCGCGCCCAGAAGCGGCGGATCTTGGCTTCCTTGAACAGGTCGTAGCCGCCGAACACCTCATCCGCCCCCTCGCCGGTGAGCACCACCTTGTAGCCCTGTTCGCGCACGCTACCGGCCAGCAGCATCAGCGGCACCGGTGCAGTGCGCAGGACCGGTGTTTCGGTATGCCGGATCAGGCGCGGGAAAGCCTCGCCGATATCGCGGCGGGTACAGCGCAGCGTGGTGTGATCGGTGCCCAGGTACCGCACCATGGCCATCTGGTGTTCGCTTTCGTCGAACTCGCCGTCCTCGAACGCGACCGAGAAGGTACGTACGGGCGTCTGGGTGAACCCGCGGATCATCGCCACGATCCCGGACGAATCCAGGCCGCCGCTGAGATAGGCGCCGACAGGCACGTCCGCGCGCAGCTGCAGGCGCACCGCATCGACCAGCAGCTCCCGCAGTTCGGCCGCCGCCTGATCCACACTGCGCGGTTCGCGTACCGGGGCGCTGTCCGCGGCGTCGGGGAAGGTCCAGTCCCAGTAGCGGCGCAGGGTTTCGCTGCCGTCGCTTTCGATCGCCAGCAGGCAGCCCGGCGGCAGGCTCTGCACGTCCCGGTAGATCGTCTGCGGCTCGAGTGTGGACCAGTAGGTGAAGGTCTGGACCAAGCCTGCGGGATCGATCGAGGCGCATTGCGGCAGCGCCGCAAGCAGGGCCTTCACCTCGGAAGCGAACCAGGTCCGGCCCTGCGCACGCACGTGGAACAAGGGACGGATTCCCGCCCGGTCCCGGGCCAGCACCAACCGCTGCCGGCGCGCATCCCACAGGGCGATGGCGAACTGACCGTTGAGATACTCCACGAAGCGGTCGCCATGGCGGTCGTACAGGTGGACGATGACCTCGGTGTCCGACCGGGTGTAGAACACGTGGCCGGCGGCCTCGAGTTCCGCGCGCAGCTCGATGTAGTTGAAGATCTCGCCGTTGAATACCGTCCACACATCGCGGTGCGGGTTGTGGATCGGCTGATCTCCGGTGGCCAGATCGATGATCGACAATCGGGCATGCGCGAGCCCCACGCCCGGCTCTGCATGGAAGCCATAACCGTCAGGCCCACGGTGCGCGAGGGTGTGGATCATGCGGGCCAGTAACGGCCTGGCCGCATCGGGATAGACATCCGGTCCACTGAAACCTGCGATTCCGCACACAGCCGATGCGCTCCTGCCCGCCCGTACGACGGTCTCGATTATTCAGAAACGCAAAACGGGACCGGATCCCGCCACCCAGGACGCACCCGGATCGTGGGCGGGCTAGGGACGGCGGTCCGACGTGTCGCTGATCGCTTCCTGACAGGCCTGCAGCGTGTCGCGCGCCACCTGTTCCCAGTCGCGCGAGAATCGCGCCGCGAGTGCGGAGCCATCCCAGGTGCGGGCGAGCACCTCGCGCAGTCCCCCGGCGAGCGCAGGCGCGTCGCGCGGCGGCACCAGGATGCCGGTCGCGCCATCGACTACCTCCGGAATCCCGCCGACCGGCGTCGCCACCACGGGACGGCCGCAGGCAGCTGCCTCGACCAGCACGTTGGGATGGCCTTCGGAATAGCTGGGCAGGGTGACCAAATCGGCCGCGGCCATCCAGCGCGCGACGTCGGCTGGTGGCTGTGCGCCGACGAGGCGTGCGCGCCCTGCCGGCATTGCGGCGATGCGCGCTTCCAGTTCGGCGCGCATCGGGCCTTCGCCGATCATCGCCAGCGAGACGGCGGGATCGGTGCCGGCGAGCATGTCCATTGCGTCGAGCAGTTCACGCAGGCCTTTTTCGGGGACCAGCCGGCCGATGTAGACCACCAGCCTTGCCTGCTCGGGGATGCCGAGCGCTGCGCGCGCGGCGCCCCGGTCCTGCGGATGGAAGATGGCGGCATCGCAGCCGTTCGGAATCACCCGGATCCGCCGGGGGTCGGCGCCGTAGCCGTCCACCGCGACGCGCCCCAGGTCCTCGCTCACCACCAGGATCCGTCGTGCGCTGTGCAGGACCGGGTGGGTGAGCGTCCGGCTGATCCGGTCGCGCACGCGCAGGTCCGAGCCGCGCGCACCGACCACCAGCGGCAGCCGCGCGCGCCTCGCGGCGAGCATGGCGCCGTAGGCGTCCGGATAGAGCCAGTAAGCCAGCACCACCTCCGGCGCGAAGTCGCGCAGCGGCGCGTGCAGCGTGCGTCCGCACAGCCAGCCGTTCAGCGGGCGGCTCAAGGCGGGCAGGGCGGGATAGTCCAGATAGCGCACGTCGCAGCCTTCGACCGGATGCGCGGTGTCGCTGGCGCGGTACAGATAGCTGCGCGGCCGCGCCCAGCTTGGATAGGAGGCGACCGGGCTGAGGACCCGTACCTGCGCCATGCGCGAGAGCGCGGTCACCGTCTGGTACACCGGGCGCCCGCGGTTGGGCTCGCCCGCGATCGGGAACTGCGAGGTCACGATCAGGATGCGCATGCGAACCGGCTCATGTAGACGGGAGACGATCTTTGCACCATGCCGTTCGGATGGCCCTTTGGCCTCGACGTTGCGGAAAGACCGTTTTCTGAAAATGCCATCCTGCAGCCGGAGGTCCGGGAGTGGAGCGAGGAGCGCCATCGCGGCGTGTGGTGGAACTCGATGCGCTGCGCGGGCTTGCCGCGCTGGCCGTGGTTGCGTTTCATTTCACGACGTTCTACGGGCAGCAGGTCGGCCATGCGACGCCGCTGCCGTTCGGCTTTCCCGCGGGCAATTACGGCGTGCACCTGTTTTTCCTGATCAGCGGCTTCGTGATCTTCATGACCCTGGAGCGCACCCGGACGGCGATGGACTTCGTGGTATCGCGCTTCTCGCGCCTGTTCCCCGGGTACTGGGCGGCGGTCGGGCTGACCGCTGCCGTGGTCTATGCCATCGGCATGCCCGAGCAGCGCATCCCGCTGCGCGATCTGGCACTCAACTTCACGATGGTGCAGCAGTTCCTGGGCGTCGAGCACCTGGACGGCTCCTATTGGACCTTGCAGGTGGAATTGTTCTTCTATGCGCAAATGCTGCTGTGGTTCGTGCTGGGCGCACTGACGCGCATGCGCTGGATCATCCTGGCCTGGTTGGTGCTGGCGGTGGTCTACGGCGAGAGCATGCAGCACCACCTGCATTTTTCCTACACCGTGCGCGAGCTGCTCATCGTGCGGCATATCCCGTTCTTCGCCATGGGGATCCTGTTCTACCAGTTGTACCGCGGCAGCGAACGGCCGTTGTTCGACGTGGCGCTGATCGCCTTGTGCCTGCTGGCGGTGGCGATCGCGTTGCCGCCGGTGTTCGTCGTTGTGGGCCTGGTGTGTTGCGCGATTTTCGGACTGTTCCTGGCTGGCGCCCTGCGCTGGCTGGCAACGCCGACGTTCGCCTTCCTTGGGACGCTGTCGTATTCGATTTATCTGCTGCACCAGGCGATCGGTTTCGCCCTCATCGACCGGCTGGAGGGGGCAGGGGTGCCCAGCATCGTCGCGGTCTTGCTGGCTGTCGGCGCCGTGATGTCGCTGGCAACGCTGCTGGCGTTTGCGGTCGAACGGCCTGCCATGCGCGCGATACGTCGTGTCTGGCGGCAGCGGCATCCTGCGCAACCCCTGGCAGTCGCCGGACATTGAACCGGCGCCCAGGGCTCAGGCCACCGTGCCCGGTACGTCGGATGCCGTCCCTGCCTGGTCGGATCCGAAGGTGAGGTCGAGGCCGCGTGCCACTCCGATCCGCGGGTTCCACCCCAGCACGTCGCGTGCCGCGCTGCCTTCGAAGTTGGCGAGCGGGCGCAGCGAACGTACCCGGTAGCGGGTCAGCGGCACGTCGCGCCGCAGCAGCTTGCCGAGCTGTTCGACACCCCATCCGAGCAGCATGAAAAGCCAGACTGGTGTGCGCAGGATCCGCAGACGCGGGGTTTTGGCCCGGGCCAGATAAGCCTGCTGCGAGACCACATGCGGGTCGACGATGTTGAACACACGGCCCAGCGCGGCCGGCTCACGGGCGGCCAGCAGCAGGGCATCGACCACGTCGTCGCGATACACCAGCGGCAGGGTTTGCGCGCCGCTGCCGACGGCGACCCAGCGCCCGGCCAGCGCGATAGTCCCGTTGGGCGTGACCGCCTCCGCGCCCGGGCCGAAGATCTGCCCTGGACGCAGCACCACGGCCGGCAATCCTGCGTCGCGGATCGCATCGAGCACCATCCGCTCGGCGGCCAGCTTGGTTTGGGTATAGGCGCCGCGACGTTCCGGGTGCGGTTCGTAGGCAGAGGCTTCGTTCAAGGTGGCAGCCGGATCGCGTCCGGCATGGTCCAGCACGCTGAGCGAACTGACGTAGACCAGCCGGGCGTTCCCGTGGCGCAGACACGCGTCGATGATATTGCGCGTGCCCCAGGTGGTGCCGGCCTCGAACGCGCGCGGACCGCCGCGCATGGCGGCCCCCACGTGATAGACCGTTTCCACGCCGGCGACGGCATGGTCGACGATCGCCGGATCGCCGAGATCACCGACCACGGTCTGCACGCCGTCGTCCGCATCAAATGCCGGCAGCGGACGCCGGACCAGGACGCGCACGGTCTCGCCACGCGCGCGCAGCGCTTTCACCAGGGCGCGACCAAGAAAACCCGCCGCACCGGTGACCAGCACCGGGGCAGGCGGAAGGGGCGCCAGCCGCGACTGCAGCTGCGCGGTGCGCAGCCGGTCGGGTTCGGCGCAGGCAGGTTCGAGCAGGCGCGCGATGCGCAATGCGTCCTCGCCGGTGAAGGGCGGTTGCTCGAGCTGGTGCACGGCGCGCGCGAACTTCTCCGCTCCCAGCTGGATTCCGGGTGAAGGCTTGAGTCGCCGTGTCGCGAAGCGCAGCACGTTCCAGGGAATCTGCACCAGGTCGGCGGCGGCGCCCGCCACGCCGTTGGCGACGATGCCGACGAATTTGGGGCCGGGCAGCACGCGCTGCAGCCGGCAGGTCTGCAGGAAGCGGTCGACTTCAATCATGCCGCGGGTGCCGCGCACGATCAGCCGGTTCTCCATCGGCCGCGCGTTCCATGACAACAGCAGCCGGCCGACACCGCGTTCGGTCACCGCATGCGCCTGCCATTCGTCGAAGTGCAGGTTGGGATCGCCGCCGCGCGCCTGATAGCGCACATCGAGCGCGGTGACCGGGCCGAGGAACGCCTCGATGGTGTAAAGCCCGTGTACGCCCAGGTCGCGAAACGGATACGAACCCTGCGCCACCATTCCCGGCAGGGGGCCGCCAGCATAGGGTGGATACTCCGAATTGCGCACGATCTCCAGCGAAAGCGGCTCGCCAATGCGACCGTCGCGCACCGCCCGCAGCGCCTGCTGCACGACCGGGTCGAGCAGGTCGGAGTGGTTCACACCCAGGAGGCGATGGTGCGTGCGCGCCGCCGCGATCATCGCCTCGCAATCGGCCACGCTGTCGGCCATCGGCTTTTCGACCAGCACGTGGCAGCCCATCTGCAGCGCTTCGATCGCCAGGGCCGCATGCGAGGCCGGCGGCGTAAGGACATGCACCGCGTCGGGCGTTGCCGATGCCAGATCTGACAGGCGGGTGCCGACCATTCCGACGCCGAAGCGGGCCGCGAGCACCTCGGCGGCCTGGCGGTTGCTGTCGCAGATGCCGACGATATCGACGAAGTCGAGCCCGCGCAGTGCGGAAAGATGGTGCGTGGCGACGTAGCCGGCACCCACCACGGCGACACGCAGCCGGCGTTGTTGGGTCGAATTCATGGAAGGGTCGGGGACATGGAGGGAAATGCGGGTATGCGGCGCGCATGCGCGTCGGTCACGGCCGCCATTACGCTGTCCACGCGCCGGTCCCAATCCTGGTCGGCGACGGCGGCGATGCGCCGTGCAGCGGCTTCGTGCGAATCGTCCTGCAGTGCGGCTTCGAGCTCGCGCAGGAAGGCGTCGCGGTCGTCGGCCAGGCGCACCCAGTTCGAGAACTTTTCGATTTCCGGGTTGCGCACGCTCACCACCGGCTTGCCGGTGGCCAGGTATTCGCGCAGCTTGAGCGGATTGGCGTTGGCGACCTGGCGATTGAGCCGGTACGGGATGATCGTAACGTCGAAAGCCTTTGCCCATCGCGGCAGGCTGGCATAGGGCTGTGCGCCTGGCAGATGCACGTTGGGCAGGCGGCGCAGGCCGTCGATCGCGACATGCGCCTGGCCCACCAGCAGGAAGGACCAATGCGGCCGCTGCTGCGCGAGCCATTCCAGCATCGGGATGTCGATCCATTCATGGATCGAACCGATGTAGCCGATGACCGGATGCGTGAGCGCCGCGGCAGCCGGGGGCAGTTCGGTGGCCGGATCGGCTGCCTGTCGGAACAGCGCGAGGTCCACGCCATGCGGCGCCGGCACCACGTTCGCGTTCAACGCACGCTTGGGGGCGAGCAGCGCGGGAGGCGCCACGAACAGCACATCGGCGCAGCGACTGAGCGCCTCATCGCGCGCGGCGATGGTTTCGACGTCCACGCCGGGGTGGGCGGCATAGTCGTCGATGCAGTAGTACACGCATAGTTCCTCGTCGAGCTGGCCGGCGAGGAATCCCGGATGCGGGACGACGAACCACGAGATCCTGCGCTGGATGCCGGACAGGCGCAGCGCGCGCCGCACCGCCCAGCGCCCGAAGACCTGATTGAGCAGATCCACGCCGGGCACGCGCCGGAACGGCAGCTGCGGCACCGTGCAGTGCCACAGGTTCGGACCGAGCCGCTGCGGCCGTCGCAGCGCGGCTGCAAGCTTGCGCAGGCCACGGCGCAGATCGCGGCCGGAGGTGTTGGGCGCACGCATGCCGGGCGAATCGACGTACAGCACCGACAGTTGCCGGGCCAGGCGCTCGGCCACATGGTGACTGCTGGTGCGGTTCTCCGCGTACCAGTCGTTGCCGAAATAGGCCACGCCCACTCCATCGAGCGCATGTAGGCGCTGCCCACGCGGGAGATCAGTCATTGCGCCACCACCCGATCAGCCAGGCGGTACCGCCTTGGTAGATCCAGTCCTTGTGCAGGCCCGGTATGGCGTCCAGATGCGGACCGACGCGGCCGCAGGCGGGCGCGAAGAAGGTCACCAGGCCATTGCGTCCCAGTGCCCGCATGCGGGCGAGGGTGGCGGCGGGGTCGCTGAGGTAGTACAGCACTTCGCAGGCCGTGACCAGATCGAATCGCCCAGGCTCGTCGCCCCACGGCTGGCCGAACACATCGGTCGCCGCGAATTCCGCGCCAGGCACGCGCAGCTTCGCGCGCGCGATCGCCTGCGGGCTCACGTCGACGCCATATTGGCGTTCGCTGATCCGCGCCAGCCACTCGGTCTGATGGCCTTCGCCGCATCCAAGTTCCAGCACGGACCCGACGCGGCCGAACGCGCGTTCGATCACCGCATTGGTCTGCTCGAAACGGGCGCGTTCCAGCGTGGACTCCATGTTCCACGGATCCTCGACCGCATAGGCCAGATCCAGCCGCGCATGGTTGTCGCTGCCGCCGACGCCCCGGAGGGCATATTTCATCCACAACCTGCGCCGCGCCTTTCGCAGCATGGTCGTCGCGCGTTGCAACATGTTCCGCTCCTGCGTCTTCAGCAGCCCGGCGGGCGTGCTGCATCGAACCGGTCCCAGTCCTGGGTTGTCGGATGCGGACTGGCGACCCGCAGGGGGCGCAGCGGTGAGCTGTACCAGTCCGTGACCACGTCGCCGCACTTGAAATCCACCCACGAGGGTCCGTAATCCCAGCGGATGTCGTGACCACCTAGTGGAGCCCCCTGAATCGCTTTCACCTGTGCCTTGCCCATGCCCAATACGATCGTGGAAGAAGTGGAGACGATGTTGCCAGTTGCGTGATCGGTCACCGCTTCGACGCGGTGCCCTTCCACGCTGCGTGGCGCTTCCAGCGCATGCAGCGCAAGCACGGTAATCGCCAGTACCGCCAACACGATGAAATAACGCGAATGCCGCTCGGGACCGGCCTCCGGCGGTCCGGGGGGGTCGCGTTCACTCGCGACAGACGCAACAGCCGCGGTCGCGCGTTCCTCCGGCCTCCGCGCAATTGCCGCGGCGAACGGCGCGGGAGGCGACGATCCCGGCAGCCGGCCGTGGGTACGCAGGAACTCCATCGCCGCGTCGTACATACGGTTGAGTTCCTGCAGGCGCGCCACATCACCCTTCTCGCCGTGCTGATCCGGATGCAGCCGCGCCACGCGCCGCCGGTAGGCTTTGCGGAGCTGCTCGGGCGTGCACGCTGCTGAAATTCCAAGCGCGTGATAGAGCGCGGAGAAATCGGTGTCGTCTGCCATGCGCGCCTCGGCCATCCCCGGCAACAGTGGAACGCGTCGCGAGCCTGCGCGCAAGCGCGGCCGGATCGCGTATCGATTCGCGTTAGGGCATATCAGGGACGGTTCGCAGAAGCTCCGCATCGCAATGACACGTTCGGGATGGTCCAGCGCGGATGTGGCCGCTTCCGGCCGCCGGCCACGGCTTGCGCGCCTGTGCCGGCGCAGCGGGCTGCTGCCTCTGGCCGGGCGTCTGCGCGGGCTGTTCCGCGAGGATGTGCGCATCCTCGCCTACCACCGGGTGCTCGATTCGGCGGACCCGGAGGGCTTCAGTTTCGACGTGGACCTGATCAGCGCATCCGCCGATGCCTTTCGGGAGCAGATGAAGCTGGCCAAGCGGCGCTTCCAGCCGATGCGGTTCGATGAACTGGCCGATTGCCTCGACCGTGGCCGCAGGCCGCCACCACGCGCCCTGCTGGTGAGCTTCGATGACGGCTACGACGACAATCATCGCATCGCGTTTCCGATCCTGAGCGAACTGGGCCTGTCGGCGATGTTCTTCGTGTGCACCGACCATATCGGCTCCGGCATGCCGTATGCCTACGACTGGCTGGTGCACATGCTGTGCTCGACAGGGGTCGAACGACTGGAAGTTCCCGAACTCGGCCTGCACATGCCTCTGCCGCAGGACCTGGCAGGGCGACGGGCGATCGCACGCACGGCGCTGGACCGGATCAAGACGCTCGACGCGGTCGCGCAGGAAGCGTTGATTGCCCGGCTCGAGCGCGAATGGCAGCTGCCGCGCACGCAGGGCCACCCCCTCTGCCGGCCGATGTCCTGGGCCGATCTGCGGGAGATGCAACGTGGCGGCATGGAGATCGGCTCCCATGGGATCGGGCACCGCATGCTCGCCAAGCTCCCGCCGGCCGAGATGCGGCGCGAGGTGGCCGGCTCGCGGGAGGCGCTCGAACGCGAGCTGGGGGAGCGGGTCGACGTGATCTCCTACCCCGTGGGCGGTCCGGATGCCTACGACGAGGACGTCATGCGCGCCACCCGCCAGGCGGGGTATCGCCTGGCGTGCAGCTATCGTGCGGGAACCGATGCAGCCACTTCTGCCACGCGCTACGACATGCGCAGGCTGCCGATCGAACGCCAGATGGACGCCTCCTGGTTCGAGGCGATGATGGCGCTGCCGGAAGCGTTCAGCTATCGCTCCCGGCACCGGAACCGCTGAGGCCGAACCATGTTCCTTGCCATGATCGGCTACCTGGCGCTCGTGCTGATCCGCCCGCAGGACTATCCGGCGCTGGTCGACAGCATCGGCGTGCCGCTGTTGCCGATCGCCCTGATCGTGGCGGCGCTGTTCTGGCTGCTGTCCGGACGCAAGCGCTTCGATGCGCCGCAGTACCTGCTGCTGCTGCTGTTCTTCATCGTGCTGATGCTGTCGAACGTCGCCAATGGATGGTTCGGCGGCGCTCTGGACCAGATGAGCAAGTTCGCGCCAACGGTGCTTGCGTTCGTGGTCCTGGCCAACGCAGCGGATTCGCCCCGCAGGGTCCGGATCATCATGGGGATGTTCACCGTGTGCGCGACGGTACTGGCGCTGCATGGCATCGAACAGTCCCAGCTGGGCGTCGGCTGGACGGGCATCGGCATGTCCCAGGAGACCCGCATCCAGTACGTGGGCATCTTCAACGATCCGAACGATCTGGGCCTGCTGTTCGTGATGTGCCTGCCGATGGCGGTCTACCTGGCCATGCGCGGGGGGCTGTTCGGATTCGCCAGGCTGTTCTGGCTGGCGGCGGGCGGAATCCTGCTTTACGGGATCTATCTGACCGATTCGCGCGGCACGCTGCTGGCGACGCTGGTTGTGCTGGGGATCTACGTCTGGTGGCGGCGCGGACTGATCACGGCGGGCGTGCTCGGCGCGATCGCGCTGGCGGGTCTGATGGCACTGCCGTCCTCGCGCATGCAGGAGCTGGACGTTTCGGAAGCTTCCGCGGCCGGGCGGGTCGATTCCTGGTACGAAGGCATGCAGATGTTCCGCCAGAATCCGGTGCTGGGCGTGGGCGCGGACATGTATACCGATATCAATCCGCTCACTGCGCACAATTCCTTCGTGCTTGTGCTCGCCGAAACCGGCATCATCGGTTTTGCGCTCTGGATCGCGTTCATTGGATATTGCTTCCGGATGATGCTGGTCGCGATCCGTGAACCGCCCGAGGAGCTGCTGGCTGGCGCCGACCTGGAATCTGCGGAGGAGAACGCGGACCCCGGCGCGATGGCGGGCCCGGATCCGGCCGTGGTCGAAGCGTGGTACGCGGACCGAGACACCGCGTTGACGCTGCTGCTGTCCCTGTGTGGCTTCTTTACCGCGGCGTTCTTTCTCAGCCGCAGTTATCTGGTGATCCTGTACCTGCTGGCCGCGCTGGTGGTTGCGCATTACACGGGCATGCGCCAGCGCAATCCGGGTTTGCCCGCGTTCAACCTGCAGCACGACCTGATCCGCTGGCCGATCTGGGCGGTGGGCGGCGCGGTCGGTCTGTACATCATGGTCAAGGTCCTGCTGGCGATGGCCCTGTGAGTACTCGCGCCCACACTTTGCGCAACGCGATGTTTTCGTCGATCGGCCTGTACACCGAGTTCGCGCTCGGCATGCTGACCTCGATCGTGATCGCGCGCCATCTGGGGCCGCACCTGTTCGGTGCCTACAGCGGCGTCATCTGGTTGATGGCGATGGGCACCGCGATCTCCAACGCCGGCACCGCCAGCGCGGCGATCAAGTTCATCGCCGAGCAGCGCGGGGCCGGGCGGGACGACCAGATCGCACCGCTCCTGGCCTACCTGCGAGGGGCCCAGCGCAAGTTCCTGCTGGTGGTGCTCGTCGCCTCCGCGTTGCTGCTGGTGTTTGCAGGGCACGAGGTCGCGCCAAGCCTGGATACATGGATGGTGCTCGGCTTCCTGGTGGCTACCATTCCACTGCGCGCCGGCTACATGTTCAATGTCGGCACAGCGAAGGGCTTCGAGAACTTCCGCGCCAACGCCATGGTCGCGCTGGTCGCGGCGCCGACCAACCTGGCGCTGGTACTGCTGGTGTCGTGGCTGGACCTGTCCGTGTACTGGCAGCTGGGCGTGTTCTTCGTCTCGAGCATCGTTTTCTACGCGTTTTCACGTCGGCAGCTGGCTCCACTGCTCCCGACGGCGGTGCCGGGCGCCGCCATGTCGCCGGAGCTCGCCAAGCGCGTGCGTCACCATATGCTTTATAGCGCGCTGACCGTGGCGGTGGGCTTCATCGTCGGCAGCGAGGCGGAGGTGCTGTTCCTCAATCTGTACGACGACGAGCATGGCGCCGGACAGTTCAAGGTGGCGTACCAGCTGGCGTACGGCGCAGCGACCCTGGTGCCCGGCGTGTTCGGGGCGCTGCTGCTGCCGATGATGGCCAATGCCCTGACCCAGGGCAGGGAGGCGGCCGGGCGCAAGTTCGTGGCGTCCACCACCTACCTGGCGCTGCTGGCGATTCCGCTGCTGGCGTTCGGCGTCGTGTTCTCGACCACCCTGGTGCAGGTGCTGTACGGGCACGAGTATCTGGAAGCAGGCCCGGCGCTCGCGCTGTGTCTGGTGGGAACCGTCATGACCGCGATGACCCATGGGGCGTCCAGCCTGCTGATCAGCGCCGATCGCCAGCGCACCGTGCTGCTCGTGGTGATCGGTTGCGGCGTGCTGAAGCTGGGTCTGGACTGGAGCCTGATCCATCTCGCAGGACTGCGCGGCGCAGTGGCGGCGTTCGTGCTGGTGTGCGCGGTACAGTCGATCGCAATCGGCGTCCTTGCGATCCGCAGCAGCGGCAGATCCCCCGAATGGATCCGGCTGTCGCGCATCGTGCTGGCCGCTTCGCTTGCCGCGGCGGTGGTGTTTCCCCTGCAGTGGCAGCTGGTCCCGATCGCGCGCCTGGCAGTCGGCGGGGTTCTGCTCGGCCTGGCCTACATCGCCTTTACCCTGCTGCTGGGATGCTGGAGCCGGGGCGACATCGAGCACCTGCAACAGATCCACCAGCGCTGGTCCGCCGGCCGGCCGCGCGTGGGGGCGAGGCTCCTGGCCTGGGCGCATCATCGCGCCAGCAGCGAGGTGCTGCCGTGAGCGGCGCCTACGAACTCGCGTTCCGGCACCTGCTGTTTCCGGCGTACGAAAGCGGGCTGAGACGACGGCGGACACTGACCTATCTGCGCGAGTACGAACGCAACCAGTGGCTCGCGCCCGAACAGCTCGAAGCGCTGCAATGGAGCAAGCTGCAGCAGCTGATCGAGTACTGCTGGCACCACGTGCCGTATTACCAGGCCAAGTGGCGACCGCTCGGCGTCGCGGGACCGCAGGATGTGCGCACCCGGGCCGACTACGCGCGGTTGCCGCCGCTGACCAAACCGGAGATCCGGGCGCATTTCGACCAGCTGATCGCTCCTGCCCATCGCGAGCGCATGCTGTACAAAACCACCGGCGGCTCCACCGGCGAGCCGCTGCGCTTCGGCTACACGCGCGAAAGCTACGAACGTCGGGTGGCGGTGATGCACCGCGGCTACGGCTGGGCCGGCGCCAGGATGGGTCAGCGGACGCTCTACCTGTGGGGTTTGCCGGAACGTCCGACCCGCAAGGATCGGCTGTATCACCTGGCCTACAACCGCCGCATGCTCAACGCGTTCGACATGAACGAGCAGACGATGGGGCCGTACGCCGACACGTTCGCGCGCTTCCGGCCGCAGACCGTGGTGGGCTACGTCGCCCCGCTGGTGCGCATGGCCGAGTGGCTGCTGGAACACGGACGCCAGTTGCCAGCGCCGGAGCGCGTGCTGACCGCGGCCGAAGCACTGCATGCGCCCCAGCGCCAGCTGATCGAGCGCGTGTTCGGATGCCCGGTCTTCGACACTTACGGCTGCCGGGAATTCATGCTGATCGCCGCCGAGTGCGAGCACCAAGGCCTGCACACGACCTCCGATCACCTGCTGGTCGAACTGGGCGCCAGCGTCGATGGCAGCGACGACGGGCCGCACGAGCTGATCGTGACCGACCTGCACAACTGCGGCATGCCGCTGTTGCGATACCTCAACGGCGATCTCGCGCGAACAGGGCAGGGCCGCTGCGCCTGCGGGCGCGGCCTGCCGCTGTTGGGCGGCATAGAAGGGCGCAAGCTGGATGCGCTGCGCAGTGCCGATGGCCGGTTCGTTCCGGGCGAGCACGTGGTGTACGCATTCCTCGGAGCGAAGGGGGTGCGCCGCTACCAGGCGGTGCAGCGCACGCTCGATCGGGTCGAGGTGAGCATCGTGCGCGACGACGACTTCGACGCGGATTCGGTGGAACACGCGCGCGACGTGCTGCAAAAGGCGCTCGGCCCGGCCACGACGCTGGCCTTCGCCTACACCGACGAGATACCGCTGACCGCAACCGGCAAGCATCGGGTCACCGTCAGCGAACTGGACTCGTCCTTCGCATGAAGATTCACCATGTCGTCGAGACGCTCGGACGCGGCGGGCTGGAGCGCGTCGTCGTCGATCTCGCAATGACGCAGCACCAGGCGGGGCATGCCGTCCGCGTCGCCTGCCTGTTCGAATGCGGCCTGCTCGCCGCTGAGCTCGAATCGAAGGGAATCCCGGTGCAAGCCTGCGGCAAGCGTAGCGGACGCACCATGGCCGCGCTCTCGGACCTGCGCAGGCAACTGCGCGCAGGCGCTCCCGAGGTATTGCACACCCATAATGCGGCCGCGCACTACCACGCCATGGCGGCCGCGATCGGCCTGCCGCTGAAACGCATCGTCAATACCCGCCACGGCATGGGGATGGCGGATCCGCGCAGCCGGCGCGAGTGGTTCTACCGTCGCTCGCTCGGCCGGACCGATGCGGTCGTCGCCGTCTGCGAAGCTGCGCGCCGCGGTTTCCTGGCCCAGGGCGTGCGTCCGCGCGGGGAACTGCTGGTGGTTCCCAACGGCATCCGCGTGGGCAGCTTCGCTGCGGCGTCCGACGCGCGGCGTCACGCGCTTGCGGAAGAGCTCCGCATCGCTCCCGGCACCCGGATCGTGGGCACGGTGGGCCGGCTCACTCCGGTCAAGGACCAGGCGATGTTGCTGCAGGCCTTTGCGCGCACGGTTCGCGAGGTGCCCGACGTAGTGCTGGCGATCGTGGGCGATGGGCCGTTGCGGGCCGATCTTGTGGCTCTGGCCAGCTCATTGGGGATCCCGGAGCGTGTGCGGTTTCTGGGCGACCGGAGCGATGTGGCGGATCTGCTGTCCGGGCTCGATGTGTTCGCGTTGTCCTCGTGGAGCGAGGGGTACTCGATCGCATTGCTCGAGGCCTGCGCGGCTGGAGTGCCGATCGTGGCCACCGATGCCGGCGGCAACGGCGAGATCGTGCGCGACGGCAAGAACGGGCGCCTGGTGCCCGTGCGCGATGCTGGTGCGTTTTCCGCAGCGCTGGTCGAACTGCTGCGCGACACGCGCGCATCGGCAGCGATGGGACGACACGCACGGGCCTGGGTCGAAGCGGAGGGCTCGCTGAAGGTCATGGCGGCACGCTACGGCCGTGTGTACGGCGCGGCGGCCTGATCTGGCGGCGTTTCGCGTTCTCATCGGCATGGCGACGCATCCTGCGGCACACCTAGAATCAGGTCACCGACCGCCAGGCGAAGCGCTCGGAGGCGCCAACCCGCGTCCGCGCAAACTGCGCGTGTTGCGCTGGCTGCCGGAACGATGGGTCCTGACCACAGGCCCGGCGAACCGACAGGTGCTGTACCTGACCTTCGACGACGGCCCGCACCCCGAACATACGCCCAGGCTCCTCGACCTCCTCGCGGAGCACGATGCGCGCGCGACCTTCTTCCTGATCGGTGAGCATGCCGAACGCCATCCGGATATCGCCAGCCGCCTTGTGCGGGAAGGACACGGGCTCGGCAACCATTCCTGGAGCCATCCGCATTTCGACCGGATCACGCAGGCGCGGCAGCTGGAAGAAATCGATCGCACCGACCGCCTGCTGCAGTCCCTCGATGGCCGCGACTGCCACGACTTCCGCCCGCCACGCGGCGCGACGCCTATAGGGCTGATGATCGACTGCCTGCGGCGCGGGCGCCGGGTCGCCTACTGGTCCTACGACAGCCTGGACTATACCCAGCGTGCTCCGGCCGATCTCATCGCCGGCGTGCGCTCCCGGCCGGTACAGGCGGGCGAGGTGGTTCTGATGCACGACGACAGCGCGCATTCGCTTGAGCTGCTGCGGGTGATGATCCCGGAGTGGAAAGCCGCCGGATACGGCTTCGAGCCACTGCCGGTCCGGCGCGGACGTGACGACCGGGCCGGCGGCGCCTCACCGGACGCATCGGCCAGACGGGGCAGGGCGTGAGCGTCGCCGGCTGGCTGTTGGGCGGCCTGTTGCTGCTCGTCGTCGCAGGGGTGACTGCGGTCTGGGCACTGCTGCGCTCGCGCAACATGCATATCTGGATCTTCGACTACCTGCGCCGGCGCAGCCCGGAGAAGGTCGCTGGACCGGTGCATGTGATGTTCTGCTTCGTCGACCATTTCGAGCCGATGTGGAAAGGCGCAGATCTTGCGACGCAGCGCGCCCGGGTCGACCGCTGGTGCCACGACTACCGGGCACTCGCCGCCCGGCACAGCGATGCGGACGGCCGGCCTCCCCAGCACACCTTCTTCTATCCGGAAGAGGAATACGCGGAAGAGCATCTCGACAAACTCGCCGCGCTTTGCGCCGGTGGCTATGGCGAAATCGAAGTGCACCTGCACCACGACAACGACACCGAGGCCAACTTCAGGCAATCGATCACGCGCTTTTGCCGGATCCTGCACGAGCGCCACGGCGCCCTGTCCCGCGCCGCGGGCGACGACCGGCTGCGCTTCGGGTTCATCCATGGCAACTGGTGCCTGGACAACTCGCGTGCCGATGGCCGCTGGTGCGGCATCGACAATGAACTCGTGCTGCTGCGGGAACTCGGTTGCTATGCCGATTTCACCCTCCCATCGGCTCCCAGCGAAACCCAGACCAGCACCATCAATTCAATCTACTACGCCACGGACGACCCTCATGCACCCAAGTCGCACGATCGAGGCGTTCCAGTGCGGGTCGGAGGAGAAGCCAGCGGCGACCTCATGATCGTGCAGGGGCCGCTCGGTCTGAACTGGCGCGAGCGGCGCCGGGGCGTGCTCCCGCGCATCGAGAACGCGGATGTGCGCGCGGGCTGCCCGCCCACGCCCGCGCGGGTGGACGCCTGGGTCCGTACCGCGGTGCATGTGCAGGGGCGTCCGGACTGGATCTTCGTCAAGATCCACACCCACGGCACCCAGGAAGGCGACATGGATACGCTGCTGGGTAGCGCCACCGATGCGATGCACGCACACCTCGAACGCAACTACAACGACGGCGAACGTCATGTGCTGCACTACGTGACGGCGCGCGAGGTCTACAACATCATCAAGGCGGCCGAAGCGGGGGAGCAGGGCAACCCGGACGCCTATCGCGACTACGTCCTGCCGCGTCCGCGCTCCTCGTGGCAGCCACAGGATGTCGTGCTGCGGGAAGCCTCATGAGGCCTTCGCCCTCGAGCCCCGCACTGCCTGGGCAGACCAGCCAACCCGGTACGGCGGGGCGGGTCAGCGTCATCATGCCGGCCTATAACGCCGCCGCCACGATCGTCCGGTCCATGGCTTCTGTGCTGTCCCAATCGCACGGCGACCTCGAACTGGTCGTGGTCGACGACTGTTCGCGCGACGCGACCTGGTCGTTGATCGAGCAGGCGGCCCAGTGCGATCCGCGCGTGTTGCCGGTGCGTCAGCGCAGCAACCAGGGCGTTGCCGCGGCGCGCAATGCGGGCATCGAAGCGGCCAGCGGCGCCTTCATCTCGTTCCTCGACAGCGACGACACCTGGCACCCCTACAAGCTCGCCCGCCAGCTGAGACATCTGCAGTCCACCGGAGCGAAGATCAGCTACGCCGCCTACCGGCGCGTGGACGATTGCGGCCGCACCCTGTCGATCGTGCGGCCGCCGGCCAGGATCGGCTACGCGGACATGCTCAAGAGCAACCGCATCGGCAACCTGACCGGGATGTACGACCGCACCCTGGGTGACGCGCGTTTCGAGCGGATCGGACACGAAGACTATGTCTTCTGGCTGCGGATGGTGCGCAAGGCAGGCGAAGCCCTGCGGCTGCCCGACCCCTCGCCGGTCGCGGATTACCTGGTTCGCGACGGATCGCTGTCCGGCAACAAGCTCAGGGCCGCGCGCTGGCAGTGGCGGATCTACCGCGACGTCGAGCGTCTGGGCGCTGTCGCCTCAGGCTGGTACTTCGCGCACTACGCGGGCAACGCCATTCTCAAACGCCAGTAGGCGCCAGGCAGTTCAGATCTCGGTCAACTCGACCTGGTACACAGACGCGCTGCCGCCGACATCGACGCGCCAGCCGCGGTTGAAATCGCCATCGACCGTGGTCCAGTTCACCAGCCGGATCTGCGGGTTGGCCGGCTGCAGTACGCGGATGCGCAGCCCACCGGCGCGCACCGTCCTGGCGTCGACGATCGTGGGCTGCACCGGCACGTTCACCTGGAAGTATGCGGTCGTGCCGCTTCCGAGCGCGAAGTTGTCGAGCACGGTGAGCTTGCGCCCCGCGAAGTCCACACGCCGCCGCCAACTGACCAAGGCCGGATTCCCGCGATACGCCGGCGTCAGGTTGGCGGTGATGGTCAACGCGCCATTGGCGCCGGGCGTGACGGTCGCGGTCGATGTCGTCGGCTCGCACTGGTGCACGATGCGATCGCCGGAAGGCGCGGCGCACTGTGAGGCGCCGGGATTGCTGCGCTCGAACCGCAGCACGTTATGCGTTTCCGTGCCCTGCTGGATGCCGCTATGGCTCCAGATGTTCTCGGTCACCGCCAGCCAGTCCCCGCGCGAGAACAGGGTGAAGCCTCCCTGCTCCTGGTGGGCATGGCTTTCGTTGTAGGGGCCGGCGACGAAGGACATCCACATCGCATTGGTATCCCAGCCGCTGCGGGCGAACACGTGCCCGGTGCCCTGGGCCGCGTAGTACCGCGCGGTCGGCGGCGCACCGCCGCTGCCAGCCGGCAACAGCAGGTCGTAACGCAGATTGGCGCCCTGGCCCATCTGCGGCACCGAAATGCTGCGGAGCCACCAGCTGGCGATCGAACGGGCCTCCGCATCCATGGTGAGATAACGCGCAGCGAGCACCAGGTGCCGGTGATAGTCGTAGAGTTCCGGCACCGAGTTGCGCGATTGGTCGCCGAGCGGGGCGAACCTGTCCATGCTCGGAACCGTGGCGTGAACCCAGTAATCGATGGTCTTGCGCGCATGCGTATTCGAGGACGAGGCATCCTGCCCCGTGGACTTGCGCCACAGGCCATAGATGTCGAACAGCCGCTTCTGCGCGGTGCCGTATCCGGTGCCTTCCAGACTGCCTCCGCCGGGGATCTTGGCGTAATAGGCCTGCATCGCGGGGAGCTTGTTCCTGGACAGCAAGTCGAACCAAGACGCGCTGCCCGAGGCCAGGGCCCATGACATCGTCGCTTCGATGAAGCTGTAGTGATAGTTGTTGCCCGGGTTGTCGATCGACCAACCGCTCCAGGGAGACGAGCGTCCGCCCCAGACGGCACGGTCGGGATTCCAGACGTTCCACACCGCCTGTTCCGCGTAACTGGCCCAGCGCTGGCGCTGTGCGGACGTCATGTGGGCGCTGCAGGTCTGATACACGGTCGACAGGTCCGCGATCATCGGACCGACCTCGAGGTAGGAATCCCCCGCCACATCGGGCACGCCGCCGCCACCGATATCGGCTTCCGCTGCCGCCACCTGGGCTTCGACCAGATTCACGCCGAGCGTGCAGTAACGCACCTCGCGGGTGAGCAGGAACATGATGGCCGCGTCGGCCGCATGGAAGTCGTAGCCCGGGCTTCCGTTGACGGCGCTGTCGACCCAGGACTTGAAGCGCGTGTAAGCCGTCGACGACCGGTTGACGCCGGACAGGTCCAGGTTCAGCCGCACCAGGCTGCGGCGCGAGGAGGGCTCGGCGGAAATGCCCGCTTCATCGGAACGCGGCGTGACCTCTGGCGGGATCGCATCGGAGGGAGCGGATGCCGGTGTCGCGCGGCTACGGACCCAGGCCAAGGGGGTCAGGTAGCGCTGCGGACGCAGCCGGTCGGCCGTCGCACGCAATCCGCGTGCCAGAAGACGTGCATCGGCAAGAAGATAAGGGTTGGACGCCTTCGACAGCGCAGCGAACGCCTGAAGCGTCGCCACAGCGCGCACCCGATCGCCGTGCGGACGTCGCGCAGGCATGGCGTCGATCATCGCGGCCACCGGCTGGAGTGGCATCGTCCCCTGCGCGGAGTCGGTGCGCACCGGTGCGCCGATGGCCGATGCTGCGACCGGCCCCGGCTGGGCGCGCACGGCTTCTTCGGGATCCGACGGCGCGGCCGGCCGGACCGAAGTGGCCACCAGCCCGAGGGCCAATACGATCGCGATCGGGATGGCAGCGGCCAGCCGCGTTCGCAAACGCTTGATTCGGTGCGGGGAACTGGAAAAGGAAGGGGTCATCCACGGGCGCCTGCAGTCCAAGGGGCGTCCTGCCAGCGGTGGTCCGCGCCCCCTGCGTGTCCACGCCTCCAGGCGCAGCGACACGGCGCATCACGATCCAAAGATCTTGCCCGTCGGCTCGTCGTCTGAGTCGCCGCGGACCGCGCGCAGGATAACTTCAAACCCGCGCGACTGCCAACGGCGCAGGGTGGTTCGGGACTAGTCGACGGATGGTGATGGCGCCCGGATAGCGTTAACAGGCCCTAATCGGTTTCGCTCAGTTCGACCACGTATCCCGTCTGGCCGCCGGCGGCATCGACCCGCCAGCCCCTGCGGAATTCCTGGCCATCGACCGTGCTCCACTCGTGCGCGGTAAGCACCGCGCCGGCAGGCTCGAGCACGCGAATCCGAAGCTTGCCCGCGACGGCCTCGCTGCCCTGGATCCGGGGTTCGACCGGCACATTGACCTGGAAGAATGCCTTGGTATCCGGCCCGAGCAAAAAGCGGTCGGTGACCCGCAGCTTGCGCCCACCGAACTCGAAGCGCCTGCGCCACTCCTTGACCGCAGGATTCCCCGCGTAGGCACCGGTGAGGTCGGCATCGATCGCGAGACCGCCCCCCGACTGCTGCTCCACCGTCATGCGCGCGCGGCTGCCGGGCTGCTCGCACTGGTGCACGATGCGATCGTTCGCCGGGGCCATGCATTGGCCGCTGATCGGCGCGCTGCGTTCGAAGCGCAGCACGTTGTTGGTTTCGGTACCCTGCTGGATGCCGCTGTGGCTCCAGATGTTCTCGCTCACCGCAAGCCAGTCGCGCGCGAACAGGGTGAACCCGCCCTGTTCCTGGTGCGCATGGCTTTCGTTGTAGGGACCGGCGACCACCGCGAGCCACATGGCATCGCGATCCCAGCCGCTGCGGGCGAAGAGATGGCCAACGCCCTCCGCGTGATGGAACAGCGCGGTCGGCGGCTCATCGCCCTTGCCGGCAGGCAGCAGGTCGTAGAGGGAATTGAAGCCGCTCATTTCGCGCAGCGAGATGTTGTTGAGCCACCACGACGCCATCGCCTGGCGCGCGGGATCGCGGGTCAGTTGCCTCGCTTCCAGCACCAGCCTGCGGTGGTAGTCGTAGAGCTCGGGCACAGAGTTGCGCGACTGGTCGCCGATCGGCGCGAACCGGTCCAGCGTTGGCACCGTCGCATGCACCCAGTAGGCGATGCTGTCGCTGACATGGGGGTTGGCATTGGCCAGGTCCTGTCCCGTGGCATCGCGCCAGAGCCGGTACAGCGAGAACAGGCGCATGTGCGCCGCGCCGTAGCCGGTGCCTTCCAGGCTGCCGCCGCCGGACAGCTTCTTGTAATAGGCCTGCAGCGGCGGAAGCTTCTTGTCCCGGAGGAAGGCCATCCACTTGCTGCTGCCGCTGGCCAGCGCCCAGTACATGGTCGCTTCCACGAAGCTGTAGTAGTAATTGTTGCCGGGGTTGTCGACCGACCAGCCGGTCCAGGGATGCGGCTTGTCGCCCCATTTTGCGGATCCGTGGTTCCAGACGTTCCAGACCGCCTGCTCGGCGTAATCCGACCAGCGCTTGCGCTGGCTGGCATCGATCTGTTCCTTGCAGGTGTCCAGCGCCAGGGACAGGTCGGCGACGCGCGGGCCGACCTCCAGATAGGAGTCACCGGAGATCGGCGGCTTGCCGCCGCCCGCGATGGCGGCCTCGGCTTCGGAAACCTGCTGCTCGACCATCCGCACCGCGAGATCGCAGTACGCCTGCTTCTGGGTCAGCCGGTAAAGGATGGCCGCGTCGCCGGCGGCGAACGCGTATCCCGGATTGCCGCCCACCGCCGCGTCGACCCAGCGCTTGAATCTTCCGAATGCAGGCGATTTGCGGTCCACATAGTCCAGGTCGAGCGCGATGCCAGCCGCCACCGGCGCACTATCGGTCGCACCGGCGGGTTCGGGCTGGGTCTGGTCTGCCGCCGGCGCAGGCGGTTGCTCCTGGGGTGCGACGACGGTGGGCTGCGGAGGCTGGCTTGCGCCGCATCCGGAAGCAAGCAGGGCGGACAGGAGCAGGGCACAGGTCGGCATGGGCGTGCATTCCTTGGTCGCGGGGCGACACATGCGCGCCGCTTCAACGGTTCTGGTAGCGGAACGTCAGCAGGATGATGTTCTGCCTGGCATCCTCGCCGGCGACGGAAATGTCGCGTTCATGGCGCAGCACGCTCAACCGCGTGCTCAGATGTCGTGTCCAGTCGTAGCTGGCGTAGGCGCCGATCTCCCGGGTTTCGTCCTCGCGATCCGTGCGCAGGTAGGAGACGCGTCCGATCGCGCCGTACACGCCGGCATCAAGCCTGGGTCGCAGCTGCCAGCTCACGTCGCCGCGTGCGCCGTAGGTGTTCTGGTCGAACTCGTCGGTGTCGACGTAGCGCAGGCGGTTGTAGTAGGGCGCGAAGATCGCCGTCACCCGCGGGCTCGTGAACCGGTACTGCAGGTCCAGGCCGCGCTCCTCGTACGGCGATGCGTTCACCACGGCCTCGCCGATGGGGATGCTGCCGGGAACGACACTGGTCGGATCGATGCCGGCCAGCGCATCGCTCGCGGTATCGGAGAACTGGCTCGATGCCCGCAGGGTGATGTGATGGCGCTCGCCCGAATGCCAGGTGCCCTCGACCCGCAGCAGCGGCTCCGAGCGGCTGCCGCCGCCGTCGCGATACTCGATCCTGGAGATGCCGGCATCGATCGCGAACTCGGTCGACGCCATCCTGCGTGTGTAGCGTGCGAACAGGTCGTTGCGATCGTAGTCGCGGGCGACGAGGTCGCGCTCGAAGTCGACCCGCTGCATCTGCAGGTTGGCCGAGACGTCTGATGTCGGGCTGAGTTCCTTGATCGCACGCAGGGCCAGGTTGACCCGGCTCGAATTGAACTCGTCGGTGATCTCGGCATCGCTGTTGATGTAGCGCAGTTCCGCCGCGCCACGCAGGGTCTGCCCGAGGTCGAACAGCAGCGTGGGTCCGGCTGCGAACACGTTGACTTCCTGACGGTTCCCGGGCGTATCCGGAAGCAGGGTGTCCACCGGTTGTATGCTCAGATCGTCCTCGACGGTGAAGCTCAGCCGTTCGGGCACGATCACCCAGTTGAGCCGGCCGGTAAGCACTCCTTCGAAGGTGTCGTCGAACCGGTCGTCGCGGTAGTCCAGATATTCGCCGCGCCCTGTGAATTCGGCCTGCCAGGTCGAGGACTCCTGGGTCATCGTGAACCCGAAGCCGGGCCGCAGGATCGTGGTCTCGACCTCGTCGTCCGGCGTCAGCAGCAGGTTGTCGTTGCGTTCGATCCCGAAGTCGATGTTGTAGTCGACCCTGAAGGCCTGCGCCGTGCCCGGCAGGCATGCCAGAAGCGCGGAGGAAAGCAGCGTCGCACCGAGAAACCTGGTTGCCATGCGAATTCCCCGGCCCGCTACGGGCGTTCGTTGAACACGACGCCGGCGACCTTGCCGGCGGGGAATACCGCGACGGCCTTGTCGATGGCTTCGGGCGTGACCCGGCCGTAGCCGGCGACGATCACCACCATGTCGGCCAGGTCGGAGAGGATGCGCGCGTCGGGCGCGCCCTCTACCGGCGGCGCGTCCAGGATCAGATAGCGGTCGGGGTGACGCGACCGCAGCGAATCGATCATCGCGCGCATGCGGAACGAGCTGAAGGCCTCGCCGCTGGTTTCGCGCGTATGCCCCACGGGCACGACCTGCAGCCGTGGCAGCCCGGTCGGGTAGATCGCGCTGGCGAGGTCGCTTTCCGGATTTTCCAGATACTCCATCAGCCCGCCCCCGGACATATCGATGCGCAGGGCGGCGCTCTGGGCCGGATGCCGGGCGTCGCAATCGATCAGCAGGGCGGTCTTGGTTTCGTCGAAGGCGAAGGCCGCGGCCAGGTTGCGGGCCACGAAACTGCCGCCGCAGCCGTAGCGCACCGGCGCCACCAGGGTTACGAAGTTGCGATCGCCGCCCAGCGCCAGCAGTCGCGTCCGGAGCTCGCGGAACGCATCGGCCTGCTCGCGCATCGACTCGTCGCGGTGGATCAGGCGCCGATCCTCGAGCTGCCGCGGGGTCAATGCTTGGGAGCCCGCGCCGGCGACGATCGAACGTCCCGCGGGCGAGGTATCGGTCAGATCCGAGCCTGCGGGTGCAGGCGCCTCCGTTCCGCGCGCAGGCACGCCGAAGGCGTCAGGCGTTGAGTTGTCGATAGCCATATGCGAATCCAAACGCCAGCATGACGAAGAGGAAGATCGATGCGCTCAGGGCCATGCGCCCGAGTTCACGCCTGCGATCGCGTGCGGTGAGATAGCGCGGCACGACCGTCAGAACCGGCCATGCGGAATTGCGGCGCTCGAGCTGGCGCGCCGACCGGATCCGCGGATCGAAGCGCACCCGTACGAACAGCAGTGCCAGCGGAATCGCCATGGCGGCCAGCAGCCCGCCGCCCGCGAAGTGCGCCAGGCGCAAGCCGCTGGGGCGCAGCGGCATGCTCGCCGGATCCTGGATCCGCATCGTCAGGCCGCGCTTCTCCTGGTCGAGTTCCATCGAAACGCGGGCGTTCTCGCGCCGGCGCAGCAGATCCTGGTAGATGTCGCGGTTAACCTCGTAATCCCTGGTCAGCTCGGCCAGAGTGCTTTCGGAAGCGGCGATGCGCCGGCTGCGCCCGAGCTCCTGGTCGAGCAGTTCCTGCGAGGCGCCCATCCGCGAAGCAGTGGCCGCCGCTTCGCGCCTGACCTCGGACAGCTGGCTGCGCAGTTCCTGGTAGTGCGGGTTGAGCTGGGTATCGCCCAGTGGGCCGTCGTTTCCGGTCCGGTCGCGGCGCTCGGCATCCTGTTGCATCGCAGTCTGGATGTCGGCCATCTGGTGGCGGATCCGCACCACGTCCGGGTGTTGCTCGGTGAAGCTCAGCAGCAGGGTATCGAGCTGGCTTTGCAGCTCCAGCAGCTGGGTCCGGTACAGGCTCTCGCGGGTCTGCACCGCGGTAATGGCCGACTCGCCGGACATCTGCGAGCCGAGCGCGCTTTCGCGCGAGCGCTGCTCCATCAGTTCCATCCGCGCCTGTTCGACCTGGGTACGCAGGGCCGTGATGCGCGTGTTCACGTCGGTGGCGCTGCCCGGTTGCGCATCCGCGTTTTCCGAGCGATAGCGCTGCAGATTGTCTTCCGCATCGGTGAGCTTCTTGTGGTACGCGCTCACCTGCTTGCTGATGAATTCGTAGGCCTCGCGGCTCTCGCGCTCCTTGTTGGCCAGGCTTTCCTCGATGAACAGGTCGGCCAGGCGCTGGGTGACGCGGAAGGTGCGTTCGGGCTCGGAGTCGCTGTAGGTGATCTGGACGAGGTTCTCGCGCGGGGCCGTGATGCGCGTGTTGCCGCGGATGTCCTCGATCAGCTTGTCCTGCTCGATTGGATCTGGCTTCTGGTCCAGCCATCCTCCGGCTTCGAGGATGCCGTGCATGACCTTGCGCCCGTACACGACCTGGCGGGCGATGCCGGCCCGGTCCACCACTCCGGTCGCGACCGCCCGGCCTTCGAGCAGAGGCTGGATGATGCCGCTGTCCTGCGCCAGGATGGTCGTGGAAGCCGTGTACTTCTGCGGCAGGACGAACATGCCCACCAGCAGCACCGCAAGGGCGATGACGGCGAAGATGGTGACCAGGACCACCTGGTAACGTTTGGCTTCCTGCCACAGGATCGGTACCAGTTCGACCGGCGGAAGCGCGTTGTGAGCGTGCGCGGGCGTCGCGCCGCGCCGCGCGGGCAATGCGATCTGGCTCATCAGAACGCACGCTCCGGGATCGTGATCACGTCGCCCGGCGCGACTGCGTAGTTGGTCGCCAGGTCCCCGTGATTGAGGATGCGGTCCAGCCGGACCTGGTGCATCGTCGTGGATTCGCCTTCGCCGGCCTTGCGATACAGCTCGGAGCGGTCGGGTGCGGCGAATTCGGTCAGCCCGCCCGCGGCCAGCACCGCATCAAGCACCGTCATGCCGGGTCGGAAGGGCACCGATATGGGCTGTCGCACCGCGCCGGTTACGCGCACCCGCGAAAGATATTCGTGGCTGCGCAGGTCGGTCAGGATCACCGCGACCTGCGGCTCGCGCACGAACTGGCTGAGCTTCTCCTGAATGTCCTTGGCCACTTCGTCCGGAGTGCGGCCACCGGCGTCCACGTCGCCTACCAGGGGCACCGAAATCTTTCCGTCGGGACGGACCGGCACCGTGATGCCCAGTTCCGGGTTGCGCCAGACGGACACCTGGACGATGTCGTCGACGCCGATCTTGTAGGCCTCGACCGAGGTGACCGCGACTTCGGCAGGCGGCGGTGCGTTGGTGGTGCCGCCCGTCGCGCATCCTGCGAGCAATCCGATCGACAGGACCGCATGAGTACTCCAGATGAACCGCATGACTGACCCCATGGCGTCGTTGTTCTTCCAGAGAACGCGAAACGCAACGCCATGGGGACATGCGGCCGGTTTGCGGTGACGGCGCGGTGCAGATCACCAGTGGAACGGGAACGCGGCACGCGTTCGAAGGCACCGAGCGGCCGCCTTCAAGATGCACCGGCGCGAACCGTTGTTGCCGGGCAGTTCGCCCGTGCAGGAGTCAGGCGGCGCGACGCTGGCTGCCGTAATAGTCGCGGTACCACTCCACGAACCGCGCGACCCCGACTTCGACCGGCGTGGACGGCGAATAGCCGGTATCGCGCATCAGAGCGCTCACGTCGGCGCAGGTATCGGGCACGTCGCCCGGCTGCAGCGGCAACAGGTGCTTGTGCGCCTTGCGGCCCAGGCACTCTTCAAGGACCTCGATGTAGCGCAGCAGCTCGACCGGCTGGTGGTTGCCGATGTTGTACACCCGGAACGGCGCGCTGGAGGTGGCGGGGGAGGGCGCAAGTGCGTCGTAAGCAGGATCGGCTCCCGGCACCCGGTCCAGCGTGCGGATCACGCCTTCGACGATGTCGTCGATATAGGTGAAATCGCGGGTGTGGCGGCCGTGGTTGAACACGTCGATCGGCTCGCCCGCCAGGATCTTGCGGGTAAACAGGAACAGGGCCATGTCGGGCCGGCCCCATGGGCCGTAGACGGTGAAGAAGCGCAGTCCCGTTGTCGGCAAGCCGAACAGGTGGCTGTAGGTATGCGCCATCAGCTCGTTGGCCTTCTTCGTGGCCGCATACATGCTGACGGGGTGATCGACGCCGTCCTCCACCGCAAACGGCAGCTTGCGGTTGGCGCCGTAGACCGAGCTCGATGACGCGTAGACCAGGTGCTCGACGCCCCGGTGCCGGCAGGCTTCGAGCACGTTGAGGAAGCCGGTGATGTTGCTGTCCACGTACGCCTGCGGATTCTCCAGCGAATAGCGCACGCCGGCCTGGGCGGCCAGGTTGACGACCCGGTCGGGAGAGAAACCCGCGAACGCGGCGTCCAGCGCCGGCCTGTCCTCGAGCCCCGCCCGCACGAACCGGAAGCCGCGCTTCGGCAGCAGCTGGGCGAGGCGCGCTTCCTTCAGGGTGGGATCGTAGTAGGCGTTGACGTTGTCGTAGCCGAGGACCTCGTCGCCCCGCTCCAGCAGGCGCTGGCTGAGCCTGGATCCGATGAAGCCGGCGGCGCCGGTGACAAGTATGCGCATGTAGGCGGGAGGTTCGCTGGCCGGATCACGGCGATGCTGTGGACAACGCAAAGCGCCGGGGCGGCAGGACAGGCCGGCAATGGCCGCCGCCTGCGTTATGGCTAGGGAATCCCTGGCGGAGAGCGGAATCCCGATGCGTGTCCTGGTTTGCGGCGGCGCCGGCTACATAGGCAGTCATGCCTGCGTGGTGCTGGCGGAACGCGGCCATGAGGTCGTGATCGCCGACAGTTTCGTCAACAGCTCGCCCGTCGTGCTCGAGCGGCTGGCACGGCTGTGCGGGCGTCCGTTCGAGTCGCACCGCGTCGACTTGCGCGACCGCGCGCAGATCGGGGGCCTGCTGGCGTCCGGGCGTTTCGATTCGGTGGTCCATTTCGCCGCCCTCAAGGCGGTGGGCGAGTCGTGCGAACGGCCGCTGGACTACTTCGAGAACAACATCAACGGGACCATCAACCTGCTGCAGGCGATGTGCGCGGCCGGGGTCAAGCGGCTGGTCTTCAGCTCCTCGGCGACTGTCTACGGCTCGCCCGAGCGGGTCCCGGTACGGGAGGACGCGCGGCTGTCGGCGAGCAATCCCTACGGCAGGACCAAGCTGGTGATGGAACAGCTCATCGGCGACCTGTGCGCCGCGGACGAGAGTTTCAGCGCGATCAATCTGCGCTATTTCAATCCGGTCGGCGCCCACGGCTCGGGGAGCATCGGCGAGGATCCCAGCGGAATCCCTGCCAACCTCATGCCCTATATCTGCCAGGTCGCATCGGGCAGGCTGCCGAGGCTGCAGGTCTACGGTGGCGACTGGCCGACCAGCGATGGCACGGGCATCCGCGACTACATCCACGTCATGGACCTGGCGCGCGCGCACGTCGACGCGCTGGACTACCTGATGGATACCCGCCGCACCGACACCATCAACCTGGGGACCGGGCAGGGCGTCAGCGTGCTCCAGCTGGTCCGGGCGTTCGAGCAGGCCAGCGGTCGCGAAATACCGTACGAGATCAGCGACAGGCGCCAGGGCGACGTTGCCGAGGTGTATGCGGACCCATCCCTGGCGCAAAGGTTGCTGGGATGGGCGGCCGAGCACGACGTGCAAGCCATGTGCCGCGACGCGTGGCGCTGGCAATCGCTGAATCCGCTGGGATATCGCTAGGTCGGGATCGGGGCTGCGCTCAGTCCGCAGCGACTAGGAATGTGCGTCAACACGTTCCACTGCATCAGGCGACTTCCGCGAAAACACCTTCAGCAGCGCCAACCCGGCTAGCGGCAACGCCGCTGCCGCGGCCAGCCAGGTCGCGGTGACGGGCACGAAGCCGAACCAGTGAGCAGGCGCCGGCAGCAGGGCGATCGCGGCGATCGCCGCCAGCGCGGCTGCGGCAACGATCCGGAACGCGGCGTTGCGCGCGTGCAGGAGGCGGCCGGGCAAGGGCCGGGCGCGATGCAGCATCACCAGGCCGAGGTTGCCGCATACCAGCGATGCGAACGCGAGTGCCGCTGCTTCGGCATGCACCCTGCCAGCTGCGATCGTAACGAGGTATACCGCCGCCACCACGCCCAGCACCACCAGTCCGCGCACCAGGCTGGCGGCGAAAGTGCGCAGGTCGATCAGGCGCGCCGTGGCCAGGCGCGGTGGGCGGCGCATAAGGTCCGGCGCAGGGGGTTCCCGTTCGAGCACGATCGAACTGGCCGGGTCGATGATCATTTCCAGGAACACCACATGCAGTGGCAGCAGCACCAACGGAGTACCCAGCAGCAGCGGCAGCAGGGCGAGGCCGGTGATCGGCACGTGCACGGCGATGATGTAGCGCGCCGCGCGGCGGATGTTGGCGTAGATGGTGCGGCCCATCCGGATCGCACGCACCACCGACACGAAATCGTCGTCGAGCAGCACGATCGCCGCCGACTCGCGAGCCACGTCTGTGCCGCGTTTGCCCATCGCCACACCGACGTGCGCGGCCGCGAGCGCGGGAGCGTCGTTGACGCCATCGCCGGTCATCGCCACCACCTCGCCGTTGCGCTGCAGCGCCTGCACCAGGCGCAGCTTGTGTTCAGGGCGCACGCGCGCGAATACATCGGTGCGTGCCAGCAGGTCGCGCAGAGCGTCGTCGTGAAGGCGCTCGATCTCGCTGCCCAGGGCCACATCCGGGCGGTCCGAGATCCCGGCCGCGGCCGCGATCGCGCGTGCCGTTTCGATGTGGTCGCCGGTAAGCATCACCACCCGTACGCCGGCCGAACGCGCTTCGGCGACGGCGGCCGGCACCTCGTTGCGCAGCGGATCGGCCAGGCCGAGCAGCCCGTGCCATACGAACGGCGTGCCCTGCAATGTCTCGGGCGGGCGCACCGTTGTCGCATCGCCAGCGCCGATCCTGGCCTCGGCCACGGCCAGCACCCGAAGGCCTTCCGCGGCCATGGACGCGGCCGCGGCCAGCACGTCGCGGAGTTCCTCGGGCGGGAGCGCGCACAGCGAGGCCACGCTCTCCGGCGCTCCCTTGCATGCGAGCAACGCGCCGTCGCGATCGGGCATGCGCCAGGCGATCGCGTAGACCGGGAGCGACGGGGTCACCGGGTAACGTTTCAGGCATATCCCCGAAACGCGTGCTGCGAGCCGTGCGGTCGCCTGCGCATGAATGGCGCGGTCCATCGGGTCATGTCCGTCGGCATCGCTGGCCAGCGCAGCGCTGTGCAACAACGCCTGTGCTCCGGCGTCGAGTGCCTCGTTTCCCATGGCGATGGCGCGATCCGCCACCACCAGGCGCGCCAGCGTCATCCGGTTCTCGGTGAGCGTCCCGGTCTTGTCGGTGCAGAGCACGGTCACCGCACCCAGGGCCTCGATCGCCGGAGGGCGCCTCACCAGGACGCGGTGCCGCGCCATCCGCCATGCGCCCAGCGCCAGGAAGACGGTCAGTACGACCGGAAATTCCTCCGGGATCGTCGCCATCGCCAGCGTGATGCCGGCGAGCAGTGCGTCGAGCCAGCCGCCGCGCAGCGAGACATAGAGCGCGACCACCGCCAGGCACACGGCGAAGCTGATCGCCGCGAACCATGCCACCAAGCGGCGGATTTCACGCTGCAGCGGCGTCGGCTGATCGCGCAATGTGGCGATACTGGCGCCGATGCGGCCGATCTCCGTGCGCCCACCGGTCGCAGTCACCTCCGCGTTCGCCTGTCCGCGGACCACCAGGGTACCGGCATGGATCGCTGCGTCGCTGACCTCTCCATCGACCGAGTGTGCGACCGGCGCCGACTCGCCGGTCAACAGCGATTCGTCGACATGCAGGTCGCTGCTCTCCAGCAACCGGGCATCGGCCGGGACGCGATCGCCTTCGGCGACCCGCACCACGTCTCCGACCACCAGCGATGTCGCGGGCACCCGTTGCAAGGCGCCGTCGCGGCGCACGACCGCGCTCGGACTGGCGAGCTCACGCAACGCCTGCAGCGCACGCTCCGAGCGCCACTCCTGGTACAGCGTCAGCGCCACCACCATCAGCACCGACGCCGCCAGCATCATCGCATCGCGCAGTTCGCCGACGATCAGATAGATCGCCGACGCGGCAATCAGCAGTACCAGCATCGGTTCGCGCAGCACCCCGATCAACAGTTGGGGCCAGCGGCGACGGTCGCGCTGCGGCAGGGCATTGGGGCCGTCGCGCGACAGGCGCCGCGCCGCCTCCGCGGCCGATAGTCCTGTCGTGGCAGGGGGGTGCGGATCGATGCTCGCCATCGCTAGAGGCCCGAGGGCCAGGTCTCGGGGACTTCTTCGTGATGCTGCCAGTGGGCGGTGACGTCGAACGGCTCGACGGCGGTCGTCTCGTCGAGATGGAACACCGCATCGAACTGCGCGCCCAGCGACGCCTCGAAGTAATGGCTGGCCAGTTCGGTTTCGGGACGGTAGACGACGCCGATCGCGCGCTCCAGCATCGGAATCGACAACGCCTCGCGCAGGGCGCCTCGCAGCGGCAGGAAAAACCGGTCGCGGCCGCTGCGCCGGAACAGGTGCTCGACGCTGTCGGGGTGCGCCGGCCGTACCCAGCGTCGCTCGGCCGGCGCGTCCCAATCGCGTGCGGCGGTGACGTGGCCGGTGTAAGTGGTGAATCCGACCAGCAGGGCCTGCGCATCGCCTGCCTGTTCGCGTACCAGCTGGCCGACGTTCCATTCGCCGTGTCGCCCCATCTCGGTGGCGCGCGCATCGCCCAGATGCGAGTTGTGCGCCCAGACGACGATGCGCCCGCGACGCCCCTCGCGGCGCAGGTGCGCACGGAGTGCCAGCAGGGTCTCGACCATGTGCGTGTCGCGCAGGTTCCAGGTATGCACGCGACCGCCGAACGTCTCGCGGTAGTAACGCTCGGCGTTGCGCACGACGTGTGCGTTGCGCTCGGCGAAGAATTGCGCATCGCGCGCGCCACGACCGTCGTCGGTCACGTACGCGGGACCTGAGCGTAGCAAGTCGGTCAGCAGCCGGGTGGCTCCGTCGCGACAGCTCGGCCGCAGGCCGTGCGCGGCCTCGTAGGCGTACTCCTGCGGCTCGCGCACGTGATCCAGGCACGCGTAGACGCGGCGCGCCACCGCCGCCTGGTCCGGATCGACGTCCTCCAGATAGGCGATCACCGCCTCGGCCGAGCGATAGAGGCTGTACAGGTCCAGGCCGTAGAAGCCCACGCGCGCGGTCAGTGGCCTGGATGCGTTATGCGCCCGCAACCACGCGACGAACGCGCGCACATCATGGTTGCGCCACATCCAGGTCGGAAACCGCTGGAAGTCGGCAAACGCCTCATCGAGGGCGTCATCGTCGCTGCCGTGGACGTAATGATCCAGGCGCAGCGCATCGGGCCAGTCTGCCTCCACCGCGACCGCATCGAAACCCTGCTCGGCGATCAGCCGGCGGGTGATGGCGGCGCGCATCGCGTAGAACTCGTGGGTGCCGTGGCTGGCCTCGCCCAGCAGCACGAAAGCGCGATCGCCGACCATCGACAACAGCGCGTCATAGTCGCGGTCGCCGTCGCCCAGCACCTGCGAGCCGGCGCGGAGCAGGTCCATCGGTGGCGGGGAACGCGTCGTCATGCGGACAGTTCTTGCATGCCGGGGATGCCGGTGCGAACAGGATCGCGCCGCACCCGCGACCGGAGGTTGACGAAGATCAATACCGGCCGTCATGACGGTGGAACGATGTCCGTACGCACCCGGGCGAATCCCGCCGGAGGGCCCATGGACGCATTGCTGCCGTTCCGCGACCGCGCCGAGGCCGGCAGACGCCTGGCCGCGGCCTTGTCCCGTTTCCAGGGCACTCATCCGCTGATCCTGGCAATCCCTCGCGGCGCCGTGCCGATGGCGCGGATCATCGCCGATGCGCTGGACGGCGAACTCGACGTGATCCTGGTGCGCAAGCTCGGCGCCCCGGACAACCCGGAATTCGCCATCGGCGCCATCGACGAGCGCGGCGAACTCATGCTGGACGCGGCCGCCGTGGAATGGTCGGGCGCCGACCGCGATTATCTGCAGCGCGAAGCCAGTCGCCAGCTCGCCCTGATCCGCGAGCGGCGCAGCCGCTACTGCGGCGGGCGGCCCGGCCTCGCGCCCGCGGGCCGCACCGTGATCGTGGTGGACGATGGGCTTGCCACCGGGGCCACCATGCTCGCGGCGCTGCGCGCGGTGCGGGCGCAACATCCGGCGCATCTGGTCTGCGCGGTGCCGGTCGCTGCACGCGAGAGCCTGGCGCAGGTCGGCCGGATTGCGGACGAAGTGGTCGCGCTGGCCGTGCCGCCGGCGTTCGGCGCGGTGGGGCGCTACTACCAAGATTTCCACGGCGTTGAGGACGATGAGGTCATGGCCGCGTTGAGCGGCGGGATGGGCGCGCAACCGGTGCCGGAATACACCGTGCATCTGCACGCCGACGGTCACGTTCTCGATGGCGATCTGAGGTCGCCGGGCAGCCCCAAGGGTCTGGTGGTCTTCGCCCACGGCAGCGGCAGCAGCCGCCACAGCGCTCGCAACCGGTTCGTCGCCGAGGCCCTGAACCGGCGCGGCTTCGCAACGCTGCTGTTCGACCTGCTCACGCCGCAGGAGGACCGCGATCGTGCGGCGCGCTTCGACATCGCGCTGCTCGCACGCAGGCTGGAGGCGGCGCTGGGCTGGGCGCGGGACGAGTCGGCACAGCGCGATCTGCCGATCGCGCTGTTCGGGGCCAGCACCGGGGCCGCGGCAGCGCTGGTGGTCGCGGCACGACGTCCGGGCGATGTCGACGCCGTGGTTTCGCGGGGTGGTCGCCCCGACCTGGCCGGCAAAGAAGCGCTGTCGCGGGTGCGCGCACCCACGCTGCTGCTGGTGGGCGGTGCCGATCAGGAGGTGCTGGCGCTGAACCGTGCCGCGCTGGCGCTTATCGGCGCCCGTGCCGAGTTGATCGTGGTGCCCGGGGCGACGCATCTGTTCGAAGAACCTGGCGCCCTTGCCCAGGTGGCCACGACGTCGGCGGAGTGGCTGGCACGAGTGTTGTCGCAATCGCGGCACCGGGGCGCCTGATGTCTGGCGCGGATCTGCGCGAATGGACTTGCACGCAATCGCGCAGATGATCGCGCGCACTTCGCAGCCAACTGTGGCGGGCCGCAGTGCGCGTTACCCGCTGTTGCTGCTCGCAGCGTACGCCGGCTGGTGGGGGATGCTGGCGCTCGCGCCCTGGTACCGGCAGGACTGGCTGCTGGAGAACCTGCTGGTGTTCGTTGCGGTGCCGCTGCTGGTTTGGTCGTACCCGCGTTTGCGACTGTCGGATACTGCGTATACGTGCCTGTTCGCGTTCCTGTCGCTGCACGCAGTCGGCGCGCATTACACCTATTCCGATGTGCCCTACGACGGCTGGGCGCAGGCGCTGACCGGCCATACCGTGAGCGAGGCGCTAGGACTGCAGCGCAATCATTTCGACCGGCTGGTGCACTTCCTTTATGGCCTGCTGGTCACACCCGCAGCGATCGAACTGCTCGACGCGCGCGCTCCTCAACGCGGCGTGTGGCGCTGGCTGGTGCCATTGCTGTTCATGGTGTCGCATTCCACGATCTACGAGCTTGTGGAGTGGGGCGCCGCCGCGGTCTTCGGCGGCGATCTCGGCCAGGCGTATCTCGGCACCCAGGGCGATATCTGGGACGCGCAGAGGGACGCGGCGCTGGCGGCGGCGGGAGCCGGGATCGGGGTCGTTGCAGTTCGATGGCCGCGTGCGCGATGGGCGAGGCGCGCCTGATCACGCCTGCAGGATTCCAGAATTTTCTCCCGCCATACCTGCCTTGCAGGTCGTGAAGACGGTCGGCATGCCGGCTAATTCAACGGGTGACGAGCACGGCCACCGTGCTGACGGCCAGGACCTTGGTGACCACCGATCCGAGCACCAGTCCGGCCAGTGCGCCGTGACCGTGCGAGCCGATCACGACGAGGTCGTAGCCCTCGTCGGTCGCATAACGGGCGATACGCGGACCCGCTTCGCCGACCTTCATGACCGTTTCATGCGGGATCTCCGCATTTTCGAGCAATTGGGTGGCTTGAAGGAAAGCCATCCGGGCGTTGGCCTCGTGCGCCTGTTGCACGCCCAGCGTGCCCAGCACGGTCTGGGCGCGCTCGACGAGCGGGGTATCCACGTAGACCAGGGTCAACGTGGGGTCGGCACCGAACATGCCGCGGTGCTTGATGAGGTAGTGCACCCCGCTGAGGCTGCACTCGCTTCCGTCTATGGCCAGTAGGATCTTCATGGGATGTCCTGGGCGATGCATCGTGGCGCCGGCTCGGGCGGGTGCACGGAAGTCTGCGACAGGCGCTGATGAGCCCGGTTGATCTGGGTCAACGCGAGCGCCGGACAACTGCGACAGCGCCATTGAGTTCGGCCCGCCTGTCGCGCAAACGCGGGCCACCGCTGGTGCTTACTGCCGGTTTCAAATCGTCGGCGAACCGCAATGTACCGATGGAGGTCAGGCACAGCGCAATGACCGGCATGTCGGCGCGTTGGCGCCGGGCATATCGAGACCTCATTCGCCGCGCACGCGCCGCCGATCGCGCACCGTGTCTCCCGGGTACACGGTCACCTGGTCGCCTTCGCGCAGCCCTGCTTTCAGTTCCGCCGCGTCGTCGCCCATGCGGCCGATCGTGACGTGCCGCAGGCGCGCACGTCCTTCTTCGACGGCGTAAACGGCCCACCGTGCGCCATCGCGGAACAGCGCTGCGGTCGGAACCGATAGCGCATCGGGCGACTGCCAGACGATGAACTCCGCTTCCAGGCGAAAGCCGTCACCGAGTCGGACGCGCGCGGAAGCGGGATCTTGCAGCGTCATCACGACCAGCACGCGCTGCTCCTCGACGCCGAGCGCGGATACCTTGGTGAATCCGCCGGGCTCGACCGTCTGTACCCGGCCGCGCAGGGGCGCATCGCCGCCCCAGCGGGTGAACTGCACCGGGGTTCCAGGCGAAAGCCGGACCGCATCGGTGGTGAGCACCTCCGCGATCACCTCGATCGCCTGGGGATCGCCGATCTCGAGCAGCGGCTGGCCTGCCTGCACGGGGGTGGCGCTCTCCACCAGGCGTCGCACGATGCGGCCGGCCACCGGCGCCGGCAGCTCGACTCGCGCGTCGCCGCCGGGAGCGCCCTGCAACGCCAGCACCGCACGCGCGGCATCGCGTTCGATCCGAGCGCTCTCGCGCTGTGCCCGCGCGCTGCGCAGGGCGGCTTCGGCGGATGCCGCGCCCGCGCGGATCGCATCCAGGTCGGCGCGCGCGATCAGGCGGTCGGCCGCCAGCGCTGAGGCGCGGCGAAGCTCGGCGCGGCTGCGGGTCCGTTCGGCTTCGGCCGCGACGATCGCCGCTGAAGCCGCGGCTTCGGCCTGCATGGCCGAACTGACGCGCGCTTGCGCGTCGGCACGGCGCATGGGGTCGAACAGGGATGCGCGGGCCGGCACCAGCACCGCGACCGTTTGCCCGGCCGCGACGGCGTCGCCGGGTCGCAGCACGATCCGTTCGACCACGCCCGGGAGCGGCGCGCTCACCATCCAGCGATCGTGCAGCCGGGTGCGCGCCTCTTCGTTGAAGCTCACCGTCAGCGGACCACGCGCGATCCGCGCCGTTTCCACTGGCAGTGCGCGCGGCCAGAACCCCCATGCGGCGATGCCGACGACGACGGCCAGCAGCAGCCAGAACAGCTGCCGACGAGGTACGTGATTGGCGGATGCGGTCATCTCATCACCTCAGTCGCGCGCCTTGAGCACGCCGATCAGATCCAGGCGCCGGACGCGATGACGCACCAACAGTGCCGACAGCGCCGCTGCCAGCACGGTTGCGAGCCCGGCAATGGCATACGTGGGCGGGCTCACATAGTGCGGCACACGGAACAGGTCGGAGTCGAAACCGAGCACCATCAGCCCGATCAGTGCATGACCCAGGGCGAATCCCAGCGGCAGCGCAAACGCAGTCAACAGCGCCAGCTCGCCGAGCAGCAGATACACCACTTCCGGGCGGGTGAAGCCGAGCACGCGCAGGCTGGCGAGGTCGCGGGCGCGTTCGGACAGGGCAACGCGCGCGCTGCTGTAGACCACGCCGGAGGTGATCACCACACCGAATGCAGTCGCCACCAGGGTGAAGACCAGGATCATCGACGCCATGTTGTCGTAGAAATTGCGGATCGCGACCATGCGCTGCTCGATGGCCGCGACCTGGGGGCGCCGCTGCAATTGCGCGAGCAGCGATGGCAGGTCGTCGGCGTCCACCGCCATCGCGACGCCGGACATCCGGTCGCCGTCGCCGAGCAGGCGGTTGAGCGCATCCAGCGGCAGATAGGCCTGCACGCCGAACGGCTCGCCGACCAGTCCGGCCAGACGCAACCGCAGGGTGCGACGCCGGCCTTCGAGGGTCTGGAATTCGAGCAGGTCGCCTGGTTCGGCACCGAGCATCTGCGCCAGGCGGTCGGTGACGATCACCCCACGCGGTGGCGGCTGGATCGGACGCTGCCGCTCGTTCAGCGCACGCCGCAGCCTGGCGCCGTCCGGCAGGCCAATCACCGCAGTGCGATGGCTGGCGGCGCGATAGCGCACGATGACCGCTGTGGCGCGCTGTGGCTCTATGGCGACGACGCCCGGCAGCGCGACCAGTTCCGACAGGGCGCGCTGCGATACGGGCTCCACGAACGCCACGTCCAGGTCCTGGCGACTGGCGAGGCGAAACTGCTGGTCCACCATCAGGCCGATCGCATCGCTCTGGAAGCGCCCGAGCATCATCACCGCGGTGCCCAGCGACAGGCCCAGACAGGTCAATGCCGTGCGCATCGGGCGCCGCAGCACGCTGCGCGCGATCAATCGGTGCGGCGCGCGCAGGCGCCGGAACAGCGCGTGGCGATCCAGCCGTCGCGCGTCGCCCTGCGCCGGGGGGGGGGGGGGCGGGCCCCCGGCGGGGGGGGGGGGGGGGGGGCGCCCCCCCCCCCCCCCCGGCCCGCGCCCCGCCCCCGCCCCC
>NZ_JAKPBU010000007.1 GCF_022662495.1 Lysobacter sp. M2-1
CGCGTCGCCGGGCGCGGGGGGTGGGGCGCGCAGCGCCTGGGGGGGGGGCAGGTGCGAGGCGCGCCGAACCGGCAGCAGCGCGCCGGCCAGCGCGCTGCCCAGACTGACCGCGAACGCCAGCCACAAGGTCGGGACGGGAATCGTGAAGTCGAGATAGGGCAGGCGGTAGAAGTCGCGGTACACGTCGGCGAGCAGCGATCCGAGCCAGGCGCCGAGCGCGATGCCAAGCAGCGCGCCCAACAGGCCGATCAGCGCGGCGTAGCCGGCGTAATGGCCTGCGATCTCGCGCTGGCTGTAGCCGAATGCCTTGAGCGTGCCGATCTGCTCGCGCTGGCCCGCAATCACACGGGCCAGCACCACGTACAGCACGAACGCGGCGACCCCGAGAAACACCCCCGGGAACAGTTGCGCCATCACCGTGAGCTGGCGGAATTCTTCCTCCAGATAGCGGTGCGAAAGCTGGTCCTTCCGCAGGATCGCGCCGGTACCGCCGTAGCGTGCCAGGATGCGATCGACGGCGACCAGGACCGCCGCGCCGCTCGCACCCGGCTGCAGCCGCAGGGCGACGTTGTTGAAGGCATCGCGCAGGTCGATCGCGGTTTCCAGCGCCGGACGCGGCACCCACACGATCGCGTAGCGCAGGGGGTCGGGGAACGAAGACTGCGGTGCCAGCTGTGCGACGAACTCGGGCGACCCGGCAATGCCGACGATACGGAACGCCCCCCGGTGCCCATGCAGGGTCAGCACGATCTCATCGCCCGGGCGCAGGCCGTGCGCCTCGGCGAAAGCATCGCTGATCGCAAGGGTGTCGCGCTCGTCGCCCCTGGGGGCACGGCCGTCGATCACATGCAGGCGGTCGAGCCTGGACTGCCCGTATTCCGGAATGCTCACCGCCTGGATCTGGACGGGATCGGCGAAGCCCTCCACCTCGCCACGGCCGAACGCGACCACGCGCGTGTCGACCGCGGCGACGCCTTCGATCCCGCGCAGCCGCGCGGCCATCGCTTCAGGCGCGCGCTTGAGCCCGGCGAAGACGTCGGCAAAGGCCTGCTCACGGTAGTAGCGGTCGCGGCTGCGCTGCAGCGAATGCAGCGTGGCCATGGACATGATCAGCATGGCCACGCCCACGGCATTGACCAGCACGATCGCCAGCACCTGGCCACGCAGGTGCCACAGGTCGCGCAGGCGCTTGCGTCCCAGCGCGCTCACCACGACAGTTCCCCCGCGCTCACGCGTGTTTCGTTGCGCTGCTCGCGCGCGATCCGTCCGTCGGCGAGATGCAGCACGCGATCGGCCATGCGCGCGATGTCGGCGTTGTGGGTGATGACCACGGTGGTGGTTCCGAGCTCGCGATTCACCGTTTCCAGCGCCTGCAGCACGCGCACGCCGGTGATCGAATCCAGGGCCCCGGTGGGCTCGTCGCAGAGCAGCACGTCCGGACGCTTGGCGATGGCGCGCGCGATCGCAACGCGCTGCTGCTCGCCGCCCGACAGCTGGGTCGGGAAGTGATGCAGGCGCTCGCCCAGGCCGACCTGCGCCAGGGCGTCTTCCGGCGCCATCGGCGCGCGCGCGATCTCGGTGACTAGGGCGACGTTCTCCAGCGCGGTCAGACTCGGGATCAGGTTGTAGAACTGGAACACGAAGCCGACGTGCTCGCGCCGGAACAGGGTGAGCGCGTCCTCGTCGGCGCCGTCGAGGCGATGATCGCAGTACCAGACTTCTCCAGAAGTGGGCACGTCCAGCCCGCCGAGGATATTGAGCAGGGTCGACTTGCCGCTGCCGGAGGGACCCAGCATCACCACGAACTCGCCACGGTACAGGTCGAGGTCGACGCCACGCAGCGCCGGCACGTCCACTTCGCCCATGCGGTAGATCTTGGTCAGGCCGCTCGCATGGAATACCGGAGCGGCCGCGCTATCCCGCGGATCCCGCGTATCGCGATCGGGCGTCCGCTGCTCCATCGCCGGCGTCAGGTTTCGGGCAGGCTGCCGCTGGCGGGAGGTTGAACCCTTGCCCGGTCGCGCTCGATCCGGACATGATCTTCGAGCTGCCGGCGCATTGCTTCGAACGCATCGTGCGCCGCCAGGTAAGGATCTTCGTGCCGTCGGTCCGGGAGTGCGACGTCACCGGCCTCGAAAACGCGACCCGGCATGGTCAGGCGGATGCGGACGAGATAGTGATTGCCCTGGCGGTGGCGGTTTTCGTTGCGCCGGACGGTCACGTCGCAAGCCTGGAGCCGCGGTGCGAACCGCGCAAGCCTTGCGGCGTGGCGCTGGATGTCTTCGCGCAATGCGGGCGAGGGCGACATGCCTTGGAAGGCGACCGTGGTTTCGATGGACATGAATACGTCCTCGCTGATCGGGATTCCAGCCTAAAGGCGCCAGCCATCGGGACTTTGATCCAGATCAGGCCTGAGCCGCGGCCCGCGGCGCCGGCGCGTGCGGATCATTTGATCCTGATCAAGGTGCGCGCCGCGGGCGGGGCTAGCTTGGCCATGTTCCGTAGCAATCCGTGCCGGAACTCCTGACCCCCCGCATCCAGAGGAGTTTTGCCATGACCAGTCTGACCCGTTGGAACCCGTTCCGCTCCCAGCAGCGCTTCGATCTGGTGAGCGATGTCGACGATCTGTTCCGCAGCCTGTCGTTCCGGCCGACGCTGCGCGACTTCGAGGCGTCGCCGGAGATCCGCATGAACGTGAGCGAGGACGAGAAAGCCTATCTCGTCTCGGCGGAGATCCCGGGCGTCAAGAAGGAAGACATCGAGATCTCCGTGGAAGGCAACCAGGTCACCATCCAGGCCGAGGTCAAGCGCGACGAAACCCGGGAAAGCGCCAAGGAAATCCACAGCGAGCGCTTCATCGGCAAGTCCTACCGCGCGTTCACGCTACCGCAGGAGATCGACAGCAGCGCGTGCGAGGCGAAATACGACAACGGCGTGCTGACGCTGAAACTGCCCAAGAAGTCGAACGGGCACAGCACCCGCGTGGCGATCAACTGACATCAGGCCGCCCGCCAACGCCGCCTCCGGAGCACCATCGGCAAAATCACGAGGAGCCCGACATGCATGCCATCATGAACCGTTGCGGCGCCTTTGCCGTATTGTTCGCAATTCTCGGCCCTGTCGCAGCGCAGGAGCCGGCGGAGCCGGCGCCGCAGGAAAAAGTTTCGTCCACTGCGGGCGAGCGCGAGGAGATGCGCAGGGAAGTCGAGGAGGCGGCACGCGCGATCGAAGCCTATTCGCTCGCGCGTCGCGACGAGGCGCAACAGCGCGCCAGGGCCGCGATCGATGCCATGGATCGGCAGATCCAGCAGCTGCAGGCCGATCTGGATCGCGGCACGGAGCGTATGAGCGCCGCCGCGCGCGCCAACCGCGAGCGGGCGATGGCGGATCTGCGCGCCCAGAGTACGGAGCTCTCCGCCCGGTATCGCACGATGCAGGACAGCTCGGCTGACGCCTGGAGCCGGATCAGGGACGAGTTCGTCAGCGCCTATCGGCGCATCGCCGAGGCCGTGCGCCAGGCGGGCGCCGAATCCGACACGCAGGAGCCCGCGGAAGAGAAACCTGCAGAAGAATCCAGCCCTTCCCCTTAGGGCGATGACACTTGAGGAAGCGACGCCATGATGCATAGAGACGCAACGCGACTGAAACGGGATGCGCAGAGGGTGTTCGAGGACTTCGAACGGATCGTCGGCGAGATTTCGCAGAGCGGCGAGGAACGGGCCGATGCGACCGCCAGGCAGCTTCGCAATGGCGCAGACCAGATGCGCGATCGCCTGATCGACATGGGAGAAAGCGCGGTGGTACGGGCGCGACGCGCCGGCAGGCATGCGCGTACCTATGCCCGCAGCCATCCGTGGGCGACGGGCAATGTCGCTCTGGCGGCCGTCGCTGTTATCGCCATCGGCCTGCTGGTTCGGCGACGTCGGGGCTGACCCCGCTTATCCTCCAGCGCCGGGCAACTGGTCAGGCCACGCTTTCCGATGGAATGAATGCAGCCGACTAGCTCCGATGCTGCCTGCGGGAGGCGAGAAACGGCCTCGGCGGAGCCCACAGCAACAGCGCGCATGCCGGGCCTATGACGAGGACATGGATCATCAGCAAAGCCACCAGCCATTCACCGCTGGCCTGCTGCTCCGGCGCTGCGCTCAAGGGGATGACGATCCAGTTCAGAAAGGCGAAAGCGAGCGCGCCGTAGGGCAGGGCCCAGCGCAGGGGATGGCTTGCGATCGTGCCGAAGTGCCGGCCGAGCCAGCGGTAGGTCGCAATCTCGACAACGGCTGTCGCGTAAAGGACACCTATTCCAAGCAGGACGCCCCAGCCACCAAGCGCGCGCGCGGAGTCGACTCCCACGACCCAGGCCGCCGGAGCGCGTGCGACTGCTTCCAGGGATACCCCCAGAAAACTCCAGTAAATGCCGCACGCCCACAGGTCCAGGCAGGCGACCGCGGCGGCAGCCAGGGGCAGGGGCAGGGCCAGTGGAATGGCGGCTCGGGGATGAGAATGCGGGATCGTCGCGCTGCGCATCGTTTTCACCACAAGGGACGGGATTGGCCCCATCCCACCGCCAAAAACTGGACCTGGCAAGGTCCGATGCAGGTGAATCGAATGGAGCCAAATCCGAGCGCCCTTGCGTCGGCCTGGCCATCCACTGCAGGGCAGGCGGACATCCGACGAACCGCCCCGGTATCCGGAAGAACCAGACAAGGACGCCGCCAAGTTGCGTATTTGTCAGTGGCGTTCAGACCAATGCGCGATACGAAAAACGCCGGAGCAGTACGCTTCCACGGTTGGCGGCGTAAATGCCCACCTTGAGGCTGAGGAAGCCACCGAAGACGTTGTGGTGGATTCCCGAGACCTCCATGCGATGGCCATGCTGGACCCAGGTCTTGCCTGCATCGTGCGAGTAGTGACAGGTCACGATGTGCCGGTCGTTGGTCAGCCGGATACGCACGTTGTGCGTCGGCAGCGATTGCCGCATCCACGGCTGTTCTTCGGCGAACTGGTAGGTCCTCATTTCGGTGGGCGTGAAGCCCACTCCGACGAATGCCTTGTGGTTATAGAACAGCAGCAGCCCGCCTTCGACCCCGTCGTCGAGTTCGAGCGTCGCCTCGGCGACGTAGGCGCGGTCGCCGACGATGCACGTAAGCGGCGGGCTGTCCACCGGAGAGCGACCCTTGGCGGCGATGCGCAAACCTTTGGACTCGTAGCGAACCCGCTGCCTCTCATCAGGCGCGGGATCATGGAAGCTCCACTGCACCCCGAAGCGGTCGGCGCTGAAATCGTCCGACAGGGCGAAGCCAGAGGCGCCGGCGCGGCCGCCCTTCGGCTTGGGCAAGGGCCGGGAAAGATCGCCACCCAGCGCCCGGAACCAGCCGTCCCCGGTCCATTCGATGGGCTCGAGCAGGGTCTGCCGTCCGAGCGTGCGGAAGCCGTTCTCGTACCCGTGGTAGATCATCCACCAGTCGCCCGCCGGTCCTTCCACCAGCGACGCATGTCCGCGCGACCACCACGGTTCATCGGCGGACTGCGTACGGACCAGCGGATTGTGCGGGCAGTGTTCCCAGGGGCCGTGGATCGATCGGGAGCGCGCCGCGATCACCATGTGTCCGGTCGGAGGGCCAGCAGTGCCGCCCACGGCAGTCACCAGATAAAACCATTCCCCGTGGCGCAGCAGCTTCGGGCCTTCGGGCGCGAAGTTCTCCACGATCCAATCGTCGGGATACCGCCATGGGCTGTAGGCCGGTTCAAGCGCGCCGTCGGTTGCCAGGCCATCGTCGGTCAGGCGGATCTTGCGGATGCCGTTGACGAACAGATAGCGCTTGCCGTCCTCGCCCACGACATGGCCGGGGTCGATGCAGCCGTGGATCTTCAGATCGACCGGATCGCTCCACGGCCCGCGGATGTCGTCGGCCCAGATCGCATAGATCGACCAGCCCTTTTCGTCAGGGTCGGCGGGGATGTAGATGAAGTAGCGATCGCCATGCTTGCACAGGTCGACCGCCCAGACCACGCCGAGCGATTTGGAGAGGGCCGCCGCAATCGGTGCCCAGTTCACCAGATCCGTGGAATGCCAGATCACCAGGCCCGGATACGAGTAAAAGGACGAGAACGTCATGTAGTAATCGCCACCGTCCTTCAGCACGGTGGGATCGGGATGGTCGCCGGCAACGATCGGGTTCAGGAAGGTTCCGTCGCCGCGGTCGGCCTTGCGCTGATCTTCGATGCCGGTTCCCCAATGCGGAGCCGGGTGACTGTCCGCCCCGTTGCGGACGCGGTCCGCTCCCCGGGCGAAGGGCGCGGATACGGCGCCCGCCAATAGCGCCTTGAAGGCAGCGCGACGGGTGGTGGTCGCCACCTTCAGTGCGAATCGCGCGGCACGTCGGCGCCGCTGCCACCGACCAGGATGTCCAGGTCCGCGCCCAGGTGCGCCTGTTGCACGTGATCGATATAGAGCTTGGCCCAGCCGCGCTCGGGCGCTGGAGGCGGCGTCCACTGCGCACGACGCACGGCAAGTTCGTCGTCCGATACCTCCAGGTGTAGGCGGCGCCCCGGTACGTCGAGTTCGATGATGTCGCCGTCGCGGACCAGGGCCAGGTTGCCGCCGGCGGCCGCCTCGGGCGAGGTGTGCAGCACCACGGTGCCGTAGGCGGTGCCGCTCATGCGCGCATCGGAAATGCGCACCATGTCGGTGATGCCTTTGCGCAGCAGCTTGGGAGGCAGCGGCATGTTGCCGACCTCGGCCATGCCCGGATAACCGCGCGGTCCGCAGTTCTTCAACACCATGATGCTGTTTTCATCGATTTCCAGCGCCTCGTCGTCGATGCGCGCCTTGAAGTCCTCGATGTTCTCGAACACCACCGCTGGACCACGATGGCGCAGCAGTGCCGGGGACGCGGCCGAAGGTTTGATCACCGCGCCGTCCGGCGACAGGTTTCCGCGCAATACCGCGATGCCGGCTTCGACCCGGATCGGATCGGCCAAGGGCCGGATCACATCGTGGTCCCAGCACGGCGCATCGGCGATGTTATCGCCCAGGGTCCGGCCGTTGACGGTCAGGCAATCCAGGTGCAGGTGACCGGCGATTTCGCGCAGCAGCGCGGGCAGGCCACCGGCATAGAAGAAGTCCTCCATCAGGAACTGGCCCGATGGCTTGAGGTTAAGCAGGCACGGCAGCTTGGAGCCGAGTTGGTCCCAGTCGTCGAGGTCGAGGGGTACGCCGATGCGACCGGCCAGGGCGAGCAGGTGGATCACCGCATTGGTCGATCCGCCGATAGCGGCATTGGTCTTGATCGCGTTCTCGAAGGCGCTGCGGGTCAGCACCTTGGACATGCGTAGATCTTCGTGAACCATCTCCACGATGCGGCGGCCGGTGAGCTGGGCCAGGCGCGAGCGGCGCGAATCCACTGCCGGGATAGCGGCGTTCTCGGGCAACGACATGCCCAGCGCCTCCACCATGCTGGCCATGGTCGAAGCCGTACCCATGGTCATGCAGCTGCCTGTGGAGCGCTGCATGCAGGCCTCTGCCTCGATGAACTCCTCCTGGGTCAGGGTGCCGGCGCGGACCATCTCCGACATGTGGATCACCCCGGTGCCCGAGCCGATCGGTTTGCCGCGCCAGTTGCCCGACAGGGAGGGACCACCGGACAAGCCGATGGAGGGCAGATCGACGCTGGCGGCGCCCATCAGCAATGCAGGCGTGGTCTTGTCGCAGCCCATCAGCAGCACGACGCCATCGATCGGGTTGGCGCGGATCGACTCTTCCACGTCCATGCTGACCAGGTTGCGGAACAGCATGGCGGTGGGCCGGACCTGGGTTTCGCCCAGCGACATCACCGGAAATTCCAGCGGAAAACCGCCGGCCTCATACACCCCGCGTTTGACGAACTCGGCGAGTTCGCGGAAATGGCCGTTGCAGGGGGTCAGTTCCGACCATGTGTTGCAGATGCCGATGACCGGGCGGCCATCGAACATGTCATGCGGGTTGCCGGCGCTCTTGAGCCAGCTGCGGTAGTAGAAACCTTGCTTGCCTTCGCGCCCGAACCAGGACTGGCTACGCAACTGCGGCTTTTTGGGAGAACCCATGCAGGCGGCATTCCTCGAGCTGGACCGTGAATTGACCAGGCCAACCCTTTGGCCGATCAGGCGGCGCTTTGCGGCTGCGATGCTACCGGGCATATTCATGCTGTAAAAATGCCAAATCAAAGCCAATCGATATCTGTTTACATATATGTCATCCGGATCCAGTACCCCACGACGAGGCGAAACATGAGTACAGAAACAACTCCATCCCTCGCTGCGCAGGGCAGCGGAGTAGGGGAGGGTGCGATCTATCCGGATCTGGCCGGCCGGCCGGTTTTCATCACCGGCGGCGCAACGGGGATCGGGGAATCGTTGGTCGAGGGCTTTGCCCGGCAGAGGGCGCCGGTAGCGTTCGTCGATATCGACGAGGCTGCCAGTCGTGCATTGGCCGAGCGGCTGCAGGCACAAGGCCTGGCGTCGCCCTGGTGGCGTCGCGTCGACGTGACCGATGTCGATGCGTTACGTCATGCAGTGCTGGATGCCGCGACCGCATTGGGCGATTTCCATATCCTGGTCAACAACGTGGGCAGCGATGATCGTCACCGCCTGGAAGAAGTGACGCCCGACTACTGGAACCAGCGGGTGGCGATCAACCAGCGCGCGGCGTTCTTCGCCATCCAGGCCGCCGTGCCGGGCATGCGTCGACGCGGCGGCGGTACGATCATCAATCTCGGCTCGACCGGTTGGCAGAGCAAGACCGGAGGCTATCCGGTGTACGCCACGGCCAAGTCGTCGGTGAATGGGCTCACCCGCGGCCTGGCCCGTGAGCTCGGTGCCGACCGCATCCGCATCAACGTGCTGACTCCCGGCTGGGTCATGACCGAGCGCCAGGTGACCCTGTGGCTGGATGCGGCCGGCGAACGCGACCTGCTGCGCAACCAATGTCTGCCGGACAAGGTCATGCCCGGAGACATCACCGCCATGGCGCTGTTCCTGGCCTCGGATCAGGCCCGCGCCATCACTGCGCAGGAGTTCGTGGTCGACGCGGGCTGGACCTGAGCGTGCGGTCCCGGCGATGCCGTGGCTGCGGCCGCGATCTCATTCCTCGAGCCTGCGCGAGGACAGATCGACGCCGTACACCGGCACAGCCGCGGCCTTGAGCGCCTGCAACATGATCTTGGCACCGGGCGAGAGCAGCCAGTCGTTACGGGTGATGATGCCGAAGTAGTCCATCCGGCACGAGAGTTCCACCGGTACGGTGGCGACGATATTGTGCTTGGCGTAGTAGCTAGCGACATCGGTGGGCACCACCGCGATGTAGTCGCTTTCCTCCAGCATGCGCGGCAGGAACGCAAGCGCCGAACTCTCGATGATCCGCTTGGGCGGCTCCAGTCCGGCGCTCTGGAACATCAGCTCGAAGCGATGGCGCAGCACGCTGCCGGCAGGCGGCACGATCCAGCCGGCAGCTGCCAGTTCGGCCAGCGAGGGTTGTTCGATTTCCAGGATCGGATGGCGGGGACGGACGATGGCCGAAACATGTTCCTCGGCCAGCGCTTCGTAGTGCAGGTTGCGTTTGTCGTGGCGGGCGAAAAGACGCGCGACGAGGATGTCGAGCTTGTTCTGCGACAGCATCTCCAGCAGCACATCGCTGCTGTCCACCAGCAGGGTGACGCGCAGCAGCGGATGGTCGCGGGCCATTTGCACCATTGCCGCCGGCAGCAGGTTCATGGCCGGTCCGGTAATCGCGCCGACGCTGACGCTGCCGTAATAGCCGGCCTTGAGCGCCTCGATCTCGGAGCCGGCTTCGCGCAGGCTGGACAGGGCGATGCGCGCGTGGCGGATCATGGTCTCGCCATACCAGGTCGGCTGCATGCCGCGCGGCAATCGCTCGAACAGCGACACGCCCATCGTGTCCTCCAGGTCCTTGAGCAACTTCGACGCCGCCGGCTGGGACATGTTCAGCGCATCCGCTGCGCGTTGGGTGCTGCCTTCTTCGTCGATCGCGATCAGCAGCATCAGCTGCCGGGCCTTGAGGCGGGCGCGCACGAACCAGGGGGCGCTTTGGGCCACGAGGTTTCCCTCACCTATACAAATGTATATATATATTAATCACAGAAACAGAGTTGTTGTATATGGATAGTGCCGGCAGAGTACGGGCTGGCGCCGGACTTCCCCGCGAGGAAGTGCGTACCGCACCGTGATCACGACTGCAGGCGGAGCAATGCGACTGATCCAGCTAATTGACGATGCCGGGGAGTCCCGGGTCGGTGTGATCGACCAGGACGGAGCCCGCGTGCGCCTGCTCGAGAGCTCCCGGACGACTTATGCGCTGGCCACCGCAGCCATTTCGGCCAATCGCAACCTCGAACAGCAGGCTGCCCAGGAGCAGGGCGACGAATCGCTGGATTATGCGGGGCTGCTGCGCGAGGGCCGGGTGCTGACCCCGCTGGCCCATCCCGATCCGGCCCATGTACGCGTCACCGGCACCGGCCTGACCCACCTGGGCAGCGCCGCCGCCCGCGATGCCATGCACCAGAGCCTGGCCGACCATGCCAACGCCGGCACCCTCACCGATTCGATGAGGATGTTCCAGTGGGGCATGCGGGACGGGATTCCACGCCAGGGCCGCCCGGGCGTGCAGCCGGAATGGTTCTACAAGGGCGATGGCAGCATGGTGGTGGCCCCGGGCCAGGCCCTGCCGTCGCCTGATTTCGCCCTGGATGGCGGCGAGGAGCCGGAGTTGGTCGGGCTGTATCTGATCGGCCCGGACGCCACCCCGCATCGCCTGGGGTTCGCGGTCGGCAACGAGTTCTCCGACCACATCACCGAGCGCCAGAACTATCTGTATCTGGCCCATTCCAAGCTGCGCGCCTGCGCGATCGGTCCCGAGCTGCGTACCGGACCGCTGCCGCGCGACCTGCGCGGCACCAGCCGCATCCGCCGCGGTGACACGGTGGTATGGGAGAAGCCCTTCCTCACCGGCGAGGACAACATGTGCCACTCGCTGGAGAATCTGGAATACCACCATTTCAAGTACGCCGCGCATCGCCGTCCGGGCGACGTGCACCTGCATTTCTTCGGCACCTCGACCCTGAGCTTCGCCGACGGCATCGCCGTACAGCCCGGCGACTGCTTCGAGATCGACTTGCCGGCGCTGGGTGCGCCCCTGGTCAATCCGCTGCGGACCGTAGCGGCCGGTTTCATGCTCGGTGGCGTACGGCCCCTCTGAGCATGGGCGCCCGTATGACGCAGCGTTTTCAGTGTTGCGAGTTCGGCATGCGCGCGGGTCCGCACGCGGCGTCCGCTGGCCGCAAGGTCTCAAGTCCCAGGCCGCGAGCGCATGGTCGCTATGCTGTGAGATTGCTAACAAAGTTCAAGACAGCCTGTATTCCGGCCTGGGCCGGGTAGACACACCAGGATGGGTTGGAAACCTTCCTGGCCGATACGACGGGCAGCGCCCGGAGCGGATGGGTCGAACAACCAGAACGGGAGGAGAGGGATGCAACGAGGATTCATGCTGGCCGCCGCACTGTCATGCGCGGCGATCATCGGCGGGTGTTCGCGCGACGCGGGCAGCGAGCGCGATGCAGCGCCGGTCGTGGGCTTCAGCCAGATCGGTGCCGAGAGCGAGTGGCGCACCGCCAATACCGCGTCGATCAAGTCGTCGCTGGCCGAGGCCGGTATCCAGCTGCGTTTCTCCGATGCGCAGCAGAAGCAGGAAAACCAGATCAAGGCGTTGCGCTCGTTCATCGCGCAGCGCGTGGACGTGATCTCGTTCTCGCCGGTGGTCGAATCGGGTTGGGAAACCGTGCTGCGCGAGGCCAAGGCGGCCAATATCCCGGTGATCCTCACCGACCGCGCGGTGGACGTTTCCGATGACTCGCTCTACGTGACCCTGATCGGCTCGGATTTCGTCGAGGAGGGCCGCAAGGCCGGCCGCTGGCTGCTGCAGGACACGCCCGCCGGAAGCGGAGAAGTGCGCATCGTCGAGCTGCAGGGCACGGTGGGTTCGGCGCCGGCGATCGACCGTATGGAAGGATTCCATGAGGTCATCGACAAGGATCCGCGCTTCAAGGTGGTGCGCTCGCAGAGCGGCGATTTCACCCGGGCCAAGGGCAAGGAAGTGATGGAGGCGTTCCTCAAAGCCGAGGGGTCGAAGATCGACGTGTTGTTCGCGCACAACGACGATATGGCGATCGGTGCGATCCAGGCCATCGAGGAGGCCGGGCTGAAGCCTGGCAAGGACATCAGGATCGTTTCCATCGATGGCGTACGCGGCGCGTTCAAGGCCATGGAAGCGGGCAAGCTCAACGCCACGATCGAATGCAATCCGCTGATCGGCGACCAGCTGGCCGATGCGGTCAAGGCCGTGCTCGAGAAACGCCCGTTGCCCAAACGGATCCTGGTGGAGGAGGGTGTGTTCACCCAGGACCAGGCCGCTGCGGCGCTGCCAGGCCGCAAGTACTGAGCCTATGGCCAGCGGCGACGCCGACATCGTCCTGCAGGCACGCGGCCTGTGCAAAAGCTTCGCCGGCATAGCGGCGCTGGAAGATGTCGATCTGATCCTGCGCGCCGGCGAAGTGCATGCGTTGATGGGTCAGAACGGCGCCGGCAAATCGACCCTGATCAAACTGCTGACCGGAGTGATGCGCCCGGACAGCGGTGAGATGTGGGTGGGCGGGCAGGCGGTGTCGCCGTCCAGTCCGGCCCAGGCGCAGCACCTGGGCATCAGCACGGTCTACCAGGAAGTGAACCTGTGCCCGAACCTGTCGGTCGCCGAGAACATCGTGGGCGGCCGTTATCCGCGTCGACGCTGGACGGGAGCGATCGACTGGAACGCAGTCAATGCCCACGCCCGCGATGTGCTGGCCGGGCTGCATCTGGACATCGACCCGAAACGACCGCTGTCCGACTTCCCTGTGGCGGTACAGCAGATGGTCGCCATCGCACGCGCGTTGAGCGTATCGGCCAAGTTGTTGATCCTGGACGAACCGACCTCGAGCCTGGACGAGCGTGAGGTGCAGGAGCTGTTCGCGGTGATACGCCGTCTGCGCGAGCAAGGCATGGCGATCCTGTTCGTCACTCATTTCCTGGATCAGATGTATGCAGTGTCCGACCGCGTCACCGTCCTGCGCAATGGCCGCCGGGTAGGCGAGTACTCGGCGACGGCGTTACCGCATGGGCCGCTGGTGGCGGCCATGGTCGGCCGCGAGATCGCAGTGGGCGGACGCGACGCTGTGCAGCCTGCCGCGGTGGGGGAGGGGGCAACCGTGCTGGAGGCGCATGCGCTGGAACGCCGTGGCCAGATCGCCCCGACCGACCTGAGCCTGCGCGCCGGTGAAGTGCTGGGCCTGGGTGGGCTGCTCGGTTCGGGCCGCACCGAACTGGTCCGGCTGATGTTCGGCCTGGACCGCGCCGACGCCGGCACGCTGCGGATACGGCAGCGCGACGTGACCCTGAAAAGTCCGGCCGACGCGATTGCCCAGGGCCTGGCCCTGTGCCCGGAGGAGCGCAAGACGGAAGGCATCGTGGCCGACCTGTCGGTGCGCGAGAACATCGCCCTGGCCCTGCAGGCCAAGCTGGGATTGCGCCGTTTTCTTGGCCGCAGCGAGCAGGAAGCACTGGCGCGCCGCTATGTCCAGCTGCTGGAGATCAAGACCGCCAGCATCGAGACTCCCCTGGCGCTGCTTTCGGGCGGCAACCAGCAGAAAGTCGTGCTGGCGCGTTGGCTGGCCACCGAACCGGCCGTGCTGATTCTGGATGAGCCGACCCGCGGCATCGACGTTGCCGCCAAGCAGGAAATCATGGGACATATCCTGCGCCTGGCGCGCAAGGGCATGGCAGTGCTTTTCATCTCAGCGGAAATGGACGAACTCGTGCGCATCTCGGACCGGATCGCGGTGATGCGCGACCGGCGCAAGGTGGGCGAACTTACCGGAGGCTGCGGCGAAGCCGCGGTGTATGACCTGATTGCAGGCGCCGACGCATGACCGAGATTTATTCTCCGGCCGCAGTGGTGCCGCGATTCCGGCGTTTTGTCGCGCATCCGCTGTTCTGGCCGCTGCTGACCCTGATCCTGCTGGTGCTGGGCAACGGCCTGGTGAACCCCGCCTTCCTTTCCCTGCATTGGCGCGATGGCCACCTGTACGGAAACCTGGTGGATATCGCCAACCGCGCCGCGCCGCTGATCCTGGTTTCGCTGGGCGTGACCCTGGTGATCGCCGTTCGCGGACTGGATATTTCCGTGGGCGCGGTGCTGGCGATCGCGGCCACGGTGGCGGCCTGGATGATCGGCGGCGAGACCGATGCCACGCGCTTTCCCATGGCCGTGGCAATCACCGCCGCACTGATCGCGGCAGCACTGTGCGGACTTTGGAACGGTTTGCTGGTGGTCAAGCTGGGCATGCAGCCCATCGTCGCCACCCTGATCCTGATGGTGGCCGGACGCGGCGTCGCCCAGTTGCTGGCCGACGGACAGATCCTGACGGTGTACTACAAGCCGTACGCCTACTTCGGCAACGGCTTCCTGTTCGGCCTCCCGTTTTCGCTGTATGTGATTGCCGCCTTATGCCTGCTTCTGTGGCTGGCCCTTGGCCGCACCGCGCTGGGATTGTTCATCCGCGCCATCGGCGGCAATCCTGTGGCCGCGCGCGTGGCAGGCGTACCGGCACGGTGGATCACGGTTGGGTTGTACGTGTTCTCCGCGTTCTGCGCGGGCATGGCTGGGATCCTGGTCAGTTCCAACGTCAGCAGTGCCGACGCCAATAACGCCGGGCAGCTGCTGGAACTGGACGCGATCCTGGCGGTCACCCTGGGCGGCACCGCACTCAGTGGTGGCCGTTTCAGCCTGGCGGGCAGCGTGATCGGTGCGCTGATCATCCAGACCCTGACCTCGACCATTTATTCGATCGGTGTACCGCCGCAGGTGAATCTGGTGGTCAAGGCCGCGCTGGTATTCATCGTGATGCTGCTGCAATCGGGCGAGTTCCGCAGCCATGTGCGCCGGTTGCTGAGGCGGAACGAAGCCGGGGAGGGCAGTGCATGACCGGTACGGCTCGCACCGGCAACTCCGCTAGTCCAGCGTCGTCGCGTCGGCTGGATCCGCGTCATCTGCCGTTACTGGTGACCTTGGCGTTGTTCCTAGCCATGGCCGTGACCGGGGGCCTTCTCTACCCCGGTTTTCTGACCCCGCAGGTGTTCCTCAATCTTCTGATCGACAACGCCTTCCTGTGCGTGGCTGCGGTTGGCGCCACCTTCGTCATCCTGACCGGCGGCATCGACCTGTCGGTAGGCGCGGTGATCGCGTTCACCACGGTGCTGCTGGCGATGCTGGTGCAGGGATCCGGGTGGCATCCTCTGGCGGCCATTCCCGTGGTGCTTGCACTGGGCTGCGCTTTCGGCGCGGCGATGGGCTTGTTGATCCAGCGTTACCGGCTACAACCGTTCGTGGTCACCCTCGCTGGCATGTTCCTGGCGCGCGGCGCGGCGACGCTGCTGAGCGTGGATTCGATCGGCATCGACCATCCGTTCTATACCACCATGTCGTATGTGCGCATTCCGCTGGGCTTCGGTGGTCTTTCCATCGGCGCGGTGCTCGCCTTGTTGGTGGTGGCTGCCGGCATCTGGATCGCCCACGCCACCCGCTTCGGCCGTACCGTCTATGCCATCGGCGGCAGTGAAACCTCGGCGCGGCTGATGGGGCTGCCGGTCGATTCGACCCTGGTCGGAGTCTATGCGCTGAGCGGCTTCTGTTCGGCGCTGGCTGGAGTGATCTATACCTTCTACATGCTGTCCGGTTACAGCCAGCACGCGCTGGGTCTCGAACTGGACGCCATCGCCGCGGTGGTGATCGGCGGCACCGTACTCGCCGGTGGCACCGGCTACGTGGCTGGCACCCTGATCGGCGTGCTGATCCTGGGACTGATCCAGACCATGATCGTGTTCGACGGCACGCTCAGCTCGTGGTGGACGCGTATCGCCATTGGTCTGCTGCTGTTCGTGTTCTGCGTGCTGCAGCGCCTGTTTGACCTGCGCAGGCGCCGGATTGAGCGTTGAGCGGACGCCGGTGGAGGGTGCGTTAAGAGCCGCTTCTTGCAGGGCGAGGTCGTTTCTTAATTTCGCATAATGTACATTATGTTACTTCATCGTACCTTTAGGCTAAGCGCGCTCGCAGCCGACCTTGTTAACTTCGTACCCTGCTTCGCGGGAGGCACGGTGTGCGCCAAGCGTGGCGATCACCGTGCCTGTCTCATGTCGGCAAATCGGTTGAAGCGGCTGGCGCGCGGTCGCGCAACTGACGTGATCGCCTCAGCCGGTGCCGCTGCAGCAGCCGATACGCCGCTGGAATGACCACCATCGACAGCAACGGCGCGCTGAGCATCCCGCCAACCATCGGGGCCGCAATGCGTTGCATGACTTCCGAGCCGGCGCCGCCGTCGATCAGGATCGGAAACAGGCCAGCCAGGATCACGGCGACGGTCATCGCTTTAGGGCGGACCCGTTGTACCGCACCTTCACGGATGGCCACGTCCAGCTCGTATTCGCCGGCATCCGGATTGATGGCGAGTTGCCGTTCCCAGGCGTGGCGCAGGTACAGCTGCATGATGATGCCGAACTCCGCAGCGACGCCAGCAAGGGCAATAAAACCGATCAGCGTGGCTACCGAGACGGCGTGACCCATCGCCCAGATCAACCACAGGCCGCCGACCAGCGCCAACGGCAGGCTGAGCATGATGATTGCGGCCTCCGAGGCGCGCCGGAATACGAGATAGATCAATCCAAAGATGATCGCCAGTGTCGCGGGGACAACGATGCGTAGACGTTCGCTCGCACGCTTGAGGTATTCGAACTGTCCTGACCAACCCACGGCATATCCTGCCGGCATCGGCACTTCGCTGGCGACGGCGTGTTGCAGGTCGGCGACCACCGAGCCGAGATCGCGTCCCGCCACATCGACGTACACGTAGCTGCTCAAACGGGCATTGTCGCTGCGCAGCATGGGCGGGCCTTCGCTGAAGCTGAGATCGGCGACCTGCCCCAAGGTCAGTTGCGCACCACCGGGAGCAACCAACGGCAGTTGCGCCAACGCAGCCGGCGATTCGCGAAGCGCGCGCGGATAACGCACCACCACCGGATACCGCTCGCGGCCTTGAATGGTCTCCGCGACTGGTACACCACCGACCACGGTGGCGATCAGACGCTGTACGTCGGCCTGGCTCAAGCCGTATCGCGCGGCAACATCGGGGCGTACCTTTACATCGAGGTAGCGGCCACCGGTGATGCGTTCGGCCAGCGCCGAACTCACCCCGGGCACGGTGCGCGCCACCTGCTCGATGCGGTCGCCCAATTGCGCCAGTACTGCCGCGTCCGGTCCCGACACCTTGATTCCGATCGGGCTCTTGATGCCGGTGGCGAGCATATCGATGCGATTACGGATCGGCGGAACCCACAGGTTGGTCAGTCCCGGCACCTGCACAGCTCGATCGAGTTCCTGTCTGAGCTTTTCCGGAGTCATGCCGTCCCGCCACTGGCTGCGCGGTTTGAACGTCACCGTGGTCTCGAACATTTCCAGCGGTGCCGGATCGGTGGCCGTCTCAGCGCGCCCTGCCTTGCCGAACACGTGCGCGACTTCGGGCACCGTCTTGATCATGCGGTCGGTCTGCTGGAGTAGCTGCGAAGCCTTGCCGGCCGAGAGCCCCGGCAGCGCGGTGGGCATGTACAGCAACGTGCCCTCCTCCAGCGGCGGCATGAACTCGCTTCCCAGGCGCAGGAACGGAATCAGGCTCAGCAACAACACCATGCCTGCCAGTGCCAGTGTCGTCTTCGGGAATCGAAGCACCGCCTCCAGCGCCGGTCTATACAGGGCGATCAGGGTGCGATTGAGTGGGTTGTCGTTCTCCGAACGGATAGGACCGCGGATCAGGTACCCCATCAGCACCGGAATCAGGGTGATGGACAGGCCTGCCGCCGCGGCCATGGCATAGGTCTTGGTGTACGCCAGCGGCGAGAACAGCCGCCCTTCCTGCGCCTGCAGCGCGAACACCGGCACGAACGAAAGCGTGATCACCAGCAGGCTGACGAACAGCGCCGGACCGACCTCGCTGGCGGACTCGGCGATCAACCGCCAGCGCTCCGCGCCCTCCGAATCGCGGCCGTGCTCCTCGCGGAAGCGCTCGAGGTGCTTGTGCGCGTTCTCGATCATCACCACCGCGGCGTCGACCATGGCGCCGATGGCAATCGCGATGCCGCCCAGCGACAACAGATTCGCGGAAATGCCCTGGTAACGCATCAGAGTAAACGCAGCGAGCATGCCTAGCGGCAGGGTGATCACCGCCACCAGTGCGGAGCGTACGTGCCACAGGAACAGCGCACACACCAGCGCGACCACGAGGAACTCCTCGCCGAGTTTGCGCGTGAGGTTGCGCACGGCTTCGAGAATCAGTTCGGAGCGGTCGTAGGTCGTGACGATCTCGACACCAGCCGGCAAGCTCGCCTTCAATACCTGGAGCTTTGCCTTGACGGCTTCGATCGCAGCCAGTGCGTTCTTGCCCGAGCGCAGGATGATCACCCCTCCGGCGACCTCCCCTTCCCCATCGAGCTCGGCAATGCCGCGGCGCAACGTCGGTCCGCGTTGTACCGTCGCCACGTCCTGCAGCAGCACCGGCACACCATCGGCGCCGGTCGTCACCGGCACGCGCTCGAAATCCTCGCGAGTGCGCAGGTAACCTTCGCTGCGCACCATGACTTCAGCTTCGCCCTGCTCGATCACGGAGCCTCCGGTGGCTCCGTTGGCGGCCTGGATGGCATCCGTGAGCCGGGAAATCGTGATCCCGCGGGCGGCCAGCGCCTGCGGGTCGGGCGTGATCTGCCAGGCCTGCACCATGCCGCCGACGCTGGCCACTTCGGCGACGTCGGGCACGGTCTTGAGGTCGTAGCGCAGGAACCAGTCCTGCAAGGCACGCAGCTGGCCCAGGTCGTGGCGACCGCTGCGATCGACGATCGCGTACTCGTAGATCCAGCCCAAGCCGGTCGCATCGGGTCCGAGCGACGGACTCACCTGCGCCGGCAGACGATCGCGCACCTGGCTGAGGTACTCGAGCACGCGCGAGCGCGCCCAGTACAGGTCGGTGTCGTCATCGAACAACACGTAGACGAACGAATCACCGAAGAACGAAAAGCCGCGCACCGCCTTCACGCCGGGCACCGACAGCATCGTCGTGGTCAACGGATAAGTGACCTGGTCCTCGACGATGCGAGGCGTCTGCCCGGGCCACTCGGTGCGCACGATGACCTGGGTGTCGGACAGATCGGGCAAGGCGTCGAGTGGGACGCTGGACACAGACCAGATGCCCGCGACTGTCAGCGCGACCGCCGCGACCAGCACGAACAGCCGATTGGCGATGGACGCCCGGATGATGCGGGCGATCATGGCTGCGGGTCCGGCGCGCTGGCTTCGACGTCATCGGCGTACCTGGGCACCAGCTGCATGTCCATGTACGGCGATTTGCCCGGCTTGTCGAAATGCTTTTCCGGTTTCATCGGGTCGTACCAGTACAGCACCTTGCGATCGCCCGGCTTCGGCGGTGCGGCGTGCGATGCGTGGTCCCGGGGCGTTGTGGCTTGCGACTGCTGGCCCATGTCCATGCCCGCCGGCATGCCGTCGCCCGGGTCTGCAGCTTCCTCATGGGCAGCGCCCGAGAATCCAGCGGCGTCTGCGCCCAGGCGCTCCAGCGCACCCGAGAGATTCGCTTCCGAATCGATCAGGAACTGGCCCGACGCCACGACCCGTTCACCCCCCGTCAGCCCGTCGAGTATCTCGGTCATGCCACCGCTGCTGCGACCGGTCCGCACGACCACGGGGCGGAATCGGTCATCGTCGCCGAGCACGATCACGCGCACCGGCCCAGCACCACCGATCAGCGCATCCGACGGCACCAGCGGATGCTCGATGCCTGCATTGGGCTGAAGCGTGATCTGCGCGAACATTCCCGGGACAAGCATTCCTTCCGGGTTGTCCAGCACGATGCGCGCGCGTTGGGTGCGGCTTTCCGGGTCCACCAGCGGGAGCAAGGTCTCCACGCGGCCATGGAAGACTTCCCCGGGCACCGCATCGACGACGGCTTCCACCCGCGTGCCGGCTGCGATGCCGGTGATGCTCGCCTGCGGGATCGCTGCCTCGAGCCACACGGTACTGATGCCGTTGACGCGGAACATCAGCGTTCCCATCGGCGCGGACTGGCCTTCGCGCACGCCGATCTCGCTGACTACGCCGGAGATCGGAGAAGCCAACGTGATATGTCCGCCGCTTCCCGCACTGGCGCCCGCAGGCAATCCCAGTGCGCGCAGTCGCTGGCGGGAAGCGGACTGCAATGCCCGCGCCGAGGACGAGCGTGCCTGACCCAACGCATGCGTTTCTGCGATGGCCGTGCCCCAGGCCGGCGCGATCACGCTCGCCAGGGGTTGTCCGGCTCGCACCTGCTCGAACGGTGCCCGAACGTGCAGGCGTTCGACGATGGAATCGACCCGCGCACTGACGATGCGTTCCTGGCGCAGGTCCCAGCCGATGGTTCCGGTTACGCGCACGGTGGTCCCGAGGCGTCCGCGTTTCACCACGATCGTGCGCATGCCGAGGTTCTGGCGCACTCCAGGAGCGATCGAGATGCCGCTTTCGCTCGCGTCATCCGCATACTTGGGCAGCAGCTGCATGTCCATGTAGGGCGACTTGCCCGGTTTGTCGAAGCGCTGCTCCGGCTTCATCGGGTCGTACCAGTACAGCACTTCACGATCGGTGGCTCCACCGCTCGCTGTGGCCGTGGCCGACAGATCGTCTGGCGAATGTCCCCACCAGTACCCCGCAGCGACGGAAACGACGATTGCAATGGATGCGGCAGCAATCGCGACAAGCCGCGTGCGCGCGGTCATGGCTGGTTCTCCGCGGGCAGAAGAAAGGCCAAAGCTGCCCATGCCCGACCGAGTTGGCCGAGATATCCGACATGCGACAGGTGTGCGTCGAGTTCATCGCGCCGTGCGTAGAGCCACGGCTGCAGCTCGCCGCCGCCGCGGTAGGCTGCAAGCGCTGTGGTACTGCGATCGCTGGCCAATGGCAGCAGCGAACCTTCGTACAACCCGACTTGACGCTTCAGTCCCTGCCAACGGGCGATGCCAGCACGAATGCGCGCGGTCTCCTGGCGGCGCATATCTTCGCGCCTGGCCAATGCGGCCTGGTAGTCGGCTTCGCGTGCAGCAATGCCGCGATCCTGCCGGTTTCGCGGGAACAGCGGTAGCCCGACGCCGACCTCCAGCATGATCATGTCGCTGCGCCCGCCCGTACGTTGGCCGTAGGAAGCCGCGATGCTCCAGTCCGGACGCTTCTCTGCCCTGGCGGCATCGATTGCGGCCGCGGTCGTTTCCACTTGCGCCGTCAGGGGCAAGAGCGCGCCGGTCCGATCGACCGATGCCAGCAATTGCGTCGCTGCAATGGGCAGGGACGCAAAATCGGGTGGATCAACGGCTTCCACCTCCGCTTCTCCCAACCAACGCGCCAATGCCGCCTGCGCCACCGAGTGAGTGGCGCGGGCGGCTTCGAGGCGGTTGTCGAGCTCCAACATCGCCGCTTCGGTTGCCAAGGAATCGCTGACCGACTCGCCGCCACCGGCAACCCGCGCCCTGGAAACCTTGGCTGCCAGCGCGGCCTGGTCACGCAACCGTTGCAGAGCGTCGAGTTCGCGCTGCGCGGTCCACAGGTCGATCCACGCCTCCGCCGCCGTCCGTCGCACAGCCAGCTGTTCGGCAGAATCCTGGGCTCGTGCCTCGTCGACGCTGCGATCAGCTAGCACGCGCTCGGCCTGACGCCTGGCCCGCGCCGGGAGTTCCTGGCGCAGGCCGATCCTTTTCATCGTCATGTCCTCGGCGCTGAAATCGAACGCGTCCGGGCCGGTCGCCGGCCAGTTATCGATGCCGACGGTCAGCATCGGATCCGGCAAGGCGCCGGCGCTGGCGTTTTCCTCCTGCGCCGAGACGATGCCGGCACGACGCGCTTCGAGCATCGGGGCGCGCTCGATCGCGAGCTGCGTCGCTTCCTGCAAAGTCAAAGGAATGGCTGCCGATGTGAGCGGCGGCGCGGCGATCAAACCAGCTGATACGCATGCCATCGCCAGGCGAGCGACCACGCTCGACCGCGACCGGCTTTGAGAACGGAAACTCATGACGAACTCCGAATGACGGTAGCGAACGCGCGCGGCGTATCGCCGGCGCGGTCCTGGAAAATGTCGTTCGGAGGTCTAGATCAACAGGCTGCAGAATCGCAGCCGCGGTGGTGGATCCGAGGGCGCATGGGGCACCTCGGCCTGTACGGTGACATGCGAGATCGGCTGCGCCAGAACAAGCGCGTGCGTCAGCGGCGCCAGCGCCAAGGCCGGCACGACAGGCGAAGCGTGGTCGGCTGGGACCAAAACGTCGGGCGCGCAATGCTTCTGGCACAGCGCCGGATTGTCCTGGGCCTGCGCCATGCCCATTTCCGCGCAATGCTGGGCCATGGCGGAGGTTTCGGCGGGCATCTGCTGCAGCGGGCACAGATACGCAGCCAGCGCCGCCTGCTGGAACAGCAGGCAGAAGACCATCGCCAAGGCGACCTTGAAGCGCTGGCGGGCACGCCGGTTCATGAAGGCGATGCTACTCCTGGTCAGAGCTCAGCGGGGTGCAAGCCAGCGGCGCGCGAACCCATAGACCAGGCCCGCAATGAAGGCATATCCGGAGATCAGCAGCAGTCCCAGCAGGGCCCGGCCGATGTCGAGTGGCGGCGGATTGGTGGTCAGCGGTTCGAGATTGAGGCCGTGTACCCATGTCGAAAAGACCGCGAGCACCACGCCTGGTGCCAGCAGCATCAGCAGGAAGCAGGCGAGATAGAGGACCGCAACGGTCAGCGCGAACGCCGCGCCGGTGCGAAGGGGTGTGAGCTGTGGCATGTCGATCCTCCTGCGCACGAAGCCCGGAGTGCGTCCGTAAACCTAGTACCGCGGCATACTGTGTAACAGCTGATCCACTTACTGCTTTGATCAGGATCAAACAGGCGGCACAAACCGGGGAATTCGTCGCTGGCCCCGCCGGGGCACGCCGTCATGCGTCCACTCCTCCACAAGCCCAGATCGTCCGGAGAACAAGCAACGCCCGACTCCGGAGTTCTTCCCAGGCTTCAAATCTTGAAGTCGTCGAAAGCGATCCGGTCATTCGCAACTCCCAGGGCCGCGAGCATCTTCCGGGTCGCGGCCAGCATGCCCGGTGGTCCGCAGACATAGAACTCGCAGGCCTGCAGATCCGGATGTGAGCGCAGCAGCGTGTCGTGCGCGGCCTCATGCACCAGACCACGCATCAGCGCCCCACCCCGCTCTGCTTCTTCCGACAGGACCAGGTGCCAGCTGAAGTTGGTGTGGCGTTGGGCGAGGTGCTCCATCTCGACCAGGTACGGGGCTTCGCGCAGATTGCGTGCGCCATACCAGTAGTGAATGCGCTCGTGCGCGCCTGTGTCGAGCAATGCGTGGATCATCGCTCGGAGCGGCGCCATGCCAGCGCCGCCGCCGATGAAAACCTTCTCCGCGTCGCCCGGCTTCAATGCGAACTCGCCAAAGGGGCCACTGAAGCGGATCCGATCGCCAGTCTTTCGCGAGTACAGGTAGGACGATCCCTTGCCAGGCGGCTGCCGCTTGCTGTGCTGGCGCCCCGGACTGAAACGGGTGAGCAGCGTGATCCGCCCATCCGCCTGCTCCATCGGCATCGCCAGCGAGTACGACCGCCGGACAGCCTCCTTGGAACCGAAACGTTGCGGAAGATCGAGCGCCTGCCAGTCCTTCCGATGATGCTCCGGATGGTCCAGGTCTTGCCGGCTCAGGTCGAAGGACGGGACATGCACCTGGACATAGCAACCCGGCCGGAAACCTTCGACAGGCGCCGCATCCGGCTTGATGACGAACTCGCGCAGAAAGGGAGTGAGCGCGGTCACCCGCTCCACCGTACCCGATTGCTCCGCCCACAGTGCCGCGCCGCCCGGTACATCGATCTGCATGTCCTCGCGGACCTGCAGATTGCAGGCCAGGCGATAGCCCTGTTTGAGTCTCGAGGCATCCACATGGGCGCGATCCGCGCTGGTCGGTGCCGGCGCATGTCCACGGAACCGCACCTGGCACAGCCCACAACTCTGTCCCCCTCCGCAATTGGACGGCAGATGCAATCCGTGGCGCCCCAGCGCAACGAAAACACTGTCGCCCGCCGCAGCCGACACCGAGCGCAAGCGGGTACCGTCGGGTGCATACACGCCGACTTCGCGCATCGGTCGCCAAGGGGCGGGCACGAATTCGTTCCAGTGGAAGCTGGCGAACAGCAACCATAATCCGGTCAGCGCCATCCAGACGCCGCCTACTGCCATCGTGATCACCAGCGGATTGTTGAAGTTCTTTCGGCCGGTGTAATCCATGATGTGCAGCATCCAGACCACATCGAACAGCCGCCATGCGTCGTTACGGCGTTCCAGGATGCGACCGTCCTGCGCCGAGATATACAACGTGGTCGCCTGCTCGTCGGCAAACGGCACCCGCCACGCCGGCCCGGCATGTTCCCGGGTTTCCAGATCCGGCTCGGGCATCAGTTCCGGTTGTCCAGGGCGTCCCGGACCGACGTAGTCCCGCGCCGCGATCGCCAGCGACACAGGTGCCGATACCGACACCGGGCGCCCGGTCAGGGCGTCGACCAGCCAGATGGCGGTTTCGCCCTGCAGACGGTAGACCGGTCGTCGGTCCAGCCATGCGCTTTCGATGTTGTGCACGGGCGCCGATGCCGAGGCAAGCACGCTGGCCGTGGACACCGCGTCGGCAGGCCATGCCGGCGGTGGTGCAGCATCGCCGTTCCGGAAGGTATCGCCCTGCACCGTCTCGTGATCGAGCAGGCTCATGACCAGGCCGCTGCCGACCCAGATCACGAACTGCAGGGCGATCAGCAACCCGACCCACTTGTGCAGCTTGCGCAGCCACGGCGTCATGCAGGCCTCCGTTTGCTGAAGCTGTAGAACAGCAACCAGACGCCGCTGAGCGCGAACAGCAAGCCGACCGCGGCCGATACACGCAACAGCGTGTTGTTGACATCGGTGCGTGCTTCGTAATCCATGATGTGGAACATCCACAGGAAGTCGAACCAGCGCCACAGGCTGTGGCGTTTGGCCAACAACTCACCGGTCTCAGGGGAGAGATACAGCGTGGTCTCGCCCCGGTCCGCGAACCGGACCTGCCACAGCGGCACCGGGCGAGTCGCGACCTCCTGCGGCGCCTGCCTGAGCAGCGACATCGATTGCACCGGTGCCTTGCCCTGGTACAGCGCCAGCGCTGCCTGCCGGATGCTGGCTTCCGGTAGTGGGTTGAGCGGTTTTCCGCTCACGGCATCGACCAGGGCAATGCCGCCCCGGTGATGAACCTCATAGACCGGCTGCGACAGGAATCGCTTGAGACGGAAATGCCGGACCCCGTCAAAGCGTTCCTTGAGTTCGCCGGGCGTGACGCGGATCTGGCCTGGTGCGAGCGGCTCCTCTTCGACATGCGCCAGGTGATCGCCATGGATCACGTCGATCGAGATGCTGGTCATGTACAGACCGCTGCACATCCACAGCAGCGCCTGCACGCCAATCACCAGTCCGATCCATTTGTGGGCCTTGCGCGCCCAGAACGCGGGTTTCATTGCCGGATACTCCTGCGAGGGATCACCACTGCCGGAAGACGTCCCGGCACATCGCCGGGACGTTGCTTGCTCATGCCCTACCAGCGATAGGTGAGCTTGACGTTCCAGCGGCGACCCAGCAGGTCGTAGGTCATCGTGTCGGTGTTGGCATCGGTCCAGCTCTGGATGAACGGCGCTTGTTTGTCCCACAGATTGTCGACACCGACCGCGATTTCAGCCTGTTCGCCGAAGGCGTACTTCGCCTGCGCATTGTGATAAGTCAGGCTGGGCGCATGGTCGCCGATGTCGCCCTCGGCCGCATTGATGTCGTCGGCGCGGCCGATGTACTGGACGCTGTAGGTGCCCGACCACGGGCCACGTTCGGTGGTCAACGACGCGAAAGATCGCCACTGCGCATAGCTGCCCCGCCCGCCGGTGATCTTGCCGGCGTATTGGATCTCGTCGGCGCCGTCGAACGGACGCACGTCGTAGTTGTTGAGATAGGACACATCCCAGGCCAGCGTGTTTCTCCAGTCGGCCAGGCCGAACTCGTACAACACGCCCAGATCCACGCCCGAGACGCGCTCGGTTGCCGCATTGACCGGCTGCGAGGACAGGAAATCGACTTCGCCGGTCAGAGGATTGCGGGTAAACGTCTCGCTGCTGCAGAACTCGTGCGCCAGCCCCGGCGTGTCGTAGCACACCGACAGCTTGGTCGAGCCGTCGATGCGCTGGATGGCGTTGTCGATGTCGATCTTGAAGTAGTCCAGCGTAAGCGTCAGGCCGGACACGAACTCGGGCGTCCAGACCGCACCGATGGTCAGCGTCCTTGCGTCCTCCGGCTCGAGGTCGGGATTGCCGCCGACCGTGGTCAGGATCGTGTTGCCGAGCTGGACATAGCCGACCGGCACCCCGGAGGCCTGGCAGTTCTGGTAAATCACCGAGGTGGAAGGCTGGCTGCTCCAGCCGCTGCACGGGTCGGTCGTCGTCAGGTTGCCCTCGGCGACCCCACCGAAGAGCTCCGGGATGTTCGGGATGCGAAAGGCAGTGGCGTAGTTGGCGCGGATCTTCAACGAAGGCACGACCTGCCAGTCCAGGCCGATCTTGTAGTTGGTGTCGCTGCCGAACAGGTCGTAATCCGAATAGCGCCCCGCGGCGTTCAAAGTGAGCGACTGGGCCAGGAAGGTGTCGGCGAGCAGCGGTACCGCGAACTCGACAAAGGCTTCCTTGGCCAGGTACTCACCCGCGATCGGGTCCTGCTGATTGGTATTGGCGATGCTCGCGACCGTCAGGGGGTCCGGATCGCGCCAGCCCTCCTCCTTGCGCACCTCGATCCCGGTGGCCATGCCCACCGGGCCGGCCGGCAGTTCGAACAGGTCTCCGCTCAGGTTCGCGGTGAAGCTTTCCTGCGAGTTGCCGCCCGTGTCGCGACTGGTGAACATGATGTAGTCCAGGACTGCCTGACTGACATCGCCGTAACCGAGATAGTCGGCGCACGGAATCGCCGCGCCCGACGCGTTGCTGCAGACCGACGTGTCCAACGTCTGTTCGACCCGGTCTAGGTTGGCCACGTTAGTGGAACCGTCGATGCCCGTGTTGCGACCCACGTTGAAGGCGACGTTCCAGTCCCAGTTCATGCCGAGCCGGCCGTTGAGCCCCAGCACCAGACGCGAGGTATCCGTTTCCTGGTAGAACTCGCGCACGCCGCCCTCCAGCAGCCGGCGGCGTTGCAGCAGCAAGTCCTCGCCCGTGGGATTGGTCGGGTGATCGGCCGAGATCAGGATCGGGCGATAGATGCCCAGTGTCCCCGGCGTCGCGATCTGGTCGGATTCGCGGTGCGTGTACATCAGCTCGGCGAACGCCGACACGTTCTCGCTCACGTTGAGGTTGCCGAACGCGTTGAAGCTCACCCGCTTGATCGGATTGACCGCATTGAGGTACGGATTGGAGTTGAAGTTGTGCCTGGCCGATGAGTACGGCTCGTAGAAATCGCCATCCCCATTGGGGTCCTGGTTGAAATTGATGGAGGTGCCATCGGGCAGCACGGCACGTCCGCCGATCGTGGAGGAGCTGCCGAAACAAACCAGCTCGCCCTCACTCTCACCGAGCCCGCATGCCGCCCGGTCGGCCATGTTGACGGTGCCGGTTTCCGAATAGCTGATGCCGGCCATCAGGGATCCGGCCTCCCCGGTCGTGCCCCAGGTCAGGTCGGCGGACTTCTCCTCGCCATCGCCTTCGAACGTTTGGCCGTAGCGCACCGAAGCTTCGACCCCGTCGAAGTTGCGCTTGGTGATGAGGTTGACCACGCCGGCGACCGCATCGGCGCCGTAGATGGCGGAGGCACCGTCCTTCAGGACCTCGATGCGCTCGACCATGGCGATCGGGATGATGTTGAGGTCGACTGAACTGTTGGCCCCGGTGCCGCCATTGACCACGCGGCGCCCGTTGAGCAGGACCAGGGTGCGGTTGATGCCCAGGCCGCGCAGGTTGACCTGGGTCGTGCCATAACCGTTTTCGGCCCAGTAGGCATTCGTCTGGTTGCCCGCGAAGCCGGCCGAGGCCGGGATCCGCTGCAGCAGCGTCTCGACCGAGGTCGCTCCGGACCGTTCGATGGTTTCCCTGTCGATGACCGTGACCGGGCCGACGCCGGAAATCGCGGCGCGTTTGATATGGCTGCCGGTGACGGTGATCGTCCCCAGTTCGGTTGGTTCGGACGGGGCCGGCGACTCCGGTGTGGTTTGGGCGTTGGCGCCCGAGTTCAGCCCGACCAGCAACAAGGCGCTGATGGCGGACGCAAGCGGATGGCGTGTAGTGGACATGCGAATACCCCGGAGAGCGTGAAATCGATGACGGCGGCCGCCGGGGCGGAGTGAGCCAGGCCCGGGCAGACGGCAAGAAAGGACGCAGTAGCGCGTCCGCGCGTCAGATCACGCGATCGGAGGTCGGAAGACCGAAGTTCGAGGGCCGGGGTCGGCAGATTCCCAGGCGGCCCGGGCGGGGACCGTCGAGAGCAGATGGCGGGCGGCAAACTCCACCCTGACATCGATCAACTTGACCGAGAAGGCGCATGGGCATGTGCAGGCGCCGGTCGACCCGCAATCGCAGCCGTCATGTCCGGAACGACTTTCGCTCCCAGGCGGCTGCGCGTCGGATGCACACCCTGCTTTTCCACCAGACGCCGGGTCATCCCCCGCGGACGTTGCCTGCTGGCTTATGTCCTGAAGCAGCTCGGCAGCCATCGCGGCACCGGCCCAGACGGGCGCCACGGTGTTGACCAGTACGGCCAACACCAGACACCACCGCCACAGAAACCGGGGTTTGCGCTTCATCATCGCTTGGGGGAGCGGTCCTTCAGGGGACCAGCCGAGTTAACACGCGCGTGAAGATGGTGTCAACTCGCGATGATGCCGCTGATCGCCGGCGATGTCGGTTGTTCTCGTCATTTGCGGCGAGGAGCCGCGACGAGCCGCCAGGGTTTCGCGTGCCTCTCCTCCGCTTGGAAGCGTCATGCGCCCTTCCAGAGCCAGCAAGTTCTAGCGGAGCTTGGCCTTGGCCTCTCAGCTCGGCTAAAGCGGGCGCCGCCAATTGCGATGCAAGCGGCGGCCGGTGAGTTAGCTATGCAAATTCCAGCATCGCCAGGGATTCGGCAGTTGCTCTGCTCTGCCGCCGTGGGCTACGAGGATTCGTGGCTCTGATTTCTGACCCCTCCGGCCCCTCCTCTTCGTCCCTCCCCTATGACACTTTGGCGCTAAAACATCAGACCTTTGTTCCATTGGAACGATACAAGACGCATTAAAGAGCGCATTGAACGCCATAATATGGCAGTTACGAAATATGAATGGGCATCAATGGTGATAATTCGGCCCCGTTTACCACGATTATTGGTCAGACCATTGACACGCTAGTTTAGATCGATCCAAACTCGATCCAGGTGGTGCATTTCGGTCGCCACGGCGGATGCGGAGCATGGAAAAAGTGTGTTCGCAATGGTCGGTCCAGCCGCAACGGGTTTGCGGGTGAACGGCACTCCCCTCCCGCGGGGAGTAGGCGGTGTGGGGAATGGCCCGACCCGCGAATCCCACCCCACACCCCCGGGGGGCAAGAAAAAGAACCCCCGGTTTGGGGGGGGGTGCCCGGCGCCGCCCCCCCCCCCCCCACCAACCTGCCGCGGGCGGCAATTCCTGAGCCCCGCGACCACTGCGGGTTTGCCGACCCGCGCCTGATCAATGATTTCGAAGCCGTGGCCACAGCGGCTGCCCTCCCCCTCGACAAGGCCCGCTCGAACCGCCGCGACGAACGCGGGTCGGCGGCGACACGCTTGAACGCGCAACCACCCGGAATGTCCCGCGGCTTGCTCAACAGCGTGGCCGGCGACATGACGCCGCCCCATATCCCGCGGAGCGACATCCAGCCGCAGAACCGCGACTTCGTCGCGCTCCACCTCGACACGCAACCGGTGCGTGCGCCGCTGGAGCGCATTCCCGCGCCTCTGCTCGAACACGGATTGCCTAGGGCCGGCGCAGCACACGGGTATCCGGACTAGGGAAAGAGTTTTTGCGACTGCAATACATGGACACGGAGGGGCGCGTCCGGCGCTGGGGGTGGAACTCATGGAGCAACAACGGCTCGGCAACAACACAACCACCGCAGCAACCAACAGATCGATCGGGAGAGTGGCATGAAGTACCGCAAGTCCGCATTATCGGTGGCCATCGTCGCCTGCATCTCGTTCAGCGCCCACGCACAGGATGCCGGCCAGGAGCCCAGCTCAGACGATCAGGCCACCCAGTTGGATACCGTCACCGTTACCGGGTATCGCGTTTCCCTGGAAAAGAGCCAGGCGGTCAAGCGCACGGCCAATGCCATCGTCGACGCGATCAGCGCCGAAGACATCGGCAAGTTCCCTGACACCAATGCTGCCGAATCGCTGTCGCACCTGCCTGGCGTTACGGTCGACCGCCAGTTCGGCGAAGGCGAGAAAGTCAGCATCAACGGTACCGACCCGGCGCTCAACCGGGTGCTGGTCAACGGACAAACCATCGCCTCCGGCGACTGGGGCGGCAATCCCACCGATACCAGCGGCCGTACCTTCAACTACACCCTGCTCTCGCCGGAAATCATCGGCCTGATGGAGGTGTACAAGACGCCCGAAGCCCGCATCGATGAAGGCTCGATCGGTGGCACCGTGATCGTGCACACCCGCAAGCCGCTGGAGCTGCCCAAGAACACCGTCCGCGGTTCGGTCGGCTACAACTACAACGACCGCTCGGAAGACGGCAATCCGCGTGGATCGGTGCTGTGGAGCTGGAAGAACGACGCCGAGGACTTCGGCTTCCTGGTGTCCGCGACCCACGACAAGCAGAGCATTTCTCGCGCCGGCATCGAGTATTGGGGCTACGTCACCGGATTGCCTGCAACCGCCACGATCACCGGCGAAGGCGATCCCGCAGCAGCCAAGCTGCCGGTCGGCATCAGCAGTTCCTACTTCCAGCAGGATCGCGAACGCGACGGCCTGCAGACCGCGTTGCAGTGGAAGCCCAATGATCGCAACGAGTTCAACCTGACCGGCATCTATGTCAAGGGCAAGTACGACAACTTCAGCCAGGCGCGCTACGTCTGCCCGGCCTGCAGCCTGAGCCAGATCACCAGTGCCACCATCGAAGACGGCTACGTGATCGCCGCCGATGTCGACGGCGACGCCTATGCACAGCACGATTTCAACCTGCGCAAGAGCGAAGTCGAGACCAAGAGCCTGAACCTGCGCCACGACTTCTACGGCGACAACTGGGTGTTCACCACCCAGGCGGGCACGACCAGCGCCAAGGGCGGCAAGGATCCCGAGTACCTGATGAAGACGCTGCTGCTCGGCGGCGGATTCGACTTCGAGTACGACGCCAAGCACACCATCGTCAACTACGACAACAACGATGCTTCCAACTGGGGGCTGATCCCGGGTGTAACAAACGAGCAGTACGGCGGCAAGTATTACGAGACCAGCCGCGACAAGGAACGCTACTTCCAGTTCGATGCCGCGAAAGACGTGGCATGGGGTCCCATCAACAAGATCCAGATGGGCTACAAGTACACCAACCACGACAACAGCGTGTCTTCGCGCGGTAACGCGGTGTTTGTGACCTCACCCCTCAACCTCACCGAGATTGCCGGCGGTATGTCGCCGGGCGGGCTCTACGACGGCCTGGGAGCCAGCGGAGACTTGACGGATTGGACGACGGCCGATCTGGCCAAGGCAATCGCCTACTTCAATTCGCTCCCGGAAGGTGCTTTCAACTACAACTACGGCCCTTCGTTCTCGGTCAAGGAAATCACCACCGCGCTGTATGCCCAGGCGAACTTCGAGTCGGGCAAGTGGCGCGGCAACCTGGGCGTACGCTATGTCGACACGTCGGACAAGTCGTTGTACTGGGTCAGTAACGGCTCGGGCGGCTACGATCAGGCGCTGGCCAATCGCAGCTACTACAAGCCGCTGCCCAGCTTCAATCTGGCTTACGAGCTGAACGACGACATGGTGGCGCGCTTCTCCGCCGCCAAGGTGATGGCCCGCCCGCGCTACGGCCAATTGGCCGGGACTCTGGACCTCAACGACCAGAACTTCACCGGCGGCGGCGGCAACGTCGACCTGAAACCCTACGAGGCCACCAACTACGACCTGGCGTTCGAGTGGTACTTCGCCCCGAGCAGCATGCTCGCCGCGGAGGTGTTCCGTCGCGACATCACCAACTACGTCGTGACCAACACCACGGAACAGCAGTTGACCAATCCGATCTCCGGCGTGTCGGGCGTCTATTCCATCAGCCGTCCGATCAACGTCGCCGATGCCACTGCCACCGGCGTTGCGCTGATCTACCAACAAGCGTTCGACAACGGTTTTGGCATCAATGCCAACTACACGTATACCGATACCAGCACCAGCACCGATCTGTTCCTGCCTTACGTCTCGAAGAACGCCTATACGCTGACGCCGTACTTCGAAAAAGGTCCATTCAACGTGCGGCTTAACTACAGCTATCGTTCGGAGTACTTCAACCAGATCGGACGCCAGCAATCCACCGTGTTCGCTGATGCATACAAGCAGCTCGACCTGATCGCCGGCTACCAGATCAACGATCTGCTTGGGGTTACCTTCAGCGCCACCAACCTGCTCGACGAAACCTACTACTGGTACGACACCCAGAAGCGCACCCCGCTCGGCCTGTACAAGAGCGGACGCAACTACCAGGTGGCGCTCACCTTCAAGTTCTGATGTGGTATTGGCGGGCCATCGCTCCCTCCCCGATGGCCCGCCTCTTTTTTCAACGCAACAGCGCATTGGATCGACGACGGCCGGCACGGTCCAGCCGATGATCCGGACCTGGGCATGGCCATTCGCAACGCCGCCGGCCTGGCGATTTGCAACGGTGGCGCGCTCAGCGAACGCAGTCGCCAGGATCGCTGGTTTGCATCACACAGGACGCCAGTGCGCCATGCAGCGAACACACGGCACGAACTTGCAGGCCCGTCGGGTTTGTCGCACGATATCAAGGTTTTATCGATCTAAGTCGGATTGGTGACGCCTTGGAAAAACAGCGCAGGGTCACCCTGACCGACATCGCACGGGCTTGTGGAGTCTCGCGCGCGACCGTGTCGCTGGTGCTGCGCCGTAGTCCGCTGGTGCATGCGGAAACGCGCCGCCGGGTCGAGGCGGAAATGCGGCGTCAGAGCTACGTCTACAACCGCGCTGCCGCCAACCTGCGCCAGCGTGTGTCCACCACGGTGGCACTGGTCATCAACGATCTGTCGAATCCGTTCTTCGCGGAGTTTGCCGCCGGCGTCGATGAGGCGCTCGGCGCGAAGGGCTATGTCACCCTGCTTGGGAGCAGCAACGAGTCGCCCGAGCGGCAGCGCCAGGTGCTTGCTTCGATGATGGAGCACCATCCGGCCGGGATCATCCTGTCGCCGGCCGAGAACAGCGATGTCGCCGACGTGGAACTGGCGATCGGCCGCCATGCGCCGCTGCTGGTCTTCAACCGCGAGCTGACCGGGCCGCCGGTTCCGGGTTTCGAGTACGACTTCCTTGGCCTCGACAATCGCGCTGGCGCGCGTGCGGCGACCACGCGGCTGCTGGAACTGGGACACCGTCGTATCGCCTTTTATGGTGGCCACGCCGATTCCAGTTCCTGCCGCGAGCGCCGGCTGGGATACCAGGATGCGCTGAGCGGAGCCGGCATCGCGGTCGATCAGCGCCTGATGATCGAAACCGCGCCGACCCTCCTCGAGGCCAACGCGCACGCCGATGCATTGTTCGCCATGGATCCGGCACCGACCGCGGCCGTCTGCTACAACGACGCGGTGGCGTTGGGTCTGATGCTGGGACTAACCCGCCTAGGTCGCCGCCCGGGCGTCGACTTCGCCGTCACCGGTTTCGACAACATTCCCGAAGCCGCGGTCGGCATGCCCCCACTGACCACGTTGGATGCCGACCCGCGTGCGCGCGGGCGTCAGGTGGCCGAGCTCATTTTGCAGCGTGCAGCCGCGCCGTCGATGCCGCGGCGATCGGTGATCGTGCCCGTGCTGCTGACCGAACGGGATAGCACCCCGCATGCGTGATCTGGCTTGACCGGGTACTGCAGTCAGTCTTCCTCGCGGGAGGAATCCTTCTTCGCTTCTTCCTCGGCCTCTGGTTCGTCCGAGGCATCGCGCAGTGCATCTGCCAACGCGCGATATGCGTTTACGAACCGGTCCCGGGCGCGCTCCCAGGCCTGCGCGTTGGCCTTCTGCAGTTCCCGGTAGCGCTCTTCGAGCGCTGCGCGACGTTCGGTCACCCTTGCCATCGAGCGATCACGCTCGATCTGCCTTTTTGTTTTCACGGCTTCGGCTTCCGCCAGCCATTCCGCGCGGTAGCGGCGAATGCGCTGGTCCATGCGATCGGTTGCCGAGCGTGCGCGCCGCACCGCCTGGTCGCGCCGGGCCGTGGAATAGGCTTCGATGGCGCGTACGGCTTCGTCGACTTCCCGGCGCATCTCGGCGCGCTGTTCGGCTTCGGAGGCGGGTTCGGGTTCCGCGGTGACCGCGGGCTGCTGCTGATGTGCAGCCGCCGCCAGGCTCGCGGCAAGCATTGCCGCGGCCACGATGATATGGACGCTGGACATGCGAGGCTCCTCTTCGAGGGAAGGCCGGCACAGCCTATGCATCGAGTCGGCTGGGCATATTGACCAGGATCAAGGGCATGGCATCGCGCCGGCGCCCACGGTCCGGGAGTGTCGGGTCGACCAGTCCTGTGGAAGGCGCGTTCGTTAACGTCCACCGCCGCTGCGGAATATCGACCACAGCAGCCAGAGCCCGAGTAATGAAGCCCCGACGAAGCCCAGCAGCCCGAAGAACGGCAAGCCCAGCAGGGTCGGTCCACCCGACACCGTGATCACGATCGACGAGCCCACGATCAGCGCCGCGATCACCATGCTGCCCGCCAGCCGGTTCGCGGAGTGGCTGACCTGGCGGCTGAAATCGTCCAGTTCCTCCACCTGCACGTGCAGGCGCGCTCCTCCACCCCGCACCGCCCGCAGCAACCGCCGCAGTTCGCCCGGCAACGCCGCCATCAGGCGCACGGTATCGGTCATGGCGCGCGCACTCCGCATGGCCACCGCGCGCGGACTGTACTGGGCCGCGATGGCGCGGCGCAGGAATGGCCGGGCCTGCCGCGCCATGTCGAAGCCCGGATCGAGGCTGCGGCCCAGGCCATCGAGCGTGAGGCAGGTCTTGATCAGCAACGCAAGGTCGGCCGGAAGGGCAAGCCGATGGGAGCGCAGCAGTGTCGTGACCTCCAGCAGCATCCCAGCCAGATCCAGTTCGCCGAGCGGTATCCCGTGGTAGCGGTCGACGAACGCATCGATATCGACTGCCAGCTGGGTTTCGTCGACATCCGGTCGCTCGGTCCAGTCGAGCAGGATCTCGGTGACGCGGCCCGGGTCGCGTTCGACCAGTCCGAACATCAGATTCACCACTTCGGCGCGGCGCGTCGGCGACAGCCGGCCGATCATTCCGTAGTCGATCAGGGCGATGCGCCCGTCGCCAAGCACGAACACGTTGCCGGGATGCGGATCGGCATGAAAGAAGCCATCCGAAAGCACCATCTTCAGGACCAGCTGCGCCCCTGAGCGCGCGACCTGCACCCGGTCGATGCCGGCGGCCGCCAGCGCCTGGAGATCGGCGACGGGAATGCCGTCGACGAAGTCCTGCACGTTCATGCGTTCGCTCGTGTACGGCCAGTAGACGGCCGGAACGACGAGGCGGGGCTCGCCGACGAAGCTGGCGGCGATTCGCTCGGCGTGACGGCATTCGGCGGCGAGGTCCAGCTCGCGCATCAGCGAGGTCCTGAACTGGCTCACGATGCCGACCGGATGGAACCGGCGCAGATCGGGAAGGCGGGACTCGATCTTCCTGGCCACGTACTGCAGCAGGCGCAGGTCGGCTTCGATGACCGGGCGGATGCCAGGACGGCGCACCTTGGCTACGACTTCACGCCCATCGTGCAGGCGGGCGCGGTGCACCTGTGCGATCGACGCGGCCGCCAGGGGGACCGGGTCGATGGAACCGAATGCGGCTTCGGGAGCGACGCCCAGTGCTGCGCACATTTCGGAGCAGATGGCATCGAACGGCACCGGCGGAACCGCATTCTGGAGGCGGCTGAACTCGGCGATCCAGTCCGGCGGGAACAGGTCGACCCGCGTGGCCAGCACCTGGCCCAGTTTGACGAAGCACGGACCCATTTCCTCCAGCGCACGGCGCACGCGCACGCGGCTCGGCAGGGCGGCCAGCTCCTCGATGCGCTCCAGCGGCAGAAAGGTGCCCGCCCGCGCCAGCGCGCGGGTCAGGCCGAGCCGCTGTACCAGGTCGCCAAAGCCATGACGCACGAGGATGGCCGCGATGGCCTGGACCCGGCCTGCATCATGAGTCGCGATCAGCGTGTCCCACATGACGATCAGCCCTCACAGCGCAAGGTGGATCGGGCGTCGCGCACCCCGACACCCGCAGCGCTCGATCTGCGCAGCATGCGCATCGGCCCGGTCAGCGGCATTGATCGAGATCAAGGGCATCTCCGCCCATCCGGATGATGCTGGAGCCTGAGGTGCGGGCATCCGTGGCGATCTGTCGGGTCGTGATTCCATGCTCGAACGCGGCCGCCCTCCCCGAGCGCAGCGACGCCATCGCCAGGCGCTTCGTCCCAGACAATCCGCATGGAGCAGTTCGATGGCCGCAGCCAAGCGCAACGACTTCCGCCTGAGTTTCCTCGGCGCCACCGGAACGGTGACCGGCTCCCGGTATCTGGTGGAGGCCGATGGCAAGCAGGTGCTGGTGGACTGCGGGCTGTTCCAGGGCTACAAGCAGCTGCGCCTGCGCAATTGGGCACCGTTTCCTGTGGCCCCTGCCAGCCTCGATGCCGTCCTTCTCACCCATGCGCACCTGGACCATGCCGGCTACCTGCCATTGCTTGCACGCAACGGCTATCGCGGCCCGGTGCACTGCACGCCCGCAACCGCCGCGCTGAGCCGGATCCTGCTGCCCGACAGCGGCCATCTGCTGGAGGAGGAGGCGCGTTACGCCAACAAGAAGGGCTCGTCCAAGCATCACCCTGCCCTGCCGCTGTACACCCAGGAGGACGCGCAGGCCTGCTTGCGGCAGTTCGCCCCGCACCCGTTCGACGCGCCGTTCGCGCTGGGGGGAACGTCGGTCACCGCCGCCTTCCGCCATGCCGGCCACATCCTCGGTGCGGCGTCGGTGACGCTGGAATGCGACGGTACCCGCATCACCTTCAGCGGCGATGTGGGTCGGCCCCACGATCCGGTGATGCGCGCGCCTGCTCCGCTGGCGGCAACCGATATCCTGGTGATCGAATCGACCTATGGCGATCGCCTGCACCCGACAACGGACCCGCAGGAAGAACTCGGGCCGATCCTCAGCCGCGTGGCCGCGCGCGGTGGCGTGGTGGTGATCCCGGCTTTTGCCGTGGGCCGCGCGCAGGCCCTGATCCACCTGGTTGCCCAGCTCAAAGCCAACGGCGCGATCCCCAAGGCGCTTCCCGTCTATCTCAACAGTCCGATGGCGACCGATGCAACGGCGCTCTATCACCAGTTTCGCGGCGATCATCGCCTGAGCACGGCCGAGTGCGATGCGCTGCATACCTCCACCACCGTGATCAACACGGCTGAAGAATCGAAGGCGCTCAATCGCCGCGGGGGACCGATGGTGATCATTTCCGCCAGCGGCATGGCCACCGGCGGGCGGGTGGTCCATCACCTCAAGGCATTCGCCCCGGACTCGCGCAATGCGATCGTGCTGGCCGGATACCAGGCCGGCGGTACCCGCGGTGCATCCCTGGCGGCGGGTGCCTCGAGCATCCGGATCTTCGGCGAGAACATACCGGTCCGTGCCGAAGTCGTGCAGTTGTCCGGCTCTTCGGCGCATGCCGATGCCGATGAACTCCTCGCCTGGATGGGCGCAATCCCGGTGCCGCCCAAACGCGTGTTCATCACCCATGGCGAACCCGCGGCGGCCGATGCGCTGCGCCAGCGCATCGAGCGGCAGCTGGGGTGGGAGGTTACCGTGCCCGATTTCCGCGACACGGTGGACCTGCACGCGATTCGAGGCGGTCTGCGGGCGCAGACGTGAACGGTCGGCCCAATCCGGTCAGCCTGCGGGTCGTACGTGCGGGCATCGACACCTATCAGCAGCCCGTGGTCTACATGCACAAGGACTGCGAGGTGTGCCGCTCCGAAGGATTTGCGGCGCTCACCCGGGTGCAGATGAGCGTGGGCGACAAGGAGTTGATCGCCACGTTGAACGTGGTGGTGGACGATCATCTCGGCGCCGATGTGGTGGCGTTGTCGGAAGCGGCGTGGACGGCGATCCAGCCCGAGCCTGGCGCTTATGCGCTGTTCCACCACGCCGAACCGCCCCGCTCATCCGCGGCCTTGCGGGCCAAGGTGTTCGGGCAGCGACTGGAGGACGCCGACTACCTGGCACTGATGCAGGATACGGTCGCCAGCCGCCTGTCCGACATCGAGCTTGCCGCGTTCGTCACCGCCTGTGCCGGCGAGCGCCTGGACCACGCGGAAACCACCTCGCTCACCCGCGCGATGATCGCAGTGGGCCAGACCCTCGATTGGGGCGAAGGCCCGACCCTGGACAAGCATTGCGTGGGCGGCCTGCCCGGCAATCGCACCACGCCGATCGTGGTCGCGATCGTGGCGGCGTTGGGCCATCGCATTCCCAAGACCTCGTCGCGCGCGATCACCTCGCCCGCCGGCACCGCAGACACGATGGAAGTGATGACTCCAGTGGAGCTGAACCTGGCCGCGATGCGCCGGGTCGTGGCGCGTGAGGGCGGTTGCGTGGTCTGGGGCGGCAACGTGCGGCTCAGCCCGGCGGACGACGTGCTGATCCGGGTGGAGCGACCGCTGGACTTCGACAGCGATGGCCAGCTGGTGGCGAGCGTACTGTCGAAGAAGGCGGCGGCGGGTTCCAGCCATGTACTGATCGACATGCCCGTCGGCCCCACCGCCAAGGTGCGCTCGAACGCCGCGGCCGAAGCACTGACCGGCCGGCTCGGCAGCACCGCGGCGGCACTGGGGCTGCGCCTGGCGGTGCATCGGTCCGATGGCCGTCAGCCGGTGGGCTTCGGAATCGGTCCGGCGCTGGAAGCACGGGATGTACTGCAGGTGTTGCGCGGCGATGCGGATGCACCGGCGGACCTGCGCGAGCGTGCCCTCGACCTGACCGGCGAACTGCTCGACCTGGTGCCTGGAAGCGTGCTCGGGCAGGGCCGCGAACGGGCCCGCGAGACGCTCGCCTCGGGACGGGCGCTGGCCAAGTTCTATGCGATCTGTGAGGCGCAGGGTGGATTCACCGAGCCGACGCTGGCCGGCCATCGCGCCGAGATCCTGGCGCTGCACGCAGGGCGGGTCGCCACCATCGACAACCGGCATCTTGCCAAAGTGGCGAAGCTGGCCGGCGCACCTGCCGCCGCCGCCGCCGGTCTCACCACCGCGATAAGGATCGGTGACGCGGTCCGGCGCGGCGACCTGCTCTACACGGTGCATGCGCAGACGCGTGGCGAGCTCAAGTACGCCCTGGCCTATGCCCGCGCGCATCCGCAGATCATCAGCGTGGCACGGGAGGCGCCATGACGGTCGTGATCCTGCCCTTCCCTGCACAGGAAGCACTGGCCTCAGACCTCGGGGTCCTGCTCGAGCCTCACGGATTCGACGCCCGTGTCGGCCGGCTCGACTGGCGCCGCTTTCCGGACGGCGAATCCCTGGTCGCGATCGATGAAGCCGTCGACGGCGCCGACGTCGTCGTCGTGGCGAGCCTGCGCGACCCCGACGCGATGGCATTGGCGCTCCGCTACGCGGCCGCCACGGCGCGCGAGTTCGGCGCGCGCTCGATGGGCCTGGTTGCGCCCTATCTCGCCTATATGCGCCAGGATGCGCGCTTCCACCCCGGCGAAGCCATCACGGCGCCGCTGTTCGCAGGCTTCCTGGAAAACAGCTTCGATTGGCTGGCCACGGTCGATCCGCATCTGCATCGCATTCCGACGCTGGACGCGGTGTTCCGCATGCCTACGCGCTGCGTCGCCGCGGCGCCGGCCGTGGCCGAATGGATCCGCACAACGGTGCCCGATGCGGTCCTGATCGGCCCGGACGGGGAAAGCGAACAGTGGGTCGCCGACATCGCCAAGCGTGCGGCGTTACCGTACCAGATCCTGAGCAAGCGGCGCAGGGGCGATCGTGACGTCATCGTGAGTTTGCCGGATCCCGGCCTGCTGCGGGATCGGACACCTGTGATCGTCGATGACATCATTTCGACCGGGCAGACGATAGTCGAGGCGCTGCGGCATCTGATCGCGGCAGGGCTGCGACCGGCGACCTGCGTGACGATCCACGCCGTCTTCGCCGCTGGCGCGTACGAAAATCTGCTCGCCGCAGGCGCCGGGCGCATTGTCAGCACGGACACCATTCCGCATCCATCCAATGCCATCGGACTCGCACCCCTGCTCGCCCAGGCGGCGGCGGAGCTGTTGCGCGGCGCGCCCGGGAAACCTGCTCAACCGGCGAGCGAAGGCCGCAGCCCGGTCATCTAGGCCGGCCGCGAACCCGCTTCGGCCGTGTCCTGGTTGGCTGCGCCGGCATGCAGCGACTTCATGCAATACGTGTTGCGACCCGCCTCCTTGGCGGCGTACAGCGCCGCGTCCGCGCACGACATCAATGTCCTGGCGTCGACCGGCGCGTGGGTGTATGCGATCCCGATGCTGGTCGTCACCTTCAATTCTCTGCCCTCCACGCGCATCGGCTGGGTCATCGTCTCGATGAGCTTGCGCGCAATCGTTTCCGCCGCGTCCGGCAGCGCGGCGTCGTCGACGATCACGACGAATTCATCGCCGCCCAGGCGGGCGACGAGATCCGTGGCACGCACGTTGTCCAGCAGGCGCTGCGCGAATGCGCACAGGATGCCGTCACCGATCGCGTGGCCATGCTTGTCGTTGATGGTCTTGAAATGATCGATATCCAGGTAGAGCAGCGCGATCGGGAATTCATGCCGGCGCAGGCGCAATATCGCCAGCGACAGGCGTTCGTCGAACTGCCGCCGGTTGGCCAGGCCGGTCAGGGTGTCGGTGCGGGCCAGACGCTCGAGTTCGCGCCTGCTCTCTTCCAGGGCGTGCTCGGTGGCGATGCGCCGGGTGACGTTGCGGCCGGCGTAGATGATGTCCCACTCGCCCTCCCTGTCCGCGCTGGGAATCGGTCGCGTCACCGCCTCGACCCAGACGTAATGGCCGTCCTTGTGGCGGACCCGGTAGACCTCCGTCTTCGGTTCGCCCGAGGCAATCACCTGCGCCATGGAGTCGGCTTGCCGGTCGCGGTCCTCGGGGTGCACCAGGCTCCAGCGCGTGCCCAGCATTTCATCCGCCTCCCAGCCCAGCATGTCCTTGGCCGAGGGCGAAACGTAGAGGCGCTCGCCGTTCGCGCGCATCCGCACCACGACATCGTGCGAATAGTCGGCGAGCATCTTGTACCGCTGCTGGCTGTCGCGCAGGCGCTGCGTCAAACGTTTGTGCTCGGCCATGGCCAGCGCCACCGGTATGGTCATCAGGCAACCGGCCGCAATATAGAGCTGCAGCAGCGCGATGCGGCTCGAGGGTGCGATGTTCGCGATCGCCGCCAGCGGCCCCTGCCCCATCGCCGTGGCGATGCTGCCGATCAGGGCCAGCAGGACTACGCCGACGGTCACGCCTGCGAAACCATGCCGGAACGCGCCGAAAAGCAAGGGCAGATAGGGCAGGAACAGGACTGGATAGGGGGAAGAGAACGCCGCCAGGGCCACCAGCACCAGCAACAGCATCGTGCCAACGAAGCTCCCGCGCTTGCCCGAGGCGATCACCAAGCCAAGCCCTTCGCGCAGGGCAACCAGGGTAAAGGTTCCGACGATCACCATGCCGACGACGTGCGCGGCGTACCAGGTCAGCAGGTGAGTCAGGAACGAACCACCTGATGTGACAGTGATGGCCATTGCGGCAAGGACGCCGGACACCGCGCAGGCGATCAACGTGCTGCCTGTCGCGACGACGCCCAGGGTGATCCATCGCTTGGGATCGCCGACATCGCCGACGATGCGCCGGATACCGCCAGCAACGATCAGGACCTCGACGATATTGCTGGCGGCGAGCGCCAACCCGTACCCCACCGAATAGCCCGTCAGCAGGTGCGCCAGGAAATCCGCGGCAAGTCCACCTGCGATGTAGCCGGGCCACAAGGACGTAGACCTGGACAACAGCCAGCCACCCAGGATCCCATTGCCGATCCAGACCGCTGTCAACTCCCCCGGCCCGAGCGCCAGCATCAACGAGAGCCAGTCGGTCGCACCGATCAGCAGAATCAGGACCGCGAGATCCTTCCACTGGCGATGCGACATCGTTGAAGGTCTGTCCATGGCGGCAACCGATCCTGGATGACTTGGCCCGATAGTAGCCCACAAATATTGTTGCGCCCGCGCCCTGCATTTGCTTCACCGCAGCATCCGCGACACAGCCGCCAGCCGTCCTGCGCGCTCCGCATGGGCATTGCCTACGTCATCGCGACTGCAAGTCAATCACTATCGGCATTGAATCAAGCCATCGCTCCGCGTCCTGCGCCGGACAAGTGGCCGCGCCCGCATTACCATGGACAGGAATTCCCTGGAACCGGCGGCATGCGCGCCCCATCTCCAACTTCGCCAGAATCCAGAGCGCAGGCACCGCGCGTGCTGGTGGTGGACGACGAACCCGAGATTGGCGCCCTGCTGACGCGCTACCTGGGGGGCCAGGGCCTGCACGTGACCGTAGTGATGGACGGTGCCCGGTTTCGTGCTGCGATGCGCTCGCCCGAGTTCGACGTGGTGTTGCTGGATCTGGGCCTGCCGGATGAGGAAGGGTTGGGCCTGATCCGCGAACTCCGCACGCACTGGCAGGGCCCGGTGATCATCGTCAGCGGACGCGGGGACTCCGTCGAACGGGTGGTCGGCCTGGAACTGGGCGCGGACGACTACGTCACCAAGCCGTTCGACCTGCGCGAACTGCTGGCGCGCATCCGCTCGGTCTTGCGCCGCGCGCAACCGCCTTCTCCGTCGACCGGGAACACGCGCGCGCTCTGTTTCGAAGGGATGCGGCTCGAGCTCGATGCGCGTCGCCTGATCGGGCGCGACGGCGAACCCATCAGCCTGACCAGCGGCGAGTTCGAGCTCTTGCGGACCCTGCTCGAACGGCCGAACGTGGTGCTTAGCCGGGACCAGCTCATGAGCGCCATGCACGGACGGACGGCTGGCCCATTCGATCGGGCCATCGATATGCAGGTCGGCCGGTTGCGCCGAAAGATCGAAGCCGATCCGGCCAACCCGCAGCTGATCAAGGCGGTTCGCGGCGCAGGCTACCTGTTCGCTGTCGCGGTTGTGCGCAACTGACATGACCCCGGTGTTTTCCCAGCTGTTCGAATCGGTCCCGGATGCCCTGCTCGTGGTCGGCCGCGACGGCCGGATCGAGCTGGCCAACGAGAACGCCGAGCGCCTGTTCGGCTACGCGTCCGGCCAGCTCAGTGGGTTGAGCGTCGAAGAGCTGGTTCCGGCCGGCGCGCGCGAGCGGCATCGGGGTCACCGGGAACGCTACATGCACCAGCCACGCGTGCGGCCGATGGGCGGGGCCAACATGACGCTGGTGGGACAGCGGCGCGACGGCCAGCAATTCCCGGTCGAAATCGCGCTCAGCCCGCTGGATGCCAGCGATGAGGCACCGCGTTATCTGGCCTCGATCCGCGATATCTCCGAGACCCAGCGCGCCCGCCAGGCGCTGGCGCGGGCGCGTTACGACACGGTGCTCGCCCGGATCGGCCAGTTGGCGCTCGCGTCCACCGACGAAGAAAGCGTCATCGGGCGCCTGCCGGGCCTGCTGGCGGAGGTAATGGACGTGCCGGTCGTCGCGGTCGTGGTCGTGCGCGGCGAAGAGGCCATGGTCAGCGCGCAGACTGGCCTGGAGGCCGCAGACCTGGTCGACCCGCAATGGCTGTCGCTCGAACAGGGGCCTCTGCAGCGCGTGTTGCAGAGCGGACAGCCCGTGCTGGTCCAGTCCCCAGAGCTGCCTGGGCCGCCTCCTCCATGGCCGGTCGAGACGGCCAGTGCGGCGCTGATTCCGCTGCTGGATCGCTCGCGTCCGATGGGCGCCCTCGTCGCGCTGTCGCCCCAGCCGGCCCGCTTCGATCACGACGCGCTCCAGCTCCTGCAGCAGACCGGAAACCTGGTGTCCGCGCTCATGCAGCGCCGGCGCACCGAAGAGCAGCTTGCCCACGCCCAACGACTGGAAGCCGTCGGCCAGCTCACCGGCGGCGTCGCCCACGATTTCAACAATCTGTTGACCGTATTGTCGGGGAGCCTGCAGCTGCTGGAAATCGAATGCGAGGGCCAACACGATGCATCCGAGATCATCAGCAGCGCGTTGCGTTCGGTCGAGCGCGGAACCGAGCTGACTTCGAAGCTGCTCGCCTTCGCGCGGCGGCAACACCTGTCTCCCCGCGTCATCGACGCCGGGGCGCTGCTGGCCGATCTGGAACGGATGCTGCGCCGAACGCTGGGCGAAACGGTCGTATTGCGGATCGACTGCGAACCCGGCCTCTCGCCGCTCTACGCCGATGCTTCGCAGTTGGACAGCGCGCTGCTCAACCTGGCGCTCAACGCCCGCGACGCCATGCCCGGAGGGGGAGAAATCACGATCACGGCGCGGGAGCGCTGGGTGACCGCGGAGCCCTCGACGCCCGGGCAGCGCCCCGGGCATTACATCGCCTTCACGGTGGCCGATACCGGTCACGGCATGTCACCGGCGGTCGTGGCGCGAGCGTTCGAGCCGTTCTTCACCACCAAGGCCATCGGCCGCGGCAGCGGGCTGGGACTGAGCATGGTGTACGGCTTCGTTTCGCAGAGCGGCGGCTACATGCATATCCACAGCGAACCACGTCAGGGCACGCGGGTCGAACTGTTCCTCCCGGTGGCCTCCGCAGATGCAGCGATGCGTGAAGCGCCCGCGCCGGACGTGAACGTACGTGGATCGGAAGCGATCCTGCTGGTGGAGGACGAAGCGGATGTGCGCGCCATCGGTGGAGCCTTCCTGCGGTCGCTGGGCTACGACGTCGTGGAAGTGGGCAGTGCGGCCGACGCACTCGAACGACTGGCTTCGCGCGAGGATTTCGCGTTGATCTTCAGCGACGTCATGCTCGGCGGAGGCATGAACGGCATGGAGCTGGCGCAGGCCGCGCAGGCGTTGCGGCCGCACATCGGGGTGCTGCTCACATCCGGATACGACGATCCATCGATCCAGATCGAGTCGCCCCAACGCTTCGAACTGCTGCGCAAGCCGTATCGCCGTGAGGCGTTGGCCACGGCGATACGCCGCAATATTCAGGCGCCACCGCAGCCCTGACTCAATGCGTGCCGAGCATGGCCCGCAGCGCGGGTGCATTCTCGATGCGGATTTCGCGCCCTTCCACCTGGATCATGCCCGCCGCCGCCAGGCGCGACAGCGCCCGGGTAACCGTTTCCAGCTGCAGCGACAGGAAGTTGCCCAGCTCGGCCCGGGTCATGCGCAGGAACAGCTGCCGGGCACTGAACCCCAGCGCCTCGAGCCGCGTCGCCAGATCCAGCAGAAATGCCACGACGCGCTGCTCGGCGTTGAGCGTGCCGACCGTCAGCATCCAGCGCCAGTCGCGCCGCAGCTCGTTCGCGAGCATCGCGGTCACCAGGGGCAGCGCCTCGGGCAACTGGGATTTCAGCAGGTCCAGGGGCAATTCCCAGACCTCGGAGGTGTCCAGGGCCACCGCCGAGCAGGCGTGCGTGGGCGTGTCGTAGGAATCGATCGCCAGCAGATCCCCGCGCAGATGGAAGCCGGTGATCTTCTCGCGTCCATCCTCGCTGAGGACGCAGGTCTTGAAGCAGCCGGCATGGACCAGGTACAGCGCCTTGCAGGGCTGGCCTTCGCGAAACAGCGTTTGCTTGGGCTGCAGGCGGCGACGCAGCAAGGGCATGCCCCGTAGCAGCGCCTCAAGGCCAGGTCGCGTCGTCTCCTGGTCGGCAGACGTCACAGGGGTCGGCTCGCAGGACATCACATGGCTCTCGATCAGCATGGCGGAGCTCTCCTGAAGGACAGCCGGCACGTTAGGCCGGCTCGGTCATCGGACGATGTCGCTTCTGTAACGGACGGTAACGGCCGGTCACGCGGGGCGTCCGGGTTGATCGCGATCAAGCCCCTGGCCGGCTCCCTGGGGTCAACTTGGCTCGAGCCCGCTTTGCGAGTCCCCGCCATGAATCGCGTCAAAGGCAAGACCTGCATCGTCACCGGGGCTGCGCTGGGCATCGGCCGCGCCTGCGCGCAAAGACTGGCGGAGGAAGGGGCAAACCTGGCGCTGTTCGACGTGATCGACGATGAAGGACGCGGTCTGGCCGACGCCCTGCAGGACCAGGGCATGCCCGCACGCTACTGGCATGTCGACGTCGCCAGCGAGCGATCCGTGCAGGCGGCGATCGACGGGGTCGCGAATCACTATGGATCGATCAACGTCCTGGTCAACAACGCCGGTATCGCGGGCGTCGACAAGCCCACCCACGAGGTTACCGAGGATGAGTGGGATCGCGTGCAGGCGGTGAACGTCAAGGGCGTGTTCTTCTGCACCAAGCATGCGATTGCGCACCTGCGGCGTGCAGGCGGCGGCAGTATCGTCAACCTGTCGTCGATCTACGGGCTGGTCGGGGCTCCGGACGTGCCGCCCTATCATGCATCCAAGGGGGCGGTGTCGCTGATGACCAGGACCGATGCCATGTTCTATGCGCCCGACCGCATCCGTGTGAACTCGGTCCACCCGGGATACATCTGGACGCCGATGGTCATCGGCCACGTGAGCTCGGGTGGCGCGACCGACCTGGCCGCGGCGCGTGAGGAACTGGGCCAGCTGCACCCGCTCGGCCATGTCGGGGAGCCGGACGATATCGCCTGGGGCGTGGTGTACCTGGCCTCGGACGAATCGAAGTTCATGACCGGCGCCGCACTGGTGATCGACGGCGGCTATACCGCACGATGAGAGCGCAGCCCCGATCCGCTACGGGTCTGGCGTCGCGACTTCTTCTGACCACTCAGTGCGAGAACAGCACCGGCAACCGTGCGTGCTCGAACAATGTCCGGGTCACGCCGCCGAACACCTGTTCCATCGCGCGCGAGCGGCTGTAGCCGCCCGCGACGATCAGCTGGGCACTGGATTCCGCCGCATAGTCCAGGATCCGCTGCCCACTCGAACGGTCTCCGGATTCGTGCAGCTGCAGACGGATGGCGACCTCGTGTCGCCGCAGGTGACGCAGCAAGGCCTGCCCTATCGCTTCGTCCTTCGGCCAGCGAGCCTGGTCGTCGTCGACCATCAGCATGTCGATGGCCCGCCCTGCCCGCAGCAGCGGCATGGCATCGTGCACCGCCCGAGTCGCCTCACGGGTCGGCTTCCAGGCGATCAGGATGCGCTCGAACGCATCGGGCACCGGCGCTGCCTCCGGCACCAGCAGCAGTGGCCGCCCACTGCCGGTGAGCAGGCCTGCGAACAGTTGCCGGGCGGCATCGTCGACCCGCTCGCCACGCTCCATCACGACCAGGTCGGAATAGCGCGCCGCGACCAGGGCCATTTCCGTCGCCGTCAGCCAGGGGCTGGCGCAGCGGCGGATCTCGTACGGAGCGGTACCGCCGACCAGACGCGCCTCCAGCTTCGCGGTCAGGGCGGAAATCGCGGCGTCCGCGGATTCCTTGAGGGTCGTGAACACGCCTTCCGGGTAATAGTCCCAACCGGCGTTCGGCGTGATCATGCTGACGCCAACAAGGGCGACTACGTGCCCGCGATTCGCCTCGGCGAGCTTGCTGGCCGTCAGCAGCGCCGCATCACTGATGTCGCCCTGTACCACTGGAACCAGGATGTCCTTGAACACGACGGCGACTCCGTGACGATCACGGACAAATCATCTTCTAGTCGGGCGCGCCGGCATTGATCCATGTCAAGTCCGGCAAGCCGGGCGAACCGTTGACCTGCATCAAGGTCCATCCGCCTTTCACCGGCTAGCCTGGTGCGGCACCTCGACCGGGAGTCCGCCCCGTGACCAGCACGCCGCTCGTCCAGCGCCCGTCCATCGGCCCGGAATACCCGCGCTGGTCGCAATCGCTGCGCGATCGCAGTCACGTCCTGATCCGCCCGATCACCACCAAAGACGAAGCTGCCGAGCGTGCGTTCATGCAGGGCCTGTCGGATCGGGCGCGGCGTTTCGGATTCCTCGGCGAGGCAGAAGGGCCGGGGGAGCCGACGGGCGAAACATGTGTCGAAGAAGGCCGTGGGCACGATGTCGCCTTCGCAGCCTTCACCATGGATGACAGCCGCGAGCGCATGGTCGGGGTTGCCCGCTACAGCACGGACGATTCCAGCCAGCACTGCGAGTGCACCGTTACGGTCGACGAGGAGTGGCAGGGCAAGGGATTAGGAACCGTGTTGATGAGGCACCTGATCGAGGTGGCCCGCATCCGTGGCATCCGCAGGATGACATCCACTGCTTCGGCCGAGAACGTCCAGATGCATGATCTGGCGGAGCACCTGGGATTCCAGGCGCGGGTCGATCCGCAGGATCCCAGCCGGGTGATTTATGCATTGAGCTTGTAGAGGCGGCTGCGAGCGCGAGTGTTATACGTCGCGGAAGGCCGCCTCTTGGGCGAACTGAACTTGGTTGCGGGTCGACCGGAATTTGAGCAGCGGCACTCCTGCAATCTCGGGTTCGGTGATGCGGAAGATTGGCGGGCAGATCTCACCCTTCCTTCGAACCCACGCTCTCCGTTGGCGGCCCGGCGCCGATCGATGCGGCGGCTTGCCCGTGCTGGCGATCTTCCCGGGCCAGTCCGGTTCTGGCCAGACGCGCAGCCTCCAGATATTGGTCGTAGCACACGTAGAAGCGCCGCCACAGGGCCGGCAGCTCCTCCCTCGGCGCCAAGACCATGTCGCTGTAACAGCCCGCCAGCACGGCGTGCAATCTGTCCAGTTCGGCAACGGTTTCTTCCACCATGATGCGATGCGCGCGGCCCGTGCCGGTCGCGCTTCTCTTCAACATCAACGACAACTCGGACAGGACGCTCGCCGAGCGTTCCAGCGCGGTTCTCGCGTGCTTCAGTAGATCGACGGTGACCTGCATCTGCCGCTCAATGTGAGTAGAGAACCGGGATGTGTGCGGCCTGCAACAACTCGCGCGTGGTGCCGCCGAGCATCCATGCCCGCAACCGGTTGTGCCCATAGCCGCCGGCGACGAGCAGTTGTGCGCCTGACTCGGTCGCGTGGCGCAGCAACGCCTGGGCGACGCCCTCGCCGCGGCGTGGGATAGCGACCACGTTGACCTCGAGCCCATGACGGGCGAGATGGGTGCCGATGTCGACGCCAGGATCCTGCCCATGCCCGGATTCGCTCACGACCGGATCGACCGTCACCACGTCGACCGACGACGCGAGCAGCAGGAACGGAAGCGCGTCATGCAGGGCGCGGGTGGCTTCACGCGTGGGTTGCCACGCCACGACCACGTGCGTCGCCGGCAGGCGTGCCTGATGGCCGGACGGAATCACCAGCAGCGGCCGCCCCGATTCCAGCAGCAGATCGCCGAACAGTTCGCGGACGACCGCATCATCGGGTGCCGAAGAGGGGCCGGCCATGATGACCAGGTCCGAATAGCGCGCATGCAGGGACAGCATTCGCCCAGGGTCGCCCAGTCGCGATTCGGCGATGCGCACCTCCCACGGGATCGTCTCGCCCTTCATGCGGTCCCGGAGCCGTGCGGCCCGGGTCTCGCCGGCCTTACGCAGATCACGATCGGCGTCCGCGATCAGCACGTCGGGCTGCATCCCCCACGGACTGGGAAGCGGCAATGGCAGGTTGATGGTCTGGACGAGGGAAAGGTGCGCGTCCAGTTGCGAGGCAAGTTCAATCGCAGCCGCCAAGGCGTTCTCGTCCCCGGCGGTGCCGCTGGCAGGAAACATCAGATCCCGGAACATGGCGGCTCACTCGTCTGGAATGGGCGTACGGTTGCATCCCGCGCGGACGCGGCCGTTGATCTGGGTCAACTCTCCTGCACGCCGTGGCGGCGACGTCATCGGGCGGTGTGGATCCTCGTGCGCCTGTCGCCTCGATGTCAGGCCAAGTTGATCCCGATCAATGAGCCGGAGCCCGGGCTGCGGGAAGGTGTACCCGCCACGGTTCCCCGGATTCAATGTCGACTCGATGCTGGAGTGCGACTTCGAAATCCCACGCCTGTCGCGGTCGTCCCATATCGAGGTGCGTACTTTGTCCGCTGCGCGCACAAGCAAATGGATGCTCATCGCGTGCCTGATGCTGGTTGCGCTGCCGTCCCGGCCACAGACGTTGCCAACTACCACATCGGGGACGCTTCCAGACTCCGGCTTCCTCTGGCTGCCACAACTGGCGCCCGCAGGGCCGATGACGATCGTCGTCAGCCTGCCGTTGCAACGGGCCTATGTGTTCCGCAACGGGATCCGAATCGGCGTGTCCAGGGTCAGCACGGGAAAAACCGGCTACGAAACGCCAACGGGCGTATTCACCATCCTCCAGAAGCATCGCGAGCACTATTCCAACCTCTACGATGACGCGCCGATGCCGCTGATGCAGCGCCTGACCTGGGACGGCGTCGCGCTGCATGCCGGACAGGTGCCGGACTATCCGGCATCGCACGGCTGCATCCGCCTGCCCTATGCCTTTGCCGAACACCTGTTCGACGCGACAACGACCGGAATGACGGTGATCGTCAGCGCTTCGCGCGATGTCGCCGCGATCGTTCAGTCGGAACCGCTAGCGGCGCGCATGGACACCCCTGCGCCGCGCACCGCACAGGAAAGTGGCTACCACTGGGAACCGCAACGTTCGGAAACCGGGCCGGTCACGGTGGTCGTGGGCGCGGTCGAGCAGGAAATCGTGGTGTTGCGCAACGCCGTCGAGATCGGTCGCGCGCCGGTCAATATTGCCGCCGGCACCTGGCACGGCACGCGTGCCTATCTGCTGTTGCAAGGCTCAGGCCCGGGAACCAGCCGCGTCGTGCCCGGGCGACCCGCGCTTCGCTGGTTGGAGATCCCGCTCGGGCCGGTGTCCGAGACTGCATCCGATCCGGCCCAGGCGATCGACGCGGGTCTGATGCGGTTCGATCCGGGCTTCGCTGCCCGGATCTACGACGTGCTCGTTCCCGGCGCCACCGTGCTGGTGACCGACGAGCCGGTCGGGACCCGCCCGGTCTCTGCCGAAGCCTTACTGGACGCGGAGCGGCCAGCCGAATGAGCGCGTTTGCCTGGGCAAGCACGCAGTGGCAACGCTCGACGTTCGTTTGACCTGCATCAATACCTGCCGCGGCGCTTCTGCAATTCTGGCTGCATCGTCCGTACGTCAGGAGCGCGTGATGAATGAGCCCACATCCGGTCCGGCCTATGTCGGCCCCGATTATCCGAGGTGGACCCAGACTCTGTCCGATGGCCGCCAGATAGTGATCCGGCCGCTCAGCCGGCGCGACGCCGCTGCAGAGCGCAGCTTCATCGAAGGCCTCTCGGACCAATCCCGGCGCTACCGCTTCCTCGGCCAGGTTCCGCATCCCAGCGACGAATTCATCGAGCAACTGACCGACATCGACTACGCCAACGACGTCGCCCTGGCTGCCGTCGTCCAGGACGATGGCGGCGAAAGGATCGTGGGCGTCAGCCGCTATGCGGCCGATAGCACGCGCGAACGCGGCGAATGCGCGGTGGTGGTCGCGGACGAATGGCAACACAAGGGGCTGGGCACTGCGCTGATGCGTCACCTGATCGGGATCGCGCAGGACCGCGGGCTGCGCCTGCTCGAATCCACCGACATGAGCGAGAACAGCGAGATGCGCGAACTCGCACGCGACCTCGGCTTCCATTGCCGGGTCGATCCCGAGGACGCACACCAGGTGATCTATGGATTGCCTTTGCCAGGCCCGTCTCGCGTGTCCTGAGCCGTCCGGCGGTCATCCGGACGTGATGGCTGGGTGAACGCCGGCAGTTGCTTGAAACGTGCGATACCGTCGTCGCAACGCGTCCATCCCACGCGCTGCCGAAGCGCAGCGCGCTCGCCGATGTACCGATGCGGCTAGGGAGACGGCACTCCCGTCACTGATTCGTGGCGGGACTGGATCGCCGCAGGTTCGTCTGTATGCGGGCGTCGCCCCAGACGCAGCGCATTGGTGACGACCGAGACCGAACTCAGGCTCATCGCCAGGGCCGCGATCATCGGGCTGAGCAGCAGGCCGAACACCGGATACAGCACCCCGGCCGCGATCGGCACGCCGAGGGCGTTGTAGAGGAAGGCGAAGCCGAGGTTCTGCTTCATGTTCGCCACGGTCTGGTTCGATATCGCGCGCGCCTCCACGATTCGCCGGAGATCGCCCTTCACCAGCGTCACCTGCGCGCTGGACATGGCTACGTCGGTTCCGGTGCCCATCGCGATGCCGACGTCGGCCGCGGCCAGCGCGGGCGCATCGTTGACGCCGTCGCCGGCCATCGCCACGCTGCGGCCTTCGGCCTTCAGCTGCCGGATGAGCAGGACCTTGTCCGCGGGCCGGACCTCGCCGCGCACTTCCGTGATTCCCAGGGAGTTGCCGACTGCGGCTGCCGTCGCCTGGGCGTCGCCGGAGGCCATCACGATGCGCAGCCCGGCGGCGCGCAATGCGTCGAGCGCGGCGCGGGTCGTTGGCTTGATCGGATCGGCCACGGCCACCGCGCCGGCGAGCTGGCCATCCACGGCCAGGAACATCACCGTCGCGCCTTCCGCCCGCAGGGCATCGGCTGCGGCGCCGACGGCATCGATCCGCGCACCGACCTCTTCCATCAACGCACGATTGCCCAGGACCACGGCGCGTCCGTCCAGCACGCCGCGAACGCCGCGCCCGGTCAGGGAATCGAAGTCCTGCACCTGCGCGATCGCCAGGGAGCGATGCTTGGCCTCGGCCAGGATCGCCTCGGCCAGTGGATGCTCGCTGCCCTGCTCCAGGCTTGCCGCGAGGCGCAACACTTCGCTTTCGGAAAACGCCTCGACTGCAATCACGTCGCGGAACGCAGGACGCCCCTGCGTGAGGGTGCCCGTCTTGTCGACCACCAGCGTGTCGATGGCACGCAGGCGCTCGATCGCCTCCGCATCGCGGAACAGTACGCCGGTCTGCGCGGCGCGGCCGGTGGCGACCATGATCGACATGGGCGTCGCCAGCCCAAGCGCGCACGGACAGGCGATGATCAGGACCGATACCGCATTGAGTACGGCGTAGGTCCAGGACGGATCGGGTCCGAACAGGCCCCACGCGAAGAAGGTCAGCACGGCGACGCCGAACACGGCCAGCACGAACCAGAACGCGACCTTGTCGGCCATGCGCTGCATGGGCGCGCGCGAACGCTGCGCCTGCGCCACCAATTGCACGATCTGCGACAGCACCGTTCCCGACCCGACCTGGTCCGCGCGGATCACCAGGCTGCCGGTGCCATTGAGGGTCGCGCCGATCACCTTCGCGCCCTCCCCTTTCTCGACCGGGATGGACTCGCCGGTGAGCATCGATTCGTCGATGCTCGAACGGCCGTCCAGTACCGTGCCGTCGACCGGCACCTTTTCGCCCGGTCGCACCCGCAGCCGGTCGCCGACGTGCACGTGCGCGAGCGGAATGTCCTCTTCGATCCCGTTGTCGCCGATCCGCCTCGCCGTCTTCGGCGCAAGACCCAGCAGCGCCTTGATTGCGGCGGAGGTCCTGGACCGCGCCCGGAGCTCGAGCAGCTGGCCCAGCAGGGTCAACGACACGATGACCGCGGCCGCCTCGAAATAGACGCCAACCCGCCCGTGCTCGCGGAACGACGCCGGAAACAGGCCCGGCGCGACCGTGGCGACCACGCTGTACCCAAACGCGGCAGCCACGCCGATTCCGATCAGCGTCCACATGTTCGGGCTGCGGTTGCGGATCGATTGCACGCAACGTTCGAAGAACGGCCAGCCAGCCCACAGCACCACCGGCGCGCTCAGCACCAGCTCCAGCCAGGTGCGCGCACCTGTGCTCACGAACGTCAGGCGGTCGCCCAGCATCGCCAGCAGCAACACCACCGCCGTCAGCGGTAACGTCCACCAGAAGCGATGCGAGAAATCCCGCAGTTCGGGGTTGTCCTCGTCCTCCAGGCTGGGCATCTCCGGCTCGAGCGCCATCCCGCAGATCGGACACGTGCCCGGCCCTTGCAGCCGGATCTGCGGATGCATGGGACAGGTATAGATCGTGCCTGGTGGCGCCGGAGGCGCAGTCTCGGTCTTCGGAGAGAGGTAGTGCGCAGGATCGGCAACGAACTTGTCCAGGCAGCGTGCCGAACAGAAGTGGTATTCGTGGCCTGCGTGCGTAGCGTGGTGCGCCGTGCTGGCAGGATCGACCCGCATGCCGCAGACCGGATCGATGGCCGACTTGTCCGCCGCTGCTCCCGCGCCTGCGCCGCCGCCCTGCCCATGCGCGCCGTGATTGTGGTGTTCGTGCGTGTTCATGACGCGTCCTCGTCCAGCGCGTGCAGGATCGGGCACGCTTCCAGTGCGCCATGCCCTGGGCAGGCCTCCACAAGGGTCCGCAAGCCGTCGCGGATGCGGGTGAGTTCCGACAGCTTGGCCTCGACATCGGCCAGCTTGTGTTCCGCTGCCGCTTTCAGGCTGCCCATGTCGTCCTCCCTGCGCCCGGACAGTGCAAGCAGTTCCCGTATTTCCTCCAGGGTGAACCCGAGGCTTTTTGCGCGCCGCACGAAACGCAGCCTGGTGACGTCGCCAGCCTCATAGCTGCGGTAGCCCGATGGGCGGCGCGCCGGGGCCGGAAGCAGGCCCTGGCGTTCGTAGTAGCGCACGGTGTCGATGGGGACGCCGGTCTGTTGCGCGAGTTCACCGATCTTCATCGAAACCTCTCGGATGCGGGATGGAGCAAGTCTGCACCCTTGACCAAGGTCCAGAGTCAAGCCCCTTGTACGCCTGACCCGGTATCGGCTGCGTTCAATGCGTGGCGAAGACCCCGGTCGAGCCATCCCGGTGCACCAGTTCGACCGTGTACGGCTCCGTGCGCCCATCCGGCAGTTCCATGCCCGGCGAGCCTGCCGGCATGCCCGGCACGACCAGGCCCTTGGCGTCGGGTTTGTGCGCCAGCAACCGCTTCACGTCTTCCGCCGGGACGTGTCCTTCGATGAAATAGCCGCCGATTTCGGCCGTATGGCAGGACCCCTTGCCGAGCGGCACGCCGACTCGCTCCTTGATGGGATGAAGATTGTCGGTCTCGCGTACCTCGACCTGGAAGCCGGCGGCACGCATATGGTCGACCCAGGCACCGCAACAGCCACAGGTCGGACTCTTGTGGACGACCATCTGCTGCACTTTGGCCGGTGCGGCAATAGCCGGTAACGCCGCAGCGGCGGGCGAAGGCGAGTGAGCCGTGATTGCCGCCACGGATCGATTGGACACGGGTTCCGGGCTCTTGGCGCAGGCGGTTGCCAGCGTCAATGGCGCCAGCGTGGCGAGGAGCGCGAGCATGCATTTGCTGTTCATTTCGACACCTGCTTCTTCGGCCGCGACGACCAGTGGATGTGCACGATGCGCCAGTCGGCGCCGACTTTCCTGAGGACCATGGTTTCGGTACTGAGCAGGGTCAGTGGCTTGTCATCCTTGGTGGTGTGCAGCTCGCTCTCGGTGCCGACCCAGGCCAATGATCCTTCCGCCCTGGCCACGCGCTGCTTCACCTGCACATGTGCCTCACGCAGGAACGCGGCATCTGCGCGGGCATGGTGGCCGAGATACTCCTCGCGCGAGCGTTCGGCGCCGCCGCTTTCCAGCACCAGCACGTCATCGGCAAGCAGCGTGCGTACTCCGTCCAGGTCGCCGGCCTGCAGGGCCTTGGAGAACCGTTCGACCACGGCGACAGCAGGTTGCGCCTGTGCGTCGACTCCGGTCGCAGGAACGGCATGCGCGTGGTCCTTCGGATCGTGCGCCCAGCCAGGAGTGGACAGCAGGAGCGAGCCGGCCAGTGCAAGGGCCTGAATGGCAGGTTTCATGGGGCGGTCCCTAAGGTCAGTGCGGGTGATCATGGTCGTGCTGCATCGCTTCGGCAGGCTCGGGGTCGGCAGCCGGCTTGGTCTCGTTTGCGGACTGAGGCGATGGTGCTGCCAGGGTCGGTGCCGCTTTCGCCGCGGCAGGCTCCGGAGCATGGACGTGGCGCTTGCCATCGGCATGGACATGCGTTGTCCCCGGCGAGGCTTCAGGCGCAGCCTTTGCGGCCGTCGATGGGGGCGCGTCGTGGTCGTCGCCCTCGCCTGCCGGATGCGGATGAGCCGCACCAGCAGCCTCATCGTGATCGGTCATGCCCTCCGCATGCGGATGGTCACCGGTTTCGCCACCGCCATGGGAGTGCCCGCCGCTTCGGGCTACCAGCGCCTGGTATTGCGCGGCGTCCAGCTTGGGCAACTCCTGCACGAACGCGACCATGTTCCAGATGTATTCGTCGCCCATGCTCTTGCCCCAGGCCGGCATGCCCGAGGCCTTGATCCCATGCTTGATCACCCAGAAGGCCTCGGCGGCATCCACGGTCTGCCGGGTCAGGTCGGGAGGCGCGGGATACAGGCCCTTGCTCAGTTCGGTCCCGGCCGTACCCGGCTTGAGATGGCATCCGGTGCACATGGCTTCGTAGTTGCCTGCACCCTGCGCGATGCGCGCAGGGTCGTTCAGCGCCGGTACCTGCAGCTTGCTCGCCCGGGCTTTGATCGAACGTTTTCGCAAGGCCTCGGTCAGCGCGTAGACCGGCCGGGTGTGAGGGTCATCGGCAGCGACGTTGTAGACCCCGGACCAGACGAAGCCGGCAGCGGCCACCGCGCCGAGACCAGCCAGGGCGCTCAGGGCGAGCAGTGTTTTGCGTGTCACGAAAGGCATGGGCGATTTTCCTGTCAGAACCAGATGCGCACGCCGGCGACGAGGCGTGTGTCGTCGGCGTCTTCGCCCTCGTCGCGGCGGAAATCCGCCGTCCGACCGAAGGCACGTTCATGGACGATGCCGATGTAAGGCGCGAACTGCCGGGTGAACTCGTAGCGCAGGCGAAGCCCGGCTTCTGCCGTACTCAGTCCCGAGCCGATTCCGCGCCGCAGATCGTCTTTTCCGTAAAGGTTCACCTCGATCTGCGGTTGCAGGATCAACCGGTTCGTCAGCAGGGTTTCGTACTCGACCTCGAAACGCGCCGCAGTCTGGCCGCGTTCACCCAGGTAGGCGGTGGCTTCCACCTCGAACTTGTACGGCGCAAGACCCATCACGCCGATCGCCAGAAAATCCTGGGAATCGCCCGGCTTGAAGTCGTGGCGGACGCCCGCGACCAGATCCCACCAGGGAGCGAAGGCGCGGCCGTACAGCACCTCCAGATCCGCCGCTTCGGTGTGGCCGCCAGTCCGCTCTCCCTCGCTGCGCAGCCACAGCTTGTTGAGGTCGGTCCCGATCCAGGATTGCGCTTCCCACTCCAGGCCGGTTCCTTCATCCGCGTCGAACGCTTCGAGCCGGTCCAACAGGACGTAATACTGGATGGTGTTGTCGTGCACAGCGTGGTTGCCGGCATGCGCAAACGCTGCCGCCCGGTCGGCGTCCGTGACTTCCGGAATCGGGGTACGCGGTTCGTCGCTGGGGGTCGGCATCGTATGCCCCATCGCCGCGTGATCGACTGGCTCGCCGGGCTGCTGGGCTGTGGGCATGGCATGCCCCATGGCGGCATGGTCAACCGGTGCTGGCTCCCGGCTTGCCTTTGGCTTTTTCTTGGGCGCAGGCTTGGCCTTCGCAGGTTGCTTCGGCTTGGTCTGGTGCTGCGTATGATCCTGCGCCGCTGGCACAGGCATCTGGTGCTGCGCGTGGTCCTGGGCCACCGCCTGGGCGGCAAACAGCAGGGCCGCCGCAAGTGTTGCGAAAGCAAGGGTACGCATGGTCATTCCTCCACCCTCACTTCCCGCATCATTCCCGCCTCCATGTGGTACAGCAGGTGGCAGTGATAGGCCCACCGGCCCAGCGCGTCCGCGCGCACGCGGTAGGCGCGCTTGCTCCCCGGTGGCATGTCGACGGTGTGCTTGCGCACCAGGAAGTTGCCGTCCTCGTCCTCCAGATCGCTCCACATGCCGTGCAGGTGGATCGGGTGGGTCATCATCGTGTCGTTGACCAGGACGATGCGCATGCGCTCGCCGTAGTTCAGGCGGATCGGTTCGACATCCGAGAACTTCTGCCCGTTGAAGCCCCAGGCGAATCGTTCCATGTGGCCGGTGAGGTGCAGCTCGATCGTCCGGCCCGGATCGCGACCGTCCGGATCCTCGAACGCGCTCCGCAGCATCGCGTAGGTGAGCACCTGGCGTCCGTTGCCACGCAGGCCGATGCCCGGATCGTCCAGCTTGGGCACGGGCGACATGGTCTGCATGTCCACCAGCGGGTTACCCGATTCGCTGGCCGGGTGGGTCTGCATTGCGCCGCTGCCGTGGTCCATTCCCGCCATGCCTTCGTGCTGCATGGCCGACATGTCGTGCCCGGCATGCGCATCGCCTGCGGCTGGTTGTGCGGGCATCGCTGCGCCCGCGTGGTCCATGCCCGACATGTCGTGGCCCATGCCGCCATGGCCCATGTCGCCCATGGTGAGGATCGGGCGTGGATCCACGGCGGGCACCGGCGCGCGCAGGCCTTCGCGCACCGCCAGCGTGCCGTTGACATAGCCGGTGCGGCCCATGTCCTGCGCGAAGATGGTGAACGCGTCCTGCCCAGCGGGCTCGACGATCACATCGAAGGTTTCGGCCGTGGCGATGCGGAACTCGTCCACCGTCACCGGGTGGACGTACTGGCCGTCGGCCGCGACAACCGTCATCTTCAGGCCGGGAATGCGCACGTCGAAATGGGTCATCGACGAGCCGTTGATGAAGCGCAGGCGGACCTTCTCGCCGGACCGGAACAGCCCGGTCCAGTTGCCGAGCGAGGTCGTGCCGTTCATCAGGTAGGTATAGGTATTCGCATTGACGTCGGACAGGTCGGTGGGCGTCATGCGCATCTGGCCCCACATCTTCCGGTCGGCCACCGTCGCAGCGAGACCATCGCGCTCGGCGTCGCGGAGGAAATCACCAACGGTGCGCTTGTAGGTGTTGTCGTGCCCCGGCATTTTTTTCAGGCGGGCGAACAACGCTGCCGGATCCAGGTCGGTCCAGTCACTCAGCATGACCACGTAGTCGCGGTCGAACGCGAAGGGCTCGGGCTCGAGCGGATCGATCACCAGCGGGCCGTAGAGACCGGCCTGCTCCTGGTGAGCCGAATGGCTGTGGTACCAGTAGGTTCCGCCCTGCTTGACCGTAAATCGGTAGTGATAGGTCTCGCCACGGCGGATCCCGGCGAAGCTCAGGCCCGGCACGCCGTCCATGTTCGCCGGCAGCAGGATGCCGTGCCAGTGGATCGAGGTTTCGTGGCCATGGATCGAACCGGCCGGTAGCGCATTGGTCACCCGCAGGTTCACCGTGGTGCCTTCGCGCCAGCGCAGCAGAGGCGCCGGCAGCGAGCCATTGACGGTAATGGCCGGACGGGTGCGTCCGGTGAAATTCACCGGCGTTTCGCCGATGGACAGATCGAACTCCGTCCCGGCCAGGACGCCCTGGCCTGCAGGCGAGTCGAGCGCCCAGCCAGCTTTGGGCCACAGGCCCAGGCTCGCGACCGCGCCGCCTGCGGCGAGACCCTGAACGAAGCGACGTCGCGAGGTGCGGACGCGGCGCCCGGGGGGGATCGGATCGGTAGACATACGAACTCCATGGAAGCGTCTGCGGCGTCCGCAACCTGCGGAGCCACGCGTGCGCCGGTAGCGCACAGGTCAGGGGCGCCGGAAACGGCGCATCGGACGCTTAGCCGATGGGAGGTCGGATCAGGTGCAAAGTCGCGGGCTCTATATGCCCCTTGGCTACCGGCGACATCAGCCTGTCGCTGCGTGGGGTAACCGATCCATCATGAGCGGTAGGTGCACCGGCCTGCGCACCCATGCACGCGCAACTGCAGCTCGACTGGGTGCAGCAGTCGGGTGCCGGATGCTTCGACTGCTGGTCGGGCCCCGTCCGTTGCGGCGCCTCGTCCGCCGCAGGCGTTGCTTCGACGCCTTCATGACAAGCGTGGCCAGCGGAAGGCGCCGAATTCCGCGCGGCTTCCGATTTGGACGCATGGGTGCCACCGATAGTCGCTGCGCCTGCCACCGCCGTGGTCCCGTTGAGGACGAAGGCAACGATCAGGAGCACGCGCGTCAGGAGCGGCCAGAACGACATGCGTCTACTTTAGCGCGCCGCGACGCGGGCAAAGTAGATGATTCGTGAACTCTGAACGGACTCCAGCATTGGCTCACGTCCTGCCGCGTCGAGGCCGGCTCGAGTACCGGGCGGCTTCTCACGTGACTGCGCGCCGCATTCCCGGAAGATGCCAGCAGCACCGCAAGGCGCCTCTGCGGCGCAGACTCGGAACCTACCGCAGTCGCGCACCCGCAAAAGTCCCAGCGAAGCCGGGTCTTGAGCTGGCGCCCCCACGGGGATTACGCGCCTGCGGCGCGCCCTTCAGGCCATCGGCACGCTGCGCCGGTGTTCGCAGCCGCTGCGCGGCTGCAGTCGAACCCCGCGGGATTCTCATCCCCGTGGCTGGGAAAGAAGAACGCCCGCTTGCGCGGGCGTTCTGAAGTGGCGTCCCCACGGGGATTCGAACCCCGGTCGCTACCGTGAAAGGGTAATGTCCTAGGCCTCTAGACGATGGGGACGTTGTACAGGGACGGTTCGGACGAGGCAGTCCGAAAGTCCTTTGGTTCTGGAACCGTGGTGGAGCCAGCCGGGATCGAACCGGCGACCTCCTGCATGCCATGCAGGCGCTCTCCCAGCTGAGCTATGGCCCCACGGCTGGAAAGCGCGAAAGTTTAACGATCCGTGGAAGTCAGCGTCAAGGCTTTGACATCCGGCTCGGCGGCGGCTGAGTCGTTTTCGACCCGCACCAGCGTCGCAACCCCATGGCCGCGCTCGGCCAGGTAGTCGAGCCACTTGCCGAGAAAGGTGTTCATCCGCAGCCGGTGCCCGATGACCTCGGCCGGCGGCGGGTACATCCCGATCACATCCTGCCAGCGCCGGCCGATATAGCAGTGCGTGGCTTCGACCTGGCGGGCATCGCGGTACAGGCGCAGGAACGCGGACGGATCGGGTTCGCCGGTGACCGGATCGCGCAGCGCATAGGTCATGCGCAGCTCCACCGTGTAGCGATGCTGTTCGATCACATGCAGGCACAAGGCCAGGCCATCGGTGCCTTGCGAGACGTAGTTGCCCGCGACCAGATCGGCGGGTTCGAACAGGCGTACGAGCTTGCGATAGTTTTCCGCGTACAGCCCCATCAGCCAGCCGAACCGGCCGATCCGGGGGAGCCGCGCGACGCGGGCGAGAACTTCTGCCATGACCCGATCCTACACGGCGCGGAACGATCCGGGCAGCATTGACGGATCACGCGATGAGGGCTAACGTGAAGTTCCACTCGACCCGCGCCCTTGCGCGGGTTTTTCGTTGCGAGCCGCACCGCGTGCGAGCGTTTGGCCCCGTTCAGAACATCTCGCGGTTGATCCCCAGTTCCTCGAGCAGGCGACTGCAGATCTCCTCGATCGAGGCGTGGGTCGTGCTCAGCACGGGAATGCGTTCCATCTGGAACATCGACTCGGCGGCGGCCACTTCCCGACGACAGGTATCGAGCTGCGCATAGGTCGAATCCGGCCGGCGTTCCTGGCGGATCTGGTGCAGGCGTTGCGGGTCGATGGTCAGCCCGAACAACCGGCTGCGATGCGCGCGCAGCTTTGCCGGCAGCCGCTCGCCATCCAGGTCGTCGGGCGTGAGCGGGTAGTTCGCCGCGCGGATGCCGTAGTGCAGCGCAAGGTAAACGCAGGTCGGGGTCTTGCCTGCCCGCGACACGCCCACCAGGATCACGTCGGCGTCCGTGTAATCCATGCTGACCCCGTCGTCGTGGGTCAGCGCATAGTTCATCGCGTTGATGCGCCGGTGGTAGGTCTCGAAGTCGACCATGCCATGCGCCTGGCCGACCCGGGACAGCCGTTGGGTTCCCAGCTCGCGTTCCAGCGGCTCGATGAATGGCGCGAACACATCCAGCATCAAGGCATCGCTGCCGGCCAGGATCGCATTGAGGTCCGGGTCGACGCAGGAATTGATCACGATCGGACGCAGCCCCGCCTGCACCCCGCTCTCCCGGATTTCTTCGGCCGCCGCCTGCGCCTTCTCGATCGTATCCACGAAGGGAATGCGATCGGTCGCGAACTGCAGGCCGGTGAACTGGGTCAGCAGGGTGTGGCCGATGGTTTCGGCGGTGATCCCGGTGCCATCGGAGACATAGAACACGGGACGGGTCGCGCTCATGGAAGCGGTTTCATGTTCCGGGCTGGAAGGCCGGATTCTGGCACCGGCTAAAATAGCCGCTTTCGCCCGTTATCACCGGTGCAACCGCGCCGCCCGCGACCCCGGAGCCCACCTTGACCGCCAACATCCTGTGGCTGCACGACCTGCGCCTGACCGATCTCGCCCAGGTCGGCGGCAAGAACTCCTCGCTCGGCGAGATGATCGGCGAGCTCTCCGGGCTCGGTGTGTCGGTGCCCGGCGGTTTCGCCACCACCGCCGACGCGTTCAAGTCCTTCATCGCGCACAACACCCTGCACCAGCGGATCTACGACCGGCTGGCGACGCTGGACGTGGAGGATGTCCGGGCGCTCACTGCTGCCGGTACGGAAATCCGAAGCTGGGTGATCGATGCGCCGCTGCAGCCGGAGCTGGACCGGGACATCCGCACCGCCTATGCCAGGCTGTGCGCCGAACAGGGCGGAGCCGCGTCCAACGGCAACGATGTCGCGGTGGCGGTGCGTTCGTCCGCGACCGCGGAAGACCTGCCCGATGCGTCCTTCGCCGGCCAGCAGGAGACCTTCCTGAATGTCACCGGCGCCGACGATGTAGTCCGCAAGGTCAAGGAAGTCTTCGCCTCGCTGTACAACGACCGTGCCATCGCCTATCGCGTGCACCACGGCTTCAAGCATGAAGACGTGTTCCTGTCGGCCGGCGTGCAGCTGATGGTGCGTTCGGATGTCGGCTCCGCCGGGGTGCTGTTCACCCTGGACACCGAATCCGGGTTCCGCGACGTGGTGTTCATTACCGCCAGCTACGGGCTTGGCGAAATGGTCGTGCAAGGCGCGGTGAATCCCGACGAGTTCTACGTCTACAAGCCGACCCTGCGCCAGGGCAAGCCCGCGATCCTGCGCCGCTCGCTGGGCAGCAAGCAGCTGCGCATGGTGTATTCGGACGAACCCGGAGAGCGCGTGCGCACCGAACAGACGCCCGCCGAGCTGCGCTCGAAGTTCTCGATCTCCGACGCCGACGTGCAGGAACTGGCGAAGCAGGCGCTGGTGATCGAACAGCACTACGACCGTCCGATGGACATCGAATGGGGCAAGGACGGCATCACCGGCAAGCTCTACATCCTGCAGGCGCGTCCGGAGACGGTGAAGTCGCGCGCGCACGTCACCCAGATCGAGCGCTACACCCTGTCGCAACGCGGCCAGGTGGTGGCCGAAGGCCGCGCCATCGGCAGCAAGATCGGCAGCGGCGTGGCGCGCGTGGTGCGTACCCTCGAGGACATGAACCACGTGCAAGCCGGCGACGTGCTGGTGGCCGACATGACCGATCCCGACTGGGAACCGGTGATGAAGCGCGCCTCGGCGATCGTGACCAATCGTGGCGGCCGCACCTGCCACGCCGCGATCATCGCCCGCGAACTGGGCGTGCCGGCGGTGGTCGGTACCGGCGACGCGCGCGAGCGCGGCGCCGCCGGCAGCCCGGGGGCCCGGAGGTGCGCCGAAGGCGCTAACCGCGTCAACAAACCCGGGTGGGGGGGGGGGGGGGGGGTGGGGGCCCGGGCGGCGCCCGCCCGCCCCCCCCCCACGGCAGCGAGGTGACCGTGAGCTGCGCCGAAGGCGATACCGGCTTCATCTACGCCGGCGCCCTGCCCTTCGAACGCGTCACCACCGACCTGGGCAACATGCCGCCGGCGCCACTGAAGATCATGATGAACGTGGCCAACCCGGAGCGCGCGTTCGACTTTGGCCAGCTGCCCAATGCCGGCATCGGCCTGGCGCGTCTGGAAATGATCATCGCCAGCCATATCGGCGTGCATCCCAAGGCATTGCTCGAGTACGCACAGCAGGATGCTGCAACCAAGAAGAAGATCGACGAAAGAATGGCTGGATACGCCGGGCCGGTGGATTTCTACGTCAATCGCCTGGCCGAGGGCATCGCCACCATCACTGCCTCGGTGGCCCCAAACCCGGTCATCGTGCGGCTGTCGGACTTCAAGTCCAACGAGTACGCCAATCTCATCGGCGGCGCCCGCTACGAGCCCCACGAAGAAAATCCGATGATCGGCTTCCGTGGCGCCAGCCGCTATGTCGACCCGTCGTTCCGCGACGCGTTCGCGCTCGAGTGCCGAGCGGTCAAGCGCGTGCGCGAGGACATGGGCCTGGACAACCTGTGGGTCATGATCCCCTTCGTGCGCACGCTCGACGAGGGCCGCAAGGTGCTGGAGGTGCTGGCGGAGAACGGCCTCGAACAGGGCGAGCGGGGCCTGAAGGTCATCATGATGTGCGAAGTGCCTTCGAACGCGCTGCTGGCCGACGAATTCCTCGACCTGTTCGATGGATTCTCCATCGGCTCCAACGACCTCACCCAGCTGACCCTGGGCCTGGACCGAGATTCGGCCATCGTCGCCAACCTGTTCGACGAACGCGACCCCGCGGTGAAGAAACTGCTGTCCATGGCCATCCGCGCCGCTCGCGCCAAGGGCAAGTACATCGGTATCTGCGGCCAGGGACCGAGCGACCATCCGGACCTGGCGCAATGGCTGATGGACCAGGGCATCGAATCGGTCTCGCTCAACCCCGACACCGTGGTCGATACCTGGCTCAGGCTGGCGAAATCGAAGGCCAGCTGAGCCGGGTCATCAGCCGTTTGCCACAGCCCGGGCGGCTTGCAGTCGTTTAACCGGGGCGTTGTTACCATCCCCGCGATCCAACCCGCACGCCCCGAACAGGGGCGTGCTGCATTCCGGAGCGAACGATGTTGCAGCAAACCCCGGCCGCACCCGCCGTGCCTGCGCCCAAGGACACCAGCGCGATCGTGCAGCAGTTCCGCGGCGTCGACTGGATGCAGCTGCTGGAAACCTGGGGCCTGAAGCTGCTGGCCGCAGTCGTCATCTTCCTGGTCGGGCGCTGGCTGGCCCGGCGGCTGATCCTTGCGCTGGAGAGGGTCCTCGGACGGGCCCGCGTCGATGCGACCCTGATCGGCTTCCTGCGCAACGTCGGCTACGCGGCCATGCTGGTGCTGGTCGTGATCACCGCGCTCAGCGCGATCGGCGTGCCGACCACCTCGATGTTCGCGCTCCTCGGCGCCGCGGGCCTGGCGGTCGGCCTGGCGCTGAAGGATTCGCTTTCCAACATCGCTTCCGGCGTGATGCTGATCGTGCTGCGACCGTTTCGCCTCGGCGACCATGTGGTCGTCGCGGGTGAGGAAGGCATCGTCCAGGAAATCCGGGTGTTCCAGACCCGCCTGCACGCCTTCGACCAGCGCGTGATCGTGCTTCCGAACAGCGAGATCACCACCGCGCCGATCATCAATTACACCACTCTGCCCACCCGCCGCATGGAGATCCCCGTGGGCGTGGGCTACGAGGACGACCTGAAGCAGGCACGCGAATTGCTGCTCGACATCGCGCGGCGCGAACCGCTCGTGGTCGACGAGCCCGCACCCTTCGTCCAGGTCAAGAACCTCGCCGAAAACGGGGTCGACCTGATGTTGTATGCGTATGCCAGGAACACGGATTTCGGCGAAGCCTCGAGCCGGGTCACTGAAGCCATCCGCAACGACCTCATTGGCCACGGCATCAACATCCCCTATCCGCAGCGCGATCTGCACGTCTACCATCGCGACGCCGATGGGCGTCCGATCGCGGAGATCCTGATGCGTGCGGTCGCCGACGACGGCGACCGTCCGAAGAAGCCACCTGCGCCCTAAGGCGCTGGAGCGACGGCCAGTGCCGCCATGTGCTTGCGGTAGTGGCGCAGTTCGGCAATCGAATCGCGCACGTCGCTGAGCGCGGTGTGCGCGCTTTCCTTGGACACGCCCGCCAGTACCTGCGGCGCCCAGCGTCGCGCGAGTTCCTTGAGGGTGCTGACGTCGAGGTTGCGGTAATGGAAGTGCTTCTCCAGCCGCGGCATCAGCCGGTGCAGGAAGCGACGGTCCTGGCAGATCGAATTGCCGCACATGGGCGAGGTGTTCGCCGGCACCCACTGGGCCAGGAAGCGCAGCGTGGCCGCTTCGGCCTCGGCCATCGGCACCCCCTCCTCCAACACCCGCCGCCACAGCCCGGACTTGCCGTGCTGCTTGCGATTCCAGTCGTCCATCCCCTCGAGCATCGCTAGGGGTTGGGCTATGGCGAACTCGGGACCTTCCGCCAGCACGTTGAGCTGCGAGTCGGTGACGACGGTGGCGATTTCCAGGATCGAATCCCGGTCGGTATCCAGTCCGGTCATCTCCAGATCGATCCAGATCAGGCGTCCTTCCTTGCCGTTGGCTGTCGTCATCGCTCGCGCTGCCGGTAGGGTCGCGGCATGATACCCGGCATGCCGACCAATCCCGCCTTCGCCCATTACGCCATCCTGACCGCGATGCTGGCGCCGGCCTTCTTCCTGACCGCCACAGCCTCGCTGCTGATGTCGGCCAATCAACGCCTGGCGCGGGTGATCGATCGCCTGCGCACCGTACTCAAGGAACTTGAGGACACCAGCGACCCGGAGTACCGCAGCGTGCTCGAGCGGCGCATCGAGATCCAGCGCCTCCGCAGCCGCCTGGTGTTGCGCGGAAGCCAGCTGCTCTACGCGGCGATCAGCTTTTTCGTCGGCACCAGCCTGAGCGTCGCGGCCGACGCCATCGTCGGCTATCGCGCGGTGGCGCTGCCCACGATCATGGCGGTGCTCGGCGTGCTGTCGCTGTTCGCGGCGAGCCTGTACCTGGCGCGCGAGTCGGTGCTGGCGGTGAAGGTGATCGACGAGGAAATGGATCACCGGCATGCGATCGCGCGCATGCGCAGGCGTGAGGAGAAACAGGAAGACGAAGAACCGTAGGGGGGGTCAAGACCCGCCCTGCAAGAGCGGCTTGCCCCGTTTTCGGCGGAAGTAGTTGGTGAGGCGTGCGCCTGCCTCGGCGGCCATGACCCCGCCAACGACTTCGACACGATGGTTATGCCGCGGATCGGAGAGCAGGTCGAATACGCTGCCCGCCGCTCCGGTCTTCGGATCGGTCGCAGCGTAGACCAGGCGCGCGACCCGCGCATGGACCATCGCCATCGCGCACATCGCGCAAGGCTCCAGGGTGACGTACAGCGTGCAGCCGACAAGCCGGTGGTTGCGCAGCGCCCTGCCCGCCTGCCGCATCGCCATGATCTCGGCGTGCGCGGAAGGGTCATGCTCGCTGATGTTGCGGTTCCAGCCCTCGCCGAGCATATTTCCTTCTGCATCTACCACCAGCGCACCGACCGGAATTTCGTCGTCCTGGTGCTCGGCACGATCCGCCAGTGCCAGCGCCTGGCGCATCCAGCGAAGATCGGCGTTGGGTTCCGGTTCCATCGTCCGCTACTGGATCTTTCCGAGATAGTCGAGCTTGCCCAAGGGGACGCCCTTGTGGCGCAGGATTCCGTAGGCGGTGGCGAGATGGAAATACAGATTCGGCAACAGGAAGCTGCGCACGTAATCCTGCGCGGTGAACTTGAGTTCGCGCTGCCCGGCCTTGAAACGGATCTCCCGCTGCTCGCCGCCGTCGATGTCCGCGGCGGCAACGCCTTGCAGGTACGCGACGGTTCTGGTGATGCGCGCCTTCAGCTCGTCCAGGGTCGTCTCCTCGTCCGCGAAGCCGGGCGCCTGGCCCTGCGACAGTCGCGCGCCGCCGAACTTGGCGGTATCGCTGGCACGCTGCACCTGACCGGCGAAGTCGAGCATGTCCGGCGCCAGGCGCGCATGCACGAGTTCGGCCTCGTCGATGCCGTGATCGCGGGCGAATGCGACCGCCTTGTCGATCTGCATCGACAGATTCTCGAGGCCGCGGACCAGCGCGGGGATGGAAACCTCATACAGCGAAAGCGTCACGCACTACTCCCATTCGATGGTGGCCGGAGGCTTTCCGCTGATGTCATAAACAACGCGAGAAATGCCTCTTAACTCATTGATAATTCGGTTAGAAACCCTGCCGAGAAAATCGTAAGGCAGCTGCGCCCAGTGCGCGGTCATGAAGTCGATGGTCTCGACCGCACGCAGCGCGATGACCCATTCGTAGGCGCGGGCATCGCCGACTACGCCAACCGACTTCACCGGCAGGAACACCGCGAAGGCCTGCGAGGTCTTGTCGTACAGATCGGCCTGGCGCAGTTCGTCGATGAAGATGTGATCGGCCTTGGCCAGCAATTCCGCGTATTCGCGCTTCACCTCGCCAAGGATGCGTACGCCCAGCCCAGGCCCGGGGAACGGATGCCGGTAGACCATCTCCCTTGGCAGTCCGAGTTCCACGCCCAGGCGGCGCACCTCGTCCTTGAACAGCTCGCGCAGCGGCTCCACCAGGCCGAGCTTCATGTCCGCAGGCAGCCCGCCGACGTTGTGGTGGCTCTTGATCACATGCGCCTTGCCGGTCCTGCTGCCGGCCGATTCGATCACATCCGGATAGATGGTGCCCTGGGCCAGCCACCGCGCATTGGCGAGCTTGTGCGATTCCTCGTCGAAGATCTCGACGAACAGGTTGCCGATGATCTTGCGCTTGGCTTCCGGGTCGGCAACGCCCTCGAGCTTGTCGAAATAGCGGTCGGCCGCGTCGACCCGGAGCACCTTGACGCCCAGGTGCTCGGCGAAGGTGGCCATCACCTGGTCGCCTTCCTGCCAGCGCAGCAGGCCCGTATCGACGAATACGCAGGTCAGCTGATCGCCGATCGCCTTGTGCAGCAGCGCTGCGACCACCGACGAATCCACCCCGCCCGACAGGCCCAGGATGACTTCGTCGCTGCCGACCTGCTCGCGCACGCGTGCGATCTGGTCCTCGATGATGTTGGCAGCGGTCCACAGCGTCTGGCAGCCGCACACCTCCACCACGAAGCGGCGCAGCAAGGTCTGGCCCTGCTTGGTATGGGTGACTTCGGGATGGAACTGGACGCCGTACCAGCGCCTGGCCTCGTTGGCCATGGCCGCAACCGGAATGCGCTCGGTGACGGCGGTGACCGTCCAGCCCGGCGGCGCCTGCGCGACGTGATCGCCGTGGCTCATCCACACATCGATGCGCGGTTCGCCATCGTGGTCGCTCAGGCCGCCGAGCAGGGCGTCATGCGCGACCAGCTCGACTTCGGCATGACCGAACTCGCGCGCGTCGGCGGCTTCGGTGGCGCCGCCCAGCTGCGCGGCCAGGGTCTGCATGCCGTAGCAGATGCCGAGGATCGGCAGCTCGCTGTCGAAGACTTCCTGCGGAGCCTTGGGTGCGCCGAATTCCGTAGTCGATTCCGGCCCGCCCGAGAGGATGATGCCCTTCGCGCCGTATGCGGCGATTTCCGCCGGGTCGTGGTCCCAGGCCCAGATCTCGCAATACACCCCGATCTCGCGGATGCGGCGTGCGATCAGCTGCGTGTACTGCGCGCCGAAGTCGAGGATCAGGATCTTGTCGGTATGGATGTTGGTCATCGGTTTTTCGTGTTCTCAAACGAAGAAGGGAAACTTGCGTCTCCCTTCCCAGGACTGCATCAGGAGGCGCGATAGTTCGGCGGTTCCTTGGTGATCTGCACGTCGTGCACGTGGCTTTCGCGCTGCCCTGCGCCGGTGATCTTCACGAACTGCGGCTTGGTGCGCATGTCCTCGATCGTCGCGCAGCCCACGTAGCCCATGGTGGCGCGCAGGCCGCCGGCCAGCTGGTGGACGACGCCCGCCAACGAGCCTCGGTACGGCACGCGTCCTTCGATGCCTTCGGGCACCAGCTTGTCGGCGTCGCTCGCGTCCTGGAAGTAGCGGTCCTTGGATCCCTTCTCCATCGCCCCCAGCGAACCCATGCCGCGGTAGCTCTTGTAGCTGCGTCCCTGGAACAGTTCGGTTTCGCCCGGGCTTTCTTCGGTGCCGGCGAACAGGCCCCCGATCATCACCGTGGACGCGCCGGCGGCAATCGCCTTGCCGATGTCGCCCGAATAGCGGATGCCGCCGTCGGCGATCAGCGGAATGCGGTCCTGCAGCGCCTCGGCCACCATCGACACCGCGGTCACCTGCGGCACGCCGACGCCGGCGACCACCCGCGTGGTGCAGATCGATCCAGGGCCGACGCCGACCTTCACCGCGTCGGCGCCGGCATCCATCAGCGCCAGCGCTGCATCGCCGGTGACGATGTTGCCGCCGATCACCTGCAATTGCGGGAAGGCCTTCTTCGCCCATGCGACGCGGTCGATCACGCCCTGCGCATGGCCATGCGCCGTGTCGACGATGATCACGTCCACGCCTGCGGCGGCCAGCGCCTCGATCCGCTGATCGGTGTCGCCGCCGACGCCCACCGCGGCGCCCACCAGCAGGCGTTCGCTGCTGTCGTAGGCGGCGTTGGGGTTGTCGGACTTCTTCTGGATATCCTTCACCGTGATCAGGCCGCGCAGCGCGAACTCGTCGTTCACCACCAGTACCTTCTCGATCCGGTGCTTGTGCAGCAGGCCGATCACCTCGTCGTCCGCAGCGCCCTCGCGCACGGTCACCAGGCGATCCTTCTTGGTCATGATGTGGCGGACCGGATCGTCGAGCTTCTTCTCGAACCGCATGTCGCGCCCGGTGACGATGCCGACCAGCTGCCCGGCATCGTCCACTACCGGCACGCCGGAGATGTTGCGGGCGCGGGTGAGCTTGAGCACCTCGCCGATGGTGGTGTCGGGGCCGACGGTGAACGGTTCGCGGATGACCCCGGCCTCGAACTTCTTGACCCGGGCCACTTCAGCCGCCTGGCGTTCGACCGACAGGTTCTTGTGCAGGATGCCGATGCCGCCGAGCTGGGCCATGGCCACGGCCAGGCGCGCTTCGGTCACGGTGTCCATGGCGGCCGAGATGATCGGCAGGTTCAGGCGCAAGCCGCGGGTCAGCCGGGTGGCAAGGGAAACGTCCTTGGGCAGGACAGTCGAATGCGCGGGGACGAGGGAGACGTCGTCGAAGGTGAGTGCTTCAGCCTGGATGCGGAGCATCGGCAAACCCGAATGTGGGGAAGCGCGTCATTGTAACGGTTTTCCCGCCTCTCCCGCTTGTGGAAGAGGGTCATAGGGTGTGCCCTTGGCGCACCGCTTCGACCACCCCGGCATGATGATGTGCCTGGGACGGTGCGCCGGGGCGCACCCTATGCGGAATCTGCCGCCTCTGCGGCTTCCAGCGTGTTCTGCATCAGCGTTGCGACAGTCATTGGCCCCACCCCGCCCGGCACCGGGGTAATCCAGCTGGCACGCCGGGCAGCCGCGTCGAAGCCCACATCGCCGACCAGGCGGCCGTCCTCGAGCCGGTTGATGCCGACATCGATCACCACCGCGCCCGGCTTCACCCAGTCGCCGGGGATCAGCCCCGGCCTGCCGACCGCGACCACCAGGATGTCGGCCTCGCCGACGTGCCGCTTCAGCACATCGGCCGGGGTGAACTTGTGACAGCTGGTCACCGTGCAGCCGGCGATCAGCAGTTCCAGCGCCATCGGCCGGCCGACGTGGTTGGACACGCCGACGATCGTCGCGCTCTGCCCCCGCACCGGCCGGTCGGTCCACGCCAGCAGCGTGGTGATCCCGCGCGGCGTGCACGGACGCAGGCCGAACTCGCGCAGGGCCAGATGGCCGACGTTTTCGGGGTGGAACCCATCCACATCCTTGCCCGGGTCGATCCGCTGGATCAGGCGGCTGGCGTCGGGGATGCCCGGTAGCGGCAGCTGGATCAGGATGCCGTGCACGGCCGGATCGTGGTTGAGCCGCTCGATCAGCTCCAGCAGCTCGGATTCGGTCGTGTCCCTGGGCAGATCGAAGTCGAAGGCCTCGATGCCGACCTTCTGCGCGGCGCGGCGCTTGTTGCGCACGTAGGACTGCGAGGCTGGATCCTGTCCCACCAGCACTACCGCCAGGCCCGGTCGCGACCTGCCCGCAGCCACCCGCGCGTCGACCTGGGTCTTGAGGTCGTCGAGCAGTTCATCGGCGATGCGGCGGCCATCGAGGATGCGTGCGGTCATGGGGGACTTCGCTGGGGAGATGCGTATTGTCCCCGATTCGACAGGCGATGTAGGCACCGCTGTGGCGCTCCTACAATGCCAGCGAAGGAGAACCCGCCATGTCCAAAGCCAATACCGAACTCGAAGCCGCCACCTTTCGTCGCCTGCGCGAGCATCTGATGCACGAGCGGCCGGACGTGCAGAACATCGACCTGATGATCCTGGCCGGGTTCTGCCGCAATTGCCTGGCCGACTGGTACCGCGAGGCAGCCGCCGAACGCGGCATCGCCATGGACCGCGACGCCGCCCGCGAGGCGGTTTATGGCGAACCGTTCGCGCAGTGGAAAGCCCGGCACCAGCGCGACGCGACCCCGGAACAACTGGCTGCCTTCGAGGCGGCGCAGGCAAAGCAGGCGCCCTGAGCGGCGGCGCCCGCTGGCCTTACGGCGTTTGCGATGCCGGAGCGTTCACCGGGCAACGCGCAATTCCCGAACCCACCGTGCAGTTGACGCAGCATTGCTGCGCGGGGGCCGACGGCACCTGCTTGCCGGGGTCCGGATCCGGCGTCTGGACCGGGGCCGGCGCGCCGCCGGCCGGGCAGCGCGGAATCCCGGAGCCGACGACGCAATTCACGCAGCACTGCTGGGCCGACGCACGCGGCAGCACCTGGCTCGGCGGCGGCACATAAGGTGGCGGCAGCGTGGCCAGCTGCGCGGCCGGACGCAGCTTGAGCAGCACCGACCAGTCCTGGCGGTTGGCATTGCAGCCCGCCGGGATATCGGGCGCGCATGGCAGGTCGCTCATGGTGCGCATCGGCAAGTCGGAGAAATAACCGTTGGGCGCCAGACGCAACATGCGCAGGGTGACCGCCTGGGCCACGTTCCCGCCGACCAGGTAGGCCAGGTTGCCGGCGCGCGTCCCCACCACGATGTCGCAATGCATGTTCAGCCCTTCCCCGTTCGCGGAGCTGAGCAGGGTCGCCAGGTCGCCGAAACCATAGACGCGCGAGGAGACCCGCACGTAGCACAGCAAATCCCCCGGCGCCGGTTTCGACGCACGCGGATCGCTGATCTGATACGCGCTCTGGGTCGGGTTGCGGTAGGCGTCGCGCACGTAGTTCACATGGCTGGGCGAGCCGTTGAAGCCGGGCACGCCGGCCCGGCGCATCACCCAGGACACGAACGCCGCCGACCACGGCGTATCGATCACGAACGCCCTGCACGAGGGCGAGGGATAACGCGAGGTATTCGCATAGGCACATTCGCTGGCGCCGGGGCGACCGTAGGCCTGCGGCAACAGACCGCTGTCGTTCCAGTAGATCGCCACCTGCTGCCAGGCTTCGACGCTGTTCGCCAGCGCGCTGGCTTCGGCCTCGTAGATGCTCACGCCGTTGACCTTGCCATCGGCATCGATGAACGGCGCGTACCAGTTCTGGTTGGCCTCGCACGCCCAGGCGGCGATGCGCGTGGCCACGTCTGGCGCGTTCTTCTGGTTGCGCAGCAGCGGGCACGGATCGGCCGCGAACAGCGGGGATGCGAACAGGCACAGCACAAGCAGCAACAGCAGGCGACGCATCGTCATTCCGTGGCGAAGGGCGGCACAGGTTACCCGAAGCGATGCGCCGGCCGTTGACGCGGCGCGCACGTCACGTTGCCACGGCACCCGCGCAGAACGCGGCATAGTCGATATAGCCAGGAAAGACCACATGCGGCGCGCAGACCGGGCAGTCCGGATCGGGTGCCAGCCGGGTCTCGCGGAAGCGCATGCTCAGAGCGTCGAAATGCAGCAGGCGTCCGCTCAGCGGTTCGCCGATCCCAAGCAGCAGCTTGATCGCCTCGGTGGCCTGCAGCAGGCCCACGACCCCAGGCAACACGCCGAGCACGCCGGCCTCGGCGCAGTTCGGCGCGGCCTCGGGCGGCGGCGGCTCGGGGAACAGACAGCGGTAGCACGGCGCCTGGCCGCGGTGGCGCCCGGCATCGAAGACGCCCAGCTGCCCTTCGAACCGGTGCACCGCGCCGTACACCAGCGGAATCCCCAGCTTCACGCAGGCATCGTTGAGCAGGTAGCGCGCCGGGAAGTTGTCGGCACCATCGATCACGACATCGACTCCGGCGAGCAGGTGCTCGACGTTGTCCGCCTGTAATCGTGCCTGTACGGCTTCGACCCGGGTGCGGGGATTGAGCGCGGCAAGCCGGACCTGCGCCGAGTCCACTTTCGGGACCCCGATGTCGGCATCGACGTGCAGGATCTGGCGCTGCAGGTTGCTGCGTTCGACCAGATCGTTGTCCACCAGGCGCAGGTGCCCGACGCCAGCGGCGGCCAGGTAGAACGCCGCGGGCGAGCCCAGTCCGCCCGCACCGAGCACCAGCACACGCGCCGCTTCGAGCCGGCGTTGGCCTTGAGCACCAATTTGCGGCAACAGCAGATGGCGCGCGTAGCGTTCGTGGAAATCGTGATCGATATCCGGAGCAGGCGCGCTCACCGGAAGGCCAACCGCGCTCCACTGGTTCATGCCGCCGTGCACCGAGGACACCTGCAGATAACCCACGCGCTGCAGCACCTCCGCGGCGAGCAGCGAGCGGCCACCGGCCTGGCAGATGAGCACGATCGGCCGGCTGCGGTCGGGAAAGTGGCGGTCCGGATCGCGCTCGAGTTCGGCCCGGGGAATGGCCAGGGCACCTTCGGCCATGCCCTGCGCGTGCTCGTGCGCCTCGCGCACGTCCACCAGCGCGGCGCCATGCTCGGCGAGCTGGCGCGCTTCGCGCGGACTGATCTGCGGGACGCTCATGCGAACACCTCTGGGCTAATAGGGCAGCACTTCGACCGCCTCGCCGGCGGCGAACAGGCGTTCGCCCTCGGGCAATACGATCAGTGCGTCGCTGTCGGCCGCCCCGCGCATGCGGTGCGAGCCGTCGGCAGGGTTGGGTTCCACTTCCAGCAGGCCGTCGCGGTTCGAACGCAGGCGGCCGCGCAGGAATTCGAGACGCTCGTGACGCTTGTTCCACGGCCCGGAAAGGCGCGCCCACAGCCGCGGACGCGGCTCGGCCCTGCCCTGCAGACCGTCGATGAGAGTACGCCCCAGCGCGAGCCATGTGGCGAGTACCGACACCGGATTGCCGGGCAGCCCCAGGAACGCGCCCTGACCGAGCTCGCCGAACAGCAGCGGCATTCCGGGCCGCATCCGCACTTTCCAGAAGTGCACCCGGCCTTCGTGCTGGAGGAGCTCGGGAATATGGTCTTTCTCGCCCGCAGACACCGCGCCGCAGGTGATGACGAGATCGAAGCTGGACGCGGCATCGCGGAGCATCGCGGCGATCCTGCCGGGGTCGTCGGGAAGCGTCGGCCATGCCGTGGGTTCCAGACCATCCGCGCGTAGCAGGCCCATCAGCAGCTCGCGGTTGGAGTTGTAGATCTGGCCCGGCGCCAGCGGCAGGCCCGGTTCGACCAGCTCGTCGCCGGTGGTGAATACGGCCACGGTCGGCCGCTGCGAGACCTGCACGTCGGCGATGCCAAGCGCAGCTGCCAGCGCGATACGCGCCGGTGTGAGCACCTGTCCCGCCGCCAGCACGGTATCGCCCGTGCCGACGTCTTCGCCTGCGCGGCGCACGTGCTGTCCGGGCCGCGGCGGCACGGGCACGATCACCTCGCCGTTTTGCAGGGATGTGTTCTCTTTCATCACCACCGTGTCGCTGCCCGCGGGCATCGGCGCGCCGGTGGTGATCCGGACGCACTCGCCGGCGCCGACCACCAGGTCGATCGCAGGACCGGCGAACTGCTCCCCGACCAGGCGCAGCCGTGTCTGCCCTGCCGACAGATCGGCATGCCGCAGTGCGAAGCCATCCATCGCGCTGTTGTCGAAGGCCGGCAGCGGCAATGCCGCCGCGATGTCCTCGGCCAGGATCCGGCCGTGCGCACGCGCCAGCGCCTGGCGCTCCACCGACAGCCGCCGAGCCGCAGCGACGTGGCGAACAATCGCCTCGGCCTCATCGAAACCGATACGACTGGGAAATGGCAGGGAGTCGGCGCTCATGGGTGATCGATGCCGGCGGCGGCGAGATCCGCCGGAGTGTTGAGGTTACCCAAGCGCACGCCCGGCAACCGGACCAGGCGCATCTGCAGCCGGGCCTGCAGGGCCTGCACGGCGTAGTCGCCCGATGCGATCGCGCTCGCAAGCCCACGGCGCAAGTCGGCGACCCGCCACAGCGCCACGAGCGGCTGCGCGCCATTGTCGTCCTCGGCATACGCGCCCGTCCCCGCATTACCTGCCGCCAGCAAGCTGGGGAGCAGGCAGTCGTTGATATCGACCAGGTCCACCGGGATCGTCAGCAGCCAGGGGGTCGTGCAGGCGTGCGCAAGCGCGTCGATTCCACCCATCGGACCGATGTCCTGCTCGCGGTCGGCGATGGCGCGCAGGCCTGCGGCTGCATGGCGCTGCAGGTCACGATTGGCGCTGACGACGACCTCCACGACCTGCGGCCGGAACCGCTCGCTGAGACGCAGCACCTGCGACAGGCCCTCGCGCTGGAGCCAGGCCTTGTCGACCCCGCCCAGGCGCGTCGCACGTCCGCCGGCGAGGATGCCGAGAGTGACCTCGGCCATGATCGGAGCACTTGGCATGATCGGGCATTGTAGGTCGGGGCGATGGCCCCCGACGCTCCGGTTCGGGCATCCGCGCACGGCGCGGCCTGCGCTCACCCCCGCTTCTTGACGTGCCGCAGCAGACGCTTCTTGCGCGCGACCTGGCGGTCGGTGAGCACGTTCTTCTTGTCCTTGTACGGGTTGTCGCCTTCCTTGAAGATGAAACGCACCGGCGTGCCGACCAGCTTGAAGCGCTTGCGAAAGAAGTTTTCCAGATAGCGCTTGTAGCTATCGGACAAGGTACGCAGACGCGTGCCATGGACGATGAAGGTCGGCGGGTTCTCGCCGCCCGGATGGGCGAAGCGCAGCTTGGGAACATGGCCCCGCACCACGGATGGCGGATTGGCCTCGTAGGCCGCCTCGATGGCCTGCGTGACCTCGCTGGTGCTGAACTTGCGGGTCGCCGAAGCGTACGCGCGGTGCACCGCGCGAAAGAGCTCGCGCAGCCCCGACCCATGCAGCGCCGAGATCCGGACTGCTTCGGCCCAGTCGACGAATGCGAGCTTGCGCGAGAGCAGCGCCTCGGCCTGCTGGCGCTCGTAGTCGCTGCGGCCATCCCACTTGTTCACGGCGATCACCAGCGCGCGCCCCGAGTCGAGCACCGCGCCAAGCACGCTGGCGTCCTGTTCGGTCACGCCCTCGGTGGCGTCGAGCATGATCACCGCGACGTGGCACTGCTCGATCGCCTGCAGCGTCTTGATGATCGAAAAGGTCTCGACCGCTTCTTCCACCTTCGACTTGCGTCGGATGCCGGCGGTATCGACCAGCCGGTACTTGCGGCCGTCGCGCTCGAGGTCGACCGCGATCGAATCCCGGGTGGTTCCGGCGACTTCGGACGCAATCATCCGTTCCTCGCCGAGGATCCGGTTCACCAATGTGGACTTGCCGACGTTCGGGCGGCCGACGAACGCGATGCGCACCCGTCCGGGATCGTCGTCCAGGAGTTCGGCATCGCCATCTTCGGGCAGGCGTTGGACGGCGTGACCGACCAGTTCATCGATGCCGCGCTTGTGCGCGGACGACACCGCAAGCACGTCACGGAACCCGAAGCGGGCGAATTCGGCCAGCGCGGCCTGCACATCGATGCCATCGGTCTTGTTGACCGTCAGCAACACCGGCGTGTCCACCTTGCGCAGCCAGGCCAGGATTTCCTCGTCGAGCGCGCTCGGGCCTTCGCGTCCGTCGACCACGAACAGGATCAGGTCGGCTTCCTCCGCCGCGGCCCGTGCCTGGCGCGCGGTGGCGCCCGCCAGGCCTTCTTCCTGGCCCGCGATGCCCCCGGTATCGACCAGGACGAACGGGTGCGCTTCGTCGTAACGGCAGACGCCGTAGTTGCGATCGCGGGTCACCCCGGGCTGGTCGTGGACCAGCGCATCGCGCGTGCGGGTCAGCGCATTGAACAGGGTCGACTTACCGACATTGGGACGGCCGACCAGGGCGACGAGAGGCAACATCGGATCAGGATAAGCGCCGGAGGGAGGGGAAAAACATCGCCCCGGACAGCGCGGCCGCCCGGGGCGTGGAAAGCGATCGGGATTGGCGCCGGGCGACCGGACGCGTTCTTACTGGACGCGATAGGCGCTGAGTTCGCCTTCCACGTCCTGAACGACCAGCACGCCGTCGGGGGATACCTCCGGGGTGGATCGCAAGGTTTCGCCACCGGCGCGGATGCGCGCGGCGAGCGCGCCGTCCTCGAGCCGGAGCCAGTGCAGGTACCCGTCGTAATCGCCCACCACGGCATAGTTGCCCTGCACCGTGGCCGAGGTGAGGTTGCGGCGGGCAAGCGCGCCCTGTTGCCACATCCCGCCGCCGGTTGTCTTGTCCAGGCCCCACACCACGCCATTGCGGTCCGACACGGCCAGTCTGTCGCTGCCGACGCCGACGCGTCCCGGGCCGCCACTGTCGCTCGACCAGAGCACCCGGCCGCTGGGGCCCTCGATCGCCACGGTCTTGCCCTTGTAGCTCGTCGCATACAGCACCGCGCCGTCCAGGATCGGACCGCCGTCGACATCGGCCATGCGGTCGAGTTCCGTGCGGCCGTCGGGAGCCGCCACCTGCGCGTCCCACAGCGGCCGGCCATCGGCCAGCGACAGGGCGGTCACCGTCCCGTCGTCGTTGCCGACGAACACGTACCCAGGACCCAGCGTGACACTGGCGATGCCGCGTACGGTGAGGGTGGGTTGCTCGTGGGTCCAGAACCAGCGCTGTTCGCCGGTTGCGGCGTCGAAAGCGGTCACTCGGCCGTCGTTGCTGTGCACGACCACCATGCCCTGTCCGATTGCGGGCGCCGCGATCACTTCATTGCCCACCTTGGCCTTCCACTTCTCGGCCCCGCTGGCCGCATCGAGGGCGATCACGTCGCCCTCCAGGCTCCCCACCGCGACCAGCCCATCGCCGGCTCCCGGTCCGCCCGAAAGCGGCAGCTCGGAAGCGTAGTGCCATGCCACCGCGCCCGACTGCAGATCGAACGCGCGCACGCCGCCTTCCACCGCAGCCGCGTACACCCGGCCGTCCGCGATCGCGGGCCCCTGGCGCGCTGCGATCCGGCGCTCGCCCTTGCCCGCTTTGGCGGACCACAACCTGCTGACCGAAGCGGTAGCGGTAAACTCGGTGAGCTCGGCCGGCTCCGAGGCCTTCTTCTTTTCGTCGTCGCCTCCGAACCAGCCCTTGATGGTGCTGCAGCCGGCCGTGGCCATCACCGCGGCGAGAAGCAGGGCGAAGCGCGGAAAGTGGGACGTACGCGTGCGGTCGGCGCGCCGACCCGATGCGGGGGAAGTCATCAAGCTCAGGCCTCGGGTTTTGCGGAGGTGTCCGCGGCGGAGCCGCCGACTTCGGATAGCTTCAGTTCCAGCAGGCGGCGCTGCGGCGAGGCCTCATCGGTCGTCGAGAGCGCCTTGCGATAGCTGGCCCGCGCCGCGTCCGGCTTGCCGGCGGCGAATTCGGCGTCGCCACGCGTTTCAAGCGCACCGGCACCGGATGCGTTGGCGAGCAGCGCCAGCGCTTCCTGGGGTTTGCCCGCGTCGATCAGCAGCCGCGCCAGGCGCTGCTCCAGCACGGGATCGAGGCTGCCACTACCGTTGCGCGCCGCGCGCAGGGTGGCGATGGCCGCATCGCGCTGCCCCAGATCGGCCTGGCTCTTGGCCAGCACCATCGCGGCGAGCGTGCCGTAGGCGGTTCCATCAAGTGCAGAAACCTGCGCCTTCGCCTTGGATGGATCGCCGCCTTCGAGCGACTTGAGGACGGACTGGTAGCGTTCGCCGGCCTGTGCGCGCTGCTGGTGCTGCTGCTTTTGCCACCACTGCCAGCCACCGATGGCCGCCAGGCCCAACAGGATCCCGCCGAGAATGCCGCCGCCGTTGCTTCGCAGCCAGCTGCGGACGCGTTCGCCTTGTTCGTGCTCGTCGAGCAGTTCGTCTATCGCCATACGATGCAATTCGGTAGTCGGCGCCGGAGGCACCTGGGGAGGGAGTTCGGAACAAGGGCCCTGACCCGGCGCCGCCGGGTGATGCCTTACTCGGCTGGAGGCGCGAGCGAACCGTCGGAGGATACCGCAAACCGCGCGACGCTCGCCCGCAGGTACGGGGCCAGATCCTGAACGTCGCCTTCATGTAGCACGCGTACAGCGGTCGCATTGCCAAGCTTGACCCGAGTCACCTCGCCCGCCCGATAGCTGCGTTGTTCTCCGGCCTTGAGCAGGCCGGACTCCACCACCTGCCCGTCGGCACCGCGGATTTCCACCCAGCTGTCGCCCTGGAACTGCAGCGACAAGGCGGCGGCGGCCGGACGCGTCGGGAGGGGCGTCAGCGAAGCCCGCAGCATCGGCGCAGCGGGTTTGCGCGGAGCGGATTCATTGCGCGCTGGCCGCGGGTCGGCGGGCGCATCGAGTGGCGTCGCCTCGCGCGCGACCTGCTCGATCTGTGGCCTAGTCGCGACCCAGATCGGCACCAGCAGCGCCAGAGTGAGCACGATGTACACCGCGCGTCGCGAGGCCTGTTCGGCGACCCGCTGCATTCGCGGCGTATAGGTGCGCGGCGTGAGCTCGGTGGCCACCACGGGCGCCAGTTCCGACACCTGCACCACCTGGTCGACCGGGAGCCCCAGCAGCCGCGCGTAGCTGCGCAGCTGCCCGCGCACGAATACCGGAGCGCCGAGACGGCCCCAGTCTTCCGCCTCGAGCGAGAGGACGACCCGGGCCGGCATCTTCAGCTGTTGGCCGACATCGGCCACGCTGAGACCGGCCGCTTCGCGCGCGCTGCGCAGGCGCGCACCGATGCCATGCTCGGGGAACTGCGTATCGTTGCCTGAGGTCATTGCTCGCCCGTCTCCCCCGACCGCACCGCCTCTTGCGACGATTGTGCGGTCATTTGCTGCGTATAGCGCGCAGCCGCCTGATTATCGCCCAGTTTCTGCTCGATTTGCGAAGCCAGCTGCAGAATCTCCTTCGTCGGCGGCGTCGCTGCAAGGCGGCGCTCGCTGAAGGCGCGGGCTTCGAGGTATCGACCCGCGCGATATGCGCTGCGGGCCATCGCGGCCAGCGCGGTGGCGTTGGTCGGATCCTGGCTCAGCGCCATGCGCAGGTCGCGCTCGGCGCGAGCGTCCTGGCCGGCGTCGAGGGCGCAGGCCCCGGCGTTGGCGCGCGCCGATGCCGGCGACGGATAGGACGGATCGGCGATTGCCCGGTCGAACCACGCCAGCGATTCGGCCGCGCGTCCGTTGCCGCATAGCCAGGCACCATAGTTGTTGAGCACCCCGCCGCGCGTGGGCGCAAGTTCCGCTGCCTTGGCGTAATAGCCGCCGGCCTGCGCGGGCTGGCCACGCTCGTCGGCGAGAACCGCCAGGATCGTGTAGGCGTCGGGCGATTTCGGATCGGCCTTGAGCGCAGCCCGGGCTTCGGTTTCGGCTTCCGCCAGCTGCCCCGCCCGCATCCGCTGTTCGGCCAGCGCCACCCGGTCGCGGGCCGTCTGCCCGCCGCGCCGCGCCTTGCTGTCCGGACGGACGTCATAATCCGGCGCGACCTGGCGGGAATCCTTGCGCGATATTTCCGGGCGCATGAAGGTGAACTTGCGGCTCATGCTCGCGCAGCCGCCCGTAGCCAGCACGGCAACCAGGGCAAGGACTGCAGCGCTACGCAGCCGCATCATCGATGCCCTTGTCTTGCAGGCTCTTGCGGAACTGGGCCTGGCGACGGGTGCGATCCATGACCTGGCCCTTGAGCTGGCCGCAGGCCGCGTCGATGTCGTCTCCGCGGGTGCGACGCACGGTGGTCAGCACGCGTGCCACCTGCAGCTGCTTCTGAAACGCGAGGATGGTCGCCTCGTCCGAGCGCTCGAAGCGGGTGCCCGGGAACGGGTTGAACGGAATCAGGTTGACCTTGGCCGCGTCCTTCATCTGCAGGGCGTTATCGAACTGGCGCATCAGCTTTGCGAGTTGGCGCGCGTGTTCCGGCTGGTCGTTGACGCCCTTCATCAGCGTGTATTCGAAGGTGATCGAGGTCCCGCGCTTGCGCAGGGCGTAGCGCTTGGCAGACTCCATAAGTTCGGCAATCGGATATTTCTTGTTCAAGGGAACGAGTTCGCTGCGCAGCGCGTCGTTCGGCGCATGCAGGGAAATGGCGAGAGATACGTCGCTAACCTCGCCCAGCCGATCGATCATCGGCACCATGCCGGCGGTCGACAGGGTCACCCGTTTGTTGGCCAGCCCGTAGCCCAGGTCGTCGCGCATGATGCTCATCGCGCGCACCACGTTGTCGAAGTTCGCCAGCGGCTCGCCCATCCCCATCATCACCACGTTGGTGAGCCTGCGGCGCTGGTGCGGCAGGTTGCCCAGATGCCTGGCCGCCACCCACACCTGGCCGATGATCTCGGCCGTGCTCAGGTTGCGGTTGAATCCCTGGGTCGCGGTGGAGCAGAACTGGCAGTTGAGCGCGCACCCCACCTGCGAAGACACGCACAGGGTGCCGCGGCCATCGGCCGGAATGAACACCGTCTCGATAGCGTTCTTCGGGTCCATGCCGAGCAGCCACTTGTGGGTGCCATCGGTGGAAGCCTTGTCGAAGATGACCTCCGGCACCCGCACTTCCGCATGCTCCTGCAGCTTGGCGCGCAGCGCCTTGCCCAGGTCGGTCATGCCGTCGAAGTCGGTGACATAGCGGTGATGGATCCACTTCATCACCTGGTGGGCGCGGTAGCGCTTCTCGCCGAGTACCTGCTCGAAGAAATCCTCGAGCGCGACGCGGTCGAAGTCGAACAGGTTGGTCTTGGAAGCAGGAACTAGCGAGGAGGAACTGGAAACGAGTTCATCACTCGCAGCTCCCGCCTTCACTAGTTCCTCGTTCCTTTTCACTATGTTCCTCGCTTCAGCGGCCGTAGACGTCCGTCGCCGGGAAGAAGTACGCGATCTCGATCGCGGCGTTCTCCAGCGAATCGGAACCGTGCACTGCATTGGCGTCGATGCTGTCCGCGAAATCCGCGCGGATGGTGCCGGCGGCGGCTTCCTTGGGATTGGTCGCGCCCATCAGTTCGCGGTTCTTGAGCACCGCGCCCTCGCCTTCGAGCACCTGCACCATCACCGGGCCGGAAATCATGAAGTTCACCAGCGCGTTGAAGAACGGACGCTCGCGGTGCACGGCATAGAAGCCTTCGGCTTCCTGCTTCGACAGATGCTTCATTTTCGCGGCGACGACCTTCAGGCCGGCCTTTTCGAAACGCGAATAGATCTCGCCGATGACGTTCTTGGCGACGGCATCGGGCTTGACGATCGACAGGGTGCGCTCCAGCGCCATGTGGAATTTCTCCGGTCAGGCGGGCCCCAGGACCTGACGCTCCGCGTCAGGTTCGGGCCCGAGGATAACAGATGGGAATGAGAAAAACCCGCGTGTGGACGCGGGTTTAGCCGACAAGGCTACGGTAATTCTAACGGATTGCTGACGTCGCTTGCACGCCGCCAGGGAGGACAGGATTGACCGCAAGGCGACCCCGGACGTACGATCAAACAATCGTTTGAAGCATGCGCTTGGAGCCCTGCCGATGTCGACCACCCAGTTTTCCACCAAGGACCGGATCCTCGGAGCTGCAGAAGAACTGTTCGCCCAGCAGGGTTTCGCCGGCACCTCGCTGCGCGAGGTGACCAGCCGGGCAGACGTGAATATCGCCGCGGTCAACTACCACTTCGGCAGCAAGGAGAACCTGGTCAACGAGGTCTTCCGCCGGCGCATGGACGAGATGAGCGCGCAGCGCATGGCGGCCCTGAAAACCGCCTGCGAGCAGTATCCCGGCGCGCTGGAGCCGGTGCTGGCGGCCTTCGTCGAGCCCGCCCTCGCCCTGGCCCAGGACCGCCACGGCGGTGGCGCCTTCATCCGGGTCATCGCCCGCGCCTATGCCGAAAAAAACGAGTCGCTGCGCAAGTTCCTGTCCGACCAGTACGGCCACGTGCTGCGCGAGTTCGCCAAGGCCATCGGCGCTTGCGTGCCGGAACTTGGCAAGGAAGAGCTGTACTGGCGACTCGATTTCCTGTCCGGATCGCTGACCTACGCGATGGCCGACTTCGGGCTCATCAAGCGCCCGTCCGGGGTGAGCGAAGCGGCGCACCGCGAGCGCGCCGCGCGCGCCCTGATCCGCTTTGCCGCTGCCGGCTTCCGTGCTGAAACTGCTTAATTATTCAAGGTCTTAAACAACATGTCTGAGAAATTGCTTGTCCGCCGCGCCGCGGTGCTGGGCGCCGGGGTCATGGGCGCGCAGATTGCCGCCCAATTGACCAACGCGGGCGTGGATACGGTCCTGTTCGACCTGGCGGCGAAGGATGGGGATCCCGATGGTGTGGTCCTGAAGGCGATCGCGAACCTGGCCAAGCTCTCGCCCGCGCCGCTGGCCAGCAAAACCCTGGCCGAGGGGATCACGCCTGCCAACTACGAGAGCGGGCTTGCGGCCCTCGAGGGCTGCGATCTGATCATCGAGGCCATTGCCGAGCGGATGGACTGGAAGCAGGACCTGTACCGCCGCATCGCTCCGCATGTGCCCGCCCATGCCGTGCTTGCCAGCAACACCTCGGGCTTGGGGATCAATGCTTTGGCGGAGGTTCTTCCGGAAGAACTGCGTCATCGCTTTTGCGGCGTGCACTTCTTCAACCCGCCGCGCTATATGCACCTGGCCGAGCTCATCCCGGCCCGGACCACGGAGCCGGCGCTGCTTGCGGCCCTGGAAACCTTTCTCACCACCCAACTCGGCAAGGGCGTGGTGCAGGCCAAGGACACGCCGAACTTCATCGGCAACCGGATCGGCGTGTTCTCGATCCTGGCCACGATCCATCACACCACCGAGTTCGGCCTGGGGTTCGATGAGGTCGATGCCCTCACCGGCCCGCTGATCGGCCGGCCCAAATCCGCGACATTCCGAACCTCCGACGTGGTCGGCCTGGACACGATGGCCCACGTCATCAGGACCATGGCCGACACCCTGCCGGACGATCCATGGCACGCCTATTTCAAGGCGCCCAAGTGGCTCGAGGCGCTGATCGCAAAGGGCGCACTCGGGCAGAAGGCCGGGGCCGGCATCTTCCGTAAGCAGGGCAAGGACATCCTGGTGCTGGACCTGAAGGCGCAGGATTACCGAGCCGCGACGGCGACGGCGGACCCGGAGATCGTCGAGATTCTCAAGCTCAGGAATCCGGCGGAGAAGTTCGCACGCCTGCGCGCGAGCCAGCATCCGCAGGCGCAATTTCTGTGGTCGGTATTCAGGGATTTGTTCCATTACTGCGCGTATCAGCTTGAATCCATTGCCGAAACGGCCCGCGATGTCGACTTCGCCATTCGCTGGGGCTATGGCTGGACGCAGGGTCCGTTCGAGACCTGGCAGGCCGCCGGCTGGAAACAGGTGGCGGACTGGATCGCCGAGGACATCGTCGCCGGCAAGGCCATGAGCCCCGCGCCGCTGCCCGACTGGGTGTTCGATGGACGCGAGGGCGTGCACGGCGCCGAAGGCAGCTACAGCCCCGGCAAGGATGCCAAGCTGCCGCGCTCGGCCTCGCCGGTCTACAGGCGCCAGCGCTTCCCGGACCCGCTGCTGGGCGAGCGATTCGATCCTGGCGAGACCGTGTTCGAGAACGACGGCGTGCGGATGTGGGCCGACCCGGGCGACGAGGTGGCCGTGGTCTCGTTCAAGACCAAGCTGCACACGGTCAACGATCAGGTGTTGTCCGGCCTGCAGGAAGCCATTGGCATTGCCGAGCGCAAGTTCGCCGCCCTGGTGCTGTGGCAGCCGAAGGAGCCCTTCTCCGCCGGCGCCGATCTCGCCGGCGCACTGGGCCTGCTGCAGGCCGGCAACCTGTCCGGTTTCGAGGCGATGGTCGCCGACTTCCAGGCCACCAGCCAGCGGATCAAGTATGCGCTGGTGCCGGTGGTCGCCGCGGTGCGCGGGCTGGCGCTGGGCGGCGGCTGCGAATTCCAGATGCACTCCGCGCGCAGCGTGGCGCATCTGGAAAGCTACGTCGGCCTGGTGGAAGCCGGTGTCGGCCTGCTGCCCGCCGGCGGGGGCCTGAAGGAACTGGCCGTACGCGCAGCGCACGCGGCTGGCCCGGGCGGAGACGTGTTCGCCGAGCTCAAGAAGACCTTCGAGACCGTGGCGATGGGCAAGGTTTCGACGTCCGCTGTCGAGGCGAAGGAGCTCGGGCTGCTGCGCGGCGAGGACATCGTCGCGTTCAACGCCTTTGAGCTGCTGCATATCGCCAAGGCGCAGGCCCGCGCCATGGCCGAGCGCGGCTACCGCCCGCCCCTGCCTGCGCGCCAGATCCAGGTCGCGGGCGATGTCGGCATCGCCACCTTCCGCATGCTGCTGGTCAACATGCTCGAAGGGCGTTTCATCAGCGAGTACGACAACGAAATCGCCACCCGCATCGCCACGGTGCTGTGCGGCGGCAAGGTCGACCGCGGCTCGCTGGTGGACGAAGCGTGGCTGCTCAGGCTGGAGCGCGAGCATTTCGTCGAGCTCGCACAACAGCCCAAGACCCAGGAGCGCATCGCGCACATGCTCAAGACCGGCAAGCCGCTGAGGAACTGAGATTCGGGATCGGGGGTTGGGGATTCGCAAGCGCGAACTCCTGCCGCTTCCCTTCAAATATCGCCGGGTGGAAGGAACGTTCTGGATAGAGGAATCGCTTCTGCGAATCCCCAATCCCGTATCCCCAATCCCGGCTTTCGGAGAAAGTCATGAAACAGATCCAGGACGCCTACATCGTTGCTGCCACCCGCACCCCGGTCGGCAAGGCGCCGCGCGGCGTATTCCGCAATACTCGGCCGGACGACATGCTCGCGCACGTGCTGCGCAGCGTCGTGGCGCAGGCGCCGGGGATCGACCTGACGCGCATCGAGGATGCCGTCATCGGCTGCGCCATGCCCGAAGGCGAGCAAGGCATGAACGTGGCGCGCATCGGCGTGCTGCTGGCGGGGCTGCCCGATACCGTCGCGGCACAGACCATCAACCGGTTCTGTTCCTCCGGCCTGCAGGCGGTCGCCCTGGCGGCCAACGAAATCCGCCTCGGCAACGCCGACCTGGTCCTGGCTGGTGGCACCGAATCGATGTCAATGGTGCCGATGATGGGCAACAAGGTCGCCCTGTCGCCCTCGGTGTTCGAGGACGACCATGTCGCGATCGCCTATGGCATGGGCATCACCGCCGAAAAGGTGGCCGAGGAATGGAAGGTCTCCCGCGATGAGCAGGATGCCTTCGCCCTCGCCTCGCATCAGAAGGCGATTGCCGCGATCCATGCGGGCGAGTTCAAGGACGAGATTTCGCCCTACGAGGTGATGTCGCACGCGCCGGATCTCACGGGCAACACCGTGCAGCTGAAGAAGCGCGTGGTCGACAACGACGAGGGACCGCGCCCCGATACATCGCTCGAAGGCCTGGCCAGGCTGCGCCCGGTGTTCCGCAACGCGCAGTTCGGCGGCAGCGTCACCGCGGGCAATTCCTCGCAGATGAGCGATGGCGCCGCGGCCGTCCTGCTGGCCTCGGAGCAGGCGGTCAAGGATTACGGGCTCACGCCGCTGGCGCGTTTCATCAGCTTCTCCGTGGCCGGGGTGCGTCCGGAAGTGATGGGCATCGGCCCGATCGCCGCGATCCCCAAGGCACTCAAGCAGGCCGGCCTGAATCGCGATCAGCTCGACTGGATCGAACTCAACGAGGCATTCGCGGCGCAGGCGCTGGCCGTGATCAGAGACTCGGAGCTTGACCCGGGCAAGGTCAATCCGCTCGGCGGCGCGATCGCACTGGGACATCCGCTCGGCGCCACCGGCGCGGTGCGCACCGCGACGATCGTGCACGGGCTGCGCAGACGCAAGCAGAAGTACGGGATGGTCACCATGTGCATCGGCACAGGCATGGGTGCTGCGGGCATCTTCGAGGCGCTTTGAGGCAGAAGCGGCCGGCCGGGGCCACGGCGCGCGTGCGCTGCGGCGCGTCGTGATGTCATCGCAGGCGATTTGCCTCGCGGCGCGGCGCCGCGGCGCGGTTACTTCAGGTCCTCGACACCGAGTTCGTCGAGCGCGCTCTGCATCACCTGTCGGGCCGCATCGCTGATCACCTCATGGTCGAGCGCGTAACGGATCGTCGCTTCGACCAGACCGATATGGGTTCCGCAGTCGAAGCGCGTACCACGGAAGCGGAACGCCTCCACGGTTTCCCGCGACAACAGCTGTGCGATCGCATCGGTCAGCTGGATCTCCCCGCCTGCCCCGCGTCCGGTGTGCTCCAGCAGGTCGAAGATGGCCGGATTGAGCACGTAGCGACCGACCACCGCCAAGGTGCTCGGCGCATCCTCCGGGCTCGGCTTCTCCACGATCTCTCGGATCCTTCCGGCGCGTCCGTCGAATCCTTCGGTCGCAACGATGCCGTAGCTGCTGGTTTGATCCCGTGGCACATCCTGCACGGCGATCACGCTTCCACCGGTCTGGCCTGCCCGATCGACCATCTGCTTCAACGCCCCATCGCCGCTGCTCCAGATCAGATCGTCGGGAAGCAGCACGGCGAAGGGGTTGTCGCCCACGATCGGCTTGGCGCACAACACCGCATGGCCTAGCCCAAGCGCCTCGGCCTGGGTGACGAAAACGGCGCGCACGCCATCGGGCAGGATCTTGCGCACCAATGCGAGCTGTTCATGCTTGCCCGCGCGTTCGAGCTTGTGCTCCAGTTCGTACGCCTTGTCGAAATAGTCGGCGATCGCATGCTTGTAACGGTTGGTGACGAACACCAGCGTATCGCAGCCGGCTTCGATCGCCTCGTCGACCGCGTACTGGATCAGCGGACGGTCGATGACCGGCAGCATCTCCTTCGGTACCGTCTTGGTCGCGGGCAGAAAGCGCGTCCCCAATCCCGCGACCGGGAAGACGGCATGGCGGATGCGCGCTCGCGCGCGTGCGGTCTTGTTTGTATCGGGCATCAGATCTTCCGTGCGTGGCGGGCAGGAAACGCTACCACCGTACCGCCGTTCGACTCACGCACCTCATTCATTGGCAGGAACTCCGGCACGGACTCGCGCAGAGTCAGGGCCAGCTCCTCCAGATCATAACGCGCAACCGCATCGCGCAGACGGACATTGGCTGCGTGGATGCGCTCGCCGACGATTTCACGCGCTTCGGCCTGGAGGATCTTGGGATGCGACGTCGGACGATAGCGTTCGTCGGCATGGAACAGCGTTTCATGCAGCTTTTCCCCGGCGCGCAGGCCGGTATAGACGATGGCGATATCCCGCTCGGGCTGCTTGCCCGCGAGCCGGATCATCTGCTCGGCCAGCATGCGGATCGAAACCGGTTCGCCCATATCGAGGGTATAGATCGCATGTTGCGAGCCGGTGGAGGAAGCCTGCAGGATCAACTGACATGCTTCGGGGATGGTCATGAAATAACGCGTGACCTCCGCATCCGTGACCGTGACCGGACCACCGCTGCGGATCTGTTCGCGGAACAGCGGCACCACGCTACCGGCCGAATCGAGCACGTTGCCGAAGCGCACGGTGACGGTGCGGGTCGCGCAGTCCTCCGCCTGGGCCTGGCATACCATCTCGGCCAGACGCTTGGTAGCACCGAGCACGTTGACCGGGTCGACCGCCTTGTCGGTGGAAATCAGCACGAACGTACCCACGCCGGCTTCCCGGCTGGCCGCGGCGACGGTCTCGGTGGCCAGCACGTTGTTTCGAATCGCTTCCCGAAGCTGTGCTTCCAGCAGCGGAACCTGCTTGTAGGCGGCAGCGTGGAATACCGCATCGGGCGAGGAGCGCCCCATCGCGAACCGCATCACCGCGGCATCGCCGCAATCCCCGAGGATCGGCACGCACTGCACCTGCGGGAAGTCGCGCCGCAGTTCCGCCTCGGTCGTGGTCAGGGCCAGCTCGTCGATTTCCACCAGGGTGATCTGGCGGGCGCCGTGGCGGGCGCACTGTCGGCAGAGTTCGGCCCCGATCGAGCCGCCGGCACCGGTCACCAGCACGCTGCGACCGCCGAGCCACCCGCGGATGGCCTTCCAGTCCGGCGTCACCGGCTTGCGTCCAAGCAGGTCCTCGATCGCGACTTCCTTCAGCTCGCCCGGCAGGGAGCGTCCTTCGAGCAGATCGTCGAGCCTCGGTACGGTGCGGAACGGCAAGCCGGTGCGTTCGCAGGCGTTCACCACCCGACGCATCGCCGCCGCGTCGAGCGAGGGCATCGCGATCACGAGCAGCTTCGCCGCGGTCTCTGGTGCGATCCGTTCGACGTCTTCGATTTTCCCCAGGACCGGCACTCCCTGCAGCTGGCTCCCACGTAGCTTGGCGGCATCGTCCAGGAAGCCCACGGGCTGATATGAGCCGGCACGGCGCAGGTCGCGTACCAGGGTCTCGCCGGCCCGGCCGGCGCCGAGAATCAATACCCGCAGCGCAGCCTTGTCGGTCCGGTTGAGCGATTGGTCCTTCCAGCTGCGGTACAGCAGCCTCGGCATCCCCAGCAGCGCGGTCAACACCACGGGGTAAAGCACCAGCACGCTGCGCGGTACCGGGTCAAGACGGTTGTACAGGAACAGCGCGAGCACGACCGCCAGCAGGCCATAGAGGCTGGCCTTGAAGATATTGATCAGGTCGGGAACGCTGGCGAAGCGCCAGATGCCGCGATACAGGCCAACCTGCCAGAACACCAGGCCCTGGGCCGCCAGAACCAGCAGGATCTCGGCCGACAAATAGGGCAGTACGGGGGCATTGGGCTGGATCGCGTAGCGGAACTGGTGGAGGCCGTACCAGGCCAGCCAGACCATCAACAGGTCATGGGCAACAACAGCCGCCCTTGGGAATCCGACGCGGGCAAGGTCCTTCCAGCCGCTCATCCAGTCACTACTCCTTTCGAGGAACGCGTGGCGACGCGCATCGACCACATCCAGGTACCGGTCCCCAGCAGGTACCACGTACAAACGGCGAGCATGATAGTCGTCGCGTCACTGAAACGCATCCACCACCCTATTCCGCCTGCCGCCAGCGTCCAGCCGGCATAGAGATACGTGACGCGTCTGTGGCCCTGCCAATGGCGCGCCAGCCGCTGGTAGAGGTGCTGCACATGGGGCGTCCACCAACGCTCGCCACGGACGATGCGCGCCCCCAGGGTCAAGGTGGCGTCAAGGAGGAAAGCGGATAGCGGCAGCAAGACCCATAGCTGCGCCGGGCCTCCACGGAACCCCAGGGCCACCAGGGCCGCCAGTGCGTAGCCCAGAGCACCACTTCCCACATCGCCCAGGAAGATGCGCGCACGCGGGAAATTGAACGGCAGGAAGCCGGCACAAGCCGATGCCAGCGCCCAGGCGACCCACACTGCGGGGCTGCCTGCCGGCGCCGCCAGCGCGAAAAGCAGGGCCACCAGCAGTGCCTGGCTTGCCGCCAGGCCGTCGATGCCGTCCATGAAGTTCCAGACATTGACCAAGACCATGGTCAGCGCAAACACGTACAGCGAGGCCGCGAGCCCGCCCCCGGCGATGATGCTGGCCAGAGCAAGCAACAGGGCCGCCACCGCATGGGTGGCCAACCGCGGCCACGGCGAGAGCGGGCGATGGTCGTCGATCCACCCGATCGCGGAGACCAGCAGTAGGCCGCCGGCAACCGCCAGCAGTTGGGGCAGCCATGCCGGAACCCTCAACATCAGGGCGGCAAGCGCCACCAGCATCGCCAGGACGATCGCGATACCTCCGCCACGTGGAGTGGCGACCTCATGGCTGCGCCGCTCCCCCGGCTCATCCACCAGCCGGCGCGCCAGGGCATAGCGCCGCGCCAGCCATGTTCCGGCCAGGACGATGGCGAGATGCAGCAGGATCCAGCCGCTCAGCCCTGCCGGCATCCGCTCACACCACCGCGTAGTTCAACAGCGGTTTCACCGTGGCCCATTCCTTGCAACTCGGGCACTGCCAGTGATGGCTGCGCGCGCCGAAACCACAGCGGGTGCAGCGATAGCTCGGGTTGCGCACCAGCAATTGGTCGGTGATGTGCTTGAGATCCTGCAGGGTGGTGGTCGGATCGGCCTGTTCGGCCAGCGTAAGATCGATCAGGGCCGCTTCGCCGCGGACCGATGGACGGTCCTTGAGTTGCTGGGCCAGGTAGGCACGGGCCGCCGAGACCCCGTCTTCGTTCTCGACCAGCCTGGCGAGCGCCAGCACCGGTGAAATGCCGCGGTAGTGCTCGCTCATCTCGGAAAGAAAGGCGCGCGCTCCCGAGTTGTCGCCCACGCGCGCGTACGCAGCCAGGAGCGGCGGAAGTATTTCGGGAAGGTAGTCCGCGTCGTGCCGTGCGGCACGTTCGAACGCACGGATCGCCGAGGCATCGTTGCCTGCCTCGAGGTCGATACGGCCCTCGATCATGCCCGCCCGCACCGAGGCCGAGTCGGCCTGGTAGGCACGCGCCACGGCCGCGCGCGCGCCTTCGATGTCGCCATTGCTGCGCAGTCTCTCGGCCAACTCGCACTCGAACTGGCCGATCAGCTTGCCCATGGGCTCGCCGGTGGCGGCCTCGTAGCGGGTCGCGTTCTCGATCGCCTTGGGCCAATCGCGTTCGGCCTGGTAGATACCGATCAGATGACGCAATGCCTGCGGCGCGCGCTGGTCGATCTTGGCGAGGTCGCTGAAGACGGTCTCAGCGCGATCAAGCAGTCCGGATCGCATGTAGTCCTCGCCCAGCGCAAGCATCGCCTGGACCTTCTGTGCATCGCTGAGATCGGAGCGCTGTACCAGCGCCTGGTGCAGGCGGATCGCACGATCGACCTCACCGCGACGCCGGAACAGATGCCCGAGCGCCACCTGGGTCTCGAAGGTTTCCTTGTCGAGTTCCGCGATGTGCAGGAACAACTCGATCGCCTTGTCAGGCTGTTCGTTGAGCAGGTAGTTCAGGCCGCGGAAGTACGTGGTCGAAAGCTTGCTGACCTGGCTGTCGCTGTGACGTTCGCCACCACGCCGGCCGATCACCCAGCCGAACAGCGCCGCGCTCGGCAGTAGCAGGACCCACCAGAACCATTCGTTGAGGAATGCCATCGGTCTCGCCGTCGATCGCCGCCGTCCTGGTTGCAGGGACTTTGCGATGTGCTTCTGGAATCGCCGAAGCTTAACCGAAGCCGGGTAGCGCCCGCAGGCTCGCCACTATTCCTCGTCTTCGAGCGGCATCACGCTGCTGACCCGTTCGCGCAGTTCCTTGCCGGGCTTGAAATGCGGCACGTGCTTGCCGCGCAGCGGCACGGCGTCGCCGGTCTTGGGATTGCGCCCGGTGCGGGCGGGCCGGTAGTGCAGGGAAAAACTGCCGAAGCCGCGGATCTCGATCCGCTCGCCGCTGGCCAGCGCACTGCCCATCATGTCGAGCAGAGCCTTCACTCCGAGGTCGACGTCGTCGGCCTTGAGATGCCCCTGGCGCGCAGTGAGGACTTCGATCAGTTCGGATTTGGTCATCGCGGATCCATCGGCCGAAACGGACGGCGCCCCGGGATCCGGAGCGCCGCCGCTGGTCTGCCTTACTCGGACTTGCCTTCCAGTTGTTCGCGCAGCAGCGCGCCCAGCCTGGTGGTGCCGCTGGAAGCATCGGCAGCCGACTTGTTGTACTCGGCCAGCGCTTCCTTGGTCTCGGCTTCGTCCTTGGCCTTGATCGACAGCTGCATCACGCGGGTCTTGCGGTCGTTGCCGATGATCTTGGCTTCGATCTCATCGCCCACCTTGAGCACGTGCGAAGCGTCCTCGACCCGATCGTGCGAGATGTCGCGGGCGGCGACGTAGCCCTCCACGCCGTCGGAAAGCTCGACCGTGGCGCCCTTGGCATCGACTTCCTTCACGGTGCCCTTGACGATCGCGCCGCGGGCGTTGCTGGCCACGTACTGGCCCATCGGATCCTGCTCGAGCTGCTTGACGCCCAGCGAGATGCGCTCGCGCTCCGGATCCACGGCCAGCACCACCGCTTCCAGGGTGTCGCCCTTCTTGAAATTGCGCGCGATGTCCTCGCCGGTGGAGTTCCAGCTGATGTCGGACAGGTGGACCAGGCCGTCGATGCCGCCGTCCAGGCCGATGAACACGCCGAAGTCGGTGATCGACTTGATCTGGCCGGACACCTTGTCGCCCTTCTTGTGAATGGCGGCGAAGGTCTCCCACGGATTGCTGGTGACCTGCTTGATGCCCAGCGAGATGCGGCGACGCTCCTCGTCCACGTCCAGCACCATCACCTCGACCTCGTCGCCGACCTGCACGACCTTGGACGGGTTAACGTTCTTGTTGGTCCAGTCCATCTCGGACACGTGGACCAAGCCCTCGACGCCCGGCTCGATCTCCACGAACGCGCCGTAGTCGGTGACATTGCTAACCTTGCCGTAGACGCGGCTGTTGGCCGGATAGCGGCGGGCGATGTTGTCCCACGGATCCTCGCCCAGCTGCTTCAGGCCCAGGCTGACGCGGTTGCGCTCGCGGTCGTACTTGAGCACGCGCACGTCCATTTCCTGGCCCACTTCCACCACCTCGGACGGATGGCGCACGCGCTTCCAGGCCATGTCGGTGATGTGCAGCAGGCCGTCGATACCGCCCAGGTCCACGAACGCGCCGTAGTCGGTAAGGTTCTTGACCACGCCCTTGAGCACCGCGCCCTCGACCAGCTTCTCGAGCAGCTGTTCGCGCTCTTCGGAATGCTCGCTCTCGACCACCGCGCGACGCGAAACCACCACGTTGTTGCGCTTGCGGTCGAGCTTGATAAGCTTGAATTCCAGCTCCTTGCCTTCCAGGTACACCGGATCGCGCACCGGGCGCACGTCCACCAGCGAACCGGGCAGGAACGCGCGGACATCCTTGATGTCGACGGTGAAGCCGCCCTTCACCTTACCGCTGATGCGGCCGACGATGGTCTCGTTCTTCTCGAGCGCTTCCTCGAGCTCGTCCCACACCATGGCGCGCTTGGCCTTCTCGCGCGAGAGGACGGTTTCGCCGAAGCCGTTCTCGAGGGAGTCCAGCGCCACCTTGACGGTGTCGCCGACACCCACGTCGATCTCGCCTGCGTCGTTACGGAACTGTTCGATCGGCACGATGCCTTCGGACTTGAGCCCGGCATTGATCACCACCACGTCGTTGCGCACTTCCACGACGATTCCGGAGACGATGGCGCCCGGCTTGAGCTTGGCCAGGTTGGCCTGACTGGCTTCGAACAGTTCTGCGAATGATTCGGTCATTGATGAAAATCTCGTTGATATCCAGGCCGGCGCGAGCACGCTCGAACAGACCCACCCGTTGTCGGCTTGCGCGGGATTGCGCTTTGCCATGAGTGCTGGAAGTTGAAGAACCGCCGCGGATGCGACGGGCCGATGAAGCAGTGCTGCAAGTGAAACTGTGCGCCGCGTTGCCGCGACACGCCTGCCGGACGGATTTCAGCCCCCGTGCGCCGGCACCAGGGCCAGCACCTGCGCGACGACCGCGTCGATGCCCAGGCCGGTGGTGTCGATGTGCACGGCGTCATCGGCCGGCCGCAACGGCGCCACCGCGCGGCTGGCGTCGCGGGCGTCGCGAGCGAGAATTTCGCCCAGCAGACCGGCCAATGTAACCGAAACTCCCTTGTCTTTCAATTGTTTATAGCGCCTTTGGGCGCGCTCCTCGGCGCTGGCCGTCAGGAACACCTTGATTGCGGCATCCGGGAAGATCACCGTGCCCATGTCGCGGCCATCGGCCACCAGCCCTGGCGGGCGGCGGAACCCGCGCTGCAGCTCCAGCAGCGCCGCGCGCACCGGGGGCATCGCCGCGATCGCCGAGGCAGCCGCACCGGCCGTCTCCATGCGCAGCTGATGGGTGGCGTCCTTGCCATTGACGATGACCCGCGGCTCGCCCGAGCCGACCCCGGTCTCGAAATGGATGTCCGCCCGGGCTGCGCAAGCGGCAACCGCGTCCGGATCGCCCAGATCGACCTGTTCCCATGCCGCCGCCAGTCCCACCGCACGGTAGATCGCACCCGAATCCAGGTAGTGCCAGCCCAGGGCCTGGGCGACGTGGCGGCTGATCGTGCCCTTGCCAGACCCGGAAGGCCCATCGATGGTCAGTACCGGCACGGTCTTGGGCATGGTCGGCTCCCCTAGGTGACCGCCATTCTAGCGAGCGATCGCCACAAATGGCTGCAAGCGCTTGAATCGATGGGAAAAGTCAGGCTAGAATGAGCGGCTTCGTTTCTCCATCCACATTTCAGCCGAGATTCCATCATGAAGGTCCTGTCCTCCCTGAAGTCGGCGAAGGCCCGCCACCGCGACTGCAAGGTCGTCCGCCGTCGCGGCAAGGTCTTCGTGATCTGCAAGAGCAATCCGCGCTTCAAGGCGCGTCAGCGCTGATTTCAAGGGCGCGCCCAAGGCGCGCCTCCGCTGAGCGCACACCCTTAGGTGTACGCGTCGAAAGGCCGCAGAAATGCGGCCTTTTTCGTGTCGACGCGTGCTCACATTACCTTGCGATCGCCGGGGTAGGCTGAAATCCCCCGTTCGCCCCTACAATCCGGCCATCACCACAGGGGAGTCCCGCCATGAAACCTGCCTCGTATGTCTTCGCAGCACTTGCTCTTGCCCTGCCGAGCCTGGCATGCGCCGAAACCCTGCTGATCGAACGCGTGCAGGAAGAAACGATGGCGCTGCCGGCACGCGGCATGAGCATGGAGCAGGTCCAGGCCCGCTTCGGCGCGCCGGCGGACCGCCTCGACCCGCGCGGCGGACAGAAGCGGCAGTGGCCCACCATCAACCGCTGGCGCTACCCGAATTTCGTCGTGTATTTCGAGAAGAACAAGGTGATCGACGCCGTGGCGGTACAGGCCGATCCCACCGAGGTCGGCCCCAAGCCACCAATCCGTTGATGTCCCACCTCGCCGCGTCCCGCGCCGCCGCGCGCGGGCTCTGAGCCTATGATCGCTTCCACAGAGCGCTTCCCCGCAGAGTGGGAACCGCAGTCGGCTGTCCTCCTCGCCTGGCCGCACGCCGGCACCGACTGGGCCGAACGCCTGGACGAGGTCGAGGAAACCTACGTCGCACTGGTCGCCGCGATCGTGCGATTCGAGGACATCGTGATCTGCGTCGCCGACGACGACCTGCAGACCTATGCCGAGGCGCGCCTGCGTTCGGCGCGCGCCGACATGGCGCGGGTCCGCTTCGTGACGGTGGAATACGACGACACCTGGCTGAGAGATTCGGGTCCCATATCCCTGCGCGGGAGCGACGGTTTCCGGCTGCTCGACTTTCGCTTCACCGGCTGGGGCGGCAAGTTCGAGGCAAGTCGCGACGACCGGCTGGTCCAGGCGCTCGATGCGCAACATGTATTCGAACGCGCGCAACGCCAGCAGATCGATTTCGCGCTGGAGGGCGGCGCCATCGACACCGACGGTGCCGGAACCCTGCTCACCACCTGGCAGTGCCTGCACGAACGGCATCCGGACGCCTCGCGTGAAGAGCTGACGGCGCGTTTGTCGGACTGGCTCGCACAGCAGCGCGTGCTCTGGCTCGACCACGGCTACCTGGAAGGCGACGACACCGATGCCCATATCGACACCCTCGCCCGCTTCGCCGGCACGGATGCGATCGTGTTCCAGGCGTGCGATGACCCTGACGATGCCCACTACGTCGAGCTCAAGGCAATGGCCGACGAAATCGCCGCGCTCCGTACCCGCGACAGCCACCCTTATCGCCTGTTTCCGCTGCCCTGGCCCAGGCCGATCGTCGATGCGGGCAGGCGCCTGGCCGCGAGCTACGCCAATTTCCTGATCGTCAACGGTGCCGTGCTGATGCCCGCCTACGGCGACGACGCGGACGCCGCCGCTGCCGCAGTCCTGGCGCAGGCGTTTCCGGATCGGGAAATCGTGCCTGTTCCCTGCCGTGCGCTGATCTGGCAGAACGGCAGCCTGCACTGCATCACCATGCAGCTGCCGCAGGGTCTGCTCACCGACGATCGTGCAAGTTCCGCTGCATTTGCCGGTTGACGGCGTGCGATGGGCCTGCACCTCGCGATCCGGCGCGATGCAGGCTGAGGACCAGATAGCTGTCGGGCCGGATCACGCATCCGGCCGCAGGCACGGAGCGCCTGCAGCACGATCTGCGGCCTCGCGGGCCTTGAGATTCTGACTCGAGCCTGGAGCGATCCGAGCGGTCAGGCACGTGTCCTTGCCTGCCAACCTGGCGACCAGCAGATAGGACGTCGTGCGTTCGGGCTGCTCCGGGAACTCGTACGCTTCGAAACGCACGATCAATGCGGTCGGCACCCGGTCATCCACGGCGAACCGCCATTCCGCACGCGGCCCCAGGCTGCTGAAAGCACCACTGGCCACGGTCCACAGATCGAGTGGATGGCGGCCACCATCCGGTGCGATCACATCGATCGACATGCGTGCGTCGCCATCCAGCACCCGCAGCGTGTAGCCGCCCATGCCTGGGCAGATCGAGGTGGAACCACCCGCTTCCTCGTCGGTGTCGATGACCTTGCAATCGGCCGGCGCGAGGCTGGTGTAGTGGCCCGGCTCCTCTCGATCGCCCGCTCGAGGCGCCGATGTTGCATTGGGCAATGGGGCCGGCAGCAAGGGCTCCCTCGTGCTTGCTGCCGGACTGGATGCAGCTTGCGGCGGCTGCGCGTCGGAAGGTGCCGCGTCGCACGCGGCCAGGCCCATCTGTAGGGCAATCGCCATGGCACCGGCCCTTAGGGATTGCGCGAGGGATGGTCTGTGCATGCGGGTACCATAACCACGCCACCAGAACCGCAGATGACGATGAAGCGCAACACCCTCCCTGTCGCCTTGATCCAGGAGCGCAACCACGGCGATGCCGACGCCAACCTGACGGTCATTGAAACGCGCGTGGCGGAGGCGGCCAGGCGCGGGGCCAAGCTGGTCCTGCTGCAGGAACTGCACAACGGCGCCTACTTCTGCCAGCACGAATCGGTGGATGAATTCGACCTGGCTGAAGCCATCCCCGGACCGAGTACCGAGCGCCTGGGCAACCTGGCAAAGCAGCATGGCGTCGTGCTGGTCAGCTCGCTGTTCGAACGACGCGCCGCCGGGCTGTACCACAACACCGCCGTAGTGTTCGATGTCGACGGCGGCATCGCGGGCAAGTACCGGAAGATGCATATCCCGGACGATCCGGGCTTCTACGAGAAGTTCTACTTCACTCCGGGCGACCTCGGTTTCGAGCCGATCGATACCTCTGTCGGCCGGCTCGGCGTGCTCGTGTGCTGGGACCAGTGGTATCCGGAGGGCGCGCGGCTCATGGCGCTGGCCGGCGCGGAGCTGCTGCTCTACCCCACCGCGATCGGCTGGGACCCGAACGACGAGCAGGCCGAGAAGGATCGTCAACGTAATGCATGGATTCTCAGCCATCGCGGCCACGCCGTGGCCAACGGGCTTCCGGTGCTCAGCTGCAACCGGGTCGGCCATGAGCAGTCGCCCTTGGATGCAGCCGGGATCGACTTCTGGGGCGCCAGTCATGTGCTCGGGCCGCAGGGCGAATTCCTGGCCGAAGCGGGCGATGCGCCCGAGATCCTGATGGCCGAGGTGGACCTGCAGCGCAGCGAACACGTGCGCCGGATCTGGCCATTTCTCCGCGACCGCAGGATCGACGCCTACGGCGACCTGCTCAAACGCTATCGCGACTAGTCTTCCCCGATATCCGGATCCATTGCGCTGGAGGCGACCCGGTTGCGTCCCTCCCGCTTGGCCGCGTACAGCGCCAGGTCGGCCTGCCGGATCCATTCGCCGGCGCTCGCGAACTGCGGCTTGGCGGCGACGCCGATGCTGACCGAGAGCATGCGTTCGGGCAGATGGGCCAGGCGCAGCGTCGCCACTGCGGCGCGGATCCGTTCCGCGACCTGCTCGGCATCGGCCATCGACGCGTCTGTGAGGAGAACGCCGAATTCGTCGCCGCCGAAGCGTCCCGGCGTGTCCACCTCGCGGACAACCGCCTGCACGATCTGCGCGACCTGCTGCAGGACACGATCGCCCACCGGATGACCGTAACGGTCGTTGACTTCCTTGAAGAGGTCGACATCGAGCATCAGCAACGCCGCCGGACCGCCACTGCGTTCGCTCCGCGCGCACTCCGCCGCCACCGCCTCCTCCCAGTGCCGCCGGTTCGGCAGGCCGGTCAGCGGGTCCGTCCTGCTCGACCGTTCGAGCATGCGGTTCTGGCGCACGACTTCGCGTCCGAGCGCATGGGTCAGCGTGCTCAGCGCGAGCGGATACGCCAGCACGAACGGAATGCACCACAGCATTTCCACCAGTGTGGTCTGCGGCTGGAACGGAAACCCCAGCAGGCTCCAGGTGACCGCGCAGGTGAGCGCCTGCGCGGTCGCGGTCCGCGGCAAGAAGCGCCAGCCGCCGACCCCGATCTTGTCGGCCGAGAGCATCACCGCCAGTAGCAGGCTCGGCATCAGGTTGAACTGCATGGCCGCGATCCAGACGCCGCCTGCAGCCGAATCAATCGTCAGGTTGCGGAATTCCGCGCGCCGGGGATCGGCACTGCGGCGCGCCCACCAGTAGGCGAAGCTCGGCCATACGGCGCCATTGGCGACCAACGCGACCCACCACGGCCACGAAGCGCCGTTGCCGTAGAGCACGCCCCCCACCGCAATGCAGCCGGTGCCCAGTCCGAGCGCCCGCATCTTGTAGATACGGCAGGCAAATCGCGCATGCGCGAGCCGTTTGGCCGCCGTGGCGGAGATGCCAACCTCGCTCATGCGCGCCTTTCGCCCCCGCCATCCCGGCTCGGCCAGCTTGGCGCAAGCGTAGACCAAACCGACGAACGGCTAAAATAAAACGAACGGTCGTGCTAGTCTTTGTGCATGAATGCGCTGACCGCAACCCCGAAGGGTGCCGCCACCCGCGAAACGATCCTCGACCGGGCCTATGAGATCGCCCGTTTCGCCGGCATCGAGGGGTTGTCGCTCGGCCCGCTTGCACAGGCGGTCGGCATGTCCAAGAGCGGAGTCTTCGCCCACTTCGGCTCGCGCGAGGAACTGCAGCTGGCGGTGCTGCAATCTGCGGCGACGCGGTTCGGAGAATATGTACTGATTGCCGCCCTGTCGCAGCCACGTGGGCTCCCGCGGCTGCGCGCGATCATGCGCAACTGGTTCGAATGGGGGCGACTGGAAGCCGGCGGCTGCGTGCTGGTGGGATCGGTCAGCGAGTATGACGACCGTCCGGGCCCGCTGCGCGATCAGGTGCTGCACAACGAACAGCGCTGGCGCTCCGAATTGCAACGCGCAGCGCAGCTCGCGATCGACTGCGGCCATCTGCGCGACGGCGACACCGACCAGTACGCATTCGAGCTGTACGCGATGCCCTTGGCGATGCTGCACGAGGCCGGCCTGTTCGGCTACGAGCGTGCACGCCGCCACGGCGATGCTGCGCTGGAGCGCTGGATCGCCGCCCATTCCCCCACCGCCTGATCGCTGGATGAGGTGCTCGCATGCCTGCTTCCTCCACGAAAATTAGCACGATCGTTCGCAACTATCTGATCCTCGCGACCCTGCGAACCAGCTTCCGATTGCAGGGCTGGTTCATGCCGAGCACGGCGGTACAACGGGCCGGGCGCCTGTTCACCCTGCCGCACCCGTCTGCGCGACGACGCGCGATGACCGCGCCCACATACGACGCGCAGGAGACGGATCTCCTGATCGACGGTCTCTCCATCCACGTCTATCGCTGGGGCGATCCGCTGCACCAACCGTATGTCCTGTTCGCGCATGGCTGGTCCAGCCACGGCACACGGGTTGCGAACTGGATCGCACCGCTGCGCGCCGCGGGTTACGCGGTGGTGACTTTCGACCAGGCCGCGCATGGCAGAAGCGACGGCACCCAGACCAACCTTCCGGAGTTCGCCTGTCACCTGCTCGCGGTTGGACGCCGCTATGGGCCTGCGGCAGCCGTGATCGGACACTCGCTCGGCGGAGCCGCGGCAGCGGTCGCACTCGCGCACGGCTTGCAGGCAAGACGGGCGGTGCTGATCGCGCCGCCGGCCGATCCGTTGGTGATGGCCGAACAGTTCGCGCGCATGGTCGGGCTGGCGCGCCACCTGAGCCGGCGGATGTTCGCGATGTTCGAGCGCAGCATGCGGTTTTCCGTCGAGGAACTGCAGGCGCAGAACCTGGCGCCGCGGATCGCACAACCGGCGCTGATCGTGCACGACCTGGAAGATCGCGAGGTGCCCTGGTCGGAAGGCGAACGCTATGCGCGCTATTGGGCTGACTCGTGGCTCGTGAGCACGCGCGGCCTGGGCCACCATCGCATCGCCGACGATCAGAGCGTGATTGCCGCCAGCCTGCGGTTCCTGCGCGGCGAGACTGTCGGCCAGCGGGTGGTGTCCAGCCCGAATCTGCCATACGGATTCGCATGAGTACCGCAGCTGCGCCTGGGCGGATGAATGCGACGACCTGACCAATCCCTCGGATAGCGCGCCGGGTCTCCTCTTCGCGTCCGGGCACAAGCAGTGGATGATCGAACGTCGAAGCGGCGAAATCGCAACGGTCCTCGCCTTCGCACGCTTTCGTATCGCGGACATGCCCATGTGAGCGGTCGGTTTGCCGGGCCAGCCGGGAACGCTATGCTGCGCGGCCCTTCCCCTCCGACGCAGCCGATGGCCGCAGACCCCGCAACGCCCCCATTTCTCGCAGGACAACCGCATGCGATTGTCGAGCGCGAAGGCGTGCATTACACCCTGCTCGGCACCGCGCACGTGTCCCGCGCGAGCGTGGATGCGGTACGCGCGGCCATCGACAGCGGGCAATTCGACAGTGTGGCGGTCGAGCTGGACGAAGGCCGGCTGCGCGCGATCAGCGAGCCCGACGCCATGGGCAAGCTCGATCTGGTCAAGGTATTGCGCGAGGGCAAGGCCGCCCTGTTCGCGGCCAACCTGGGGCTGGCGGCGTACCAGCGGCGGCTGGCCGAGCAGCTGGGCATCGAACCTGGCGCGGAGCTCAAGGCAGCGGTCACCGAAGCGCATGCGCGCGGCCTGCCGATGAACCTGATCGACCGCGACGTCGGCATCACGTTCAGGCGCGCATCGCAGAAGCTTGGCTGGTGGGCGCGCGCCAAACTCGGCGGCGGGCTGATGGCGTCGCTGTTCGCCGACGAGGAAGTCGGCCACGACGAGATCGAGAAACTCAAGCAGGGCGACCTGCTGGAGGCCAGCTTCGGCGAGTTCGCCGCGGAGAACCCTGCCCTGTACGAAACGGTCATCGCCGAGCGCGACCGTTACATGGCGGCCAGGTTGCGCGAAACGAGCGGCGATGCCAGGCACGTGCTGGCGGTGGTCGGCGCCGGACACCTGCAGGGGCTGGCGCAGCACCTGCGCGAGGAGCATGGCGACCCGGAAGCCCTGCGCGCGGAGCTGGACAGCGTCGCCGAGAAATCGAAAGTCCCCTGGTTCACCCTGCTGCTGACGGCCTTCGTACTCGGCGGTTTCGCCTGGGGTTTCTGGCGCGGCGGCCTGGATGTCGGCACCGACCTGATGCTGTATTGGGTGCTGTGGACCGGTGGCCTGGGCGCGCTGGGCTGCGCCGTCGCCGGTGGCCATCCGCTCAGCATCCTCGGCGCCTTCATCTCGTCGCCGGTCACGCCTCTGCATCCTGCGCTCGCTTCGGGCACCATCAGCGGCCTGATCGAAGCCTGGGTACGCAAGCCGACCTACGCCGACTTCATGGCCCTGCGCGACGACGTGCAGACACTCAGGGGCTGGTGGCGCAACCGCGTCTCGCGCGTCCTGCTGAATTTCTTCCTCACCAGCCTCGGCACCGCCATCGGCGTGTGGACCGGCGGCGCGAGGATGCTGGCGAAGCTGGCCGGCTGAACCTGCAAAAAGGCCATCAATCGACGCTGATCGCAGCCACCGCCGCGGGCAGCTGCTCGCCCCTGCGCAGCCGCGCCTTGCGCATGCCGCGCGCGGTCGCATTGCGCAGGTCGTCGAGCATCGCGTAGATCGTGGGCAGGAACAGCAGGCTGACCAGCGTGGAGAACGCCAGGCCGCCGGCGATGGCGCGCGCCATCGGGTAATACGCGGGCCCGTCGCCAGCCATCGCGGTATCGCCGATCGCGATCGGCACCATCGCCAGGATCGCCGTGCCCATAGTCATCAGGATCGGACGCAGGCGTTCCCGGCTGCCTTCCACCAGCGCGTCCGTGCGCGACAGGCCGCGCCGGCGCAGGTTGTTGATGTGCTCGATCATCACGATGCCGTTGTTCACCACCACACCCATCAGCACCAGGATGCCGATGAAAGCCATGATGTTGAACTCGGTGCTCGTGATCCAGAACAGCCAGAACACGCCGAACACCGAGAACAGCACGCCGGACATGATCGCCGACGGGAACAGCAGCGATTCGAACACCGCTGCCATCACCACATAGATCATCACCAGCGCGATCAGCAGGTTGAACATCATCTGCTTGTTGGCGTCGTCCTCGTCCTGGAAGCCACCACCCTCGAAGGTGAAGCCGTACCCGGCCGGGAAAGCCACGCCCTTGAGGGTTTCCTCCATCGCCTTGCGCGCATCGGGCATGGTCACCTTTTCGCCCAGGCTGGCCTGGATCGCCAGCGTGGTCTGGCGGTTGGCGCGCGACACCTGGGTGGCGGAGGGGCGCACCGCCACGTCCACCATCGCCAGCAGCGGCACCGAGCGGCCGTCGGGCGTACGCACCATGAACGATTCCAGGTCGCCGGTACCGTACTGCTCGGCGCCGGCGAAGCGCACCCACACCGGCACCTCGGTATCGTTGCTGCGGTACTCGCGCAGCGGCGCGCCGCGCAACGCGAGGCCGACGAACTGCGCCACCTGCTGCGCGCTGAATCCGAACGCAGCGGCCCGCTCGCGGTCGACCCGGACCGACAGCTCGCTGTTCTGGTCGCCGGTATCCACGCGCACGTCCCGCAGCTCCTTGCGCTTGGCCAGAATCGGCACGATGTCGCGCGCCAGCTCGGCCAACACCTGGGACGAATCGCCCGTGAGCTGTACCGACACGTTCTCGCCCGGTCCGCCACCCCCGCCGGGACCACCCTGGTTGCCGATGCCTATGTTGGCGCGCGCTGACTTGGGCAGCGCCTTGCGGATCGCTTCCACCAGTGGCTTGGTCGTGCTCGCATCCTTGGTGTCGAAGGTGATCTTGGTGCCGCCCCAACCTTCCTCGCTGAAATAGGAATAGATCTGGGTAATGTGGAACTTCTTGCGGTTTTCGTCGAGGAACCGCTCGACCTTGAGCACCTCGCCGGACATCTGCTCCTTGGTGTAGGCGCCCTTCCACTGATAGTACAGGTCGACCTCGCCGGCGTCGTCGCCGCCGAACATGTTCTTCTTGGTCAGCACCATCGGCGCGATGCTCACTGCCACGATCAGCAGGATGCCGGCCACGCTCCAGCCCCGGTGCTCGAGGGTCCAGCGCAACAGCCCCGCGTAACGCTTCTGCAATCGCGGGATCACGCCGGTGGTCGAATGCAGCGCGGGAGGCGTCTTCAGGCGCGCCGAGATCATCGGGATCAGGCTCACGGCCACCAGCCAGGACGCCAGCAGCGACACCGAGATCGTGATCGCGATCTGACCCAGGTAGATGCTCAGGAAGTTGCGCTCGCCGAACAGGTTGGGCAGGAATACGATGCAGTGGCACAGGGTGCCGGCCGACAGCGCGATCGCGACGTGCCGCGTCCCGATGATCGAAGCCAGGCGCGGCTGGTCGGGCATCTTCTCCCGTTCCTGGTAGATGCTCTCCACCACCACCACGGCGTTGTCCACGAGCATGCCGACGGCCAACAGCAGGCCCATCATCGACAGAATGTTCAGAGTGACGCCCATGAAGTACATGAAGCCCAGCGTCATCACGAAGCAGATCGGGATGGCCAGACTGACCATCGCCACCGAGGGCCAATGTCGCAGGAAGAACCACAGCACGATGATCGACAACACCAGGCCGATGCCGCCGGCCTCGGCCAGCTCGATCAGCGACGAGGTCACGCTTTCGCCCTGGTTCTCGATGATGATGACGCGGATATCGCTGAGCGCAGGATCCTTGCGGATTTCCTCGACTTCGGCCAGCGCATTGCGCGAAACGTCGACCAGGTTGGCGTTGCGCTCCTTGAAGATGTCCAGGCCGACGGCGGGACGCCCGTCGAGGCGGCGCCCATAGGTGAGGCGCGAAGGTTTCAGACGCACGTCAGCGATATCACCCAGCCGGGTGCCGCGGGTGTCGAGCACCAGATCACGCAGCTGCTGCAGATCGGTGACCTCGCCCACCGGCTGCACCCGCAGGCGGCGCCCGCCGTCCTCGATCTGGCCGGCAGATACCGAGAAGTTCACTGCCTGCAGGCGCGTGGTCAGGTCGTTGAGGTTGATGCCATGGGCGGTGAGCCGGTCGGGCTCGATCGCGATCTCGACCTCGTTCGGGGCGGCGCCGGTGACCTCCACCCGGGCGACGCCGGGAATGCGCTCGATCCGGCGCTTGAACTCGCGATCGATCATCGCGTACGCGCCGGTCAGGTCGGTCGCGCTGGCCAGACGCACGCGCAGCACCGGTTCGTCGGTGGTGCTGAACTTCATCACGTTGTAGCGCTGCAGGTCGTCGGGCAGGTCGTCGCGGATCGCGTCGATGCGTTCGCGCGCCTCGGATGCGGCGATCGCGACATCGCGCTCCCAGTCCGAGAACTGCAGGAAGATCTGGGCCCCTTCCGAATTGGCCTGCCCATCCATGCGCTTGATGCCGGTCATGGTGGAAATCGCCTCTTCCACCGGGCGCAGCACGGTGCGCTCGACTTCCTCCGGGGTGGAACCCGGATACGGCAGCTGCACGAAGAGGAAGGGCGGCGAGACCTCCGGGAACGCTTCCAGGGGCAACCGGATCGCCGCGATCAGCCCGATCACGAACAGCGACACGAACAACATCACCGTAGTGACCGGACGCTTGATGCTGAGTTCGGCGACGCTCACGTCAGCGCGCTCCTTCGGTCAGGCCATCGGCGTCGTCCAGCGGATCCTGGTCATGGGCCACGTGCTCGGCCACTTCACGCGCCTCGCGTCGCGCACGGCGTCCGCGTTCGCGGTAATAGGCATCCGCACGCCGATCGAGCAGGTCGTACACCACCGGAATCACCACCAGGGTCAGCAAGGTCGAAACCAGCAGGCCGCCGATCACCGTGATCGCCATCGGCGAACGCACTTCCGCGCCTTCGCCGAAGGCCAGCGCGAGCGGCAGGAACCCGAACAGCGTGCACAGCGTGGTCATCATGATCGGGCGCAGGCGCGAGCGTGCGCCTTCGACCAGCGCCTCACGCTTGGCCACGCCGGCCTCGCGCAGCTGGTTGACCTTGTCGATCAGGATGATCGCGTTCTTGACCACCAGCCCGACCAGCAGGATCAAGCCGATGAACACCACTACCGATACCGGCGAGCGGGTCAGGAACAGGGCAAGCACCGCGCCCACCAGGGCCAGCGGGATGGTGAACAGGATCACGAACGGGTGCAGCAGCGACTCGAACTGCGATGCCATCACCAGATAGACCATGAATATCGCCAGGCCGAACGCGAACATCAGCGAATTGATCGACTGCTGCAGCTCCTCGCCCTGGCCGCCGATATGCATGCGCACGTCGGCGCCCAGCGGCTGCTCGTCCACCATGTCCTGTAGTTCCTGCACCGCGCCGCCCAGGTCGATGCCGCGCAGGTTGGCCGAGACGATCGCCACTCGCACCTGGTCGGCACGATGGATCTCGCTTGGACCGGTGGTCGCAACGACATCGGCCACCGACTCCAGCGTGACCGGGCGACCGCTGCCCGGATTCACGATCAGCCGGCGGATGTCGTCGATCGAGGCACGATCGGTTTCGCGCGCGCGCACCAGCACGTCGATCTTGCGGTCGCGGAAGCTGTAGCGCGTGGCGACGTCGCCGCGCACCTTTTTCACCACCACGTCGGCGATCTGGCGCGTCGACAGGCCCAAAGCCCCGGCACGATCCTGGTCGAAGCGGATCTGGATCTCGGGGAAGCCCTCCTCCACGGTCGAGCTCACGTCCGCGTAGTGCGGGTTCTTGCGCAGCATCGCCGCGAGCTGCTGCCCGGCGCGCTCGATGCCCTCCAGGTCCTGGCCCTGCAGCTCGATTTCCAGCGGCGGCGAGAAACTGAACAGTTCGGGCCTTGCGAAGTCGACCTGCGCGCCGGGGTGGTTGCGCATGCTCGCGCGCAGCTTCTCGGTTTCGGCCGCTTCCAGTTCCTTGCTGCCGCCATCGGCCATCACCACGCTCAGCTTGCCGATGTTCTCTCCGCTTTCGGTTGGATTGGCGTCCAGCCGCGTGCCGGTACCGCTGACGCCGTAGAGCGCACGTATGCCCTCGTCCTTGCTGTGCGCAACCTGCAGGTCGCGCACCAGCGCATCGGTCTCGCGCAGCGGCGTGCCCGGCGGCAGCTTCACCGTCATTTCGAAGCGGTCCTGCGCCAGCTGCGGGATCAGATCCGCGCCGAGCATCGGCACCAGCATCAGGGCACCGAAGAACGCCGCCGCCGCCAGTACCAGGACCAGGGTCGGCCTGCGCAGGGCATTGGGCAGCAACCGCAGATAGCCGCGCTCGGCGCGATCGTAGGGGGCCATCGCCAGATCGCTGAACTTGCGCATCACCGGGCCGACAACGGCGCCGATGCCCCACCACAGCCTGACCACGAGCCAGGCCAGGCCGTAGAAGAACCCACGCAATGCGAACCCGATTCCGCGCTTGCCGACTGCGACTGACTTCTGCCACTTCGCGCGCGGCTGCCAGCGCGGATGCGGCGGTTCTTCAGCGAAACTTCCGGAAGGACGACCCCGCAGCGCGCTGAGCATCGGGATGAGCGTCATCGACACGATCAGCGACATGAAGATCGCCAGCGCCACCGTCAGCGCCTGGTCGCGGAACAGCTGCCCGGCAATGCCCTGCACGAACACCAGCGGCAGGAACACGGCGATCGTGGTCAGCGTGGACGCAACCACGGCCATGCTCACTTCGCGGGTACCGGCGATGGCGGCTTCGAGGATTCCGAGACCTCGTTCGCGCGCCTTGGCGATCGATTCCAGGACCACGATCGAGTCGTCCACCACCAAGCCCGTGGCTAACGCAAGGCCGCCCAGCGACATCACGTTGAGGCTCAGCCCGAACTGGCCCATGAAGAAGAAGGTGGCGATGATCGAGACCGGCAACGACAGGCCGATCACGAACGTGCTCCAGCCATCGCGCAGGAACAGGAAGATGATCAGCACCGCCAGGAAGCCGCCGATCACGGCGTCCATCTTGACGTCGCTGATGGCGTGACGGATGAACTGCGACTGGTCGTCGATCACCGTCAGTTCGATGTCCGCGGGCATCTGCTCCTTGAGCTGTTCGAGTCGCCTGGAGATGGCATCCGCGGTGGCGACGGTATTCGCATCGCCCTCCTTGTAGATGGCCAGCTCGACCGCTTCCCTGCCGCCCAGGCGGATGATTGCTTCGCGCTCCTTGAAACCCTGGCGCACGTCGGCGACGTCCTTCAGACGCACCGGCATGCCGCCGGCAATCGTCGTCGAATTGCTCGAACTGCTCTGCGCACGCGCGGCCGCGGCCATCGCAGCCGCGTCGCCCGAGGCGGCGGCAACGCGCGCCATTTCCTCGGCTGCGCTCGCAGCGCCGCCGCCACCCGCACTCTGGGTGGTCACCAGCATCTCGCGCATCTCCTCGACGCTGGCGAACTGGTTGACCGTGCGCACCAGGTAGCGCTGGGTGCCTTCCTCCAGCCGCCCACCGGAGATGTTGACGTTCTCCTGCTGCAGTCGCTGGATGACGGTGTCGATCGGGAGGTTGAGCTGGGCCAGCTTCTGCTGGTCGATGTCGACCTGGACCTCGTCTTCGAGACCGCCGCCGACCTTTACCGCAGCCACGCCGTCGACCGGCTCGAGCTTCTTCTTCAGATCGTCGTCGGCATAGCGGCGCAATTCGGTCAGACGGCGGATGCTGTCATCATCCCCACCCTTCGCCGCGAGCACCAGGCGCATGATCGGCTCGGTGCTGGGATTGAAGCGCAGCAGCACGGGAGGCTCGGCCTCGAGTGGCAGCTGCACGATCTCCATCTTGTCGCGGACCTCGAGGCTGGCCTGGTCCATGTCGGTGCCCCAGGCGAACTCGAGCACCACGTCGCTCTGTCCGGTGCGCGAAACCGACTTCAGCTTGCGCAGGCCCTTGACCACGCCCACGGCCTCTTCCACCGGTTCGCTGATCAGGGTTTCGATCTCGGCCGGTGCGGCGCCGGCGTATTCGGTCCGCACGGTGAGCGTCGGGTAGCTCAGGTCCGGCAGCAGATTGACCTTCAGCTCGCTCAGCGCGATCAGGCCGAACATCACGAAGGTGAGGGTCACCATCGCCACGGTCACCCGGCGACGGGTCGAGAACTCGACCAGGCTGAAACCGGCGCCAGATCCGGGCACCGGCGGATGGGAGGACTTGTGCTCGGAACCTGTGTTCATGCGCCAGTGCGACCTGTGTGGTGATCGGTGCTCCGCGGATTCGCGCGGCTCGACGTGTATGTGGCTGTTGCGATTCGGGGTTGGCGCTCGCGATCCGGGGCGCTACGCCCCGGCCGCGCAGGAACTATCGGCTGCGGCCTCTTGGGCTACTGCTTTTTGGTGGTGGCCGGTGCCGCCGCGGTCCTCGTCTCGGGCTGACCCAGTACCTGCACCGCGCTGCCATCGCGCAATGCGACCTTGCCCGCGGTGACCACCGGCTCACCGAGCTTCAGACCCGAGCGCAGTTCAGCCCAGGCGCCATCGACGTAACCGAGTTTCACCGGCACCCGCACCGCCTTGCCGGCGCGCACGGTGAACACGGCCGGATCGCCCTCGCCTTCCAGCAGCGCAACCCGCGGGATGACGATCGCATCCGCGCGCTGGTCATAGTCGATGCGCACGCGCCCGAACATGCCGGGCTGGAGCAGTCCGCCACCGGCGAAGGCGGCGATCACGCGGAACGTGCCACTGCCCGAGTCCACCACAGGCGCGACGCGATCGACGACGCCCTCGAACTTCCGGCCGGGGATGGCATCGACCTGCATCGACACCGGCTGGCCCGGCTTGAGGGTCGCCAGTTCGCGCTCGGGCACGTTGAGCGTGGCTTCCAGACGCGAGTTATCGACGATGCGGAAGATCGGGGTGTTGATCTGGACGAAGTTGCCGGTCTTGATCGAGCGCGAGGCGATCACGCCGGAGATCGGCGCGACCACGTTGGCATAGGACAGTTCCAGGTTCGCCAGGCGGTTGACGGCCCGCGCGTTCTCCAGGTCGTACTTGAGCTGGTCCAAATCGTTCGCACTGATCAGCTGCTGCTTGGACAACTGGGTCGAGCGCGCGTAGTTGGCTTCCAGCTTGCGCATCTGCGCCGCGCTCTGCGCGGCCTGCAGGCGTGCGCGGTCGGGATCGAGCCGGACCAGCACCTGGCCGGCACGCACCATCTGGCCTTCCTCCACCAGCACCGCAAGGGCGACGCCGGAGGTCTTGGCGACCACCTGGGATTCGGCGCGGGCTTCCAGCGGCGCGGTCCCGGAATAGCTCGCGGCGATCGGGCGACGTGCCACCGCGACCACTTCCACCGGTACCGCCTCGGGCCCCTTGTCTTCCTTGTCCTTGGCCTGGGCCTCGCCTCCCTTCTTGCATCCGGCGAGGACGGCGATCAGGGCCAGCAGCAGTGCCGCCGACATGGCAGGAAGCCCGGCTCGCGAGGGACGCGAGGCGGCAGAATGGTTCGACACGGACATGATCGCTAGCCCCAATGGTGTTGTAGCAAGGTATATCACCCAAAGGCTCGATGACATCCGCCTTAAGTCATGGTGCGGAAAGTCACGCTCGAACCCGATGCTCCAAGGGATGCGCGAGGCCGCACGGCGGTTGCATCCCAGCGCCAACGATGGCGATTGCGGGCGAACTTGCGGTTTTCCGATCGTATGCCGCACCGTCCGGACAGACCGTGAACGATTTGGACGCGCCGGCTATACTGTCCGGATTGCGCGACGCAGGGGTTCGCGGCGCAGCGACAGCCAGTTTTCCAGCCATCAGGATTGCGGAACCACGACATGACGCGACCGTTGCCGATCGCCGCCTGCCTTGCGCTTGCCTGCGTACTAGCCCCGACCGCCCTAGCGCAGACCCCAGCCCCGGCAAGCCAGCCCGCGGCGCCGGTGCAGGGCGCACTCCAGGGCGACGCGGCCCGTGGCAAGGCCCTTACCTACACCTGCCAGGGATGCCACGGCGTCACCGGCTACAAGAACGCGTACCCGAACTACCACGTGCCGCGGATCGGCGGGCAGTCCGAGCAGTACCTGTTCAACGCGCTGGGCGAGTACCGCAGGGGCACGCGCAAGCACCCCACCATGCAGGCGCAGTCGCAGAGCTTTTCCGAGCAGGACATCGCCGATATCGCCGCCTATCTGTCGGGCCTGAAGCCGTGAGCCCTGCCATGACCACGACCATGACCCGGACCCGCATCCTCCTCACCGCCTCCCTGCTTGCGCTCGCCCTGGCCGCGTGTTCGTCGGGCGATACGCCCGCCGAGCATTCCGCCGCCGACCGTGCGGAGGGACACACCTCGTCGTCCGCAGGCTTGCCCCCCGGACACATCGACGCGGGCGAAAAACAGGCCAACACCAGGGGCAAGGCCACCGGCCAGTCCTGCATCGACTGCCATGGCAAGGACGGCAACGCGCCGATCGACGCGACCTATCCCAAGCTGGGCGGCCAGTACCACGACTACATCGCGCACTCGCTGCAGATGTACCGCGATGGCGACCGCGAGCACGCGCTGATGTCGCAGCAGGCCAAGGACCTGAGCGACCAGCAGATCGCCGACCTGGCCGCCTATTTCGGCTCGCGTCCGAGCCAGCTGCGCGACCTGCACGGCACGAACTGAGAGCGGATCGTCGCGTCGGGTAGAAGAAAAAGGGGCCGCGAGGCCCCTTTTCCATGGCGGATCGCCGCTCGAAGCACGCCGACGTGGATTCCGGTGAGCGGGCGCCAGGAACACCGGCCGCCGGGGATAGCGCCAGGTTACGGCTGCTTGAGCGCGTCCTGGTCTTCCTGGAGTTCGGGCTTGAACGGGATGTCCGGCGGCGGTCGGGCGATGGCTTCCTGATCCTGCAGGTTCGGGTCGCTGATCCCGCATCCCCCGCCCAGCTGCAGCAGGGAGATGGTGCAGTTGATCTTCTTCGAGGTTCCCGGGATCGGGATCGCCATGCTCTTGATGCCGCGCCGCACCCACTCTTCCAGCAGCGTGCCGCTGGGAATCCAGTACTGGTCGAAGCGGGTCGGCTCGTAGCCGATCGGTGGACGCTTGGACCAGGTGCCGTAGCGATCGAGCTGGTCCCGCGTCCAGTTGTCGCTACCCGGGGGGAAGCCGCCGCCGGGCGCCGCAGTACCCGGTGGCAGCTTCGGGCTGCCGTCGGCATTGAACAGGCCCGACTGCGTCCCGGCGTTGCCACCAGGCCGATTGCGATCGGATTCGCCCCAGTCGTCCCCACGCTGCGGCGTGGGCCAGGCACCCGGCGGTGCGATCGGGCTGGCCCCGCGTCCGGCCGTGGCTGCCGCGGGCCGATTGCCGCTGCTCGCGGCGGGCCGACCGCTCGGTGTGGATGCGCTGGACGAGGGCGAAGTCCCGGACGGCGACGGGGTCGCCGCAGGTGCGGTGCCGGTGGCCGGCTGGGGCGTGCGTTGCTGGCCGCTGGAAGACGCCAGGGGGATGTCCCGTGCGCGGACCTGCTGCGCCGGCGCGTCGATGCGTGGGGCCGGCTGCGTCTGTTCGGCCACCTGGGGGATGGCTTGCGGGCGGGGCAGCAACGGCACATCGCGCGTACGTACCTCCACCTGGGCCGGCTGTACCTGTGGCACCTCCACGGGTCTTTCGGCGACCTGTGGCCTGATCGCAGGCGGGGTTGGCGTCTCGACAACCTGCACCTCGCGCTCGATCGCCTGCAAGGTGGGGCGTTCGAGTTGCGGCGTGGTCACCTGCAGCTCGGGCGGCGTGGTGGGCGGTACGACGAAATCGGAATCGGGTACGGGCGTCTCGGTCACCACGAGCGGCTGCTGCGCCTGCGCTTCGGACGGCGGCTGTGGAGTTGGTTCCGTGGGCGGTGCCGCCGGAGCGGCCGGCGCCGGTTCGGAGGCAGCATCCGGGCGTGCGGCTGCCGCGGCCTCGGGCAGTTCGATGATCGTTTCGGCCGCAGGCGCGCCGCCTCCGGTTTCCTCGGGTGTGCCTTCGCCAATGTATTCCACCTGCACGACATCCTCGCCGGGCGGCGGGGGCATGCCCATGAAACGCACATAGGCGATCCACAACAGCAGGATCGCCAGCACCAGATGCACCAGCAAGGTGACGACCACGGCGACGATGCGATCGCGCGCGGTTTCCGGCTCCGATGCATGCCACTGCTGACGCCAGAGCGCGCCGAACGCCTGCCAGCGGTTGAGGTCGGCACTGCGCGGGGCCGGCATCGCCAGCTCGCGCCGCAGGAAAATCGCGACGATGGCCTCGGCGGTTGCGCCGGTGACCGCGCCGGCGCGTTCGCGCATGGACGCGAACCATGCTTTCCAGCCGGGTGGGAACTCGCCCGGCGGAGTTTCTTCGGCCTGGTTGCGGAACCACAGGCGTTTGCGGCCCCGCGCGAGCAGCGCCTCGATCAGTTCGTGGGACGAATACATGCCGCGCCGCCTTCAGCCGTCAGGACGCGCGGTGCGCATCTTGCGGCGGTGCGCTCAAGCGGCGTGGTCCCGCGCGATGTACGGCGCGGCGCCGCTGTCGTGATCGGTCGCGTCGCGAACCGCGGTCACGCCCTCCACCTTCTCCATCAGGGTTTTTTCGATGCCCTGTTTCAGGGTGACATCAGCCATGCCACAGCCATGGCAGCCGCCGCCGAAACGCAGGACCACCACGCCTTCGGCGGTGACTTCCTGCACGGCCACGTTGCCGCGGTGCTGCGCCAGCTGCGGATTGATCTCGTGCTCCACCACCCAGCGCACGCGCTCCACCAGCGAGGCCGATTCCGAAGGCACTTCGCCCTTGATCTTCGGCGCGCGTATCTGCAGCTGGCCGCCGGTCGTCTTGTGTTCGTAATCGATCAGCGCGCCATCGAGGAACGGTGCGCTTGCGGCGTCGAGCCAGAGGGTGAAGCCTTCGCAGTCGATCGCCCATTCATCGCCCTGCAGGTCGGCGCTTTCTGCGAATTCAAGACGCACGTCGGCATGCGCGGTGCCCGGGTTCACTGCGGCCAGCTTGACGCCAAGACCGGCGATCTCCTCGCGCTCGATCAGCTTGCGGAAGTGGGTCTGCGCGGATTCGGTAATCTGGATCATGGGCGTATTCTATCGGCCTGACTCATCCGTCCGCCCATGGCTGCACGCAGGGCGTTCCAGCCGCCATCCGGCGTTCATGCTCCAGCGGGAGGAGCCCGTGATGACCGATCTTATCCCCCTGGCCCAGGCCCATTGCATTCCCCGCAAGGGCAGCGAGCACCGGCTGGGCGAAGCCCGGATCCGCGAACTCATGCCTGAATTGCCCGGCTGGGAAATCGCCGAGAACGGCCATGCGCTGTCCAGGACCTTCGCGTTCAAGGACTATTACCGGACCATGTCCTTCGTCAACGCGCTGGCGCACATGGCCAACCGCGAAGACCACCATCCCGACCTCGGCGTGCATTACGACCGCGTCGTGGTGCGTTATTCGACCCACGACGTGGGCGGATTGAGCGAGAACGACTTCATTTGTGCGGCGAAGGCCGACGCGCTGGCCTCCTGATTCCGATTACCCCAACCGGCAAGATGCGCGCGGCGCCACTCGTGTCGCGTGCGCGAGGCCAACGATCCGGCGCCCCTCTGGCGTGCAACCCGCAACGCCGTCAGGCCAGCCGATCCAGCACATCCATCAGTTCCGGTGCCAGCGGCGCATTGAGCACGTAAGGCGTCCTGCCCGCGTCGAGAGCGAACTCCAACGACGCGGCATGCAGGAACAGTCGCCGCAGGCCCGCCTGCTCCCGCAGCCGCCGGTTGACCTCCGGCTCGCCGTATTTGTCGTCGCCCGCCACCGGATGGCCGATGTGCTGGGCATGCACGCGGATCTGGTGGGTGCGGCCGGTCTCGATCCGCACTTCGCAATAGCTGTGCCCACCGCGCCGCTCCAGGACCCGAAAGTGGCTGAGCGACGGTTTGCCGCCTGCGCCGCTTCTATCCGATACGACCTGCACGTGCCGCTCGCCACCCTGGCGCAGCCCGACGTGCAGCGGCGCGTCCACCGACATCACCCCGTCCGGCATCCGGCCGACCAGCAGCGCGAGATAGCGCTTGCTGATGCCCGGCTTCCCATCGGCAGGGTCTTCCCGCATCAGGGCCTGCAATTCGAGCAGCGCCGAGCGCTTCTTCGCCACCACCATCAGGCCCGATGTGTCCCGGTCGAGTCGGTGCACCAGCTCCAGTGTTTCGTCCGGGCGCAATGCCCGCAGGGTCTCGATCACCCCGAAGCCGATGCCGCTGCCGCCGTGGCTGGCCACTCCTGAGGGCTTGCTGATCGCCAGCAGGCGCGCGTCTTCGAACACGATGCTGGCCGCCATCGCCTCCAGCAGCCCCGGCGCCGGCCGACCCTTGTCGCCGGCCTCGCTGAGACGAACCGGGGGAATCCGGATCTCGTCCCCAGTCTCGAGCCGGCGCTCGGCCTTGGCCCGGCCGCCGTTGACCCGGACCTGGCCGCTGCGCACCACCTTGTAAATCAATGACCTGGGCGCTCCCTTGAGCTCGCCCAGGAGGAAGTTGTCGAGACGCTGCCCGGCGCGGTCCTCCGGCACGCGCACCAGGCGCACGCCGGCACCGGCGGGCCTGTCCGTGGTCTTGGAATCTGAACGGGTCATCGTGGGCCTTGGTCTGTTACACTCAGCCCGCGAGATAAAGGTTTGATTTCGCTAGGGAGTTGTCGCCGTTCGACAGCGTTGCTGTCCGCCGGCATGGGCCGAAAACCCCGCTCCCGCGAATTCCGATGCAGTGCGCGGCCACCGCCCCAGGGGCGGACATGTTAGCGGCTGATCGGCAAACCCGGCCATCGCCAGGCTCTGCTTCCGGATGGAATGCAGGATGCCTGCGCAAGAACATGTCCCGCGCGATGCCGCGGCCTGGTCCTGACGGGCGACCCAACCCGCCCAGTGACCGGCCAAAAGCGCCGCCGGCCCAGTAACACACCAGAAGAATGAAGCGCTCCCGCGGCATGCCGTGGTGTTGCAGCGCTGGAAACATCGGGCTGCCGCTGCGCCTTGCGCGGCCGGCCGCCGGTTGCAGGTCCAGACGAAACGCCTCGGCGTTCCGCGTGCTGAAGCGCGCGAGGAACGCAACAATGAAACGCATGCTGATCAATGCCACGCAGGCAGAAGAACTGCGCGTGGCGATCGTCGACGGCCAGACGCTCTACGACATCGATATCGAGCAGCCGTCCAAGGAACAGAAGAAGTCCAACATCTACAAGGGCCGCATCACCCGGCTCGAGCCTTCGCTGGAAGCCGCCTTCGTCGAGTACGGCGCCGAGCGCCACGGCTTCCTGCCGCTGAAGGAAATTTCCCGCGATTACTTCCAGTCCGGCGTCGACCCCAACAAGGGTTCGCTCAAGGAACTGCTGCGCGAAGGCCAGGAAGTCGTCGTCCAGGTCGACAAGGAGGAGCGCGGCAACAAGGGCGCCGCGCTGACCACCTTCATCTCGCTGGCCGGCCGCTACATGGTGCTGATGCCGAACTCGCCCACGGCCGGCGGCGTCTCGCGCCGGATCGAGGGCGACGATCGCGCCGAGCTGAAGAAGGCGATGGATGCGCTGACCATTCCCGACGACATGGGTGTGATCATCCGCACCGCCGGCGTGGGCCGCGACGCGGAAGAACTGCAGTGGGACCTGGACTATCTGCTCAGCATCTGGCGGGCGGTGGCCGAGGCTGCGCTGAGCAAGCCCTCCCCGTTCCTGATCTACCAGGAGTCGCGCCTGATCATCCGCGCCCTGCGCGATTACATGCGTGCCGACATCGGCGAAATCCTGGTGGACACGCCGGAGATGTACGAGGAAGCGAAGGAATTCGTGCAGCAGGTCATGCCGCACAACCTGCGCAAACTCAAGCATTACACCGACGACACCCCGCTGTTCAACCGCTTCCAGATCGAGTCCCAGATCGAGAATGCCTACGAGCGCACGGTGCGCCTGCCCTCCGGCGGCGCCCTGGTGATCGACCAGACCGAGGCGCTGACCGCGATCGACGTGAACTCAGCGCGCGCCACCAAGGGCGGTGACATCGAAGAAACCGCGTTCAACACCAACCTGGAAGCGGCCGAGGAAGTCGCGCGCCAGATGCGGCTGCGCGACCTGGGCGGCCTGGTGGTGATCGACTTCATCGACATGTCGTCGAACAAGCATCAGCGCGACGTCGAGAACAAGCTGCAGAACGCGCTCAAGTACGACCGCGCCCGCGTGCAGCTGGGCCGGATCTCCCGCTTCGGCCTGATGGAAATGTCGCGCCAGCGCCTGCGTCCGAGCCTGGGCGAATCCAGCCAGCTGGTCTGCCCCACCTGCGAAGGCCATGGCCGCATGCGCAGCGTGGAATCGCTGTCGCTGTCGATCATCCGCGTCGCCGAGGAGCACGCGATGAAGGACAACACCGGCCAGGTGCTGGTGCAGGCGCCGGTGGAGATCGCCAACTACCTGCTCAACGAGAAGCGCCGCGCATTGGCCGAGATCGAGCAGCGCCACGAGGCTCCAATCGTGATCGTCGCCGACGAGCAGCTGCAAACTCCGCACTACGAGGTCACGCGTCTGCGTGAGAACGAACTGGGCGAGGAATCGTCCAGGCCCAGCTATCAGCGCGGGACCCCGCGCAAGCTGAGCACCATCGCCCTGACCAAGGCCAATCTCAACGTGCCGCCGCCGGCCGCGGTGCGCAACGTCAAGCCGGCGCAGCCCGCTCCGATCCGCGAACCGCGTCCGGAACCGGTGGCCGTGTCGGCGCCCGCGCCAGCGCCGGTCGCGGCGGCACCTGCCAGCGGTGGCCTCGTTGGCTGGCTGAAGTCGATGTTCGGCGGTACTTCCGCTACGGCCGCGGCCGCACCGGCGACCCGCCAGAGCGACGAGAACGCACGCCAGAAGCGGGAAGGCCGCGATGGCCAGCGCCGCGAGCGCGACGGGCGCGGCAGCCGCCCGGGTCGCGACCAATCACGCCGCGACGAGCGGCGTGCACAGGCACCGGCGCAGCCGCAACCGCAGCCGGCGCAGCAGCCCAAGCAGGACAAGGCGCAAAAGCAGAAGCAACCCAGGCAGGCAGGCCCACAGAAGCAGGCCAAGCCGCAGACCCAGGAAGCCAGACCGGTCGAACCGGGCCAGCTGCGCGCGGCGGAAGATGCTGCGCGCAAGGACATCGCGTCGGTGCCCGCAGAGCCCGGCGCTGCCGTGAGCGTGCCCGCCCCTACCCCGACCACCAGCCCAGTCCGTCAGGAAGCCCCATCCGCCAACGTGCGGACCGCGGCCGCCGACGCGTCCGAGGTCGCGTCCACGACCGTGGGCACCGATGCCCACGATGACGAAAGCCAGGCCGGCGCCGAAGGCAGCGGACGTCGCAGGCGCGGACGCCGCGGTGGCCGTCGCCGTCGCAAGGGAGGCGAGGCCATGGCCACGGGCGCTGCCGCCGACGCCATCGAGGCGCTGCAGGACGACGCTGCGGACGGTCACACGTTGGCGGCCAGCGACTCGCAGCCGGAGTTCGATTTCGAGGACGTTCCCGCGCCGGTGAGGCTGATCGATTCCAGGCAGGGCGCGCTCGAGATCGTGGGTGGCGATGCGCCACGGGCACAGGACCCGCAGGCAACGCGCCTGATCGACACGCAAACAGCGGCGTTGCAGGTCGTCGCGCCGGAGCGCGAGCAGCATTCGCGACGACCCGACCAAACCGACCAGATGCAGGCACCGGGCGCCGACCTGACTGCGCCTCAACTCGCCGACACGCAGTACCCTGCCGCGCCGCAGATCGGGTCCCGGCCTCCCGCGGACGAGCAGACCGAACCTGCCGGGATCGATGCCTCCGAGCAAATCGATGCGCTGGTGGCTGCCGAAACCGACGTTGCGCCCTCGCCCGTCGATCCGATCGAACCTGCGCCCAGCGACAACGTGGTTTTGGTGGATCCGGTACTCCCCTCCGCTGACGAGACCGTGACCCCCGAACAGACGTCGGCCGCATCGGGCGCGATGGAAAATGTAGAAACCGAGGTCGCTGTTCCGGGTCTGTTCGATCCGCTACCCGCGGCGCCCGCGAACATCGCCGATCCGGCGGAGGCCGCGGCCAACGCGGTCACCCGGGAGTCCGAAGACGGCAAGGCCGCAGCCGGCGAACGCGGGGCCTGATTGACGAGGCAACGCGGGGCGCGGTGACCAGTACCGCGCCCCGCCATCGCAGCCAAGGCTCATCGGCAGCGCGCGAAGCGATCCGGTGATGCCCCCGGGCCACCACGCCAGCCGGGCGGATTTTCCCAGTTCGTGCCCCGGCCACCGCGTGGCCCGGGCGGATTGTCGTCCGCATCCAGCCAGCAGCGCGCGACCTGATTCCAGAACCCGTACGCGGGGTGCCAGTAGCCGTATGCGGGGCTGTAGTAGTACCCGGCGGACACGCGGTCGAAGCGGACGCGATGTCCCTGGTGGCGCCAATAGCGATAGTCCGGCGATGCACCGGGGCCGCCCCGCCAACCGGGCGGATTCTCCCAGTTGGTGCCGGCACCGCCACGCGGGCCCGGCGGGTTGTTGTCGCGGTCACGATGCGCCGCTACTGCATCGGTACTTCCGGTGGCGACCAACGCCGCCAGGATGGCAGTCATCAACCAGGATTTCGTCATGTCGGCTCTCCTTTGGCGCACAACGCGCCCCAGGAACAACCGCGCGCGGCTGGTTTCGTTGACGGCGGATGGACCGGTGTTCCGGACCGGGTCAGGAAGCGTCGTCGGCAGACAGGCGTGACGGCTGCGGTTATCCTGCCTGCAACCGCCTGGACGCGACCGTACGCATGCGATGGGATGCCTTCACCGTACTCGAGCAGGTACTGATCCTGCTGACGATTTCCAGCCAGCTGTGGATCGCGATCAAGGTCATCATGGCCTCCAGCGGCGCCGAACAATACGTTCGTGTGATGTCATTCTGCTCGGGCTTGTTGCTGTTCCTGCTGAGCCGGCCGCTTGGCGTCACCTTCGCGGACCTGATGCTGCGAGCGCGCGTCCAGGACAATCTGCTGAGCCTGGCTCTCATTGGCGGTTTGATGCCCTTCCTGATCGGCGTGGCGGTTTCCGAAGCCACGATCCTGGCGATGCGCATCGGCAATCCGGTCTGGGTACGCACGATGCTGATCGTGGCGGCGTTCACCGCATCGCAGGCGGCTTACACCAACTACATCGCGCTCACCACGCATGTCACCAGCCTGGATCGCGCCTTCATCCCCAACCTGTGTTACGCGATCGCGGTAGGCATCTGGTTGACGTTCCGCTATCGCGACGCGGTTCCGGCCAGGCGCGCGTGAGTCTTCACGGCCATGGATGCAGTTGTCGGCCGGCGACGCGCTGACCCTAGGACCGATACGGATATCGGGCAGATCGTGCCGGCGGCGACGGGCGAACTCGTGCGCGACCGTGCGCGCGCCGCGCAGGGTCATGGCCACCCATACTGAAGATCAAGAGGATCGATCCGGCGACGCAGGCGGCTGCCGCGGGTTGAACTCACCGCCACGCGCCCAGTCGATGCCCAAATCCCCGAGCATCGTGTCCGCGCGTTCGATCACGTACAGCGCATCGTCGGGATCCTCGGCCTGTGCGGAAAGCCGGGCGACCTGCGCCTCGAACCTGGGCTGGAAATCCGCGCCTGCGCACAGGGTCGGCAGGTCGCGCTCGAGTGCCTTGAGAGCGCTGGACAGCTGGGCGTGGTTCATGCCGTAAATATGCGGGCGCGCCTGTTACGAAGGCGTTGCGCCCGCACGAATTCAGGAACCGGCGTGGCGGCGGCGCCTGAAGCATTCATGCGCCGATCCGGCAACGCCTCAGCGGAGCTGGCTGTCCTTGCTGCCGCGCCGGTTGTAACCGCTGAAGCCCGCCTCCTCGGCATCGTGCGCTTCCTGGCATGGCACGCACAGGCGTACGCCCGGGATCGCCTTGCGCCGCGCCTCGGGAATGAGGGTGTCGCATTGCTCGCAGCGTTCCAGGCCGGGTCCGCTGGGCAGCTGGCTGCGCGCACGCTGGATCGCGTCCTTGATGGTCGCGTCGATCTGGTCCTGTACCGCGCCGTCGCCGGCCCAACCGGTGGCCATCGCGAGTCTCCCGTTGCTGGAATTTTCGAACCTTAGCGCAGGCCGGATGAATAGTTCTTCGATACGGTCGGGCCGGCACTGACGCCACGTCAAAACCTCGTCTGGCGCGCGGTTCGTGCCAAGGTAGGATGCCGGCATCGGGCGCAGGCGGAATGGGATTGCAGATGATGGTGGAGTATCTCCCCGGGCAGATCGCACGCAGATTGGTAACGCATTGACCGTTCCCTTCAGCAACGAAAATCCCAGGCATGGCCTCCGCACAGTCGGCCGCTGCGGCCTGCTTCTGATGCTCGCTCTGTTCGCGGCGTGTTCGGCACAGCGCCCGGTACGCGCGCCGCCACGGGCACCCGCCGAGGTACGCGCGCAGCTGGCGCAGCTGATTCCCGCAAGCGTGAGCGACCGCCAGGGCTGGGCCGCGGACATCCAATCGGCTTTCCAGCTGCTCGATATTCCGCCGAGCACCGAAAATCTGTGTGCGGCACTGGCGGTGACGGAACAGGAATCGACCTATCGTGCCGATCCCGTGGTTCCGGGACTGGGGCGCATCGCGCGCGCGGAAATCGGCCGGCGGGCGGCACAGAAGAAGGTTCCGCGATTCGTGGTGAGCGCCGCGCTGAAACTGAAATCTGCCGATGGACGCAGCTTCGGCGAACGCCTCGAGCGCGTGCGCACCGAGAGGGAGCTGAGCGGCCTGTACGAGGAGATGATCGCGAAGCTGCCGCTGGGCAGGCGCCTGCTGGGCGCCAGCAACCCGGTACGCACCGGCGGCCCGATGCAGGTCAGCATCGACTTCGCCCAGCGCCATGCGCGCGAACACGGCTATCCCTACGCCGGCGGTGACTCGATCCGGCATGAGGTGTTCACGCGCCGTGGCGGCCTGTACTTTGGGATCGCCCATCTGCTCGGTTATCCGACCAGTTACGATCGCCACATCCATCGTTTCGCGGACTTCAACGCCGGCTGGTATGCCAGCCGCAACGCGGCGTTCCAGGCCGCAGTGACCGAGGCCAGCGGCGTGGCGCTAGCGCTGGACGGCGACATCGTGCTCGAAGGCGGCCGGGTCGGTGCCACCGAAGCTGCAGTGCGCTCCCTGGCGCCGCAGCTCGACATGAGCCACGAGGCGATCCACAGGCAACTGCTCGCAGGCGATCGACTGGAGTTCGAACGGACCGAGCTCTATCGGCGTGTGTTTGCGCTGGCCGAGCAGCGGGCCGGTCGCGCGTTGCCGCGTGCGGTGATCCCGCGGATCACCCTGCAAAGCCCAAAGATCACGCGCGAGCTGACCACCGAATGGTTCGCCACCCGGGTGCAGACGCGCTACCAGCGCTGCATGAACAGGGCGTTCGCCAGCCGGACCTGATCACACCGGCTATGGCGATGACAACAGCATCGCCCGCCATGGCCACTGATCAGCTCCGCGACTCGACCAGCAGTTCCAGGTCGGCGACGAAGTCGCGGTAGGCCTGCTCCCGTCCAGCCGAATCGCGTTGGCGCAACACCCACGACGGATGCACGGTCGCGAAGCCACGCGCACCTCCCGGCAGTTCCTGCCATGTCCCACGCTCGCGCATCAGGCCGAACCCCGAGCCGAACACAGCCTTGGCGGCGATCGCGCCCAGGCAAACGACGATATCGGGCTTGATCCGACTCAGCTCGCCTTCCAGCCAGGCATGGCATGCGCGCACATGTGCCGACGCGGGGCTGCGATGCAGGCGGAACTTGCCGCGCATCTCGAAGCGGAAATGCTTGACCGCGTTGGTAACGTACATCGCAGACCGATCCAGGCCGAGCTCGGCGATCGCCTTATCGAACAGCTTGCCGGCGGAACCGACGAACGGCCGCCCCTGCAGGTCCTCCTCGTTGCCCGGCTGTTCCCCCACTACCAGCACCCGCGCCCTGGCCGGACCTTCGCCGAACACGGTCTGGGTCGCGTCCTTCCACAGCTCGCAGTTGCGGCAACCCTTCGCGGCGGAGCGCAGCGCGGCCAGACTGTTGCCTGTGGTCATCGGTGCTTTCACCGTTGTCCGGACACGCGACTCCGTGTTCGCGGGCTTGCGCTTGGCCATCGTCTGATTCCTCGTACTCGGCGCGTAGAAGACCAGGTGCGCGCCGGACGAAATGATGATTCCCTGCGATAGTGAGAATCGGCTCGGCTTGAGCCCTGTGCAGAGTATCGACGCCATCGCGTGGCCAGCGCGTCGACGGGGCGTAACGGTACCCGCGTGCTCGCCAAAAAGGCGGGGAATCCCCGGTTGCATCTACGAGGCCATGCTACGGCCTGGGTCATGCGGCAAGTGCTTGCAAGCTCAATCCGAGAAAGCTGCGCCAGCAGCTGTGAGCGGCATGTCCGCATCGAAATCGCCTTCGCCGAAAGCTTGCAGTCGATGCGACGACTCGCCCCGCAGCAGCCGCCGCGCCTCGGCCTGCTCGTCGGGCGTGAGGCCCTGGTCCACGAATTCGATATTGCCGGCGACCAGGGTGGCGGCCACCAGCCCGTCGCGCAGCAGCAGGCGGGCGCCGGGCAGGCGCGGCACCTTCTCGCCTGGCAACAGCGTGCCGGCGAGGTTGAGCGGGTCGGCCGCCGACACGCGGACGAACGCGCCATCGCGCGCGCGCCTGCGCACCTGGCGCATCAGGGCGATGGCTTCCGGCAGTGCGAACTGTTCGCCGGACAGCCCCGCGATGAAACGCCCGCCGCGTATCTCGCCGCGCGCCTCGAGCCGGTGCAGGACCCGCACCAGTTCGCGCCACGGCGGCAGCCAGGCGGCCTCGCGCTCGAGCAACCGCCAGCAGACCACGCCGTAGCGGCGCAGCAGGGTGCGTGCGACGTGTTCGGCGGTGCCCGTGGCCACCACGCGCGAAGGTTCTGCCGCCACCGGGACGGCGGCCCAGCGCCCGGCGTCCTGCAGCCCGAACAGCGAGGCGCGACGGCCACGTCGACCGCTGGTGCGCCTGGACGCCGGGATCAACAGCGCACGCAGCCCGGCGAAGCTGTCGCAGTGGATGCGTCCACGGGCGACCAGTTCCGCCAGTGCATCTTCCAGTTCTGCCTGCAGCAGACGGGCGCCGTCGACCAGGTCGTCGAAGAACGAGGCGCCATGCGAGCCCAGGTGATCGAGCACGCGCTGCGCCCGCGACGACAGCGGCGCGGCATCGCTCCCGGAAGTCAGCGATGTCCAATGGCCCGCATGGCGGCGCGGCAGCAGGACGATGGGCGTGGTGCGGACCGAAGCTGGCGCACGCGCGGCTTCGGCGTCCACGGAAGCGGCGCGTAGGCGCGTCCAGAGCGTGCGGCCTGCCGTGCACTGATCGTCGAGCCAGGCGATGGAGTAATCGCTTACGCGTGCGGGGAGGAGTTCGCCCTCCCACGCTGCTGCCGGGGCTTCATAGCCTTCCAGCTGGGCGAGTACGCCCGCCAGCGCCTCCGGGCCGCTGACCTGCGTGCCTTTGGACACTTTCTGCCAGTCGCACAGGAAGCGCATGAACTCGCGCGGTTCGACCGGTTCGATCTCCTTCCGCAACTTCGCCAGCGTGTAGCGATGGATGCGCGCGAGCAGGTGACGTTCGCACCACTCGATCTCGGCCGCCGCATTGTTGGTGGTGAAACGGCCCTGCATCGCCACGCCTTCGCCTTCCAGCTGCAGCAGCGCGACGTCGATCTCGGCGCGCGGCACCGGCAGGGCCTGCGCAAGCGCAGTGACCGTGGCCGGCCCCAGACCCCCGAGTCGCGCGCGGATGAGTTCGGTCACCGACGATTCGCGCGTGTGCCCGCTGGCGTCCCACCCCGGTGGTGGCTCGATCGGCGGCGACAGCGGCGCATCCGGAAACACCGCGCGCAGCTGCGGCAGGCGTTCGGCGCAGGTCCACAGGCCGCCCGCCTCGCCGCCGACGCGGGTGGCGCGCTGGTCCCTGGCCAGCGCCATCAGCCAGTCGTTCCACGAAGCGTTGGCATCGGCTTCCACCGCGGTGACAAAACCCAGCGCCTGCAGCGCTTCGTGCATTTCGTCCACGCTACGCGGCGTGGGCCAGGCCTGTTCTCGCACCGCCTCGATCGCGGCTGGATCCAGGCGACCCAGGTCGCTGGCTTCCTGCGGATCGGTATAGCGACGCGACTGCACCGCCTGGGTGCGGCGCTCCTCCAGCGGCGCATCGTCGAGGAAGGCGTAGGGCTTGGCGTTGATCGCCTCCATGGCCAGCGGCGAAGGTGCGGTGAGATCGCGCGCGATGACTTCGATCTCCCCCGACTCCATGCCGCGCAGGACTTCCAGCCAGCCGGCGGCGTCCATGGCTTCGTAGAGACAGTCGTTCATGGTCTGCGCGACCAGCGGGTGGTCGGGGATCTGGCGCTCCCCGACGATGTTCTCCAGGCAGGCGACCTGGTCGGGAAACACGCTGGCCAGCAGATCCTCGGACTTCATCCGCTGCAGCTGTGCGGGCACCTTCTTGCCGCCCTGGAAGCGTGGCAGCGCCAGCGCGGTGGTGGCGTTCCAGCGCCAGCGCACCCCGAACAGCGGCGCGTCCAGCAGCGCCTGGATCAGCACGTCCAGCGCCGAGGACGAATGCAGATAGCTGGCGACTTCGATCAGCGGAAAGCTGTGGCTGGTGGAGAGCGACAGTACGATCGCGTCTTCGGTGGCCGCCGCCTGCAGCTCGAAATTGAACTTGCGGCAGAAGCGTTTGCGCAGCGCCAGGCCCCAGGCGCGGTTGACGCGGCTGCCGAATGGCGAATGGATGACCAGCTGGGTGCCGCCGGACTCGTCGAAGAAGCGCTCGAGCACGATGCGTTTGTGGGTAGGCAGCGCGCCCAGCGCGGCCTGGGTCGCGGCGATGTAATCGTGCAGCTGCTGGGCAGCGTCGTACGGGAGCCCCAGCGCGCCCGTGAGCCAGGCCATTGCGCTGTCGCGGGCCACGGGCGGCGGCGACTCGGCAAGCGCGGGCCCGGCATCGGTGGAGGGAGCGCCCTCGCCTGTCGGTGCCCCTTCCTCCAACGCCACCGCGGGGAACTGGTTTCGGGCCAGGCGTTGGGTCACTTCCTCACGCAGCCGCGACACGCCGAACGAGAGTTCATCGGTGCGCCCGGGCGCCTCTCCGAGCCAGAACGGAATCGTCGGCGGCGCACCCTGGGCATCCTCCACGCGCACCCGGCCCGGCTCGATGCGCAACACCCGGTAGCTGGTATTGCCGAGCTGGAAGATGTCGCCGGCCATGCTCTCGATGGCGAAATCCTCGTTCACGTTGCCGATCGTGACCGCCTCGGGTTCAAGCACCACCGTGTAGTCGCCGGTATCGGGGATGGTGCCGCCCGACATCACCGCGGTCATGCGCCCGCCCTGACGGCCACGCAGCTTGCGGTTGACCGCATCGCGGTGCACCAGGCCGGCACGCACGCCGCGACGGCTCGCGTAGCCTTCGGCGATCATGCGCACCACCGCGTCGAAGTCCGTGCGCGACAGGTCGCGATACGGCCATGCGCGCCGCAACCAGTCGTAGAGTGCGTCTTCGTCCCATTCCTGGGAGGACACCTCGGCCACGATCTGCTGGGCGAGCACGTCCAGCGGCGCGGTCAGGATGCGCAGCGCATCGAGTTCGCCGCGCCGCACGCAATCCAGCAGCGCCGCGCATTCGGCCAAGTCGTCGCGCGATGCTGGGAACAGACGCGCCTTCGGAATGCCTCCGACGTGATGCCCGGCGCGGCCGGCGCGCTGCAGGAACGCGGCAATGGCGCGCGGCGAACCGAGCTGGCAGACCAGGTCGATGTCGCCGATGTCGATGCCCAGCTCCAGCGACGACGTGGCGACCAGCAATTTCAGCTCGCCACGCTTGAGGCGCTGCTCGGCATCCAGGCGCAGCTCCTTGGCGAGGCTGCCGTGATGGGCCGCGACATGCTCCTTGCCCAGCAGTTCGCCGAGATGGCGCGCGGCGCGTTCGGCCATGCGCCGGGTGTTGACGAAGACGAGGGTCGTGCGGTGCGCGCCGGCGAGTTCCGCGATCTGCCTGTAGACCTCTTCCCACTGCTCGTTGCTCATCACCACCGACAGCGGGGTCGACGGCAATGCCAGGGCCAGGTCGCGCTGCCGGGTATAGCCGATGTCGACGATTTCACAGCCGGGCACCGATCCCTGTGGGGGCGGCCTCGGCCGTGAATGCCGTTCGCCGTCGTGGTCCAGAAAAGAGCAATCGCGGCCCAGGCCGCTCCCACAATCCGGCTCAGGCCGCCTGTCGACCAGATTCCCTGCACCGATCAGGAACCGCGCCACCTCCTCGATCGGCTTCTGCGTCGCTGAAACCCCGATCCGGGTCAGCGGGCGTCCACACAACGCCTCCAGACGTTCCAGCGACAGCGACAGGTGGCTGCCGCGTTTGTCGTCGGCCACGGCATGGATTTCGTCAACGATGACGGTGCGGGCGGGTGCCAGCATGGCGCGTCCGGACTCGGAGCCCAGCAGGACGTAGAGCGACTCGGGAGTGGTCACCAGGATGTGCGGCGGTTGCCGGCGCAGCGCGGCGCGTTCGGATTGCGGGGTGTCGCCGGTGCGCACCGCGGTGCGGATCTCGACATCCGGCAGGCCCATCCGCGACAGCTGCTCGCGGATGCCCTGCAACGGCAGTTCCAGGTTGACGTGGATGTCGTTCGACAGCGCCTTGAGCGGCGAGACATAGACGATGCGCACCGCGTCCTGCAGCTGTCCGGCCAGACCATCGCGCACCAGCCCATCGATGCCCGCCAGGAACGCGGTGAGGGTTTTGCCCGAACCGGTCGGCGCGGACACCAGCACGTGGCGCCCGGAGCGGATCGCCGGCCAGGCGAGCGCCTGCGCCTGGGTCGGCCTCGGAAAGGTTTCCGCGAACCAGGCAGCGACCGCCGGGTGGAATCCATCCAGCGGCGGCGGATAGTGCGTGCGCTGCATCGCGGAATTATCCCAGCCCGCGGCGGCGGCTGGGTGAACTGCGTCCTGGAACACCAAACGGAATTGACCCTGCATCGACGCAGGTTGCGCGCACCCGATCTCAGATCATGCGACGCAGCCCGGCTACGAGCGCCGTCCGTCGGAGCTAACGCCAGCTTTACCCGCGCGGATTCCCGTCTGCGGAAGCCAAGGCGGTGGCCCAGGCTTCCTCGATGCGGGTCCAGAGCTGCTCTTCGCCCGGCGGCGGGGGAAAGGGACTATCTCGGCGCCAGGTAGCCGCCTGGCACGCCGCGTGGCGAGAGCACCACCTGCCACAGTTGGATACGGCGCGCGCGGAAGCTGGCCATCGAGCCCGCCAGGTAATAGCGCCACATGCGGCGGAATCGCTCGTCGTAGCGCGCAGGCAGTTCATCCCATGCCGCTTCCACGTTCGCGCGCCACGCCTGCAGTGTGAGGTCATAGTCGGTGCCGAAACCGTGCCAGTCCTCGATCACGAACAGGCCTTCGACCGCCCTGGCGATCTGCGCGGCGGAGGGGAGCATCGAATTGGGGAAGATGTAGCGCCCTATCCACGGGTCGGTCCGGTGGCGCGAGACGTTGCTGCCGATGCTGTGCAGCAGGAACAGGCCATCGCCGCGCAGGCTGCGCTTCACCACCTCGAAATAGGCGCGGTAGTTCTTGACCCCGACGTGCTCGAACATGCCGACCGAAAAAACGTGGTCGAAACGCTCGTCCAGTTCGCGGTAATCCTGCAGCCGGATCTCCACCGGCAGGCCGGCGCAAAGCTCGCGGGCGAGCGCGGCCTGTTCCTTCGACACGGTGATGCCCACGCCGCTGACCCCATAGCGCTCGGCCGCGAACCTGAGCGCCTCGCCCCATCCGCAGCCGATATCGAGCACGCGCATGCCCGGCTTCAGACCGAGCTTGCGGCAGATCAGGTCGAGCTTGGCCTCCTGCGCCGCGTCCAGGTCTTCCGCACGGCGCCAGTAGCCGCAGCTGTAGACCATGCGGCGCCCGAGCATGGCCCGGTAAAGATCGTTGCCGAGGTCGTAATGGCGCTCGCCGATCTCGAAGCTGTGCCGACGATCCTGCTGGTTGGTCAGCCAGGCGCGAATGGCGTCGAACGCATCGGCCAGGCTGTGGACCTGCTCGTCCACATGCGCGTCGAGCAGACGGAACAGGAGCCCATCGAGCGAGCGGGCATCCCACCAGCCGTCCATGTAGGCCTCACCCAGACCCAGCGAGCCCTGCGCCAGCACCCGCGGGTAGAAACCGGGGTGGTGGACCTGCATGTCCCAGTCGCGGTCTCCGTCCAGGCGCACGTCGGCCGGCCCGAGCAGGGCCTGCAGGCGCCGGCGATAGCGGTCGTGCGTGCGCATGACTGCGCGGGATTATCCACCCGCAGCCGCCGGTTTTGCATCCGGGCTGCCTCGGCTCAGCCGGTGGCGAACAGACCGCGGTAGGCGGGCGCGACGTTCGGCAAGAGCACGTTCGCCGGCACCTCCACGGTCTGGGTGCCGTCGGCGTACGGTCCGACCTGGTAGGGCGGAAACACGAAGCGCAGGGCGCGGATGCGGCCGTCGGCGGCAAGCACCGGCTCGAACTGGGCGAAGTTTGCGGCGTCGGGCAGCGTGCCTTCCTCGATCATGCGGCCGGCGTTCTTGAGCAGATCGGCTCGTTCGGCGGGGTCCATGTCCTCGGCGTCGATACGCTGGGACAGGCTGGTATGCAGCTGTTCGCGGGCGTAGTCCGAAATCGCCTGCCAGGCCTTCGGGTCGGGGATCAGCTCGGCCGCGGTCAACAGGCGCTGCTCGGGTGGCAGCCAGACGAAGCGCGCGATCAGCGGATTGCCGTGCGCGCCACCGGTATAGCTGCTGCCATCGGCCGCGATCGCCACCACGCCCGGCGTTTCCACCAGCTGGGTGAAGCTCAGCGACAGGTCGTAAGGTGCCGGCGGCGGCTCCGCCCCGAGGCCATCGACGGCCTGCTGCAACTCGGTCCGCGCGGCATCGGAATATTTCTTCAGTTCCGCCGCCAGTCCCGGGTATTTGTTGACCGTGGGCGGGTAGCTGATGCCGACGATGTAGCGCGGATCGCGTTCGGACACATCCTTGAGCTGCACCGCGGGTGGCGGCGCCGTCGTGGTGGTTGCGGGGGCCGGACCCGCGGGTTCGGGTGCCGGTGCCTCGCGCCGGCAGGCTGCTGCCAGCACGGCGCACAGGGCAAGGAGGAGCAGTCGATTCCCCAAGACGCGTGCCATCGGTCGATCCATCGTTCGCAACGTATTGGGGCGAAACGTTAGCGCGGACGATGTGATGCCGTCATCCACACAGGCAAAAGAAAACCGCGCCGCGATCAAGTATCCGTCGCAACTGCTACCAGGCCGCCGCAGCGGCCCTGGAAACACACGAGACGTAACTCCTTCCAAAAGAAAACCCGGCCGGAGCCGGGTTTCCATGGTCTTGCCTTGCAGACGGATCAGACCGCCTGCACCTCATCGGCCTGCAGGCCCTTCTGGCCCTGCACTACCTTGAAGCTGACCCGCTGGCCTTCCTGCAGCGACTTGAAGCCGGTGCCCTGGATGGAGCGGAAGTGCACGAACAGGTCAGGACCGCTTTCGGGGGTGATGAAACCAAAACCCTTGGCGTCGTTGAACCACTTGACGGTGCCATTCTGGCGTTCGTCGGCCATTTGCGTAACTCCTTGAAACAGTTTGATGGAACACGGCCACGGTCGCGGCCGAGACTGTCGAGCAAGGGGTAACGCGAACGATGTAGCGGATCACAGGATCTACCGCATCGGAGCCACGATGTACCGTGATCCCGGCTTGAAACAGTGCGCGCACGATACATCACTTTTGAGCGCGAATGTGAATGGGCGGCATGACCCCGGGCAGGGCTACCAGTCCTGCAGGTCCGGAACCAGGCCGCGCAGCTCCGCATCGGTCAGGTTTCGCCACTGCCCGGGTTTGAGGTGGCCCAGCTTCACGCCGCCGATCCGCACCCGCAGCAGCTGCTTGACCCGGTAGCCGAAGTGCGCGGCCATGAGCCGGATCTGGCGATTGAGACCCTGGGTCAGCACGATCCGGAAGCCCTGGCTCCCCAGCTTGCCGGTCTTGCACGGCAGGGTGACCTGCCCGTGCACCGGCACCCCGCGGCTCATGCCACGCAGGAACTCGGGCGTGACCGGATGGTTCACGACCACCAGATATTCCTTCTCCAGCCGGCTTTCGGCGCGCAGGATCCGGTTGACGATGTCGCCGTTGCTGGTGAGCAGGATCAGGCCTTCGGAATCTTTGTCCAGCCGGCCGATCGGGAAGATGCGCTCGGCGTGGCCTACGAAGTCGACGATGTTGTCCTTGACCCCGGCTTCGGTGGTGCAGGTGATGCCGACCGGCTTGTTGAGCGCGATGTACACGTGCCGGCGCCGACCCTTGGCCGCGGTGCGCGCCTGCAGGCGGTTGCCGTCGATCCGGACGTCGTCTTCCTCGCCCAGCTCCGCGCCGATGCGCGCGCGCAGGCCGTTGACCGTGACCCGGCCCTCGGAGATGAGGCGGTCCGCCTCGCGCCGCGAGGCGAATCCGGTGTCGCTGATGTATTTGTTCAGGCGCATGCGGCGCGCATGCTGTCACAAGCGCGCCGCATTCGGAACCGGCTATTCCCGCAGGTCGGCGTACTCGGGGTGCGTGTCGAAGTAGCGTGCTGCGTAGGAACAGCGCGGGATCACCTTCAGGCCGGCCGCGCGCGCGTACTCGAGCGCCGCCTGCACCAGGGCGCCGGCAATGCCGCGCCCGCCGATCGCCTCAGGTACGGCCGTGTGGGTGATGACGATGGCGCCCTCGCCCGCCTTGTATTGGAGGTAGCCCTCCTCGTCGTCGACCACGACGCTGAAGCGTCGCGCAGCGGCGTCGTGGCGGATCCGGTCAGCGATTCCAGTCATGGGATGTCTGGCGCCCGCCTCAACGGCTGTCGCGCTTGCCCTGGTTGTGGCGACCCTGGGTACCGATGCTGCCCTGGATGGCCTGCATTCGGCTCTCGCCCGCATGCAGTTCACCCGCCTTCTGGGCGGCCTCGTCCGACTGGAAGCCAGGCTGCGGCGCCTGTCCCGGAGCAGCACCCAGCGCCTGCCAGGGCGGCGGCTGGCGGTCGTGCTCATGCTTGGCTTCGAGCAGCGCGCGGGTGTTGGCCAGCGCCTGTTCGGGGGTGATCTTCCGCTTGCGGGCAGCGTTGCCGGTGCCCTGCTTCGCAGGTACTTTCTTTAGCGGCGGTTTTCTGCCGGCTGCCGGTTTCTTGGCCACTGACTTCTTGGCCACTGACTTCTTGGCCACTGACTTCTTGGCCACTGACTTCTTGGCCACTGACTTCTTGGCCACTGACTTCTTGGCCACTGACTTCTTGGCCACCGATTTCTTGATCGCCGGCCTCTTGCTGGTTGCCGGCTTCTGTGCCGTCTTCTTGGCTGCAGGCTTCTTGACTGCGACCTTCTTCGCCGATGGCTTCCGGTCCGCGGTACGACTCGCGGCCTTTGCCGGGGTTTTCTTCGCGACGGCCCGGCGTTTCGTCGCGCCAGCCTTCGCGGCGGTCTTGGGGGCGGTCTTCTTCGTGGTCTGCTTCGTGCCAGCCTTGCGAGCGGCGGGTTTTTTGCGTGTTGCCATGCTTCGCTCCTCTGCGGCGGATTGCGGGGACACGTGACCAGTTACCACGCCGTCCATTCACGCGAAGTGATCGCGGGCGCTCGAGGCGATGCGATCTACAGGCCCCACAATGATGCCGCGCCAGTCACGCCGGCGAACAACCGACTCAGCGGAAAGACGGCTGCATCAGCCGCTGCATGAAGAGTCCGAGCACGTCCGGCTCCAGCAGCAGGGTGAACATCACGCCGTACGCGGCGCCCCACAGGTGGGCGCTATGGTTGACGTTGTCGGTGCCATGCCGGTCCATCCAGATCGAGTAGCCGATATAGGCCACCGCATACAGCACCGCCGGCACGGGCAGGAAGAACACATAGATCAGCGACCAAGGCGCGAACAGGATGTAGCTAAACAGCACCGCCGAAACCGCGCCGGACGCACCCAGGCTGCGGTAGCCGCTGTCGTGGCGGTGATTCATGTAGGTCGGCAGGATCGCGATCACGATCGCCGACAGGTAGAAGGCGATGAAGCCGACCAGGCCGATCTTCTCCACGAACACCGGCTCGATCGCGCGTCCGAAGAAGAACAGCGTGATCATGTTGAACAGCAGGTGCTGGCCGTCGGCATGGATGAAGCCGTGTGTCACCAGGCGGTCGTACTGCCTGTTGCGGTCGATCGCGGGTGGCCACAGGATCAGCCGGTCGAGCAGCACGCGGTTGTTGAACGCCTGCCACGACACCAGCACGGTGACGCCGATCAGCAGGAAGGTGGCGATGGGCATCGGTGGAGTCCTTGCCGGTCAGGCCGCCACGGGGCGGTAGTTGTCCTGCATGCGGTAATTGCGCGCGTACAGTGCGAACGCCGCCGCAGCGGCGAAGGCGAATGCGGCGAAGAAGAACATCAGGAACGCGTTCTCGCTGTACCCGGTACCGGCGATCCATGTGGTAACGCCGTCGTTGCGCACCGCCGCGTTGGTCATCAGCACCCACAGGCTGCCGAAGGTGCTGGCGAGGTACCAGAACGCCATGATGATGCCCTTCATGCCCTGGGTGGCCTGGCTGTAGGCGAACTCGAGCGCGGTGGCCGACACCAGCACCTCGCCGAAGGTCAGCAGCAGGTAGGGCAGCATCTGCCAGGCCAGCGACGTCGATGCACCGCTGTCGATGCTCAGCTGGATCAGGCCTGCGCCGATCCAGGCAAAGCCCGAGAACGCGATGCCCCAGCCCATGCGCCTGAGCGCGCTCGGTTCCCAGCCCATCCGCCGCAGCGCGGGATACAGCACGATGTTGTTGAACGGGATGATCAGCATCACCAGCAACGGGTTGAGCGCCTGCATCTGACCGGCTTCCTTCACCAGGAAGCTCGGCCACCACCACTGGTCGTGCGGCACGGTCATCGCCTTGCCCTGGATCACCCAGGTGGAGGCCTTCTGATCGAACAGCGACCAGAACGGCGTGGTCAGCGCGAACACGATGATGATCCGCAGCACCGCGCGCACGCTGTCGACGGCTGCGTCCGCGTGCCTGCCGCGCGCGCGCTCGAGCTGCATCGACACGCCGATGCCGCCGAAGGCGATCAGCACCCCGAGCGCCACGCAGGCACTGATGACGAAGCCGAAATCCTCCGGCCAGAACGCCGGTCGCAGCGCCCAGCACAGCAGGATCGCCACGGCGAGGACCCCGCCGGCAATGGCGACCGCCAGGCCAGGCCTGCCCTGCCCGGCCGCCTGAGAGGTCAAGGCGGTGCGGGCCACGTTGTAGAACGAATCCGGGTCCTCGCCCCGGGTCGGCGGCACGCGTACGTACTGCTTGCGGCCGAGCCAAAAGATCAGCGTGGCGATGAACATCAGCACGCCGGGAATGCCGAACGCCACCGCCGGCCCGTAGTTGCGCAGGAACAGTGGCATCAGCAGCGAGGCGAAAAAGCTGCCGAAGTTGATCGTCCAGTAGAAGAAGTCGAACACGATCTTCGCCAGGGACTTGTTCGACTGGTCGAACTGGTCACCCACGAACGACACCACCAGCGGCTTGATCCCGCCCGAACCCAACGCGATCAGGAACAGCCCGGTGTAGAAGCCCTGGCGATTGTCGTCGAACAGCGCCAGGCAGGCATGACCGGCGCAGTAGACCAGCGAGAACCACAGCACGGTGTTGTACTTGCCGAAAAACCGGTCGGACAACCAGCCGCCCAGCAGCGGGAAGAAATAAACACCGATGACGAAACTGTGGAAGATGTCCTTGGCGGCGCCTTCGCGTTCGCCTTCGGGAACGTAGGCCAGGATCACGCTGCTGATCAGGAACTGCACCAGGATGTTGCGCATCCCGTAGAAGCTGAACCGCTCGCAGGCCTCGTTGCCGATGATGTACGGCACCTGCCTAGGCAGGCGGGCCCTGGGCGGTGCGTCAGCGGCGATCGTCGTCATTCGGCGGTCCGTGGTTCAGGCCGGGCAAGCCTAACCCAAGCGTGGGAGCGAGGGCAGTCACGACTTTGGGAGCGGCATTGGCCGCGAATCCCGTTGGCCCACCCACAAGCACAAGAGCATTCGCGGCCAGGTCCGCTCCCAGCTACGACCATTCGGTCAGGCCTTCACGTTCGTACAAAGTCCTGAACGACGGGCGCGCCTTCATCGCCGACGCGAGCGCGCCAAGATGCGTCCACTCGATCGCCTGCCGCGGCATGTTGCGCGACCAGCGCATCAGCATGGTGAGGTAGAAGTCGGCGACCGACAGCCGATCGCCGAGCAGGTACGGGCCGTTCGCCGCCAGGTGTGCGTCGATGCGCTGCCACTCCGCCTCGATGCGCGGCACGCAGTGCTTGCGCACCGTGTCGGCATTCGCCTCGCCCGCCGGTTCCTGCGGATACCACCACTGCCGGAACAGCGGCTGGACCATGTTCGCCAGGTTGAACATCCACTGGACGTAACCGGCACGGTCCGGCTCCTCCACCAGTGGAGCCAGCCCGGACGCCGGGTGCCGGTCGGCCAGCAGCATCGCCAACGCGGCCGCCTCGTACCGCGGCACGCCACCCATCACCAGCGTGGGCACCACGCCGTTTGGATTCAGGGCCAGGTATTCGGGGCTCTTCTGCTGCTTTGCGGCCGTATCCACCAGCTCCAGCGCGTGCGGAATGTCGAGTTCGATCAGCAGCCAGTGCACCAGCATGCTGGCGGCGCCCGGTGCGTAGTACAAACGGTCCATGCGGTCCTCGTTGAGCGGGAGAGGCCGCAAGTCTAAGCGTCCGGCTGCTGACACGACGCCGGCAGCAGGTCGGCCCTTCCATCGTGAAGCCCGATCGCGTGGCGGTTACGATGTCGCACCCCTGCATCGGACCCACCGCATGACGCCGTGCCGCCCTGTCTTCGCCCTGCTGCTCGCTTGCCTGTCCCCGGCCTTTGCGGCCGCCCCCGTGGCGAAGCCGGACACGTCGTTGGCGACGCTGGCCGAACGCTCCGGATTCACGAAAACCGGCCGCTACGACGAAGTGATGGCCTTGTGCGACGCCTTTGCGTCGACCTATCCGGATGCGGTGCGCTGCGAAACGTTCGGGACCACGCCCGAGGGCAGGCCGATGAAGCTGCTGGTGGCCTCGAGGTCCGGCGCCCTGTCGCCGCAGCAGGCGCGCGAACGCGGACTGCCGGTGCTGCTGGCCCAGGGCGGCATCCACGCCGGCGAGATCGACGGCAAGGACGCCGGCTTCCAGCTGCTGCGCCAGATGCTCGACGGAGAGGCGGCGCCGGGCGCGCTGGAGAAGGTCGTGCTGCTGTTCGTGCCGGTGTTCAACGTGGACGGGCACGAACGCTTCGGTCGCTGGAATCGCCCCAACCAGCGCGGTCCGGAGGAGATGGGCTGGCGCACGACGGCCCAGAACTACAACCTCAACCGCGACTACATGAAGGCCGACGCGCCGGAAATGCAGGCCATGCTGCGGCTCGTGGACATCTGGGACCCGATCGTGACGATGGACCTGCACGTCACCGACGGGGCCAAGTTCGAGCACGACGTGGCGATCACCGCCGAGCCGGTGAATTCCGGCGATGCCAGGCTGCGCAAGCTCGGCCGCGCGCTGCGCGACGGGATCATCGAGCGGCTCGCCGCGCAGGGCTCGCTGCCGCTGGCGTTCTATCCCGCGTTCGTCAAGGACGACGATCCGGCCAGCGGTTTCGCCGACGGGGTTCCGACCCCACGCTTCTCGCACGGGTATTTCCCGCTGCGCAACCGGATGGCGGTGCTGGTGGAAACCCATTCGTGGAAGGACTACCCCACACGCGTGCGTATCACCCGCAACACCGTGCTCGACCTGGTCGAGCTGGCGGTGCGGGACGGCGCAACCTGGATCCCCACCGCGCGAGCGGCCGACCGCCGCGCATCGCGGCTGGCGGGCGCCCAGGTGCCGCTGCAGTACGAGGCTAGCGCCAAGGTCCGCACCATTGATTTCCGCGGCTACGCCTATACACGCACCCCGTCCGACATCTCCGGCGCGCTGATGACGCATTACGACGAGGCCCGGCCGCAGGTGTGGAAGATTCCGCTGCGCGACGAGGTGCTGCCTTCGCTGTCGGTGCCAGCCCCGCGCGCCGGCTATCTGGTGCCCCCTGCCTTCGCGGCCCTGGTCGAGCCGAAGCTGGCGCTGCACGGCATCGCGTTCCGCCGCATCGAGCGTACCCAGCCCGGCACGAAGGTCCAGGAATGGCGCGCGACCAAGGCCAGCTTCGCCGCCAGTTCGGTCGAGGGCCATCAGCGGCTCACCGCCGAAGGCGCCTGGGCGAAGCGGACGCAGGAGATCGCCGCAGGCACGCTGTTCGTGCCGATCGCGCAGCCCAAAGCCCGGCTGGCGATGGGACTGCTCGAACCGCTAGCACCCGACTCCCTGCTCGGCTGGGGCGAATTCAACAATGCCTTCGAACAGAAGGAGTACATGGAGGGGTACGTCGCCGAGGAGGTGGCGCGCGAGATGCTTGCCCGTGATCCGGCGCTGAAGGCCGCGTTCGAGCGCAGGCTGAAGGAGGACCCGGAATTCGCGAAATCGCCGGCGGCGCGGCTGGATTTCTTCTACCGCCGGCACAGCGCCTACGACGCGCGCCTGAACCTGTATCCGGTCCTGCGCACGGATTCGATGCCGCGCTAGGCCGGCCTGTCGGCCGCTTCATGCGCGGCATGGGCGGGCTCAGCAGGCCTCGTACTTCCAGTTCCGCCGTTTGCCCTCGGCCAGCCATTCGACGGTCTGCGCCAGACGCCGGGCCCGCGTCTCGTCGCGCCTGGCCTCGGTGATCCATTCGACGTACTCGCGCCTGTGGCTCGGCGCGAGCGCTTCGAAGGTCGTCCTGGCCTTGCGGTTCTTCGCCAGCGCCGCAAGCAGGTCGGGCGGCGTTTCGGGTGGCGGTTTTGGCGCGGCCGCCTTGCGCGGTCCGGGCGTTTTGACGCCCGCTTCGTTGAGCTGCATCGCGCGCCGGATATCGGCCACCAGCCGGCGTTTCGATGGCACGTCTTTCAGCGTAGCCATCTTGCCGTAGCTGCCCATCCCGTCGCGCTGCGCGCCTTCGCCCATGACCAGTGCGTGCTTCCAGTAGCCGAACGAGGCGTGCTGCTTGAACGCGGCCATGCCGGCGAGGATGCCTCCGGCATAGACGAAGCTGGGCGCGGACCATTTCATGGTTTCCTCGACCTCGGGACAGGCCTCGTGCACCACATCGCGGATGCGCTGCAGGATCGGCTGCGCGAGGGGCGCAGCCTTGGCGATGTACGCATCGATGCGCGGATCGCGACTGCCCATGGTCATTCCTCCGCGGCACGCACCGTGGCCAGGAAATCGGCCAGGCCTGCCAGTTGCATCGCCTGCACCTTGTCCACCACCGGCGCGAGCTTCGACAGATCGTCCGGCGCGTAGCCGCCGACCCGGTACCACAGGGTAATGCGCGTGCCCTCGCCCTCGGGCGCGAGACGGAACTCGAGCGTGCCATGCAGGCCCATCCCCTGCAGCGGCCCGAGCCCGCCGGTCATGCGCAGCAGCTTGCCCGGGTCGACGAAGCTGACCTGCATGTGCTGCGCCTGCTGTACGCCTGCGTCCTCGCAGAAGCAGCCGCCCGCGCGCGGATCGATCGACAGTTTCGAAGCCTGACCCCACCAGCTGTGGTCCTTGGGCCACCAGCGATCGACGTCGCCGATCAGCGCCCGCCACGCGGCCTGCGGGTCCACTGGTGCCGTGCTTACGTTCTCGACCGTGAATCCGGTCGCGGTGGCGTCCTTGACCTCAGCCGCGGCCGGCGCGGCAAGCGCCGCCACAACGACCAGCAGTGCTGCGCGAATCAGGCGCATCGTTATCCCCGTGGCCGCGTCCCGGCGATTAACGCGCGCGGCCTGGCGAAAGGCAAGCCGCCCCACGGTGTCGCCACTGCGGCGGGCTGCGCCTGCGCCTCCGCTACGAAGCCGATTCCAGCTCGGACCAGCGCGCGTACGCTGCGTCCAGCTCGGCCTGGGCCGTGGCCAGCTCTGCATTGCGGGCCACGATCGTGGCGGCGTCCTGCTGGTAGAACGCAGGTTCGTGCATCGCAGCGCCCAGCGCGGCCAGTCGCGCTTCCAGCGTTTCGATCCGGCCCGGCAGCTGCTCGAGTTCGCGGGTTTCCTTGAAGCCCAGGCGCCGACGCGGCGGCGCGGATGGCGTGGCCTTTACCGGATTGGTCGCAGCGGCACCCGGCTTCGAGGGCGGCGGAGTTGCTGCAGGCTCGCTGCGTTGCCGCAGCCAGTCGCTATATCCGCCCACGTATTCACCAACGCGGCCCTGACCCTCCATGACCAGGGTCGAAGTCACGACATGGTCGAGGAAATCGCGATCGTGGCTGACCAGCAGCAGGGTGCCCGCATAGTCGGCCAGCAGTTCCTCCAGCAGCTCCAGAGTTTCCACGTCGAGGTCGTTGGTCGGCTCGTCCATCACCAGCAGGTTGGATGGCTGCGCGAACAGCCGCGCCAGCAGCAGCCGGTTGCGTTCGCCGCCCGACAGCCGGGTGATCGGCGCGCGCGCGCGCTCGGGCGTGAACAGGAAATCCTGCAGGTAACCGAGCACGTGCTTGCGGCTGTCGCCGATCTCGATGAACTCGCGGCCGCCGGCGACGTTCTCGATCGCGTTCCAGTCCTCGCGCAGGGTCGACCGGTACTGGTCGAAATAGGCCACCTGCAGTTGGGTGCCGAGCCGCACTTCACCGGCCTGCGGCGCGAGCTCGCCCAGCAGCAGCTTGAGCAGCGTGGTCTTGCCGCTCCCGTTCGGCCCGATCAGTCCAATCCGGTCGCCGCGCAGGATGGTGGTGCTGAAGTCCTGCACGATCGGGACCGCGCCGTGCGCGAACGAGACGCCGCGCGCCTCGATCACCTTCTTCCCGGAGCCTTCCGCCCTGGCCGCCTGCATGCGCACATTGCCGGCTTGTTCGCGCCGCGCCGCGCGCTCCACCCGCATCGCCTCGAGCCGGCGCACTCGGCCCTCGTCGCGGGTGCGGCGCGCCTTGATGCCCTGGCGGATCCAGGCCTCTTCCTGCGCCAGCAGCTTGTCGAAGCGCGCGCTCTCCTGCGCTTCGGCATTCAGGCGCTCCTCGCGCCTACGCTGGTAGTTGTCCCAGTCGCCCGGCCAACTCGTGACCCGGCCACGGTCGATCTCGACGATCCGGGTGGCCAGCGCGCGCAGGAAGCGGCGATCGTGGGTGACGAACACCAGCGCACCGCTCCAGCCTTTGAGGAAGCCCTCAAGCCAGTCGATGGCCTCGATGTCGAGATGATTGGTCGGCTCGTCCAGCAGCAGCAGATCGGGCGCCGAAACTAGGGCCCGGGCCAGCAGGACGCGTCGCTTCATGCCGCCCGACAGGCGTGCGAAGTCGGCATCGCCGTCCAGCCCCAGCCGGGTCAGGGTATCGGCGACACGCTGGTCGAGCGACCAGCCGTGCGCCGCTTCGATCCGCGCCTGGACCGCGGCCAGCGCCTCGGTATCGCCCGTGTCGGTCCCGGCAGCGAGCGATTCGATCAGATGGTGGTATTCGGCCAGCAGCCTGCCCAGCTCGCCCAGGCCCGTGGCCACGACGTCGAATACGCTCCCGGCGGCGTCCTGGGGCACTTCCTGCTCCAGGCGCGCGATGCGGCGGCCGCCTTCGACCCGGACCGCCCCATCGTCCGGCTTCAGGTCCCCTGCCAACAGCTTGAGCAGGGTCGACTTGCCCGCGCCGTTGCGGCCGATCAGGGCGATGCGTTCCCCGGCCTCGATGGCCAGGTCGACATGTTCGAGCAGCAGCGGGCCGCCGACGCCATAGTCGACGCCGTTCAAGGTGATCAGAGGCATGGCCAAGGGCCTGTTAGCGCTATGGGCATGGGTCGCGTTCGTTCTGAGGGGCTGTCAGGTGGTGTTGCGCAGCGCAGGGCAGACTGGCCGTCTGGTCAAGCTGCGGGACGCCGGCTGGCGGCCCCTCAGAGCGAACCCGTAGGGCCGGGTTTGCGCGCACGCACGCCGGCGTCATCACTCGGGCGTGGATCCACATCCACTTCCTCGCTCTTCCTTGGCGTGCGCACGCGCAAACCCGGCGCGGCCCATGCCCATAGCGCTAGCAGGCCCTAGTCTAGCGGGCCGCCCGGACTCGCAGTAGGCTTGCGCCGGGCAAAACCACGGAGCGCGCCATGGCCAAGGGTCTGGACAAGAAGAAAGAAGACAAGAAGAAGCCGGAAAAGTCGCTGAAGGAAAAGCGCGCGGCGAAGAAGGAGAAGAAAGCCGGCAAATAAGCCGGCTTTTTTCTTGGGCGTCAGCGAGCGAGCTAATCGTCAGCGTTCACGGGCACTGACCTCCACCAGGATGCGGTCGGCCACCCAGCCCCGCTCGCCCCGGCGCAGGCTCATGCGCACCAGATCGCCGCGCTCCAGCGCATCGACCGGGTAACGCTGGCCGCGATACTCCACCAGCGTCCGGCTGTCGTAGCTCACGCGCTGTTCGCCGCCGGTGTATCCGCCCTCGGTATAGCGGATCTCGCGTGTGCGGGAATCCACGTAGCTGATCGCGCCGCGGCGCTCCGTGCCGTAGCCGTCGCCCGAGCTGCCGCCGCTGCGTGCGTCCTGCAGCACCTCGATGTCCTCGGCCCGCCATAGTCCGCCATCGCGGCTGGCCAGTACGCGTACGCGGTCGCCCGGTTCGAGCCCGGCGACCGGCTGCTCGCGGCCCTCGTAGACCAGGCGCGTACGTTCGTCGTAAGCGACGTCGGCGCGCCCGCCGTTCTGCTCCTGCACCAGGAAGCGGCGGTTGCCGTGATCGACGTTGCGCACTTCGCCAACCAGGGCCTGGCGCGAGGCCTGCTGCGGATAGCCGCGATCGGGGTAACCGGTTCCGTAGTCGCCCACCGACGCGCAGGCCCCGAGCAGCAGCAACAGCGCGGGTGCGGCCAGGCGCGCCCATGAACCAAGCGGAAGACGAACAGTAGCCATGGACAACCTCCTGCGATGCGACATAGGACGCCGCGCATCTTGCCGCCCGCGCCGCTGAACATCGCATCACGACGGGCCGATTCAGGAACTGCAGGACAGCATCGAGCAGCCGGCCCGGTCCCGGGCCCAATCCGGACGCCGGGCGGCGAACGCCTCGCGCCCCGGCTGATCCTCGTAAGGCCTGCGCAGCACCTCGAGCAGTTCGCCGATGCCGGAGGGATCGCCCTGTTCCGCCCGGTCGATCGCCTGCTGCGCCAGGTAATTGCGGAGCACGTATTTGGGGTTCGTCGCGTGCATGCGGGCACGCCGTTCCGGCGCCGGCCACGCCTCTTCGCGGACGCGAGCGGCATGACGTTCCAGCCAGGTCTGGAGTGCGTCCCCGCCCGCATGGCGCTTGCCCGGATCGTAGAACGCCTCCTCCAGCGGCTGCAGCAACGGCGCGACCGGATCCACGTCCGCCAGCGCCCGGAACCACAGCGTCATGTCCACCTCGTGGGCCTGCAAGAGGGCGTGCAGGTCGCGCGCCAGGTCGATGTCGTCATCCCTGCACGTGCGCAAGCCGAGTTTGGCGGCAATGTCGTCCCGATCCGCCTGTGTGTAGCTGGCTGCGAACTGGTCGAGCCCTGCCTGCAGCGGCGTGGCATCCGTGAACAGCGGCGACAGCGCCTGCGCCAGGCGCAGCAGGTTCCAGTGCGCGATCTTCGGCTGCCAGCCGAAGCGGTAGCGGCGGCCGCCCGCGTCGGTGGTATTGGGCGTCCAGTCCGGGTCGTAGTCGTCGATCCATCCGTACGGACCGTAATCGATGGTCAACCCGAGGATCGACATGTTGTCGGTATTGAGCACGCCGTGGACGAATCCGACACGCATCCAGTGCGCGACCAGCCGCGCCGTGCGCTCGCACACCTCTCCGAACCAATCGGCGCGCATGCGTTCGGAGAACACCCCGTTCTCGCGCAGGCTGCCCAGGCGCTCGCCCGCGCGTTCGCCAAGCAGGTGTGGAAAATCGCGCCAGATGCAGAAGTCCGCCAGGCGCGCGAGCAATCCGAGGTCCTGGCGCGCATAGGGCAGCTCGAAGTGCCCGAAGCGCAGGAACGAAGGCGCCACCCGGCACACGATCGCGCCCGGTTCCGGCTTCGGATGGCCGTCGTAGAACATGTCGCGCACGACCGCCTCGCCGGTGCCGACCAGCGACAGCGCCCGCGTGCTCGCCACGCCGAGGTGATGCATGGCCTCGCTGCACAGGAATTCCCGGATCGAGGAGCGCAGCACCGCACGCCCGTCGGCGGTGCGCGAATACGGCGTGGGCCCGGCACCCTTGAGCTGCAGCTCCCAGCGCCTGCCTGACGCGTCGATTGCCTCGCCAAGCGTGATCGCGCGCCCGTCGCCCAGCTGCCCGGCCCAATGGCCGAACTGGTGGCCGCCGTAGTTGGTGGCGATGGGCTGCATGCCCGGGGCGAGCGCATTGCCGCCAAACACCTGCGCGAACTCCGGCGACGCCACCTCCGCTTCGCTGAATCCGAGCGTGGCGGCCATCTCCCGCGAGTGCGCCAGAACGACGGGTGCCGCGACAGGTTCGGGCATGACCTCCGACCACGCCGCGCCCTCGACCCGGCGCACGCGCGGACCGGTTTCGGGATCACCGGGCAATTCGCGTCGGAACGCGTTGTCGAAGCGCAGGCGGGTGAGTTCCATGCGCTGCAGTGTATGCGTGGCTCCGTGGAGTGGCGTCGGGCCCCGAAAAGCGGCTTTTGCCGCGGCGATGGCGGCGCGCGCGATAGACTGGGCGCATGAACGCCGAGCCTACGCCCGCCAGTTTCACTTCCCTCGGCCTGCCCGAGTCCCTGCTGCGCGCGCTGTCCGAGGTGGGCTACGAGACGCCGTCGCCGATCCAGGCGGCCACGATCCCGCCGCTGCTCGCGGGCAGCGACGTGCTCGGCCAGGCCCAAACCGGCACCGGCAAGACCGCGGCCTTCGCCCTGCCGATCCTGGCGCGCATCGACGCGGCCCAGACCAGGCCGCAGGCCCTGGTCCTGGCCCCGACCCGCGAACTGGCGATCCAGGTCGCCGAGGCCTTCCAGAAATACGCCCATCACCTGCCCGGCTTCCACGTGCTGCCGATCTACGGCGGGCAGAGCTACGGGCCACAGCTCTCCGCTCTCAAGCGCGGCGTGCACGTGGTCGTCGGCACGCCCGGCCGGGTGATCGATCACCTGGAGCGCGGTTCGCTCGACCTGTCGCAGCTGCGCTGCCTGGTGCTGGACGAAGCCGATGAAATGCTGCGCATGGGTTTCATCGACGACGTCGAGGCGGTGCTGAAGAAGACCCCCGAGTCGCGCCAGGTGGCGCTGTTCTCGGCCACCATGCCGGCGCAGATCAGGCGCATCGCCCAGACCTATCTCAAGCAGCCGGTCGAGATCGCGATCAAGTCGACGACCTCGACCGCTGAAAACATCCGCCAGCGGTACTGGATGGTCAGCGGGGTCAACAAGCTCGATGCGTTGACCCGCATCCTGGAGGCGGAAACCTACGACGGCCTGCTGGTGTTCGCGCGCACCAAGCTCGGCGTCCAGGAGCTTGCGGAAAAACTCGCCGCGCGCGGCCTGTCCGCTGCCGCCATCCATGGCGACGTGGAGCAGAAGCAGCGCGAGAAAATGGTCCAGTCGCTCAAGGACGGGCGCATCGACATCCTGGTCGCCACCGACGTGGCCGCACGCGGGCTGGACGTGGAGCGCATCAGCCACGTGCTGAACTACGACATCCCCTACGACACCGAGAGTTACGTGCACCGGATCGGCCGCACTGGCCGCGCCGGGCGCAGCGGCGAGGCGATCCTGTTCGTGTCGCCGCGCGAACGCGGCATGCTGGGCGCGATCGAACGTGCCACCCGGCAGAAGATCGAGCCGATGCAGCTGCCCAGCGTCGACGCAGTCAACGAGAAACGCGTCGCCAAATTCCTCGGCAAAATCGGCGCCGCGCTGGAAAGCAGCGACCTGTCGATATTCCGCGAGCTGGTGGAGCGCTACGAGCGCGAACACGACGTGCCGGCGGTCGAAATCGCCGCGGCGCTGGCCCATCTGGTGCAGGGCAAGACCCCGCTGCTGCTCGAACCGGCGCCGGAGCGTCCGAAGGCCGCATACGAGCCGCGCACGCCGCATGAGCGCCCGGGGCGTACACGACCCGAGCGCACGGCGCGTTCCGCCGACGAGCGCTATCCACGCGCGCCGCAGTCCGAACGCCGTCCCGCTTCACGCGGCCACGAACGTCCCCCAGCATCGGAACCCGGTGCGCCCGCGGCGCACAAGTCGCGCCCGCCCCGCCTCGACGTCAACACAGGTGAGGCGATGTTCGCCGGCGAGGAAGCCCCGGCCGCGCGCCGTCCGAAGAAATCTGCGGGCGAGCCCGAAGTGGGCATGGAGACCTTCCGCATCGAAGTCGGCCATCAGCACGGCGTGCAGCCGGGCAACATCGTTGGCGCCATCGCGAACGAAGCCGACCTGGAGAGCCGCTACATCGGCCGGATCGACATCCGCGACGACCACAGCCTGGTCGATCTGCCCGAAGGCATGCCGCGCGAAGTGCTCGAGATCCTGAAGAAGACGCGCGTGGCCGGCCGCCCGCTGCGCATGAGCCGCGCAGGCGAAGCCGATGCCGGTGCACCGCGCGGCCCCGGCGCCAAACGGCCCTTCGCCGGCAAACCGCAGGCGCCCCCGCGCAAGCCGGGGTTCGCCAAGCGCAAGGGCCCGCGGTGACGGCAGGCGGTCACGGCGTCACATAGCCCGTGGATGGCGTGAGCGGACGGTTCGACGCCATCGTGATCGGCGGCGGTGCCGCAGGACTGATGTGCGCGCAGGTCGCCGGGCACCGGGGCTTGCGGGTGCTGGTAATCGAACACGCCAACCGGGTCGGCAAGAAGATCCTGATGTCGGGCGGCGGCCGCTGCAACTTCACCAACACCGGCACGGGCCCGGCGAACTTCCTCTCCGCCAATCCGCACTTCTGCAAGTCTGCGCTGGCCCGCTACACGCCGCTGGACTTCGTCGACCTGGTCGATCGCCATGGCATCGCCTGGCACGAGAAGGAACTCGGGCAACTGTTCTGCGACGAGTCTTCGAAGCAGATCGTGGCGATGCTTCTGGCCGAATGCACGGCCGGGGTCGTGGAGATCAGGACCAGTTGCAGTATCGAGCGCGTCGCCCATCGCGATGGCGGCGGCTTCGCGCTGCGTACCAGCCAGGGAAGCTTCGAGGCGGACGCACTGGTCGCAGCCAGCGGAGGACTGTCGATCCCGAAAATGGGTGCGACCGGCTTCGGTTACGCGCTGGCGCGGCAATTCGGCCACGCCGTGCTGCCCACCCGCGCCGGCCTGGTACCGCTGACGCTGAGCGGGCGGCCGCTCGAGGAAATCGCCGACCTCAGCGGCATCGCGCTGCCGGTGGAAGCTTCCTGCAACGGCGTCGCGTTCCGCAACGCCATGCTGCTGACCCATCGCGGCGTGAGCGGACCGGCGATCCTGCAGATCTCTTCCTACTGGCGGCCCGGCGACTCCTTGCGTATCGATCTGCTGCCGGGCGATGACGCGCTGCAACGACTGCGGACCGAGCGCAAGCGGCGACCCGCGACCGAGCTGCGCACGATCCTGGCCGAGCTGCTGCCCAAGCGTTTCGCGCAGCGGTTGTGCGAAACCTCGCTCGTGCCGCTGCAGCCGCTACGCCCGCTGCGTCAATTCGACGAACCGCAGCTGGGTGCGGTCGCAGGGCTGCTGTCGGCCTGGCCGCTGGTCGCCAGCGGCACCGAGGGCTATCGCACCGCCGAGGTCACCTTGGGCGGGGTCGATACCGATGGCCTGTCTTCCTCGACCATGCAGTCGCGTCATGTGCCCGGCCTGTACTTCATCGGTGAGGTGGTCGACGTCACCGGCTGGCTTGGTGGTTACAACTTCCAGTGGGCCTGGGCTTCCGGCCACGCGGCGGGACGCGCCCTGCTGTCGTAACGGGAGAATGCGGCAGCGCCTCCCGAAGCTGCCCCACGACTTGATCCTCGCGCCTCGCTCGGGTTTATTAACGGCATGCCCCGGATCCTTGTTTTCCAGCACGTCGCCGCCGAACCGCTCGGCACGCTCGATCCGCTGATCCGGGCGCGCGGGCACCGGATCCGTTTCGTCAATTTCGAGCGCGAGCCCGATGCGCAGCCCGACGTGGAACGCTATCGCGGCCTCGTGGTGCTGGGCGGGCCGATGAACGTGGAGGATCAGGCGCAGCGCCCGCACCTGGTGACCGAGCTGCGCGCGATCGGGCGCATGCTGGAACTGGGCCGGCCCGTGCTCGGTATCTGCCTCGGCGCGCAGCTGCTGGCGCACGCGCTGGGCGCACCGGTGCGGCGCCACGTCGCCCCGGAGATCGGCTGGTATCCCGTGCAGGCCACGGCGGCCGGGCGCGAGGATCCGGTGCTGGCGCCGCTGGGCGCGGAGCCGCGGGTATTCCAGTGGCATGGACGACATTTCGAGATTCCCGACGGCGCCGTCCATCTCGCACGCAGCGATACCTGCGAACAGCAGGCGTTCCGCTGGGGCGACAACGCCTACGGATTCCAGTTCCATCCCGAGGTGGACGCCGCGTTGATCGAGCGCTGGCTCTCGAATCCGGCCTACCGGGAGGAACTGGCTGCATCCGGTCTGCCGCACGACGCCGAAACGATCCGAGCGCAGACGCAAACACACATCGCCGTGATGCAGGCCAGGGCCGGGCGCGTCTTCGAGGAATTCCTCGACCTGGTGGGACGGCCGCAACGGCGTTACACCCTGCCCTCGCGCGAGTTCGCATAGGCGCCGCACCCGGCGGCGCCTTGCCAGGACGAAACCCGCGGCGCCCGATCAGGCCTGAGCGCGGCGCACCGCCCGCAGCCCGAACCATCCCAGGTCGGCGAACACCGCCACCGCGGCCGCCTGGACCAGTACGAACGCGATGCCCAGCACGCTCGGCTGGTAGGGGCCGCCGGCCACCAGCCAGACGCTGGCGACGACCCACGCCGCGTTGATCGCGACCACCGCCGCCATCGCGCGAGGCGGCACCCGCGCCATCCGCGACATCGCCGCCACCCACACCACGAACGGAACCAGGAACAGTCCGGCGCCCCGCAGCAACGCGGCCGGCAGTTGCAGCAGCGGCTGCAGGAACTCCGCGCCCGCCAGCAGCAGTACTGCGGTGGCGCCGGTGGCGACCGCATCGACCAGCAGCACGCGCGAAAGAAAACGGGGATGGGCGATGAGATTGCGGAAGTTCATGACCAGGCTCCTGGATTGGGACGGGACGTTGCCACGGCCGCCATCCTGCACAGCCGCACGACGCGGATCGATTACCCCGGAGGTAATGCATCCGCGCATCGCGCTCGGCTATCGTGGCGCCCATGAATCAGCCACGCCCCGTCGGCGATCAGCTGCGCGACTGGCGCCAGCGCCGCCATCTCTCGCAGCTCGACCTCGCCGGTCTCGCCGATATTTCCTCGCGCCACCTCAGCTTCATGGAAACCGGGCGCTCCCTACCCAGCCGCGCCATGCTGCTGCGCCTGAGCGATCGCCTTGACGTCCCGCTGCGCGAGCGCAATCAGCTCTTCGTCGCAGCTGGTTACGCGCCGGTCTACGGCGAACGCCGGCTCGACGATCCGGCGTTGCAGGATGCGCGCCGCGCCATCGATCTGGTGCTGCGCGGGCACGAGCCGTATCCCGCCCTGGCGATCGATCGCCACTGGCAGATGCAGGCCGCGAATCGGGCGGTGGCGCCGTTCCTCAAGGGCGTCGCACCGCATCTGCTGGAGCCGCCGGTCAACGTGCTGCGGCTGAGCCTGCATCCGGAAGGCGTCGCGCCACGCATCGTCAACCTGGGGGAATGGCGCGCGCACTTGCTGCAGCGGCTGCAGCAGCAGGTCGAAAGCACCGGCGATCCGGTGCTGGAGGCATTGCTGCGGGAACTGCTGACCTACCCGGCTCCGGAGCATGACCCGGCGCCGAATCCTGGCGCCTTCGTGGTTCCGATGCGGCTGCGCACCGAGGTCGGCGAGCTCGCGTTCCTCAGCACCACTACCGTGTTCGGCACACCGGTGGAGGTCACGCTGTCGGAACTGGCGATCGAATCGTTCTTCCCGGCCAATCCCAAGACCGCGACCGCGCTGCGCACGATGTCGCTGGTCGGCCGGGTGCTGCGCTTCCCGCTCTCACTGCGGCCGAAGAAAACCGGCGGCAGATAGAGCGCGCCTTGCGCGCGATAGGCCGCGCTGGGAATCCCGGCGCGGGGATCTGTCCACGACACCGCGAAGGTCACCACAGATCGAAGGTCAGCCCAGGACGCTCGTTGTCCCAGATCGTGCTGAAGATCCACCAGCGGCCGTGCTCGTGACACAGCTGGATGCTGTTGGCGCCGCGCTTGAGCAGCACCGGCGAATCCGGCGAGGGCCGCGCTTCGTACAGGCTCCATGCGTGGGCCACCTCGCCGAAGCCCTGCACGCGCTGCTCGATCTCGATCTCGTGAAAATCGTTGCTGGCGAAGAAGGGCTCCACATCGGCGATATACGATTCGACGTCGAATACCGCCGCGCGCGTACTGCCATCGGCTTCGACCACGGTGCGCAGGCTCGTGGCGCGCGGATGCTGCAGGTAGCGGAAGCGGTCCCAATCGCGCGGCGCGCCGGCCGGGCCGGAGATGCAGGCGTACACCGCACGCACCAGCCTGCCGATGTCCTGGGTGTCGTGCTGCCATTCGGGGTCGATCGGGCTGGAGGTCATGGTTGAGCCTATACAGAGGAAAGGTTGCGAACCGCGCAAGCCCACATCAGAGCAGATGGCGCAACGCCGGCAGGTACTTCTCCGCCGAGCCGGTGTTGACCGCGACCACGCGCTCGCCGCGCCTGACCAGACCTCGATCGAGCAGTTGCGGCAGCGCCGCGAGGCAGGCCGCGCCCTCGGGCGAGATCCAGTCGCGCATTTCGCGCCAGGTGCGCGACAGTTCACGGGCGATGTCGTCCTCGGCCACGGCGACCGCGGCGCCGCCGCTGGCGCGGATGATCTGCAGCACGCGGAAATGCCCGATGCCGCCGGGGACGTTCAGGCCGGTGGCGAGGGTGTCGCCGGCGGGCAATGCCGTGGTGTCGTCGGCGCCGGTCTCGAAAGCCCGTACCAGCGGCGGCGTCGCCTCGCTTTGCACGCACAGCATGCGCGGACGGGCGTGACCGATCAGGCCGAGCGCCTCGAGTTCATCCCAGGCCTTCCACATGCCGAGCACGCCGGTGCCGCCGCCGGTGGGATAGATCACCGCATCGGGCAGCGACCAGCGTGTGTCGCCGGGCGCCGGTTCGGCGAGCTCGAGGCCGAGCGACTTCTTGCCCTCGATGCGCCAGCCCGGCTCCTGGAAGGTGGCCACGGAGAAATACCCCTGGGGTATGTACTTCTCCTTCAAGAGGGCGCCGGCTTCGCGGATGGTCGGGCCGACCAGTTCAAGCTTCACCCGATCGGGACGGCGCAACGCCGCCGCGGCGACATTGCCGAGGATCGGCATCGGCGTGTCGTCGGGCATCGCGACCACGACAGAAAAGCCGCCTGCCAGCGCGTAACGCACCAACGAATCGCCAGCGTTGCCCTGGGTCGGCACGGCCAACTTAGACAGCCCCAGACGCCGGGCCTGCGCCGCCACCATGGCCATGCCGCGGTCCTTGAAGCTCTGGGTTGGATTGGCGCCGAAACCGGGATGCGCCTTGCCTTCTTCCTTCAGCTGCAGGCGCAAGCCGCCGCTGCGCGCCACCGGGTGCGCCGCGTAGTCGAGCAGTGGTGTGTGGCCTTCGCCCAGCGGCACGAGGTGCCGCGCATCTTCTGGATCGGAGGCGTCGAGCGCCATCAGCGCGCCGAAGCGCCACATGTCCTGTCGTGACGGGTCGTACCAGGTCGCGTTCGGCCGCTCCGCGGTTAGACGCTCCAGGTCGAGCACCATCTCCACCGGCCTGCCATCGGCGGGATCCAGATTCATCGGCCGGTCGGCGGAGTATTCGATGCCCGAACCCAATCCACGCAGGCAGCGCACGTAGGACATCGGCTGCAGTCAGAAGGGTACGGGCAGGCCCAGGTAAGGCGCCGCGAACCAGTACAGGCCCAGCGCCACGACCCCCCAGAGCACCAGCTTGAGCACGAAGCCGAGCACCTTGATCGCCAGCCACGCTGCGATGATGGCAATGAGGATGCCCAGCCAGCTCATGTCGTTACTCCGCGAAGTTCGCTGCGCAGACTACACAGGGTCGAGCGCCTGGTCGACCAGCGGACGCAGCTCCGGATCCAGCGCGACCCGTCCGTCGAACACGAAGCATCGTCCGTCGTAGCCCGCGCCACCGACCGTCTCGAAGTAGCCCAGGATGCCACCGTCGAGCTGCAGCACGTGCCCCAATCCGCTTGCCCGCATCCATAGCGCGGCCTTTTCGCAGCGGATACCGCCGGTGCAGAAACTCACCACCGTGGCGTCGGCGAGCGCGTCCCGATGCGGTTCCAGCGCGGCCGGCAGCTCGGTGAAGTTGTCGATCGGCAGAGTGAGCGCGCCTGCGAAGCTGCCGTAGCCGACTTCCTCGCGGTTGCGGGTGTCGAGCAGCACAAGCCGCCTTCCCGCATCGTCCCTGCCGCGCGCGATCCACCTCGCGAGCGTCTGCGCGGCAACGCCTGGGGCCCGACCGGTCAGCGGCGAGGCACCTTCGCGGCGGAAGGCAATGATTTCCCGCTTGACCTTCACCTTGAGCCGCGCGAACGGTACATGCGCGCTTTCGCTGCATTTGATCGAAAGATCCACGAACCGCGCATCGCCGCGGAGCCAGGTGACGAAGTCCTCGATCGCCTGCGGCGCTCCAGCCAGGAACAGGTTGAGACCCTCCCCTGCCACCAGCACCGTGCCGCGCAGCTCGAGCGCCCCGGCCTGCGCGCGGATGGATGCGGCCAGCGCTTGCGGATCGTCGATGGCGACGAAGTGGTAAGCCGCCAGATTCCGGATCACGGTTTCGCCTTTGCGGTGGGCGGCGCGACGCCCGCTGCTGCGGGGCGGTGCGCATCAATGGGCGGCATTCTAGTCGCGCGCCCCAACGGCCGGTTTCCGGGCGATGGCGCGCGTCAGGTTCGCCCGCGCAGCGCCATCCAGCCGTGCGTGGAAGAAATCGCTCAGGTAGATACGCTCGCGTTCCAGCAAAGACCGGAGGAAGGCACGGCGTTTGCGGCGATACAGCCATGCGGGTGCCACGCCCCGATACTCCTCGGCGATGGCCCTGTCGTAGCGGTCGAATGTTTCCGGTGGCGCGCCGAGGATCGCCATGTCGCAATCCAGGAAATGCCGGGTGTCGTCGGCGATGGGCCCTGCGCCGAAATCGGCCGGCGCGAACCGGCCGTGGCGGGCGGTCAGCTCGATCAGCTCGGCGACCCGCCCGGCATCCACCGCGCCATGCGGCAGCCAGTGCGCGATGTGCTGGCGCGCGAGCTCGGCCGAACGCGCTTCGTTGTCGCCGGCGCCGGCGTGGTAGACCGCATCGTGGTAAAGCACCGCCAGCGCTGTTTCGCGCGGCTGCGCCCAACCGGGGCCTGACGCGACCTCGCCGTAGTGGCCCAGGACCGCTTCGACGTGCCCGAAGTGATGATAGGCACGCGGCGGCGTCGCATAGGCGGACCGCAGCGCATCGATCATGGCAACTGGCAACGACAGTTCGGCGATCTGCATGGGCCCGATTGTGGCGGCGCGGTGCCTGCCTCGCCACCGGCGGAGCTTGGGTCGGTAAGCACGGCCTGAATGCCATTGCCCTTCGACGGCCGATCTCATGGGCGGTTAAGCCGTCCGGCCGCGTACTTGGCCTCAGTCGAACTCCGTGGGACCTTCACATGAACCTCCGCATCCAACCATTGCTCGGCACGGGGCTGGCGTTGCTGCTGGCAGCCGGCGCCCTGCCCGCGGCCGCCCAGGACGCGCAGCGCGATCGCGAGGAACGCACTGCGCGTCGCGAGCAGGTCGCGAAGCAGCGCCAGGACGCAGCCAAGGCGCAGGCGCGGCAGCAGGCAGCACAGTCGCAAACCAACCGGGCCCGTGAAAGCCTGGCACGCGACAACCAGCGCCGCCAGGCCGAAGCCCAGCAGCGCAGCGTCCGCCAGCGCGACCAGGCCCTGCAGCGCCAACAGGCGGTCAGGCGTCAGCAGGAACAGCGCGCGTCGCAGCAGCGCCAGGCCGAACGACGCCAGTCGGAGGACCGGCAGCAAGCCTTGCGCCGCGAACAGGCGCAGCGCACGGCGGGCGAACGACAGGCACGGCAGCTGGAACGGCGCCAGCTCGAGGAGCGGCAGCAGTCGCTGGCGCGCGAGCATGCACGGCGGGAGGCGCGGCAACGCGATGTCCGTGATGAGCGGACCCGACAGGCGCAACGTCGCCAGCTGGAAGACCGCGACCAGACGCGCCGCACGCAGGATGCACGCGCATCGGCTGAACGTCGCCGGCTCGACGCATCACGCCTGTCCGAGCAGCGTCGCGCCGCCGACGTGCGCGATCGCCGCGAGCGCGAACAGCGCGAGACCGCCGTACGCGCGCGCGACACCCGTGACTTTGCCGAGCGGCGTAGCCGCGAGAGCCGCGATGACCGTCGCGACGAATCCCGCATTTACAGGGAACGCGAGCGCCAGCGCGTCTCGGACACCGAGCGCATGCGCCGCATCAGCGAGCAGCGCCAGCGCAGCGCCGAGTACGCCCGTTACGTCGCGGCGCGCCAGGCGGCGGAACGGCAGCGCTATCTCACCCTGCAACAGCAGCGGCGGATCCAGCAGTATCGCTACCAGCAGGACTACTACCGCCGCCTGCGCGCCGAACAGGCGCGCTGGAACGCCCTGCGCTACAGCTACGACCGGGATCCGTATTACTACACGCCGGCGAGCTATCGCTATTACCGCGAAGGCCGCTATTACCAGATCAACCGCTACGCCGCGGACGTGCTGCGCCAGGCGATCCGCTATGGCTACCAGGAAGGCTACCGCGCGGGCCGTGCCGACCGTCTGGACGGGTGGCGGCCCGATTACCGCAACGCCTATGCCTACCAGGACGCCAATTACGGCTACTACGGCTATTACGTGAACCCGCGCGAGTACAACTACTACTTCCGTCAGGGTTTCCGTCGTGGCTATGACGACGGATATGGGCGCAGCTACCGCTACGGCAATTACGTCGACGGCAACTACCTGATCCTGCAAAACGTGCTGTCGGCGATCCTCAACCTGCAGCATCTGTAGCTGGCACGTGTAGCTGGCACGCGGGTCGGGCTGGCATGTGCCAGCCAGGCACAGCGGGACACGAAAGCAAGCGCGCGGAAGGATCCGCGCGCTGACGCGCTACGACATGACCTGGGTCGGATCGACCAGGCCGTACTGGCCGAGCAGCCGGGTCAGGGCGATGTTGTCCTGGACCCCGAGCTTGTGGAACAGATTGCTCTTGTGGGTGTTGATCGTCTTCGGGCTCAGGCTGAGCCGCAGCGCGATGTCCTGCTGGCGCAGGCCCTGCACGAGCAGCATGGCGACTTGAACCTCGCGCACGCTCAGCGCATCCAGCGGCGTGGAGCCGCCGCTGATCCCGGCAAGCGCAAGATTCTGCGCCACCCCGCTGGCGAGATAACGCCTGCCGCTGGCCACGTCGCGCACGGCGCGCAGCAGTTCCTCGGCATCACCGCCCTTGCCGACATAACCCGACGCACCCACCTCGATCAGGCGCCTGGGCATCGGCCCGTCCTCGAGCACCGACACCACGATGACCCGGCAGCCGTACTTGCCCTTCACGATGCGTTCGGTCACCTCGAGCCCGCTGATGCCGGGCAGGTGCAGGTCGCACAGCACGACGGCGGGCTTGAGCTTGCGGATCTGGGGCAGCGCGGCCTCCCCGGTCTCGGCCTCGCCCACCACCTCGATGTCGACCTGCGCCGACAGGATCATGCGCATGCCGGTGCGCACCAGCGCATGGTCGTCCACCATGAATACCTTGATCGTCATCCCTGTTTACCCCCGTGCTGCTCCTGGAGCCGAAGCCTAGCGCCGGGGTCGAAGGGCGGCAAGCGTGGCGCCCGACGCCGCTGTCATGACCGGACAAGGCCGGATTCGAGCACCCGATGGTCCGCTGCCACAGCAGTCTTCTGGACCGGCACCCGGCTCTGACGCATCACGAATCGTGCGCCCTCGCGCTGCGCGATCGCGTTGGATATGCGCGCCGAAGCGATCCCATGTTCGAAATGTTTTGGCGGAGAGAGTGGGATTCGAACCCACGGTGGTATCGCTACCACGCCGGTTTTCAAGACCGGTGCCTTAAACCGCTCGGCCATCTCTCCAAGGGCTTTCAGTGTAATTCGCCGGTTTGACCATCGGCCTGCGGCCGATGTTCGCTCCGGCCTTCGGCCTGCGCAGTCAAGACCGGTGCCTTGAACCGCTCGGCCATCTCTCCGGAGGATCGGTTCAATCGGGCGCCAGACCATCAGCTCGCGGCCGCGTCATCCCGACTACGGCTCACAGGCAAGGCCAATGCCCTTCGACTCGACAGTGCGGCCATCCCTCAGCGCATTGTCGCATGCGCGGTTGGCGGCGAAGGCCGGGCCGCAGCCTTGGAATTGGCAGCGGCGTCGGTGCCGGGCTTGGGGCAGTTCTGGCAGTCCAGGCGCGAAGCCTCGATCAGCGGCGGCAGTTTCTCGGCCAGATAATCGATCAGCACCCGCACCGCCGGCAGCAGGCCGCGGCGCGATGCGAATACGGCATGCGCGATGCCCTGCGGCAGTCGCCATTGGGGCAGGACCACTTCCAGCTCACCGTTGCGCACCGCATCCGCACACAGGGTTTCGGGCAGCATGGTGATTCCCAGACCCTGTTTGGCCAGCGCCATCAGCATGGGGAAGTCGAAGCCGGACACGCGCGGCTTCAGGTCGATGCGCCTGACCTCGCCATCGCGCTGCAGTTCCCAGCGCTGCCTGGCCTCGTCTTCGTTCATCGACAGGGTGACGTGGTCGTGCAGCTGTTCGGGTTCGGTCGGGCGGCCGGCGCGCTTGAGGTACTGCGGGCTGGCGACCAGCAGCTCCTGGATCTGGCCGAAGCTGCGCATGACCAAGCTGCCGTCGTCGTCGAGCTTGTTGCGCACCCGAATGGCGACGTCGAACCCCTCGTTGATGACATCCACGCGGCGGTTGCTGACATGCAGCTGCAGCCGCACCTGCGGGTAGCGCGCCAGGAACTCGGGCAGCAGCTGCGGCATCTGCTGTTGCGCCAGTCCGACCGGCACGCTCACCCGCACCAGCCCGCGCGGTTCGGCGCTGAGCCGGTCCACCACTTCGCGCGCGGCCTGGGCCTCCGCCAGCATCGACTGCGCATGGCGATGCACGCTCTGGCCCACGTCGGTGACCGCGAAGCGGCGGGTGGAACGCTGCAGCAGGCGCACGCCCAGCTCGTTCTCCAGCTGGCTGATACGCCGGCTCAGGCGCGACTTGGGAATGCCCAGCGCCCGTTCGGCGGCGGCAAAGCCGCCGTGGTCCACGACGGCGCTGAAGTAGTAGAGGTCGTTCAGGTCCTGCATGGCTCTTTTTCCATGGATGGAACAGTACGTGATATTTGATCACCTTTATTCCACACAGGCAACAACGCATCTTATCGACCGGGCGGCACCCCGCCGCCGGAGGACAATCCCATGAAACTGCTGCATCTGGACTCCAGCGCCCTCGGCGACCAGTCCGTCACCCGGGAACTTGGCGCTGCGATCGTCGCCCACTTGCGGGCCCGTTTCCCCGTTGCCACGGTCGAGTACCGCGACCTGGATGCCGACCCGGTTCCCCACCTGACCGGAGGCTCACTCGCCCGTACTGATTCCGTCCTGGCGGCGCAGGACGACCGACTGCTGCAGCAATTCCTGGACGCGGATGTCATCGTGCTGGGAGCGCCGATGTACAACTTCGGCATTCCCTCCACCCTCAAGGCCTGGATCGACCGGATCGCGATCAAGGGCAAGACCTTCCGCTACACCGAGCAGGGCCCGCAAGGCCTGGCGGCCGGCAAGCGCGTGATCGTGGCCAGTGGCCGCGGCGGCGCCTATGGCGACAGCAGCCCGGCCGATTTCCAGGAGGCCTACCTGCGCCAGCTGTTCGGGTTCCTGGGCATCGACGACATCGAATTCGTGCGCGCCGAAGGCGTCGGCCTCTCGCCGCAGCATCGCGAACAGGCGCTCGCCACGGCCAAGGCTTCGTTGCTGGCGCCGCTGAGGGACGCCGCGTAGCCGGACGCCCGCCCGATCCCGGCTCACAGCAGTCCGGACATCATTCCCACCGCCACCACGAACAGCATCACGGCAACCGCGCGCTGCACACCAGGCATGGTGACCTTGTGCAGCAACCGGTTGCCCAGCAGTGCCCCGAGCGTCGCTGCAAGCACCGCCGCTGCCAGAACGCCGTAGTCCAGCGCGTGCATCTGCGCGCCGAACGAACCTGCGTACACGCCCAGTCGACTGAAGTCGATCAGGCAGGCGAGCGCCACGCCGGTACCGATGAACGCATGCTTGTCCAGGCCGGCGCGGGACAGGAAGGCCGATCGCAGCGCGCCCTGCATGCCGGTCAGGCCGCCGAAGAAACCGCTGAGCACGCCTCCCAATGGCATCCAGCGCGGGTCGAAGCTGGCATCGCGCCAGCGCGGCACCAGGTCGACCGACGCGAACGCGAGCAGCAGCACTCCGACGACGAGTTCCACCGGTGTGACGTTGAAACTGCGTCCGAAGCCGGACCATCCGAATGCGGGCGCCGCACCGGCCAGCTTCACCAGCAACCAGGCGCCGAGCAGCGACGCCGCGACCGCCGGCACGCCGAAGCGCAGCAGTACGCCGCGGTCGAGGTGGCGTCCGGTCAACGCGAGCTTGAACAGGTTGTTGAGAAAGTGGACCACCGCGGTCATCGCCACGGCCTGCTCGACCGGGAAGAACAGCGCGAACGCCGGCAGCAGCAGCGTACCCAGGCCGAATCCGGAAAAGAAGGTCAGCAGCGAGGCCAGCAGTGCAACGGTGCTGGGAATCAGGAATTCCATGCGCTTGCGCCGACGGGCAATCTCCGCTGCTTATGCCACGACGCCTGGCTCGAGGCCGTCAGGAAATGCGGTCCAGGCCACGCATGTAAGGTCGCAGGACCTCGGGCACTTCGATCGACCCGTCGGCCTGCTGGTAATTTTCCATCACCGCGATCAGGGCGCGCCCCACGGCGACCCCGGACCCATTGAGGGTGTGCACCAGTTCGGGCTTGCCCGTCGCCGGATTGCGCCAGCGCGCCTGCATGCGCCGGGCCTGGAAATCGCCGCAGTTGGAGCACGAGGAAATCTCGCGGTAGCTGTCCTGCGAGGGCAGCCAGACTTCCAGATCGTAGGTCTTGCGCGCAGCGAATCCCATGTCGCCGGTGCACAGCAGCACACGCCGGTACGGCAGACCGAGCTTCTCCAGCACCACTTCGGCGCAGCGGGTCATGCGCTCGTGTTCGGCCTCGCTTTCATCGGGCTTGGCGATTGATACGAGTTCGACCTTCTCGAACTGGTGCTGCCGGATCATGCCCCGGGTATCGCGGCCATGGCTGCCGGCCTCGGAGCGGAAGCACATCGAATGCGCGGTCATGCGCAGCGGCATGCGGCTTTCGTCGACGATCTCATCGCGGACGATGTTGGTGAGCGGGACTTCTGAGGTAGGAATGAGGTACTTGTCGACATACGACCTAGCGAGAAGCTTCGCGTCATCTGCGATGTCTTCAAAGGAAATCTTTCCTCCCTTGCCGTGACTCACGATGTTGGCAAATGCCCGGAAGTTCTCTTCGCTAAGCATCCAGGTCCCGGGAGATTCGCTGCGTAACGTCGCAAACAGATCGTCCTCGAACTTCGGCAGCTGGCCGGTGCCGCGCATCGACTCGGCGTTGACCAGCAGCGGCACGTTGGTTTCCTGGTAGCCGTGCTCATGGACGTGCAGGTCCAGCATGAACTGGGCCAGCGCACGGTGCAGAAGGGCGATCGGACCGCGCAGGACCGTGAACCGTGCGCCGGAGAGCTTGGCCGCGGTTTCGCCATCCAGCCAGCCATCGCGCGCACCCAGTTCCACGTGGTCGCGCACCGCGAAATCGAAGCGGCGCGGCGTGCCCCAGCGATGCGTTTCGACATTCGCCGATTCGTCCTCGCCCGGCGGCACGGACGCGTCGGGCAGGTTCGGAATGCCCAGCGTGATCTGCTCGAGATCGTGGCGGATCCTCTCCAGATCGGCTTCGGAAGCCTTGAGTTCCTCGCCGAAACCGGCCACTTCGGCCATCAGCGACGTGACATCCTCGCCCCGCGCCTTGGCCTGGCCGATCGCCTTGCTGCGGGTATTGCGCAGGTTCTGCAGCTCCTGGGTGCGTACCTGCAGGCGCTTGCGATCGACTTCCAGCGCCTCCACCGCGGGGACGTCCAGGACGTAGCCGCGGGTCGATAGGCGCTGCGCGAGGCCGGCGGGATCGGAACGAAGCAGGGCGGGGTCGAGCATCGGACATCGCTGGCATTGGTGAATGCGGATTATCGCGTGTCCGCAAGGCGAGGTGTTCCGCGCCGGCCTCGGCGAAAGCCGGTGCGCCCGGACATGCCGCGGCCGCGTGCGAAAATGCGTCGTCCCCCGACACGAGATCGCAATGGCTTCTACTCCGCCCGTGGCACCTCCGCCTTCGCGCAAGCCCTGGTTTGCCCTGCCCTCCGGCCTGTCGCGTCGCACGCTGCTGCTGGCGGGGATGGCGTTCGGCGTGGGCCTGGTGCTGTTCCTGCTGATCGTGGGCCAGGGCGAGGACGACGGGTTCTTCCGCGCGGGCGATGCCCCCGTCAGCGGACGCGCCGACCAGGTCTTCGAGCCGCTTCCGACGCCGGATGCGGTGGGGGGCGAAGATGCCGCTCCGGGCCGTGAAGCCGGGGATTCCGCCGTATCGGCCGGGCAACCCGAACAGGTCGACAGCCGCGGCTTTCCGTTGCCGGATGAGCCCTCGAGCGCTGAGCCGGTCATCCCCGCGGCACCGGCCGCACCCTCCGAACCGGTGGCCGCCGCGCGTCCGGACGCCAGTGCCAAACCGCTCCGCAGCCCTCCACCGGAGTATCCGGCGTCGGCCGCGCAGCGTGGCGAGGCGGGCACGGTGCTGCTGCAGGTGCAGGTCGATGCCCAAGGCCGCCCGGCCGAGGTCGATGTGGTGCAAAGCAGCCGCTCGCGTGCGCTCGACCGCGAGGCGGTGCGCGCCGTGCGGCGCTGGGAATTCAGCCCGGCGGTCCGCAACGGCCAGTCGGTGGCCTCGAAAGTCCTGATTCCGATCGAATTCCATCCCTGAACCGCTGCGCATCCCCGGTCTGGCTCGTGACGGAAGCTGAACAAACCATGTGAAACCCTCGCCGCGTCCCGTGACGAGGAGTACGCCATGTCCGACCCGAGAGAAGGCACCAGCGACCTCAACCCGCAACCGCTGCCGCCGGAGGAGCCACGCCGCGGCGTCAGTCCGTTGATCTGGATCCTGTTGTTGCTCGCCCTGGCCGCGCTCGGCTGGTGGTACTACAACCGCAGCATGCAGCCCGGTCCCGATCTGTCCGCAACCACGCCCACGGTGGAACCGGCGATCACCAGCCAGGAGGAAGTCGCCGCGCAGGCCGAACGCGAGCGGGCCGCGGCCAACGAGCGCCGGCGCAGCGAACGGACCCGCGAAGCCGCGCGTCCCAAGGTCCCTGCCGACCGCGACGTGACCCCCATCGCACGGGTCGAGCCCGAGTACCCGGCCGCGGCGGCGCGCAACCAGGAAGAAGGCACCGTGCTCGTGCGCGTGGACGTGGACGCCAACGGCGTGCCCACAAATGTGGAGGTCGCGCGTCGCAGCGGCTCGCGCGATCTGGACCGCGCCGCGGTGGACGCCGTGCGCCAGTGGCGCTTCAACCCAGCGATCAAGGACGGCAAGAAGGTCGCCGCCGTGGTCGAGGTGCCGGTCGAGTTCAAGCTGCAGCAGCAGTAGTCGGCACGCTTGTCTCCCTCCGCCCAAGGCGGAGGGAGCGGCCGGCCACCCGGCATGCCGGGCGGTGACCGAAAACGGCTATCCGGCTTCGAGCCCCATACCGGCCTGCTTCGCCAGCCGGTCGAAGCCCGGAAACGAGGTCGCCACGTTGGCCACGTCATGGATCGCGACCGGACCTGCGGCACGCTGCGCGGCCACGGCGAAGGCCATGGCGATGCGATGGTCGCCATGACTGTCGATCGTCCCGCCCCGCAAGGCTCCGCCGTGGATGGTGGCGCCGTCCGGCGCCTCGTCGACGCCAATCCCCAGAGCACGCAGGCCGGCCGCCATGGTTGCGATGCGGTCGGATTCCTTGACCCGCAGTTCCGCAGCGCCGGTCACGACGGTGTCTCCCTGCGCACAGGCGGCGGCCACGAACAATGCGGGAAACTCGTCGATCATGTCGGCCACATGCACCTGTGGCACCACGATCCCACGCAGTAGCGCATGCCGCACCAGCAGGTCGGCGACCGGTTCTCCGCCCTCCTCGCGCGCAGCGGTTTCGGTGATGTCAGCGCCCATGGCCCGGAGCACATGCAGCAGGCCGGTCCGGCGCGGGTTCATGCCGACGCGCGGCAGGCGCAGCTCCGAGCCCGGGATGAGGGTTGCGGCGACGATGAAGAACGCAGCCGACGAGAAGTCGGCGGGCACCTGCACGTCGACTGCGTGCAGCCGGTGACCGCCTTCGAGGCGTGCCGTTCCTGGCTCGAATTCGATCGGGTACCCGAACGCGGCCAGCATGCGCTCGGTGTAGTCGCGGGTGGGCTGCGGTTCGCGCACCACCGTGGTCCCGCGCGCATACAGGCCAGCCAGCAGGATCGCGGACTTTACCTGCGCGCTGGCGATTTCACTTGTGTAGTCAATGCCTTGCAGAGAACTGTTTGCGTGGATGGTGAGCGGCGGAACTCCAGCTGCCCCGGCGTCGATCCGCGCGCCCATGCGGGCCAGCGGATCGATCACCCGCCGCATCGGCCTTTTCGACAGCGAGGCATCGCCGACCAGGGTGCACGGGAAGCCCTGCCCCGCCAGCAAGCCGGTCAGCAGGCGCATGCCGGTACCGGCGTTGCCACAGTCCAGCGGCGCGTCCGGTGCGCGCAAGCCGTCGATGCCGACGCCATGAACCACCCGTACGCCATCGGATGGCGCATCGATCCTCACCCCCAGCTGGCCGAAGATGGCTGCGGTGGCGCGCGTGTCCTCGCCCTCGAGGAATCCGTCGATGCGCGAGGTGCCGTCGGCCAGCGAGGCCAGCATGATCGCGCGGTGCGAGACCGACTTGTCGCCGGGCAAGGCGACTTGCTCCCGCAGCGCCGTGCCTGGCCTGCAGATCCAGTCCTGTCGCGCGCTCATGCGGACCCGTCCAGCGCTTCGAGCAGGCGCCGGTTCTCGTCTTCGGTGCCCACGGTGATGCGCAGGCATTCGCCCAGGCCGTAGCCGACCATCGGTCGCAGCACGACGCCGCGGGCGACCAGGTTCGCTTCGATCCGCGATGCATTCGCACCGAACTCGACCAGCAGGAAATTGGTCTGCGAAGGCGAAACCTTCAGGCCACGCGCGCGCAGCGCCTCGGCCAGCGCCGCACGCTGGGCCGCATTTCCAGCCAGCGACGCCTGCAGATGGGCGGTGTCGGCCAGCGCCGCTTCCGCGGCGGCCAGTCCCACTGCGTTGACGTTGAAGCTTTCCCTCACCCGCTCCATCACCGCGATCAGGCCGGGGTCGGCGATCGCGAATCCCACCCGCAGTCCGGCCAGTGCATAGGCCTTGCTGAAGGTGCGGGTGACGACCAGGTTGCGGTGCCGCGCGGTGAGAGGCAGCGCGGATGCGTAGTCGGGCGCGTCGACGAACTCCGCATAGGCCTCGTCGACGACCACGATGACATTGCCCGGCACGTCGTCGAGGAAGGCCTCGAAGTCCTCGCCCCCGAACCAGGTGCCGGTGGGATTGTTGGGATTGGCCAGGTACACCAGCTTGGTACGCGGGCCGATCGCGGCCCGCAGCGCCGCAAGATCGTGGCCCCGCGGCATCGGATGGTCGCGCCCGTGCGCAGGCGCCGGCTGCAGCCTGGCGCCGGCCGCCTGCGCCGCCAGGGAATACACCGCGAAGCCGAACTTCGAGGCCACGACATCGTCGCCGGGGCCGGCGAACACCTGCGCGAACTGCATCAGCAGCTCATGCGAGCCATTGCCGAGCAGGATCCGCGATGTGTCGACGCCGTGCGTGGCCGCAAGCGCACGTTTGAGGTCGCCGCCCAGTGGATCTGGGTAGATGTGGATCGAGGCCAGCGCATCGACCACCGCCTGCCTGGCCAGGGGGCTGGCGCCGTACGGATTCTCGTTCGAGCCGAGTTCGACCAGCTGGGCCTCGGCAAAGCGGCGCCGCAGCGAGATCAGGTCGTGTCCCGGGTCGTACGCGCGCAGGTCGCGGATGCCAGGACGCGCCAGGGTTTCGAAGTCGATCATGGCGTCAGAGCACCGCCACCGGATAGGAGCCGAGCACGCGCACCTCGCCGCTGTGCTCCCCCACTTCGGCAAGCGCATCCTTCAGCGGCGATTCGTCCATATGGCCGGCCACGTCGATGAAGAACGCGTACTGCCACAGATGGCCGTGCGCAGGCCGCGACTCGATCCGGTTCATGCTGATGCCGCGCCGCGCCAGCGGTTCCAGCACCCCGTACAGCGCGCCCGGCCGGTCGCGGATGAAGACCAGCAGCGAGGTGCGGTCGTGGCCCGAGGGCGGAAACAGTTCACGCCCCAGCACCAGGAAGCGGGTGGTGTTGTCGCTGCGATCCTCGATCGGACCTGCGATCTTCTTCAGGCCGTACACGTGGCCGGCCGACTCGCCGGCGATCGCTGCAGCGTCGTCGGCATTGCGCGCGCGGCGCGCCGCTTCGGCATTGCTCGACACCGGGATCCGTTCCGCCTTGGGCAGGTGCTCACGCAGCCAGCCGCCGCACTGCGCCAGCGACATGGGGTGCGAATAGATCCGTTCGATGTCCTCGATCCGCCCGCTGCGCGACAGCAGGTGCTGGTGCACCCGCAGTTCGACTTCCCCGCAGATGCGCAGCGGCGAGGTGAGGAACATGTCCAGGGTGACCTGGATCGTGCCCTGGCCGGAATTCTCCACCGGCACCACGCCGAAATCGGCGTGCCCGGCCGCCACTTCCTGGAACACTTCCTCGATGCTCGCCAGCGGCAGTCCGTGCGCCGAATGGCCGAAGTGCTTGTGCACCGCCTGCTGCGAGAACGTGCCTTCCGGCCCGAGGTAGCCGATCTTCAACGGCTCCTGCTGGGCCAGGCAGGCCGACATGATTTCGCGGAACAGGCGCACCAGCACTTCGTCCGACAGCGGTCCGTCGTTGCGGTCCACCACCCGGCGCAGCACCTGCGCCTCGCGCTCCGGCCGGTAATAGTCCACCGCCGCCGCCAGCTTGCCCTTGGCCTTGCCCACCTGGTGCGCCCACTGCGCACGCTCGGCGATCAGCTCCTGGATGCGGCGATCGATCCCGTCGATCTGCGCGCGAACCTCGGCGAGCTCGGGCTTTGCGGCGGACGCCTCCTTCTTGGCAGGTTTGCCCGATGCGGCGGGCTGCTTCTTCGTCGGCTTCTCCGACTCCGCCTTCTTGTTGCTTTTTGCTTTCTGATTTTTCATCACGCACTCAATTGAATCGGACACCCGGAGGGCGGCGGCCATGGATGGCCGCCGTTTTCGGACCGAGCCAGGATGGCGAGTCCGAAAATGGCGACGTCACTCCGCCCTCCTTGAGCGATCTTGATCTCACGAGGAGGCCGTTTTCTTTGGTTACTTTCTTTTGGGCCAGCAAAAGAAAGTAACTCGCCCGCAAGGGCGAAACGCCGTTGATCCTGCTCTTCGCAATATGCCGCACCGGATTTAGCCACTGAAGAGCAGGGCTTTCGCCTTCCGGCGAGTTACTTTTCTTTGCTGGTGCAAAGAAAAGTAACCAAAAGAAAGCACCTTCCTCGTGACGTCAAAACCGCTCAAGGCGTTTGCGGTGCCGCGGGAATTTTCGGACTCGGCATCCTGCCTCGATCCGAAAACGCCGGCCATCCATGGCCGGCGCCCTCCGGGTTTCCGGATGCACTGACTTCTGGAAGAAACCGGCAAAGCCTTCATCCATGCCGCGCCTGGAAATCGCGCATGAAATCGACCAGCGCCCGCACACCTTCGACCGGCATCGCGTTGTACAGCGACGCGCGCATGCCGCCAACCGCCTTGTGTCCCTTCAACGCCATCAATCCGGCAGCGCGCGACTCGGCAAGGAACATCGCGTCCAGCGCAGGATCGTGCAGGAAGAAGGGTACGTTCATCCGCGAGCGTACGGAAGCCTCGATTTCGTTGCGATAGAAACCGTCGCCGGCATCGATCGTCGCGTACAGCAGTGCGGCTTTCTCGGCATTGCGTCGCGCGAACTCATCGACCCCACCCTGCTCCAGCATCCAGCGCACAGTGAGCCCGAGCATGTACCAGTTCCAGGTGGGCGGCGTGTTGAGCATCGAATCGCGCGCCGCGTGCGCGCGGTAGTCGAAAATCTCCGCGCGATGCTGGCCGCTGCGTTCGAGCAGCTCGCGGCGCACGATCACGACGCTGATGCCGACCGGACCCAGGTTCTTCTGCGCGCCGGCATAGATCAGTCCGTACTTCGCCACGTCGAGCGGCTCGGACGCGATGGACGAACTGAAATCGGCGAACAGCGGCACATCGCCCACCTCCGGCGTGGTGCGGTATTCCACCCCATGAATGGTTTCGTTCGCGGTGATGTGCACGTAAGCGGCATCGGGCGACAGCCGCCAGCCTTCACGTCCTGGCAACGAGCGGAACCGATCTTCCTCGCTGCTGGCGGCGATGTTCACCGCGACATACGGTGCTGCCTGCCGGATCGCCGTCTTGCTCCAATGCCCGCTGACGACATAGTCGGCAGTCTGCCCGGCGCCGGCGAAGTTCAACGCGATCAACGCCTGTTGGGTGGTGGCGCCGCCGGACAGGTACAGGACGACATGGCTGTCGGGGATCGCCAGCAGGGTGCGCAAATCGGCGTCGGCGCGCTCGGCGACTTGCATGAACTCGGCGCTGCGGTGGCTGATCTCCACGATCGAGGCGCCCAGCCCGTGCCAGTCGAGCATTTCGGCCTGGGCCTGGCGCAGCACTGCTTCGGGCAGGGTTGCCGGGCCGGCGCTGAAATTGAAGACACGGGGCATGCGGGCATATCGGCAATGCGGAGAGCACCGAGTATGCCGCACTGCAGCAGGGCGCGTCGCTAGCGTGCGGCTCCGAACAGCAGCAACAGCGCCAGCGCGCCGGCCGTCAGCAACGCGGCCAGCAACAGCCAGGGCCAGCGCCGCCAGGTGCGGGCGCGGGGCGTTCGCGCTTGCGTCTCGTCCTCGACCTCGAGCCCGATCCCGGCCGCCAGCGGCTTGGCCGTCGCGCCAGGGCCTTCCACCACGAACCGATGCTGGGCATCGAACACGAGCTGGTCGCCCGGCCGCAGCAATGCGTCGCGGACCGGCTGGCCGTTGAGCAGGCTGCCATCGGGCGTACCGAGGTCGCGCAGGACGATCTGCGCACCCACCTGGGACAGCTGGGCATGGCGCTCGGCGAACGCCGGGTCGTCGATCCGAATGTCCGCTTCGGCGGCGCTGCCCACCAGCCGCGGATGCTCCAGGGTGAAGCTGCGGCCGTGATGCTTGCCCCCCACCCCGCGCAGGACGACCCGGAGGTCTCCGGGCGGCGCCTGCAGGTCGGCGGGCAGTGCATCGTCGGGCAGCGCAATCGGCTGGTCGCGCGTCAGCACCATCTCCACGCCGTCCACGTACACCGCATCGCCGACCCGGAGCATGGCCATGCGCCGCACCCGGCGCCCGTTCACGTGCACGCTGCCCGCGCCTTCGGCGACCGCAAGCCAAACCCCGCGCCGGTCCAGGCAGAAGCGCACGATCGCATCGGCGTCGTCCGCCGCGGCATGCAGTCCTGCCGCATCGCGCGCGATCGCCTGCACGCCCTCGTGCAGCGACAACTCCGTGCCGTCTTCGGTGACTCGTAGCTTGAGGTTATCCACGCGGCGGGAATCTAGCACGCCGGGCCGCGGTCGGATGCTAGGCTTTGCCGATCACGCAAACGCAGAGACAGGCATGCCCGGCATCGACATCCGCCACCCTCACTCCATGCCGCTGCCCAAGGCCCGCAAGGCGGTGGAGGAAGTGGCCAAGAAGCTCGCGCAGCGCTTCGACATCGAATACGCCTGGGAAGGCGATACCCTGAGCTTCACCCGTTCGGGCGTGGACGGGAGGATCGCGCTCGCAGCTAAACACCTGCACGTCACCGCCCAGCTGGGCTTTCTGCTGTCGGCGCTGAAGGGGCCGATCGAAAGCGAAATCCGGCGGGTGCTGGGCGAACGCTTCAGCTGAGCCACCCGCTCAGCCCAGCAGCAGGCGTACCGCCAGCAGCAGCCAAAGGGCCCACAGTACGAAGGCGCCGGCCGCATAGACGTAAAAGCGGTCCATCACCTTGTTGTAGCCGCACTGGATCGCGCTGTGCACGACCCGCAGCGCCACGAACGTCCACGCCATCAGCACCACGGCCGTATCCACCAGGCCAGCCTGCGCGGCCAACGCCAGCGCCAGGTAGAACAGCACCGGCAATTCGAACAGGTTGCGGAAATTGTCCGCGGCGCGGCTGTCGGTAAGCCTCGCTGCCGCCTCGGCCGAAGTCGCCACCGACTGGGGGTGGATCCGCTCGCGCTTCATCTGCCCGATGCGCACGTAGTACATGCGAAACCAGACGGCACAGGTCAAAGCCGCCATTCCCACGGCGGGCCACCAGATTGCGTTGTTCATGGTCGCTCCCGGGATCCGGCGCCACTGCGGCGCGCCGGAACAATCATGCAGGCTGTCGCGCCAAAGTGGCGCTCCTACACAGGCGTCAGACCTGCCGCGCCAGCATCAGCTGCTTGATCTCGCCGATCGCCTTGGCCGGATTGAGGCCCTTGGGGCAGGTGCGCGCGCAGTTCATGATCGTGTGGCAGCGGTACAGCTTGAACGGGTCTTCAAGGTCGTCCAGACGTGCGCCGGTGTCCTCGTCGCGCGAGTCGATGATCCAGCGATAGGCCTGCAGCAGCACGGCCGGCCCGAGGTAGCGCTCCCCATTCCACCAGTAGCTCGGGCAGCTGGTGCTGCAACAGGCGCACAGGATGCATTCGTACAGGCCGTCCAGCTTCGCGCGATCTTCCTTCGACTGCAGGCGTTCGCGATCCGGCGGCGGCGCGCTCTGGGTGCGGATCCAGGGCTGGATCGATGCGTATTGCGCATAGAAATGGGTCAGGTCCGGGACCAGGTCCTTGACCACGTCCATGTGCGGCAGCGGATACACCGGAACCTCGCCCCTGCCCTTGCCGCAATCGTCGATCGCCTTGGTGCAGGCCAGGGTATTGGTGCCGTCGATGTTCATCGCGCACGAGCCGCAGATGCCCTCGCGGCAGGACCGGCGGAAGGTGAGCGTCGGATCGATCTCGTTCTTGATCTTGATCAGCGCGTCCAGGACCATCGGCCCGCACTTGTCCAGATCGACCTGGTAGGTGTCGGTGTGCGGGTTCTCGCCGTCCTCCGGATTCCAGCGGTAGACCTTGAACTCGCGCACGCGGGTCGCCCCGGCAGGCGCGGAGTAGCGCTTGCCCTTGTGGATCTTCGAGTGCTTGGGAAGGGTGAATTCGGCCATCGTGGAATCCGTCAGTAAACGCGCTTCTTCGGCGGCACCACGTCGACCTCGTCGTCGAGCGTGTACATGTGCACCGGGCGATAGTCGACCCGCGTATTGCCGTCATCGTCCAGCCAGCACAGCGTGTGCTTGTGCCAGTTGGCGTCGTCGCGCTCGGGGAAGTCCTCGCGCGCATGCGCGCCGCGGGATTCCTTGCGGTTTTCCGCGCCGGTGATGGTGACCTGCGCCTGGCCGAGCAGGTTCATCAGTTCGTAGGTCTCGATCAGATCCGAGTTCCAGATCAGCGATCGGTCGCTGACTTTGACTTCGGCAAACGACTCGCGGATCTCATGGATCTGGCGGACGCCTTCGGCCAGCGTTTCTTGGGTGCGGAACACCGCGGCATGGCTCTGCATCGAGCGCTGCATGCGGTCGCGGATCGTCGCGGTCGGCAGGCTGCCGTTCGAATTGCGCAGGTGGTCGAGCGTGGTGAGGGCCTTGTCTGCCGCATCGGCGGGCAGCGGCCGGTGCAACTCGCCCGGCCTGATGGTTTCGGCGCAGCGGTTGGCGACCGCGCGACCGAACACGACCAGGTCCAGCAGCGAGTTCGAACCGAGCCGGTTGGCACCATGCACCGACACGCAGGCCGCTTCGCCGATCGCGTACAGGCCGGGCACCACGGCATCGGGGTCGCCGTTCTTCAGCTGCACGACTTCGCCGTGGTAATTGGTCGGGATGCCGCCCATGTTGTAGTGCACGGTCGGGATTACCGGGATCGGCTGCTTGGTGACGTCGACGCCGGCGAAGATCCGCGCGCTCTCGGCGATGCCCGGCAGCTTCTCGTGGATGTCCTTCGGGTCGAGATGGGTCAGGTCGAGGTGGATGTGGTCCTTGTGCTCGCCGACACCGCGACCTTCGTTGATCTCGATCGTCATGGACCGGCTGACCACGTCACGCGAAGCGAGGTCCTTGGCGTTGGGCGCGTAGCGCTCCATGAAACGCTCGCCGTTGCTGTTGCGCAGGATGCCGCCTTCGCCGCGCACGCCTTCGGTGATCAGGCAGCCGGCGCCGTAGATGCCGGTGGGATGGAACTGCACGAATTCCATGTCCTGCAGGCCCAGCCCGGCACGCAGCACCATGCCACCGCCGTCGCCGGTGCAGGTATGGGCCGAGGTGCAGCTGAAATAGGCGCGACCATAACCGCCGGTCGCCAGGACCACGCCGTGTGCGCGGAACAGGTGCAGCGTGCCTTCGGCCATGTCCAGCGCGAGCACCCCACGGCATGCGCCGTCGGCGTCGAAGATCAGGTCGAGGGCGAAGTACTCGATGAAAAAGCGCGCATCGTGCTTCAGCGACTGCTGGTACAGCGTATGCAGCATCGCGTGGCCGGTACGGTCGGCCGCGGCGCAGGTGCGCTGCGCAGCCGGCCCTTCGCCGTAATGCGTGGTCATGCCGCCGAACGGACGCTGGTAGATGCGTCCGTCCTCCGTGCGCGAGAACGGGACCCCCTGGTGCTCGAGTTCGATCACCGCCGGGATCGCCTCGCGGCACATGTACTGGATCGCGTCCTGGTCCCCCAGCCAGTCCGAGCCCTTCACCGTGTCGTAGAAATGGAAGCGCCAGTCGTCCTCGCCCATGTTGCCCAGCGCCGCCGAGATGCCGCCCTGCGCCGCCACGGTATGCGAGCGCGTCGGGAACACCTTGCTGATGCAGGCGGTCTGCAGGCCCTTGTGGGCCAGGCCGAAGGTGGCGCGTAGCCCGGCGCCGCCGGCGCCGACCACGATCATGTCGTACTTGTGTTCGGTGATCTTGTAGGCAGAAGTCATGGGGCGATCATCAGCGCGATACGGCCGATGGAGTAGAGCGACGCGAGCGCGCCGACCACACAGGCCAGGATGACGAGGAACTGGAGGACGAGCTCGGTAGCGCGGGTGTGCACGTAATCCTCGATCACCACCTGCATCCCCATCTGCGCGTGCCAAAACAGCGCGACCACGAACACCGACAGCAGGATCGCGTTCCAGGGTTTGCCCAGCGCGAACTGCACGCTGGCCAGGTCCGCACCTACGAACGACACCAGCAGACCCACCAGCCACGGCACCAGCAGCGCCAGCACCACGGCGGTCACCCGTTGCCACCAGAAATGCGCCGTGCCCGACTTCGCCGATCCCAACGCGCGCGCGCGCTGCATTGGATTGCGGTAGCGTCCGTTCGCGCTGCTCATGCGTTGCCTCCCAGCGCAGCCCACCAGATCAGGACGGTGAACACCACCGTCAACACCGCCACCGCATAGCCGGACTTGTACACCTCGGGAATTTCGAAGCCCCAGCCGGCATCCCACAGCAGATGGCGGATGCCATTGAGCAGGTGATAGACCAGCGCGAGCGAGAACCCGAACAGGACCAGCTTGCCCCAGGGCGATGCCAGGCATTCGGCCGCGCGCAGAGCGGACTCGCCGCCGGTGGCCATGGCCATCAGCCACCACGCCAGCGCGAAGGCACCGACCGTCAGCACCATGCCGGAGACCCGGTGCAGGATCGACATCACCATGGTGATCTGCCAGCGATAGACCTGCAGATGCGGCGACAGGGGACGTTGGTTGGCCATCGTGCGTTCCTAGAGCCTGTTCAATGCCTCCCCATGGCCCGCGCTGCGTCACGCTGCGCGCAGGCCAAGGAGGAGCGATGGAATGGATGTCGATCCATGACTGAGCGAGGACGCGGGCCTGGGTGCAGCGTGACCCAGCCCTTCGGGTTGTCCCGCAATGGCCGCCATGCGGCGCCGCGTGGCTTGACCTTGCAGGCAGCAAGGCGCGGCGCCACGCGGCACCACCTGACGGCCATTGCGGGACAACGCGGGCCATGGGGAGGCATTGAACAGGCTCTCATCTCGCTGGACGGCATGCGCCGTGTTGGCTGGGGCGGCATGGGGCCGCGATGGCTGGGGCGTCAGAAGTCGATGCAGCGGCCGTTCTTTTCCCAATCGCCGTAGCGAGTGGGCTCAGGGCCATCGCGGCCGCCGGTTTCCGGAACCCGCACAGGTACGGTTGCCGGCGCTGGAACGCTGGTTTCCGATGCTGCCGGTTCGGGCGAGGACTGGCCTTGGCCTAAGATGGACTTCTGTTGCACCGCGGAATTCTAGTCCCCACCCCCATGAGCGACAAGCCGCCACCCGCCTCCACCGGATCGTTTGCCCTGCCCGACCATGGCGTCATCAGCCTCACCGGGCGCGATGCCGTGGGTTTCGCGCAGGCGCAGACGATGAACGACGTCGCGGGGCTGACTGACGGGCAATGGCAGTGGAACGGCTGGCTGACCCCGAAAGGACGGGTGATCGCGCTGTTCGCCGTGCTGCGGCTGGATGCGCAAAGCCTGTGGCTGATCGTGCCCGATGCGGACGTGCGGGCGCTGGCAGCAGGTTTGCAGCGCTTCGTGTTCCGGAGCAAGGTCGTCATCGCTGCGCGCGATGACCTGTACGTGTCCGGTCGCTTCGGCGCGCCCGTGGCAGCGTCCGGCGCACGGCTTGCCGGAGATGTCGAACACGGCGTCGAAATGGACTTCGGCGGCGCGAGTGGCCCGCGCAGCGTGCGCATCGAGGGCGCGCCTGCTCCGACGGACGCAGAATCGCTTGCCCGCTGGCGCGCCTTCGATCTCCAGCATGGACTGCCACGGCTGGAGGCTTCACAGTCCGAACGCTGGACGCCGCAGCAACTCTCGCTCGAGCGCCTGCGCGCTTTCAGCGTCAAGAAGGGTTGCTATCCGGGCCAGGAAATCGTGGCACGGACCCATTTCCTCGGGCAGGCGAAGCGCGGGCTGGCGCTGCTGCGCGCGGAACAGCCCCTCGCGCCTGGCGACGCCGTCGCGCACGAAGGGGTCGAACTGGGCAACGTGATCAGCGCGGCGGATGCCATCGCGCTTGCGGTGCTGCCGCTGGAGCACCCGCAACCTCTGCAGGTACATGGCCTGTCGTTGCAACACGAAGCGCTGCAGGAAGGTTTGGCCCGCTAGCCGTCGCGCATCGTCGGAAACGCTTCTTCCAGGCTCTGCACGACCCCGCAGAAGCTCGGATCGTATCCCGGGATAAGCGCGAGTTCACGCCGGAACGCCGGATCGCGCAGGATTTCGAGCACGCCATCGATGCGCCCGCCTTCCAGACCGGCGCCATCGCACAGGAAGAAGTACTGCTCGGTCGCCAGCGGAATGAAATCGAGCCCGTAGCGCCGCGCCGGCGGCTCCAGCGCCAGACCGACATCGGCCAGCCCGCTGGCCACATTCGCGGCCACGGCAGCATGGGTCAGCTCTTCCATGCCGACGCCGGCAACATCAGCCGGCGACATGCCCTCGCGCCGCAGCAGGCATTCGAGCAGGAGCCGCGTGCCGGAGCCGGGCTGGCGATGGATGAAGCGCACGTCGCCACGCACCAGATCGGCCACGCCATGGATCCCGCGCGGATTGCCTGGCGCCACCACCAGCCCCTGACGGCGCATCGCAAGGTGGACCACGCGGTCGGTCCGCGGGCGCAGGCGATCCCGGTAATGGGCCAGCACCGGTGCCTGCAGCTCGCCGATCGGCAGATGCAGGCCGCCCAGTTCGCAGGCGCCGGCGCGCAGCGCGGTGAGCGCTTCGTCCGGGCTGCGGTATTTGAGGTCGAGGGGACGGTCGCCCGCCGCCATCGCCCGGCGCAGGGCTTCCACGCCGAAGCCATGCGAAGCCTGCAGGCGCACGGGCGCCGCGTGCAGGCTCAGGCTGCGCTCCAGTTCCGACTCCAGTTCGGCCGCCAGGCTGTCCAGGGTCGGAGACAGACGGGCGGCGATCCGGCGGTCGGCCCAGACCAGACGCTCGCCCAGCGGCGAAAGCACGGCGCCGCGGCCGCGCGCCGCGCGCACCAGCGGGACGCCGAACATCGCCTCCCCCTGCTGCAGCAACCCCCACGCGTAGCGATACGACAGGCCGACCTGGCGGCAGGCAGCCGCAAGCGATGCGTTTCCGTGCACGGCCACCAGCAGTTCCACCAGCCTCGGCGGCAGGCTGCGTCCCTGGGCGGTCTGCACGTCCCAGGCGGGACGCAGGGTGACCTTGTACATTCAGCCCTCCGGAATGTTGCGAGGCAGCGCCGTTGTATTCGGCTTCTGGAAGCATAACCTGCCGCGTCACCGACGCTGCCTTACGGCCGGATCTGGTCTACTCTGCGCCTGGATCGTCGCCCGCAGCTATGTGCTGCAATACATAGGCACGACGGCAGGAGCGCGCATGAAAACAGGCCAGGGCAAACGCGGCCGCCACGCCGAATCGAATACCGAGACAGTGCCCCTGCTGGAGCCCGCACATCGGGCCGCGGTCGACGCCGCGATCGAGGCCCATCGCCATCGCGCGGGTGCCCTGCTCCCGATCCTGCACCACGTGCAGGCCGCGTTGGGCCATGTGCCCGACGGCGCCGTGGCGCCGATCGCGGACGCCCTGCGCCTGACCCGTGCCGATGTGCACGGCGTCATCAGCTTCTATCACGACTTCCGCCGCGCCCCGGCGGGGCGGCACGTGCTCAGGCTGTGCCAGGCCGAAGCCTGTCAGGCGATGGGCGCGCGCCGATTGCAGGCGCACGCGCAGCGCCGTCTGGGATTGCCCGACGGCACCCACGACACCGCCGATGGTCGCTTCACCCTGGAACCGGTCTACTGCCTGGGCAACTGCGCCCTGTCGCCGTCGCTGCTGCTGGACGGCGAGTTGTACGGTCGCGTGACACCCGAGCGCCTCGATGCGCTCGTCGCCTCCTGCAACACGGAGGTCGCATGAGCGCCTTGCGCGTATACCTGCCGCGGGACGCGTCCGCGATGGCCATGGGTGCCGGTCGTGTGGCGCAGGCCTTGGAACGCGAAGCCGCAGCGCGCGGCATCGAGCTCAGCCTGGTCCGCAACGGCTCGCGCGGGCTGCTATGGCTGGAACCGCTGGTGGAAGTCGAAACCGCAGACGCGCGCATTGCGTACGGCCCGGTGGCCGAAGCCGACATTCCAGCCCTGTTCGACGCATGGACGGGCGATGACGCGCATCCGCTGCGCCTGGGCGATATCGAGTCCCATCCCTACTTCGCCCGCCAGCAGCGCGTGACCTTCCGCCGCGTCGGCCTGATCGATCCGGTGGATGCGAACGCCTATGCCGCGCACGGCGGCTGGAGCGGACTACGTGCGGCGCTGACCATGGCGCCAGCCGGGATCGTGCAGGCGGTGACCGATTCCGGTCTGCGCGGCCGCGGCGGCGCGGCCTTCCCCACCGGGATCAAGTGGAAGACCGTGCTCGATGCGCCCGCGCAGCAGAAATACATCGTCTGCAATGCCGACGAGGGCGACAGCGGTACCTTCAGCGACCGCATGCTGATGGAAGGCGATCCTTACTCGCTAATCGAAGGAATGATCATCTCCGGCCTGGCCGTTGGCGCGGATCGGGGCTATGTGTACCTGCGCAGCGAGTATCCGCATGCGAGACAGGTACTGGAGGAAGCCATCGCCAACGCCACTGCGGCCGGCTACCTGGGCGTGGACATCGCCGGTTCCGGCCGCCGATTCGACCTGGAACTGCGCATCGGCGCGGGCGCCTATATCTGCGGCGAGGAAACCGCGCTGCTCGACAGCCTGGAAGGCAAGCGCGGACAGGTCCGCTTCAAGCCGCCACTGCCGGCGATCGAGGGTCTGTTCGGTCAACCGACCGTGATCAACAACGTCATCACCCTGGCCTCGGTGCCGATGATCCTGGCCGATGGCGCCGCGGCCTACCAGACGTACGGGACCGGGCGTTCGCGCGGCACGCTGCCGCTACAGCTGGCCGGCAACATCAAATACGGCGGCCTGTTCGAGGCGCCCTTCGGCATCTCTCTGCGCGAGCTGATCGAGGACATCGGCGGCGGTACGTATTCGGGTCGCCCGATCCGCGCGGTGCAGGTGGGCGGGCCGCTCGGCGCCTACCTGCCGCTGTCGCAGCTGGATACGCCGGTCGACTACGAGGCCTTCGCCGCGCTCGGTGCCATGTTGGGCCACGGCGGCATCGTGGTGTTCGACGACAGCGTCGACATGGCCGAACAGGCGCGCTATGCGATGGAATTCTGCGCGATCGAATCCTGCGGCAAATGCACGCCCTGCCGGATCGGTTCGGTCCGCGGCGTCGAGGTCATCGACCGCATGCTCGCCGGCGTCGAACCGGAACGCAACGACGCACTGCTGCGCGACCTGTGCGAAACCATGACCCAGGGCTCGCTGTGCGCGATGGGTGGGCTCACGCCGCTGCCCGTGCTGAGCGCGCTCAACCATTTTCCCGAAGACTTCGCGCGCGCGTCGCGCCAGGTCGCTGCCTGACGGCAGGAGGTCCACCATGCGTTCGATCGCCGAAGCCGATTACGGCACGCCCAACCCGCAGCTGGTCCAGCTCGAACCGCTGCGCCGCGTGCGCGTGCAGATCGATGACCGCATGATCGAGGTACCCGAAGGCACCTCGGTACTGCGCGCGGCGGCGCTGGCCGGCACGTCCATTCCCAAGCTTTGCGCGACCGACGCGCTCGAAGCATTTGGCTCGTGCCGGCTGTGCCTGGTCGAGATCGAGGGACGCAAGGGCTATCCGGCCTCGTGCACCATGCCGGTGGCCGAGGGCATGCAGGTGCGCACCCAGACGCCCAAGCTGGCGCAGCTGCGTCGCGGAGTGATGGAGCTCTACATTTCCGACCATCCGCTGGACTGCCTCACCTGCCCTGCGAACGGCCATTGCGAGCTGCAGGACATGGCCGGTGCGGTCGGCCTGCGCGAGGTGCGCTATGGCTACGACGGCGCCAATCACGTCTATGCCAAGTCCACGGACGGCGCGCACAACCCGCTGTTCGCGGACAAGGACACGTCCAACCCGTATTTCACCTTCGATCCATCCAAGTGCATCGTCTGCTCGCGCTGCGTGCGCGCCTGCGACGAGGTGCAGGGCACGTTTGCGCTCACCATCCAGGGCCGCGGCTTCGCTTCCAAGGTATCCGCCAGCCAAGACCAGCCGTTCCTGGAATCCGAATGCGTCAGCTGCGGCGCCTGCGTGCAGGCATGTCCGACGGCCACGCTGACGGAGCGCTCGCTGATCGAAATAGGCCAGGCCGAGCACAGCATCGTCACCACTTGCGCCTATTGCGGTGTGGGCTGCTCGTTCCGCGCCGAGATGCGCGGACAGGAACTGGTGCGCATGGTCCCCAACGCCGACGGACATGCCAACCACGGCCATTCCTGCGTCAAGGGTCGCTTCGCGCTGGGCTATGCCACCCATCCGGACCGCATTACCACGCCGATGATCCGCGACAGGATCACCGACCCGTGGCGCGTGGTGAGCTGGGAAGCAGCCATCGCCCATGCCGCGTCGGAGTTTAAGCGCATCCAGGCCAAGTACGGAAAATTCTCTGTGGGTGGCATCACCTCATCGCGCTGCACCAACGAGGAAACCTACCTGGTACAGAAGCTGGTACGCGCCGCCTTCGGCAACAACAATGTCGATACCTGCGCGCGGGTCTGCCATTCTCCGACCGGCTATGGCCTGAAGCAGACCCTGGGCGAATCCGCGGGCACCCAGGATTTCGATTCGGTGCGCTACGCCGATGTGATGCTGGTCATCGGCGCCAACCCCACCGACGGGCATCCGGTGTTCGCCTCGGCCATGCGCAAGCGGCTGCGCGAGGGCGCCCGCCTGATCGTGGTCGATCCACGCCGCATCGACCTGCTCAAGACTCCACACGGCAGCCCGGGCATCCACCTCAAGCTGCGGCCCGGCACCAACGTGGCCATGCTCAATGCGCTGGCGCATGTGATCGTGACCGAAGGGCTGGTGGCCGAGGACTTCGTCGCCGCACGCTGCGATGCCGCCGCGTTCGAGCAGTGGCGCGCGTTCGTGGCAGATCCGGCGCATTCGCCCGAAGCGATGGAAGCCGAGCTGGGTGTGGCTGCCACGGCCATCCGCGACGCGGCCCGGCTGTACGCCACCGGCGGCAATGCGGCGATCTATTACGGCCTGGGCGTGACCGAACATTCGCAGGGTTCCACCGCGGTGATGGGCATCGCCAACCTGGCCATGGCCACCGGCAACATCGGCCGCCCCGGCGTGGGCGTGAATCCGTTGCGCGGCCAGAACAACGTGCAGGGCAGCTGCGACATGGGCAGCTTCCCGCATGAACTGCCCGGCTACCGGCACGTTTCCGACACGCCGGTGCGCGAAGCCTTCGAGCGGCGCTGGGGCGTGCCGTTGCACGCCGAACCCGGCCTGCGCATTCCCAATATGTTCGACGCCGCCCTGGATGGCAGTTTCAAGGGCCTGTACATCCAGGGCGAGGACCTGGCCCAGAGCGATCCCAATACCCAGCACGTGACCGCTGCGCTGGGCGCCATGGAATGCGTCGTGGTACAGGACCTGTTCCTCAACGAGACCGCCAAGTTCGCGCACGTGTTCCTGCCCGGCAGCAGCTTCATGGAGAAGGACGGCACCTTCACCAACGCCGAGCGCCGGATCTCGCCGGTGCGCCAGCTGATGGCGCCGCGTGCGCGCTACGCAGACTGGGAAGTGACCCAGCTGCTGTCCAATGCGCTCGGCTACCCCATGCACTATGCGCATCCGGGCGAGATCATGGATGAGATCGCCAGCCTCACGCCGACCTTCAGTGGCGTGAGCTTCGACCTGCTCGACCGCGTGGGCAGCGTGCAGTGGCCCTGCAACGACGCGCATCCGCAGGGCTCGCCGACCATGCACGTCGATACGTTCGTCCGCGGCAAGGGCAACTTCATGCTCACGCCCTATGTGCCCACCCGCGAGAAGATCACTCCGCGCTATCCGCTGCTGCTGACCACCGGGCGCATCCTCAGCCAGTACAACGTGGGCGCGCAGACCCGGCGCACGGCAAACGTGGTCTGGCACGACGAGGACCGCCTGGAGCTGCACCCGCACGACGCCGAGGAGCGCGGCATCGCCGAGGGCGACTGGGTGGGCGTGGAAAGCCGTGCGGGTGACACCGTGCTGCGCGCGCGCATCACCGACCGGGTCCAGCCCGGCGTGGTCTACACCACGTTCCACTTCCCCGAATCCGGCGCCAACGTCATCACCACCGAGAATTCCGACTGGGCCACCAACTGCCCGGAATACAAGGTGACCGCGGTGCAGGTCACGCGCGTCAGCCAGCCATCGGAATGGCAGCGCCGCTTCCACGCATTCGCCGACCTGCAGGAGTCGCTGTTGCCGCACGACACCGTCGTCACGCATCCGGAAATCGCCGGACGCTGATGGCCCGGCCCGACCCTCTTGCCATCCCAGCGCCTGCCGGAAGCGCACAGCGCCAGGTCGTGCGCGTGCGCAACGGGCGGGTGCGGCGGTACGTGGACGACGTGGCCGAGGAAATGCCCGTTGCCTTCGTGATCAATGAGGCGCCGTTCGCGGTAATGATGGCTACACCGGCGGATCTGGAGGACTTCGCGCTCGGCTTCATGCTGAGCGAAGGCATCGTGGACGATGCGGGCGAGGTCGAATTGCTCGGCAGCGAACAACTGCTGGAAGGCATCGAAATTCGCCTGCGCATTCCCACGCAATACGCGGAGGCGCTCGAGCGCCGACGGCGTTCGCTCAGCGGTCGCAGCGGATGCGGGCTGTGCGGCAGCGAACTGCTCGAAGCCGCACTGCGCCGGCCCGAAGCGGTGGGCGAAGGCGTCGCAGTCACGGCGGCCGCCTTGCGGCGGGCCCTGCGCGGACTGCATGCCCTGCAGGGGCTGGCGCGATTGACCGGGGCGACGCATGCGGCCGCCTGGGCCGATTCCGACGGCCAGGTGCGCCTGGTCCGCGAGGATGTCGGCCGGCATAACGCGCTCGACAAGCTGATTGGCGCCATGTTCCGCGCTGGCGAGAATCCGCAGGCGGGCTTCGCCGTGGTCACCAGCCGCGCCAGCTATGAGATGGCGATGAAGGCTGCGTCCGCCGGCATCGCGCTGCTGGCCGCCGTCTCCGCACCCACCGCACTCGCGATCTCGCTCGCCGAAGCCTGCAACCTCACGCTCGTGGGCTTCGCTCGCGAGGACGGCCATGCCGTGTACACCCACCCGCGCCGCATGCCGATGGAGCCCACCGCTTGAATCCGCAACGCCTGGTCGACATGGCCAATGACATCGCCGCCAACCTGTCCGCAAACCCGGACCATGCCACTGCGGTCGAAACCATGGTCGTGCACCTGCAGCGGTTCTGGGAGCCGGGGATGCGCCAGGCGATCGTCCGCCACCTGCATGCCGGTGGCGACGGGCTGGGGCCGCTGGCCCGCGACGCGATTGCCGCCCTCGCATTTCGCCTCGAACAATCCGCGCCACCCACGGCGCGCGGCGCCAGCGATGCGGGCTGAGCCCGCAGCAGTTCAGGCCACCCAGGCCGCGAACCCGTCCATCCAGCCCTGCAGGAACTTGCGCGTACCAGCGTCGGCGATACCGCCTTCGGCGTCGAAGAATCCGTCCTTGACGTGGAGGAAGACCTCCGGCTGGCCAAGCGTGGCGACGTCCAGGTAGGCAAGGACATTGCGCAGATGCTGCTGCGCGCATGCCGTGCCCACCGCTCCGATCGATGCGCCGATCACGCCGGCGCGCTTGCCGGCGAAGGCGCTATGACCGTACGGCCGCGAACCGATGTCGATGGCGTTCTTGAGCACGCCGGGAATCGACCGGTTGTATTCCGGGGTGACGAACAGCAGCGCATCCACGGCTTTGATCCGGGCCTTCAGCTGCTGGCAGATTTCCGGATAGGCTTCGTCGAAATCCTGGTTGTACAGCGGCAGATCGTCGATCCTCAGGTGATCGAAGACGAAGTCCGCGGGCGCAAGGGTTTCCAGCGCCCGCGCCAGCCGGCGGTTGATCGACTCCTTGCGCAGGCTGCCGACCAGGACGGCGATCTTCGTGGTTGCCATGACATGGGTCCCGTGCTGGAAAGGCAGCAGCTTCGCGCATCCGCCGTTGCAGTGGCGTCAAACGGCGATCCAAGCCCGCTGGAAACAGGTAGGAGCGGCGCAAGCCGCGAGCTTTTCTCTTGGGACGCGAGAGCTCGCGACTGACGTCGCTCCCACGGGACCGAGCCGTCAGGCCAGCGAATCGGCCGCGGCCACGATCTCCTCTTCCGAGGGAATCACCAAGAAGGCCGCGCCAGCCAGCGGGGTGAAAGTGTCGGCGCCCACCACGCGCCTGAACGGACGCGCGCCGTAGCCGCCCTCCACCACCGCGGTGATGATGCCCTCGCCCACACCCGCGCTGCGACGGCCTTCGTCGACGATCAGGATCCGCTTCGCCGTTGCCGCCTGCTCGCGGATGTAGGCGTCGTTGAGCGGCACCAGCCAGCGCAGATCGACGACGCGGGTTTTCCAGCCGTGCTTGCGCTCGATGGCGCGCGCGGCGCGCAGGCTCATCGGCACGCCGTTGCCGAAGGTGAAGATAACCAGATCGTCGCCTTCCCCATACACCCTGCCCTCGCCCAGCGTCATCGCCTGGTCCGGCTCGGGATACTCGGTCAGCCAGCCGCCGTCGCCGGCTTCGTACAGGTCCTTGGCCATGTACAGCGCGATCGGCTCCAAGAATGCGCACACACGCCCGTCCACCTTGGCCAGCGCGGCGAGCGTGCGCAGCATCATCGCAGCGTCGTCGCCGCGACTGGGGCAGCCCACCACGAGGCCGGGGATGTCGCGCAGCGCGGTGATCGAATTGTCGTTGTGGAAATGCCCGCCGAACCCGCGCTGGTAGCCGAGCGACGCGATCCGCATCACCATCGGATTGCGGTACTGGCCATTGCTGAAGAACTGCAGGCTCGCCGCCTCGCCGCGGATCTGGTCGCAGGCGTTGTGGAAATAGGCCAGGTACTGGATCTCCGGCAAGGGCAGCATGCCCATGTTGGAGTAACCCTGGGCCAGGCCGAGAATGATCGTTTCATCCAGCAGCGTGTTGAACACGCGCTTGTTGCCGAAGGCCTTGTGCAGGCCCTTGGTCACCGTATAGACGCCGCCCTTCTGGGCCACGTCCTCGCCGAACAACAAGGCTTCCGGGTACTTGCAGAACAGATCGTGCAGGGCCTGGTTGATCTGGATGGCGAGGTGCTTCGGCGCCTGCTTCTCGGGGAGCCTGTCTTCCCCGCCGAATACGGCCAGGCGTCGCTGCGCGTAATCGAAGCGCTCCGCTTCGGCCCTGACCTGGTCCGGCGTGTACGGCGCCAGCGGCGCCATCACCTCTTCGAGTGAGGCCAGGCGTGGCCGCTTGTCGGCATCTTCTGCGGCGACGAAGCACTTGCGCCGCGTGTCCTCATACAGCGCCAGGATCTCGTCCTTGGACATCAGGCCGGATTCGAGCGCGATCGCCGCGCTGCGCAGCAACGGGTCGGTCGCCTCCACCGCGCACAGCTCCTCGAGGCTGCGCCATTCGATCTCGAAGTCGGTCCCGGCATGACCCATGATCCGGGTCGTTCGGAGGTGCAGGAAGGTCGGCCTACGCGTGCGCCGGCAATGATCGACCGCGCGCTGCACGTCGGCATAGCCCTGCGCGAGATCGAGGCCGTCGGCATGAAAATAGTCTAGGTCGGCCCTGTCGCGGAAGTTGCGTCCGATCCAGCCGTCCGGCGTCTTGACCGAAATGCCGATGCCGTTGTCCTCGCACACGAACAGGACAGGAGCCGGCAGCTTCTGGTAGGCCGTCCACGCCGCGGCGTTGAACGCCGTCTGCGCGGTGGCATGGTTGCTGGACGCGTCGCCGAACGAGCAGATTGCGATGCTGTCGTCGGGGATCGGCAATGCGTGGCCGATCCTGCGCGCCTGTTCGATCGCCACCGCGGTGCCAAAGGCCTTGGGCAGGTGCGAGGCGATGGTGGAGGTCTGCGGCAGCACCCACAGCGGCTTGCTGCCCCACACCTTGTGGCGCCCGCCGCTGGCCGGGTCGTCCTTGCTGGCGGCGAACGACAGCGCGGAATCCATGATCGGGTCGAGCTTCTGACCAGCCTGTGCCGGCAGCTTGCGGAAACGCTCGGCCATGAACCCGCCGCTGCGGTAGTGCAGGAAGGCCGGATCGGTGTGGCGGGTGAGTCGCGCCACCATCGCATTGCCTTCGTGCCCGGACGAACCGATGGTGTAGAAGACCTTGTTCTGCACCCGCAGCACTCGCGCCATCAGATCGAGATGACGCGAGATCAATTGCGATTCGAACAGTTCGCGGAACCCGCGCGCATCGAGCGCGCTGCCATTGAGGATGGGTTCGTCCGGCGCCGGCTTTGCATCGACACGTCCGCTCCAGTCGCGCACGAATTCCTGGAAGTTGACGTCGCAGATCTCGGCGCGGTTGAGTCCGCGCATGCGGGCGGGGATGGTGCTGCTGGTATTCACAAGTTGGCTCGACTGAAAGGGAACCGTTCGTCCTGAGCGTAGGCGTGCAGCGCCGGAGTCGAAAGATGCATTTCGCGAAAGGCGTCCTTCGACTTCGCGCCGTCGGCGCTACGCTCAGGACAAACGGGATTGGAGATCAGGCGGAGGCTTCAATCAATGCTGCGTTTTCCGGCGCCGGTTCCGGCATGGCCACGAATCCGGGCGTGGCGCGCACCCGTGCCAGCCAGTCGCAGATCGCAGGAAAGCCACTCAGGTCGAAGCCGCCATGATGGGCAACGTCGGTGTAGGCGAACAGGGCGATGTCGGCCACTCCGTAATCCGCGCCCGTGAACCAGGGCTGCGACGACAGATGGCGTTCCATCACTGCGAGCGCCTGGTGGCCGCGCTCGCAGCACCTCGGCAGTTCCGCTGTACGACGCGGCGAGTCCAGCGGTGTCCAGCCGCGGATGAAACGCGCAACCGCGATGTAGGGCTCGTGGCTGTACTGCTCGAAGAACATCCAGCTCAGCGCCTGCGCGCGTTCCCAGGCGTCCCCGGGCAGGAACTGCGTGCCGTCGGCGAGATAGCACAGGATGGCGTTGGATTCGACCAGGATTCGGCCGTCGTCCAGTTCCAGCATCGGCACCTTGCCGTTGGCGTTCTTGGCCAGGTATTCGGGCGTACGGGTTTCGCCCTGGCTGCTGTCCACCTCGATCCAGCGATAGGGTCGGCCCAGCTGCTCCAGCAGCAGCCGCAGCTTGTGGCAATTACCGGATACCGAATAGCCGTAAATGGTAGTCATGCGAAACGCTTCCGGTTTTCCGCCCATTCGGCGCGGGTCTGGCCCCAGACATCGATCGGATGGTCGTGCAGCGGCTCGGGTAGCCGTCCCGGTCCGCGATTGCTCGAGCCCAGGCGCTGCGCGACCTTCTGTGAGGCGGTGTTGGCCGGGTCGATGCAGTGGATGATTTCGCTCCAGCCCAGGCTGGCGAAGGCCCAATCGACGGCGGCCACCGCAGCCTCGATCGCATAGCCCTTGCCCCAGGCATCCGGGTGCAACGCATAGCCGATCTCCGTGCCGGGCCAGCCGTCGGGTTGCCATGGGCCGAGCTGTCCCTGCCACAGCCCGCTGTCCTTCTCGATCACCGAGAACATCGCGAACCCCTGCACCGCCCAAGCACCGGGCATCTGCAGGAAGCGGCGCCAGGCCGCGTGCCGCTCCATCTGCCCGCCGATGTAGCGCGTCGCCTGCTCGTGCGCCTGCAGTTCCGCATAGCGCTCGAAATCCTCGATGCGCGGCACTCGCAGGACCAGGCGCTGGGTTTCGATGCGTGGGTCGGTCGTCACATCCACTCCGGATTTCTGCATGCGTTTCGCGTGAGCGACTCGCTCGGGAAAGCTCTTGGCCAAAGCCGTTTCAACCAATGCAAAGCGATGTCTCCCGTGTGAACGGGAGACGAGCAATGACTCAGAACGCGTTGATCCCGGTGAGTTCGCGTCCGACCACCAGCTGATGCACGGTTTCGGTGCCCTCGTAGGTGATCACCGATTCCAGGTTCAGCGCGTGCCGGATCGGGCAATGTTCGGTGGTGATCCCGGCGCCGCCGAGCAGGTCGCGCGCTTCGCGGGCGATGTCGATGGCCATGCGGCAGTTGTTCCACTTCGCCAGCGACACCTGGGTGGGCTGCATCCTGCCGGCGTCCTTGAGCCGGCCCAGCTGCAGCGACAGCAGTTGGGCCGAGGTGATGCGCCGCGCCCAGTCGGCCATCTTCAGCTGCGCGCTCTGCGTCGCCGCAACCGGACGATCGAACAGGATGCGTTCCTTGGAATAGTTCAGCGCTTCGTCCAGGCAGGCGATGGCCGCGCCGATCGGGCCCCAGGTGATGCCGTAGCGCGCCTGGGTCAGGCAGCCGAGCGGCCCTTTCAGGCCCTTTACGTTGGGCAGGCGATTCGCTTCCGGCACGCGCACGTTGTCGAAGAACAGCGCGCTGGTCACCGACGCGCGCAGGCTCATCTTGTGCTTGATCTCCTGCGCGGTGTAGCCGGCGAAATCCTTCTCGACCACGAAGCCCTGGATGCCGTCCTCGGTCTGGGCCCAGACGATCGCGATGTCCGCCAGGTTGCCGTTGGTGATCCACATCTTGGAGCCGTTGAGGATCCAGTCCGCCCCGTCCTGCTTCGCATTGGTCTTCATGTTGGCCGGGTCGGAGCCGCCTTGCGGCTCGGTCAGGCCGAAACAGCCGATCACCTTGCCGGCGGCCATGTCCGGCAGCCACCGCTTGCGCTGCTCCTCTGTGCCGTAGGCATAGATCGGGTACATGCACAGAGAAGACTGCACGCTGGCGAAGCTGCGGATGCCGCTGTCGCCGCGCTCGAGCTCCTGGCAGATCAGGCCATAGCTGACTGCGTTGAGGCCGGCGCAGCCGTATTGCTCGGGCAAGGTGGCGCCGAGCAGGCCCAGCCCGGCCATTTCCGGGATCAGCTCCCTGGGGAAGACGGCCTTGTCGAAGCATTCACCGATGATCGGCAGCACCCGCTCGTCGGTGAACCTGGCCACGGCGTCCTGGACCGCACGCTCCTCCTCGCTGAGCAGGGAGCGGACGTCGTACAGATCGTAGGGGTGCAGGGCCATGGGGAGTCTTCGGCGGGAAAGCCGGGCATTTTACGGGAAGCGGCTTGCCCTCCCCTGTGCGAGCGCCTTACAGGCGCGACCGCCTTGTGCTGGGGGAACCACCCAACCCGGAACCGGGCCCATGTCCAGGCCCGCTGCGGCGGTTCGGAAGCCTTCGCGGCGGAAACGATGATCGCGGCGCGGCAAAAAAACAGGGCCGGATCGCTCCGGCCCTGCCTCGACTTGCGATGCGCTAGATCAGCCGCGGGTGTTGCCCGCCTCCGCCGACGCGACCTGGGTCACGACCTGCCCGTCGATCACCGGCAGGCGCTCGCCCGGGCGTTCGTCCATCTGGATCGTGCGCTCCTCACCGTCGTAGCGGTAGGTCACGTCATAACCGATGGTCTGATCCTCAGTGCCCAGCGCGATCCGGTCGCCCGGCTTGGAATCGGTGCGCATGGTGCCGGTGGTGCCATCCGGATTCCGGTACGTCACGTTGTAGGCGACGGTACGCGACGACGTCGACGTGTCCTGCACCGTGCGGCACTGGCGGTCCGTCCGGCTCACGACCCGGCCACCCACGTGGTTGCGGTCGACACGGTTGCCGATGAACCCGCCAGCGGTGGCGCCCGCTGCCGTGGCCAGCTTGCGGCCATTGCCGCTGCCGACCTGGTTGCCGACAAGACCGCCAATGAGCGCACCCGCTACGGTACCGCCGACGTTGCCGTCGCGTTCGGGCAGGCGCTCCTGTACCACCACGTCTTCGCAGACCTGGCGCGGAGCCGAGGTGGTGCTGCTCTCGCGCACCGGCTCTGTGCCGATGACCTGTGCGTACAGGTCCTGCTTCTCGGTGATGGGCTTCACATCGATCACCTGCGCGTATTCCAGGCGACCGCGACTGGGAATGCTGCTATCGAACGCGGCATCGGCGCCCAACGCGCCCCCCTGGCCGGTCGCCACATAGTCGCTACGCTCGCGGTTGTTCTGGAACGCGGCGACGGCAACGCCGCCTACCAGCAGCGAAGCCAGTGCAATGGCAAGGGTGTTGCTCTTCATGACAGTCTCCTCTTCGCGGGTTCTATGCCCGCATTCATGGGTCGAGGCGATTGCACCACGTCGCGCCTGAGCGAAACCCTAACAATTCCGCGGCAGCTGTCCGGGACGTGAACCCGGCCACGATCCTGGGCCCTCCGGCCTCGTGCTAGCGTTGTGCGGCACCATCTGCGGTAGATCCGCTCACGGAGTGCTGCCATGGCCAATCCGCTGCTCGCCCCGGTCCTGCGCTGGCTGGGTCGCCTGAGTTATCCCCGACTCTTCATGCTTGCCGCCGGATTGTTCGTCGTCGACCTTGTCGTTCCGGACATGATCCCGCTGGCGGACGAGATCCTTCTGGGTCTGGGTACGCTGCTGCTGGCCAACTGGAAGAATCGCAAGAGCCCCGCACCGCCCGTCGATCCGATCGAGGGCGAATCCACCCGCCGCTGACGTGGTGCTGGTCGACAGCCACTGCCATCTGGATGTGGGCGAATTCGACGCCGACCGCGCCGTCGTCGTGGAGCGCGCGCGCGCCTGCGGGGTTGTTCTTCAGGTCGTCCCCGCGATCTCGGCGGCAGGCTGGCCGAAGTTGCGGGAGGTCTGCGCATCGTTCGACGGGCTGCATGCCGCCTATGGCCTGCACCCGATGTACCTGGACGAGCACGAGGACACCCACCTCGAGGCGCTGGCCGGCTGGATCGAGCGCGAACGGCCCATCGCCGTAGGGGAATGCGGCCTCGACTACTTTATCGATGGCCTGGATCGTGAGCGCCAGCAGCACTTCTTCGACGGCCAGCTGCGCCTCGCGGGCGAGCACGGGCTGCCCGTCATCGTCCACGCCCGTCGCGCAGTCGATGCGGTGATCGCCTCGATCCGCCGCCACCACGGCGTGCGCGGCGTGGTGCACAGTTTTTCGGGCAGCCCGGAGCAGGCGCGACAACTGTGGGAACTCGGCTTCCTGATCGGCCTGGGCGGACCGCTTACCTACGAACGCGCCAGCCGTCTGCGCAAGCTTGTGGCCGGGATGCCGCTGGAGTTCCTGCTGCTGGAAACCGACGCACCGGACCAGCCCGATGCCTGGCGCCGCGGAATGCGCAATGAACCCGCGCGGTTGCGGTGCGTTCTGGATACGGTCGCCGCACTGCGTGGCGAGGCGTCCGAAGCGATCGCTGCCGCCACCACCGCCAATGCGCGGCGACTCTTCGGATTGCCGTTGCCGTAAGGGCAGCGATCCGGCTCAAGGTGCGCCTTGGACGGATAATCCGCCCTACGCCTTTTTCAACAGCACCTCCAGCATCTTGCCCACCGCCGCGAACGCAAACGTCCCGGTAATGTGGGTTGCGGCGCCGAGGCCGGCGCCGCAGTCGAGCCTGAGGGCGGCATCCGGATCCAGCCGGGGGCGTACGCCGCAGACGCTGCCGTCCGCCTGCGGATAGCGGACGTTCTCCAGCGAGTACACCGCCGGCACGCCGAAGTAGCGGTCGCGGTTCTTGGGGAAATTGAACTCGCCGCGCAGTTTCTTGCGGATCAGCGAAAGCATGGCGTCGTGTTCGGTACGCGACAGGTCGCGTACCCGCACCTGGGTCGGATCGGTGCGCCCCCCAGCGGATCCCACGGTCACAATCGCCTGCTTGCGGCGCCTGCACCAGGCGATCAGCTCCACCTTGGTACGGAAGCTGTCGCAGGCATCCAGGACCAGATCGAACCCACCCTCCAGCAGCGCAGCCATGTTCGACGGCGTCAGGAAGGAAGCGATTTCGATCACCTCGATCGTCGGGTTGATCGCCCGGCAACGCTCGGCCATCGCAGCCACCTTCGAGCGCCCGAACTGACCCTCGAGCGCGGGCAGCTGGCGATTGCTGTTGGACACGCACAGATCGTCCGCGTCGATCAACGTCAAGCGCCCTACCCCGCTACGCGCCAGCGCCTCTACCGCCCACGAGCCAACGCCGCCAATGCCGACCACGCAGACGTGCGCAGCCGCAAAGCGCGCCAGCGCGCCGCGTCCGTAAAGACGGTCCACTCCCCCGAATCGTTCGCGCACGGCCTGGTCCATGCGTGGATTCTAGCGGTCCACCCCTCTCCGCCTCGCCGCGGAACGCATGCTAAGGTCGCGCAACGCCAGCCAGGAGCCAGTCCATGTCCAGCCCGTCCAACCCGGTCGTCCCGAAGAAGTCGTCAGTTGCCAGCCGCTATTTCTTCCTGTTCCTGGTCGGCCTGGTGGTGGGTGCGATCGGCACGGTGATGGCGCTAAGGGCCATCGACGCACGTACCGACCATTTTCCGGACAGCCTGATGACCGTGCAGCAATGGCATGCCGGGCAGCTCAAGGCCGCGGTCGACAGCAATCGCTGCGCAGCGACCGACGTGCTGCCGCATCTGCAGGCGCTGCGCATGTTGGGCAACGATCTGGAGCCCGCCTTCCCGGAACTCGCCGACGACCAGCGGTTCAAGGATCACGCCAGCAAGTATCGCGGCGCGTTGGACGCCTCGCTCGCCCAGCCGCCGATGAACTGTGCCGGCACCGGCACCACGTTGCAGAAGCTCGGCGAGGCGTGCAAGGCCTGCCATACCGATTTCCGCGGATGACCGCAGGCGTGAACGGGGACTGACACGGCGCAGGCGGCCGCATGCGCAAGCGGCGGAATTGGCAGCGCGTTCATCTGCCTGCGCCTAAGGTCGGGGCCGACCCTGGCCATGCCGGGGCGATCACCTCCCCATGACGCAGGAGTTTCCCATGAACATTCGTCTGATCGGCGCCGCCGCCCTGGTTGCCGCGCTCGCTTCCGCCGGTTGCGCGACCACCTCCCCCGGTTATGGCAGTGGCTACGGAAGCGGGAGCGGATACGGCAACGCTCCGGCCAGTTGCTACGACTGTGGCACGGTCACCCGGATTGAACAGGGTTCGGGCAGCCGCGTTCCCAATGCGACCGGCGCGGTGATCGGTGGCGTGCTCGGTGCCGCGGCGGCACGCGAGATCGCAAAGGACCGGACCGACAGCGAGGGCCGCCAGAACACCGCCACCGTCGGCGGTGCGGTCGCTGGCGCCGCGATCGGCAACGCGATCCAGAACCGCGCGGGTACGGGCTACAACATCTATGTCCGCATGCAGGACGGCCGCGAAATCGTGGTGTCGCAGGACGACCTTGGCGGCATCCGCGAAGGTTCCTATGTGGAAGTCCGCAACGGCCGCGCCTACCAGCGCTGAGTCGACAGTCCGGCAAACGAATGGCCCGGTGTCCTTGCGGACGCCGGGCCTTCGCGCATCAGGCCAGCAGCCTCGCCTCACCAGCACTCATAACCGCTCGGAGGCGTGCCGCTCTGCGACCGGACGCCGACGTGGTTGATCGTCAGCGTGCCGCATTTGACGTCTGCCGCCGCCTGCACCGGGTTCGGTACCGCCTGTAGCGTGTATCCGGTCGCGCTGACGGAACTCGTCGACACCGCATACCACCCGTTCTCCGAAGCAGCGCTGGCGGCCGCCGTGCAATTGGCATTGAGGTAGCTGCCGAACCGCGTGAAGCAGCGCTCCAGGCGCTGGGACACTTCGTTGAGGGTCGCCTTGCCTTCAGCCCGCCGCGTCTTGATCACCTGCTCCAGATAAGACGGGTACGCGATCGCGGCCAGGATGGCCACGATGGCGGCCACCACCAGCAACTCGATCAGGGTGAAGCCGCGTATGCGCTTCATGGCCAGAACTGGCGCCATGAGGTGCGTCCTCTTGCGATGGCATCCCGCTCCCCCTGTTGCATCAGCTGGCCGCTACTGCCCTGCATGATCTTGCGCTGGTTGGGCGAACCGGGGATGTTGAGGATCGTGGGCACGGCCAGGGCGCCGACGTCGGACTTCCTGCCGGAGGGCGCGACTGGATTCCCGCCCAGGTCGACCATGTCGTCGCCGTCGTAGTTGCCGTCGTCATCCAGGTCCAGGACCGGCAGCGTGATCCGCCCGCCCGTGGATGCGTCCACTTCCATCAGCCATCCGGTCGCACCGCCGGTGCAGGCATCGGTCGATGGAATCAGGGTGGTGAAGATGACCCTGCCCTGCTGCAGGACCGGGTCGGCCACGACCCGTTCGCCGACATACCCGGGCGGTGTGGTGATCAGGTCGAGATACCAGCCGCGCGTTCCGGTTGCCGGTGCGTTGGCCGTGACCACCCGGTACTCCTCGCCGTCCTTGTCGACTTCCGCAACGATGCTCTGCTGCTGGAGCACGCTGCGGCCGGTGAGACGGTCGTTGTTGCTGTTGGTGCTGTTCGCGTCCTCGACCCGGTAGAACGTCTGCACCGGCCCGGTGCCGACGATGTTGTCGCCATCCTCATAGAACTTGCCGGTGCCGAAGTACACCGACAGGCCGGATCCGTTGAGGGATCGTCCGACGACGGGGCGCGCGGTGATCGGCTGGCGCTGTGCCGCCGGACAGGCGAACGGGCCGGTCACGTTGCCGGACGCGCACACCGTGATCAGCGGAGCCGGCTGGGCGCCGTTTCGGTGATGCGTGCGCCAGCTGGTCGCGTTGGTCGAACTCACGTCGAAGCGCCAGATGTTGCCGTACAGGTCGCCTGCATACACGGCGTCCACGATCGCATCGCCGTTGAGGTCGGCCGGGTATGGCGCGGACAGTCCATTGGCCGCCGCCGTGGCCTCCGCCGCTGGTGCGAGCGTCGAAATCTTGCGGATCAGCGCGCCGGTCTCGACATCCACGACGAACAGCTTCGCCGACCGGTCGATCCCATACCCGCTGCTGAAGATCGCCGCCCACCTGCCATTGGCCATGCGCTGGATCGTGGGCTGGCCCAGCACATAACCCAGGTCGGGATCGGTGAACTCCCACGCGACCGATGGTGCCGTCGCACTGGCGTCGGTGATGTCGAGGCCTACGACCGAGCGCCCGCCCGCGCCCATCGGCACGACCAGCATCGTGTGCCAGCTGTTGTCGGATGCGAAATAGGCATCGCCGCTCGCGGGCTGGCCGTCCACGTAGTAACGATGCCGGTAATCCGGCCGCATGAGCTGGTTCAGGCCCGCGATCATCTCCGATGGAACATAGGCCCAGCGTTCGATGCCCGTTGCCGCATCGAAGGCATGCAGCATGCCGTCGTTCGCGCCGACATAGACGGTGGCCGGCCTGCCCACCTTGGAGAACCGGTAAGCCTGATAGGTGCCACGGCCGGGCGCGCCGGCCGGCAGCCGGTCGTAGGCATAGTTGTCTGCTCCCACATAGCGCGGGCTGGAATTCACGATGTCGCCCAACGCGATGTCGCGCTCGCGCAAAACGCCGCCGCGGTCCTCGTGGTCGGCATCGCTGCCGCGCAGCCAGTCGACGCGCCGCTCGCCCAGCGCGTCGGGCAAACCGGTCGCCGGATCCGTGCCCAGCGTCGCCTGTAGCGCGGCCGGCAGCTGGTCCCATCGGAACTCCACGAGGCTGCCGGTCGCCGGATTGCGCGTGTAGACGCGGCGCGCGGCGTGCGCGGGAATCGCATTCGCCGCGTTCCACTGCACGCTGCCGACGCCGCCATTGGCCAGCAGGTCGTACGCGATCAGCTCGCCGGTCCACTGGCGCGCGTCGTAGCGCGCCTGGAACAGCTGGGTGCCGGCGCTCGCGCGCGTGGACGAGGCGGTGGTGCGCGAGCTCGCGCCGATCGAATCGGACAGGATGCCCGCCAGCGCCTGCTGCAGGGTCGCGGCAAGCTCGCTGGTCGAGCGCGCATTGAGCATTTCCCCGCGCCCGTTCACTGCCGCGTGATAAAGATCATCGACCTGCACCGGATTGCGCTGCGCAGTGGGATTGGCCCAGGCCGGTGGATCGGTGTAGGCGTCGGCGACCCGGTTGTGGGTGTTGCCGAACAGGTTGCCCTGCGCACCCAGGGTGATGCCGTAGGTGTTCATGTGCGGATTGCGGTTGCAGTCCAGATGCCGTGGCGGGCTGGCATTGCTGCAGGATGCGGGCACCGGCACCTGCCCGGAAGGCAGGTCGCTGCGCACCCGCTGGTAGTAGCGCATCGCGATGTCGGCGATGGTGTTGGCATAGGCGTCCTGGTACGGCGATCCGCTGCTGCCGTCCGTATTGCCCACGCCCGTCCCCGCGTCGGGATTGGAAAACCCGTCGGTGAACTGCAGGGCGAAGTTGCGCTGGCAGGCCTGCTGCACGATGGAGCGATTGCTGTCGAACTGCTCGCCCACGAACCTGAGCGCCGGGCGATTGGGGGTGCCGCCGCCGTTGCCGCCCACGCCGTAGAACGCCTGATACAGATCATCGCGCTGGCTGTCGATGTCCCACATCGTCAGGCTCGGAACCAGGCCGTTGATCGGCGTCATGCCGATGCGCGCGCTATCGATATCGGCGAAGGCGCTGCCCATTCCTGCACGCAGCGCGAGATGGCGCTTGCGGTGGTACTGGAACCAGTTGGCGAAATTACGCATCTCCGCGCTGCCCGCGGCAATCTGGGTGCGCACCAGGCAGGCCCCGTCGGGTGCGATCGCATGCACGCTGCCCGGAAGCGCGACGGTGGGATTGGCCGCATAGTCCGTGTAGGCCGTCGGATCGGGCGATGCGCAGTTGTAGTCGCGGCCGCCGACGCGGAAAGCTGCCGATGCCGTGCTGCGCGAGTAATACGTCGCCGGGTAATAGGCGAATGCCAGGCTTACCGCTCCACCGGCTCTGCGCGCATTGCTCCCTGCATTGGTCCGCATGCCGTCCTGCACCCGGAACATCCAGTTGCCTGCATTGGAAGCGAGGTTGGCGGCGAGGTCGATCGTACCGGCGCCGGCCAACGGATCGGACCTTGCCGAGCGCGGATCGGCGTCGGCGAATGTATGGCCGCCCCCGTCCCGCCACGGCGCATAGACGACCGCCGGGTTGTAGTAGGCGGCGTTGTAGTCGGCACTGCGGGCGAAGGCGTATTCCGGCAGCGGCGGAACGGCGTAATGGTCGTTTTCGGCATCGCCGTACACGCGGTTGCCTGCTCCGGTGCCGTTCGGAAACAGATAGGTGTACTTCTTCCAGGTCGCGTTGGCTTCGCCGGCATCGTTGTAGTTGAAGCCGGCGCCGCTGCGACCGGCTCCATAGAAGCTGCGCGAACCCGCGTTGCCGGTGCTCGTATTCCACCACAGCGCGCCGTCGTTCGTCGGGAACAGCAGCTCGCCGTCCATGCTGCCGGAATTGTCGATGATCAGCGCGATGTTCGGCTTCACCGCCGGGGTGAGCGTCAGCGGCTGCTGCGCGATGCCGGCGTGCAGCGCCGGCATGCCCAGCCCCAGGCCGATGGCCAGCGTGGCAACGGCTGCAAGCAGCGGGAATCGGATCTGCATGTGGTGCGCTCCTTTCCGTCAGCGCCGGAATGTGGTTTGCAGGATCACGAACGTGTCGCCGCGGCCGCCGAAGCCGCGCGCGCTGATGCGGTACATCGTTCCTTCCTGCGGCTGCTCGGTCGGGTTGAGGCCACCGCCCGGATCGGGCAATGGCGGCAATTCCTCGATGGCGATCTGCGTCTGGCAGGCGCTCGCCCCGTCGCACGAAGCCAGCGACCAGGCGAGTTTTCCGTTGCCTGTCGCATCCCAGGCGTCCGGATCGTTCCAGTCGGGACTGGGCGCGATCGAATAGTGGTACCAGCCGTTGGCACCGGTCGGCACCGGCAGGTTGGCCTGCGACAGCAGACCTTCGCCGTGACGAAGCGCCGCTTCTGCAGCCTGGAAGGCCTGGTCGAGCTGGCGCGAACTGCCGCCGAGCCGCTCCATCACCAGCGCATTGCGACTGGCGGCCAGCGCCAGCAAGGTCAGCACCAGCAGGACGATCAGGCTGACCACCAGCACCGCACCGCGCTGGGCCATCGGCGCCGCGATTGCGGCAGGGTCGCGATCGTTCATGGCAGGCGGTTCCGCAGCGAGATGGTGGAGACGAACACGCGCCGCTGCCTGCGGTCGTTCACCGGATCGATGGTCGTGCCGGCGAGTCCGTAGGTAGCGGTGTCGTCGTCCGGAAGCGATGGCCCCTCGGCGCGCAGCAGCACGGCGACGCGCAGTGCACGCACGCTGCCCATGTCGGCGACTGCATTGGCCGCACGGTAGGCATCGACGTCGAAATCGCCGTCGGTGTCCACGCCATACAGGATCTGCATCGACTCCACCCCGCGCAGCAATTCGTCGCAGCGCATCACGCGGGCGTTGGCGGAGGCGCCCGGTCCCAGGCTCGCGCGGACCAACGCCGGCGATCCGCTCCCCCCGGAATTGCAGGAGTCCCCGGTCGGACCCAGATTGGGACGGCCGATGAAATAGAAGACGCTGCGCGCCCGCGACACCAGCGCACCATGGCGGAAGTTCGCAACCGGACCTGGCGAGGAAATCGGCCCGTTGTTGCCGGGCACGAAGGTCGCGGCGTTCGAACCGGTGATGAGCGTGCGCGTAGCGTTGACGGCGGTCGCCTGGAAGACCGCCGCCTGCGAGCAGTCCGTCACCCAGAGGATGTCGCCCGGTTCGAAATCCCCGCCCACCTCGAGGTGGATGCTCGAGCCGCTGGTGAACGGGTCCACCAGGCGCCGCGCTCCGGGCTCGGCGCCGGCGATCATCAGGGCATCGGAACCTGCAATCGCCGAAGCGGCGATCTGCGTAGGAAGCGCCGGCGTGTAGGTGCCGCCCGGTGCCGGGTCGCTGGCAGCCAAAGTGAAAAGCTGGCCCGGCGCCGTGCCATTGCCTTCGAATCCACCGACCGCCGCGCCGAAGGCGTACGGGTAGGCCGTGCTGTTGAGGAAGTTGCGCACCGGCACGGTGCTGCCGGGCATGTTGCGGCTGGCGCAGCCGCTCAGCCCGGCCATGCGCAGGTCGCGGGTGATCGTGTCGATCGCGAAGCGCCCGCCCTCCACCACGCCGGTGTCCTCGTCCTGGGCAATGAAGGTGCGCTTCACCGACATGTACACCACGATCACCGCGCCGAGCAGCAGCAGTCCCAGCACGGCGCCGACCATCAGTTCGATGAGCGAAAACCCGGCTGCGTGCCGGCGATAGGTCCGTCTCATCGGCATACCCGGGTCGTTTCCGCGAATTCGAGCAGGGCGCCTGCGGCCGGATTCTCGGCGCCAGCGTCGCCGCGGGCATCGTTCCAGCGCAGGCGGATGGTGGCCGCGCCGTCATTGGTCACCTGCACTGCACCCTCGCCGGCAGGCAAACGCGCCACCAGCGCGCGCCAGCTCCGCAGTTCGGTGCTCGGCAGGTCGGCTCCGGTGCCGGGGACCGCGCCGAACGCGATGTCGTACGCGCCCGAGAGCGCTCCTGCGCAGTCCGCGCGCAGGCGTTCGAGCATGTCGTGGTTGATCTGGGTCGCCTGCCCGCGCAGGTAGGCATTGTTCTGGGTGCGCAACGCGAACAGCTGCAGCGATGCGATCCCCAGCAGGCCGACACTGGTCACGACGACCGCGATCATCACTTCCAGCAAGCTGAAGCCGCCGGCACGTCTTGCGCTCATGAGCATCCCCCTTTCTGCGCCCGCACCCGGCCGATCCTGTTCAACCTGACGCAGCGCTGCTGGTCCGCGTTCGCACCCGTGCGCAGTTCGAGCTGGCTTTCCGAACCGGTGCCCACTGCAGGCCAGGTCAGGCTCCCGGTCGGCGCATAGCGGTACCACGCGTTTTGCGAGCGGAGTTGGAAACCCGCGGCCAGAGGCGGATACACGCCGATCATGTGTGCGTCGTAATCGGCCTGGGTCGGAGCGGCGGGCGCACCAGCCACGGTGCGGTCCTCGAACACCACCCAGCCCGTGGACCAGTCGCCCGAGCCGCTGCATTCGTGCTGGTTGGAGCTGGCGCAAACCGCGACCCTGCGACCGCGCCGCAGCGCTTCCGCGCGAGCCTGGTGCAACGCGGTAATGAGGCCGTTGTTTGCGGCCGCGATGCGATTGGATTGCACGAGATCGCGCAGCGACGGCGTAGCGATGGCGGCAAGGATCGCCGCGACCGCCATTGCGACCGTCAACTCCACCAGGGTCATGCCGCCCTGGCGGAAGGCTCGCTTCCGCATCCCCCTGTCTCCCCGAGCTTCCCGGCCCCGCGTTGCCGCCTATCCCCGATACACGGCCGCTTATCGTGAGTCTGTACCCTTGGTCGGCCAAAATCAACCGTTCGTCCAGCTCGTCCGCTTCCCTGACGCGCGTCTGGCGGCGACTGACGGGATGCGTCGGCTTGCGACGTTTTTTGCGCATCACAACGTGCGGCAGTGCGCGTTTCCGGGGTAAGGTCGGCCGGGTCCGCGACGCGGATGTCCGTCCACAGCCGTCCGTTCATACCCAGGGAGAGTCCATGAAGGGTCCGTCGAAAGTCCTGCCCGCTATTGCCTGTCTCACCGTGCTCGCCGGCGCGATCGCCGCCGCCAACGCCGCACCCGAACGCGCCGGCGCCAACCCGCTCCGCGTCGGCCTGTATCCGGCCGGCGACGGCACGGTTGAGGTGGTGCTGAGCAATACCAGCGCCAGGGCCGCGAGGGTGCCCAAGTGGCAGCTTCCGCAGGAAATCCTGCAATCGAATCTGTTCAGCGTGACCCGCGACGGCAAACAGGTGGCCTACGAGGGCGCGCTGATCAAGCGCGGCCTGCCGCAGGCGAAGGATTTCGCGATCCTGCGCCCGGGGCAGACCTACCGCACCCTCGTCGATCTGGCCGCGACCTACGACATGCGCGCGCGCGGCGATTACACCGTCAGCCTGGCGTCCCCGCTGCAGTACGCGTCGCTCTCGGACGGCCGGAAGCTGCAGACCGCGCGCGGCCTGCCGATGCTGCTCAAGAGCCCGTCGCTGCGCCTGTGGCACGACGGCGGGGTGGCGCCGTATGTGCAGAAGCTCGACGTCAACGCGCGCGGCAAACCTTGCAATCCGCGCAAGGAAGAATGCGGCGGCGGCGGCACGGGCAGCATCAGCTTCGTCGGCTGCGACGCCACCCAGGCCAGCACCGCGACGAACGCGGTCAACGCGGCGCGCAATTATTCCGAGAACGCCAAGGGATACCTGGCCATGGGCACGGTCGGAGCGCGCTACAGCACCTGGTTCGGCGCCTACACCTCGCAGCGCTATGCGACGGCTCGCACCCACTTCGTGGATATCGACGCGGCAATGGACCAGAACGCGGGACAGATCAAGATCAACTGCGGCTGCAACCAGAGCTACTACGCCTACGTCTACCCGACCCGGCCGTACGAGATCTTCGTTTGCCGTGCGTTCTGGAGCGCACCGCTGACCGGCACCGACTCCAAGGCAGGCACCTTGATCCACGAAATGAGCCACTTCAACGTGGTCGCCGGCACCGACGACATCGTTTACGGGCAGAGCGGCGCAAAGAGCCTGGCCTCGTCCGACCCGGACGGTGCGCTCAACAACGCCGACAACCACGAGTACTTCGCGGAAAACACGCCGTCGCAGAACTGAGGGTTGGCTGACCCTAAGTACAACGGCCCGCTCGAGCGGGCCGTTTTTTTTAACCACGACAGCATCCGCCCCACCCGGACGGCACGCGTGAGCGGCACGTGCGTGCCGATCCGGCACAATCGCCGCGCCGCCCTTTCCGGATGCCCGCATGCAAGCGCAATCGCTCTACTACGTCCTGGCCGCCATCCTTGTGGCGATCGGTCTGCTCGGGACCGTGCTGCCTGCCCTGCCCGGCCTGCCATTGGTGTTCGGCGGCATGCTTCTGGCGGCCTGGGCCGGCGGCTTCGAACAGATCAGCGTTTTCACCATCGTCGTGCTCGGCCTGCTCACCGCGTTCTCGCTGGCGATCGATTTCTGGGCGACAGCGGTCGGCGCCAAGCGGGTCGGCGCCAGCCGCAAGGCTGTACTCGGCGCAGTCGCCGGGACAGTGGTGGGGATTTTCTTCGGTCCGGTCGGCCTCTTCGTCGGCCCCTTCGCCGGCGCGCTTGCCGGCGAGCTGCTGCACCGGCGCAGCCTGGGCGGGCGCGACTTTGGTGACGCGGCAAAGATCGGCCTGGGCACCTGGCTAGGCATCGTGTTCGGCGTCGTGCTGAAGCTGACCCTTGCCTTCGCCATGATCGGCCTGTTCGCGCTCGCCTGGTTCTACTGACGGCCCGCACGCCGGCTTCGCACCCCGGTTTCACGTCGCGATCAGCCGGCGATCTCCACATTGCGGGCACCCCCGCCACGCGCCTCTCCCCCGGAGCCAAGACGTGCGCAAGACCTGGAGCCGAGACCGCATGGTTTGGACGATCCTGCTCACCATCGTGTTCACCATCGTCGCGGTGGTGATCTCGCTGAACTTCGTCACCCCTGAAAAGAAGCTCGAGCATATGGTCCAGCACCGTTACGCGGTGTCGGACCCGGAATTCCGGCGCGAGATGGGGGTGATGCTGGGGCCGTCGCTGTCGCCGTCGAACCACGTGACCGACCTGCAGAACGGCGACGAGATCTTCCCGGCCATGCTGGAGGCCGTCCGTGGTGCGCAGCGCACGATCACCTTCGAGACCTATATCTACTGGTCGGGCGATATCGGCCAGAAGATGGCGGATGCGCTGTCGGAACGCGCGCGCGCCGGGGTCAAGGTCAAGGTCATGATCGACTGGGCCGGCAGCATCAAGATGGACGATGCGCTGCTCGACGAGATGAAGCAGGCGGGCGTCGACGTGCAGCAGTACCGGCCCCTGCACTGGTACAACATCAGCCGCATGAACAACCGCACCCACCGCAAGCTGCTGGTGGTGGACGGCAAGGTCGGCTTCACCGGCGGCGTCGGCATCGCCGATCAGTGGAAAGGCAATGCCCAGGACCCCGACCACTGGCGCGACATGCACTTCCGCATGGAAGGCCCGGTGGTGGCGCAAGTGCAGGCGGCGTTCAACGACAACTGGATCAAGACCACCGGCCGCGTGCTCAACGGCCCCGAGTTCTTCCCCGCCCTCGAACCGACCGGCAGCATGGACGCGCACCTGTTCATCAGCTCGCCTGCAGGCGGCAGCGAGAGCATGCACCTGATGTACCTGCTGTCGATCGCCGCGGCCACCGAGAGCATCGATCTGGAAGCCTCCTATTTCGTGCCCGATGAGCTCATCACCAAAACCTTGCTCGCCGCCCGCCATCGCGGCGTGCGCGTGCGCGTGATCCTGCCAGGTGAACACATCGATTCCGACGCTGTCCGCCTGGCTTCCAAGGCAGGCTGGGGCGAGCTGCTGCTCGCGGGCGTTGAGATCCACGAATACAAGCCCACGATGATGCACAACAAGCTGCTGATCGTGGATCGCGAAATGGTCTCGGTGGGTTCCACCAATTTCGACGTGCGCAGCTTCCGGCTCAACGACGAAGCCAGCCTCAACGTCTACGACAAGGCCTTTGCCGAGCGCATGACCGTGGTATTCGAACAGGACCTGGTTTCATGCAAGCGTTACACCTATGACATGTGGCAACAGCGCCCCCTGCGCGAGAAACTTTTCGAGAAGTTCATCCTGCCGCTAAAATCGCAGTTGTGAACATCAGAATATTTGTCCTGCGCCGCGCAGCACTCGCCTGCGGTGCGGCCGGGCTGCTCATGGCTTTGGACACGTCCGCCCAGCACGCGACCTCGGACCCGGGCGAGGCCGCCAGCGCCTGCCTGGCGATCGAATCGGACCAGTTGCGCCTGGCCTGCTACGACCGCGCCCTCGGGCGAGGGCGGACCAGCACCGCCGCTGCCGATGCGGCCGCCCAACGGGCCAGACAGGAGGTCGAGGCCGCGGCGAAGGCGACCGACGCCAGCGCGATCCCCGGGGCGACGCGCGGCCAACACAGCGACCTGTATGCCTCCGAGCCGCAACGGGCGATCGCCAACGCCGGCAAGGGTTCGTTGCTGGACAGTCGCTGGGAACTGGCCAGGGATTCCAAGCTCGGCACGTTCAACCTGCGCGCCTACAAGCCGGTCTACCTGCTGCCACTGTTCTGGAACAGCGATCCGAACACGACGCCGCACTCCCCCAACCCCGACAACACCGTCGCGGTGCCGCAGCCGCTGGACGATACCGAGACCAAGTTCCAGCTCAGCTTCAAGACCAAGGCGCTGGAGAATCTGTTCGGTGACAACGGTGATGTCTGGATGGGCTATACCCAGAGTTCGCGCTGGCAGGTCTACAACGCCGACCAGTCGCGTCCGTTCCGTGAGACCAACTACGAGCCGGAAGTGCTGCTGGTGTTCCGCAACAGCTATAGCCTGCCCGGGTGGAAAGGACGCATGGCCGCGGTCGGCATCAACCACCAGTCCAACGGCCGCGGGGGCGCGCTTTCGCGTAGCTGGAACCGGCTGATGTTCAACGTTGGCCTGGACCGCGAGCACTGGTCGCTGATGCTGCGGCCCTGGTACCGCCTGCCCGAGTCGGACGACGACGACAACCCGGACATCGAGGATTTTATGGGACGCGCCGACGCGACCCTGGTCCATACCCGCGGCGAGCACGAATTCGCATTGATGGCGCGGCATTCGCTGCGCGGCGGCGAACGCTCGCACGGTGCGGTGCAGTTCGACTGGGGCTTTCCCCTCACCCACCAGCTGCGCGGACACCTGCAGGTCTTCGACGGCTACGGCGAGAGCCTGATCGACTACAACCACCATGCGACCTATGTCGGCCTGGGGGTTTCGCTGCTGGAGTGGTATTGAGGCGGACGGCTGCCCGCATCCATTGCGGGTTGCACCAGATACGCAGGCCCGGAAATCAGTGCCCGCTACGCCAGCGGCGGTGCTCGACCATCAGGCATTCGTCCTGGACCACGTCGATGCCGGCCTCGCGCAGCGCCTGCGCGCAGTCGTCGTGACGGATCCCGGTCTGGAACCACACCGCACGCGGCCGGGCGGCGATGATCTCGTCCAGGTGCGGCGCAATGTCCTGCGGTTTGCGGAACACGTCGACCAGATCGATACGCCCGGGCACGTCGCGCAAGCTGCGGAACACCGGCCTGCCGAGGATCTCGGTGACCTCCGGGTAATACACGGGCACCGGGATCACCTCGTAGCCATGGCGCAGCAGATAGGCCGGGATCATGTGCGCGGGCTGGCCGGCGCGGCTCTCGGGTTTGATGCCGAGCACCGCGATCCGGCGCAGACCGGCGAGCAGGCTGTCGATCTCGCGGTGGTGCTGGATCAGGCGCCCCGCCACCTCAGGCTTCCACCACCACGGGGATGCGCCCGATCTTCGCCTGCCACTCGCGTGGACCGGTCTTGTGTACGGATTCACCGGTCGAATCGACGGCCACCGTCACCGGCATGTCCTGCACGGTGAACTCGTAGATCGCCTCCATGCCCAGATCCTCGAACGCCAGCACGCGCGCGGCCTTGATCGCCTTCGAGACCAGATAGGCGGCGCCTCCGACCGCCATGAGGTAGACCGAGCGATGCTTGCGGATCGCCTCGATCGCGGCATCGCCGCGCTCTGCCTTGCCGACCATCCCCAACAGCCCCGTCTGCGATAGCACTTGCCCGGTGAACTTGTCCATGCGCGTGGCGGTCGTCGGCCCTGCCGGGCCCACGGCTTCGTCGCGCACCGGATCCACCGGCCCGACGTAATAGATGAAACGACCGTTGAAATCGACCGGCAGCGGCTCGCCCCTGTCGAGCATGTCGACGATGCGCTTGTGTGCGGCGTCGCGACCGGTGAGCAGCCTGCCGTTGAGCAGCAACACCTCGCCGGGCTTCCAGCCGGCCACGTCCTCACGGGTCACGCTGTCCAGGTCCACGCGCCGGCCCTTCGACGCGTCGTAGGTCAGCTTCGGCCAATCTTCCAGCGACGGCGGTTCCAGCATGACCGGTCCGCTCCCGTCCAGGGTGAAATGCGCATGCCGGGTGGCCGCGCAATTGGGAATCATGGCAACGGGCAGATTGGCCGCATGCGTCGGGTAGTCGCGGATCTTGATGTCCAGCACGGTGGTCAGCCCGCCCAGCCCCTGCGCACCGATGCCCAGCGCATTGACCTTTTCGTACAACTCCAGCCGCAGCTCTTCCAGCCGGTTCGAGGCTCCGCGCGCCTGCAGGTCGGTGATGTCGATCGGTTCCATCAGCGCTTCCTTGGCCAGCAGCATCGCCTTCTCGGCGGTGCCGCCGATGCCGATGCCGAGCATGCCCGGCGGGCACCAGCCCGCCCCCATGGTCGGCACGGTCTTCAGCACCCAGTCCACGATCGAATCCGACGGATTGAGCATGGCGAACTTCGACTTGGCCTCCGAACCACCGCCCTTGGCCGCCACGATCACGTCCACGGTGTTTCCCGGGACCACCTTGACGTTGACCACCGCCGGCGTGTTGTCGCCGCTGTTCCTGCGTTTGCCGGCGGGATCGAGCAGGACGGAGGCGCGCAGCTTGTTGTCGGGGTGGTTGTAGGCGCGGCGCACCCCTTCGTTGACCATGTCTTCCACGCCCATCGTGGCGCCATCCCAGCGCACGTCCATGCCGATGGCCAGGAACACGGTGACGATGCCGGTGTCCTGGCAGATCGGCCGGTGGCCTTCGGCGCACATGCGCGAGTTGATCAGGATCTGGGCGATCGCGTCGCGCGCGGCGGGCGACTGCTCGCGCTCGTAGGCCGCAGCGAGGTTCCGGATGTAGTCGCCGGGGTGGTAGTAGCTGATGTACTGCAAGGCATCGGCCACGGACTGGATCAGATCATCCTGGCGGATGACGACGGCGCCGGCAGAAGGCGTGTTGGAAGGGGAAGCGGACAAGGCGGGCAATCGCTGCTGGTGAAAGGCGTAATTCTAGTGCCATGCGCCGGCCCACCGGTCTGCAGCGCTGCAACACACCGGTGGTCACGCGCTGCATTCGGCTTTGGCCTTGCGAGGCATCCACACCCACTGACGTATCCTTGCCGGATGCAACCACGCAGCGGCTTGGCGCAATTGCGCAAGTGCGGCATCGCAGCCGGATGGCTGCTGGCCTTCACCGCCTGCACCCAGGCTCCTCCGCCGCATCCGCCGCCGCGATGGGAACTGGCGCAAACGAACAAGCCTACGCAACCGGCACCGGCGCATGGCCTGAAGATGCCTGCTCCGGGCAACGCCCAGGAAGCCGCGCGCGGCCAGGTCGGCGCCCTGGAAGCCGGTGTCCTGCACGAGGCCATGCGCCGGTCGACGCAGCTGCCCGATCCCGACCGTCGCATCGATCCGGAAGCCGCCCGTGCCGCCGCGCGCACGGTAACCGGCGTGGGCTCGGTGGTCTGGGTGGACGGCGAGAATCTGCTGGCCCTGGTCGACAGCAATGCCCGTCGCAGCCACCAGACCATCGATGAGATCTGCTACCAGTTGCAGCAGCTCGGCGATACCCTGGCGGTCGTGGTCAACCTGCAGAGCAGCGCGGCGCGCAACGGCGACGAACTCGAGATCCTCAGTCGCAACTGCCAGCTCGCGCCGGGCGACCGCGCGGCGATGCAGGCGCAGCGTCAGATCGACGTGCTCGACCCCGCCCTGCGCGCGCAGTACCGGGCCAGCAAGGAGCCCCTGCAACGATCGTCACGACGCGAGCACGATGCAGGGGACCGGAAGGCGCTGGAAGCCATCCCGGAGATGTAGACAGCGCACCGCAGGCGCATGCGCAGCCGAATCAGTTACCCGCGGAACATTTGGATATCTGGCGCGACCGAGCCGGAGCGCCGGCGTTTCCGCAATGCTGAGGCCCAACGCGATACTCACGCGTATTGCCGGACTGATGACGGATGTCATGTGATCGCCGCACAAGTCGGGGATGGCGGGCGCGACACACGACATGCAAGACGCCATCGCAGGCTTGACGCACGCCTGCATACGTGCACGCGGTCCGACTGCGTGGATTGCGCGCTTGACTGGCGCGGACCGCCACGGTATTTGTCATACGATTCGGTCGATCACAGGTTCCCCGCACCCGATGGAAGCTTCCGCCCGGCTGGGCAAACCGTCTTGCCGGCAGTTCCGCCTGTCGAATTTTCCAACCCGTCGCATGTGGCTGGCGATCCTGGCCCTGGTGCCGTGCGCGATCCATGCCGCACCGCAGCAACCCTATGCGGAAAAGATCCCTGGCAGCACCGTTGCCTTCGAGATGGTGCCGGTACCAGGCGGCAAGTTCCGCATGGGCAGCGCCACGGCGGAAACCGGACGCAGTGCGGACGAAGGCCCGCAGGCCGAAGTCACGGTGAAACCGTTCTGGATCGGCAAGCACGAAGTGACCTGGGCCGAATACGATCTGTACCGCAAGGACACCGGCATTCCGGTTTCCAGGCGCGAAGGCAGCGACGGCGACGCGATCACCCGCCCCACGCCGCCCTATGCCGATGAGAGCTGGGGTTACGGCAAGGGCAAACAACCGGCGATCGGCATGACCTGGCACGCCGCCATGTCCTATTGCCGCTGGCTGTCGGAGAAGACCGGCCATCACTACCGGCTGCCGACCGAAGCCGAATGGGAGTACGCCGCGCGCGCAGGCACCGCCACGCCCTGGTCGTCGGGCGAGGCCGCATCGCTCGATGCGGTGGCCTGGCACGCCGGCAATTCCAATGGCGCACCGCACAAAGTGGGCGGCAAGAAGCCCAACGCGTTCGGCCTGTACGACATGCACGGCAACGTGGCGGAATGGACGCTGGACCAGTATTTGCCCAAGCGCTATGCCGCCCTGCGCGGCAAGGCCACCGATCCGGTGGCGCTGCCCGGTGCGGCGCGCTTTCCGCACGTCGTGCGTGGCGGCTCGTTCGAGGACGAACCTGCGCAGCTGCGCAGCGCCGCGCGGCGCGGCTCCAAACCCGGCTGGAGCCGGCGCGATCCGCAGGAGCCGCGCAGCATCTGGTGGCATACCGATGCCACCTTCGTCGGATTCCGGGTGGTGCGCGTGGACAACGATCCGCCCAAACTCCAACAGCTCAAATCCAAGGTCACGCGCGCGAGCCCGGACCAGTAGCACTGGCAGTTCCACAACCCGAACCGGAGATTCGCAGCGATGAGCGATACGCACGACCCCGCAGCCCCCGTTGCCGGCTTCACGCGACGCGACTTTCTGCGCACCACCGCCAGCGCGGCCGTCGCCGCCAGCGTTGCCGGGCGCTTCGGCATGGCCCATGCCGCCGGCAGCGACGAGATCCGGGTGGGACTGATCGGCGCCGGCGGCCGCGGCACGGGCGCATTGCGCAATGTGCTCGATGCGGCGCCAGGCGTGCGCGTGGTTGCGATCGGCGACGTATTCCAGGATCAGATCGACGCATCGCTCAAGCAGGTCAACGCCAAGCTGGCCAAGCCGCTGGACGTTCCGAAGGAGCGGCAGTTCTCCGGACTCGACGCCTACAAGAACGTCCTCGCGCAGGACATCAATTACGTGATCCTGGCCACGCCGCCGGGCTTCCGTCCGCTGCACCTGAAGGCCGCGGTCGAAAGCGGCAAGCACATCTTCACCGAGAAACCGGTGGCGGTGGATGGCCCGGGCGTGCGCGACGTGCTCGCACTGGTCGACGTGGCCGACGCCAAAGGCCTGCGGATCGCAGCGGGCACCCAGCGACGCCACCAGGCGGGCTATATCGAGACCATCGGCCGCATCCACGACGGCGCGATCGGTGACATCGTGGCCGCGCGCGCGTACTGGAACCAGGGTTCGCTGTGGAGCAAGCCGCGCCAGCCCGGCTGGTCGGACGCGGAGTGGATGCTGCGCAACTGGCTCTACTTCCCGTTTCTGTCGGGCGACATCATCGTCGAGCAGCACATCCACAATCCAGACGTGATCAACTGGGCAATGCAGGCGCACCCGGTGCGTGCGGTCAGCCTGGCTGGACGCCAGGTGCGCACCGCAGCGGAGTTCGGCAGCGTCTACGACCACTTCGCAACCGATTTCGAATACGAGAACGGCGTGCACCTGATGAGCATGTGCCGGCAGATCGAGAACTGCGCCAACAACGTCGGCGAGGCCCTGGTCGGCACCCGCGGCAACAGCCAGGTCGACCGTTACACCATCACCGGCGCCAACCCGTGGAAACGTGCCGAGCGCGACGACGATCCGGATCCTTACGTGCAGGAACATGCCGACCTGATCGCGGCGATCCGCGGCAACAAGCCGCTCAACGAACTCAAGGCCGTCGCCGAAACCACCCTGACCGCGATCATGGGACGCATGGCTGGCTACACCGGGCAGGCGGTGACCTGGGACGAGGCGATGGCGTCGCAGGAAGTGCTGATGCCCGCCGACTTCAGCCTGGAATCGACGATTCCGGTTCCGGCGGTGGCCATGCCCGGTCAGACGCCGCTGACATGAGTGCGGTCGTCGGGGCGTACGGATCCGGGTGCACGCCCCACTACGCATGAACCCGCTTCGCCTGTCTGCGGTATCGCTGCTGCTGGCCGCCATGGCCGGCGCGGCCCTGGCCGCAGAATCGATGGATGGCGGGTTATCGCGCCATGCGTTTTCCGAGCCGCAGATGGGGACCGAGGCGCGGATCGTGGTGTATGCGCATGATGGAGCGCAGGCGCGGCGCGCGGCGGGCGCGGGATTCGCACGCATCCGCCAGCTCGACGCGGTGCTCAGCGACTATCGCAGCGACAGCGAACTCCGCCGCCTCGGCGCGCGCGCCGGCGCCGGCCCGGTGCACGTGAGCGCGGACCTGTTCGCCGTGCTGCAGGCTGCGCAATCCCTCGCCGAGCGCAGCGATGGCGCGTTCGACGTCACCCGTGGGGCGGTCACCCGGATCTGGCGACAGGCCCGCAAGCTCGATGAAATGCCCGATCCGGTGCGGATACGCCAGGCACTGGCGTCGGGCAGCTATCGCGACCTGCAGCTCGATCCAGAGAGGGGCACCGTGTCGCTGGCAAGACCTGGCATCCAGCTCGACGTGGGGGGTATCGCCAAAGGCTATGTGGCCGAACAGGCGTTGCAGGCGATTCGGGCCGCCGGTGCCGAACGTGCTCTGGTAGCGCTGGGCGGCGACATCGCCGTCGGTGCGCCGCCGCCAAACGAACCCGGCTGGCGCATCGACGTGGCGCCGCTGGACGTGCCGGGTGCGCCGCCCGGCACGACCCTGCTGCTGAAGCATGCCGCAGTCTCAACTGCCGGCGATGCCGAGCAATGGATGGAAATCGACGGCGTCCGCTATTCGCATGTGCTCGATGCGCGCACGGGCTGGCCGCTTACCTTTCGCAGCACCACGACAGTCGTGGCGCCGCGCGGGCTGCAGGCCGATGGCCTGGACACCGCGGCGTCGGTACTGGGCACCGAAGCCGGGCTGCGCCTGGTAGCCGGCGTGCCGGACAGCGCCGTACTCATGGTCCGGCAGGATCCGGACGGACGGGTGCAGCGCGTGGCCTCGAAGGACTGGCCCTCCCCCGCCCCTACTACCGTCACCGCCGCACTGGAGACTTTCCCATGACCCGCACTGCCGCCATCCGCACCAGCCTGCTGTCGCTCGCCTGCTCGGCATGGCTGTTGGTCGCCTGTTCGCCGGCGCCAACCGCGACACCTGACGCCGCAGCGCCGGACACCGCATCACCACAGCCCGACGCTGCGGCCGGCACGGGCGCTCCCGTCGGCGACGAAGCCGGCTTCGTGCCCCTGTTCGATGGGGCCACCCTGACTGGCTGGCACCTGTATCGCAAACCCGGCGCGCCGGTGTCGGGCTGGTCGGTCGTGGACGGCGTCCTCACCCGAACGGCGGCCAGTGGCGACCTGATCAGCGACCGCGCGTTCGGCGACTTCGACCTGCGCTTCGAATGGAAGATCTCCCCGGGCGGCAACAGCGGCGTGTTCTACCGTGCGGCCGAGGACGAGGAAGCCGCGTACTGGACCGGCATCGAATACCAGATCCTCGACAACGAACGCCATCCCGACGGCCGCAACGGACCCGACCGCCACGCCGCGGCGGTGTACGGCATGTACGCCCCAGACGGTGCGCGGACGGTGCCGGTGGGCGAATGGAATCAAGGGCGGATCGTCGCCCGCGGCGCGCATGTCGAGCACTGGCTCAACGGGGTGAAGGTCGCCGGCTATGAGCTATGGACGCCGGAGTGGAAGGCGCGCGTGGCGCAGACCAAGTTCAAGGACTGGCCACGCTACGGGATGTTGCCGAAAGGCCACATCGGCCTGCAGGATCACGGCGACGAGGTGAGCTACCGCAATATCCGCATCAAGGAGCTGTAGCTCGACCACCCCGGACCGCTCGGGTGACAGGCGGCCGCGATTGCAGTGCCCGTAACCACGCGTGCCGGAACGAAGCCCGGCAACCTCATCCGCAATTCCGGATAAGACAACCACAATGAAAACGACCACGAGAACTCAGCTGTCGCTCATGATGTTTCTCCAGTTCTTCATCTGGGGCGGATGGTTCGTAACGCTGGGTACGTTTCTGGGCGAGACGCTCGGCGCCAGCGGCGTGGAAACCGGCGCGGCCTTCAGTACCCAATCGTGGGGCGCGATCATCGCGCCCTTCATCATCGGCTTGATTGCTGACAGGTATTTCAATGCCGAACGCATACTCGGCATCCTGCATCTCATCGGCGCCGTCCTGATGTTCCAGCTCTCGAGAGCGACCGATTTCGGCCAGTTCTTTCCGTACGTGCTGGGCTACATGATCGTGTACATGCCCACCCTGGCGCTGGTCAATTCCGTTTCGTTCCGCCAGATGGCCGACCCGGCCAAGGAATTTCCCTTCATTCGTGTGTGGGGAACCATCGGCTGGGTCGTGGCAGGGCTGGCGATCAGCCATCTGTTCTCGTGGGATTCGCAGGAAGGTATCGGCCAGGGCCTGTTGCGGAACACATTCGTCATGACGGCCATTGCGTCGGCGGCATTGGGCTTGTTCAGCTTCACCCTGCCGAAAACGCCGCCAAAGGCCCGCAGCGAGGATGCAAGCATCAGGGACAAACTCGGTCTGAGCGCGCTGGGTTTGCTGAAGGACCGGAACTTCCTGGTGTTTTTTGTTTCGTCCGTACTGATCTGCATTCCGTTGGCCTTCTACTACCAGAACACCAATCCCTTCCTGGTCGAATCCGGGGTGGGCAAGCCGACCGGGTTGATGACGCTGGGCCAGGTGTCCGAGGTGTTCTTCATGCTGCTGCTGCCGGTCTTCCTGGTGCGCTACGGCATCAAGATGACTTTGCTGGTCGGCATGCTCGCCTGGGCACTGCGCTATGTGTTGTTCGCCTACGGCAATGCCGACGCCCAGTTCCTCATGCTCGTCGCCGGCATCGTGCTGCACGGCATCTGCTACGACTTCTTCTTCGTATCCGGACAGATCTATACCGACTCGAAAGCCGGAGAAAGCTACCAAAGCGCGGCACAGGGCCTGATTACCTTGGCGACTTACGGCCTGGGCATGCTGATCGGGTTCTGGGTGGCCGGCATGATCACCGACATGCATGTCGTCGAAGGTGGCCACGATTGGCGAAGCATCTGGATCTACCCAGCCGTCTTTGCCGCCGGCGTGTTCGCCTTGTTCCTGCTTGCCTTCAAGAACGAGAGGATCAAGTACAAGGGCGAGGAGGTTTGAGCACATGCAGCGCCGCCGCATTCTCCAGGTCATGACCTCGACTGCAGCAACAGGCGCCCCGGCCTTCGCTGCCGCGCAGGAGCCTGCCGCATGAGTGCCCGCATTCGCGCCGGCCTGGTGGGCGCCGGCTTCATAGGTCCCTGGCATGTCGACGCGCTGCGCCGGCTGGGCAACGTGGACGTAGTCGCCCTGGCCGGCAGCCGCCAGGACAGCGCGCAGGCTGCCGCGGACAAGCTGGGCATCGCCCGCGCCTACGGTGACTACCAGGCGCTGCTGGACGATGGCGAAGTGGACGTGGTCCACATCGCCGCGCCCAACCAGCTGCATCACCCAGTTGCCATGGCCGCGATCGCCCGCGGCAAGCACGTGGTCTGCGACAAGCCGCTGGCCAACACGGCCGCGCAGGGTCGCGAACTGCTGGACGCGGCGCGCGAAGCCGGCGTATTCCACGCGGTCACCTTCAACTACCGCGGCAACCCGCTGGTGCAGCAGGCGCGGCAGATGGTGATCAACGCCAGCGTGGGCCGGCCGACATTCATCCATGGCCGCTACCTGCAGGACTGGCTGCTGCACGAGACCGACTGGTCCTGGCGGCTCGAGGCGGACAAGTCAGGTCCTTCCTCGGCGCTGGCCGACATCGGCTCGCACTGGTGCGACCTGGCCCAGCATGTGGCCGGCTGCCGGATCGTGGAGGTGCTGGCCGAGCTCGGTACTGCAATTCCGCGCCGTCGCAAGCCTACCGCCGGCGGAGCCGGCACCTTCGGCGCCAATGCCGGCCAGGAAGGCGAATGGGTCGAGATGACCATGGAGGACCTGGCCAGCGTGCTGCTGCGCTTCGACAACGGTGCGCGCGGCGTGGTGAGCGTGGGTCAGGTCTGCGCCGGGCACAAGAACGATCTGGTGCTGGAAGTGTGCGGCACCCGCAGCTCGGTCAAGTGGCGGCAGGAAGCCCAGAACGAACTGTGGATCGGTCACCGCGACCGCGCCAACGAACTGCTGCAGAAGGATCCGTCGCTGATGGACCCCGCGGTCAGCGATTACGCGCGCCTGCCCGGGGGACACCAGGAGGCCTGGGCGGACGCGTTCGGCAATCTGATGCGCGATATCTACGCCGCCATCGCGCGCTGGCCGAAGGGCGGGAAGATCGACGAAGCGCTTCCGCCCACGGTGGCGACCTTCGAGGACGGATTGCGCGCGCTGAACATCGTCGACGCCATGCTCGCCAGCGCCGCGCAAGGCGGTGTCTGGACCCGGGTCGGAAGCTGAGGCGACGGCGCGCACCCAGCATCATGAGGAGCCTGCAATGAAACTTGGCGTTTTCACCCCGCTGTTCGCGAAGCTGAGCCTGGACGAAGTGCTGGCCAAGGTTCGCGACGCCGGCCTGGACGCGGTCGAGCTTGGTACCGGCGCGTTCCCGGGCTCGGATCACGTCGACGTCGACGGCCTGCTCGCTTCGCAGGACAAGGCGCGCGAGTTCCGCAGCAAGGTCGCCGACCATGGCCTGATCGTCAGCGCGCTGTCCTGCCACGGCAATCCGCTGCATCCCAACAAGGAGGCCGCGCGTCGCGACGACGAAATCTTCCGCAAGACCGTGCGCCTGGCCGAGCGGCTGGAGGTCCCTGTGGTGGTGACCTTCTCCGGCTGCCCCGGCGATTCTGACCAGTCCAGGATACCCAACTGGATCACCTCTCCCTGGCCACCGGAGATGCTCGAAACGCTGGAATGGCAGTGGAACGAGAAGGCCATTCCCTACTGGAAGGAAGCCACGAACTTCTCCCGCGAGCACGGCGTGCGCGTGGCGCTGGAGGCGCACCCCAACTTCATCGTGCACAACGTGGAGACCATGCTGCGCCTGCGCGAGGCCGCGGGCGACCATCTGGGCATCAATCTCGACCCCAGCCATCATTTCTGGCGCGGGGTCGACATTCCGCAGGCGATCCGCGCGCTGGGCCCGGCGCTGTTCTATTTCCATGCCAAGGACGTCAGCGTCGACCGCCGCAACGTCGCGGTCAACGGCGTGATCGACGGCAAGTCCTACCGCGAAATGGCCGACCGCGCCTGGCGCTTCCGCTCGGTGGGCCACGGCCACGACCTGCTGGTGTGGAAAGAGATCATGGAGGCGCTGCGCATGGCCGGATACGACTACGTGGTCAGCCTGGAACACGAGGATGCGCTGATGTCGGTGGAACAGGGTTTCCAGACCGCCATCGCCACGCTCAAGCAGGCACTGCTGCGCGAACCGCCAGACGAGCCGTGGTGGACCTAGCGGTGCCCGTGACAGCGACTTCGGCTGCGACCGCCCGTGGGAGCGGCCTTGGCCGCGAACGCTGGTCGTATTGATCGTCGAAGGCGTCAAAGCCATCGCGAGCAGCTCGCTCCCACGGCGGCTCGCAACACCCCAATCGATTCGCAGGAGTTCCGGATGCAGCGTCGTCGCTTCCTTCAATCCCTGGCCGCGTTCACCGTCGCCTCGGCCGCGCCGCTGGCGCCTGTCTTCGCACAGTCGCAGGCTGAAAGCCCGGCGCCGGCGACCGCCAGCAAGTTCCGGCTCAAGTTCGCGCCCCATATCGGCATGTTCGAGGCCTCCGCCGGCAAGGACCCTGTCGACCAGGTCCGCTTCATGGCCGACCAGGGCTTCACGGCGTTCGAAGACAACGGGCTGATGGACCGGTCCGTGGCGGTGCAGGAAGGCATTGGCAAGGTCCTGCGCGAGAACGGCATGACCATGGGCGTGTTCGTGATCGATGCCGGCGACAACTGGAAGGTGTCCTACGCCACCGGCGCGAAAGAGTTCGCCGACCGCTTCGTGCGGCGTTGCCGCGAGGCGCTGGATGTCGCACGCCGGGTCGACGCGAAGTGGATGACGATCGTGCCCGGCTTCTTCGAGACCAAGCTGCCGCTGGGCGTGCAGACCGGGCACGTGATCGATGCGATTCGTGCCGGCGCCGAAGTATTCGAACCGCACGGGCTGGTGATGGTGATGGAGCCGCTCAGCGACACGCCGGAACTGTTTTTGCGCACTTCCGCGCAGTCCTACGAGATCGCGCGTGCGGTGAACAGCCCCGCTTGCAAGATCCTCTACGACATCTATCACATGCAGCGCAACGAAGGAAACCTGATCGCGCACATCGACCTGTCCTGGGACGAGATCGCCTATTTCCAGATCGGCGACGTACCCGGCCGCAACGAACCGGGCACCGGCGAGATCAACTACCGCAACGTGCTTGCGCACGTGCACGGACGCATGCGCAAGGAAGGCCGCGACTTCGTCTTCGGCATGGAGCACGGAAATTCGCAGCCGGGCGTCAACGGCGAGCAGCGCGTGATCCAGGCCTATCGCGAAGTCGACGTGGGGGCCGGTACCGCCTAGGGGCGTACACGCGGCCGGCGCGTTTGCAGATCCCGGGCCTGCGGGCTTGCCAGCGGTACGGCAGGGAGCGCGCACCGACCGGTTGATCGCGCTCGACCGCCAGCGCCGCGACACACGAAATTCGCGCGCGCCTGCCGCACAATGCATCGATGCCCAGCCCGTTCCCCGACCCGGCCGCCGCGTCCAACCCCAGGCGGCAGAATCCCAGTCTGAGGGAACGGGTCAGCGCGCTGAAGAACCTGCCGCCGTTCCTGCGCGAGATCTGGGCGACCAGCAAACCGCTGACCACCGCCAGCATGGGCCTGCGCCTGGTGCGCGCGCTGCTTCCGATCGTGACCCTGTACGTGGGCAAGCTGATCATCGACGAGGCGGTGCGCCTGGTCGGGGCCGGCGTGCGTTTCGATTCGCTGCAGGCGGCATGGGAGGGCGGACAGCTCAGCCATCTGCTCGCCCTGCTGCTGGCCGAATTCGCCCTGGCGATCGTTTCCGATCTGCTCGGGCGGCTGGTGAGCTACGCCGACTCGGTGCTGTCGGAGCTGTTCACCAACGCCACCAGCATCCGGCTGATGGAGCATGCGGCCACGCTCGACCTGGAAGATTTCGAGGATCCGGACCTGCAGGACAAGCTCGACCGGGCGCGCCGGCAGACGATGGGCCGGATGAACCTGATGAGCCAGCTGTTCGGACAGGCCCAGGACGCGATAACGGTGGCGGGCTTCGCCGCGGGACTGCTCATCTATGCGCCGTGGCTGATCGTACTGCTGGCGGTCGCATTGATCCCCGCCTTCATCGGCGAGTCGCATTTCAATGCGATGAATTATTCGCTCAACTTCCAGTGGACGCCCGAACGCCGGCAGCTGGAATACATCCGCCAGATGGGCGCGAGCGTGGAGACGGCCAAAGAGGTCAAGATTTTCAACCTCAACCGTTTTTTCATCACTCGCTTCCGCGAACTCTCGGCCAAGTTCTTCGCCGCCAATCGCGCCCTTGCCCGCCGGCGCGCGTTCTGGGGCACGCTGCTTGCGGCGTTGGGGACACTGGGTTACTACATCGCCTACGCCTACATCGCCTGGCGCACGGTCAGAGGCGACTTCACCATCGGCGATCTGACCTTCCTCGCCGGCAGCTTCCGGCGCCTCCGACAACTGCTGGAGAGCCTGCTGATCGGCTTTTCGCAGGTAGCCGGCCAGGCGTTGTACCTGGACGATCTGTACTCGTTCTTCGAGATCGAGCCGGAGATCCGCAGCCGGCCCGGCGCGCTGCCGGTGCCGCGGCCGATCGCACAGGGCTTCGTGTTCGAAAACGTCGGTTTTCGCTATCCCGACGCCGACAAATGGGCGCTGCGCGGCCTGGACTTCCAATTGAACGTTGGCGAAGTACTGGCCCTGGTGGGCGAGAACGGTGCCGGCAAGACCACGCTGGTGAAACTGCTGGCGCGGCTGTACGACCCGGACGAAGGGCGGATCCTGCTTGATGGACGCGACCTGGGCGACTACGACCTGGAGGACCTGCGCGCCAACATCGGCGTGATCTTCCAGGACTTCGTGCGCTATCACCTGACCGCGGGCGAGAACATCGGCGTGGGCCAGGTGGAAGACATGTACAACCGCGAGCGCATCCGCGACGCCGCGCATCGGGCGATGGCGGACGAGGTGATCGACGGGCTCCCCAACGGCTACGACCAGCTGATCGGGCGCCGCTTCAAGACCGGCGTGGACCTGTCCGGCGGCCAGTGGCAAAAGATCGCCATCGCCCGCGCCTACATGCGCGATGCGCAGGTGATGATCCTGGATGAGCCGACCGCGGCGCTCGACGCACGCGCGGAGTACGAGGTGTTCAAGCGGTTCAAGGAACTCTCGGAAGGGCGCACCGCGGTGCTGATCTCGCACCGGTTCTCCAGCGTGCGGATGGCCGACCGGATCCTGGTGCTGGCCGAAGGCAGGCTCGAGGCGTCTGGCACGCATGCACAGCTGCTGGCGCAGGGCGGGCGCTATGCGGAGCTATTCGAGCTGCAGGCAGCAGGTTACCGGTAGCGCGCCTACCAACGCGACCGCGGTCATCGAGGCCCGGGGGGTTCGAACAGCTCGGGTTGCAGCGCCGACGTCGCGGCGTAATCCAGCCGGCCCGCGTCGTCGATATGCGCCGCCGAGGTGAACGGGTGTTCCTCGCTGCGTCCCAGCGCCGAGAGATGGATCACGTGCCAGCCATGGGCCTTGAGATCGTCCGAGATCAGGGCGCGGTGGCAGCGCCACCAGACCGCTTCGGCGCACGTGACCGCGGTGCGCTGGGCCGTCGCCATGGCCATCAGGCGATCGCGCGCGGCGGCGTATTGCGGCGTCTGCATGTAATCGGCGTAGCCGCGGAAGGCCGCGCTGCGCCAGGCGGTATTGGCCGAATCCGGCCGCGGGCGTCGCCGCCCGCCGAGCTCCGGCATCGACAGGTATTCGATACCCAGCGCGGGCAACGCCTGCGCCATTGCCTCCCCGGAATATTGCGGATGCCGACGCGAGCCGGGGAACCGGCGCACGTCGGCCACCGCGGTGATTTCGGCCTCGCGCAGCATGGCGACGAAGGCGTCCCACGGACGTATCGAGTGGCCGATGGTCCACAGCGTCGGCATGCGGCGAGCATACGCCAGCCGCGCGGAGCGCCTGTCGACGCGGCTGTCACCGCGCGGTTGCTAGCTTTCCACAGTCCCCGCACGGAGGGCCGCCCATGGATGTCTCGCCTACGGCAGGACTGCAGCTGCTGCAGACCGCAACGGTGCTGTTCGCGATCGGCGCCCTCGGCGGCGTCGCCATGGCGGCGATTCGCTTCGCTCGCAGCGCCAATCCCCCCGCGTGGCTCGCCATGCTGCACGGTCTGCTCGCCGCGGCGGGACTCACGCTCACCGGCTATGCAGTCTTCGCCCACAATGCCGACGGCACCGCGCCGTCCGCGTTCGGCCTGCTGTGCATCGCGGCCGTCGGCGGCGCCGTCCTGAGCCTGCGTTACAAATGGAACAGGATCCTGCTACCTGCCTGGCTGGTGCTCACCCATGCCCTGGCTGCGGTCGCCGGCTTTGTGTTGCTGGCCTACGGCGCCTTCTTCGCGACCAGCTGAATACGGCGCGCAGCGGGCTGTAAAATAGCCGCTCCGCGACCCCGCAACTCGGCCCTGCCGCATGTCCTCGCCGTTCGGCACCGAAACGGTGCTCGACGTCCGTCACTGGACGGACGACTATTTCAGCTTCACCACCACCCGCGACGACGGATTCCGCTTCGAGAACGGCCAGTTCGTGATGATCGGCCTGGAAGTCGATGGGCGCCCGCTGATGCGCGCGTACTCCATTGCCAGCGCCAACTGGGAAGAGCAGCTGGAATTCTTCAGTATCAAGGTCCCCAACGGGCCCCTCACCTCGCGCCTGCGCGATATCGTGCCGGGCGACGCGATCCTGATCGGGCGCAAGCCAACCGGCACATTGCGCATCGACGACCTGCTGCCGGGACGCAACCTGTACCTGCTGGGCACCGGCACCGGGCTGGCGCCGTGGCTGGCGGTGATCAAGGATCCAAACACCTACGAGCGCTTCCAGCGTGTGGTGCTGTGCCACGGCGTGCGCAACGCACGGGACCTGGCGTATCGCGACTACATCGTCAACGAACTGCCACGACACGAGTTCCTGGGCGAGCAGATCGCGGCCAGTCTGCGTTACTACCCGGCGGTATCGCGCGAGCCCTTCCAGTTCGAAGGACGCGACCAGCGCGGGCGCCTGACCAGCCTGATGGAGAGCGGGCGGATGATGCAACAGCTCGGCATCGAGCCGCTGGACCCGGCGCATGACCGCGCGATGGTTTGCGGCAGCCCGCAGATGCTGGCCGATTTTCGCGCCCTGCTCGATGCGCGTGGCTTCGCCGCCGCACCGCGAATCGGTGTGCCCGGGCAGTACGTGTTCGAGCGGGCATTCGTCGAGAAATAACCGCAGCCGCCGCTAGCTCTCGCCGTAGCGCAACCAGATCTCGGCCAGCGCCTCGTGCTCGAACACCTTGGCCTCGATTCCTGCCTCGCGGGCGAAGATCTCGCAGTATTCGATCGCCTGCAGTCCGGCCGGCTTGACGTGGGCGATGCGAAGGCGCTGCAGACCCTCGTCCTGCGAGGCGGTCACCAGCTGCAGCCAGTCGGCCTCGCCCAGGGGCTCGCCGCGCAGCTCATCGACCAGCAGCAGCAGCTTCGCGTCGCGCTCCCTGGCCTCGCGCGCGATCTCGCGCCAGTAGCCGATGGTCGCTTCCAGGCTGGAGACGCCGGTGACGTGGGCGTGCAGGACGCCCTCGCGCAACGCGAAAACGATGGCGTACTCCGCAGCGTCCATGTCCACACCTCAACCCAGGGCAGCCTCGATGTCCTTGGCCAGCGATTCGGGGGTATCGGTCGGCGCGTAGCGTTTGACCACCCGTCCATCGCGGCCGACCAGGAACTTGGTGAAGTTCCACTTGATCGCGTCGATGCCGAGGAAGCCGCCCTTCTCGTCCTTCAGCCACTTCCATAGCGGGTGTGCGCCGGCGCCGTTCACCTCGACCTTGCCGAACATGGGGAAATCCACGTCGTAGGTCAGCGAGCAGAAATTCCTGATCTCGGCCTCGTCGCCGGGTTCCTGGTGCCCGAACTGGTCGCACGGGAAACCCATCACCACCAGGCCGCGATCCCGATACTGCTGCCAGAGCTTCTCCAGCCCGGCGTACTGGGGGGTGAAGCCGCACTTGGACGCCACGTTGACGATCAGCAGCACCTTGCCGCTGTAGTCGGCCAGCGCAGTGTCGTGGCCGTCGATGTCGGTGGCGCTGAAATCGTAGGCGGTGGTCACCTCACCGGCTCCCTTGCAGCCGCACCGGCTCGGCGAACGGCTTGATGCCGAGCTCAGTATGGATTTCAGACGGGTAGTACACCGTCTCGCCCTTGATCACCGTCGTCACCTTGCGGATGTCGGCGATGTCGCTGGTGGGATCGCCATCGACCAGGATCAGGTCGGCGCGCTTGCCCGGCGCGATGCTGCCCAGCTCTTCCAGCACCTCCGAATATTTCGCTCCGTTCCAGGTAGCGACCTGCAGCGCCTGGGCCGGGGTCAGCCCCGCCTTCACGTACAGCGCCAGCTCGTGCTGCAAGGTGAACCCAGGCACCTCGTCGGTGCCCGCGACCACCGGCACGCCGGCCTTGTAAGCGCGGCCGACGAACTCGACCATCTTGTCGAAGGACTTCTGGTAGCGCACGCCGGTCGCCTCGTCCGGGATGTCCATTTCCGCGGCACGCCGGCTGCGCTGCACGTCCGGCGGGATGTGATCGGGTACGTCGGCGAAGATCGGCGACAGTTCGCCGTTGCGCTGATGCAGGAACTCGAACGTCGCCAGGGTGGGATCGATCACGATCTGCTTCTGCGCAAGCGTCGTGATGAAGTCCTGCACCGGCTTGGAGTCGAGGTCGAGGTCGGCTACTCCCTTCGCCGGCAGGTAGAAACGCTCCAGCGTGCGGGTGTCGGTGTCCGGCTTGACCAGGAAGTTCAGCATCAGCTGGTTGATGTGCTGGACCTCGTCGTAGCCGGCATCGAGCGCATCCTGGGCGCGCAGGAACACCGGGACGTGCCCGCTCACGCGCAGCCCTTTCCCGTGGGCGTAGGCCACCGTGTCCTTGAGGATGTCCTTGGGAAACGAGTTGTAGATCTTGATCTGCGGATACTTGTTGGCCGCATACCAGTCCACCGCCTTCTTCGCCTCGTCCAGGTTGCTGACGACGAAGCCGTTACGCGCGGACTGCTTGCTCTCGCCCTCGATGAAGCCGGCCGCCACGATCCGTGGCATCAGCAGGGTGCCGTCGCGCTCCTCGGCCATGACCTGCTGCAGGGTCTTGTTGTCGTTGCCCATGTCGCGCACCGAGGTGACGCCGGAGGCGAGCTGCAGCCCGCCGCTCCAGCGGTCCATGTGCGTGTGCATGTCGAACAGGCCGGGCAGCAGCACCCGGCCGCCGGCATCGATGACGTGGTCGGCAGTGCCCTGCCCGCTCGTGGCGGCAACAGACACGATGCGGCCGTCGCGGATCAGCACGTCCGACGCGGCGCCCAGGGTGGCTTTTTCGCTGTCGAACACGCGCGCGTTGCGGATCAGGGTGCTGCCTTTGATCGGATGCGCCAGGCGCTGTTGCAGGTCGACCAGGGCCTTGCTCTCGGCGGTCTTCTGGGTCGCCTCAAGCGCATCGGCATTGGCCTGCCAGCCCTCTTCGATCAGCTGCAGGAATCCGGGAAAGATGAAGGCGAACAGGCGCGGCTTGGCATCCGCGGTCGCCCAGACGAACTGCGGCGTGAAACCCACGCCAGTGATCGCCAGCAGCTGCACCTGGCGCTTGTCGTTGCCGTTGATCACCTCGGCTTCGCCGACCTTGCGCATGGTCAGGGTCCCGCTCGGGATCAGCGGCAGCTTGCCGTCGGCGCGCGCAGCCAGCGCAGCGATCGCGACCGATCCGGACTGCGGCGTGCCGCCGAGCGGCGAGTACTGCGCCCCCGCCGCGATCTCCTGCTCGCCTTCGTCCGAGGTGGATTTCCAGACCGCCTTGCCGCCTTCGAGCCGGAAGGTTTCGTCGATCTTCGCGCCGAACGTGCTCGCGCCGGTAACCTGATAGGTCCGGTAGGTGCCGTCCGGATTGAGTGTGTAGGTTTCCTTCAGCTCCGGACCGCGCCCGTTGTCCTTGAAGATGAAATCGACGCGAGTGGTGCCGTCGTCGCCATGGACCACGGTCTGCTGACCGGCCTGTTTGCCGCCGTCGACCAGTGCCACGTACTTGAGGGTTTCCGCCGACCAGGCCGGGGCGCTCAGCGCCAGTGCCAGCAACGCGATGCCACAACGCTTCATCAGGATCTCCAGGACGAAAGGCGGAGCGTTTCCGCGGAGGAAACGCGTGGCGGCTGCTCGCCGCCATCCGCGCATTGTGCTCCCTCCGCGACTGGACCGGAAACCTGCCCCTTTGCGAAAACGGTGCAGCGCGGCAAGCTCGATGCTCGGCGCGTGGCGCCTGTCCGGTTTGCCAGCCTCCTGCACGGTTGGCGATCGTCGCCTCCCTTGCAGGGCGGAATCAGATCCCCGATGGAAACGGTTCCGGCCGTGCCCTCACGGAATCGGCGCACGGACCGCGCGCCGCCGACCGTGCCTTTCGTCATGGGCTGGCTACGGGTGGTTCCGGTAGCCTTGCCGGACTTGTCCGTTCAGGATCATCCCATGAAGCATCCGCTCGCCCTGGCATTGGCCATCGCGCTCACCGCCAGCTCGCCGCTTTACGCCCAGGAATCCGACCAGTCCCCCGCGCCCGTGAATACCGCCACCAGCTCCGCACCCGAAAGCACCCTTCAAACGAGCGTGTTCGACAGCGACAGTCCGCTGCCGCTCAACTACCCCCAGTTCGACAAGATCAAGGACAGCGATTTCGCCCCCGCCTTCGACGCCGGCATGGCTGCGCAACTGAAGGAAGTCGAAGCCATCGCCGACAACCCGGACAAGCCGACGTTCGACAACACCATCGTCGCGCTGGAGAAATCCGGGCGCACGCTGGACCGCGCCACCACCGTCTTCTTCAATCTGGTCGGCGCCGACACCAACGACGCGCGCGAGCAGCTGCAGACCGACTACTCGCCCAAGTTCTCCGCCCATCGCGACGCGATCACGCTCAACCCCAAGCTGTTCGCGCGGATCAAGACCCTGTACGACGGTCGCGCCGGGCTGGGCTTGGACGACCAGGGCCTGCGCCTGGTGGAACGCTATTACGAAGACTTCGTGCGCGCCGGCGCCGCGCTGTCGGAAGCGGACAAGACGCGCATCCGCGAAATCAATACCGAGGCCTCCAAGCTCGGCACCCAGTTCAGCCAGAACGTGCTGGCGGAAGTGAACGATTCGGCCGTGGTGGTCGACACCAAGGAAGAGCTCAAGGGCCTGACCGACGAGCAGATCGCGGGTGCGGCGGAAGCTGCCAAGAGCCGCAAGCTCGAAGGCAAGTACGTCATCGCCCTGCTCAACACCACCGGCCAGCCGCCCGAATCCCAGCTGGAGAACCGCGCGCTGCGCGAGAAGCTCCACAAGGCCTCGGTCGCCCGCGGCAGCCGCGGCAACCAGTGGGACAACACCGCGATCGTCTCCAAGGTCACCAAGCTGCGCGCCGAAAAGGCCAAGCTGCTCGGCTACGGCACCTGGGCCGACTTCGTGCTGGCCGATGAAACCGCCAAATCGCCGGCCAACGTCAACAAGATGCTCGGCCAGCTGGCGCCAGCGGCCGTGGCCAATGCCAGGAAGGAAGCCGCCGACCTGCAGGCGATGATCGACAGCGAGCAGAAGGCCAAGGGCGAGCCGACCTTCCAGCTCGAACCCTGGGACTGGGCCTACTACACCGAAAAGGTGCGCCAGGCCAAGTACAACTTCGACGAAGCGCAGCTCAAGCCCTACCTAGAGATGAAGAACGTGCTGGAGAACGGCGTGTTCTACGCGGCCAACCAGCTCTACGGCATCAGCTTCAAGGAACGCACCGACCTGCCCAAGTACCACCCGGACACCTGGACCTACGACGTGTTCGACAAGGACGGCAAACAGCTGTCGATCTTCATCTTCGATCCCTATGCGCGCGAGTCCAAGCGCGGCGGTGCGTGGATGAACACCTACGTGGGCCAGTCCGAGCTGATCGGCAACAATCCGGTGGTCGCCAACCACCTCAATATCCCGAAACCGTCGGCCGGCAAGCCGACGCTGCTGACCTGGGACGAGGTCACCACCACGTTCCACGAGTTCGGCCATGCCCTGCACGGCTTCTTCTCGGACGTGAAGTACCCCTACTTCACCATGAACGTGCCGCGCGACTTCGTGGAGTATCCCTCGCAGGTCAACGAGATGTGGGCCGATTGGCCGAGCGTGCTGGCCAACTACGCCAAGCACTACCAGACCGGCGAGGCGATGCCGAAGGAACTGCTGGACAAGGTGCTGGCGGCTTCGAAATTCAACCAGGGCTTCGCCACCACCGAATACCTCGGCGCGGCGCTGCTCGACCAGAACTGGCACCAGGCCACGGCCGACCAGCTGCCGGACGCATCGGGCGTGATGGGCTTCGAAGCGGCCGCGCTCAAGAAGGACGGTGTCGACTATCCGCCGGTGCCGCCGCGTTACCGCACGCCTTACTTCAGTCACATCATGGGCGGCTACGCAGCCGGGTACTACGCCTATATCTGGTCGGAAGTACTGGACGCCAACACGGTGGAATGGATCGAGCAGCACGGCGGCCTGACCCGCGAGAACGGCGACCGCATGCGCCAGTACGTGCTCGGCCCGGGCGGCAGCATCGAGGCGTCGAAGCTGTTCACCAACTTCGCCGGGCACGAGCCGAAGATCGAACCCCTGCTCAAGAAGCGTGGCCTGGACGCGACCACCAGCGACGATGCACCTCCGGTTGAAGCGCCGACCGAGCCTGCCGCCGAAAGCGGGAAGTAAGCGCCGCCCCCTTTGCGAACGAAACCGCCCGGAGCGATCCGGGCGGTTTTTTGTCCCAGTCGGAACGGCTCGGTTTGCCCGTCATCCCGTGAGTCGCTTGTGAGCATCCCTGCACGAATCGGCAATCCAGTCAGGGGCTGCTGATGTCGAGGAAGATCTCGCGGGCCGCCACGCCGATGTCCGGCTGGTCGATGAAGAACCCCTGCACGCCCAGGCCGTAGAGCTGCACGGCTTCGGCCATGACCGACTGCGCAATGCCGCCCGGCGTCTGCGCCAGGTAGCTTTCCTCCGCGCGCAGCGTGTACGGGTGCACCTGCAGGCCCGCCTTCAGCGCCCAGCCCAGCATGGGATGGACCAGCCCGGTGCCGCTGCTGCCGAGTTCGGCCTTGCCGTCGCCGTTTGCGTCGACTTTGGGGTCCAGGGACACGCGCGGCAGCAAGCTACCCTTCCATGGCCCGACGCCGCTGGCGTAATTGGCCTTCATCCAGTTCAACGACGCTTCGGTGGCGAGCGCGCCGTACGTCGTCTCGCTGTCCAATCCGCCCTCGGCGACGTTCGCCAGGCCGCCATAGATGGCGTGCATGTCGCCGCCGTGGGCGGCGTGGTAACGCACGTCGTAAGGGCTGGCGTCGTTGAAATCGTCGTAAAGCTGCACCAGCGGGAACGACACGCCGCGCGCGGGCATGATCGAACGCTTCAATTCCAGCAGGTTGGCGACTTCGAAACTCTGGATGAAGACCCGCCGTGGATCGGTGAAGCCCTCGGCCACCAGCGTCTCCACCAGCTTGGCGCCGAGCGAGACGTGGATCGGCGTACCGTCGAGCCGCCGTCCTTCGGACGCGAAGTAGGTGGGATGCTTGGTCTCCGGATAGACCCCGATCGGACGCCCGGGACGGCTCTCGCGCTTGGCCAGCCGGATCACCTCGGCGAAGGTCGGCACCTGGAACTGGCCGTCGTAACGCACGTTCTGCGGGCGCACCGCCGGAATCCGCTCCTTCGCGCGCAGGGTCTTGAGTTCGGCCAGGGTGAAGTCTTCGGTGAACCAGCCGGTGATGCTCACGCCGTCGACGAGTTTGGTGGTCTTGCGGTCGGCGAACTGCGGGCGGGTCGCGACGTCGGTGGTCCCGGAGATCTCGTTTTCGTGCCGCGCCACCAGCACGCCGTCCCGGGTGGCGACCAGATCGGGCTCGATAAAATCGGCGCCCTGGCGGATCGCCAGCCGATAGGATTCGAGCGTGTGCTCCGGGCGGTAGCCGCTGGCTCCGCGGTGGCCGATCACGATCAGGCCCTGGTGATCGCTTCGGTCGGCGGGCGCAGTCTGCGTGTGGGCGTCGGCGCGTGGCTGTGCCGCGCACGCGCCGAATGCGGCCAGACCGAAGCCGGCCAGTGCAATGGCTTGGATGGCATGTCGCAGGGGCATGATGTCGTCCTTCTCTGGAGGGGGATGCCGGTCCCCTGTCAGCCGGCGCGGCCATGCTGGACGTGCAATGTTGCGTCCGCTTTACGCGCAGGCCGGCACGGCGCGCGAGTGCGGATGGCGTTAGCATCGTGGCGTGGATCTACCCCTTGCCCACGCAGATGCCGATCCGGTTGCGGCATTGCGTCGCTGGATCTCGGACCACCAGCGCATCTTCGTGCTGACTGGCGCGGGCTGCAGCACCGCGTCGGGCATTCCGGACTATCGCGACCGCAGTGGCGCGTGGAAGCGCTCGCCGCCGGTCACCTGGCAGGCGTTCACCGGCGATCCGGACGTGTATCGCCGCTACTGGGCGCGAAGCAGCATCGGCTGGCCACGTTTCGTGCAGGCGCAGCCCAATGGCGCTCATGCGGCGCTGGCGCAGCTGGAAGCATCCGGGCGCCTGGCGATCCTGGTCACGCAGAACGTGGACGGCCTGCATCAGCGCGCCGGCAGCAGGCAGGTGATCGATCTGCACGGACGCCTGGACGGCGTGACGTGCCTGGGGTGCAGTGCGCGCCTGCCGCGCAGCGCCGTGCAGACGGCGATCGTGCAGCGCAACGCCGGGTGGCGCGCTGGAATGTCTGATGTCGCGCCCGACGGCGATGCGGATATCGACGAAGCCGCCACCGCCGCTTTCTTGCCGCCGCGATGTGAAGCCTGCAACGGCCTGCTCAAGCCGGATGTGGTGTTTTTCGGCGAAAACGTGCCGCGCGAACGCGTCCTGCGCGCCCAGTCGGCCCTGCAGGGCTGCGACGCGATGCTGGTCGCCGGTTCGTCGCTGATGGTCTATTCGGGCTACCGCTTCGCGCTTATGGCTGCACAGGCAGGGTTGCCGCTCGCGATACTCAACCGCGGGCGCACCCGCGGCGACGACCTGGCCACGTTACGGGTGGAGGCCGATGTGGGCGACGTATTGAGCGCTGCCACCGCTGCGTACGCGAAACCGCACCGTGGAGTCAGTCACCAGCGTCATTTGCATTCGCCGGCATAGATATCGGTGTAGTCCAGCACGACCTTGACCGCCGACCGGCGCATCTCCAGGCCATTCGGATACCTGGCCAGCGTGTCCCTGGGGCCTCGGAATACATCGCACCAGCGGCCCACGTCTTCCGATTGCGCGACCACCAGCGCATGGAGCAGCGCGATGGCGAAGAATTCCGGCGCCTGCCGGCGGGCCTGCCAAAGCAGCGCTTCGGCCCGCCTGGTTTCGAAGTAATCGTCCATCGCCCAGAGGTAGCCGACCGCAAACAGGACCCGGCTCGAGCCCTTTCCCGTCTTGAAGCGGTCGAACGCCCGGCGATCGGTGACCTTGAGCCTGCGCAGCAAACGCACATGGTTGTCTTTTCCCTCCGTATCCCAACCCAGCGCGTTGATCACGGCTGCGGCTTCGTCGTAGGACGTGCCTGGACTGAGGATGTAATCGGCGAGAGCGTCGTCGAGCACGCGTGCCTGGGCCGCTTTGCGGACTTCCGGCAGGTCGAGATAGGCCTGGTGGAAATCGGTCGAGGTGAGCGGCGAGTCCGCCTGCGCGGGCTGCGGACACAACGCCACAACGAGCAGCGCACACGTGAGCATGCCAGCGGGGAAATGACGTGACGATACCCGCATCGAACCGCCTCCCTGCAATGCGTTGCGACCAGCCCGGATGCTACTCGAAACTGCCCACCGAATCGTGCGCCAGGTTGTCGAAGCGGGTGTATTCGCCGAAGAACTTGAGCTTGAGCGAGCCGGTCGGGCCGTTACGCTGCTTGCCGATAATGATTTCGGCCAAGCCTTTGTCCGGCGAGGCGTCCTTGTTGTAGTACTCGTCGCGGTAGATGAACACGATCACGTCGGCGTCCTGCTCGATCGCGCCCGATTCGCGCAGGTCGGCCATCACCGGGCGCTTGTCGGTGCGCGTCTCCAGCGAACGGTTGAGCTGGCTCAGCGCGATGACCGGCACGTTGAGTTCCTTCGCCAGGCCCTTGAGCGAGCGGGAAATCTCGGAGATCTCGGTGGCGCGGTTCTCCTGGTTGCCCGGCACCGCCATCAGCTGCAGGTAATCGATCACGATCAGGCCCAGGTCGTGCTCGCGTTTGAGCCGGCGGGCCTTGGCGCGCAGCACTTCCGGCGACAGCGCCGGCGTGTCGTCGATGAAGATGCGGGTATCGCGGATCAGGCGGATCGCACTGGTCACGCGACTCCAGTCCTCGTCCTCCAGCTGGCCGGTGCGCAGGCGGGTGGCGTTGACCCTGCCGACCGAGGAAATCAGGCGCAGCGCCAGCTGGCTGGCCGACATTTCCATCGAGAACACCGCCACGGCCTTCTTGGTCTTCATGGCCGCGTACTCGGCCATGTTCAGCGCCAGCGTGGTCTTGCCCATCGACGGGCGCGCGGCCAGGATCAGCAGATCGGTGGGCTGCAGGCCGGCGGTCATCTCGTCGAATTCGGTGTAGCCGGTCGGCAGACCGGTGATGCCGCCGCCGTTGGCATAGCGCGTCTGCAGCACGTCGAAGGCCTCGGCCATCGCCTTGTTGACCGGCGTGAAGTCGGTGCGGCCACGGGCGCCGGCCTCTGCAATGGCAAAGACCTCCTGCTCGGCCTTGGCCAGCAGCTCGCTGCTCTCGCGGCCCTCGGGCTGGAAGCCGTCGTTGACGATGCCGGTGCCGACCTCGATCAGCTGGCGCAGGATCGCCTTGTCGCGCACGATCTCGGCATAAGCCTTGATGTTGGCCGCGGACGGCGTGGTGCTGGCCAGTTCCACCAGATACGCGCCGCCCGCCACCTGTTCGGCCAGGCCCTGCGATTCGAACCACTCGCCCAGGGTGACCGCGTCGTAGGGCTTGCTCTTTTCGGCCAGCTCGCGGATCGCGCGGTAGATGAGCTGGTGGTCGCGCCGGTAGAAATCGCCTTCGGTGAGCTGGTCCGCAACCCGATCGAATGCTTCCGGCGCCAGCATCAGGCCGCCGAGCACGGCCTGCTCGGCTTCGATCGATTGGGGCGGTACCCGAAGCTGTTCGATCTTGCTGTCGGACCGACCGTAGTCGGAACGCAACCCCTGGCGTGCGCTCATCAGTCGTGCGACTCCCTCGAACGGACCGTCGTTGCGGCCCGGTTGTTGTTGTTCTTGTCGAGCGTGCTCGTGTGAAGCGGGCATCGTAGGTCGGATGGCTGTGAACTGACGACGGAACAAGCTGTGGATAAACCGACTCACAGATAGACGGTCGCCGTCTCACCCGTCGCGACTGCCGTGTTTCACGGCTGCCTGCCGGTCAGCACGGCAGTCCCAAGCGCTCTTGATCTTCGCCGAGTCGCCAACGAATACGGACACTTGTTACTGGATGGCATCAAAAGCAGAACGGGCGCCTTGCGGCGCCCGTTCCAGTGCAATGCGATGCGTTCTGGCTGTGGCCGCGATCAGGCCGCTTCCGGCTCGATCAGCACCTTCACCGGCGTTTCGACGTCCGCGTGCAGGTGCAGCAGGACCTCGTATTCGCCGATGTGACGGAACGCGCCCTCGCCCAGCACGACTTCGGACTTCTCGACCGGCGTGCCCGCCTTGGTCAGGGCGTCGGCGATCTCGCGCGGGCCGACCGAGCCGTACAGCTTGCCTTCGGTCGAGGCGTTGGCGTAGATGGTCACGCTCGCGCCTTCGAGCCTGGCCTTGCGGCCTTCGGCGCCGGTCAGGGCTTCCTTGGCCTTGGCCTCGTACTCGGCGCGCTTGGCCTCGAACTCGGCGACGTTGGCGGCGGTGGCCGGCACGGCCTTGCCCTGTGGCACCAGGAAGTTGCGGCCGTAGCCCGGCTTGACGTTGACCTTGTCGCCGAGATTGCCGAGGTTCACGACCTTCTGCAGAAGGATCAGTTCCATTTCATTGCTCCGTATTCGTTAGCGGCACGGGGTGCCGCAACGGTTGCTGTCCGAATCGGACGGTCGATCATGTAGGAGCGCCGCTTCGGCGCGATCAGGGCTTCGACGAAACTCAGGTCGCGCCGAAGCGTCGCTCCTACACGAGGCGTTACACGTTGTGGTTGTCGGTATACGGGATCAGGGCCAGGAAGCGCGCACGCTTCACCGCGGTGGCCAGCTGGCGCTGGTAGCGCGATTTGGTGCCGGTGATGCGGCTGGGCACGATCTTGCCGTTCTCGGTGAGGTTCTGGCGCAGGGTGTTGAGATCCTTGTAATCGATCTCCTTGACGCCCTCGGCAGTGAACTTGCAGTACTTGCGGCGGCGGAAAAACTTGGACATGGGAGCGGTTCCTTAGGCGGCTTCGGCGGCGTTGTCGTCGGACGCTTCGACAGGGCTGATGCCCACGCTTTCGTCCTCATCGCGGCGGCGACGTTCGGGCTTGTCGCCCTTCTCGTCCTTGTTCTTCATGATCAGCGACTGCTCGGTCACCGCGTCGTCGCGGCGCATGACCAGATGGCGCAGGACCGCATCGTTGAAGCGGAAGCCCTCCACCAGCTCGTTGAGCACCGACTGGTCGGCCTCGACGTTGAACAGCACGTAGTGGGCCTTGACCAGGTTGTTGATCGGATAGGCCAGCTGACGACGGCCCCAGTCCTCGAGCCGGTGAATCTTGCCGTTGCCGTTTTCGATCAGCGACTTGTAGCGCTCGATCATCGCCGGCACCTGCTCGCTCTGGTCCGGATGGACCAGGAACACGATTTCGTAATGACGCATCTTGTTTTCCTTGTGGATGCCGGCATGCCCGGATCTGGCCGGACCGGCAGCTCCCCGGTGCCCGGGCTTGGGCGCGGTGGAGCAAGGGCTCCCCGACGGCGGGCCGCGGGAAGCCGGAAATTATGGCAGGTTCAAGGGGTTAGCGGCAAATCGACGCGAGGCGGTCTTGACCCGCCGCCCGGCTCAGCCGCCACTGCTGGGCGATGGATTGGGCGATGGCGGGTCAAGACCCGCCCTACCGGCGATCCAGGCGACGATATGGCGCTCGAGCACCTCCAGCGGCACCGAGCCGGTTTCCAGGACGGCATCGTTGAAGGCCCGCAGGTCGAACTTGGGACCCAGGGCCTGGCTCGCCCGCTCTCTCAGCTCGGAGATCTTGAGCTGTCCGATCTTGTAGGCCAGGGCCTGGCCCGGCCAGTCGATGTAACGGTCGATCTCGTTGACCACGTCCTGGCGGGTCTTGGGCGAGTTTTCGCTGAAGTACTCGATCGCCCGCTCGCGGGTCCAGCCCTTCGCGTGCATCCCCGTGTCCACCACCAGGCGCACTGCCCGCCACATCTCGTAGGCCAGCTGGCCCATGCGGTCGTAGGGGTCGGAATACAGGCCCATGTCGTAGCCAAGCTGCTCGGCGTACAGGCCCCAGCCCTCGCTGTACGCCACGAAGTAGGCGGTCTTGCGGAACATCGGCGCGTCCGGCAGCTCCAGACCGCGCGCGAACTGGAAGTGGTGACCTGGGACCGCCTCATGCAGCGACAGGGCCATCATTTCCCAGGTCGGACGCACCTCGGGCTTGTACAGGTTGACGTAGTAGTAGCCTGCCCGGGTGCCGTCGCTGGCGCCGCCCTGGTAATAGGCGGTCGTGGTATCGGGCGCGATGTTGTCCGGAATCGGGCGTACTCCGTATGGCAGGCGCGGGATCGTGCCGAACACTTTCACCAGCTCGGGATCGATGAGCTTGGAGACGGCGCGGTAGCGCTGCAGCAGCGCCTCGGGGGTCTTCTCGAAGAAGCGCGGATCGCTGCGCAGGAAGGTGAAGAATTCGGCCATCGAGCCCTTGAAGCCGGCCTCGTCCTTGACCTTTTCCATCGCGGTGCGGATCCGGGCGACTTCCTTCAGGCCGATCGCGTGGATCTGCTCGGCGGTCAGGTCGGTGGTGGTGTAGTAGCCGGCCTGGAAGTCGTAATACGCCTTGCCATCGGGCAGGTCGGCCGCGGCGATGGAAGCCCGCGCCCGCGGCAGATATTCGTCGTTGAAGAACGCGCCGAACTGGCGATAGGCCGGCACGACTTTTTCCATGATCAGGCGCCCGGCCTCCGCCTGTAGCGTCTGGCGGACGTTCGCGGGAACGCTGTCAGGGAATTTCAGGAACGGCTTGTAGAACGGGCTCTTCGCCGGATCGTCGACCACCTGCGCGGCGATCTGCGCGGGCACCCGCTGCATCAGCACCTTGGGCGGCATGAGCCCTTCGGCCATGCCCTGCCGGCCGAGGGCCTGCACCTGTTCCAGGCGTGCGGGCACCGCATCCAGCCGTTTGAGCCAGTCGCGGTAGTCGCGTTCATCGGCGAACGGCAGCACTTCGACGATGCCATCGAGCGTCTGCGGGCCGCCTTGGTGGCTGATCGGCTGCAGGTGTTCGCGGAACTTCTGCCGCTCGATCGCACGCTGCAGCTGCCACTCGTAGGTGTCGTAGTTGAGCTGGTCGGCAGAGGAGAGCTTGTTGCGGTCGAAGCCGTGCAGCTGCTCCAGCGCCGCACGGTCGGCGGCTTCGCGTGCCTGGATCGCCTCGGGACTCATGTCGGTCCAGCGATCGTTGAAGCGGCGGTCGCCCTCGGCGCTGGCAGCCTCGGGGCTTTCCTGCAGCCCGCGCTCCCATTCCTGGGCGAAAAACGCGTTCAGGCGCTTGCCTTCATCACCCTGCTGGGCGAAGGCGGACAGGGCAACCAGCCATAGCAGGGCCACCAGAGACAGCTTGTTCATGCACTACTCCCCGAAAACAATCCCGGGTGAGTCTAGTGGGTCGCCGTTGCCACAGTCTGTGCCGGAAGTTAGTCCAGCGCGAGCGATTGCTCTGTAGCGGCGGCCTCGGCTGCGATGCTGTTTGCGTCGCCCAAGGGGTCCAAGAGAAGCATCCGCGGCCAGGGCCGCTCCCACGTGACTGGGCCGATGCGCTTACGCCGCTTCGGCGTTGGTCGTGAAGCTCTCCCCGCAGCCGCATTCGGCCTGGACGTTCGGGTTGCGGAACACGAATTGCTCGTTGAGTCCCTGCTTGAGGAAATCGATCTGGGTTCCGTCGACCAGCGCCAGGCTGTCGGCATCGACCAGCACGACGATCCCGTCCTGCTCGAACCGGGTATCGCCTTCGCGCTGCTCGGTGGCTAGGTCCACGACGTAGCCCCATCCGGAGCAGCCGGTGCGTTTCACGCCGAATCGCAACCCGACTGCGCCGGGTGTTTCGGCGAGATAGCCCTGGATGCGTTCCAGGGCGGCGGGAGCGAGGGTGATGGCCATGCGGCGATTCTACCTTGGCTAAACTGTCTGTCTTATGTCGATTCGATCCGCCGGAATTCAAGCCATGACCCCATCGTTCAGCAGGCGGACCACGCCATGACCGCCATCAGCGTCGCCCAGGCACTAGCCGGCCACGTGCCGGAAGGGGGCGAAGTCACGGTCAAGGGCTGGGTGCGCACCCGGCGCGACTCCAAGGCCGGCCTGAGCTTCGTCAACGTCAGCGACGGCTCGTGCTTCGCCCCGATCCAGGTGGTCGCGCCGAGCGCGCTGGCGAACTACGAGGAGGAAGTGAAGAAGCTCACCGCCGGATGCGCGGTGGTGGCTACGGGCACGCTGGTCAGGTCGCAGGGCCAGGGACAGGCGTTCGAGATCCAGGCCGATCGCGTCGAGGTCGTGGGCTGGGTGGACGATCCGGAGACCTATCCGATCCAGCCCAAGGCCCATTCTCTGGAATTCCTGCGTGAGGTCGCGCACCTGCGCCCGCGCACCAATCTGTTCGGCGCGGTGACGCGCATCCGCGACTGCCTGGCCAAGGCCGTGCACCGCTACTTCCACGAACACGGCTATTACTGGATCAACACGCCGATCGTGACCACCTCCGACGCGGAAGGCGCCGGCCAGATGTTCCGGGTCTCGACCCTGGACCTGGCCAACCTGCCGCGCGACGACCGCGGCGAGGTCGATTTCGGCCGCGACTTCTTCGGCCGGGAAACCTTCCTCACCGTGTCCGGCCAGCTCAACGTCGAGGGTTACTGCCTGGCCTTGAGCAAGGTCTACACCTTCGGGCCGACCTTCCGCGCCGAAAACAGCAACACCACCCGCCACCTGGCCGAGTTCTGGATGGTGGAGCCGGAAATCGCCTTCGCCGACCTGGCCGAGGACGCGCGCGTGGCCGAGGATTTCCTCAAATACCTGTTCCGCGCAGTGCTGCACGAGCGCAGCGACGACATGGCCTTCATCGCCGAGCGCGTGCAGAAGGACGCGATCGCTCGCCTGGAGGCCTTCGTCAACGCGCCGTTCGAACGCATCGATTACACCGAGGCGGTGGCGTTGCTGCAGAAGTCGGGGCAGACGTTCGATTTCCCCGTGGAATGGGGCCTGGACCTGCAGACCGAACACGAGCGCTGGCTGACCGAGACCCATGTCGGCCGCCCGGTGGTTGTGACCAACTACCCCGAGCACATCAAGGCGTTCTACATGCGTCTGAACGACGACGGCAAAACCGTCGCCGCGATGGACGTGCTGGCGCCGGGCATTGGCGAGATCATCGGCGGTTCGCAACGCGAGGAACGGCTGGACGTGCTCGACGCGCGCATGGCCCAGTTCGGACTCGATCCGGCGCATTACGGCTGGTACCGCGACTTCCGCCGCTACGGCAGCGTGCCGCACGCCGGCTTCGGCCTGGGTTTCGAACGCCTGGTGGTGTACGTGTGCGGCCTGTCCAACATCCGCGACGCGATTCCGTATCCGCGCGCGCCGGGCCATGCGGAGTTCTGAGTGATCCTGTTCCTCGCCCTGCTGTTCTTCGCCATCGCCATCGCCGGCGCGTGCGCGTTCGTGATCTTCTGGCCGCTGGCGCTGGTACACATCCGCGACCGGCATCCGCAGGTGAAGGCGCGGCTGGGCAACGGCGCCTTCCTCAGGCCGTCGGCGCTGTGGTGGCTGTTGGCGGGCGATTATCGCGAGGTGCGCGACCACGCATTCACCGGCCTGGCCACGCCGGCGCGGATTTCGCTGGCCACGATCCTGCTGGGCGTGCTGGCCGGCGGCGTGCTTTACCTGTGGGGGATGGCGGCGCCATGACCGAAGCCGACACCCAGTGGTGGCTGGCTTCGCTCGGGCGCACGATCGTCTGGGCGCGCCTGCGCGTGCGGGAGGCAGGCACCGCGGAGGTATTCGACAGCGACGGCAATACCCTGGCCTACGACAGCGAAGACAGCGCACGCGCGGCCTTGATGGACGCGGAGTTCGTGGCCCTGGACGGACTGGACGAAGCGGACGCGCTCGAGCGCGGGTTCTCGCTGCGGGAAATCGCGCCGCCGCACGCCGACAACGACGACATGCTGCGCGCGCGCATGGTCCAGTCGCTGGGCACGCGCGCCTGAGGCTGGAGACGCGCGGCGCCTGCGGGCCCACCGCCGATACAATGCGGGCACCTGGTCATCGAGCATCCGCATGGATCTGAACCTGCACGGCCGGCATGCCCTGGTGTGCGGCGCCTCGGAAGGCATCGGCCTGGCGGCCGCGCAGGAACTGGCGCTGCTGGGCGCCGATGTCACTGTGCTGGCACGGCGCGAGGACGCGCTGCGCGACGTGGTCGCCGCCCTGCCCGGCGCCGACCGCCAGCGGCACGGCCTGATCGCCGCCGATGTCGCGCACACCTTCGAGCTCAGCCAGGCGGTCTCTGCGCTCGCTGCGAATCGACCGGTCCATATCCTGGTCAACAATACCGGCGGCCCGCCTGGCGGACCGGCGCATAGCGCCGAGATCGCGGCCTTCCTGGATGCGTTCAACAAGCACCTCATCGCCAACCACGCATTGGTGCAGGCGGTACTGCCCGGAATGCGCGCCGCGGCCTGGGGCCGGATCGTTAATGTCGTTTCGACCTCGGTACGTGAGCCAATCGCCAACCTCGGCGTGTCCAATACCGTGCGCGGCGCGGTCGCCAGCTGGGCCAAGACGCTCTCCCGCGAACTCGGGCCCGAGGGCATCACGGTCAACAACGTGCTGCCCGGCTACACCGAAACCGGACGCGTCGAACAGATCGTGCGCGAGCGCATGGCCAAGGAAGGCAGGTCCGAAGAGGACGTCCGCAAGGCGATGCGCGCCGGCGTGCCGGCCGGGCGCTTCGCGCAGCCGTCCGAGATCGGCGCGGTGATCGCCTTCCTGTGCGCGCCCGCCGCCGGCTACGTCAACGGCGTCTCGCTGGCCGTCGACGGCGGGCGCATGGCCTCGATCTGAGGTGCCGGAGGGGCCGGAAATCCGGCGCGCCGCCGACCGGCTCGCCGCCGCGGCACTGGGCCGGGAGCTGGTGCGCGTGTGGCTCGCCTTCCCGGCACTGAAGCGATTCGAACGACGTCTGCTCGGGAGCCGGATCGAAGCCATCACCCCGCACGGCAAGGCCCTGCTCACCCGCTTCGACAACGGGCTGACCCTGTACAGCCACAACCAGCTGTACGGCGTATGGCGGATCGAGGCGCCGGGCGATGCCGCGCATGCCAGCCGTTCGCTGCGGGTCGAGTTGGAGACGGCAGATGTCGCACTGCGCCTGTACTCGGCCTCCGATGTGGCAATCCTCCGCGATGACGAAATTCAAACCCATGCCTTTTTGAGCAGGCTGGGACCGGATCTATTGGACCCCGCGCTCGATGCCAGCCACATCGTCGACCGACTCCGCCAACCGCGCTTCCGCAATCGCAGCCTCGGTTCATTGCTGCTCGACCAGGCCTTCCTTGCGGGGATGGGCAACTACCTGCGCAGCGAGGTGCTGTTCCACGCACGCCTGCGGCCGCAACGGCATCCAGGCGAGCTCGATGCAGCGCAGTTGCGCCGACTGGCGAAAGCGCTGCTCGACGTGCCGCGACGCAGCTATCGTAGCCGCGGCATCGAGGCAGCTGCGGGCATGAAAAGCGACTACCTCACCGACACTCCGGACGGCTTCCGCTTTGCGGTGTTCGACCGCGAGGGCCTGCCATGCCCCACCTGCGCCGCGTCGATCCTGCGCCTGGAAACCGGTTCCCGGCGCCTGTACCTGTGCCCTGCCTGTCAGCGATAAAGCCGCGCGCGACGGCCGGGCTGCGCGGGCCGGTAAGCTAGCGCCATGGACCGCCTGCCCCACTGGATCAACGGCGCTGCCACGCAGCCGCACAGCGGCCGCTGGCTGGACGTTGCCGATCCGGCCGTGGGCGCGACGTTCGCACAGGTCGCCAGCGGCGATGCGGCCGATGTCGATGCGGCGGTGACCGCGGCCGAAGCTGCGTTTCCGGCCTGGTCGTCGCTGCCCAGTACGGAACGCGCGCGTTGGCTGGAGAAGCTCGCTGACGCGCTCGAGGCGCGTACCGAAACCTTCGCCCGCGCCGAGGCGCGCGATGGCGGCAAGCCGGTCAGGCTTGCGCGCGACATCGAAATCCCGCGTGCGGTGGCCAACCTGCGCTTTTTCGCGCATGCGGCGACCCAGTTCGCCAGCGAGTCGCACCACGGCCAGGCCGGGCTCAACTACACCCTGCGCCAGCCCTTGGGCGTCGTCGGCACGATCTCGCCCTGGAACCTCCCGCTGTACCTGTTCACCTGGAAGATCGCGCCCGCGCTCGCGGCCGGTAATACGGTGGTCGCCAAACCGTCCGAAGTCACGCCGCACACCGCCACGATGCTGGGCGAACTCGCGGCGGAGATCGGCTTTCCCCGCGGCGTGCTCAATATCGTTCACGGACCCGGCGCCGACGCCGGCGAGGCGATCGTGGCGCATCCGCGGATCAAGGCGGTGTCCTTCACCGGCAGCACCGTAGTGGGACGGCGCATCGCCGGCATCGCCGGCCCGATGCTTAAGAAGGTGTCGCTGGAACTCGGCGGCAAGAACCCCACCCTGGTGTTCGCCGACAGCGACTGGCGCGCCCAGCTCGACACGATCGTGCGCTCGGCGTTCCAGAATTCCGGGCAGATCTGCCTGTGCGGATCGCGCATCCTGGTCGAGCGCGCGATTTACGGGGAATTCCGCGATGCGCTGGTGAAACGGGCGATCGTGTTGCGCGAAGGCGACCCGCTCGACGAGGCGACCGAACTCGGTCCGCTGGTCTCGCAGGCGCATTTCGACAAGGTGGTGGCCGCGATCGCGCGCGCGCGCGCGGAAGGCGGCACGATCCTGTGCGGCGGCGACGCCCTGCCCCGCCCTGGCTGGTTCGTCGCGCCGACCGTGATCGAGGGCCTCGGCCCGGAGTGCGCGACCAACCGCGAGGAGATCTTCGGCCCGGTGGTCACCCTGCAGCCGTTCGACAGCGATGAGGAAGCGCTGCGCCTGGCGAATGCGGGCGACTACGGACTGTCCGCATCGCTCTGGACACGGGACCTGCAGCGCGCGCACGGGCTCGCCGCACGCCTGCAGGCCGGGATCGTGTGGATCAACAGCTGGCTCATGCGCGACCTGCGCACCCCGTTCGGCGGCATGGGGCAGTCGGGGATGGGACGCGAAGGCGGCATGGAGGCGATGCGCTTCTTCACCGAAGCGAAGAATGTCGGCATCGCGCTGTGATGGGATGTAGTGGGAGCGGCTTTGGCCGCGAATGCCTTTGCGCGCGTCCAAACAGTACTGAAGGAAAAGCAATCGCGGCCAAGGCCGCTTCCACAGGATGAGGTCTGGAATAATGCCCGCATGAGCCGTCTCGACGATCTGCTGCGCAACAACCGTGCCTGGGCCGCCCGCATCCAGGCGGAGGACCCGGGCTTCTTCGAACGGCTCTCGCGCCAGCAGTCGCCGAAGTACCTGTGGATCGGATGCTCGGATTCCCGGGTTCCGGCGAACCAGATCGTGGACATGGCCCCGGGCGAGGTTTTCGTCCATCGCAACATCGCCAATGTCGTGGTGCATACCGACCTCAATTGCCTGTCGGTGATCCAGTACGCGGTCGACGTGCTCAAGGTCGAGCATATCCTGGTCGTCGGGCATTACGGGTGCGCCGGCGTGGCGGCGGCCCTGCACGGCCTGCGCCTGGGATTGGCGGACAACTGGATCCGGCACGTGGCCGACGTGGGCCACAAGCACGAGGCGCTGCTCGCGGGAGTCGAAGGCGAGCACCTGCGCCACGACCGCCTGTGCGAGCTCAACGCCCTGGAGCAAGTAGTGAACGTGTGCCAGACCACGATGGTCCAGGACGCGTGGGCGCGCGGGCAGCCGTTGTCGGTGCACGGATGGGTCTACACCCTGCGCGACGGCCGCGTGCACGACCTGGGGCTGGACATCGACGGTGCGCCGGCGCTCGAAGCCCAGTATGCGGCCGCGCTCGAACGCATCGGCAGCGACCGGGAGGATCGCTGAGATGGGTGAAGCGATCCACGCCGGTGCGGCGCCAAAAGCCGTCGGCATCTATCCGCATGCGCGTCGCGTGGGCGGCCTGCTGTTCCTCTCGGGAATCGGGCCGCGCGACCCGCAGACCAATGCCATCGCCGGCAACGAATACTTCGCCGACGGGCGGGTGCGCAAGTACGACATCGAAGCCCAGGCGCGCGCGGTATTCGCCAACGTCCGCACCGTGCTCGAGGCCGCGGGGGCGCGCTGGGAGGACCTGGTCGACGTGACCGTGTACCTCACCGACATGACCCGCGACTTCAAGGCGTACAACGCGGTCTGGGCCGAGTTCTTCCCGGACGCGGCGACCGCGCCCTGCCGCACCACGCTGGGCATCACCGCGCTGCCGACGCCGATCGCGATCGAGCTCAAGTGTGTGGCGGTCATTCCGGTGGAGACGTAGGCACCACCGCGTCCTGGCGAAATCGCTCTGCGCGCCCGGGAACGCCCGCGGACGCCTGCAAGGAGAAAAGACATGCTGCCCAATCCCATCAACTTCCAGCAGTGGATCGAAGACCACCGCCATCTGCTCAAGCCGCCGGTCGGGAACAAGTGCATCTACGACGGCGAGTTCATCGTGATGGTGGTCGGCGGACCCAACCAGCGCACTGACTACCACTGGGACGAAGGCGCGGAGTGGTTCTACCAGCTCGAGGGCGAGATGACGCTGCGGATCCAGGAGCCCATGCCTGATGGAAGCAGCAAGCTCCGCGACATCCCGATCCGGGCCGGCGAAACCTTCCTGCTGCCGCCGCGCGTGCCGCACTCGCCCCAGCGCGGTCCCGATTCGATCGGTCTGGTGATCGAGCGCCGCCGCCTGCCCCATGAGGACGACGGACTGCTCTGGTTCTGCGACAACTGCAACGCGCAGGTCTACGCGGAGTACTTCCACCTGCACGACATCGAGAAGGATTTCCCACCGGTGTTCGACCGGTTCTACTCCTCCAGGGAACACCGCACCTGCAAGGCCTGCGGGCACCTCAACCCGGCGCCATCCCGGTATGTGATGCCCGATACCTGATCTTCATCCCGCGACTTGCGCTGAAACCTGCACCCGGGCAACGGCCGTTGCCGGGAGCCGGATAAACTCGCAGGCCTGCACCAACGGGAACGATCGCATGGCGCAGTCCAATGCGGTGCCTGCCAGGCATTGCGAATCGGCAACAACGCGAGATATGGCATGACATCCTCGGTAGTCCGGACTGCGCTGCTGATCCTGCTGGCCGTCGCCTTCCCCGCCTCGGCCCAGGCGCCGAAACCCCCGGAACCTTCGCCCGCGATCGTCATCCACGCCGGGCATGTGCTCGCCAATCCGGGTGAGCCGGCGGTGGGAGCGCATACCGTCGTGGTCCGCGACGGCAGGATCGTCTCGGTCGAAGCCGGATTCAGGCCTGCGGGTACTTACGGCTCCGGAGCCCGCCTGGTGGATCTCTCCGACAAGTACCTGCTGCCGGGTCTCATCGATCTGCACATGCACCTGGCGATCATCATGGATTCGGATGCGGCCACCAACGCCTCCGAGGCGCGACTGGCACTGGCGGCGGCCGGCTATGCGCGACGCCTGCTCGATGCCGGCGTCACCACGGTCCGCGACGTGGGCGACAACAGCGGTGTGACCCTCGCCTTGCGCGATGCGATCGCACGCGGGGACGTGGCCGGGCCGCGCATCGTGGCCGCAGGCCGGATCATCTCGCGCACCGGCGGCCACGGCGCGAAAGCGCCGGTCGCCGGCGATATTCCTTATCGCCCCGCGGGGTGCGACGGCGTGGAATCGTGCCGGCGCGCGGTACGCGAGAACATCGAACGCGGCTCGGACTGGATCAAGGTGACGGTGTCCGGATCGGGCCGCGAAGCAGGAGGCCGCGCCGACGCGGCCCCCATCCTGTTCGAGGACGAAATGCAGGCGGTCGCCGCCGCGGCGCAGCAGGCCGGACGCCCGGTGGCCGCGCATGCGCACAGCACCGCGGCGATCAAGCTGGCTCTGACGCAGGGCGTACGCACCATCGAGCACGGCACCTACTTCGACGACGAGTCGGCCCGGCTGTTTCGCGAACAGGACGCCTACCTCGTGCCGACCGCCTTCATCGCCCGCTTCGTGCGTTCGAAGCTCGACATGTTCGCCGGCGGCAGCGACGGCAAGTCGGGCGAGGAGCTCCGCGCCTGGGCCGATGCGGGGATCGCCGGACCCGGACGTGCATGGCGCGCGGGCATCCCGCTGGGCCTGGGAACCGACGGCGGCCCCAGTTTCGAACCGACCGCGACCGCCGATGAGATCGGCCTGTACGTCGCCAGCGGCGTGCCTGCGGCCGAGGCGATCCGGGCAGCCACCCGCAACGGCGCGGCGGTGCTCGGCATGCAGGATTCGCTCGGTCGCATCCTGCCCGGCTATCTGGCCGATCTGATCGCCGTGGACCGCGATCCGGCGACAGACGTCGCGACCCTGCACGAGGTGGGTTTCGTGATGAAGGACGGCGTGATCCATCGCGCGCCAGGCGCGGCCGATGGCGGAACCGCTCCCACACGCACGGACCAGTAAACTCTGGCCCATGCTCAAGATCGACACCCATGCCCATCACCTGCCGCGGGACTGGCCCGATCTGGCGACGAAATACGGCGATGCGCGATTCCCGGTGATCCACCATGGCGACGACGGTCGCCACCGGATCTACAAGGACGGCAAGTTCTTCCGCGAGATCTGGCCCAAGACCTGGGACCCGAAGATCCGCATCGACGACTACGCCCGCTTCGGCGTGCAGGTTCAGGTGATCAGCACGGTCCCGGTGATGTTCAGTTACTGGGCCAAGCCGCACCATGCGCTGGAGCTTCACCAGTCGCTCAACGAGCACATGGCCGAGACCTGTCGCGCCTACCCCAGGCACTACGCGGGGATCGGCACCGTGCCGCTGCAGTCGCCACGCCTGGCGGTCCAGGAACTCGAACGCTGCATGGACCAGCTCGGCCTGCAAGGCGTACAGATCGGTTCGCATGTCGCTACCGAGGCCTCCGGGCACTGGAACCTGGATGCACCGGAGCTGTTCGAATTCTTCCAGGCGGCGAGCGAGTTGGGTGCGGCGATCCTGGTGCACCCCTGGGACATGATGGGCAGCGACACCATGCCCAAGTACTGGCTGCCGTGGCTGGTGGGCATGCCCGCCGAACAGTCGCGCGCGGCCTGCAGCCTGATCTTCGGCGGCGTGCTGGAGCGCCTGCCCGACCTGCGTGTCTGCCTCGCCCATGGCGGCGGCAGCTTCCCCTACACCATCGGCCGCATCGAACACGGATTCAACATGCGTCCCGATCTGGTGGCCACCGACAACTTCCGCAATCCGCGCGAATACCTGTCCAGGCTGTATTTCGATTCATGGGTCGCCGATCCGCGCGCGCTGCGCTATCTGATCGAGAGCTGCGGCGTATCGCAGGTGATGCTGGGCACCGATTACCCGTTCCCGCTGGGCGAGCAGGAGCCCGGCGCGGGCATCGCAAAGCTTGAGCTGGGCGAGGCGGAGCAGGCCCGGCTGTACCACGGCACGGCGCTGGAATGGCTGGGTTTGCCGAAATCGCGTTTCGTGTAGAGCGCCGCTTCGGCGCGACGGCCCCGGCCAACCCGCCCGCCGCCGGCGGGGGCGCC
>NZ_JAKPBU010000008.1 GCF_022662495.1 Lysobacter sp. M2-1
TCTCCTTATGGGGGTTTGCGCTCCCCGCCGCGGGCCCCCCCCCCCCCCCCCCCCCCCCCCCCCCCCCCCCCCCCGCTCCTACAATGAAGGGCCATGACTGATCTGTTCACCGATGCCTACGCCCAGGCTCAGGACGCCGCCGATCCGCTGCGCGCCTTGCGCGACGAGTTCCTGATACCGCAACACGGCGGCAACGTGCAGGCCTATTTCTGCGGCAACTCCCTGGGCCTTCAGCCGAAGGGCGCGCGCGCGCACGTGGAAGAGGTTCTGGACAAGTGGGCGACCGAGGCCGTCGAAGGCCACTTCACCGGCCAGGCGCAATGGATGCCCTACCACGAGCTGGTGCGCGAACCCCTGGCCCGCGTGGTCGGCGCGCAGCCGCACGAAGTGGTGGCGATGAACTCGCTGACCGTCAACCTGCACCTGATGATGGTCAGCTTCTACCAGCCCAGCCTCGAACGCACCGCGATCATGATCGAGGCCGGCGCGTTCCCGTCCGACCGTTATGCCGTGGAATCGCAGCTGAAATACCGCGGCCTGCCGCCCGGGCACACGCTGATCGAAGTCGAGCCGGACGAACCGGACGGGACGATCTCGATGCAGGCGATCGAACGCGCCATCGCCGAGAACGGCAAACGACTGGCCATGATCCTGTGGCCTGGAGTGCAGTACCGCACCGGGCAGGCGTTCGACCTGCAGGAGATCACGCGCCTGGGGCACGCCGCAGGCTGCATCGTCGGCTTCGACCTGGCACACGCCGCCGGCAACCTGCCGTTGCAGCTGCACGACAGCGGCGCTGATTTCGCAGCCTGGTGCCACTACAAATACATGAATTCCGGTCCCGGCGCGGTGGCCGGCTGCTTCGTGCACGAGCGCCATGCACACACCGATCGCCCGCGCTTCGCCGGCTGGTGGGGCAACGACAAGGACGTGCGCTTCCGGATGGGTCCTGCATTCAATCCGACGCCCGGCGCGGACGGCTGGCAGCTGAGCAACCCGCCGATCCTGGGTCTGGCGCCGTTACGCGCCTCGCTGGAGCTGTTCGATCGCGCGGGCATGCCCGCGCTGCGCGAGAAGTCGCTGCGCCTCACCGGATACCTGGAAGCGCTGATCCGCGAGGAGCTCGGCGACCTGTTGCAGATCGCCACGCCGCGCGAACCCGAGCGCCGCGGCGCACAGCTTTCGTTGCGGGTGATCGGCGGACGCGGCATGACCGGTAGGAGCGCCGGGCGCGCGCTGTTCGAATTCCTGGGCAGCCAGGGTGTGATCGGCGACTGGCGCGAACCCGACGTGATCCGTATCTCGCCGGCACCGCTGTACAACACGCATGCGGACGTGCTGCGTTTCGTGCGCACCGTTCAGTCTTGGGGCGCGCACGTATGACCGGCACCCGCCCTATCTCCATCATCGGCGCCGGCCTGGCCGGGGCGCTGCTGGCCACCCTGCTCGCCCGGCGCGGCTGGGACGTGGATGTCTACGAAAAGCGCGGCGATCCGCGCATCAAGGGTTACGAGGGCGGGCGGTCGATCAACCTCGCCCTCGCCGAGCGCGGGCGCTACGCGCTGCAGCAGGCGGGCGCCGAAGTAGCGGTGATGCGCCAGGCGGTGATGATGCGCGGGCGCATGGTGCACTTCCTCGACGGCCGCGTGCAGCTGCAGCGCTACGGTCGCGACGACAGCGAGGTGATCTGGTCGATCCATCGCGGCGATCTCAACCTGACCCTGCTGGGACTGGCCGGCGCCGCAGGCGCGCAGTTCCATTTCAACCGCCGACTATCGTCGGTTGATTTCGACGGCGGCGACATGGTCTTCGTGGACGATCGCACGGGCGCGCAGCACGGCGCGCCGTTCCAAACCCTGGTCGGTGCCGACGGCGCGGGGTCTGCGCTGCGCGCTGCGATGGACGGATACCGTCCGCTGGGCGAACGCACCGCGCTGCTCGATCACGCCTACAAGGAACTGGAGATCCCGCCTGCGCCGGGCGGCGGCTTCCGGATCGAACCTAACGCCTTGCACATCTGGCCGCGCGGCAACTACATGTGCATTGCCCTGCCCAACGACGAGCAGACTTTCACCGTCACCTTGTTCATGCCCAACCACGGCGATCCGGGATTCGACACGGTCGCCACACCGGCCGAGGCGCGCGCGCTGTTCGAGCGCGACTTCCCGGATGCGCTGCCGTTGATCCCCGAACTGGAAGCCGACTGGGCCCGTAATCCGCCCGGTGTGCTGGGCAGCGTGTATCTGGACCGATGGCATCTGGACGGACGCGCCCTGCTGATCGGCGATGCCGCGCACGCGATGGTGCCCTTCCATGGGCAGGGAATGAACTGTGCGTTCGAGGATTGCGTGGCCCTGGCCAGGCATCTGGAAGCGGATGGCGCCGCCGGGGCAAGCCCGCGGCAGGCGCTGGCCGCGGCCTTCGCCGCGTTTGAAGCCGAGCGCAAGCCCAACGCGGCGGCGATCCAGCACATGGCGCTGGAAAACTACATCGAGATGCGCGACAAGGTGGACGACCCGGATTTCCTGTTGCAGCGTGCGCTCGAGGCAGCGCTGCAAGCGCGTCACCCGGGGCGCTTCGTTCCGCACTACACCATGGTCAGCTTCATGCGCACTCCCTACGCCGTGGCGCTGGAGCGCAGCGAGATCCAGCGCCGGATCCTGGAAGCGGCCACGCAGGGGCTCGATTCGCTGGACGGCGTGGACTGGGAGCGGGTGGATGCCGAAGTGATCGGTAAGTTGCAACCGCTGCCGCAGGAAAGCTGACCGTCCGGTCGTGTTCTCAGAGCCTGCGACGCGTCCGCGTTAGGCTCATGCCACGCTGTCGGGTGCGCGCACGCGCTGCGCGGCTCCGTCCCCACCTCGTTTCCAGTTCCCTTGCATGCCCGCCAGCTTTCTCTTCTACGATCTGGAAACCTTCGGCGCGGATCCGCGCAGGAGCCGCATCGCCCAGTTCGCCGCGATCCGCACCGACCTGGAACTCAACCAGGTCGACGAGCCGATCAGTTTCTTCGTCCGGCCTGCCGACGATCTGCTGCCCTCGCCGGCCGCGACCCTGATCACGGGGATCGCGCCGCAGGAGGCCCTGCGCGAAGGCGTCACCGAAGCCGAGGCCTTCGCCCGCATCTTCGAGCAGATGGCGCAGCCGGAGACCTGCACCCTGGGCTACAACTCGCTGCGCTTCGACGACGAGTTCGTCCGCCATGGCCTGTTCCGCAACTTCTTCGATCCCTATGAGCGCGAGTGGCGAGGCGGCAACTGCCGATGGGACCTGCTCGACGTGCTGCGGCTGGCGCATGCGCTGCGGCCGGATGGCATCGAGTGGCCGCTGCGCGAGGATGGCCAGGCCTCGTTCCGGCTCGAACACCTGGCGGCCGCCAACGATGTGCGCGAGGGGGACGCGCACGAGGCGCTTTCCGACGTGCGTGCGCTCATCGGCATGGCGCGCAGGCTGAAGGCGGCGCAGCCGCGGCTGTGGGACTACGCGCTGCGGCTGCGCGACAAGCGTTATGCCGCGCAGCTGCTGGACACCACTGCCATGCGGCCTGCGCTGCATGTCTCGCAGCGCTACCCCGCGGCGCGCCTGTGCGCCGCTGCGGTGTTGCCGCTCGCCCGCCACCCCTCGATCGACAGCCGCGTGATCGTGTTCGATCTGGACAGCGATCCCGAGTCGATACTGGCGCTGGAACCGGAGGCGATCGCCGACCGGCTCTACGTCCGCCAGGCGGATCTGCCCGAAGGCGAGGCCCGCATTCCGCTGAAGGAAGTGCACCTCAACCGCTGCCCCGCGCTGATCGAATGGACGCACCTGCGCCAGGAGGATTTCGCGCGCCTGCGGATCGATCCGGCACTGGTCGGATCCCGCGCCGAACGGCTGCGCGCGGCCGGCCCGGCGCTGGCCGAGAAGGTGCGCCAGGTGTACGCACGCGCGGCCGAGTTCCCGCCCGGGGATCCGGATGCATCGCTCTACGACGGCTTCCTCGGCGACGGCGACCGCCGAAAGTTTCCCCAGGTGCGCGGCACCCCGCCGCACCTTCTGGGCCAGACCGAGTTCGGCTTCCGCGACCCGCGCCTGCCGGAGCTCCTGTTCCGCTATCGCGCTCGCAACTGGCCGCAGAGCCTGGTGTTCGCCGAGCAGGGGCGCTGGAACGACTATCGCCGGCAACGCCTGTGCAGCGAGAGCGGGCTATCCGAGCTGAGCTTCGATGCGGCGCGCGCGGAAATCGCGGCGCTGCGCATGGTGCACGCGGGAGACGGCGAAAAACTGGCGCTGCTGGACCAGCTTCAGGCCTGGAACAGCGGGATCGAAGCGAGCCTGTCGTAGAGCGCTTCTCAGGCACCATCGCTTTCCGGATTTGCGGTCGCGCCTGAGAGGCGCTCCTACAATGGAGGTTCAACCCCTGCTTCGTAGTCATGGCTACCTACTTCACCGACAAGAGCTTCCGTTTCCTTCGCAGCCTGGCGCGCCATAACGAACGCGCCTGGTTCCTCGCCCACAAGGGCGATTACGAAGCCCATGTGCGCGAGCCGTTCCAGCGCCTGCTGATCGACCTGCAGCCTGCCCTGCTCGAGGTCAGCCCCCATTACCGGGCCGAGCCCAAAGGCGTTGGTGGCTCGCTGTTCCGGATCCATCGCGACACCCGCTTTTCCGGCGACAAGACCCCATACAAGAACTGGCAGGGCGCGCGCCTGTTCCATGAACGCCACAAACAGGTGCCCGCGCCGTCGTACTACCTGCACCTGCAGCCGGGTAATTGCTTCATCGCCGGCGGCATCTGGCATCCCGAGCCGGACGCGTTGCGCCGGATCCGTCATTTCATCGTCGACAATCCGGCCAGCTGGAAACAGGCGGCGCACGCGCCCGCGTTTCGCAAACGCTACGATCTGGAATCCGAGGATCTGCTCAGCCGCCCGCCGCGCGGCTTCGATCCGGATTTCGAGTTCATCGAGGACCTCAAGCATCGGAATTTCGTCGCCGTGCGCGGCCTCGACGATGCCACGCTCACCGGTCCGCGGCTACTGCCGGTGCTGGCGAAGGACCTGCAGGCCATGGCACCGTTCATGGACTACCTGTGTGCCGCGCTCGATCTCGAGTTCTGAACCGGAGTTGCGCTGATGAAAAAGTGGATCGTGCCGGTGGTCATGCTCGCCGTGCTGCTCGCGGGCTACGTCGTGGCGGGCCCCTATCTCACGTTCCGGGCCATCCGCAGCGCGGTGCAGACCCAGGACGCGTCAGCATTGTCGGACCAGGTCGATTTCCCGGCCCTGCGCGCTAGCCTCAAGGCCCAGCTCAGCGACCGCCTGGTGCGCGCGGTGGGGATCGACGGCCAATCCGGCATGCTCGGCGCCATCGGCCTGACCGTGGCCGGCGGCCTGGTCAATGGCGCGGTCGAAGCCATGGTGACGCCGGTCGGCCTGGGCGCGCTGATGGAAGGACGCAAGATCTGGAACCGGATCGGCGATGGCATCGCGCATCCCGACGTGGCGGACCCCTCCACAGTCGCGGGCGAAAGGCCGCAACCGCTGCAGCGCGCGGAGTACCGTTACGAGTCCACGTCGCGCTTCACCGCCACGGTGCGGGACGACCAGGGCCGGCCCATCGTCTTCGTCATGACCCGCAACGGCTTGCGCTGGAAGCTGAGCGATATCCGCCTGCCCCTGTAGGGTATGTCCCGGCGCACCATTTTTTGCGAGGTTCTTCGAGGTAGTGCGCCCCGATGCACCGTTTTGCGCTGGTTGCGTGAGATGGTGCGTCCTGGCGCACGTCTTCGGTGCGTTCCGCGGATGGTGCCCCATGCCCACCGCTCTTTAGCGAGTTCTTCGAGAGCGCCAGGGCGCACCCTACGGGTTCGCCACCCCGTGCGGCACGTGTCCGGCGGCGATGTACTGGCGGGCCGAATCGATGTTGTGCAACGAGTCGTCGAAGAAGATGTCGGCGCCGAAAGCCTGCAGGAACGGACCCTTTTCGCGGCCGCCGAGGAACAGGGCCTCGTCCAGGCGTACATCCCATTCGCGCAGGGTACGGATCACCCGCTCATGCGCAGGCGCGGAACGTGCGGTCACCAGAGCGGTGCGAATGGGCGCGTCATCGCCCGCTGGAAATGCCGCCTGCAGGCGATGCAGGGCGTCGAGGAAGCCGCGGAACGGGCCGCCGGACAGAGGCTCGTGCGCACGTTCGCGCTCGTGCCTGCCGAAGGCTTCCACGCCCTGCTCGCGCGACACCCGCTCGCTTTCGTCGCTGAAGATCACCGCATCGCCATCGAAGGCGATCCGCAGCTGCCCGTGCACGGATTCCGGCGCCCGCGCCGGCAGGATGGTCGCCGCGGCCACCCCTGCTTCCAGGGCGCGGCGTACCGATTCGGGATTCGCAGACAGGAACAGCTGCGCCCCGAAGGGCCGGATGTAGGGCCAGACCGGCGCGCCCGAGGTAAAGGTCGCGCGGCGGATGTCCAGGCCGTGGTGCTGGATCGAATTGAAGATGCGCAGGCCGGTGTCGGCGCTGTTGCGCGACAGCAGGATCACTTCAACCAGTTTGCCCTCTACGTGCGGCGCTTCGTTGGGAATATCGCGGTTTAGCGCCAGCAACTTGCGGACCAGCGAAAAGGCGATTCCCGGTTCGAGCACGTCGTCCTCGCGAGTGCGCTGGTAGTCGGCATACGCATCGATGCCCTTGCGCTCGAACAGGCCGTGGCTGTCCTCCAGGTCGAACAGCGCGCGCGCGGTGATGGCGACGACCAGCGGTTGCGCCGATGCGGAGGCAAGCGCGCCAAGCTGCGCCGGCCGTGCAGATTCGAGGGGGGCCATGGCGCCAGTATCGACCCTCCGCGTCTCGCGAAGCGAGACCCGGAGCGCCGACGCAGGCGCCGACCGCACGATGCGCTAGGACCCGCCCCCGAGCAGCGCCCACACCACGCCCGCGGCCAGCGCGAGGGTGAGCATCGCGCGGACCAGCCCCTCGCCCCGCAGGGGGCGGATCGAAGATTCGGTTTGCATACGCATTCCCTCCCCAGTCACGCGCGCGTCTTCGCACGAAGGCGCCGGCAGCGGTGACATCGAGTAAGCAAGCACGAAACGTGCCTGCCCCAATTGTCCGGAAAAGCGTGACGGCCGGCCGATTCCTTCCGCATGCCATGCCGCAACGATCGACGCATATGGACCGTCCGCGTCACCGGTTGCCCGGCTACCGACGCGCCTCGCCCGCGGCAGGGGCGGCCAGCGCGGTGCCGCGCCCCCGTGCGTGGGTCGACCGCTAGACCACGAACTGCTCGCTGAGGATGCGTTCCTCAAGGTTGTGCTCGGGGTCGAACAGCAGGGTCACGGTGCGGTCGCGGGACTCGCGGATCACTACTTCGGTCACGTCGCGCACCTCGTGCGAGTCGGCGGTGGCGCTGACCGGGCGCTTGTAGGGATCCACGACCCGGAAGCGCACTTCGGTGTCTGCCTTGAGCAGGGCGCCGCGCCAGCGTCGGGGTCGGAACGCGGCGATCGGCGTGAGCGCGATCACCGAAGCGCCGAGCGGAATGATCGGACCGTGCGCCGAGAAGTTGTAGGCGGTGCTGCCGGCCGGCGTGGCGACCATGACCCCGTCGCAGATCAACTCTTCCAGGCGCGGCTTGCCGTTGAGGTCGATCGCCAGGTGCGCGGCCTGCCGGGTCTGCCGCAGCAGCGACACCTCGTTGTAGGCCAGCGATCCGACCGTGGCGCCCGACTCGGTCTGCGCCAGCATCTCCAACGGCCGCAGCACGGCGGGCTCGGCGGCGGCGATGCGCTCGACCAGCCCCTCGTTCCGGTGCTGGTTCATCAGGAAGCCGACCGTACCCAGCTTCATGCCGAATACCGGCTTGCCGAGCGCACCGTGCCGGTGCAGGGTCTGGAGCATGAAACCGTCCCCACCCAGCGCGCACAGCACATCGGCGTCGGCAGGCTCGTGCAGGCCGTGCGCCGCGACCAGGTCGGTGAGCGCCTGCTGCGCGCCGTCGGCATTGCTGGCGAGGAAGGCGATGCGTGGCCCGGTCATGGCGCGAGCATACCGTAGGGGGGGGGGGGGGCGCCCCCGGCGGGGGGGAAGAGAGGGGGGGGGGGGGCCCCCCCGCCGCAC
>NZ_JAKPBU010000009.1 GCF_022662495.1 Lysobacter sp. M2-1
TTCCTTCGGGTGGGGGGGGCACCCCCCCTCTTTTGGGTTTATGGGGGGGGGGTTTCCCCCCCCCCCTACGTTACCCGCGCGATGCGAGCTGCGACAGACGCTGCACCGCCACCGACGCGGTCGGGTAATCCAGCGCCTTCTGCGCCGCGACCTCATTGAGCATCGACAGGGTGAAGCGCAGGGTCGGATCGTCGCGCTGCAGCCATGCCTGGACCTTGGCATCGGGCGTGGCGCCCGGCATCGACAGCACCTGGTCGGTCAGCTTGCGCAGCTGTTCGGCCAGTTCGTCGCGCAGCACGCCGCGGGCGACCGCATGCCAGCGGCCTTCCACCATCAACGCCTCGATCTGCTCCTGCAGCCAATGCGCGCGCACCGCTTCGCCGACCCGGAAATACACTTTCGCGACCTCCACAGGCCTGGACTTGCGCTCACGCGCGAGTTCGATGATGTCGGCGCTCGGTTCCAGGTACGGAATCGCCGCGAGCTGACCGCCCAGGTCGGCCGGCATGCCCTTGTCCTTCCACCGGCGCAGCGAGGTCTCGTAGTCCGGCCGCAGCGAATCGGGCAGGATTCCCTCGCCGCGACGGATGTCGCGGATGCCGTCGTGGTAGCGGTCGACCGCGGTCCGGATGTCCGGGATCGTCCCCGGGCGCGACAGCAGCCAGCGGGTGAACGAGCGCTGCATCTGCCAGATCACCAGCAGAGCATCGATCTGCACCGACTCGGCGACCGCGCCATCGAGCGCATCGATCTGCGTCCACAGCTCGCGTGCATCCAGCGTTTCGCGGGTAATGGTGAACGCCTTGGCCACTTCGCCCGGGGTACGCCCGCTGTCTTCCTGCATGCGCAGCAGGAAGGTGGCACCCATGCGGTTGATGGTGGAATTGGTGACCGCGGTGGCGATGATTTCCCGCTTCAGGCGATGGCCTTCCATCGCCTTGGCGTATTTCTTCTGCAGCGGCTCGGGGAAGTAGCGCACCAGTTCCTTGGACAGGTACGGGTCTTCCGGGACATCGGACTCGAGCATCTGCTGGAACGCGACCAGTTTGGAATACGACAGCAGCACCGACAGTTCCGGTCGGGTCAGGCCCTGGCCCCGCGCCTTGCGTTCGGCGATCTCGGCGTCGGAAGGCAGGAACTCGATCTGGCGGTCGAGCAGGCCCTGTGCCTCGAGCGTGCGGATGAAGTGCTGCTTGGAGCCCAGCCGGGTCAGGCTCATGCGTTCCATCAGGCTGAGCGCCTGGTTCTGGCGATAGTTGTCGTGGAGCACCAGGGCCCCCACCTCGTCGGTCATCGCCGCGAGCAGCTTGTTGCGCGCATCCAGCGCCAGCTTCTTCTGCTGTACCTGGCTGTTGAGCAGGATCTTGATGTTGACCTCGTGATCCGAGGTATCCACGCCAGCCGAGTTGTCGATGAAGTCGGTGTTGAGCAGCACGCCGTGCAGCGCTGCCTCGACGCGGCCCAGCTGGGTCAGGCCCAGGTTGCCGCCCTCGCCCACCACCTTGCAGCGCAACTCGCTGCCGTTGACGCGCAGCGCGTTGTTGGCGCGGTCGCCGACGTCGGCATTGGTTTCGCGGCCGGCCTTGACGTAGGTGCCGATGCCACCGTTCCACAGCAGGTCTACCGGCGCCTTGAGGATCGCGCTCATCAGTTCCGCCGGGCTCATCGCGCTGGCGCCGCCGTCGATGCCGAGCGCGGCGCGGGCCTCGGCCGAGATCGGAATCGACTTGGCCGAGCGCGGCCATATGCCGCCGCCCTTGCTGATCAGCTTGGCGTTGTAGTCCTCCCAGCTCGAACGCGGAAGCTTGAACATGCGCGCACGTTCCTTGAACGACGCGGCGACCTCCGGATTGGGGTCGATGAAGATGTGCCGATGGTCGAACGCCGCGAGCAGGCGGATGTGCCTGGACAGCAGCATGCCGTTGCCGAACACGTCGCCGGACATGTCGCCGATGCCCACGCAGCTGAAATCCTGGCTCTGGCAGTCGCGGCCCATCGCACGGAAATGGCGCTTGACCGATTCCCACGCACCCCTGGCCGTGATGCCCATACCCTTGTGGTCGTAGCCGACCGAACCACCGGAGGCGAAGGCATCGTCGAGCCAGAAGCCGTGCGCCTGGGCGATCCCGTTGGCGATGTCCGAGAACGTCGCCGTTCCCTTGTCGGCGGCCACCACCAGGTACGGATCGTCCGCATCGTGGCGGACCACGTTGGCCGGATGCGCCACCTTGCCGTCGACCAGGTTGTCGGTGATGTCGAGCAGTGCGTTGATGAAGCGCTTGTAGCAGGCCACCCCTTCGTTGAACCACGCATCCCGGTCGACCGATGGATCGGGCAGCTGCTTGCAGAAGAAGCCGCCCTTCGAACCCACCGGCACGATCACGGTGTTCTTCACCATCTGCGCCTTGACCAGGCCCAGCACCTCGGTGCGGAAGTCCTCGCGGCGGTCGGACCAGCGCAGCCCGCCGCGCGCTACCGGGCCGAAGCGCAGGTGCACGCCTTCAAGGCGCGGCCCGTATACGAAGATCTCGCGATAGGGCCTGGGCTTGGGCAGGTCGGGCACGCGCGCCGAATCGAGTTTGAAGCTGATGTAATCGGCCGGGCCGCCGTCCGCGCGTTTCCCGTCGCGGTACTGGATGTAGTAGCTGGTGCGCAGGGTGGCATCGATCACGCCGATGAAGCTGCGCAGAATGCGGTCCTCGTCCAAGCTCGACACGCTGCTGTCGAGCAGCGCCTTGATCGCGGCGCGCACTGCCTCGTAGCGTTCTGCCCGATCCGGATGCGTCCCTTCCGTGACCGGCTTGAGCAGCTTGTCCATCGCAGCATCGCCGGCGGTGATCCGCACGAGCTGCTCGCCCATGCGTGCTTCGGCCGCGCGTTGGGCCTGCTTGCCTTCGCCGGCGGGATCGAAGCGACTCTCGAACAGCTCCACCATCAGCCGCGCGATCAGCGGGTGGCGGGCGAATGTCTCCTCCACATAGGCCTGGGAGAACGGCACGCCCAGCTGCTGCAGGTATTTGCTGTAACCGCGCAGCATCGCCACCTGGCGCCAGTTCAATCCGGCAGCGAGGATCAGGCGGTTGAATCCGTCGTTTTCGGCCAGGCCGCGCCAGACCTGCAGGAACGCATCCTCGAACTGCGCATCGATCGCGTCGATGTCGATTTCGCTGCGCGCGCCCTTGGCCGGTGCGAGCTCGACCTCGAAATCCTGGATGTAAACCGGCTCGGTCGCCCCGCCCTCGCCCGGCAGCTCGATCCGGTAGGGGTGTTCGGAAAGCACTCGCAGGCCCATGTTCTCGATCATCGGCAGGGCGTCCGACAGCGGAATGTCATCGAGCTGACGGTAGAACTTGAAGCGCAGTCCGCCGACGCCGCGGTGGCTGCGATGCAGGCTCAGCGCGAGATCCTCTGGCGAGCGCAGCGAATCCAGGTGACGGATGTCGGCGGCGACCAGCGCCGGCGAGACCTCCTGGATGTAGCCCGCCGGCAGGGCGCGGCCGTAGCGGCTGGCCAGTTCCAGCCCGCGTTCCTCGCCGTGTTCGGCCACCAGGCGTTCGCGCAGATCGTCCTGCCAGTTGCGCACGATGCTGGCCAGGTCGGCTTCCAGCTTGGCCACGTCGACCTTCGCCGTCTCGCCGGGTCGCGGGCGCACGATGACATGCAGCTGCGCCAGCGGCGAGTCGCCCACCTGCACGGTGCTGTCGACGCGGTCCGCATGCAGCGAATCGCGCAACAGGTGCTCGATGGCCAGGCGCACATCGGTGTTGTAGCGCTCGCGCGGCAGGTACACCAGCGCCGACCAGAAACGGCCATAGCGGTCCTGGCGCAGGAACAGCTTGCTGCGCACCCGTTCCTGCAGGCCCAGGATGCCGGTGGCGAGCCGGTAGAGTTCGGCTTCGTTGGCCTGGAACAGCTCGTCGCGCGGCAGCGATTCGAGGATGTGCCGAAGCGCCTTGCCGCTGTGGCCGCCGGCCTTGAACCCGGACTGGCGCATTACGTGCTCGAAGCGTTCGCGCACGATCGGGATATCCCAAGGTCGCCGGTTGTAGGCGCTGGACGTGTACAAGCCGATGAAGCGCTCCTCGGCGATCGGCCTGCCCCTGGCGTCGAAGCTGAGCACGCCGATGTAGTCCATATAGCCGGGCCGATGCACGCTGGCGCGCGAATTGGTCTTGGTCAGGATCAGCGCATCGACCGAGCCGGACTGCGGCATGTGATGCGCGGCCAGCGACTTCAGCGGTCGCGGCTTGCCCGGTTCGGCGCCGCGCAGCAGGCCCAGGCCGCTGCCCTCCACCGCGCGCAGCACCTCGACCTTGTCCTTCTTGACCACTTCGTACTCCCGGTAACCGAGGAAGGTGAAGTGATCGTCGGCCGCCCAACGCAGGAATTCCTGGGCCTCGCGTCGCCCTTCATCGGAGACCGGCAGGTGGCGCTCGATGATGTCGTCGGCCACTTCGATCATCCGCTCGCGCATCGCCGGCCAGTCCTCGACGATCGCGCGCACGTTCGCGAGCACGCTGCGCAGCCCGGCCTCGAGCCACCTGGCATCGTCCGCGGATTGGCGATCGATCTCCAGGTGCATCAGCGATTCGGGCGACCCGCTGCCGATCGCGGTCATCCTGCCCGCCCTGTCGCGCGCGATCTGCAGCACAGGATGGCCCAGCACATGCACGCCAATGCCCTGCTCGGCCAGCGCCATGGTCACCGAATCCACCAGGAACGGCATGTCGTCGTTGACGATCTGCACCACCGTGTGCGGCGTTTCCCAACCGTGCTGCTTGAGGGTGGGATTGAACAGGCGCACGGCGGGCGACCCGGGCTTGCGGTTGCGCGCGAATTCCAGGAAGTCGTTGGCCAGCGCGGCCCAGCCTTCCGGCGTATGCAGCGGAAGCTCATCCTCGCCCATCCGGTGGTAGAAGGCCTGCGCGAACGCGGCGGCATCCTCCTGGCGGGTCTTGCCAGCCAGTTTGCGGATCGCAGCGAAGACGGGGTCGAGCAGCAGCGGCTTCTCCGGCTCTTTCCTTTCAACCTTGCGACGCACGGCGGAAGTCTTGGCAATCATGTTCGGAGACCTGGGAGAAGGGTTGGAGCTGCCTTTTATTTCAAGCTGGATGCGTGCAGCGTTTGAAGCGGAAAACCCGCGGGGGGGGGGGGCGGGGGGGCCCCCCCCCCCCGGGGGCACGGGCAGCATAAGCGACAGGCGGAAATGGGGGACGACACCCCGGCGGCGGCCTTGGAGGACCGCCGCCCCGCGGATGCTCGGACTGCATCTGCTACTGGCGAAATGGGCGAAGACACGCCGTTGAGTAGGGCCTCAGCGCAATCCCGTTTCATGTCGTGCGATCACCAGCCGCTGGATCTCGCTGGTGCCCTCGTAGATCTCGGTGATCTTGGCATCGCGGAAGTAACGCTCGATCGGCATTTCCTTGCTGTAGCCCATGCCGGCGTGGATCTGCACGGCCTGGTGCGCGATCCACATCGCCGCCTCGGACGCGGTCAGCTTCGCAACCGCGGCTTCGGTGGTGAAACGCTCGCCGCGACCCTTCTTCCAGGCCGCACGCAGCGTCAGCAGCAGGGCCGCGTCGAGCTTGCACTTCATGTCGGCGATCTTGGCCTGGGTCATCTGGAAAGCGCCGATCGGCTGGCCGAAGGCCTTGCGCTCGCGCACATAGGCTAGCGTCGCGTCGTAGGCGGCTCGGCCGATGCCGATGGCCTGGCTGGCGATCCCGATACGGCCGGCATCCAGCACGCCCATGGCGATCTTGAAGCCATGACCTTCCTCGCCCAGCACCTCCTCGGGTTGGGCGACATAGTCGGCGAACTCGATCTCGCAGGTCGCCGAGGCGCGAATCCCGAGCTTGGGCTCGGTCTTGCCGCGATGCAGACCGGCGCGATCGCCGTCCACCAGGAACGCGGTGATGCCGCGCGCCGCCTTGTCCGGATCGGTCATCGCGAACAGCACGAAATACTTGGCGACCGGACCGGAGGTGATCCAGCTCTTCTTGCCATTGATCAGGTAGGTTCCGTCGGCCTGCCTGGTGGCGCGGCATTTCATCGCGGTCGCATCGGATCCCGATTGCGGTTCGGTCAGGGCGAAGGCGCCGATCTCGGCCCCTTCGGCGATGGCGCGCACGTACTTCTGCTTCTGTTCCTCGGTCCCGTGGGTCAGGATTCCGTTGCAGAACAGCGAGTTGTTCACCGACATGATGGTCGAATGCGCCGCGTCGCCGGCCGCGATCTCGATCATGGCCAGCACGTATGCGATCGGGTCCATCCCGGCGCCGCCGTATTCGGTCGGCACCTCGATGCCCATCAGGCCGTTTTCGCCCAGTAGCTGGATGTTCTCCAGCGGGAACTCGCCAGTCCGGTCGAAATGCTCGGCGGCCGGTGCGATCTTCTCCCGGGCGATGCGCCGGGCCACGTCCTGGATCATCAGTTGCTCTTCGCTGTAACCGAAATCCATGAACGCTCCGCCAACCATTGCTGCAGGGCCGCACATTTTAGGGGCCCGCGCCCTGAAACGGTAATTGGCCCTTTGCGCGCGCCTGGCGTGTGCCCTGCTCCGGCCCTTTCTTGACGCTCGCGCCGCACCGGCATAGCATTCATCCTTATATCGCGATAGGAAGATATCTATGGACCTGGAGGGCTGGTCGGGGGTGCTCAAGACCTTCGCCGACGCGACCCGGGTGCGGTTGCTCGCGCTGCTGGAGGGGGAGGAGCTGACCGTCGCCGAACTGTCGGCGATCACCCGGCTGGCGCAGCCGCGGGTATCGACCCATCTGGCCCGGCTGAAGGAAGCCGGGCTGGTGCGCGACCGGCGTTCCGGCGTCTCCGCCTATTACCGCTTCGACGAAGCGGCGCTCGACCCCGCCCAGCGTGCGCTCTGGCAGGCCCTGAGCGTAGGCAGCGACGATCCACTACTGCGCCAGGACGCCGAGCGCGTGCCGGCGGTGCTGGCCGCGCGCGCCGCGGACGCCAACTGGGCCGACAGCGTGGCCGGCGACATGGAGCGGCACTATTCCCCCGGCCGCACCTGGGAGGCGCTCGCGCGTACCGCCCTGCCCCTGCTCGAACCGGGCGATGTCCTGGATATCGCATCGGGCGATGGCGTGCTGGCCGAGCTGCTGGCCCCGCATTCGGGACGTTATGTCTGCGTCGATACCAGCGCGCGCGTGGTCGCCGCCGCCAGCGAGCGTCTGCGCGGGCATCGCAATGTCGAGGTGCGCGAGGGGGACATGCATGCCCTGCCCTTCGAGGCAGCCAGTTTCGACCTGGTCGTGCTGATGCACGCGTTGACCTACGCGGCGCGGCCCGCCCAGGCCGTCTCCGAAGCGGCGCGCGTGTTGCGGCCTGGCGGCCGGCTGCTCCTGAGCAGCCTGGCCCGGCACGAACACAAGGTTGTGGTGCAGGCCTATGGCCATGTGAATCTTGGATTCACGCCCAAGGAGATGCGGCGCTTCATGGAGAAAAGCGGCCTGCGCGTGGCCTCATGCGAGACCGTCACTCGCGAAAAACGCCCACCGCATTTCGAAGTGATCTCGCTGATCGGAGTCAAACCATGAAACAGCTTCCCTGGCTCCATCCCGAACGCGTCGCCAAGCTCGAGGCTGCCCTCGCCCAGCGCATCCTGGTCATCGACGGCGCCATGGGCACCATGATCCAGCGCCACGAGCTGCAGGAAGCCGATTACCGGGGCGAGCGCTTCGCCCGCGGCTACGATGCCTTATTCGCCGCCGACGGCCATGCCCACGGCGACGGCTGCGGTTGCGAAGCGCACGACCAGCGCGGCAACAACGACCTGCTCACCCTGACCCGCCCCGACATCATCCGCAGCATCCATGCGGACTACCTCCAGGCCGGCGCCGACCTGATCGAAACCAATACCTTCAATTCGACCTCGATCTCGCTTGCGGACTATCGCCTGCAACACCTGGTGTATGAGTTGAACCGGGAAGGCGCGGCGCTCGCGCGCGCGGCCTGCGACGAAGCCGAGGCGAAGGACCCGGCTAAGCCGCGGTTCGTGATCGGCGTGCTGGGCCCGACCAGCCGCACCGCGTCGCTCAGCCCGGACGTGAACCGCCCCGGATTCCGCGCCACCAGCTTCGACGAACTGGCCGAAGCCTACCGCGAGGCCACGCGCGGTCTGATCGACGGCGGCAGCGACGTGCTGATGGTCGAAACCATCTTCGACACCCTCAATGCCAAGGCCGCGCTGTTCGCGATCGAAGAAGAGTTCGACGCCCGCGGTGCGCGCCTGCCGGTCCTGATTTCCGGGACCATCACCGATGCCTCCGGGCGCACGCTGTCGGGCCAGACCGCGGAGGCGTTCTGGTACTCGCTGCGGCACGCGCGCCCGCTATCGATCGGGCTCAACTGCGCGCTCGGCGCCAAGGACCTGCGCGCGCATGTGGATGTGCTCGCGCAGGTAGCCGATACCTATGTCAGCACCCATCCCAACGCAGGCCTGCCCAATGCCTTCGGCGGCTACGACGAGACGCCCGAGGACATGGCGGAGGTACTGCAGGAATTCGCCGAGGCCGGATTGCTCAATCTGGTCGGCGGCTGCTGCGGCACCACGCCCGACCACATCCGCGCGATCGCCGAGGCGGTGCGGGGCGTCCCTCCGCGGCAGTTGCCGCAACTGGAAGCCGCCGCCTGATTCCCTCTCAGGTGCCCGCTGATGTCGTTCGTCCTGAGCGTATGCGCGCAGCGCAGAAGTCGAAGGACGCCCTTCGCGAAACACGCCCTTCGACTCCGGCCGTTCGGCCCTACGCCCAGGACGAATGGAACCCAACGCTGAAATGACCGCACTCCCCCGCCAGACCCGCCTCTCCGGCCTGGAACCGCTGCAGATTACGCCGGAATCCAACTTCATCAACATCGGTGAGCGCACCAACGTCACCGGCAGCGCGCAATTCAAGAAGCTGATCCTGGAGGGTCGCTTCGACGAGGCCATCGTGGTCGCGCGCCAGCAGGTGGAGAACGGCGCCCAGGTGCTCGACGTCAACATGGACGAGGGCATGCTCGATTCGGAACGGGCGATGGTCGATTACCTGAACCTGATCGCCGCCGAACCCGACATCGCCCGTATCCCGGTGATGGTGGATTCCTCGAAGTGGAGCGTGATCGAAGCCGGCCTGAAGTGCCTGCAGGGCAAGGGCATCGTCAATTCGATCTCGATGAAGGAAGGCGAAGCCGAGTTCCTGCGCCAGGCGCGGCTGGTGCGCCGCTATGGCGCGGCGGTGGTGGTGATGGCATTCGACGAAGCCGGCCAGGCGGACACGGTCGAGCGCAAGGTCGAGATCTGCTCGCGCGCCTACCGGCTGCTCACCGGCGAAATCGGCTTCCCGCCCGAGGACATCATCTTCGATCCCAACGTGTTCGCGATCGCCACCGGCATCGAGGAGCACGACGATTACGCGGTGGCGTTCATCGAGGCGACCCGGGAGCTCAAGCGCCGCTTCCCCTACAGCCACGTTTCTGGCGGCGTGTCGAATGTGAGCTTCTCGTTCCGGGGCAACGAACCAGTCCGGCAGGCGATCCATGTGGTGTTCCTGTACCACGCCATCCGGGCGGGCATGGACATGGGCATCGTCAACGCCGGCGCGCTGCCGCTGTACGACGACCTGGATCCCGAGCTGCGCGAGCGGGTCGAGGATGTGGTGCTCAACCGGCGCAAGGACGGGACCGAACGGCTGCTGGAGATCGCCGACAGGTTCAAGGGGAAAAAGGGCGAGAAGCGGGTCGAGGATCTCGCCTGGCGCGAGAAGCCGGTGCGCGAGCGGCTCTCGCACTCGCTGGTGCACGGCATCGACCAGTACATCGACGCCGACACCGAGGAGGCGCGCGCGCAGGCGACCCGCCCCCTGGACGTGATCGAAGGCCCGTTGATGGACGGGATGAACGTGGTCGGCGATCTGTTCGGCGCCGGCAAGATGTTCCTGCCGCAGGTGGTCAAGTCCGCGCGGGTGATGAAGAAGGCGGTGGCCTACCTGCTGCCCTTCATCGAAGCCGAGAAGCTGCGTACCGGCGACACCGCCAAGAACAACGGCCGGATCGTCATGGCGACGGTCAAGGGCGACGTGCACGATATCGGCAAGAACATCGTCGGCGTGGTGCTGGCGTGCAACAACTTCGAGGTGATCGATCTCGGCGTGATGGTCCCGGCGCAGACCATTCTGGACAAGGCCAGGGAAGTCTCGGCCGACATCATCGGCCTGTCCGGGCTGATCACGCCCTCGCTGGAGGAGATGAGCCATGTCGCGCGCGAGATGAAGCGGCAGGGCTTCTCGCAACCGCTGCTGATCGGCGGCGCGACCACGTCGCGCGCGCATACCGCGCTGAAGATCTCGCCGCACTACTCATCGCCGACCGTGTGGGTCAAGGACGCCTCGCGCGCGGTCGGCGTGGCGCAGTCGCTGGTGAGCGTGGACATGCGCGGCAAGTTTGTCGCCGCCAACGAGGCCGATTACGCCGAGATCCGCGAGCGGCACAGGAATCGCGGCGAAGGCAAGCGGCTGGTCAGTCTGGAGAAGGCGCGCAACCAACGCTTCGACGGCGGCTGGGACGACTACGTCCCGCCGGTACCGAACCAGCCCGGACTGCATGTGTTCGATGACTATCCGCTGGACGAACTGCGTCCGTACATCGACTGGTCGCCTTTCTTCAATGCCTGGGAACTGGCCGGGAAATACCCGGCGATCCTGGACGATGCGGTCGTCGGGCCGCAGGCCCGGGAGTTGTTCGACGATGCCAAGGCGATGCTCGACCGGATCATCGCGGAACGATGGCTGCGGGCGAAGGCGGTGTTCGGCCTGTGGCCGGCGCACAGCGTCGGCGACGACGTCGTGTTGTCGTCCGGCGACGGAGAAACCACGACCCTGCATTTCCTGCGCCAGCAGGTCGACAAACCCGCCGACCGGCCGGACTTCTGTCTCGCGGATTTCATCGCCCCGCAAACGTCCGGCACGCAGGACTGGATCGGCGGGTTTGCGGTGACCGCCGGAATCGGCATCGACGCCCACGTCGCACGTTTCGAAGCCGACCACGACGACTACAACGCGATCCTGCTCAAGGCGCTGGCCGACCGCCTGGCCGAAGCGCTGGCCGAGCGCCTGCACCAGCGCGTGCGCAAGGAGTTCTGGGGCTATGCCGTGGACGAAACGCTGGACAACGAGGCCCTGATCGCAGAGAGGTATGCCGGGATCCGCCCCGCCCCGGGTTATCCGGCCTGCCCCGAACACAGCGAGAAGGCCACGCTGTTCCGACTGCTCGATGCCGGCGGCAATGCAGGCATGACGTTAACCGAAAGCTTCGCCATGCTGCCCACGGCTGCCGTCTCGGGCTACTACTTCAGTCACCCGCAGAGCCAGTACTTCGTGGTCGGCCGGGTCTCGAAGGAGCAGGTCGAGGACTACGCACGGCGCAAGGGCGTGCCGGTCGCCAAGGCCGAGCGCTGGCTGGCGTCGAACCTGGATTACGACCCGGAATAAGGACAGCTGGCAGTTGCAGCCCCGTAGCGCGCTGCGGCGCGTTGGGCAATGCGGTGAGCGGGAGGCGATCGCGGCGCGATCAACGTGATTCCGCGATAAGGCGCCGGCGCGCGCCGGCCTCCGATGCCCTCACCACACCAGGTCGTCGGGTACCTGGTATTTCGGGTTGGCATACGGATCGTCGGATGCTGGAGCGTCCGGATCGACCCGCAGCGCCACCGCTGCCGGAAGGATCGTTTCGGCCTGGGCCAGGACTTCCGCGGTCACCAGCAGATAACGACCGTCGAGTTGCAGCACCCCCAGTTCACCGGCATTGAGCCGGATGAGCTGTTCCGGGGTCACGTACACCCGCTTGATCTTGCCGCCGTAGGGAAAATGGCGCGCGATCTCGGCTTCGGCCACGTTCAGCGCCTTGTCCTTCAGCAGCTCGGCCAGGCGCGCCTTGGCTTCGCGACGCAGGCGCGCAGCTTCCTGCTTCTGGCGCTCGGCCTCGATGCGTTCCTGCTTCTCCTGCTGCGCACGGATCGCGTAGGCCTTGGCCAAGTCCATCTCGCTGGTTTTCGCCGGCGCTCGCGGCTTTCCCGCGGACGTGCCTGCGGAATTCGGCTTGCCCGGCTTTCCCTGGCGCCGCCTGTCCTCGTCACGCGGGTGCTTTGGCCCAGGCCTGGATGCAGGTTTCGCAGGTTTGGGGGCAGGCTTGAAGCCGAGCCCGAGCAGTTGATCGCGCAGCGAGTCGCTCATCGTGGTGCCGGCGTCGTCAGATCAGTAATGAGGAGGCGGGGGTTCATCGGCGGGGTCGCCGCCCACCCCACCACGCCCGTGAGCCAGTTCCGACAGCACCCTGCGCAGCAGCGACGCGCTGTGCTCGGCTTCGCTGCGCGCCACCGCCAGCGCATCGCTCAGCTCCTGCAGTGCCTGTTCCTGGAACGCGAGCCGCGTTTCCAGTTCGGTGATCCGTGTTTCCAGATCCGTTGTCATGCTCAAGCGATCGCGATGGACCGACCGCGGCCGATGCCCCAATAGGCGAGGCCCGCGGCTTCGACTTCGGCCGGATCGTAAAGATTGCGTCCGTCGAAAATCGCCGCGTCGGCGAGCCGCGTCTTCAGCGCCAGGAAATCGGGACTGCGGAACTGCTTCCATTCCGTCACCACCAGCAGCGCATCGGCGCCGTCCAGCGCCTCGGATCCGCTCTTGCACAGGGCCAGGTCGCTGCGCTCGCCGTAGATGCGCGTGGTCTCGTGCATCGCTTCCGGATCGAAGGCGCGCACCGTTGCGCCGGCGGCCCATAGCTGCTCCAGCAGCCGGCGGCTGGAAGCCTCGCGCATGTCGTCGGTGTTCGGCTTGAATGCCAGGCCCCAGAGCGCGAAGGTCTTGCCTCTCAGGGCCGCCTCGCCGCCGTAGTGCCGGACCATCAGCTCGAACAGGTGGCTCTTCTGCCGATCGTTGACCGCTTCCACCGCGTCGAGCAGTTCGGCGCGGTAGCCGTTCTGCTGCGCGGTGCGCGCCAGCGCCTGCACGTCCTTGGGGAAGCACGAGCCGCCGTAGCCCGCGCCGGGATAGATGAAATGCCAGCCGATGCGCGGATCCGAACCGATGCCATGGCGCACATGCTCGATGTCCGCACCGACCTTCTCGGCGATGTTCGCGATCTCGTTCATGAAACTGATCTTGGTCGCAAGCATTGCATTGGCCGCGTACTTGGTCAGCTCGGCCGAGCGCACGTCCATCACCACGATCCGATCGTGATTGCGGTTGAACGGGGCATACAGGCGCTTGAGCTGCTCGACCGCGCGCGGGCTGTCGGCGCCGATGACGATCCGGTCCGGACGCATGCAGTCTTCGACCGCGGCGCCTTCCTTGAGGAATTCGGGATTGGACACGACGTCGAAACCTACCTGCACGCCGCGCCGTTGCAGGACGCCCGCGATCTGCGCGCGCACCTTGTCCGCGGTCCCCACCGGCACCGTGGATTTGTCGACCACCACCGCATGGCGTTCGAGGTGTTCGCCGATGGTTTGCGCCACCGCGAGTACGTACTGCAGGTCCGCGCTGCCGTCTTCGTCGGGCGGCGTGCCGACTGCGATGAAGATGGTCTCCGCATAGGCGACGGCAGCGGGCGCGTCGGTCGTGAAACGCAATTTGCCCGTGGCATGGTTGGACTTGACCAGCGGTTCCAGCCCAGGCTCATAGATCGGCAGGATCCCGCGGTTGAGGCCGTCCACCTTCGCCTGGTCGATGTCGACGCACACGACATCGTGTCCCACTTCCGCAAGGCAGGTGCCGGTGACCAGACCGACATAGCCGGTGCCGAAGATAGTGACTCGCATCTGCATCTTTCCTCAAAACGAGGCGCCGGACGGAACCGGCGCCGGAACGCACTGGATCTTCCGGATCGCTTACTGCGCCGCCGAAGGCGGCTGCTTGACGATGTCGAGCAGTTCCACTTCGAACGCGAGCGTCGCGTTCGGGCCGAACGGCGCGCCCGGCGGCGGGTTCTCTCCGTAGCCCAGCTTGGACGGAATCCATAGCTTGTACTTGCTGCCAACCGGCATCAGCAGAATGCCCTCGCGCCAGCCCGGGACCACCTGCGCCAACGGAATCATGGCCGGTTCGCCGCGATCGTAGGAGCTGTCGAAGACCTTGCCGTCGAGCTCGGTGCCCTTGTACTGCACGCTCACCACGTCGCTTTCCTTCGGCTTGGCGCCCTTGCCTTCGGTGATGACCTGGTACTGCAGGCCCGAAGCCGTGGTCTTCACCCCCGGCTTCTTCGCATTCTCGGCCAGGAACTTCGTTCCGGCCTCTGCGTTCTTGCGACCCTTGGCCATCATTTCGGCGATCTGCTTGGCGCGCATCTTCTCGCCGAAGGCGATCTCGACCTGGCTGGCCTGCTCCTCGGTCATCAGCAGCTTTTCACCGGCCAGCGAGGACTTGATCGCGCGGGCGATGGTGTCGACGCTGACGTCGTCCTTGAGCGGCTCGAGCTGCTTGGCCATCCGCATGCCGATCATGTAGCTGGCCTGCTCCTTGTCCGTGGGCAGGCCGGCAATCTTGAGCGCCCCGTCGTCCTTTCCGTCGGCAGCCTGTGCCTTGTCGGCGGCGGGCTCGGCCGGCTTGTCGGCCGCCTTGTTGCAGGCCGCCAGGAAGGCGAACGTGGCGAGCGCCAGAATGGCGGTACGCATGCGCAGTGGTGAATTCATCGCGATATTGACTCCGGTTGGCGGCCGCCAGGGCCGCAGAATCGCAGGGTGCAGGCGGGCCGCTGAACGCGGCCCTGCGCAGGGGTGGGCGTTACAGAATGCCCATGAGTTCCACGTCGAACACGAGCACGGCGTTCGGGCCGATCGGACCACCGGGCGATCCCTGTGCACCATAGCCCAGCTCGCCGGGGATCCAGAAACGGTACTTCGCGCCGACGGGCATCAACGCCAGGCCTTCCTGCCAGCCCGCGATCACCCCGCCGAGCGGAAATTCCGCCGGCTGGCCGCGATCGTAGGAACTGTCGAACACGGTGCCGTCCAGCAGCGTGCCGCGATAGTTCACGCGCACGTTGTCGCCGGGCTTGGGCCGTGGGCCGGTGCCCTGGCGCAGCACCATGTACTGCAGACCCGAAGGCGTGGTGAAAACGCCCTTGACGGCCTTGTTCCCGGTCAGGAACGTCGTGCCTTCGGCCTTGTTCTTCTCGCCCAGCGCCGCGGCCTGGGCCTGCAGCTTGCCCTGGATCCGCTGCGAGAACGCCGCACGGGTCGCATTGGCCTCCTCGTCGCCAAGCAGCGGCTTGCCGCCGGCCAAAGTCGAGCGCAGCGCCTGCATGAAGACCGCGAAATCGATCTCGTCGGCGATCGGTGCCAGCGAGCGTCCGACGTCCGCGCCCACCAGCAGGCCGACCTTGTCCTTGGCCGGCGCGGCCACCGGGGTGCCGGGCGCCTGACCGGGCGGCGTCTGTCCGCGCCGCGCGGCAATCGTCTGCATCAGCGCCTGCCCCACCTGACGGGTCTGGGCCTCGTCGAGCAGCGGTTTGCCGCCATCGAACGCGTTGCGCACCGCACGCTCGAACGCCGTCAGGTCGATGTCGCCCTTGACCGGCTCGATCGAACGCCCGACATCCATTCCGACCATGTAGCTCACCTTGTCGCGTTCGCTGGCGAGTTCGGCCTTGTCCCCCGGTCGAGCCGGTGCCGGGCTTTGCGCCGCAGCGCCGAACGCCGCGGCCAGGCCCATCGCGAGCGCAACCAGACCGCGCATGTATGACTTCATCGACAACTCCATAAAGGTGTGGCGCATCGCACGAGGCGACGCGATCAGCTGCGTATTCTCGCGGCTGCAGGTTGCAGCGGCAATCTCCGCCTCAGCGGGCCGGAGCTGGTGCCTGCGGATGTGGCGCCTGCAGCGCAGCTTCGATTGCGGCCACCAGCGCGGGATCGTCCGGCGCGGTCTTGCTGCCGTAGCCGGCGATCAACCGTCCGTCGCGGCCGATCAGATACTTGTGGAAGTTCCACTGCGGCTCCTGTCCGCTGGCCTCGGCGAGATCGCGATACAGCGGCGTGGCCTGTTTGCCCACCACATGCACCTTCTCGAACATCGGGAATTTGACCCCGTAGGTGAGCGTGCAGAACTGCTGGATCTGTTTCTCGTCCTCGAACTCCTGGCTCTTGAAGTCGCCGGACGGGAAACCGAGCACGGCGAATCCCTTGCCACCGTACTTCGCATGCAGCGCCTCGAGACCCTCGAACTGCGGCGTGAAGCCGCATTTGCTCGCGGTATTGACCACCAGCAGCACGTTGCCGGCGTAGGTCTGGCGCAGATTGACCGGCGCTTTCCCCGCGAGCGGCCGGAAATCGTGATCCAGCAACGCCTCGCCAGCCAGGGCGGGCAGCGCCGCCAAGCTCATCAATGCGACGCAAATCATTGATTTAAAATGCATTTCTTCCCGTATCAGTCAACTATAAGGCAAGTATGACTTTAGTTGGGCGGAATTGTTCACCGCCCCGCTTGACTGCCTGTGTTTTGGTGTTATAGTTTAATACAACACCAGTCAAGGAACACGCCATGAACGCCCTGGCCCGTACCCGGCACAAGCTTCACAACAGCCTCATGGGCTTGTTGGCTGTCGCCACCGTCACGGCGTTCGGCCTGATGGCCGTCCGTCCCCTGCCCTCCGCTCCGGCTGGTGTAGTCCGGACCCAAGTGGAGGCGACCACGGCCACCGTGCCCGGGACCGAGGTGGCGGTCCAGGCAACCGGGGATGCCCTCGAAATCACGGTGGAGTCGGCGGTCAAGGACCTCGAAGCCGGCGCCGCCGCCGAACCGCGCAAACCGCTCAAGCCAACCCGCCGCAGCCGCCAGACCCTGGCGATGCCCTATTTCTCGTTCGCAGCGCGGAGCTGACCTCATGACCGCGATCCAATGGAGCGATGGCGCTCCGATCTACCGCCAGCTGAAGGAGCGCGTCATCGCGATGATGCTCGATGGCGTGCTCAAGCCCGGCGACGCCCTGCCGTCCGTGCGCCAGGTGGCCGCCGAATATCAGCTCAATCCGATCACCGTCTCGCGCGCCTATCAGGAGCTCGCGGACGAAGCACTCGTCGAAAAACGTAGGGGACTGGGGATGTACGTAACCGATGAAGCATCGAAGAAGCTGCTCGGCAACGAGCGCGAACGCTTCCTGCGCGAGGAATGGCCGCTGGTGCTCGAGCGCATCTCGCGCCTGGGCCTGAGCCCGGCCGAACTTCTGGATCCGAACAGCAAGTGGAGCACGAAATGAGCATGCCCATGAACGGCGGCGCCATCGTCACCGCCAGCGGCCTGCGCAAGGCCTACAAGAACAAGCTTGCACTGGATTCGACCCGGTTCACCATCCAGCCCGGGCGCATCGTCGGCCTGATCGGCCCCAACGGCGCGGGCAAGACCACAGCGCTCAAGGCGATCCTCGGCCTGATCCCGTTCGAGGGCGAACTCAACGTCCTCGGCCGCGATCCGCGGACCCAGCGCGACGAGCTGATGAACGATGTCTGCTTCATCGCCGACGTGGCGGTGCTGCCGCGCTGGATCCGGGTGCGTGAGGCGATCGAGTTCGTCGCAGGGGTGCATCCGCGCTTCGACCACGCCCGCTGCGACCGCTTCCTGGCCAATACCCAGCTCAAGCCGCAGATGCGCGTACGCGAACTGTCCAAGGGCATGATCGTGCAGCTGCATCTTGCCCTGGTGATGGCGATCGACGCCAAGCTGCTGGTGCTGGACGAACCGACCCTGGGACTGGACATCCTCTACCGCAAGCAGTTCTACCAGCGTTTGCTGGAGGACTATTTCGACGACCAGAAGACCATTCTCATCACCACCCACCAGGTGGAAGAGGTCGAGCACATCCTCACCGATGTGATGTTCATCCGCGACGGCAAGGTAGTGCTGGATGCGCCGATGGAAGTGGTCGGCGAGCGCTTCACCGAGGTCCTGGTGGAGGGCGCCCATCTGGATGCCGCGCGCGCGCTCAAGCCGATCGACGAGCGCGCCCTGCCCTTCGGCAAGACCGTGATGCTGTTCGACGGCCCGCCACAGTCGCAGCTCTCCGCCTACGGCGAAACCCGCACACCCGGCCTGGCCGACCTGTTCGTCGCCACGATGAAGGGAACCTACGCATGAACGCCACGATCCGAAACGAAATGGGCGCGGCCGACGGCATGCCCGATGACGGCGCGCCGCGGGCGACCTTCGCACCCGCACACCGCACCCACGTGTTCAAGCGCCTGCTGCAACGCGAGTTCTGGGAGCACAAGGGCGGCTTCTTCTGGGCGCCGCTGGTGGCCGGAGGCATCTTCCTGCTGCTGGCGCTGATGGGTATCGCCGTGGGGGAGGTGGCCAAAAGCCGGATTCCCGACCACGCCGAGGTCAATCTCGACGGCGGCAGCTTCCAGATCGCCGGCCTCGACCTGGGGCAGATGACGGACAAGATGTCGCCCAAGGACCTGGCCGAACTGGGCAAAGGCCTGGATCTCGCGCTGTTCATGGCCACGAGCTGGCCCCTGATCGTGCTCGCCTTCGTGGTGTTCTTCTACTGCCTGGGCGCGCTCTATGACGATCGCAAGGATCGCAGCGTGCTGTTCTGGAAATCGCTGCCAGTGTCCGACCGCGACACCGTGCTGTCCAAGGTGGCGAGTGCCGCGGTGGTCGCGCCGCTGCTGGCGATCGTCGCCGGGCTGATCACGATGTTCGGTTTCCTGGTGGTCTTGAGCGGCGTGGTCCTGGTGCACGGCGGCAATCCGGTCACGCTGGTGTGGGGACCGGCCAGCCCGCTCAAGCTCGCTGCGCAGCTGGCCGCCACCCTACCCGTGTATGCGGTCTGGGCGCTGCCGACGATCGGCTGGCTGCTGCTGTGCTCGGCCTGGGCCCGCAGCAAGCCATTCCTGTGGGCGGTGATGATCCCGCTGTTCGCGAGCATCTTCGTCTCCTGGTTCGACCTGATGCGATTGTTCAACCTGGACACGGGCTGGTTCTGGAAGCACGTGTTCGGCCGCCTGCTGTTCAGCGTGGTCCCCGGCAGCGACCTGTTCTACCGCGGCGACACCTTGGAGTTCTCTAACGATGGCATGGAAAACATCGACCAGATGCTGTCGGTGCAGACCGCGTACGCCGCCTTCCTGCGACCGGAAATCTGGGTGGGCGTGGCCGCCGCCGCGGTCATGATCTTCGCCGCCATCCGCCTGCGCCGCTGGCGCGACGAGGGGTGAGGGAGCGCGACCAGCGGATGCCGTGAATGGCGTCTGCTGCGCCCGGCCAGGGACGGTTGGGCCGGATCCGAAACGAATGTGGCTCGCCATGGATGACAGCGAAGAGCCGTGGAAGTGGCGACCTTCAAACGACCGGACACCCATCAATTGAACAGGGAAGACAGAACCGAAATGATGCGATCAGTCCTCCAGACGATACTCGCCGCGATCGCGCTCACGGCAGCCTCCACGGCCCTTGCTGCGGAGGCCGCTCCCGATGCCGAATTCCTGTTCGTCGGCAGCTATCACATGGGCAACCCGGGCCAGGACGTGCACAACATGCAGGCCGACGACGTGACCTCGGAACGGCGGCAGGGCGAAATCCGCGAGGTGGCCCGCATGCTCGAAGCCTACAAACCGACCAAGGTAATGGTCGAGGTGGACACCGCGAAGCAAGGCGAGCTGCAGCAGCGATTCGACCAGTCATGCGGCGGATCTCGCGCGCTGACCCGCAACGAAGTCGAGCAGCTGGGGTTCCGGATCGCCTGCGACATGCGGCTGGCGGGTGTTGTCGCCGTCGACTGGAATGACCTGGGGCCGATCAGGGACGAAGACAGCATCAACTATCTCAAGGCGGTCGAACGGCACGGACAGCAGCAGACGTACCAGGAACATCTCGCCATCGGCGCGGCGACCAATGCCCAGGACCAGCGGACGCTGGAACAGGGGACCGTGCTGGACATGCTTGAGCGCCTGAACTCGCCGACCTGGCTTGAAGCCAACGGCCGCGCCTATTACCGGATCGGGATGCTCGGCACGCCGCAGGACCCGATCGGCGCCAACTGGGTGCAGCTCTGGTACGGCCGCAACCTGATGATCTTCAACAACATCGCACGCCGGACCGAGCCGGGCGACCGCATCCTGGTCATCTACGGTGCCGGACACGGAAACCACCTGCGCCAACTGGCCGCGGATTCTGGCGTCTACCGGGTCCACGACCCATTGGCCTGGCTTTCCGGCGATCCTGCAGACAGCACAACGCACACCAGCTCACGGAGCCTGCCATGAAAGCATTCGCCATCGTCGCCTTCGCCGCCGCCCTGCCCCTGCTCGGCGCCTGCGACGAACGCAGCAGCACGCCACCACCGGCACCCTCGGCCAATGCGGCGAAGCCGGTACCCGAAACGGTGATCGGCCGCAGCGTGGAAAAGGCCATGGACAAGGCGCGCGCCAAGCTGGCGACCGAGAACATCAGCCTTACCGACTTCCATGTCTCCGGCCACCACAATGGCATCACCGTCACCACCGACGAGGATCCGAACGACGGCCGCCCCAAAGCGGAGATCACGCCGCAGGGCGACCTGCTGATCGATGGCCGCAGGATCGAGGCGAATGCGCAACAGCACGCCTTGCTGCTGGAGTACCGCAAGCAGATAGAAGCTGTCGCCGGGGCCGGCATGGATATTGGCGTCCAGGGCGCCGAACTCGGCGTCAAGGCCGCGACCGAGGCGATCAAGGGGATCTTCAGCGGCAATCCGGAAGACGTGGAACAGCGGGTCGAGGCCGAGGCGGAGCAGATCAAACTGTCCGCGAGGAAGCTGTGCGACCAGCTGCCGGCGATGCTCGAGACCCAGACCGCGCTGGCGGCGGAGATGCCGGAATTCAGGCCGTACGCGACCATGGATCAGGACGACATCGACGACTGCTACGACGACGAAGACACCAACATCGCGCAGGCGCGCACACAGGTCCAGCGCCAGACCCGCGAGGAAATCCGCACCCGCATACGCGAGTCGATCCAGGCCGCTGCCCAGGGGTCCGGCGCGGTCAGGGACGATACCGGGATGGATGCAGCCGCCGAAGCCGAGGAAGCGTCCATCGAGAACGAAACCCGGCAGTAACCGCGACGAACCGATCCCGCAAGCCGTCGAGCGCCGCCAGTTCTACCCCGCGCCGCCCGCCGGTTTGCCGTGAATGCCGCCGCGGGTCAATGCGGCCGGATCGAGCAGCTTGCGCAGTTCCGCTGCAGTCAGGCCGCTGTCCTCGAGCGCCACGTCGAAAACCGGGCGCGCTTCCTTGTAGGCACGCTTGGCGATGGCCGCAGCCTTCTCGTAACCGATCACCGGATTGAGCGCCGTCACCAGGATCGGATTTCGATCGAGCGCGGCCAGCACTACGTCGTTGCGCAATCGCAGGCCTGCGATCGCCGAGTCCGCCAGCAGGCGCATCACGTTCGACAGCAGGCCGATCGAATCCAGCAGGTTGGCGGCGATCAGCGGTAGCATCACGTTGAGCTGGAAATTTCCGCTCTGGCCGGCGATGGAGATGGCCTGGTGGTGGCCCATGACCTGGGCACAGACCATGCAGGTCGCCTCGGGAATGACCGGATTGACCTTGCCCGGCATGATCGAGCTGCCGGGCTGCAACGCCGGCAGCTCGATCTCGCCCAGACCTGCCAGCGGCCCTGAGTTCATCCAGCGCAGGTCGTTCGCGATCTTCATCAACGCCACTGCGAGCGCGTTCAACTGCCCCGACAGTTCGACCAGATCATCCTGCGCGGCCAGGCCCTCGAACTTGTCGGCGGCGGACTCGAACCGGGTTTTGGTCAGGGTGGTGAGCGCTTTCGACATCGCATTTCCGAATCGCCGGTCGGCATTGATGCCGGTGCCGATGGCAGTCCCGCCGATCGGCAGCCTCCGCACACGCTTGAGGGTGTCGGACAGCCGGGCGTCCGCCGAGGCCAGTTGCGACGACCACGCACCCAGCTCCTGCGCAAAGGTCAGCGGCATCGCGTCCATCAGATGAGTGCGGCCGGTCTTGACCGCGCGGGTGAATCCACGGGCGCGACCGTCGATGGTCCTGCGCAGGTGCCGCAGCGCAGGCGCCAGATCCTCGAGCACGCCCAATTGCGCCGATACCCGGATCGCGGTGGGCACCACGTCGTTGGAACTCTGGCCCATGTTGACGTGATCGTTGGGATGCACGCCCTTGCCCGCGCGCGACGCCAGCGCTGCGATCACCTCGTTGGCGTTCATGTTGCTCGAGGTGCCGGAGCCGGTCTGGTAGATGTCGATCGGGAACTGCGCGTCGTGGCGGCCTTCGGCCACTTCCAGGGCAGCGGCGCGGATGGACGCGGCGCGGCCTTTCGGCAGATGGCCGAGCTGCGCGTTGACCTGTGCCGCCGCGGCCTTGACCAGGCCCAGCGCCCGGATGAAGCCGCGCGGCATCGGGCGCCCGGAAATCGGGAAGTTCTGCACCGCACGCTGGGTCTGCGCGCCCCACAGCGCGTCGCCGGGCACGCGCAGTTCGCCCATGCTGTCGTGCTCGACCCTGTCGTCGGGAATTCGGGACGAGCTGGCCTGGGAAGACCGGGCCTTGGAAGATCGGGGCTTGCGCTGCGCCATCGATACGCTTCCTGGAGGACGACCACGCCAGCATACGCCGGTAGAATTGCCGCTTCCGCCTCGCAATCCCTGCCATGCCCGCCGATATCGAAACCCAACTGCTCGCCCTGTCCCCGCTCGACGGCCGTTATGCGGGCAAGGTCGACGCGCTGCGTCCGATCTTCTCCGAGTACGGGCTGATCGCCGCGCGCGTACGCGTGGAGATCGAATGGCTGCTGGCGCTGGCGGAAGAGGCCGGAATCGCCGAGCTCGCGCCGCTCACCGGTGCGCAGGCAGCGCGGCTGCGCGAGTTGGCCGGGACCTTCTCGGTCGCCGACGCGGCGCGCGTGAAGGCGATCGAGCGCACCACCAACCATGACGTCAAGGCGGTCGAATACTTCATCAAGGAACGCCTGGCCGACGATGCCGAACTCGGCCCGTCGCTGGAATTCGTGCATTTCGCCTGCACCAGCGAGGACATCAACAACCTCAGCTACGCGCTGATGCTGGCGCGGGCGCGCGCGGACGTGCTGCTGCCCGCGATCGACGGCCTGGTCGCGAAACTGCGCGAGATGGCGCATGCGCACGCGGATCTGCCGATGCTGGCCCGCACCCATGGTCAGACGGCCTCGCCGACCACCGTCGGCAAGGAGCTGGCGAACGTCGTCGCGCGCCTGGCACGACAGCGCGAGGTGCTGGCCAGGCTGCCGATGCCGGGCAAGATCAACGGCGCTGTCGGCAACTACAACGCACACGTCGCCGCTTATCCGGAAATCGACTGGCCGGCATTTTCACGGCGATTTGTCGAATCGCTGGGCCTGTCCTGGCAGCCGTACACCACCCAGATCGAACCGCACGACGGCATCGCCGAGACCTGCGACGCGATGAAACGCATCTCCACGATCTGCATCGACCTGTGCCGCGACGTCTGGGGCTACATTTCGCTCGGCTATTTCAGGCAGGCGGTCAAGGCCGGCGAAGTCGGCAGCTCGACCATGCCGCACAAGGTCAACCCGATAGATTTCGAGAACGCGGAAGGCAATTTCGGCGTCGGCAATGCGCTGTTCGAACATTTCGCCGCCAAGCTGCCGGTCAGCCGCTGGCAGCGCGATCTCACCGACTCCACCGTGTTGCGCGCGCTCGGCACCGCGTTCGGCCATGCGCTGATCGGCTTCGATGCATTGATGCGCGGCCTGGACAAGCTCAGCGTCAACCCCGAGCGCCTGGCCGCCGACCTCGACGCCAGCTGGGAAGTGCTGGCCGAGGCGGTGCAGACGGTGATGCGCCGTTATGGCCTGCCCAGCCCGTACGAGCAGCTCAAGGCCCTGACCCGCGGGCAAGGCATCGACGAGGCATCGATGCGCGCGTTCATCGGCTCGCTGGATCTGCCGGCCGATGCGAAACAGCGCCTGCTCGACATGACGCCAGGCAGCTACACCGGCCTGGCCGGGCGGCTGGCGGGCGGCATCTGAGCACGCCATGCAGCTGCTGCTCAACATCGACGTACCCGACATCGCCACGGCGGAAACGTTCTACTGCGCCGCCTTCGCGCTGACGGTGGGCCGCCGCTTCGGCGACGATGCGGTCGAACTGCTCGGCGGCACCGCGCCGGTCTACCTGCTGCACAAGCCCGCCGGTTCGACCGGTGCCGCGGACGCACAGCGCGACTACGCCCGCCACTGGACGCCGGTGCACGGCGACGTGGTGGTCGAAGACCTGGACGACGCCCTCGCCCGCGCGATCGCCGCGGGCGCGCTGCAGGAAGGCGCCACCCGCGAAGCAGGCTGGGGGCGCATCGTGCAACTGGCGGATCCGTTCGGCCACGGCTGGTGTCTGATCGAATTCAGCGACGTCGGTTACGACGCCATCGCGACATGAGCAGACGCTCCGCCAGCGTGGGGCCGCGTGCGGGAAAAACGGTCGGGTCGGCGGATCGGGAAGGCCCATCGCACGCCTCCCGCGTCGACGTGCCGATCGAAGTCCAGGGATCCCATGCATCGCCGCTCGGCATGCCAGCGGCGGATTTCCTGCGCGAGTACTGGCAGAAGCGACCGTTGCTGATCCGCAACGCTTTCCCGGGCTTTGAATCCCCGCTCTCCCCGGAAGACCTGGCAGGGCTGGCCTGCGAGGACGGCGTGCTGGCGCGGATCGTGGCCCACGAGCCCGAACACGACAAATGGATGCTGCGACACGGGCCGTTCCCGGAGGAAATGTTCCCGGCCATGCCGCACCACGACTGGACCCTGCTGGTGCAGGACGTGGACAAATGGGATGCCGACGTGCGCGCCTTGCTCGACCGCTTCGACTTCCTGCCGCGCTGGCGCATCGACGACGTCATGATCAGCTTCGCCGCACCGGGCGGATCGGTGGGGGCCCATGTCGACCAGTACGACGTGTTCCTGCTGCAGGGCCTGGGGCATCGCCGTTGGCAGATCGACAACCGTGCAGCAACGACTGGAATCGCACCGCCGGTGCATTTCCGCCTCGACGTGGAGCTCAGGCTGCTGCAGCGCTTTACCCCCGACCACGAATGGGTGCTCGGCCCGGGCGACATGCTGTACCTGCCGCCTGGCGTGCCGCATCACGGCGTGGCCGAGGACGCCTGCCTCACCTATTCCATCGGCATGCGGGCGCCGAGCGCGGCGGAATTGCTGGGCGATTTCGTGGACACGTTGGCCGGCGAGGCCGACGAGGCGCAGCGCTATCGCGATCCTGACCTCGCGCCGCCAAAGGACACGAACGAGATCGATGCCGCGGCGATGGAGCGCGCGATCGAAGCCCTGAATGTGTTGCGCATGAACGACCCCGAGCGCCTGGGCGACTGGTTCGGCCGGTTCATCACCCTCTACCGGAGCGCAGGCGAGGCCGCGCCGCCGCAGGAGACGCGTTCGCGCATCGAAATCGAATGGGACCTGCAGCAAGGGGCCGTCCTGCATCGGCACCCATGGACGCGGATGGCCTGGCGACGCAGCGGCAAGCAGGCGCGCCTGTACGCCGCCGGACAGGACTTCGCGCTGCCGGTGCGCGACGCGCAGCGGATCGCCGCTGCCGATTCACTGGACCGCGACACGTACACCGCGCTGTCGGATGCCGGCTGCGACGTGGTCCAGGCGCTGCTGGGCGAAGGCCACTACGCCCTGGTGCTGCCCGAGGCCGACTGAGCACCGATTGGACCTGTAGCTGCGCCTCCCCGGACGCAACCGGATTTGATCCACTTGTCGCGCCTGAGAGGCGCTCCTACAGTGGGGGCATGCGCGATTTCAGCGTCGAAGCCGTGGACTACGCGAGCGCGGGCCCCGACCTGCATGCGGTACGCGAGGCGGTGTTCGTGCGCGAACAGGCGGTGCCTCCCGAACTCGAACGCGATCGCGCCGATCCCGCCTGCCTGCACGTCCTGGCCCGCGATGTCGAGGGCATCCCGATCGGCGCCGCCCGCCTGGTCCCGCCGTTCGTCGCGGTGGGCAGCGGCGATGAAGCCGATGCCGAAGCCATGACAGCATCGCTGGATCCGGCGCCGCGGATCGGTCGCATGGCGGTACTCGCGGCGTGGCGAGGCCGTGGTGTCGGCGAGGCCATGCTCGAGGCGCTGACCGGACTCGCGCGCGAACGCGGCTGGCTCGAGCTCAGCCTCAACGCGCAGGCGTCGGCGATCACGTTCTACAGCCGCCTTGGATACCTGCCGGTGGGCGCGCGTTTCATGGAAGCCGGGATCGAACACCAGCCAATGCGCCGCAAGCTGGACGGCGCCAGCGCCATCGCAACCCGCGACGCGGCGGTGGCCATCGTCACAGCCCTGGCCCATCGGGCGCACCGGCGGCTATGCATCTACACCCGGGCCCTGGATCCCGGGCTGTTCGACGCGATCGAGGTGGTCGGGGCCTTGCGCAGCCTTGCAACGCGCGGCGGTGGGATCGAAGTGCGGATCCTGCTGCAGGACGCCGCCACGCCCCAGCGCGCGCATGCACCCCTGCTCGGCCTGGCCCAGCGCCTGTCCAGCGTGGTGCTGCTGCGCGAGGTGGACGATCCCGTCGACCGCGCGTACGCCTCGGCCTTCGTCGCCAACGATGGCGGCGGCTACTACTTCCGCGGCCTTGGCCACCGCTTCGACGGCGAGGCCGATCTGGATGCGCCCGGCCGTGCGCGTCAGCTGCGCGAGGAATTCGGCCGTGTCTGGGAGCGTGCACGTCCCTGTTCCGAACTGCGCGCGCTGGGCCTGTAGCCGCTCGCCCATCGATCTGCAGGCCGACCGGGCGCCCGGACTTGCGCCAGCGCCACGACGGCCGCACGTACATCACAACAATGATGCGCTGCGACAAGGCCTCCGGGTATAATTTCGAACCTTGCGCGTCGTCGTTTGCGCGACCGCAATAATCCCGTCGAATCAACTACTTGCATTCGACCGCCTCCCCGCCGCACGCCGACCAAGCCGCAAAGTGGACAACCTCCTGCAGCAGTTCTCCCAATCCTCGCAACTCGGCGCCAACGCCGCCTACATCGAGGACCTGTACGAGCAGTACCTGGTCAATCCCGACAGCGTCGGGCCGAAATGGAAGAGCTATTTCGACGGTTTCAAGGGTCGTGAGGCGGGCGACGTACCGCATTCGGCGGTCATCGACGCCGTGGCCGCCGCCGGTCGTGCCGCGACGAAGGGCGCTGGCATCGCAGCCGTCCAGACGGGACCCGGCGACGAGCGCGAGCGTGGTGTCGGCAAGCTGATCACCGCCTACCGTTCGCGCGGACACCTGGCTGCGAAGCTCGACCCGCTCGGGATGCTGGCCGAATCCGAGGCGCCCGACCTGGCGCTGGGTTTTCACCGGCTGTCCGAAGGCGACCTGGACGGCGAGTTCAGCACCGGGGGCGTGGCCGGACGCGAGCGGATGAAGCTGCGCGACCTGCTCGCCCTGCTCAAGGCCACCTACACCGGCTCGATCGGCGCCGAGTTCATGCACATTTCCGACGCCGAACAGCGGCGCTGGATGTACGAGCGGCTCGAAGCCGCCGGCGGGGATTTCGCGCGTACGGACGAGGACAGGCGACGGATCCTCGAACGCCTGACCGCGGCCGAGGGCCTGGAGCGCTACCTGCACACCAAGTACGTCGGCCAGAAGCGCTTCTCGCTGGAAGGCGGCGACGCCCTGATCCCGCTGCTCGACAATCTGGTACGCCGCGCCGGCAGCGACGGGGTCAAGGACATCGTGATCGGCATGGCCCACCGCGGCCGCCTCAACGTGCTGATCAATACCCTGGGCAAGTCGCCGCGCAAGCTGTTCGACGAGTTCGAGGGCAAGTTCGAGCACAGCAACGACGATCGCGCGCATACCGGCGATGTGAAGTACCACATGGGCTTCTCCGCCGACGTCCAGACCCCGGGCGGCCCGGTCCATCTCGCGCTCGCCTTCAACCCCTCGCATCTGGAAATCGTCGACCCGGTCGTCGCGGGCAGCGTGCGCTCGCGCCAGCAGCGCCGCGGCGACAAGGCGCGCAGGCTGGTGCTGCCGGTGCTGCTGCACGGCGACGCCGCCTTCGCCGGCCAGGGCGTGGTGATGGAACTGTTCCAGATGTCACAGGCGCGCGGCTTCGCGGTCGGCGGCACCGTACACATCGTGATCAACAACCAAGTTGGCTTCACCACCAGCGACCGCCAGGACGCGCGCAGCACCCTGTACTGCACCGACGTGGCCAAGATGGTCGGCGCGCCGGTGCTGCACGTGAACGGCGACGACCCAGAGGCGGTGGTGTTCTGCGCCGAACTGGCCTTCGACTTCCGCCAGCGCTTCGGCAAGGACGTGGTGATCGACCTGGTCTGCTATCGCCGCCACGGCCATAACGAGGCCGACGAACCGGCCGCGACCCAGCCGCTGATGTACCAGACCATCCGCGCGCACAAGACCCCGCGCGAGCTCTACGCCGACCGGCTGGCCGCTGCGAATACGCTGAAGGACGGGGAAGCGCAGGCCGTGGTTGACGGCTACCGCGACAAGCTCGATGCGGGCGAAGTCACCACCGAAGTCGCCACGGTCAAGCCCGACGAGTTCACCATCGACTGGTCGAAGTACCTGTCGGGCAAGCTCTCCGATCCGGTCGATACCCGGGTCGCTCGCGGCAAGCTCGATGCCCTGGCCAATGCGATCAACACCATTCCGGCCGAAATTGTGCTGCATCCGCGCGTGGCCAAGATCTACGACGACCGCCGCAAGATGGCGGCCGGCGAGCTGCCGGGCGACTGGGGCTTCGCCGAGAACCTGGCCTACGCCACCCTGCTCGACGAAGGCGGCAAGCTGCGCCTGGTCGGCCAGGACAGCGGCCGTGGCACCTTCTTCCACCGCCATGCGGTCCTGCACGACCAGAAGACCGACCGGTATTACCTGCCGCTGCGCGAACTGGTGAAGAACCCAGAGGACGCGACGATCATCGATTCGCTGCTCAGCGAAGAGGCGGTGATGGCGTTCGAATACGGCTTCTCCACCGCTGATCCGTCCACGCTCGACATCTGGGAAGCGCAGTTCGGCGATTTCGCCAATGGCGCGCAGGTGGTGATCGACCAGTTCATCAGCTCGGGCGAAGCCAAGTGGAACCGCCTATGCGGCCTGGTGCTGCTGTTGCCGCACGGCTACGAAGGCCAGGGCCCCGAACACAGTTCCGCCCGGCTGGAGCGCTTCCTGCAGCTGTGCGCGCTGGAGAACATGCTGGTTTGCGTGCCGACCACACCGGCGCAGGCCTTCCACATGATCCGCCGGCAGATGCGCATGGCCACCCGCAAGCCGCTGGTGGTCATGACGCCCAAATCGCTGCTGCGCCACAAGCTGGCCGTGTCCTCGCTGGACGAGCTGGCCAACGGCAGCTTCCAGCTGCTGATTCCCGATGCCAGCGCCGACGCCAAGACGGTCAAGCGCGTGGTGCTGTGTTCCGGCAAGGTCTATTACGACCTGCTGGAAGAAGCGCAGAAGCGCCAGCTCAAGGACGTTGCGATCCTGCGCGTGGAACAGCTGTATCCGTTCCCGCGCAAGGAACTCGCGGCCGAACTCGGGCGCTACGCCAAAGCGACCGACGTGGTCTGGTGCCAGGAAGAGCCGCAGAACCAGGGCGCCTGGTACCAGATCCAGCACCATCTGCAGGCCTGTCTGCAGTCGAAGCAGGCGCTGCACTACAGCGGCCGTGCGCGTTCGCCGGCGCCGGCTGTCGGCCATTTCAGCGACCACGTCGCCGAGCAGCAGCAGCTGGTCGCCGACGCGCTGGTCAATCCGCTCAACGGCAAGCAGTTCGTCGCCGAATAAGCCTTCGCCCAATTCCGCATCCCCCGAATCGATCTTCCAGGACGCCCCCATGGCCACCGAAATCAAAGTCCCCGTCCTCCCCGAGTCGGTTTCCGACGCCACCATCGCCGCCTGGCACAAGCAGGTCGGCGACGCGGTCAAGCGCGACGAAAACCTGGTGGACCTGGAAACCGACAAGGTCGTGCTGGAAGTGCCTTCGACGGTCGACGGCGTGCTCAAGGAAATCAAGTTCGAGGCCGGCGCCACCGTCACCAGCCAACAGGTCATCGCGGTGATCGAGGAAGGCGCGACCGCCGCTGCGGATGCGTCGAAGTCCGAGGCGCCCAAGGCCGATGCCGCCGCCAAGGCCGAACAGGGTCCCGCCGCGGGCGCGCAGGAAGTGCAGGCCAAGCCGACAGCCGCCAAGGCGGAGGCCGCCGCCCCTGCTTCGACCAGGCCCGCGCCGGCCGCCGCCAGCGATCTGCCGCCGGGCGCCAAGTTCACCGCGACCAAGGAGGGCGTCGACCCGGCCCAGGTCGAGGGCACCGGCCGCCGCGGCGCGGTGACCAAGGAAGACATCGTCAACTACGCCAGCGGCAAAACCGCCGGTGTCGGCGGTGGTGCCCGTCCGGAAGAACGCGTGCCGATGACCCGGATCCGCAAGCGCATCGCCGAGCGCCTGATGCAGTCGAAGAACTCGATCGCCATGCTGACCTCGTTCAACGAGGTCAACCTGGGCAAGGTCATGGCCATGCGCAAGGAGCTGGGCGAGCAGTTCGAGAAGGACAATGGCGTCAAGCTCGGCTTCATGAGCTTCTTCGCCAAAGCCGCCGCCAACGCCTTGCAGAAGTACCCGGTGGTCAACGCCTCGGTCGACGGCGAGGACATCATCTACCACGGCTACGCCGACATCAGCATCGCGGTCAGCACCGACAAGGGGCTGGTGACGCCGGTGCTGCGCAACGTCGAGCGCATGGGCTTCGCCGAGATCGAGAAGGCGATCGGCGCCTACGCCAAGGCCGCGCGCGAGGGCGGGCTCAAGCTCGAGGACCTGCAGGGCGGCACCTTTACCATCACCAACGGCGGCACCTTCGGCTCGCTGATGTCGACCCCGATCGTGAATCCGCCGCAGAGCGCGATCCTGGGCATGCACGCGATCAAGGAACGCGCCATCGTCGAAGGCGGGGCAGTGGTCGCCGCGCCGATGATGTACATCGCCCTGTCGTACGACCATCGCATCATCGACGGCAAGGATGCGGTGCTGTTCCTGGTGGACATCAAGAACCAGCTCGAGAACCCGAGCCGGATGCTGCTGGGGATGTGAATCCCTGAGCCCTTCTCCCACCGGGAGAGGGGTTGGGGTGAGGGTACGGCGAAGCGACGCATCCTCAAGATCCCTGCTTCATTCGTCGGCTCGAAATCGTCGCTTCGCCGAACCCTAATCCGGCGCTACGCGCCACCTTCTCCCGGAGGGAGAAGGAAACAGCAGGAAACCGCGCAATGAGCGAGCAACAGCAATTCGACGTCATCGTCATCGGCGCCGGCCCGGCCGGCTACCACGCCGCGATCCGCGCCGCGCAGCTGGGCATGAAGACCGCCTGCATCGACGCCGCGCTGGGTAAGGACGGCAAGCCGGCGCTCGGCGGCACCTGCCTGCGCGTCGGCTGCATCCCGTCCAAAGCGCTGCTCGATTCCTCGCGCCAGTTCTGGAACCTCGGCCACATCTTCGGCGAGCACGGCATTACGACCAAGGACGCGAAGATCGACGTCGGCACCATGATCGGCCGCAAGGACAAGATCGTGAAGCAGTTCACCGGCGGCATCGCGATGCTGTTCAAGGCGAACAAGGTGACGGCGTTCTACGGTTATGGCGTGCTGCAACCGGGCAACATCGTCAAGGTGAAGCAACACGACGGCAGCGAGGTCGAGCTCAAGGGCACGAATGTCGTGCTGGCCGCCGGTTCGGACTCGATCGAACTGCCTTTTGCAAAGTTTGGCGAGCACATCGTCGACAATGTCGGTGCGCTCGATTTCACCGAGGTGCCCAAGCGCCTGGGCGTGATCGGCGCGGGGGTGATCGGACTGGAGCTGGGCAGCGTCTGGAACCGCCTCGGATCGCAGGTCACCGTGCTTGAAGCCCTGCCCGACTTCCTGGCCACCGCCGACAAGGAAGCGGCGAAGACCGCGGCCCGGGAATTCAAGAAGCAAGGCCTGGACATCCGGCTCGGCGCCAAGGTCAGCAAGGCCGAGGTCGTGCCTGTCAAGGGCGCGAAGAAGGGCAAGGCCGAGGAAGTGCACGTCACCTATAGCGATGGCTCCGGCGAGCAGACCATCGTGGTCGACAAGCTGCTGGTCGCGGTCGGTCGTCGCGCCGCGTCAAAGGGCCTGCTCGCCGACGGCGTCGGCGTGAAGCTCGACCAGCGCGGCGTGATCGAAGTCGACGAGCACTGCCACACCGGCGTCGATGGCGTCTGGGCGGTGGGCGACTGCGTGCGCGGCCCGATGCTGGCGCACAAGGGCTTCGAGGAAGGGATCATGGTCGCCGAGCTGATCGCCGGCCTGCCCGGCCATGTCAATTACGACACCATCCCCTGGGTGATCTACACCGAGCCGGAGATCGCCTGGGTCGGCAAGACCGAGGAGCAGCTCAAGGCCGACGGCATCCCGTACAAGGCCGGCAGCTTCCCGTTCGCCGCGGTCGGCCGTGCCGTGGCGATGGCCGAGCCGGCCGGCTTCGTGAAGGTCCTGGCGCACGCGGAAACTGACCGCGTCCTCGGCATGCACCTGGTCGGCGCCAACGTTTCCGAGCTGGTGCACGAAGGTGTACTGACGATGGAGTTCAGCGGCGCGGCCGACGATCTGGCCCGCATCGTGCATGCGCACCCGAGCCTGTCCGAGGCCGTGCACGATGCCGCGATGGCGGTGGACAAGCGCGCGATCCACAAGGCGAACTGAGGTTCGCCTTGCCCCCATGATTCGCTGTGCGAATCATGGGCTCCGAAACGTACATTCCATACCCGCCCTTTCGTGCATTCGGCGCGAACCGCCCCTGACTCAGGGGCTAGGCCAGGCACCGAACGAACGATCCGCGTCGTCGTAGAGCGCATTTATTTTTCGCCCGGGGAGTTCACAGATGGACAGCTCAAATCCCATCCGTAACGTCTCCGACACGGCGCTGTGGGTCGCGATCTATCGCGCGATGGAGAGCGAACGCGCCGACGCGATCTTCCACGACCCGTACGCCCGACGTCTGGGCGGCGAACGCGGCCAGGCCATCGTCGATGCGATGCCCAGGGGCGCGGCCATGAGCTGGCCGATGGTGGTGCGCACCGCCGTGATGGACGAGATCGTCACACGCTGCATCGGCCAGGGCGCGGCGACGGTGTTGAACCTGGCGGCAGGCCTGGATGCCCGCCCCTATCGCCTGGAACTGCCGGAAAGCCTGCGTTGGCTGCACGTCGACCTGCCGGACATGGTCGACTACTTCCGGACACAGATGGCGGGTGAGCAACCGCGCTGCGAATTGGAGTTCATCGCCGCCGACATGCGCGATGCCCAGGCCCGCCGTGAAGTCTTCGCGCACGCCGCCAGCCGGGGTCCTGTCCTGGTGCTCACCGAAGGTCTGCTGATCTACCTAGAAGCTAAGGATGTCGCAGCGCTCGCCCGCGATCTGCACCAGATCGCCCGGGCCCGCTGGTGGCTGTCCGACCTCGCCTCGCCGATGCTGCTCAAGTTCCTGGAACGCTCCTGGTCGCCGAAGCTGCGCGAAGGCCGCGCGCCCTTCCGCTTCGGCCCGGCCGAGGGTACTGCCTTCTTCGCACCGTATGGCTGGCGGGAAGCGGAATTCCGCTCCAGCTGGGACGAGGCGCTGCGCCTCGACCGGACAATGCCGCGAATCTGGCTGTGGAAACTCCTCGACCGCCTGCAACCCAAAGCCAGGCGCGCGGCGATGCGCCGCATGTCCGGCATCGTGCTTCTGGAAGCCACGTGATGCCCCTACGCTCGATCTGTGTCTACTGCGGCTCCAACACCGGGGCAAGGCCGGCCTACGCCGAACGTGCGATGGCCCTGGGCGACCGGATCGCAAAGCAGGGCCTGAGCCTGGTCTACGGCGGCGGCAACGTCGGCCTGATGGGCGTAGTGGCCGATGCGGTACTGCAGGCCGGCGGCGAAGTCATCGGCGTGATCCCGAAGCAGCTGGTCGACTGGGAAGTCGCGCATCGCGGCGTCACCCGGCTGGAGGTCGTCGGCTCGATGCACGAACGCAAGGCGCGCATGTTCGACCTGTCGGATGCCTTCGTCGCACTGCCCGGCGGCTTCGGTACGCTGGACGAGATGTTCGAGATGCTGACCTGGCGCCAGCTCGGCCTGGGCGACAAGCCCTGCGCCTTCCTCGATGTCGACGGCTACTACGAGCCGCTGATCGCGATGCTGGACCACATGGTCGCCGAACGCTTCCTGCATGCCGAGCAGCGGCGCGACCTGTGGCACGGCGAGGACATCGATGCGTTGTTCGCCTGGATGCGCGCCTACACGCCCGCGCAAGCGGACAAATGGCTGGACGAGAAGCGGCGCAAGGAATTGCGCTGAGCCGCTCGCAACCCGGATACGCCCATGACCATATCCACCACCTTCAACGCCTTCCGCATCCATAATGACGCTGACGGCTACCACAGCGGCATCGAGCGGGTTTCGTTGGACGATCTCAATCCCGGCGAAGTCGTCATCAAGGCCGTGTATTCCTCGGTCAATTTCAAGGACGCACTGGCCGGCACCGGCCAGGGGAAAATCCTGCGCTGGTTCCCGCTGGTCGGCGGCATCGACGTGGCCGGGCATGTGGTGGCATCGACCGACGCGAGCTTTTGCGAAGGAGATCCGGTGCTGGTGACCGGGTCGGGCCTGAGCGAGACCCGCGACGGTGGCTACGCGCAATACGCCAGGCTCGAGTCCAAGTGGGTCATTCCCCTGCCCGCGGGCCTGGACCTGCGCGAGAGCATGATCCTGGGCACGGCCGGTTTCACTGCCGCATTGGCCCTGTTCCGCATGTCCGAGAACCGGCAGACGCCGGCGATGGGGCCGCTGGCGGTGACGGGCGCAAGCGGCGGGGTCGGATCGCTGGCCGTGGACATCTTCAGCAGCGCCGGCTACCAGGTGCACGCGATCAGCGGCAAGGCCGCGCAGACGGCCTACCTCAGGGCCATCGGCGCCAGCGAGGTGCTCGGCCGCGACGCGCTGCAGCCTGCGCGGCCGATGGAGAGCGTTCGCTTCGGCGGCGGGCTGGACAACGTGGGCGGGCCGATGCTTGCAAGCCTGTTGGCACAGACCGCGCCCTACGGCAACGTCGCCAGCGCCGGGCTCGCAGCGTCGCACGACCTGGCTACGACGGTCATGCCTTTCATCATCCGCGGCGTGTCGCTGCTGGGCGTGGCCTCGGCCGGCACCGCGCGGGATATCCGCGGCGAAATCTGGCAGCGCCTGGCCACGGACTGGAAACCGCGCCACCTGGACCGGATCTGCACCCGCGAGGCGACGCTGGAGCAGCTGCCGGAGGTTTTCGCCAACATGCTCGCGGGCGGATCGCTGGGGCGCACGATCGTCCGGCTGTGACCGGCGCGCTTGCGGCGACCACCGCGCCCGCTAGAATCGACCCGGAACCCGGGGAAAGCTCATGGCACGCATCCTGATCGTCGACGATTCGCCGTCGCAGCTGATGGGCATCCGCCGCATCGTCGAAAAACTTGGGCACGAGGCGATCACCGCCGAAGACGGCGCCGAAGGCGTGGACAAGGCGCGCAGCGAACAGCCCGATCTGGTGCTGATGGACGTGGTGATGCCCAACCTCAACGGATTCCAGGCCACGCGCGCCATCACCCGCGACGCCGCCACCCGGCACATCCCGGTCATCATGGTCACCACCAAGGACCAGGAAACCGATCGCGTCTGGGGCATGCGTCAGGGGGCCAGGGCCTATCTGAGCAAGCCTTTCAGCGAGAGCGAACTGGCCGAGATGATCGCCAAGGTGCTGGATCCGGCACCCACGCCAGCGGCGTGACGGAGCAAGGTCAGGCGCGCCGCCAGTCGTCGCCGAAGGCCTGCTGCAGGGTGCGATAGGCCTGGCGCTCGGATTCGCTGTTGGCCTTCGGCGCCAGCACCTCCAACTCGACGATCTGGTCGCCCGCCGCGGCCGAAGCGCTACCGGGAAGGCCGCGACCGCGCAGGCGCAGCTTGCGTCCGGCTTCCGAATCGGCCGGAATTTTCAGCTCCACCGGACCGCCGAGCGTGGGCACGCTGACGGTTGCGCCCAGTGCCGCCTCCCACGGGGCGACCGGCAGCATGTGGATGATGTTGCGCCCGTCGACCTCGAACTGCGGATGCGCTGCGTACTCGATCTCCAGCAACAGGTCGCCACGCGCCCCGGGATGCCCGTCGGCGCGGCCCGAGCCGCCCTGGCCGGCCAGGCGGATGACCTGCCCAGGCCGGATGCCTTTCGGAATGCGCACATCCAGCGACTTGCCGTTGATGCCGATGCGCACGCTGCTGCCGTGGTAGACCGCATCCAGCGGCACCGACAGCTTGGCGCGCGTATCCCCGCGCGGCTGCGGGCCGCGGCCGGGAGCCGATGGACCGGGCCCGCCGCGACGCCGACCGAACAGTTCCTCGAAGAAGTCGCTGAACCCGCCGCCCGCGCCGCCGCCGGCAAAGATTTCCTCGAAATCGAAGCCGTCGGCCTGGCCCTGGAAACCGCCCTGCGGCGGATGCACCTCGTCGCCGGGCCGGTAGCCGCGCGAGCGCAGCTGGTCGTAGGCGGCGCGCTTCTCGGGATCGCGCAGCGCCTCGTAGGCCTCGTTGACCGCCTTGAAGCGTTCCTCGGCACCGGCCTCCTTGCTGACGTCCGGGTGGTATTTGCGCGCCAGCCGGCGATAGGCGGTCTTGATCTCACCCTCGCCCGCACCCGGCTCGATCCCGAGGATCTGGTAGTAGTCCTTGAATTGCATGCGCTGTCCGGTTGCCGTTCACCCGATGCCCACGGAAGCGGTGAGCCTCCGTGGGCACGAGATTAACGCGTTGTCCGGTGGGACTGCTCCGGCCGCGGATCGATCAGTGAGAAGTCGTCCCCGACCCGCTGGCCGATTGTCCTGGCTGGTCCTCGAAGCGCCCTACCTGGATCCGGCGCGGGGCCGACTCCGGACGCTTCGGAATGGTGATCTCCAGCACGCCGTGCCGGCCGCTCGCCCGGATGCCTTCCGGATCTGCGCTGTCCGGCAGCGCGAAGCGGCGGTGGAAACTGCCGTAACGGCGCTCGACGCGCGAGAAGCGTTCGGTTTCGCTCGAAGTTTCGCTGCTGCGCTCGCCCTTGATCGTGAGCATGCCCTTGTCCATCGAGACCTCGATGTCCTGAGGATCGATGCCCGGCAGATCGGCATACAGGACGAAGCGGTCGTTCTCCTCGCGTACGTCGACGCTCGGCACCCACTGGCTGGTCACGACCGAACTGTCGTCGGCGCCGGTCTGGTCGAACGGACCGCCTTCGAACAGGCGATCGAACGCCTGCCGGATTTCGTTCTGGAGCGACGCCTGTCCCGGCCATTGGCGGTAACGGACAATGTTCATCGCATTCACCTCCATTCGGTTTGTGTTGAGAAAGGGTTCGACGGCTGCGCCGTCACGCCCCACATAGGTGCTCGCGGCCGGCTTTCAAGCGGCCGCGTGCACGTTTGCGTCAGCCCCGGGGGCGGAGGCCGCGGCCACCGGAATGCGCCGCGAAACGGTGGCCGGCTTCTTCGGGATCGCGACTTCCAGCACGCCGTTGTGGCTGCGGGCGACGATGCCCCCGGCGTCGGCGCCGTCGGGCAGCGCGAACTGCCTGTGGAAGCGGCCGTGGCGGCGTTCGGCGTGCGCATAGCGCCCCGCCACATCGCTGCCGGTGCCGGCGCGTTCGCCCCGGATCGAGAGGATGCCCTCGTGCATCTGCACTTCGATCGCCTGCGGGTCTACACCGGGCAGGTCGGCGTAGATCACGAAGCGGCCCTCCTCCTCCTTGATGTCGACGCGCGGCGCCCATGCGATGGCGGCAGTACCCGCCTGGCCGGACTGGTCGGATTCGCCGGCATCGAAGAACCGGCCGAAGGCGTGCTGTTGGAAAGCCCTGTGGACGCTAGGCCGGTGGCGATGGCGCTGGGTGCTCATGTGGTGGTCCTGTTCGGGGCGGCGCGATGCGGCCGCGATGCCGGCTAGATGGCCATTGCGATCACGGTTTCAACCCCTTGACGCGGCCTTACCCTCGTCCCCATAGACTCCCCTTCACCGCGTTTTTCCCTTTCCTCTCTAGGAGTGCGTAGATGACCATCCAGGCCGGCGACAGGCTGCCCGAAACCACCCTCAACAAGATCGGCGACGGCGTGGAAATCGTCGACACGCGCAGCCTGTTCGACGGCAAGAGGGTGGTGCTCTTCGCGGTGCCCGGCGCCTTCACTCCCACCTGTTCGGAACGCCACCTGCCCGGGTTCGTCGAACGCTTCGAGGACTTCCGCGCCAAAGGCGTCGACGTGGCCTGCGTGTCGGTCAACGATCCGTTCGTGATGCAGGCCTGGGGCCAGAGCCAGAACGTGCCGGAGGGATTGCTGATGCTGGCCGACGGCAACGGCGACTTCACCCGCGCGCTGGGGCTGGAGATGGACGCCAGCGCGTATGGCATGGGCACGCGCAGCAAGCGCTTCGCGCTGTATGCCGAAGACGGCGTGGTCAAGCAGTTGCACGTGGAGGCGCCGGGCGAATTCCGCGTCTCGTCGGCCGATTACGTGCTCGAACACCTGCCTTCCTGATCATAGCCACCGGAGCGCCAGCATGGCCAAGCAAGCCAACCGGAAAAGCAGCAACGCGATGATTCCGACCGGCACAACCGCTGCACTGACCGACGTGGCCACACTGCGCGCACGCGCACGCAAGAGCATCGACAAGGGCGCGATCACCGAGACCTATACCGCGGACCGCAAAGAGGTCATCCGCCTGCTCAACGACGCCCTGGCCACCGAATGGGTCTGCGTCCTGCGTTACCTGCGGCATTACCACATGGCCTCCGGCATGCTCGCCGACGCGGTGAAGGGCGAATTCCTGGAGCATGCGCAGCAGGAGCAGGAGCATGCGAGCAAGATCGCAGAGCGCATCGTGCAGCTGGGCGGAGAACCGGATCTGGATCCCGATACGCTGACCCGCCGTGCGCATGCCGAGTACAAGGTCGGCAAGGACCTGCGCGACATGGTCAAGGAAGATCTGATCGCCGAGCGGATCGCGATCGACAGCTATCGCGAAATGATCAACTACATCGGCGATCGCGATACCACCACCAAGCGCATCCTGGAAAGCATCCTGGCCCAGGAGGAGGAGCACGCCGACGAGTTCGCCGACCTGCTCAACGGGTGGATCGGCAAATAGCCGCAGCGACGTTGCAGGAGCGACGTCGGTCGCGAGCTTTTTCGATCGCCCGGCAGGCAAATAGAAGGCGGCCCTCGGCCGCCTTCTTCATAAGAACTCGCGACTGACGTCGCTCCTGCAGATGAATCAACCCAGCGGCGCGCTCTGCACTGCCTCGCTTTCGGCAACGGCGGGTTCGCCATCCTCGTCCAGCGACGCATCCACGCGCTCGATCGCCTGCAGGCTCTCGTCCGCACCGACCCGCATCAGGGTCACGCCCTGGGTATTGCGGCCGACCTGGGCGATCTCGGCGGCGCGCGTGCGCACGAGCGTGCCGCCGTCGGAGATCAGCAGGACTTCGTGGTGGTCGGACAGCTGGATCGCGCCGACCAGCTTGCCGTTGCGCGTCGTGGTCTGCAGCGCGATCACGCCCTGGGTGCCGCGACCCTTCTTGGGATAGTCGGCCACCGGAGTGCGCTTGCCGTAACCGCGCTCGCTGGCGGTGAGGATGTCGCCATCGCCATCCACCACGATCAGGCTCACCACTTCCTCGCCAGGCGCCAGGCGCATGCCGCGCACGCCGGTGGCGGTGCGGCCCATGGCGCGCACGCTGGCCTCGTCGAAGCGCACGGCCTTGCCGTTGCTGGCGAACAGCATGATATCGCGCTCGCCATTGGTCAGCTCGGCTCCGACCAGGGCATCGCCTTCGTCCAGATTGATCGCGATCTTGCCGCGCTGCAGTCGGAATGCGTATTCGGGCAGCGGGGTTTTCTTGACCGTGCCGTTGCGCGTGGCGAAGAACACGTACTGGCCCTCGGCGTACTCGCGCACCGGCAGCACGGCCTGGACCTTCTCGCCTTCCTCCAGCGGGATCCAGTTGATGATCGGGCGGCCGCGCGCATTCGGGCCCGCATCGGGCAGCTGGTGCACCGACAGCCAGAACACGCGTCCGGCACTGGTGAAGGTCAGCAGCGTGTCGTGGGTATTCACCAGCCACAGCTGATCAATGAAATCCTCTTCCTTGGTGGCCGCCGCATTGCGGCCGCGTCCGCCGCGGCGCTGTGCGCGATAAGCGCTGGCCGGCTGCCGCTTGGCGTAACCGGCATGGGAGAGCGTCACCACCACGTCTTCCGGAGCGATCAGATCGAGGATGTCGAGATCCTCCTCACTGGCGCGGATTTCGCTGCGGCGAGCGTCGCCGAACTCTTCCTTCAGGTTCTCCAGCTCTTCCCGGATCACGCGCATCAGCACGTCCGGATGCTCGAGGATTTCGATCAGGCCACGAATGGTCTCCAGCAGCTGGCGATATTCCTCGGTGAGCTTGTCCTGCTCCAGGCCGGTGAGGCGGTGCAGGCGCATTTCCAGGATCTGCTGCGCCTGGATTTCTGTGAGCTGGTACCTGCCCTCGACCAGGCCCACGCCTGGCGGCAGGTCCTCGGGCCGCGAGGCGTCGCTGCCCGCGGACGCCAGCAGCGCGGCGACCAGGCCCGGATCCCAGGTCCGCGCCAGCATCTTCGTGCGCGCTTCTTCCGGATTGGCCGAGGTCTTGATCAGCTCGATCATCTCGTCGATGTTGGCGAGCGCGACGGTCAGGCCTTCCAGGATGTGGGCGCGCGCCCGCGCCTTGCGCAGGTCGAAGATGGTGCGGCGGGTGACCACCTCGCGGCGGTGGCGGACGAAGGCCTCCAGCATCTGCTTCAGGTTCAGCAGCTGCGGGCGCCCGTCGACCAGCGCCACCATGTTGATGCCGAACACCGATTCCATCGGCGTCTGCGAATACAGGTTGTTGAGCACGACTTCGGCCGAATCGCCGCGCTTGATCTCGATGTAGATGCGCATGCCGTCCTTGTCGGACTCGTCGCGCAGCTCGCTGATCCCGTCGAGCTTCTTCTCCTTGACCAGCTCGGCGATCTTCTCGATCAGCCGCGCCTTGTTCACCTGGTACGGGATCTCGGTGACGATGATCGCTTCGCGACCGTTGTCCATCACTTCCACGTCCGCACGCGCGCGCATGCGCACGCGGCCGCGACCGGTGCGGTAGGCCAGGTGGATGCCGCCGACGCCGTTGATGATGCCGGCGGTGGGGAAATCCGGCCCCGGCACGTGCTCCATCAGGCCCTCGATGTCGATCTGCGGGTTGTCGATCAGCGCCATCGTCGCAGCGATGATCTCGGTCAAGTTGTGCGGCGGGATGTTGGTCGCCATGCCCACCGCAATGCCCGCCGAGCCGTTGACCAGCAGGTTCGGGAACCGGGTCGGCATGACCGTGGGTTCCTGCTCCTTCTCGTCGTAATTAGGCTGGAAGTCGACGGTTTCCTTGTCGATATCGGCCAGCAGCTCGTGGGTGAGCCGCGCCATGCGCGCCTCGGTATAGCGCATCGCCGCGGCGGCGTCGCCGTCGACGGAACCGAAGTTGCCCTGCCCGTCGACCAGCAGATAGCGCAGCGAGAACGGCTGCGCCATGCGCACCAGGGTGTCGTACACCGACTGGTCGCCATGCGGGTGGAACTTGCCGATCACGTCGCCGACGATGCGCGCCGACTTGTAATAGGGCTTGTTGCTGTGCGCGCCGAGCTCGTGCATGGCGAACAGCACGCGGCGATGCACCGGCTTGAGCCCGTCGCGCACGTCCGGTAACGCGCGCCCCACGATCACGCTCATGGCGTAGTCGAGGTAGCTGCGGCGCATCTCGTCTTCGAGATTGACCGGGATGATTTCCTTGGCGAGTTCAGCCATGCGGCGTGGGTTTCCTGGAGACGGCTTGAGGGAATTTCCCCGGCACGCGCGCCAGCCTCACGGGAGGGTTCGCGAGGACCGGAACAGACGGGGTTCAACGACCTGAAATTCTAGCATTTCGGGGCGTCGAAAGCACCCGTAATTTCCATATGGAAACAATAAGTTAGGTGGTTTCTCGGGGCGCTCGGAACGTCGCAACCTGGCGATCATCCCCACAGCCCGAAAACGCGTCCGTGGGAGCGGCCCTGGCCGCGAATGCCTTGGACCTTTCCGGGCGACCGACCGAAAGGCGCTCGCGGCCAAGGCCGCTCCCACAGGGATGCCGCGCGGCTGGAAGTTGCGCCAGCGCTAGCCGAACAGCGCCCGCATCCGCTCTTCGTCCGGTCGCTCCACGACGCCCTTCTCGGTGACGATCGCATCGATCAGATCGTGCGGGGTGACATCGAACACCGGATTCCAGGCGGCGATGCCCTCGGCCACGGTACGCGTGCCGCCGACGCCGTGCAGTTCGCCGGCTTCTCGCTCTTCGATCTCGATCAGGTCCCCGCTGGCGGTAGCCATGTCTACTGTCGAGGAAGGTGCGACGACCATGAACTTCACCCCGTGATGGCGCGCGGCGATCGCCAGCTGATAGGTCCCGATCTTGTTGGCGACATCGCCATTGGCACAGATCCGATCGGCGCCAACCACCACCCACTGCACTTTTCCTGCCTTCATCAGATGCGATGCCGCCGCGTCCGCGATCAGGGTGGCGTCGATGCCGTCCTGCTGCAGTTCCCACACGGTCAGGCGCGCACCCTGCAGCCATGGGCGGGTTTCGCCTGCGAATACGGCATCGATCCGACCCTGGGCCACGCCGGCGCGGATCACCCCCAGCGCAGTGCCGAAGCCGGCAGTAGCCAACGAGCCGGTGTTGCAATGGGTCAGCACGCCGCTGCCCTGCGGGATCAGCGCCGCGCCGAGCGCACCCATGTGGCGATTGGCGGCCAGGTCCTCGGTTTCGATGGCGCGGGCTTCGGCTTCCAGCGCCTCGCGCCAATCCCCCGTCGCGCGCAGCAAAGCCGCGCGCATGCGCGCCAGCGCCCAGGCCAGATTGACCGCCGTGGGTCTGGCGGCGTTCAACCGCTGCAGCGCGGGTTCCAGCTGCACGGCCGCCTGGTCAGGCTCCGAAGCGTCGATCTCGCGTGCCGCGAGCACCACGCCCCACGCCGCGGCAATGCCGATCGCCGGTGCGCCGCGCACCGCCAACGCGTGGATGGCCACGGCGACTTCGTCGCTGTTGCGACAGGTGAGATATTCCGTAGCGAAGGGCAGCTTGCGCTGGTCGAGCAGTTCCAGGGCGTCGCCGGTCCAGCGGATCGGACGGATGCGGTCGTAGCGTGCGTAGTCGATATCGCTCATCCGTACAGTTTAACGGCCACGCATGCGACGGGCCGGCACGTTGCCGCGCCGACCCGCCGATCCACGCTTATGAATTCCATTCTCAGCGTACGCTGAACTCGCCACGACAACCGCGCGAAACCCAGATACCCCTGGCATCCCAGCCCCAGTTCTGTCCCTGGATGCAGCGCGTATCGGAGAGCTGGCGCACGAGCTGCACGCCGCGGTTGACACGGACATCGCAGCGACGCGTGCGATTGTCTTTGGATTCACAGCGCACGGTCTGTCCGTAGCCGCCGCTCCAGCCGCCACCGCCGGTCCACTCGAATTCGCCGCGGCATCCGTTCGAGACCCACACGCCATTGCCGTCGCTGCCCCAGGTGCGCCCCTGGATGCAGGGCGCATCCGAAAGCTGCCGCACGAGGCGGGCGCGGCCCTGCCCGCCCGCGCCGCAATGCTGGGTGCGGTTGTCGCGCGACTCGCAGCGGAACCTGCCGCCGTATCCGGCGCCCGAACCGTAGCCCGGATCGCCATAACCCGGCGAGTAGCCGCTGCTGACGAACTCCGCCCGGCATCCATTCGACACCCAGACGCCGCTACGCGTGTAGCCCCAGCTGCGACCTTGCACGCACGGCGCATCGGACAACTGCCGGACCAGGCGCACGGCAGTTCCGCCAGTCGCACATTCGCGGGTCCGTCCATCGTTGGATTCGCAGCGGAAGACGCCGCGATCGGAACCGTAACCTCCCGGGTATCCGGCCGAACCGCCGTACCTGTCTCCGTAATAGCCGCCCGACGAATAGCCGCCGGGGTAACCGTAGCCAACGCAGCCCGACAGCAGCAGCGCCAGCGGCGCAATGCACCACACGAACCTGTTCATGGCGTCCTCCTCTGTATTACCCGCCTGCCAGCCTGCGTTCCGTGCGGTCGATGCCCATGATCCGCGGGCCTCCCACTCGCACTGCGTCATGCGTTGCGAACGGGAGCATGCCCGTGCCGATGTCCAGATCGCGTGTCGTTCGGAAGCTTCGTTCAGGGCCCGGTATGGTTGGGCCGCGCCGCAGCCGCCATCTCCCCCGGCTTTCGCACGAGCGCTTTGCGGTGCGGGCTCGGGACGCTGCTGCCCGCTGCGCGGCTGTGGCCACACCGTCCAGGCCGCCTACATCTACCGGATTCCACCGGAACGGATACGTGGGCGTTTTGAATGGCCTGGCCGACGAGGCGCTTTACCGCACCAGGCACGAAGACCGCAGGCCGGTCGCCGTGCATCGACCAGGACACCCGCTCAGCCGCGAGCGAAGTCGAAAGCCAGCACGTCGGCGATGCGCGGCGTGCCGAGCATGGCCATCAGCAGCCGGTCCACGCCCAGCGCCACGCCGGCGCAGGCGGGTAAGCCTTGCGTCAAAGCCGCGAGCAGGTGCGCATCGACCGGCGGCTGTTCCGAACCGCGTGCGGCCCTTCGATCCAGATCGCGCGCGAAGCGCGCCTGCTGCTCGGCTGCATCGGTGAGCTCGTGGTAGCCGTTGGCGAGTTCCACCGGGCCGAGGTAAAGCTCGAAACGTTCGGCGACCGGGCTTTCCGTCTGTGCGGGGTCGTGGCGGATCTTCGCCAGCGCGCACTGCGAAGCGGGATAGTCGTAGACCGCGAGGAGCGTGTCCGGATCGAAGCGTGGCTGCAGGCGATGGGTCATCAGCAGGTCGAGCCAGTCGTCGCGCTCCAGGCCTTCCGGCTCGATCTGCACATCGCCCAACGCGCTGCGCAGGCTTGCATCGTCGTCGCGCAGCGGATCGACGCCGAGTTCGCGTCGGTACAAGTCGCGGTAGGCGATGCGCTCAAGGCGCGCGGCACGTCCCACCAGGGCCAGCGCGCGGTTGACCACGGCCGCTGCCTCATCGATGAGTCGATGGTGATCCCAGCCCAGGCGATACCACTCGAGCATGGTGAATTCGGGATTGTGGCGTCCGCCGACCTCGCCGTCGCGGAACACGCGACCCAGCTCGTAGCAATCGCCAACACCAGCGGCGAGCAGGCGCTTGAGTGCATATTCGGGCGACGTGCGCAGCCAGCGCGTGCGCGGCCCGCCTTCGGTCCGGCCGGAGAATCCGAGCGAGAACGAGGCGATGTTCGGATCGGTGTTGCCTGCCTGCGAGAGCACCGGCGTCTCGACTTCGAGCACGCCTTGTTCAGCGAAATAGGCACGAAGCTCGGCGTTCAGGCGGGCGCGCAGGCGGATAGCTTCGGGCAGGGCCGACGGCTGCCACCCCGTCATGGCGATCCGGAGCCTGTGGGAGCGGCGTCAGCCGCGAGCTTTTCCTTTTCCCCTTCAAGGGGAAGGCTGGAATGTGGATGGATTTCGTGCGAGATGCGGCAGGTCGAGATCGGCCCCGTCCACACCCGGGCTCTCCGCTTGAAGCGGAGGGCTTCAGAGATCGCGACTGACGTCGCTGCTACTTGGGCGATCACTCGTGTTCCTGCAGGAATTCGAGCAGGGCCGCCTCGTCCCAGATCTCGACGCCCAGTTCCTGCGCCTTGGTGAGTTTGCTGCCCGCCGCTTCGCCGGCGACCACCAGCGAGGTTTTCTTCGACACGCTGCCCGAGATCTTGGCGCCGAGCGCCTCGAGCCGGTCTCCCGCCTCGTCGCGGGACATCGACTCCAGGCCACCGGTGAGCACGACCGTCTTGCCGGCAAGCGGACCCTCCGCCGAGCGCTTGGGCGCACCTTCGGTCCAGTGGACTCCAGCCTCGCGCAAGGCTGCGATCACTTCACGGTTGTGCGGCTGGGCGAAGAAGTGGGCGATCCGCGCAGCCACGATCGGGCCGATGTCCGGCACCTGGCGCAGGGTTTCCTCGTCCGCGTCCATCAGCGGCTGCAGCGCGCCGAAGTGCCGTGCGAGGGTCTTGGCGGTGGACTCGCCCACATCGCGGATGCCCAGCGCGTAGAGCACCCGCTCCAGGGTGGATTCCTTGCTGGCCTGGATCGCAGCGAGCAGATTCTCGGCCCATTTGGTCGCGATCTTGCCGGCCTTGACTGTTTCGGGGATCACGCCATCGCGCTCATCCGCACGCCGTTTCATCTCGACGAAGTCGTCCACGCCCAACCGATAGAGGTCGGCGACGGTGCGTACGTAGTCGAACTCCACCAGCGCCATGATCAGGCGCTCGCCCAGCCCCTCGATATCCATCGCCCGGCGCGACGCGAAATGGAACAGCGCCTGCACCCGCTGCGCGGGGCAGAACAGCCCGCCGGTGCAACGCGCGACCACTTCGCCTTCCTCGCGTTCGACCGCAGAGCCGCAGTCGGGGCAGATCTCGGGCAGCTTGTAGGGCGGATGCAGCGGCCTGCCCTTCTTGTCCAGCGGTCTGCGTTCCTCGACCACGCGCACCACTTCGGGGATCACGTCGCCGGCGCGTCGCACGATGATGGTGTCGCCCACGCGCACGTCCAGACGCGCGACCTGGTCGGCGTTGTGCAGGGTGGCCCGGGTCACGGTCACGCCGCCCACGTGGACCGGCGCCATCAGCACCCAGGGCGTGACCGCACCGGTGCGGCCGACGTTGACCTCGATCGATTCCACCGTGGTGGCTTCTTCCTGCGCAGGAAACTTGTGCGCAAGCGCCCAGCGCGGCGCACGTGAGACGAAGCCCATCGCTCGCTGCTGGTCGTAGCGGTCGAGCTTGTAGACCACGCCGTCGATGTCGAACGGCAGCGCGTCGCGCTTGCCGCCGATGCGTGCGTAGTACGTCAGCAGGCCTTCGACGCCGCGCACGGTTTCGACCTCGGCGCTGACCGGAAAACCGAGTTCGCGCAGCCAGACCAGGGTCTGCGAATGGGTGCCGGGCAACTTGCCGCCCGTGTTCTTGCCGAAGTCCACTTCGCCCAGCGCATAGGCATAGAACGCCAGAGGGCGCTGCGCGGTCACCCGCGGGTCGAGCTGGCGCAACGAACCGGCCGCGCCGTTGCGCGGATTGGCCATCGGCTTGTCGCCGCGCTCGCGCGCGGCCTGGTTGAAACGCTCGAACGCCGCCTTGGGCATGTACACCTCGCCGCGAACTTCGAGCACTGCCGGCGGTTTTCCGCGCAGACGCAGCGGCACCGAACGCACGGTGCGCAGATTGGCGGTCACGTCCTCGCCGCTGGCGCCGTCACCGCGGGTCGCGCCGCGGACGAAACGTCCGCGTTCGTAGCGCAGGCTGATCGCAAGACCGTCCAGTTTGGGCTCTGCGGAAAACGCGGGCTCGGCGTCGCCGGTTTCCTTGCTGATGCGCGCAACGAAATCCGTCACTTCCCCGTCGTCGAACGCGTTGGAGAGCGAAAGCATCGGGATGGAATGACGCACCACCGCGAACTTTCCCGAGGGCAGGTTCCCCACCCTCTGAGTCGGGGAATCCGGGTCGGCCAGGTCAGGGTGTTGGGCTTCGAGCGCCTCGAGCTCGCGCATGAGCCGGTCGTATTCGGCGTCGGGAATCGAGGGCTCGTCCAGGACGTAGTAGCGGTGGTTGGCGTCGTCGATCCGGCGACGCAGGTCTTCGATGCGGTGGGCGGGTGTGGTCTTCGCCATGCTCAGGCCATGTCCTTCGACTTCGCGCCTTCGGCGCTACGCTCAGGACGAACGGAGAGTGTCAAACCCGAGGATTCCGTTCGCCCTGAGCGTAGCGTAGCGGAGTCGAAGGGCGCCCCTCGCGAAGACGCGCCGGTGTGGCCTACCAGCGCGCCGGCTTGCCGGGTGCGACCTCGCGCTGGCGGTCGTAGGCGCGCATTTCCTCGCGCAGGTGCTGCACGCGCTGGCGACCCAGGGGATTGCGCTGCTCGTCGAGCACCACGCCCTCGAGCAGTTCGGCCATCCGTTCGGCGGCCGGCTGCATCATTTCCCAGGCATCCAGCGCCGCCACCGGCGCCGGCAGGGTCAGGAAGAAGGCGATCGCCGGCGTTTCCAGGCTCTGGATCTCCGCCATTTCGAAGCTGCCGGGCTTCTTCACGTTGGCGACGCTGAAGACCGGGCCCTGCTCGGGATGGCCCTGCACCAGCCGGTGGAAGACATTCATGTGGCCGTAGGTCAGGCCGGCCTTTTCCGCCGCCACCACGATGTCCGGGCCGCGCAGGGTATGCCCCGCCCGCGCCGCGATATAGAGCGTGATGATCTTGTCGAAGTCCTCGCTGACCCGCTTGCCGAGCTCGCTGTTGGGCTGCACCGCGCCGATCGCGTCGTCGAGCAGGTCCATTTCCGACTGCACCAGCGCTTCGTCGCCGTAGCCCGTTCCGGCCGCGAGCTGCTGCTCGAGCTGCGCGCCCAGGGTCGGTTCCATGCGCTCGCCGTCCCGGCCGCGCGCCTCGACCCGGGTGCCCTGCGGGGTCCTGCGCGGGCGTCCGAAAAACCAGATCGCCAGCATCAGCAGAAGGCCCGCAACGACGATCCCGATGCGCAGCAGCCAGATGTCGGACATTGCTTCCTCCGGAAGGGAATGCGGAATGGGGAATCGGGAATCGGAAAAAAGCAAAGCGAAACGTCAGACCTCTGCGACTCCCGATTCCCCTTTACCGATTCCCGGCTCTTAAGCGGCTCCGGCCAGGCGTGCGGCCTCGGCCAGGTCGACCGAGACCAGACGGCTCACGCCCGGCTCACGCATGGTAACGCCGGAGAGCTGCTGTGCGGCCTCCATGGTCGCCTTGTTGTGGGTGACGAACAGGAACTGGACCTGCTCGCTCATCTCGCCGACCAGGCTGGTGAAGCGACCCACGTTGGCTTCGTCCAGCGGCGCGTCGACCTCGTCGAGCAGGCAGAACGGCGCCGGGTTGAGGCGGAAGATCGCGAACACCAGCGCCACAGCCGTCATCGCCTTCTCGCCGCCGGAAAGCAGCGAAATGTTGGACACGCGCTTGCCGGGCGGCCGCGCCATGATCGCCACACCGGTGTCGAGCAGATCCTCTCCAGTGAGTTCGAGGTAGGCGTGACCGCCGCCGAACAGCCGCGGATAGATCTCCTGCACGCCCGAGTTGACCCGGTCGAAGGTGTCCTTGAAGCGGCCGCGGGTTTCGCGATCGATCTTGCGGATCGCGTCTTCCAGGGTGTCCAGCGCCGTGGTCAGGTCGGTGTGCTGGGAATCGAGGTAGTCCTTGCGCTGCTCGGCTTCGGCGTGCTCGGAGATCGCGGCCAGGTTGACCGGCTCGAGCCGGCGCAGCTTGGCGTCGAAGTCGGTGACGATCTTTTCCCACGCGGCCAGGTCGGCGTCTTCCGGCAGCGTGTTGATCACCTCGTCCAGGACGAAGCCGCCCTGCACCACGGCTTCGGACAGCTGTCCGGCCTTGATCGCGAGGGCCTGCTGATCGAGCTTGCGCTGGCTGATCCTTTCGCGCTGCACCAGCGCCTGCTCGTCGCGATGCTGGCGCGTCAGCTCGTATTCGCGCAGCTCGTGGTCGATCCCGTCGAGCGCGGCGCGCGCCTCGCCAAGCGCGCGTTCGGCCAGGACGCGCTGTTCCAGCGCAGCCTGGCGCTCGGCCTCCAGCGCATGCACCGGGGAATCGCCCTGGGCGAGCTGGCTGGCCAGTTCGCCCAGGCGGCTGTCGAGCTGGCCGCGCTGGCTGCCCATGCGGTCCAGCGATTGGGTCAGCGCAACGATCTGCGCGCGCTGCGATTCGAGCGTGAGCGCCAGGGCGTGCGCGGCATCGCGCGACTCGCGCGCGGCGTTGCGGGCCGAATCGCGGGCCTCGGCAAGGGCGGTGCGTTCGGATTCCAGCGCGCGGCGCGATTGCTCCAGTTCGGCCATGCGCGAAACGGCTGCTTCGAGCCTGGCGCGCGCTTCGCGCGCCTGCTGGGCGGCGGTGGCGATGGTCTCGCCGAGCTGCACGGTTTCGGCTTCGATCTTCGCGATCCGGCCGCGTGCGGAATCCAGCCGGCCCTGACCGCTCTGCAGCTGGCCGGCGAGTTCGGAGACACTGCGGTGGGCGAGGTACAACGCACGCTGTGCGTCCTCACGCTGCTGTTCGGCCACCAGGGCACGGTCGCGCCACGCGGACAGGCCGCGGTCGAGCTCCTGCTCGCGTTGTTGCAGCGCTTCGATCTCGCCGCGCAGGGTCTGGATGTCGCGCTCGCGCAGCAGGGCGCCCTGCTTGGCTGCGCCCGACCGCACGATGCGCACCCAGCCCGCACCTAGCCGTGCGCCGTCGCGGGTGATCACCGAATGGTCGGCATGCCCGTCCGCGGCCAGGCGCGACTGCAGCGCGCTGGCTTCCGGCAGGTTCTCCGCGAAATGCAGCTTGGCCAGCAGGCGGCGGATCGCGAGCGGCCCCTGCACTTTGGCCGCCAGCGAGGTCGGCGCGAAGGCGGGCTCACCGGCTTCGTTCGAGACCAGGGTGAGCCGGCCTTCGCCCAGATCGGCCAGCGCCTCGACCAGGGCCTCGGGCGAATCGACCAGCACGCCTTCGATCAGCTGGCCGAGGGCGGCTTCGACCGCCTGTTCCCAGCCCGCCTCGACCTGCAGCGATTCGCCCACACGGGCGGCCGAATCCAGCCCGCGCCGGCGCAGCCATTCCACCGCCGCGCCCTGCTCCTGGCCTAGCGCGGCGTGTTGCAGCGTCTCCAGCGAGGACAGCCGGCCGCGCTTTTCCTGCGCGGTCTTGCGCACATCGGCCAGTTCGGCCTGCGCTTTGCGGACGTCGTCCTGCAGCGCCAGCACGACCTGCTTGCGCGCATCGACATCGGCGGTGAGCGCATCGAGCGCGGATTTCTGCTCGTCGTGACTGGCCTGGACCTGGGTGAAGGCCGCGGCCAGCGCGTCCAGGTCGAGCCCAGCGCGTTCATTGGCCAGCGCCTCGCGGCGGCGGTCAGCGTCGAGCGACTGGCGGTCGAGGTAATCGACCCGGGTGCGTTCGACATCGCCGGCGCGGGCGGCTTCGTTCTGCTCGCGGCTGTGCGCGTCCCAGCGCTGCTGCCAGTCGGCCAGCGCGGCTTCGGCGTCGCGGAGGGCGGCCTGGCGCGCCTCGTCTTCCGACTGCAGGCGGGACAGCTCCGGCTCGGCCGCGGCGATCGTCTCGCGCAGGCTCGCCAGCCGCGCCTCGTCGCCGCTGATGTGCGAACCCAGTTCCGCCAGCGCGGTCTGCGTCTCGTCGCGAGCCTGCTGCAGGCGGGTGGACAGATCGCGCTGGTGGGCGATCTGCTGCTCGATGCGGGCCAGAGTGCCGCCGACCTCGTAGCTGGAAGCCTGGGCCTTGTTGAGGGCTTCGCTCGCTTCCTCGCGGCGGACCCGGCTGGTTTCGATCTTGGCTTCGGCCTCGCGCTGTTCGGCGATCAGCTGCTGCAGGCGGGTTTCCTCCTGCGCCAGCTTCTCGCGCAGGCCCTGCAGCTGCGCGTCCAGGCCGCGGAACTCCAGCGCCTTCCACTCGGCGTCGCGCACCTTGCGCTCGGCCTGGATGGCAGTGTACTGCTCGGCCTGCCGGGCCTGGCGGGCCAGGTGCTGCAACTGCTTGCCGACCTCGTCGCGCAGGTCGTTGAGCCGGTCGAGGTTCTCGCGGGTGTGACGGATCCGGGTCTCGGTTTCCTTGCGCCGCTCCTTGTACTTGGAGATGCCGGCGGCTTCCTCCAGGTACACGCGCAGGTCCTCGGGCCGGGCCTCGATGATCTGGCTGATCATGCCCTGCTCGATGATCGAGTAGCTGCGCGGCCCCAACCCCGTGCCGAGGAACAGGTCGGTGATGTCGCGCCGGCGGCACTTGCCGCCGTTGAGGTAGTAGTTGCTCTGCCCGTCGCGGCCGACGCTGCGCTTGACCGAGATCTCGTTGAACGCCGCGTACTCGCCGGTGATGGCGTGGTCGGAGTTGTCGAAGATCAGTTCCACCGTGGCCTGCGAGACCGGCTTGCGCGCGGTGGAGCCGGAGAAGATCACGTCGGTGGCGCTGTCGCCGCGCAGACGACTGGCCGTGCTTTCGCCCATCACCCAGCGCACCGCGTCGATGATGTTGGACTTGCCGCAGCCATTGGGCCCGACCACGCCGGTCATGTTGGTCGGCAGGTGCAGGGTGGTAGGGTCGACGAAGGATTTGAAACCGGACAGCTTGATCGTGGACAGGCGCATGCGGCGTCGGAGTACTCGTCTGCGCCCGGGCCAGTGGCTGGCCTGCGCGTGCTTGGGTCAGGAAAGGCTTTCGGAACCGCCTCCAAGCAACTGATTTGCCTAGGGACGGGCCGGCGCGAACGCCGGACAATCGGTGGAGTATAGCGACGCTGGTCGCAGCCGCGTGCCGGCCGGCGGTTGGCCGCGGTGGGCTGGCGTGCTATCAACCGTGCAACGGATTCGTATGCAAACGGAGATTTGCGATGAGCGGAACCTCCGCCGACCCCATCCTGCCGGACGATCCCAACCACCGGCACTACCCGCTGTACCGTCACCTCCTGCAGGGCGTCGCAGCCGCGCAGCCTGGCAGCGGCCCGGAACAACGCGCCAATCTCGCAGCCGGCCTGACCGACGCCTACCTGCAAACCTTGCCCCAGAGCGACCGCGGTCTGCGGCTCGACGAAACCACGGTCCGCGGCCTGGGTGTGGTGGCCGGACGTGCGGACGCGCCCACGCCCTCGCTGTTCGTCGTCGCCGGCAGGCCCGGCGAAGGTGCCCCGCTGATCTCCACCCCTCTGGCGACCGCGGAGATCGCCGCCAGCCGCATCCTGGCGCCCTATGCGCAACAGCGCACGATCGGCGCCGACGGCTACCTGACCGATCCGGAGATCACCCGCACCGCCATTCCGGCGCTGGAACGCGGCGCGTTGCCGGCGGTCAACGCGATCGTGCTGCATCGCACGATGGGCAGCACGGCCGCCGGCACGCTCGGCCATTGGCGCGGTGAGTCGCAACCTTACGGCACCCACTTCCTGATCGACCGCGACGGGACCATCCACCAGACGGCTAGTCTCAACCAGCACACCGCCCACGTCGGCAGGATCAGGTCGCGTGGCGAAGTCGAAGGCAGTCTCTCGCCCGAGGAACAGCGTCAACTGGACGAAGCGCGCCAAGCGCCCGGCAGCGACTACGCTGCCGTGCACCGGATCGAATCGGGCAAGCCCTACCCCCGGCGTTATCCCGGCAATGGCGACAGCGTCGGCATCGAGGTCGTGGCGACTTACGACGAACAGACGCGCACATGGCAGGCCCCCACCGAGCAGCAAACCGCTTCGATCCGCCGATTGGTCGGCATCCTGCAGAACAATTACGGACTGGATGACCATGACATCTACCAGCACGACGCGATTTCGTACAAGACACAGGGCGAAGGTGCTGGCCTGTACCAGCCTGCTGTGCGCAACGTCGACGATCCTGGCCTGCAGCAATCCACCGGCCCCACGCGCTGAAACACCGCTCGCCGGCGGCGCTCCGGAAATCCTCGAAATCTCGGCACCGGTCTACGACCCGACTGGCGCGCGCGGCGACGGGCCCAGACTCGAAGCCGAATGCAAGCGCTGGTCGCTGACGCGCGAGCAGGCCGGGACCTTCTTCCGCCTCAGTCAACCGATCACGGGCGAGCAGAAGCACCATGAGTTCTACTATCTGCCCTGTTCGATCAGGGGTCGGCTGCGGTCGGACGGCCACAGCTGGGACTTCGAGATCAACGCCGCCGCCACTGCGACCTGGAGCAGCGGCAACGAGGTCCGGACCTTCGGCTGCTCGGACCCGGCCTGCGAGCCGTTGGTGCTGATGATGCCGGAAGCCGGCGCGGACTGATCGGCCGCCGGCACAACCCTTCCATCAATCGCGCGTCTGCTCCGGATACAGCGCCAGCAACCGGCGCAGCACGCCGTTGGTCCAGCCGAAGCCGTCCTGCAGCGGGTACTCGCCACCACCGGCCTCGGCGTCGCCGGTGACGTCGTACTTCTCCACCAGCTTGCCGGTCGCGCGGTAGGTGGCGATATTGTGGGCGATCCAGCGCCTGGCGATGTCGTCGGCCAGCGCCTGCTGTCCGGTCTGGCGCAGGCCGTCGATGGCGATCCACTGCAGCGGTGCCCAGCCGTTGGGCAGATCCCACTGCTGGCCGGTGCGCGTGGCCGTGGCAGCGAGCCCGTGCGGTTGCAGCAAATCCTGGCGCAGGCGCTGGGCGACGCGATCGGCGCGCGCGGTATCGGCGATGCCGAAGTACAGCGGATACGCGGTCGCGCCGCTGACGTGGCCGGTGCTGCGGCCATCCTTCCAGCTCACGTCGGCATACATGCCTTTACTCTCGTCCCAGAGCAGGCGGTTGATCGCGGTCTTGCGCGCCTCGGCCTTGCGTTCGAAGTCGCGCGCCCTGTCGGGCTGCGATGCGGCGCGATACGCCTCGGCCAGGGTCAGTTCGAGCCGGTACAGCAGGCTGTTGAGATCCGGCGGCACGATGTCCACGGTGCGGATCGTGGCGAGGGTCTTGCCGTCGTCCAGCCAGCGCGAACTGAAGTCCCAGCCGCTTTCCGCCGCGGCGCGCAGGTTGCGGTAGACCTCGGGCGACGGACGCTTCGACTGCGAGGCCGTCTCCACGTCCTGCCGGTAGCTCTCCGCGCGCGGCGTATCGCAGTCGTCCCAATAGCGGTTGAGCAGAGTGCCGTCCGCCATCTTCACGACGCGCCGATGCGCCTGGCCGGGTGCCAGCTTGTCCGCGCCCTCCATCCAGAACGCATATTCAGCAGCCAGCTGCGGCAGATAGGTTGCGCGCGTCGCAGGACCATCGCGCGCGGCCAGCAGCTCCACCATCGCCGCGAAGAACGGCGGCTGCGAGCGGCTGAGATAGTAGGTGCGGTTGCCATTCGGGATGTGGCCGTAATGGTCGATCAACCAGGCGAAGTTCCTGACCATGTCCACGGCCAGGTCGTGCCGGCCGCTTTCTTCCAGGCCGAGCATGGTGAAGTAGGAATCCCAGTAGTAGATCTCGTTGAAGCGTCCGCCCGGCACCACATAACGATGCGGCAGCGGCAGCAGCGTGCTGCGCGCGTCGCCCGGCGCGGGCTTGCGTTCGAGCACGGGCCAGAGCGCGTCGATATGCGCACGCACGTCCTGGCCGGGGTCGCTGCGATAGGCGTCGTTGGCTGCGCGCGGGAATGCAAAGCGCTCGGTGACGAAGCTGCGCAGATCGAAGCCCGGCCTCGTGCGCGCATGTTCGTATTCGGCGACGATCGCGGCAGGCGGCTGGTTCGCGATCGCATCGACAAGCGATTTGCCGTCAGGGAGCACCGCCTGCGCGTCTTCGAACAGCTCGCCGTACAGCTGCGGCTGACCGGGTACGCAGACCTGGGCCCAGGCCGGAGGGGCCAGCAGACATAGGCTCAGAAGCCAAGTCCGGACGGGTAAGCGCATCGGAAACCTCCTGGACGGCGTGCGCGACTCAACACGGGCTCTTTAGCATAGGCGCCATCCGGGGATTGAGCCCGGACGGAGAGTCCGGCACACTCCGCGCGAGCTTTCGACCCTGCCATTGCTGCAGATCCACGGTCGGACAGCGACAGGGGGCTTTACTGCGCGCCATCCATCCGGCTGGCGTCATGTCGGCTCGGCTTTCCGAGCCAGGGAGGCCTAAGAATGACGTTTTCACGACCCTTCGTCCGGCGAGCGCTGACTGCCGCCATCCTCGTCGCACTACCGACGCTCGCCGTCGCCCAGGATCCACCGCCCGTGGAACAGGCGCCTGCTACGCCAGCGCAGCCGCCCACGGGCAGCGAAGCCACCACGCTCGACACCATCGTCGTCACCGGCAGCGCGACTGGTGGGGTGAAGAAGCTCGAAGCCAGCTACAACATCGTCACCGCCAACGAAGAGCAGATCAAACAGGCCAACCCCAAGAGCACGGCCGACCTGCTGAAGATTTCGCCCGGGATGTGGCCCGAATCCAGCGGCGGCCAGACCGGCGCCAACATCGAGATCGCCGGCTTCCCCGGCGGCGGCGACGCGCCCTACTTCACCACCATGCTGATGGGCTCGCCGTTGTACGGCATGCCGACGCTGTCGTTCTTCGAAACCACCACGATCTTCCGCCTAGACGACACCGTGTCGACGGTGGAAATCCTGCAGGGTGGGCCGTCGGCGGTGTTCGCCGGCGGGCAGATGGGCGCCACCGCCAACTTCTTCCTCAAGACCGGCAGCGATACGCCCTACGGCAGCGTCGGCCTGACCTATGGCGACGAGGGCCTGTGGCGGCTGGATGCGTTCTCGGGATTCCCGGTCGGTAAAAGCGGCTGGTACGGCAGCATCGGCGGGTTCTGGCGCACGTCCGACGGCGTGCGTGACCCCGAATTCACGGCCGACGAAGGCGGCCAGCTCACCGGCACGCTCTCGCGCGATTTCGGCGATCGCGGCAACCTGACGCTGTACGCGCGCTATCTCAACGACAAGAACCAGTTCATCACCCCGATTCCGCTGATCCAGGAAGGTAAGGACAGCTTCCGCGAGTACCCGGGCTTCGATCCGCTTACCGACACCTATTACAGCAAGGCGATCCAGAAAGTGTTTCTGCCCACCTATCCGGGCGGGGGCAAGAATGCGGATCTGGCCGACGGCCGCGGCGCCAAGTTCTTCTTCTTCGGCGGCAACTTCGATTACGCCTTCGACAACGGCTGGTCGATCAGCGACAAGTTCCTGTTCGACGAGGGCGATGCCGATACCAACGCACTGTTTTCGGGCAACAACCCCGCCACGCTCGAAGACATGCTCTATACCGCGGGCACGCCGGGTGGCTTCGTGCTTCCGGCCGGGTCGGCCACGGCGACCTACGTCGGCGGCGGCGCGGTACCGCTGGACCAGAGCGTGATCCAACAGGGCTGGTGGTCGATCCACAAGCACCTGAAGAGCATCAGCAACGACTTCCGCCTGAGCAAGGAGCTGTTCGAGGGCAACACCCTCACCGTCGGCCTGTACGTCAACCACTACACCATGGACGACAAGTGGTCGCTGGGTAACCAGATGCTGATGACCAACGAGCCCAATGCCACGCCGATCACGGTCAGCTATGTCGGTACCGACGGCGTCGTCAGGCAGCGTACCGACAGCCAGGGCTTCGCCGATTTCGGCGGCTTCCATATCGCCCAGCACGGCAGCGCCACCAATACCGCGCTGTACCTGTCCGACTCCTGGCGGATCGGCAAGTGGCTGCTGGACCTGTCCGGGCGTCTGGAAAACCAGGACGCCACCAACAACGTCTGCAACCTGGCCAATGTCGACCTGGACGGCAATCCCAACACGATCTACGACAACAACACCCCGGTCTGTGACGGGACCTACTCGCGCATCCATTACGACAAGACCCACCCCACCTGGACCGCGGGTGCGAACTATGCGTTTACCGACCGCATGTCGGTCTATGGCCGGGCCAACACCGGCGGCCACTTCCTGGACTTCGACAACGGCATCCGCGGAACGACCAACGAAAACTTCCCGCCGATGCAGAAGATCCGCAACTACGAGGTCGGCTTCAAGTACCAGTCCGATCTGTTGTATGCCGATCTCAGCGCCTATCGACGTCGCTTCAAGGGCCTGCTGTACCAGCCCACCGATGGCGCCGGTACGCCGGTCGGCAGTCCGCTGACCTACGGTTCGGACTCGTGGGGCGTGAACTTCATCGGCACCCTGACTCCGGTCGAGAACCTGCGGCTGCAGCTGGTCGCGAATTACCTCGACGGCGAGTACAGCGATTTCGACGCCTGCTTCCCCTACGTCGACATCAACGGCCAGCAGCAGTGCCAGGAAATCGAAGGCCAGCAGCTGCAACGCCAGCCCAAGCTGCGCTTCATGTTCACGCCCAGCTACGAGTTCGTCTTCGACTGGGGCGACATCACGCCGTACATCACCTACACCCACGTCGGCGACCATACCCAGGACCAGTCCGGGCTGCAGCAGCTGGGCTCCTACCACACGCTGGATTTCGGCGTGACCTCCAACGTCGGGCAGCACTGGCAGTTCAATCTGCGTGGGACCAACATGACCAACGAGCTCGGCCTGACCGAGAGCAACTCGCGCATCTTCGGCAGCGCCGTCTCGGGCGCCGACAACGTGCTGCTGGCGCGGCCGATCGAGGGCCGCGAGGTCAACCTGCAGGCGAAGTACAGCTGGTGACCGCGGCGACCACGTGGTCCGGGGACAGCCACGGATGAAGCCGTGGCTGCACCTGTCGTGCGCGCTCGCACTGCTGGCGTCCGTACCTTCGGCCGCTGCTGCGGACGATGCCACACCGCTGCAGTTCCGGATCGAGGAAGGCCGCACGCTCAATGCCTTCTACCGCAAGGACGCAGTGGCGGCGCATCTGCTGCTCAGTTCCGGGGAGCGCCCGCGCGTGCTGGTCGCCTTCCCTGCCGGCAACAGCGGCGTCGGGCTGTGGTTCGAAGACGCCGCGGCCCCGGTGCGATGGGACCTGCGCGAAGTGCACGGCAGCCAGCGGCCGGACCGTTCCGGCCGGCCGTTGCACGGCATCGTGGCGGAGACCAGCGTCGATGCGTCGCGGCTGGTGGTGCGCGATGCCGTGCTGGGCAGCGTGCGCGTGCTGCGCGATTTCCAGCTCGGCGTCGCCTACCCGGCCGAGGTCGCCACCCGTCCGCGGCTGGGAGCGCGCCGCGTGCAATGGTCGCGCCCGCGCCTGGATGGCGGACCTGGGTACGAACTCTCGCTGGAACTGCTCGACGGACACGTCAGCGGCGGCGGTGGCGCACCGCTGGTGCTCAACGCAGATCGCGAAGGCGCACCGCTGCGGATCAGGATCACCGCCCTCACCGGGGAACAACCGCTCGTCCCGCTGCGGGCCGACGCGCTGTTCTCCACCGCTGCCGGCAGCGATCAGCGCAGCCGCGAGGTGCTCGAATTCCTCAGCTACCGGGAGAAATTCCTGGCCGGCTCCTGGCGCTTCGACACCTATTTCGGCCGCGATACGCTGATGTCGTTGCGCCTGCTGATGCCCGCATTGCAGCCGGCCGCCATCGAAGCCGGACTTGCTTCGGTACTGGAGCGCCTGGATCCAAACGGCGAAGTGGCGCACGAGGAAGACATCGGCGAGTTCGCGGTGCTGCGCCATCGCAAGGAAGGCACGATCGGCGACGATCCCGCCGCGCCGATCTACGACTACAAGATGATCGACGACGATCTGATGCTGGCGCCCGTCGCGGCGGCATGGCTGCTGGACACCCCGGAAGGCCACGCCCGGGCCAGCGCCTTTCTTGTGCGCAAGACCACGGCCGGCGAGCCGCTGGGCGCGGCGCTGGCCCGCAACCTGGCCTTCGTCGTCGGCATGGCGCAGCCGTTCGCGCGCGAACCTGCCGCCCGCAACCTGGTCGCGCTCAAGCCGGGCCACAAGGTCGGCCAATGGCGCGACAGTGAAACCGGACTGGGCGGCGGCCGCATTCCCTACGACGTCAACGCGGTGTTCGTCCCGGCGGCACTCGAGGCCATCGCCCGCTTCAACGATGCGCAGATCCTGCAGGGGCATGCGAACGCCGAGCAGCAGCGGGCGCTTGCGGCGGCGCGCGGGCTGGCCGAGATCTGGTCGACCCAGGCGCCGCCGTTGTTCCTTTTCAACGTCGACGCAGGCACGGCGCGCGCGGCGGTGGCGCGCTACGCCAGGACACAGGGCATCGATCCGGCGCCGGCGCTGGCCAGCGTGCCGGAAACCGGCCTGCGCTTCCCCGCGCTCGCCCTGGATGCGGACGGCAGGCCGATCCCGGTGCTGCATTCCGATGGCGGGTTCGCGCTGATGTTCCGTAATCCCGAACCGCAGGAGCTCGACGCGCTGGTCGAAGCGATGCTGCGGCCGTTCCCCGCCGGCCTGATGACCGACGCAGGCCTGCTTGTGGCCAACCCCGCCTACGCCAATTCCGGACTCGGCGCCGAGTTCGGCCGTACCGCCTATCACGGCACCGTGGTCTGGTCCTGGCAGCAGGCGCTGTTGGCGGCCGGGCTGGCACGTCAGCTGCAGCGCAACGACCTTCCAGACACCACCCGCACGCACCTGCGCGACGCACAGCGACGGCTGTGGCAGGCCATCGACGCCACCGGCACGATGCGCACCTCGGAACTGTGGTCTTGGGCGTACGAGGACGGCCGTTATCGCGCGGTGCCGTTCGGTCAGAGCAGCGGCGATGCGGACGAATCGAACGCCGCGCAGCTATGGAGCACGGTTTATCTGGCGATCCCGCCGCCGGCCGATTCGGACGCCGAAGTACGCCGCACAGAGGCGCCTGCACCTTCTCCCTGAAACCACACTGCACGGGCGCCCTCTGCGGAACGTCGCACTGCAGACCGGGCCGATCCGCCTGCCCGGCTAGAGCCGCTCGCCGCTGGCCCCATCGAACACGTGCAGCCGCCCAGGCGAGACCCGCAGCGACAGCGACGCGCCGGGTTGCGGCAAGTCGTCTGCAGCGACGCGGGCGATGAGGCCGTGCGCGCCATGGCGCAGGTTGACGTAGGCCTCGCTGCCGACCGGTTCGACAACTTCGACCTGTGCGTCGAAGCCTGCCCCGTTGCCGGCCGGCAGCAGATGCTCGGGGCGAATGCCGACGCGCACCTCGCGTCCGATCCAATCGCGCGGGATGTCGGCGCCGTCCAGCGGCAGCCGCGCGCCGTCGCCCAGGTGCAGCGCAGGCCCGTCCTCGCCCACCAGTGTCCCGGCCAGCAGGTTCATCGCCGGGCTGCCCAGGAAGCTGGCGACGAATACATTGGCCGGTTTCGCATACAGCGCCATCGGCGTGTCGATCTGCTGGATGCGGCCATCCTTCAGCACCACGATCCGCTGGCCCAGGGTCATCGCCTCGACCTGGTCATGGGTGACATAGACCATGGTCGCGCCGAGCTTGCGGTGCAGGCGCGCGATCTCCACCCGCATGCCGGCGCGCAGCTTGGCGTCGAGGTTGGAAAGGGGCTCGTCCAGCAGGAACGCCTGCGGGTGCCGCACCAGCGCCCGCCCAAGGGCCACGCGCTGGCGCTGGCCGCCCGAGAGCTGGGCCGGCTTGCGATCGAGCACGGTATCGAGCTCCAGCATCGCAGCGGCTGCCCGCACGCGGGCCTCGACCTGCGCCCGGGTCTGTCCGCGCAGCTTCAATGCGAAAGCCAGGTTCTCCGCCACGGTCATGTGCGGGTACAACGCGTAGCTCTGGAACACCATCGCGACGTCGCGATCCTTCGGCGCGACATCGTTGACGACCCGGTCGCCGATGCGCAGCGTGCCGGAAGTGATCGTCTCGAGGCCGGCGATCATCCGCAGCAGACTGGACTTGCCGCAGCCCGACGGTCCCACCAGCACCAGCAGCTCGCCATCTGCCACCTGGAACGTTGCGTCTTCCACGGCGACGAAGCCGTTGGAATAGACCTTGCGCACGTTTTCCAGGGCGACATTCGCCATACGGCCTCCACCGGGGCTGTGCGGGCTGCAATCGCGCAGCCGCTGGGCTATTCTGGCATGTAATCGTTTACACGACGCCGCCCGCGAGACGCACGGAAGATTGATGAATCCAACGCCGAAATTCCCGGACGGATTTCTCTGGGGCACCGCCACTGCCGCCCATCAGATCGAAGGCTCTCCCCTGGCCGATGGTGCCGGGCCGAGCATCTGGACCCGCTTCGCCCACACGCCCGGCATGACCGTCAACGGCGATACCGGCGATATCGCCTGCGACCACTATCGGCGCTGGAAGGACGACGTTGCTTTGATGCGCGAGCTGGGCATGCAGGCCTACCGGTTCAGCGTGTCGTGGTCGCGGGTGTTGCCCGAGGGCGTTGGCCGCATCAACCAGAAGGGTCTCGATTTCTACTCGCGCCTGGTCGACGAACTGCTCGCCAACGGCATCGAGCCGCTGCTCACCCTGTACCACTGGGACCTGCCCGCGGCGCTCGACGACCGCGGCGGCTGGCTCAACCGTGACTGCGCCGACTGGTTCGCCGAGTACGGCAGCGTGCTGTACCGCGCGCTCGACGGACGCGTGAAGAAATGGGTGACGCTCAACGAGCCGTGGGTGATCACCGACGGCGGTTACCTGCACGGAGCGCTCGCGCCCGGGCATCGCAGCAAGTACGAGGCACCCATCGCAAGCCACAACCTGATGCGCGCGCATGGCGCCGCCGTGCAGGCCTACCGCGCCATCGGTGCGCACCAGATCGGCCTGGTCGTGAACATCGAACCCAAGTACCCGGCGAGCGATCTGGCCGATGACGCCGCCGCGGTGGCCCGGGCGCACGCCTACATGAACGAGCAGTACCTGCACCCTGCCCTGCTCGGCCGCTATCCGGGTGAATTGCAGGAGGTCTTCGGCCACGCATGGCCGGAATGGCCGGTCGGCGATTTCGACCTGATCCGCCAGCCGCTGGATTTCGTCGGAATCAATTACTACACGCGCAGCGTGACCCGGGCAGCAGAGACCTACCCGCTCAACGCCGAAGCGGTCAGGCAGGACGATGCGCTCTACACCGAGACCGGCTGGGAAGTGTTTCCCCAGGGGCTTACCGACACCCTGCTGTGGTTCAAGCGCACCTATGGCGACCTGCCGGTCTATGTCACCGAGAACGGCGCGGCGTTCCCCGATCCGGAGCGCGTCGAGAATGGCGTGGTGCACGACCCGCTGCGCGTCGAGTACCTGCGCTCGCACCTGCGTGCGGTGCATGCCGCGATCGAAGCGGGCGTGGATGTCCGCGGCTACATGCTCTGGTCGCTGATGGACAACATGGAATGGTCGCTGGGCTACTCCAAACGCTTCGGGATCGTGCATGTCGACTACGACACGCTCGAGCGCACGCCGAAGGACAGCGCCAGGTTCTACAGCCGCGTGGTGTCCAGTCACGGAGCGGCCCTTGCCGGCGGCGATGGCGATGCCGAAGGCACAACGCGAACCATCCTGGCGCTGCCTGGGCAATAATCGACGGTTCCGGCGGCCCTGCATGGGCCGGACCTCCCCCCGCTTCCTGCCCAGGTACGTAGCGACCCATGATCGACACCCTGCTGCTGTTCGGTGCCACCGGCGATCTCGCCCAGCGCTATCTGTTTCCGTCGCTGGCGCACCTGCTGCGCGACCGCCTGCTGCCCGATGATTTCCGCGTGGTCGCCATTGGCCGCACCCAGCACGACGACACCGGCTTCGCCAACTGGCTGCGCAGCAGGATCCGTGGGGAACGCGAGCAGGCCGGCCTGGAAGCCCTGCTGCGCCGTACCCGCTACCACGCGCTCGACCTCAACGATCCGGAAGGGATGACCGCTGCGCTCGCGCAGTACGCCGACCGCCCCTGCGTGAGCTATCTGTCCACGCCACCGGACCTGTTCGCCGGCGCCTGCCGCGGGCTGAAGGCCGCGGGCCTGCTGGAACCGCCATCGCGGCTGGTGCTGGAAAAGCCCATCGGCCACGACCTGGACTCTGCGCGCGCCATCGACGCCACGCTCAAGGCCAACCTGGACGAATCGCGGATCTTCCGCATCGACCACTACCTGGGCAAGGCGCCAGTGCAGAACCTGCTGGCGCTGCGCTTCGGCAACACCCTGCTCGAGGCGGTGTGGCACAACCGCTGGATCGAGTCGGTGCATATCCTGGTGGGCGAGACCGCCGGCGTGGACGGGCGCGAGGGCTATTACGCCAACTATGGCGCCCTGCGCGACATGGTCCAGAACCACATGCTGCAGCTGCTGGCGCTGATCGCGATGGAGCCACCGAGCGCACTGGATGCCGACAGCATCCGCGACGAGAAGCGCAAGGTACTGCGCGCGCTGCGGCCGATGCAGCCCGGCGAGGTCGAAATCGACAGCGTTCGCGGCCGCTACGATGCGGGCGTGGTCGAGGGTCACGCGGTGCCGGGGTTCAAGTTCGAAGGCGAGGTGGAAACCTTCGTCGCGCTGCGCGCCTGGATCGACAACTGGCGTTGGGCCGGCGTGCCGTTCCACCTGGTCACCGGCAAGCGGATGGCGGCGCGCAACACCGAGGTCGTGGTGACGTTCAAGCCGGTGACGCACTGGCTGTTCGATCGCCCGCACCGCGACGGCGCCGCGCCGAACCGGCTGTCGATGCGGCTGCAGCCGGAAGAGACCATCGAACTGGACCTGATGGGCAGCCTGGCGGCCCCCGAATTCGGTGGTATGGAGCTGCAACCGCTAGAGCTGGATCTGTCGATGGCGCAGCCGCAGCGGCGCATCGCGTACGAGCGCCTGCTGCTGGACGCCCTGCACGGCAACCAGACCCTGTTCGTGCGCGACGACGAAGTGGAAGCCGCGTGGCGCTGGATCGACAGCATCAGCGATGCCTGGGGACAGGCATCGACGAGCGTGCGACGTTATCCTGCCGGCTCGTGGGGGCCGGAACAGGCCAATGGCTTCCTGCCCCCCGATATCGCCAACGGAACCTGACGCATGAGTGCAGCGCTCGTCCTGCTCGCGGATATCGGCGGTACCAATGCCCGCTTTGCCCTGGCAGACGTGACCGCACCGTCACCGCTGCTGGCCGACAGCGTGCGCGTATACGAAGTCGACGACTTCCCCTCGCTGCCCGATGCCGCCGCGCGCTATCTGCAGGACACCGGAGCACAGGTGAAGCGGGCGGTGATCGCGGTCGCCGGTCGCGTCGATGGCGACGAGGCGCGCATCACCAACTTCCCGTGGGTGATCTCGATCCCGCGCACCTGTCAGGCGCTGCAGCTCGATGGCATGCGCCTGGTCAACGATTTCACCGCGCAGTCGATGGCGGTGCTGGCGCTGCAGCCGAAGGATGTCATCGCCATCGGCGGCACCCCCTGGCCGGCCAATCGTGGCGAACACGGCAACGACCGCACCTTCGCCGTGATCGGACCCGGCACCGGTCTCGGCGTCGGCGGGCTGCTGATCCGAGGGCGCCGCCCGTTCCCGCTGTCGACCGAAGGTGGCCACGTCGACTTCGCGCCCGGCAATCCCGAGGAAATCGCGATCCTGCAGCAGCTGTCGCAGGAGTACGGACGGGTGTCGATCGAACGCCTGATCAGCGGCATGGGGCTGGTCAACCTGCACCGCGCCCTGAGCCGCATCGCCGGGGTGGATCCAGGCCCGATGGAACCGCGCGACGTCACCGAGGGCGCGAAGCGGGGCGATCCACGCTGCATGCGTGCGGTGGACGTGTTCTGCGCCGTGTTCGGCGCGGCTGCCGGCGACCTGGTGCTCACGATCGGCGCCTGGGACGGCGTGTTCCTGGCCGGCGGACTGGTGCCGAAGCTGATCGACACGCTGCAACACTCGGCCTTCCGCGCTCGCTTCGAACACAAGGGCCGGTTCTCGCCGACCATGGCCACGATCCCCACCCTGGCGGTCATGCACCCGCAGCCCGGGCTGCTGGGTGCAGCGGTCATCGCCATCGAGAGCGCCGCGATCGAAGGCGCGGCCCGGGAAGCGGCACGATGACCACGCCAGCGACACCGCGACGCGGCCGCGTGCAGTTTCGTGAGCATGCAAACGCGGAAGTCTGGGCGCGCTCGGCTGCAATCGCCATCGGCCATGCGTTGGGCGAAACGTTGCGCGAACGCGAGCGCACGAGGCTCCTGCTTTCAGGCGGTAGCACGCCTGCTCCTGTCTATGCCGAGCTGGCGCAGCTGGACCTGGACTGGAAACGCGTGGATGCGGCGCTGGTGGACGAACGCTGGCTGCAACCCGACGACCCGGACAGCAATGGGCGCCTGATACGCGAAACCCTGCTGCACGGCCCAGCCGCCGCCGCGCACTTCGAAGGCCTCACCCGCACCGGCCAGACGATCGAGGAGGCAGTCCGCGTGGCCAACCTGCACGCTCACCAGTCCGCCGACGTGGTGGTGCTCGGCATGGGCGACGATGGACACACCGCATCGCTGTTTCCGCGCATGCGCGGACTCGACGAAGCGCTCGCTTCTGAACAGGCCTATGTCGCCGTCGACACGGCCGGCTGTCCCGGCGCGGGCCGCTTCGCCCGACGCATCAGCCTCACACCCGCCGGCCTGGCGCCGTCGCATGCGCGCTTCCTGCTGATCCGTGGCGCAGCGAAGCGGGCCCTGTTCGAGCGCGCCGTGGACGGCGACAACGTGCGCGAACTGCCGATCCGCCTGGCCTTCACCACGCCGGGTGCAAGCTTGCAGGTGCATTGGGCACCGTAGGGGAGGAACTAGTGGGGAAGAACTAGAAACTAGTGTCCTGCCCCGCCCTCACCCGCAGCCTGCTCTTCGCCACTCTCTCGTTTCTAGTTTCTAGTTCCTACTCCAAAGTGCCTACTCACCATGCCTCTTGACCCCCGCATCGCCGCCATCACTGATCGCATCCGCGAGCGAAGCCGCGCCACGCGCGCCGCATATCTGGAAGTCGTGCAGGCGACCGCCGCGCGCGGTCCCAATCGAGCCCACCTGAGCTGCGGCAACCTGGCGCACGTGACGGCCGCGGCGGGCGCAGACAAGGAACGGCTCAAGCGCGACGCCACGCCCAACCTGGCCATCGTCAGCGCCTACAACGACATGCTTTCGGCGCACCAGCCTTACGAGGGCTATCCTGAATTCATCCGCCAGCACGCGCGCGCGCTCGGGGCCAGTGCGCAGGTCGCTGGCGGCGTCCCGGCGATGTGCGACGGCGTGACCCAGGGCCGCCCCGGCATGGAGCTTTCGCTTTTCTCCCGCGACGTGATCGCACAGGCCACCGCCGTGTCGCTGAGTCACGACGCGTTCGACAGCGCCGTGTACCTGGGCATCTGCGACAAGATCGTGCCGGGCCTGCTGATCGGTGCGCTCGCCTTCGGGCACCTGCCGGCCGTGTTCGTGCCGGGCGGGCCGATGCCGTCGGGCATCTCCAACAAACAGAAGGCGGCCGTGCGCGAACGTTATGCCGCGGGCGAAGCCACGCGCGAAGAACTGCTCGAAGCCGAATCCGGCAGCTACCACGCGCCAGGTACCTGCACCTTCTACGGCACCGCCAACTCCAACCAGGTGTTGCTGGAAGCGATGGGCCTGCAGCTGCCCGGCTCGTCCTTCGTGCAGCCAGGCACGGAACTGCGGGCCGCCTGCACGCGCGCCGCGGTCGAACGCGCGCTGCGCATCACCGCGCTCGGCGCGGACCCGCGGCCGATCGGGCGTCTGGTCGACGAGCGCACGATGGTCAACGCGATCGCCGCGCTGGTCGCGACCGGTGGCTCCACCAACCACACCATCCATTTCGTGGCGGTCGCGCGCGCGGCGGGCATCGTGCTGACCTGGGAGGACATCGACGCCATCGCCCAGGCGGTGCCGTTGCTGGCGCGGGTGTACCCCAACGGGGACGCCGATGTGAACCGCTTCAACGAGGTTGGCGGCACCGCGTTCGTGATCCGCGAACTGCTCGATGCCGGACTGATGCACGACGACATCCCCACGATCGTGCCAGGCGGCATGCGCGCCTATGCCGACGCCCCGCAGCTCGACGGCAGCGAGGGCGAAGGCCGGCTCACCTACGCACCGGTCCCCGCGATCTCGGGCGACGACAGCGTGCTGCGTACCGTCGCCACGGCCTTCGAAGCCCAGGGCGGGCTGCGCCTGGTCAACGGCAACCTGGGCCGCGGCCTAATCAAGCTGTCGGCGATCAAGCCCGAATACCGCAGCATCACCGCGCCGGCGGTGGTGGTGGACAATCCGCAGGCCCTCAACAAACTGCATGCCGCAGGCGCGCTGCCGCAGGATTTCATCGCGGTGGTCCGCTTCCAGGGCCCGCATGCCAACGGCATGCCGGAAATGCATTCGCTCACCCCGCTGCTGGGCATGCTCCAGAACCAGGGGCGGCGGGTGGCATTGGTCACCGATGGCCGCCTGTCCGGCGCGTCAGGGAAGATCCCATCAGCCATCCATGTCACCCCCGAGGCCAAGCGCGGCGGCGCGCTCGCCAAGCTGCGTGAAGGCGACATGATCCGCCTCGACGGCGAAGCCGGCGTGCTTGAAGTGCTGGTCGATGCCGCCGAATGGAACATGCGCACACCCGCTCGCGATTCCACCCCGCCGGCCTGGGACCTGGGCCGAAACCTGTTCGCGATCAACCGCCAGGTGGCCACGCCCGCCGACGAAGGTGCACTGTCGATCTCGTGCGGCGCCCCGGTGCACGATGAAGGACACGCGCCCGAATACGACGCCGAATACCAGCTCGGCGAATCCGCTGCCGCTGCGGACGCTCCGCACGAAGCCAAGGACGCCTGACCATGCCGCACACGCACGTTGAATCCGCCGCACTCGAGCAGCGTCAGCAGCTCGCCGAAACGATGCTGCGGGAAGCCGGCGTCATGCCGGTTTTGACCGTCGTCAGCGTCGCCCAGGGCCTGGACACCGTACGCGCCCTGGTGGCCGGCGGACTGCGCACGATCGAACTGGTGCTGCGCACCCCGGCCGCGCTGGATGCGCTGGCGGCGATCAAGGATGCGTTTCCCGACTGCAAGGTCGGCGCCGGCACCGTGCTCGAACCAGCGCAGGTGGATGCGGTCGAGGAACTCGGTGCCGACTTCATCGTCACGCCCGGTGTTTCGCCGCATCTGCTCGATGCCTTGGTGCAATCCTCGCTGCCGGTGGTGCCGGGCGCAGCCACCCCCAGCGAGCTGTTGGCCCTGCAGGAACGCGGCATCCGGGTCGCCAAGCTGTTTCCGGTCGCGGCGCTAGGGGGTATCCCGCTGCTCCGGGCCGTGGCGGGCCCGCTGCCGAAAATGAAGCTGTGCGCCAACGGGGGCGTTGATGAAGCCAGCGCCGCCGCCTACCTGGCCGAACCGAATGTGCTGTGCGTGGGTGGCTCGTGGATGGTGCCCCAAGGCTGGATTGCGGCGGGCGACTGGGACAGGGTCGAAGCCAGCGCGCGCAAGGCCGCCGCCATCGCGTCGAACCGCTGACGCCCCGGGGAGCAGCTTTGCAGCTGCAGCCCGTGGGAGCGGCCTCGGCCGTGAATGCTCTTGTCTTTTCGCGTGACCGGCTCGCGAAGAGCAATCGCGGCCAAGGCCGCTCCTACATCCGGCTAGCGATCAATCCTTTTCCTTGCCGATCACCTTGCCGGTCCTGGGATCGAGCTTGAGTTCCACGTCCTTGCCGGCAGGATCGTCGGCCTCGGCATTCCAGATGCCGTCCTCGTAATCCACGTCGTGGACGTTGGTGTAGCCCTGCGCCGCGAGTGCCGCGTGCACGTCTCTTTCGCTCAGCTGCGCCACCTGTTCGTCCGGGTAAACCTCGCCGGTCGCCGGATCCAGGCGCACGTCGACCCGGTTGCCGTCGGCGCTGCGCGCATCCGCCTTCCACACGCCGTCGCCGAACTTGATGTCATTGATCTCGGTGTAACCCTTGGCCTCGAGCGTCGCACGCACCTGTGCCTCGGTCATCGCGACGGTCTGCTGCGCCCAGGCGGGCGCGGCGACGCCAGTGCAAAGAATGAATGCGACAACCAGCGGCGCGAATCGGGTCGCGTCGGTACGGAGCTTGTTCATGCTGCCTCCTGCGCTTCACGGGCGGACGAGTCTCGCCGCGGAAACACGAACCTGCAGTGAACCGCGGCCCGCGCGCAGTACCGGGTTCTGAACGGTATGCGTTGGCGACGGGTTTCCGGGTTCCAGCGCAGGCGTCGTTAACGCCTATCCCTTGACGCTGCCCAGCAGCAATCCCTGGATGTAGTAGCGCTGCAGCAGCAGGAACAGCAGCAACACCGGCAGTACGGTCACGACCGCGCCGGCCATCATCATTTCCACGTCCATGTAATGCTCGCGCGACAATGCCGCCAGCGCGACGGGGAGCGTGTAGTGTTCATGGTCGGTCAGCACGATCAGCGGCCACATGAAGTCGTTCCACGCTGCCATGAAGGTAAAGATGGCCAGAGTCACCAGCACCGGCTTGAGCATCGGCAGCACGATCCGGAAGAAGATCCGCAGCTCACCCGCTCCGTCGATGCGAGCCGCCTCGATCAGCTCGTCGGGGATGCTGCGCGTGTACTGTCGGACCAGGAAGATGCCGAACACGGTCGCCAGCGCCGGGATGACCACACCGGCATAGCTGTTGACCAATCCCAGCTGCTTCATCAGCAGGAACAGCGGCAGCATCGCCACCTGCGCCGGGATCACCAGCGCCGCCAGCAGCAGCCGGAACAGCTGCTCGCGGCCGCGGAAGCGCAGCTTTGCGAAGGCATAGCCGGCCATGGTGTTCACCAACAGCGACAGCGCCGTGATCGACAGCGACACCAGCAGGCTGTTGGCGAAATAGCGACCCATGCCCATGCGCTCGAACAACGCGCGATACGCCTGGACGCCGGGTGTGTCGGGCAGCAACGGCGGTGGGAAACTGTTGGCCTCGCCTGGCGACATGAAGGAAACCGAGATCATCCACGCCAGCGGCGCCAGGCTCAGAATCGCCAGCACGGCCAGCGCGCCATTGACGAGCACGGCATGCAACCGCGAATCGCCGATGTTGCGCGAGACGCTCAAGAGACCGCTCCCCGGGTTGTTCGCGCGCAAGTCACTACACCAGCTCCTTCCTGCGCCCGAACCTCAGCAACACCGCCGTAATCGCCAGGATGATCAGGAACAGCAGGAACGCCACCGCCGAGGCACGGCCCAGCGTCCACCACTTGAAGCCTTCCTCGAACATGAAATACAGCACGCTCACCGTGCTCTGCAGCGGATCGCCGCGGGTCATGACGTAGGGCTCGGCGAACAGCTGGAAGTAACCGGAGATGGTGATCACGCCCACCACCAGCAGCACCGGCCCGAGCTGCGGCAGGGTGATGTGCCAGAACTGCTGCCAACGGGACGCGCCATCGATGCGCGCCGCCTCGTACAGGTCCTGCGGGATCGCCTGCAGGCCGGCCAGGAAGATGACCATGTTGTAGCCGAAGTTCTTCCACACGGCGAACAGGATGATCGTGGGCATCGCCCAGCGCGGATCGCCGAACCAGTCGACGGCTCCGATGCCCAGCTGGCCCAGCGCCCAGTTCACCAGGCCGTACTGGGTGTGGAACAGATAGCGCCAGATCACCGCCACCGCGACGAGGGTCGTCACCACCGGCGCGAACAGCGCGGTGCGGAACAGCGGCTTGAAGCGCGCGACCCTGGCATTGAGCAGCAACGCGGCGCCGAGCGAGACCGCGATCGATAGCGGCACGCCCGCGAGCACGAAGTAGGTCGTGTTCCACAGGGCCTTCCAGAAAATCGGTGTCTGCAGCAGATCGAGGTAATTGCCCAGCGCGACGAAGCGCAGGTTGCGCATGTCGGCCAGGGCGTACAGGTCGAAGTCGGTGAGGCTCAGGGCCAGGGCCGCCATCACCGGCAGGAAGAAGAACACGCCCAACACCACCAACGCGGGTGCCGCGAACGCCCAGCCGGCGAGCGAAGCGCGGTTCACGGCAATCGCCTCTGCTGCGGAAGAGACACTTTTGCTGCCAGCTTTCGTGGCAACAGCTTTGGCGAGAGCGGCCTTGGCCGCGATTGCTTTCGGTGTCGCGCCTGAAAAGGACAAATGCATTCGCGGCCAAGGCCGCTCCCACACAGGCCGCTCTTACGCAGACCGTTCCCACAGGGGCCGTTCCCACGCTGTTGGAGGCTCATTGTCGCTGCCTCCGCTGTTCGATCCAGCGCCGCTTTTCCAGTATCTGGTCGACCCTAGCATCGAGTTCGCGCACGGCCTGGTCCTGCGACAGGCCGCCGCGCACCACGCGTTCGGTGATCAGGCGCATTTCCTGCACGATCCGCTCCCACTCCAGCACCTTCGGCGTGGGTTTCACCCGCTCGAGCTGGTCGCGAAACGCCTGCGCCAGCGGATCGTTCGCCAGTGCCGGATGCTCCCAGGTGCTGCGCCGCGGCGGCAGGTCGCCGATCAAGGCATAGAAGCGCTGCTGGATATCGGGGCGCGAAAGGAACTCGATCAGCTTCCACGCAGCCTGCCTGCGCTGCGGATCCTCCCGCTCGCCGCCACTGAACAACACCAGGCTGGTTCCGCCGGCGATGCCGGCACCGGGGCCATCGGGACCGGGCAGCGCCATCGTGCCCCACTCGTCCTTCAGCCCTTCCGGCGCCACCTTGCGGAACTCGCGGATATTCCACGGGCCCGAGAGATAGAACGCGAACTCGCCCTTGAAGAACTCCTCCCACATGTTCGAAACCTGGGTTTCCGATACCGGCGGCGCCCAGCCTTTCGCGAACATCTCAGCGTACAGGGCCAGTGCATCGCGGAAACCCGGCGCGCTGAAGTTGCCGTAGTCGTCGCCGTCGCGCAGCAGCGGATCGTCTCCCTGCAGGCCCAGCGACAGCTGGGTCTCGAACTCGTTGAGCAGCAGCAGGATCGCGTACCGATCCGGACCGACGCTGCGCTTCACCGCGGCCAGCGTGCCGCGCCATTCGTCCCACGTCCTGGGCGGCTGGGTCACGCCGGCATCGCGCAGCATGTCCTTGCGGTAGAACAGCAGCCGCGTATCCACGTACCACGGTACGCCGACGAGCCGGCCATCGATCAGGTTGGTATTCCAGATGCCGGGAAAATAATCCGCCGGGCGCACCACCTGCGAAGCGTCGACATAAGGCTGCAGCGGCGTGAGCACGCCCAGGATCGCGAATTCCGGAATCCAGGTGTTGCCGAGCTGGCAGATGTCCGGCAGGCCGTCGGCCGCGAACGCGGTCAGGAGTTTCTCGTGCGCGGCATTCCAGGGGATCGCCTGCACCTGCACGCGCACGCCCGGGTTCTCGCGTTCGAAATCGCGCACCAGTTCGGCCACGACTTCGGCTTCCCGGCCCATCGCCCAGAAACGGACGACCGTTTCCTGCTCGCGCCGCGCACATGCGGCGCCAAGCAGCGCCAGCAGCAAAAGTCCCAGCCAGCGCGTGCGTCCACCCATGCCCTGCATGCTACATCGGCGGGTCGGACGCATGCGGCTGCGCGGGCGTGGCCTCTTCGGCCGCGTTAGCGCGGGACTGCGCCGCGGTGTCCTGCGCAGCTGCCGCTTCGGGGTCCGGCGGACCCGAGGTCTTGGGCTCGCCCGGCCCGGCCAGCCACCCGCCGGTGAAGCCCGCCCGCTCCAGCCCCGTGCGGATGTACTTGTTGCGCTTCATCACCTTCCACACGAATTCGCTGCGGTAGTTGGCGATCATCGTCAGGATCGGTCCCTGGTCGATGCCCAGGTAATCGCTCGCGACCCAGCCGCCGCCGGGCACCAGTCGCCCCGTCTTCAGTGGGACGTCCTCGTAAGCGAAGCTCGGATTGAACGAATCCAGGAATCCATAGCTGGAATAGATGTACTCCCCGTAGCGCTCGAACATGGCCTCGGTGGCCGGAATCACGATCTCGGGCGCGAAAGGCAGCGAGGCCAGGACCGCGGTCGGTGCGATCGTGCCGTCGTCGAACGCATCGGTCAGGCCCGCGCCGCGCGCGCTGTACTGGGCGAACTGGCGCTGCTCGCCGCGATAATCCTGCACTGTGTGCTGCGGCCCGTCGCTGGCAGTAAGGCCCCAGATGTCCTCGCCATAATCCTTCCACTTCATCGGGTTCTCGATCGCATAGCCGCGCTGCGCGTAGGTCGCGCGGCGGCTGTTCTCGAAGTAGTCGATGCCGCGGTTCTTCATGTACTCGTCGCGGATGCCGCGGAAATCGATCCAGACATGGCTGTACTGGTGCCCGAACTGCGGGCCGAAGGACAGGTATTCCTGCCCCTGAAAAACGCCCCAGCTCTGCTCGTAGGTGCGGGTCCACGCGTTCCAGGCTTCAGGTTCCAGCGGATGCGTGGGCGAACCCAGGGCCAGCACGTACAGCAGCATCGCCTCGTTGTAGCCCTTCCAGTCGCTGGCGATGAAGCCGGTTTCCGGATGCCAGCCCATCGACAGCAGCGGCTTGTTCTGCTGCGCCCAGGTCCAGTCCACGCGCTTGTAGATCTCATCGGCCAGCTCGCGGATCTGCTGCTCGCGCGGATCGTCGCGATCGTAATAGCTCTGCGCGAACAGCACCCCGCCCAGCAGCAACGTGGTGTCCACGGTCGACAGCTCCACCCAGCTGCCCCAGCGGGCGCCGGTCTGCATGTCGAGGAAGTGATAGAAGAAACCCTTGTATCCGCTCCTGCCTTCCGCTTGCCGGCCCTGCTTCGCGTCGTGGAAGAACTTCAACGTCACCAGGGTCCGGTCGACCGCCTGCTTGCGGCTGACCCAGCCGTTCTCCACGCCGATCGGATAGGCGGTCAGCGCGAAGCCCACCGAGGCGATGCTGGCGAACGGCCGCGACGGGTAGCGGTCGGGCGTCAGGCCGTTGAGCTCATTGGTCGTGTCCCAGAAGAACTGGAACGTCCGCTTCTCGATGTCGCGGAACAGCGGCGGCAGCTTGGGCGGGCCCTTGGCTTCGGGCTTCGGGGCGGGCGGAGGAACCTGCGCGATCGGACCCGGCTTGGGCGGTTCCACCTGGGGTGGCGGCGGTGCGCGCTCGCACGCACCCAGGCATAGCGCCGCGAGCAGCGCCACAAGCGCCCATCTGGTACCGCGCGCGCTGCGTGCCGTGTCGCGTTTGCTTCCTATCATTTCGGCTCCAGAGTGGGGAATGGGGCTGGCAACGCCACGCCCCACGCGTCGAAATCGGTCAGCGGTTGGCCGGCGACTAGCGCCCCGGGCGGACGCTGTGCGGCCATTGCCAGACCACCCAGCAACCGGCCTGCCGCGAGCACCGCACAGGCGAGGGCGCCCGTACGCCTTCCATGTTTCGCCAAGCGACTCATGCGAATTGCGGCACCGGTCGCGCGGCGCAATAGCGATCGATGAACTGCTGGTGGGTTGGCATTACGTCGACACAGGCCGAGATGGTATTGCCGATACTGGCAAGGAACTTGCGCAGCTCCTCTTCCGGCAGCCGATCGACCATCGGATGGTAGTCCTGCGGCAGGATGCCCTGCCCCACCATCACTTGGATCCAGCTGATTTCCGCAAACATCTCGTTACCGTTGCGGAAGAACCGGCCGCTATCGCGGAACAGGTCGATATTGGCTTGCAGCTCTGCCGGAATCGACATGTTCCGGCACTGGCGCCAGAACGGCGTATCGTCGCGTTCGACGGCGTTGTAGTGCAGCACCAGGAAATCCCGGATGCGGTCGAATTCGAACGCCAACTGGTCGTTGTAGCGCTGCACCAGCACTTCGCTGAATCCCTGGTCCGGGAACAACTCCATCAGCTTGGAAATCCCCGACTGGATCAGGTGGATGCTGGTCGATTCGAGCGGCTCCATGAAGCCACTGGCCAGGCCGAGCGCCACGACGTTCCTGTTCCAGCACTTCCTGCGTCGCCCGGTGGTGAAGCGCAGCGGACGCGGGTCTGCGAGCGCCTTTCCGTCCAAGTTGGCGAGCAGGGTGGCAGCCGCCTCATCGTCGCTGATATGCGCGCTCGAATAGACGTACCCGTTGCCGGTGCGGTGCTGCAGCGGGATCCGCCACTGCCAGCCGGCCTCGCGCGCGGTCGAGCGCGTGTACGGCGTGGGTTCGCCGACGTTTTCGCACGGCACCGCCAGTGCGCGGTCGCATGGCAACCAATGGGTGAAGTCCTCATAACCGGTATGAAGCGCCTGCTCGATCAGCAACCCGCGAAAGCCCGAGCAGTCGATGAACAGGTCGCCTCCGATCGTTTCGCCGGAACGCAATCGCACGGATTCGACGAAGCCCGTTTCCGGGTGCAGATCGACATGCTCGACCATGCCTTCGATCCGTTGCACGCCGTACCGTTCGGAGTAGATGCGAAGATAGCGCGCATAGAGCGAGGCATCGAAGTGGTAGGCATAGGCGATGTTGGCCAGCGGAGAGGTCGCGGGCACGTCGGTCGCCGAGACCATGAACTTGCCGTGCGTTGCGGCGACGGTATTGAGGGTATAGGCACCCAACGGTTGCGCCTGCCCGGCGCGCATCGCCTTGATCCAGTACTGGTGGAACGGCAACAGGCCTAGCGGATGACCGATTTCGGTGCCGAAGCCGTGAATGTAGGTTTCGCCCTTGCGTAGCCAGTCGACGAACTGAATGCCGAGCTTGAACGTACCCTGTGTATTGCGGACGAAGTCCGCCTCGTCGATTCGCAGCAGCTGGTTGAAGGCCTTGATGTGCGGAACGGTAGCTTCGCCGACGCCGACGATGCCGATCTCGTCTGATTCCAGCAGCCGAATGCGGTATTGCTCGCCCAGCGTGCGTGAGAGCGCAGCCGCCGCCATCCAGCCAGCCGTGCCGCCACCGACGATTACGATGTCCTTGATGTGCGATTGATTCATGGCGTCGATGACGGTGAGAATGATTTCAGGTGGAACTCTTCCGCTGCTCCCGCAAAAGCGAACGGGGCCCCAGGGCCCCGTTCGTATCCCGTCGGCGCCAGGGAGCGGGCGCCGAACCGGCCGTCTAGAACTTCAAGCCGAGTTCGAACGTCAGCGTGCGCGGTACGTAGCGGATATCGCCGTACTTGTTGACCGAGATGTCCGGATCGTAGATCCCGCCGGAACCGAAGCTGTCGTAATTGAACGAACTGTAGTTCTTGAAGTTGAAGGCATTCAGCAGGTTGACCCGGGCGGTCATTGCAACATGGTCACCGAACTTGAACTCCTTGGTCGCCTGTAGATCCACGGTGCGATAGCCCCAGATGTCGCCACCAATGAGGAATTTGCCCGTCGCCGGTACGTAGAAGCCTACCGGCGTACAGGTCGAGCCATCCGGATTGCTTTGCCCCCAGCAGGAGATGTTGTTCTTCGCCTCTGGCGTTTCGAGCACGATCTTGGCGCCGAAGGTGATGCCCCAGAAGCCGTCGATCGATCCCGCGGCCACCAGGCGGTGCCTCGGAACGGCATCGGACTTGATGAAGGGGTACTCCTCGATCGTGGGCTTGTCGAAGGCGTACGCCTCGTTCAGGCTGCGGTTGTGCCGCGCGTGGCTCTGCGTGTAGGCAACGCTCAGGCCCCAACCGGATTCCTTGGTGTACGGCTTGTCGGCCGACAGCAGCAATTGCGTGTTGCGCGTCTCGATGCCATTGCTGCCGAGGATGGTGTTGGCGTAGCCCGGGACCGGTTCGCCCCAAGGCTGGCTGCCGTTCTGGTAGAACGAGCCGTCCGGATAGCGGTTGATCAGCGTGAACACCAGTCCGTCGTGGCTGAGAATGTGCTGCAGCGTCACGTCGGTGAGCCACTCGCCGACCTGGTTCGACATGCCCAAGCTGAACTGGTCGCTGTATGGCGTCTTGAAGTCGTTGCGGAGCATGAACAGCTCCTTGCTGCCGGTGGTCACCGGCAGTCCCGTCAGCGCATCCGGACCGGTCAGGTAGACCGGATCCCAATCGACGCAGGGCCTGCCATTGTCGGGGCGGTAGCACAATCCGGTAGCGGGATCCCGGAAGTTGACCTCCACCGGCGACAGCGCGGCCTTGCTGACCTCGAGCGACAGTTGCTCGAAAAGGTTGCGATCGTACGAACGGCCCATACCGCCATGGATCACATGCTGTTCGTCCGCGTTCAGATCGTACGAGAAGCCGAAGCGAGGCGCCCAGCCGTCCTTGAAATCCTTGCGATTATTGCCGGTACTGATGTAGTCCGCCGCGTCGAGGCCGCTGGCCAGCAGTCTGTTCGCCCACGGTTGCTCGCCGGGCAGATCGGGATCATCCGCGTACAGGGCATCGACGAAATCCTGTGAGGTCACGAAGTCGGTGTACGACGGGTTCTTCTCGTAATCCCACCGGATGCCGATGTTCAGGACCAGCTTCTCGTTCACTTCCCAGTCGTCCTGGATGTAGAACCCGTACTGCTTCGCGTCCGACACCACCGTGTTCGTCTGACCCGGAACGTCGAACGGGGCGAGGAAGTTGACCTTGAACGGAGTGGCGGCCACGCCATCGGGCGTGACGTTGTAGCTGAACTGCGGATTGATCGCGCCCGCGTCCTGCGACGTGAGTTCGATCGACTTGTAGCTGACGCCCACCTTGATCGTATGGTCGCCATGCCAGGTCAGATTGCTGAAGGTCAGGTTGTCGGCGATCGACCATCCCTTCTGCGCCTTGCTCTGTGCGTCGAAACCGCTCGAGGGCCCGGTTTCCAGCAGCGTTTCCTCGCTATCGGGCCGGACCTGGTCGACTACCTTGTAGATGATTCCGTTGCCCAGGCCCATCGGAGTTGGGTTGTATTCGGAGTCCTCCGTCGTCGCGAGCAGCTCGTTCGTCCAGATATCCGAGAAGTGCAGCCAGCGAAGGGTCGAACGCTCGTCCTTGTTGACGAAGTTGCGGCCGTGGTCGGCGGCACGCTGGCCGCCGATCGAATCCACCTGGGTCTCGTCGCGCACCTGCGCGCTCAGTTCTACGCGATCGCTGTCGCTGATGTCCCAATCGATCTTGCCGAAATACAGGTCTTCGTCGAACGGCTGACTGACTGGACCGATCAGGGCCTGCACGTCGGACGGGAGGTACTGCGCCCAGTTGGCCGCCGCAGAACCCGGAACCACCGTCCGCGGAACGACATTCTCTTTGCCTTCGTACGCAAGGAAGAAATGCATGCGATCGCGGATGATGGGGCCGCCGAACGCCACGCCGAACTCCTTGGTCTGCGAATCGGACTTCTCTTCGCCCGGTGCCTCCTCGCTCGCGGTCTTCTCGCGCATCCGCTCATTGGTGAAGCGGTAGAAAGCTTCGCCCTCAAAGTCGTTCGTGCCCGAACGCGTCGCCGCGGTCACCGCGGCACCGGTGATCTGGCCGTACTCGGCCTTGTAGTTCGAGGTGATGACCTTGTACTCGCCGATCGCCAACTGCGGGAAGGGATTGCCCTGAGTATCGCTCTGGCCGGCGATGCCGCCGCTCTTGACGTAGCTCTTCTGGCCGACGCCGTCGATGTACAGATTGCCGGAAGAGCTGTTGGTGGCACCGCCTCGCAGGGTTGTATGGCCCTGGGCGTCCATTTCGAAAGCCATACCCGGCACGGTGTCCGCGAACTCCAGGAAGTTGCGCGTCGCCTGTGGCAACTGCTGAATCTGACGCAAGGAGACGGTGTTTCCCACTTCCGATGTCTTGACGTCCTTGAGCAGTGGCGCGGAAACGACTACCGCGCCTATGTCGGTGATCGGGCCTTCTGCAGGCGTCTCGGCGACACCGGTGTCGGCACTGAGGTTCAGGGTCGAAGTGGATGCAACCGAAAGCGTCACAGTCTGTTCGGTGCCCCCGGACCGGACGGTGTATGTCCCCGGCGGCAGTCCAACCAGAGAGTAGCTACCGTTCGCCGTGGTTTGGGTCGTGCGCGACGAGCCGGTAGCCACGTTTGTGGCTGTCACCTGCGTGCCAGCGGATGCGCCCGCCACGGTTCCACGCAAGGTGGCCGTTGCGGTCTGCGCAAAAGCGGGGGTGGTCAGGGCCATGCAGCTCACCAGCGCCGTGGCCAGTAACGAGCGTTGAAGCTGGGTATTGCCGGACTTGTTGCGCTTCATGGACTTCCCTCCCGGGGGATGTTCTACAAGTGAAGAAGCTGATCGTGAGCGTATGGTTTAAGAACAGATGACGAGGGATGGCACGCTTTATCCAGATTGGGAAACCGCCCGCGCCGGCACGGCTGTGGTGGACTGGCGGACGATCAAATTCGCTTGCAGAGTCTCGGACGTGCCAGGTTGATCGGGCGCGTCGCCCAGATGCTGCAGCAGCATGCGCATGGCCTGCGCGCCGATGCCGGCGATGTCCACGCGCATGGTGGTCAGCGACGGGTGGGTGTAACGCGCCAGCGGGATATCGTCGAAACCGGCGACTGCGATCTCGCCCGGCACGTCCATGCCCGCCTGCTGACAGGCAAACAGGAAGCCCAGCGCCATCATGTCGTTCGCGGCGAACACGGCGTCGGGTCGCGGCGAGCCGATCAGCAGTTGTCGGGCCGCGCTGTGGCCGGTGGCTTCGCTGAAGTCGCCCTGCACCACCCACGGTTCGGCACCGGGAACCGACTCGGCCAGCGCATCGCAATACCCGCGCAGGCGATCGCGTGCGTCGAAGTTGTCGGCTGGACCGGCGATGAAGGCGATTCGCCGGCGCCCGCCGGCGACCAGGTGTCTGACCATTTCCCCGGCAGCGCGGTAATTGTCGATCGACAGCGAGGGGACGCCCGTGCCCAGCGTCTGGCTGTTGATCAGCACCGCCGGCTGCGATGGAGAGAGGTTTTCGGCCAGGTGACTGGCATCGCTGGCATAGGGCGACAACACCAGCAACCCGTCGACACGCCCACGCATGGTGCGCAGGGCTTCCGCTTGCTCCTGGGGGTTGCCGTGGTAGCTGGACACGAGCAGGTGCTGGCGGTGGTCGCGCGCGACCTGGTCGATGCCGCGCATTAGCTCGGAGAAGAATTCGCCGTAAAGGTCGGGCAGGACCACACCGATGGTGTTGGTGCGCCGGCTGCTCAGGCTGCGGGCGGCATGGTGCGGGCTGTAGCGCAGTTCCTTGGCGACAGCGAGCACCCGGGTGCGTACCGCGTCGGCCACGTTCTCGTGCCCGTTGAGCGCACGCGAAACGGTTGCGACCGATACGTTCGCCTGGCGCGCGACATCCTTGATGGTGACGCTCAAGCCCAAGTTCCCTCCGCCGTGACCAGTTCGCGGCGGAATGTAAACGTTTTCAGCGCGACATGTAAACCATTCGTTATCCCGAACCGCCGAACCGCTAAAACATGCGAAATTTCACGGAAAACGCATGTTGCGCTGCAGCGAAAACCGGTCGTTTCGTTCTGCAGTGCAGCATGAATCAGCTGGCTGCAAGCTCAGACGGGGCGCGTGCAACGATGGAAAGCGCATGGATGTCGGTGCGCATCATCTCGCCCAGCGCGGCATACACCGCGCGGTGCCGCGCCAGCGGCGACAGGCCGGCGAACGCGGGGCTGACGATCTCGACATGGAAATGTCCGCGCCCATCCTGCGCGCCGGCATGCCCGGCATGGCGGTGGCTGTCATCGCGCACGTCGAGCCGCTCCGGCGCAAATGCCGCTGTCAGGGCGCTGCGGATCTTTTCGACCCGTTCCCCACTCATGGCAGGACCGGGCGGAACGGACGGATCTCGACGCGTTCGTAGACGCCGGCTGCCACGTAGGGGTCCGCTTCGGCCCAGGCGCGCGCCGCATCGAGCGCTTCGAACTCCGCAATGACGATGCTGCCGGTGAAGCCGGCGGGGCCGGGGTCTTCCGCATCGATGGCAGGACACGGACCAGCCAGCAGCAGGCGACCTGCATCGCGCAGCGCATGCAGGCGTGCGATGTGTTCCGGGCGAGCGGCCATGCGCGCTGCCAGCGTTCCGCTGCGGTCATAGCCCTCGATCGCGTACCACATGTTGGGGTCTCCTTTCGGGCGACGCATTCCGACGCGTATTGACGCGTCGCAACGTGCGCCGCGCACCAGTATGCCCAGAATGCCAGGCCGCCGGACCCACGCGCACGCCGGCGGGATGGATACGCGCGCTTACGGGAGTCGTCGATGAAGCAGCGGATTGCGGTGAGTGTGTTGCTGGCTGGAATTTCACTGGCGATGGGCGCCCAGGCGGCCGAACGAACCCTGGTCAAGGGGCTGGCTGCCCAGGCGAGCAGCGCCAACCAGCGCGTGCTGGAAAGGATTCTGGACAATCCGTCGACACGCCTTGTACGCGTGGTGCGGATCGATGCCGCCAGCGTGGCCGGCGACACCGACCGATTGCAGCTCGACCTGCCGGGCCGGAGCGTAGCTGCCAACCGCACCAAGGTGGAGCACGCGCAGGCGGGCAACCTGATCTGGTCGGGTTCGCTCAGTGGCGCGAAGGCGACGCGCAGCGGCATCGATCCGCTCAACTCCGCCACCCTGGTACGCAGCGCGATGGGCGTCACCGGTTCGGTCCGCGTCGATGGCACGCTGTTCCGGATCCGGCCGCTGCCAAATGGCGACCACGCGGTGATCCAGGTCGACGAGCGCGCGATGCCCGCCGATCACCCCGAAGATGCCTATGCGCGCATCCTGCAGGAAGCGGCGATGAAGGCGGCCGGTCCCACGCCCAATGCCAAACCCTGCAACCCGCGCAAGGAAAACTGCGGCGGGGGTGGCGGCACGCCGGTCGACCCCGGTCCTACGGCGACGATCCGGGTGATGGTGGTCGCCACCAACGACGCCATCGCCGCCTACGGTGGCGACATGCAGGCGCTCAGCCAGCTGGCCGTGGCCGAATCCAACCAGGGCTACGCCAACTCCAACGTCGGCATCGACCTGGTGCTGGCCAGCTATTCGACGACGACCTACGCCACCGCCGGAATGAGCACGGACCTGTCCCGGTTCCGCGGCACCGGCGATGGATACATGGACAACATCCATGGCGTCCGCGACGGCGCGGCGGCGGACGTGGGCGTGCTGGTGGCGAATGACGCCTCGGCCTGCGGCCTGGCTTCCGGCATTGGATCCACCGCCGCGACCGCGTTCGCGACCGCCTACTGGGACTGCATCACCGGCTACTACAGCTTCGCCCACGAGATCGGCCACCTGCAGTCGGCCAGACACGATCCGGCCACCGATCCGAGCACATCGCCGTATGCCTATGGCCACGGCTATCGCGAACCCAACGGCGCCTGGCGCACGGTCATGGCCTACGACTGCACGCGCGGCTGCCCGCGCCTGAACTACTGGTCCAACCCGGCCGTCCTGTACGGCGGCGTGCCCATGGGCACTTACGACAAGAGCCACAACCAGCGCGTGCTCGTCGGCACCAAGGCGACGATCGCGGCGTTCCGCTGACCGTCGTGGCCGGGCGCACAGCGCCGGGCTGAACGATCCTGCTGGCCCCGTGCTGGACACGGCCGGGGCCAGCCCTTACCCTGAGTGGGAATTCGAGGCCGGCTGCAGCGGCCGTGGGGATCCGGCCAGTGCCGGTACACGGTTCCGCCCTGGCTCCCGGGCGCAAGCCGCTTTCCCGACCCTCGCATAGAACCCGTAGACGAACCGCGTCCCGCTGTCCGCCGTCGCCCCCGCGACGCGTTGCGCCGATGCGGTTCCACGATCCGCACCGGCCCGCCATCCCGCAGGGCATGCCGTGTGTGGCGCAGACGGCCTGCGGTGTCCGCATGCCCCACCCCAGCAGTGACGGCGCCCGCGCCGACCCGATGACCCAGAACAGCGTGCCTAACGTGCCCGACGCGCACACCGCTCAAGCCGCGTCCAACCGTCCGCAGCAGCAGGCGCCGCAGCAGCATGAGATTCCGCTGGCGATGGTGCTGGGCCAGCCGGTACTGCAGATCCCGCAGGACCTGTACATCCCGCCGGACGCGCTGGAAATCATCCTCGAGGCGTTCGAAGGTCCGCTCGACCTGCTGCTTTATCTGATCCGCCGCCAGAACCTGGACATCCTCGACATTCCGGTGGCGGAGATCACCCGCCAGTACGTCGACTACATCCAGGCTATGCACGAGCTGCGGTTCGAGCTGGCCGCCGAGTACCTGGTGATGGCCGCGATCCTGGCCGAGATCAAATCGCGGATGCTGCTGCCGCGCTCGGCGGAGGTCGAAGGCCTCGAGGATGACCCGCGAGCCGACCTGGTGCGGCGGCTGCAGGAATACGAGCGTTTCAAGCAGGCGGCCGAGGACGTGGACGCCCTGCCGCGCATGGATCGCGACACCAGCCCGGCCAGCGCCTTCGTGCCCGACCGGGCTTCGGTGAAGCTGCCGCCCGCGGTGGACCTGCGTGAGATGCTGCTGGCGCTGCACGACGTGCTCAAGCGCGCCGAGCTGTTCACCGGCCACGCGATCAAGCGCGACGCGCTGAGCGTGCGCCAGCGCATGGGCGAGCTGCTCACGCGCCTGGCCGACGGCAGCTTCCACCGCTTCGAATCGCTGTTCGAGGCGCGCGAAGGCAAGCTCGGCGTGGTGGTCACGTTCCTCTCGATCCTGGAACTGGCCAAGGAGCGCCTGCTCGACGTGGTGCAGGAGCAAGTCGCTGACGCTCGCCAAGGCGAGCGTCGCCCGCCCGCGCCGATCTACGTCAAGTCGCTGGCCACCGGTGGCGATTCGGCGCTCGACCTAACCAGCGAGTTCGACGAGGACGCCGAGGCGGCCAACGACTCCTGAACCCTACCGTTCGTCCTGGGTGCCCTTCGACTCGGCGCTTCGCGCCTACGCTCAGGACCAACTAGAAAACCACCGCTCATCCTGAGCGCAGCGGGCACAGCCCGCGAAGTCGAAGGACGCTCGGGACCAACGGCATTCACTGGCGCCGAAAAAAGCATGGACCAAACCTTTATCACCCGTATCGTCGAAGCCGCGCTGCTCGCGGCCAACCAGCCGCTGACCCTGGCGCAATTGCACGGCCTGTTCCCGCTGGACGAGCCCGCACCGCAAGGCAGCGTCGAACAGGCGCTGGAAACCCTGCGCGAGCAGTCCGCCGACCGTGGCGTCGAGCTGGTCGAGGTCGCCTCCGGCTTCCGTTACCAGGTGCAGGCGGACGTGCATGCGTGGGTGGCGCGCCTGTGGAGCGAACGCCAGACCAAGTACACCCGCGCCACCCTGGAAACGCTGGCCCTGATCGCCTATCGCCAGCCGATCACGCGTGGCGAGATCGAACAGATCCGCGGCGTGGCGGTGAACAGCAACATCATCAAGGCGCTGGAAGAGCGCGAGTGGATCCGGGTCGTCGGCCACCGCGACATGCCCGGCAAGCCTGAGCTGCTCGGAACCACCCGGGCGTTTCTCGATTACTTCGGCCTCCAGCGCCTGGACCAGCTGCCGCCGCTGTCGGAACTGAAGGACTTCGGCGAACTCGAACCGCAACTGCAGTTCGACCCCGACCCGATCGTGGTCGACAACATCTCCGACCTGGGTCGCACCGACATGGCCGAAGCCGGCAGGGACGCCGAAGCGGGAGAAAGCGCCGCCGCAACGGCAGAAGACGACGCCCATGACGTATCGGCGGAAGTTCCCGTCGCCGACGAAGCCACCGCCGAACCCGAACACGACACCCTGCGCGAGGAACGCGCCGACAGCGATCCCGCGATCGCCGAGGCGGACGCCCAGTCGCAGCCCGCCATCGAAAACGACGACGAAATTCAACCTGCCCTCGCCGAAGAAGGCGACAGCACCGGAGCAAGACATGAGTGAAGAAACCAACGGCAGCCGCAAACTGTCTCTGAAGCGCAGCAATGCCGCACCAGATCCCGCCGCCGCGCCGAAGCTGGAGGAGCGCCTGCACAAGGTGCTCGCCCAGGCCGGCCTGGGCTCGCGGCGCGCGCTCGAACAGCGCATCGCCGAAGGCATGGTCAAGGTCAACGGCGAGGTCGCGCAGACCGGCATGAGCGTGCGTGGCGGCGACCGGATCGAGATCGACGGCAAGGTGTTCGTGGCCAGCGCGCTGACCGACCCGTCGCGCGTGCTGATCTACAACAAGCCCGAGGGCGAGGTCACCACCCGCGAGGACCCCGAAGGCCGCCCGACCATTTTCGAAGCCCTGCCCGCGCTCAAGGGCGCGCGCTGGATCGCCATCGGGCGCCTGGACATCAACACCACCGGCCTGCTGCTGCTCACCACCGACGGCGAACTGGCCAACGCGATGATGCATCCCTCGTTCGAGGTCGAGCGCGAATACGTTTGCCGCGTGCGCGCACCCGAAGGCGAGGACACGGTGTCGGACAAGCTCGTCGACCGCCTGCGCCGCGGCGTCGCGCTGGAAGACGGTCCGGCGAAGTTCGACGAGATCGAGCGGATCGGTGGCACTGATTCGCACGACTGGTTCCGGGTCCTGCTCAAGGAAGGCCGCAACCGCGAAGTACGCCGGCTCTGGGAATCGCAAGGCTGCCAGGTGTCGCGCCTGAAGCGGGTCCGCTACGGATCCATCACCCTGCCGCAACCGCTGTTGCGCGGGCAGTCGCAGGAGCTCTCCGACGAGAAGGTCGCCGCGCTGCGCGCCGAGCTCAAGCTCGAAGACGGTCCGCCGCCCGCGCTCACCCTGCAGCCGGTAATCGGCCAGCGCAAAGCCGCCAAGTCGACCGTACACGTCGGCAGCGACAAGCGCTCGCACGGCTACGTGGGCGGACACAACACCGCCGACGAAGGCCGCGAGCTGCGCCGCTTCGACCATGTGCGCGAGGACCGTGGACGCGGGCGCGGCGGTCCGCGCAAGCCACACGGCGGCCTGACGGTGAGCGGCGAAGCCGCCGCCAAGCAGTCGCAGAAGCCGTTCAAGCAGCGCAAGGACAAGCATTCGCGGGCGTTGCCCGAAGGCAATCCCGCGGCGTTCCGCTCCTGGTACGTGCCCGAAGGCGTCGACACAGGGCCCAGCGGCCATCGCAATCCCGATGGCCATGCCCCACGCAAGCCCTACGCCAAGAAGCCCGGCGGCGGGCGCCCTGCAGGCAATCGCCCGCCGCGTGCCGGCGGTGGATTCCAGGGCGGCGGCCGCGGCGAAGGCGGCTTCGGTGCCGACCAGCCGCGCGGTCCGCGCGGGGCCGGCCAGGGCCAGGGCCGCGCGCCCAAGCCCTACGGCCACCCCGGCAACGCACCGAGCTTCCCGTCGGACCATGCCAATCCCGGACGCTTCAATCCCTACGGCGATCGTCCCGCCAGCCCGCGTCCACCGGGCAACCGCCCGGGCGGCCCGCGTGGGCCACGTCCAGGCGCACCGCGTCCGGGGGCCCCGCGCCCGGGTGGCAACCGGCCCGGCGGCAACCGCGGGCCGCGGGGTAGCGGCAACCGTTAGGGCTCTGCGCAGCCGGACCCAGCGTTACGGCCGGGAGGTCAGGGACCGAAACCGTGGGCGCATGCGTAGGAGCGACGTCAGTCGCGGGCCCCCGGCCGGCCGGCATGCAGCGGGAAGCTCGCGGCTTACGCCGCTCCTGCAATTGACAGCCGCGATCCGTGAGATCGCTTTCGACCGCTGGATTCACAAGGCGTCTCCGCCGCGACCGGGCGCAGCTGCAGCCAGCCGGTCCAGCATCGGCTGGATCAGGTCCATCGGCAGCGGGAATACGATCGTCGAGCTCTTTTCGCCAGCGATCTCGGTGAGGGTCTGCAGGTAGCGCAGCTGGATGGCGCGCGGATCGGCGGCGAGCAGCTTGGCCGCTACAACGAGCTTTTCGGCGGCCTGCGCTTCGCCGTCGGCATGGATCACCTTGGCGCGGCGCACGCGCTCGGCCTCGGCCTGCTTGGCGATGGCGCGCACCATGGTCTCGTTGAGGTCGACATGCTTGATCTCGACATTGGCGACCTTGATCCCCCAGGCGTCGGTCTGCGCGTCGAGGATGGTGCGAATATCGTCGTTGAGCTTGTCGCGCTCGGCCAGTATCTCGTCGAGTTCGTGCTTGCCCAGCACCGAGCGCAGGGTGGTCTGGGCGAGCTGGCTGGTGGCCTCGTAGTAGTGCTCGACGTTGATGATCGCCTTCTGCGGGTCGACCACGCGGAAGTAGACGACGGCGTTGACCTTGACCGAAACGTTGTCGCGCGAGATCACGTCCTGTGTCGGCACATCCATGACGATGGTGCGCAGGTCCACGCGCACCATCTGCTGCACGATCGGGATCAGGATGATCAGGCCCGGACCTTTGACCTTCCAGAAGCGGCCCAGCTGGAACACCACGCCGCGTTCGTATTCGCGCAGGATCTTGATGGCGCTGAACACCAGGATGGCGACCAGCGCCACCAGCGGGAAATAGACGATCAGGTTCATGGATCACCTCCTTGCGGCTGCGCCGTGCGCATGCAACGGCGATCGTGCGACTCGCGGACGGACAGGGCGCAAACCAGGCGCGCCTAGTCCGGCGATGCCACCTGCAATACCAGGCCCTGTACCGCCACCACCCGCACCACCTCGCCGCGGCGCAGCGGCCTGTCGCTGCGGGCCTGCCAGATTTCGCCACGGATCAGGACCCGGCCGACACCGTCGAAATCCGCGACCACCGTCGCCAGCTGACCGCGCATGTCGCCGACGCCGCTGCTGACCGGTTGCCTTCGCGCGCGCATGGCCAGCCAGGCCAGGGCCGCGAACGCCACCGCACTGGCCAGGCCGATGCCGGCGATCAGGCGGCCGGAGACGCCGTAGCCGGGCACCTCGGTATCGAACATGATCAGGGAGCCCGCGATCAGCGCGACCACGCCGCCGATCCCGAGCACCCCAAAACTGGGCATGGCGAACTCGACCGCGATCAGGATCACTCCCAACACGATCAACGCCACCCCTGCATAGTTGACCGGCAATACCTGCAGCGCATACAGCGCGAGCAGCAGCGAAATGGCGCCGACCACGCCCGGTAGCACAGCGCCGGGGCTGTAGCCTTCCAGGATCAACCCGTACAGACCGATCAGCAGCAGCAGATAGGCGACGGTGGGCTCGGTGAGCACCGCCAGGATCCGGTTGCGCCAATCCGGTGCGTACGAGGCAACGTTGGCACCGCGGGTGGCCAGGGTGACGCGGCGGTCGCGCAGGGCGACCTCACGACCGTCGGCCTGGCGCAGCAGGTCGTCGATGTCGCTGGCGATGATTTCGACCACATCGCGAGCCAGTGCCTGGCGCGCGGTGAGCGTAGCGGCATCGCGCACCGCGGCGGCTGCAAACCGGGCATCGCGCCCGCGTAGCTCCGCCAGCGTGAGCAGGTAGGCGACGGCGTCGTTGACGGCCTTCTCCTCGCCTGCGCTGTGGCGCCGGACAGTGGTGTCGGGCCGCTGCGGGACGTCGTCCTTGGCCCCTTTCCCATCGCCCGCGGGCCCGGCCTCCGGCTGGTCGGGTTCCGGACGCCCGCCAGGGAATCCCCCGCCGCCCAGCGCCACCGGCGTGGCCGCCCCAAGCGAGGTGGCCGGCGCCATCGCTGCCAGGTGGCTGGCGTACACGATGTAGGTGCCGGCACTGGCGGCGCGCGCGCCCTCCGGCGCCACCCAGGCGATCACCGGCACCTGTGCGGCGAGGATGTCGCGATTGATGTCTCGGGTCGCGGCGTCCAGCCCGCCGGGCGTATCGATCCGCAGTACGACCGCAGCGGCCTTGTCCGCGGCTGCGCGTTCCAGGCCACGGCGCACGTAATCGCGGGTGGCCGGGCCGATGCCGCCCTTGATGTCCAGTAGCAACACGCCATCGGACATCGCTACGGGCTTCTGCGCCGCCAGCCCCCCCGCCCCCATGGCCAGGGCGGCAATCAGACACAACAAGCGCAGCGACCGTTTCATCGTGCCCCGCCTGGAACTCGAGGGCCGGTTCGCAGTTAACAACACCGGGCGTTAAGGAAAATGCAGGGCACGCGGCGCTGCAGTCCGCCTGCCCCCGAACTGTTAGTCCTCCCTCACATGGGCTTCTCGCCGCGTTATGAATCGCGGGACTAGCCTGACGCCGGGCCAACGCAAACGGAGGCACGGGCATGGGCATCCCGGCAAGACTCGCTTCCACCGTTTGCGGCGCCATCCTCGCTGCAGCCACGGCCACCTCGGCCGCCGACGGCGGCTTGGTCGAATACCCCTTCGATCCCGCCGATTTCAGCACACCGCTGACCATCGACAATCCGTACTGGCCGCTCGCGCCGGGTACGCGCGTCGTCTATTCGGAAGTGAGCGAGGACGAGTGCGTGATCAACGAGTTCCTCGTCACCGACGCCAGCAAGAGCGATTTCACCGGCGCTTATGCGGGCTTGAGCGCACGCGTGATCGCCGACCGCGAGTGGCTGGATGAAGACTGCGACGGCGGCCGCGACCTGTTGCTGGAAGACACGTTCGACTGGTATGCGCAGGACGACGCCGGCAACATCTGGTACTTCGGCGAAGACACGACCGAATTCCTCTACGACGAGGACGGCAATCCAACCGGCAGCAGCAAGGAAGGCTCATGGCAGGCTGGCCTCGATGGCGCGGTGGCCGGACTGATCATGCTGGCCGAGCCGAGCCCTGGCGCGTTCTACCAGCAGGAGTACTACGAGGATGTCGCCGAAGACATGGGCAAAGTGATCGGTGTGGATCGGCCCGTTTCGATCGGTCTCGGCGAATTCGACGGCTGCCTGGTCACCAAGGAGTGGAGCCCGCTGGAAGTTGGGGCGGTGGAGCACAAGCACTATTGCCCGCCGTTCGGCCTGGTGATGATCGAGGGAATGGGCGGCGGTCGGCGCACTTCGACGGAAGCCATCGAAATCGATCTGCCATGACCCCGGTCGCATGACCCAGACCACATGACCAATGGCGCGCGCCGTTGGTGCGCGCCATTGCCTGGGGAACCGCTGGACGCGGCGGCAGGCTCTACGAGAACGTGAACCGGTCTGCGTCGAGCATCGCTGGAAACCGCTCGCGATGCGCGGCCAGTTCGGCGGCGAGCAGCGTGGTGGTGGCCACCACCTCTTCGTCGGTGCATTCGCTGACCGGGTGGCCGAGGAAGTCGATCACCGCACTGTCGCCGGAATACTGCAGGCCGTTGCCGTCGGTGCCGACACGATTGAGGCCGGCGACGTAGCACAGATTCTCGATCGCGCGCGCGCGCAGCAGGGTCTTCCACGGGTACGCGCGGGCCGCGGGCCAGTTGGCCACGTATAGCAGCAGGTCGTAATCGAGCATCCCCGGGCGTTCCACGTCGTAGCGGTTGCGCGAGAACACCGGGAAGCGCAGGTCGTAGCAGACCAGCGGGCAGATCCGCCACCCTTTCCACTCGACGGTCAGGCGCTCGCTGCCGCCGGCGTAGCGCTCATGCTCCTTCGCATAGCGGAACAGGTGGCGCTTGTCGTAGTGCTGCAGGTTTCCATCCGGAGTGACGAACAGCAGCCGGTTGAACACGCGGTCCTTGCGCGGTCCATCGGTTTGGCGGATCTGCACGCTGCCGCAGATCGCGGCGTCCAGCCGACGGGCCTGCTCGCGCATCCACGCCACGGTGGGTCCGTCCATGGTTTCGGCCTGGGCGATGGCCTCGTTGGAAAAGCCGCTGGTGAAGGTTTCCGGCAACAGCACCAGGTCGGTGATGCCGTGCAGCGATTCGATGAGATCGCCGTAGTAATCGCGGTTGCCGGCAGGATCGTGCCAGCGGGTTTCGCCCTGGACCAGTGAGACGCGGAGGTTGTTCATGGGCAGATGATACGGGGGCGACGCCCTGTGGGAGCGCGCTTGCGCGCGATTGCTCTCGACGGGCTGGTTGAGAGGCTGATTGAGGGACTGTCCGAAAGGCATTCGCGCGCAAGCGCGCTCCCACATGGGATCTAAAGCTTTTGCAGGCGTTCGATGGCGGCGTCGAGCGTGGCTTCGTTCTTGGCGAAGCACAGCCGTGCCAGGCGCTGATCGGGGGGCGGGGTTTCGTAGAATGGCGACAAGGGAATCGCAGCGACGCCCTGCTCGGCCGTCAGCCAACGGCAGAAGGCGACATCGTCCAGGTCGCTGACCCCGGAATAATCCACCAGCTGGAAATATCCGCCCGGCACCGGCAGTGGCGCGAGCCTGGTGGTCAGCAGGTGCTCGCGAAAGCGGTCGCGCTTGGCCTGGTAGAAGGCGCCCAGTTGCTCATAGTGCTCAGGCTCGGCATCGAGCATGGCGGCGAACGCGTGCTGGGCCGGGTTGAAGGTGCAGAACACGTTGTACTGGTGCACCTTGCGGAATTCCGCACTGAGGGCCGGCGCTGCGATGCAGTAGCCGATCTTCCAGCCGGTGCAGTGGTAGGTCTTGCCGAAGCTGGAGATCACGAACGCGCGCGCGCGCAACTCCGGATAACGCAGCACCGACTCATGGCGCGCGCCGTCGAAGACGATGTGTTCGTACACCTCGTCCGACAGCAGGAAGATCTCCGTGTCGCGCAGCAGATCCGCGACCGTGCGCATGTCCGCCTCGGACAACATCGCGCCGGACGGATTGTGCGGGCTGTTGATCATCAGCATCCGCGTTTTCGAAGTGATCGCCGCGCGCACCGCAGCCCAGTCCGGTGCGAACGTGCGCGGGTCCAGCGCGACGTGCACCGCCTTGCCACCGGCCAGGTCGATCGCGGGCTCGTAGCAGTCGTAGCAGGGATCGAGCACGATGACCTCGTCGCCCGGGCGCACGACCGCGGCGATGGCGTTGAAGATCGCCTCGGTCGCGCCGCTGGTCACCGTGATCTCGCGGTCCGCGTCGGGTTCGACCCCGTAGACGCGCATGGTCTTGCGCGCGATCGCCTGGCGCAGCGCGGGCACGCCGGTCATCATCGCGTACTGGTTATGGCCCGCGCGCATCGCCTTGTCGAGCTCGTCGACCAGACGCGCCGGAACGGCGAAGTCGGGAAACCCCTGTCCCAGGTTGACCGCGCCGTGCTCGACCGCCAGCTGCGACATCACCGTGAAAATGGTGGTACCGACCTTGGGCAGCTTGGTATCGACCCGCATGGGGCTGTCCGGCATCGCATCCATCCGTCGTTGCGTTCGTCAAGAGTTTACGGTTCGGGTGCGATCGGATAAACCTGTCGGATGCATGTCCTCACACCAGCCCGCGTCGCCGAACTGCTCGATGCCTACCTGCTCGCCGACTACCGCTGGGAGCTGGACGGCGAATGGCGCTGGATCCGGATCGGCGAGCGCGCCCCGGAAGTCGAGGCCGCTTTTCCCGGCGCGCACTGCTTCGCGCTGCTTTCTGCCTGGGATCCGTACTCGGTGCCGCGCGAAAAGGCGGTCAACCGGCGCGAGGACGCCGAACTGCACCGGCTGATCGCCGAGAGCGCGTACAACAGCCGGGCGGCGTTCTCGTCGGCAACCGACCGCAGCTGGCGCGAACCCAGCTGGCTGGTGATCGACCTGCCGACCCAGGAACTCGATGCGCTGGGCCGCCGCTTCGGTCAGCTGGGCACGGTGGCATGGGACCGGGGCCGCGCGGTGCGGCTGCGCATGGATGCCGCGCCACCGCCGGGCTACGAAGCCTTTCCCTGCGTCGACTGGCTAAAATAAGCGTACAAGCCGCGTCTGACGCTTGGGACCGTCCTGTTTCGTGAAATCATCGCTGCCATCCATGGCGCCGCTTTTCCGGCTCCGGATCGTCCGGCCCGGCCATCCCTGGCCAGGCGTTCGGAGCTGCGGCCGATGCCGATAGGGCATCGGCCTAACGCAGCTCCTCACCCACTCCTCGCTGCGCGCGGCCTCATGTTCGCCCGCAACGAAACGCCGGTGTTCGGGCCGCTATCGTTCTCGGTCGACGCCGGCGAGGCGCTGCTGGTGCGCGGCGACAACGGCGCCGGCAAGACCACGGTGCTGCGGGTGCTGGCCGGGCTGCTGCAGGCCGACAGCGGCGAGGTGGAGATCGACGGCGTGATCGCCGGGCACGCCGAGCGCAGCCATCGCATCGCCTATCTTGGTCACCTGCCGGCGTTGAAGGCAGACCTGACGGTGCTGGAAAACCTGCGCTTCCTGTGCGGGCTGCACGGGCGCAGGCCCGAGCGCAGCATCGCCGCCGCGCTGGACCTGGTCGGCCTGGCCGGCTACGACGACGCGCTGGCGCGGCAACTGTCCGCCGGACAGCGCAAGCGCGCCTCGCTCGCACGCCTGTGGCTGTCGCCTGCACCGCTGTGGCTAATGGACGAGCCCTACGCGAATCTCGACCTGCAGGGCATCGAACTGGTCAACGCCCTGGTCCAGGGACACCTGGACGACGGTGGCGCTTCGCTGGTCACCACCCATGGCGCCTACGCGGCGCCGCCGGTGCGGACCCGCGAACTGCGGCTCGGTGGCGCGGCATGATGCTGGCCGCAGCCCGCGCGCTGGTGGCCCGCGACCTGCGCCTGCTGTGGCGCCGGCGCGGCGATGCCCTGCAGCCGCTGCTGTTCGCGGTGCTGGTGGTGGTGCTGTTCGCGCTGGCGCTGGGTGCCGAGCGGCAGGCCCTGGCCAAGCTCGGCCCGGCGGTGCTCTGGGTCGCGGCGCTGCTGGCGGGCCTGCTGGCGCTGGACACCCTGTTCCGTGGCGATGCCGAGGACGGCTCGCTGGAGCAATGGCTGCTGGCGCCGGTACCGCTGGCCTGGCTGGTGCTGGTGCGCACCCTGGTGCACTGGGCCACGACGGCCCTGCCGCTGGTGCTGGCCACGCCGCTGCTGGGCGAACTGCTGTACCTGCCGCATGCGCAGTTGCCGGTCCTGATGGCCTCGCTGCTGCTGGGCACGCCGTTGCTCGCGCTGCTGGGCGCAGTGATCGCCGCGCTGACCGTGGGCATGCGCCGCTCCGGTATCCTAGTGGCCCTGCTCGCCCTGCCCCTGTACGTGCCGGTGCTGGTGTTCGGCGCCGGCAGCGTCACCGCGGCTGCGCAAGGCCTGGAGTTCGCGGGAGCCCTGCTGCTGCTGGGCGCAGGCCTGGCGCTGGCGCTGGTGCTGGCGCCGCTGGCCGCCGCCGCCGCGATCCGGATTTCACTGAGCTAGGCCGCGTGAATTGAAGTTTCGATGAATCCTCTGCTCCGCTGGTTCCACCAACTCGGCTCGCCGCCGACCTTCGACCGCTTCGCCGCGCGCTGGGCGCCGTGGGCGTATGCGCTGGGTGCGGCGCTGATGGCGGTCGGCATGTACATGGCCCTGTTCGTGGTGCCCGCGGATTACCAGCAGGGCGACAGCTTCCGCATCCTGTACGTGCACGTGCCCAGCGCATGGATGAGCATGGCGATCTTCGCGCTGATGGCGCTGTACGCGGCCATCGCGCTGATCTGGCGGATCAAGCTGTGCGAGATCCTGGCGATGGCCTGCGCGCCCAGCGGTGCGGCCTTCACCCTGATCACCCTGGTCACCGGTTCGATCTGGGGCAAGCCGATGTGGGGCACTTGGTGGGACTGGGATCCGCGCCTGACCACGGAACTGGTCCTGCTGTTCCTGTACCTGGGCGTGATGGGCCTGTACGGCGCCATCGACGACCGCCGCAACGCCGCGCGCGCGGCCGGTCTGCTGGCCATCGTCGGCGTGGTGCTGCTGCCGGTGATCCGCTATTCGGTGGTGTGGTGGAACTCGCTGCACCAGGGCCAGACCATCCGCCTGCTGGGCGAATCGAGCATGGATCCGAGCATGCTCCAGCCGCTGATCTGGATGATCATCGGCACCAAGCTGTGGTTCATCGGCGCGCTGCTGCAGCGCGCGCGCGCCGACAACCTGCGGCGCGAAGCGGGCAAGGACTGGGTCGCGCAGCTCGCCGGAGCGCGCGCATGAGCTACCAGAACTATGTGATCGCCGCCTATGCGGTGTTCGTGGCGGGGATACTGTGGGACTGGCTCTCGCCGAAGCTGCAGATCCGGCAGCAGCTGCGCGCGGCGAAGCTGCGGACGGCGCGGGCCACCACTGAACTCATCAAATCCAAGGATCGTCATCCCGGCGAAAGCCGGGATCCAGTTTGATTTGTCTCGGAAGCCTGTCCTCTGTCCCAGCAAGATCAAAATGGATTCCAGCTTGCGCTGGAATGACGAGAAGAAACCCTTTCATGCACCCCACCCGTAAACGCCGCTTGCTGTTGATCCTGGCCCTGCTGCTCGCCGCCGCGGTGGCGGCGACGTTGGTCGCCTTCGCCCTGCAGCGCAACGTGGCCTATCTGTACACGCCCAACGAAGTGCTCAGCGGCAGCGCCGGCGAAGCGGTGTCGTCGGGCAAGGCCAGGTTCCGCCTCGGCGGGATGGTGCAGGCCGGTTCGCTGCAGCGCACCTCCGGTACCCTGGAAGCGCGCTTCCGCGTCGACGATGGCGATGCGACCCTGCCCGTCGTTTACACCGGCATCCTGCCCGACCTGTTCCGCGAGAAGCAGGCGGTGGTCGCGACCGGGCGCATGCAGGGCGACACCTTCGTCGCCGAGCAGGTGCTCGCCAAGCACGACGAGACCTACATGCCCAAGGAAGTGGCGGACAAGATGGGCAAGGCGCATGTGAAGCACGACGTGCAGGTGCCAAGCACCGGGACATCGCCCTGATGGCGGCAGTGGCCAGGCGCCGCCTTATGGGGGCGGGCTTGCCCGCGATTGCCGTCCCCGCATCTGCTCACGGCAGCCCGAACAAGGGCATTCGCGCGCGAGCGCGCTCCCACATGTACTGTCGGAGGCAAGCTCATGCTGCCTGAACTCGGCCAGATCGCGCTGATCCTCGCCCTGCTGGTCGGCATCCTGCAGGCCGGGCTGCCGCTGGCCGGCGCGCAGCGCGGTGTCGAGGCCTGGATGCGCGTCGCGCGCCCGGCCGCGTATGCGCAGCTGGTGCTGGTGGCGCTCGCCTTCGGCCTGCTCACCGCGGGTTTCGTCGCGCGCGATTTCTCGCTGCGCTACGTCGCCGAGAATTCCAACTCGCTGCTGCCGGTGGTCTACCGATACACCGCAGTGTGGGGCGCGCACGAAGGTTCGCTGCTGCTATGGACGCTGATCCTGGCGCTATGGACCGCCGCGGTCGCCCGCTTCTCGCGTGCGTTGCCGATGCGCGTGAGCGCGCGCGTACTCGGCGTGATGGGCGTGGTCGGCGTGGGCTTCCTGGCCTTCCTGATCTTCACCAGCAATCCGTTCGAGCGCCTGCTCCCGGCCGCGGCCGAAGGGCGCGACCTCAATCCGCTGCTGCAGGATCCGGGGATGATCATTCATCCGCCGATGCTGTACCTGGGCTACGTGGGCTTCTCGGTGCCGTTCGCGTTCGCGATCGCGGCGCTGCTGGATGCTGCAGCGCTGCGGCAGGGCCAGGGCGAACGCGAGTGGCGCGACTGGCTGCGCTGGACCCGGCCGTGGACCAATGTCGCCTGGGGTTTTCTTACCCTCGGTATCGCGCTCGGCTCGTGGTGGGCCTATTACGAGCTGGGCTGGGGCGGCTGGTGGTTCTGGGATCCGGTCGAGAACGCCAGCTTCATGCCCTGGTTGGCCGGCACGGCGCTGCTGCATTCGCAAGCGGTCACCGAGAAGCGCGGCAGCTTCGCCGGCTGGACCCTGCTGCTGGCGATCGCTGCGTTCTCGCTGTCCCTGCTCGGCACCTTCCTGGTGCGCTCGGGCGTGCTGACCAGCGTGCACGCCTTCGCCGCGGATCCGACCCGCGGATTGTTCGTGCTGATCTTCCTCGGCATCGTGATCGGCGGCTCGCTGCTGCTGTACGCGCTGCGCAGCCCTGACGGCGGCGACGGCAAGCCATTCGCACCCGCATCGCGCGAGACCCTGCTGCTGCTCAACAACCTGCTGCTCACCGCCGCCTGCGCAATGGTGCTGCTCGGCACGCTCTATCCGATGCTGGCCGACGCGCTGGAACTGGGCAAGATTTCGGTCGGGCCACCGTATTTCGCACTGCTGTTCACCGTGCTGATGGCGCCGATGGTGCTGTTGCTACCGTTCGGTCCGCTGACCCGCTGGCAGCGCGACGAGATGGCCAAGCCGCTGCGCCTGCTGGTGCCGTGGCTGGGCCTGGCGGTGGGGGTCGGCATCGCGGCTTTCTTCCTGGCGCCGCAGGGCAAATGGAAAACCGCTGCAGGCCTGGCCGGTGCGACCTGGATCGCGGCGGGTACGCTGCGCTTCGTCTGGGCCCGCGTGCGCGGCAACGGCTCGCGCTTCACCGCCGAAATGCTTGGCATGACGCTGGCGCACCTGGGCGTTGCCGTGTTCCTGATCGGCGCGCTGCTGGTGGAAGGCCTGAGCGCACAGCGCGAATTGGCGGTAATGCCAGGCCAGTCGGTGCAGCTGGGCGGCTACGACTTCCGCTTCGACGGCGTGCAACAGCGCGTCGGCCCCAACTTCACGGCCGACTACGGCAGCGTGCAGGTCATGCGCGGCACCGCCAGCATCGATACCCTGCATCCGGAAAAGCGCAGCTATGCCGCCGGTGGACAGGTGATGACCGAGGCCGCGCTGCAGCCCGGATTCACCCGCGACCTGTACGTCGCGCTGGGCGAGCCGCTCGGCGGGGGCGCGTGGGCGCTGCGCGTGCACGTCAAGCCGTTCGTGCGCTGGATCTGGCTCGGCGCGATCCTGATGGCCCTCGGCGGCTTCGTGACCGCCACCGACCGGCGCTTTCGCATGCAAAACCTTGTGCGCGAACCTGCCGATCCGTATGCGCGTGATCCTGCCACCGCATGGGAACCCTCAATCGGCGTCATGATCGCTCGCGACCACCAACGGCCTGATGATTCATTCGGAGACGGAGACCCATGAAGACCTCCCGTTGGCTTCCACTTCTCGTTTTCGCCGCGCTCGCTGTATTGCTCGCCGCAGGTGTGTGGATGAGCCGCCGCGCAGACCGCGATGCCCTGCCCTCGCCGCTGATCGGCAAGCCGGCGCCGGACTTCGCGCTGCCCTCGCTGCACGAGCCCGAGCGCATCGTGACCCTGAAGGACCTGCGCGGCGCGCCGTTCCTGCTCAACGTCTGGGGCAGCTGGTGTGCGGCGTGCCGGATCGAGCATCCGGTGCTGACGCGGTTCGCCGAGCGCAAGCGCGTGCGCGTGGTCGGCTACAACTGGAAGGACGAACGCGCCGATGCCCTGCGCTGGCTCGAACAGTTCGGCAATCCCTTCTGGCTGGTGGTGACCGATGTCGAAGGCGGCAACGCGATCGACTGGGGCATCTACGGCGCGCCGGAAACCTTCCTGGTCGATGCCAATGGCGTGATCCGCTGGAAGCACGTCGGGCCGATCAGCGACGAGGTCGTGCGCAAGGAAATCATGCCCATGCTGCAGCAGATCGAAGGCTCGCGCAGGTGAAGCGCCTGCCCTGGCATCGCATCGCGGCATTGGCGCCACTGCTGCTGGCGTCGCTGCTGATCGCATTGCCGGCGCCGGCCCAGGTGCGGTCCGATCCCGCGCCGCTGCAATTCCAGGACCCCGCGGAAGAAGCCCGCTTCCACGCGCTCGCAGCCGAGCTGCGCTGCGTGATGTGCCAGAACCAGTCGCTGGCCGATTCCAACGCCCAGATCGCCTACGATCTGCGCGCCGAAGTGCTGCAGCTGATGCGCGAAGGCCGCACCGATGCGCAGATCAAGCAATTCCTGGTGCAGCGCTACGGCGAGTTCGTGCTCTACCGTCCGCAGGTCGAGTCCGGCACCTGGCTGCTGTGGTTCGGCCCGGCGCTGCTGGTGCTGGTGGGCGGCGTGGTCGTCGCGCGCATCGTGCGCCGACGCGCACGCACGCCCGTGGCCGCCGACGATTCGCAAGAGTGGTGATGGCCGTCTTCGTCGCCCTCGCCGCGCTCTTGGTCCTGGCCACGTTCGCCTGGGTGCTGCATCCGCTGTGGCGCCAGCGCCCCCTGCCGGCGTTAGCAGCGATAGCAGCGCTGGCCATCGCCACCGGCCTGCTTTATCGGCTGGTCGGCACGCCCGCCGCGCTGGATCCGGCGCAGCGCGAAATGCCCAAAACGATGGACGAAGCCATCACCCGCCTGGAAGCCGAACTGCAGCGCGACCCCAACCAGGTCGACGGCCTGCGCCTGCTGGCCCGCGCCTACCTGCAGCAGGAACAACCGGCCAAGGCGCGCGATACCTACGCGCGCGCCGTGAAGCTGGCGCCGGACGACGCTGATCTCCTCACCGAAGCCGCCGAAGCCTCCGCCCTGGCCGATGCCGACCGTCGCTTCGACGACGGAGCCGTCGCCATGCTCCGCAACGCGCTGCGCGTGCAGCCGATGCACCAGCGCGCCCGCTGGTTCCTGGGCGTCGCCCTGCGCCAGCGCGGCGAGCACGCGCAGGCCGCCAGCACCTGGGAACCGCTGCTCGCCAGCGTCGACCCGAAAGCCGCCGCCGCCCTGCGCCCGCAAATCGAGGCAGCGCGCAAGGACGCGGGACTTCCGCCCCTGCCCGCGCAGGCGCCGGCGCCGGCGCCCGCCGGCGCGCTGAGCGTGTCGCTGAAGATCGACCCGAGTCTGTCCGCGCGCATGCCCAACGCCAGCGTCTTCATCATCGCCCGCGTCCCGGGCGGCCCGCCCATGCCGGTCGCGGCCGAGAAACATGCGCTGCGCGATGTGCCGGCCACGATCACCCTGGACGACAGCGACAGCCCCATGCCCACGCAGAAGCTGTCGGCATTGAAGGAAGTCGAGGTGTTCGCGCGGCTGTCGGCCAGCGGCGACGCCACGCGCCAGCAAGGCGATCTCGAATCGAAACCCGTGCGCGTCGCCCTGCCAGCGAGTCAGGCCGTCGAACTCGTACTGGGCCAGCCCTGACTCATCCGCACTTGTGGGAGCGGCTTTGTGGGAGCGGCTTTGTGGGAGCGGCTTCAGCCGCGATCTGCCAATCCCCGCCGCCTCGCTAAACTCCCCCGCATGACTGAATTCATCCCGCCCGGCACGCGCTTCCTCGACCTGCCCTCTCCGTTCCCGATGAAGCGCGGCGGCGCGCTGCACGGCGCGCGTATCGCCTACGAGACCTGGGGCGAACCCAACGCAGCGCGCGACAACGCGGTGCTGATCGTCACCGGCCTGTCGCCGGACGCGCATGCCGCCTCGAACGCGGGCAATGCCGACCCCGGCTGGTGGGAATCCATGATCGGCCCCGGCAAGCCGATCGACACCGGGCGCTGGTACGTGATCTGCGTGAACTCGCTCGGCAGCTGCAAGGGCTCCACCGGCCCGGCATCGATCAACCCGGACACGGGCGACACCTACCGCCTCGATTTCCCCGAGCTTTCGGTCGAGGACGGCGCCGACGCCGCGCACCATGTCGCCCGCGCGCTGGGGATCGAACGCCTCGCCTGCCTGATCGGCAATTCCATGGGCGGCATGACCGCCCTGTCCTACCTGTCGCGGCATCCGGGGTCGGCACGCACCCACATCAACATCTCGGGCGCGGCGCGCGCGTTGCCGTTTTCGATCGCGATCCGCTCGCTGCAGCGCGAGGCGATCCGGCTCGACCCCAAGTGGAACGAAGGCCGTTACGACGAGACCAGCTATCCCGAATCGGGCATGCGCATGGCCCGCAAGCTCGGCGTCATCACCTACCGCTCGGCGCTGGAATGGGACGGCCGCTTCGGCCGCGTGCGGCTGGAGTCCGACCGCCGCGACGACGAGGATCCGTTCGGGCTCGAATTCGAGGTCGAGAGCTACCTGGAAGGCCATGCGCGCCGCTTCGTCCGCCGCTTCGACCCCAACTGCTATCTCTACCTCAGCCGATCGATGGACTGGTTCGACCTGGGCGAAGGCCACGACGGCGACGTGATGAGCGGCCTGGCCGCGATCCGAGTCGACAAGGCCTTGGCCATCGGCGTGCGCACCGACATCCTGTTCCCGCTGCAGCAGCAGCAGGAGATCGCCGACGGCCTGCGCGCGGGCGGCTGCGACGCCGCCTTCCTGCCGCTGCCCTCGCCGCAGGGCCACGACGCCTTCCTGGTCGACATCGAGCGCTTCGGCCCGGCGGTCCGTGGCTTCCTCGACAGCCTGTAGGTCGGGCCTACGCCCCCGACGCACGCGCGGGCGTCCACCCACGACGCCGGCCACGTAGGGCCGGCCTACCGTTCCGCCGGCCAGACGCTGCCCCTCTCCGGGTACCCAGCGGCGAAGCGTTAGAATCCGCCCCATGAACGCCGAAGCCTGCTGTCCCGACGTCGATTTCCCCGGCCACGACAAGCTGGTCGCCGCCATCGACGCGGCCGTCGCCAGCGGCGACGAACACGCGGTCACCGCGGCCCTGCGCAACGCCCTGTGCCGCATGATCCGCGACCGCGACGTGCGCCTGCCCGCCTGCGTGCACGAGCCGATCGCCGACCATTACGCGCGGCGCGAGATCTACCGCAGCGCCAAGCACGGCTACAGCGTGGTCGCGATGACGTGGGGCCCCGGCCAGGGCACGCCGGTGCACGACCATTCCGGCCTGTGGTGCGTGGAAGGCGTGTGGGACGGCGAGCTGGAGATCGTGCAGTACGAACTGCTCGAACACGACGGCGAACGCTACCGCTTCCGCGCCGCGGGCGGCATGCACGCCGGTCCCGGCAGCGCCGGCAGCCTGATCCCGCCGCACGAATATCACACCATCGCCAACGCCAGCCCCGACCGGGTGGCGATCTCGCTGCACATCTACAAGGCGCCAATGGAATGCTGCGCCAAGTTCGTTCCGCAGCCGAGCGACCGGTCCGGCGAATGGTTCGTGCGCCAGGACGCGACGCTGGTGACCGACGAGGCCGCGTAATTCGGTTTTCGGTTTCCTTCTCCCGCGTGCGGGAGAAGAGCCTGCCCCGGACCTGATCCGGGGTGCCCAAGGCGGATGAGGGCGCACTTTCCCAAAGGATCCACATGCTCAAGGACTTCATCCTCGCCTCCCTCCACCACCTGCTCGCCTTCGGCCTGGTGGCGATGCTGGTCACCCAGTCGGTCCTGCTCAGCCGCAGCGTCGACGGCGCCGCGCTCAAGCGCCTGGCTGGCGTGGACCGCGGCTACGGCATGGTGGCCACCCTGCTGCTGGTGGTCGGCCTGATGCGCGTGTTCCAGGGCATCAAGGGCGAAGACTTCTACCTACACAACCCCTGGTTCCACGCCAAGCTCGGCGCCTTCGTGCTCGCCGCGCTGCTGTCGGTCCTGCCGACACTGCGCTTCCTGCGCTGGCGCAAGGCGCTGAAGGCCGATTCGGGCTACCTGCCCCCGGCCACCGAAGTCGCCGCCCTGCGCCGCATCGTGCGCATCGAACTGCTGCTGATCGCCGTGATCCTGGTCGCCGCCGCCGGCATGGCCCGCTACGGCGGCCTGCACCTTTGAACCCGCTCGTCCCCGGATCGAGTCCGGGGCAGGCTCTGAGCGTAGCGCTGAAGGCGCAAATCCAACCCCGCTCGTCCTGAGCGTAGCGCCAACGGCGCGAAGTCGAAGGATCGTCCTAAGCGTAGCGCCGCAGGTGCGAAGTCGAAGGACCAGAACCCGAATCCCAAGCACGCCCGGCTATAATCCCCGCCCGCGCCGGAGTGGCGGAATCGGTAGACGCAGCGGACTCAAAATCCGCCGCCCTTAAAAGCGTGTGGGTTCGAGTCCCACCTCCGGCACCAGCGGCACCGCACACCAATTTACCCCTAGATAATCAATGCGTTACCGCATAGACGGGACCCCGCCGGCCTACCGATTGGGGAACCAAATTGGGGAACCAGCATCGCCGGCTGCAGAGTCAAGAAGTCCCGCTAGTGCAGGGCTCGATCTTGCTCACGTTTGGTCGCATCGGGCTGCCGTTAGTTGCATTCTTGCGGACGTATGGCGAATCAATCGGAGCGTTCGCGTGCACCGATGCGATGCCGCCCAGAGCGCCCGCACTTGAGGTGTGGCGCTCGCTGTTGAGGATGGTTTCTCCGTTACCCGCTTTCAGAACGAAGCGGGATTGGGTGCCGGATTTACTAAGGACATAGCGTGCAGCCATTTGAAGTTGCTCCTTGGGAAAGGTCATAGCAGGCCGTCCCCGGGCAACGTTCGTAGAAGAGTGAACCGCCCATCGAATCGCAATTGCAAATGCGATCCTCTAGAGAGCATGCAAGCGAAAAATAAGCCGCCCCCCCGAAGGGGTCTCTAGGTTCGCAGCCAATCGATACCATCCGCGTCGTCGCCCTCTCGCTACTTCGGCTCAAGAGGCGCGCGCTCACGTGCATTCCTATCGCGTTCCCATTGATGCCACCGCAGCCACCCGCGCCGCGCGTTCGGGGGAGTGACGTGGTTATTGACAACCGGCAGGGCCAAATCCGGGACAAGGATTGTCACGGCAAAGACCCCAACCTGCGCAGCGCTGATCCCAACCAAGCCACCCTCGGGCTATGCTTTGTCTAGGGCAAATCTGAGGGGGATCTGAAATGGCAAAAAAACCGTCGCGGCCCAGCAAGTCACAACCGACCAAGCCGAGTTCACCACCCAAACCCCACAACACTCCGTCACCCGGACAAAAGGGTGGCAATCGTGGCGGCGATACCGGCCCGAGGCGTCCTGGCAAATGAGTGCCGCTGTACAGCCCGATGTCTGCAATCCAGAGCCCTCTACAAAGGGGAAGAAGCTCTCTGAAGTCGACAAAACGAAGAATGACGCATATGGCAGGGCGAGCGATGTTGGACGCCAATTGGCTTATGCAGGGATAGCCACAGTCTGGCTGCTACGCGATGACGCTGCAGCGCGACCGCTTAGCAACATTCTTTTGCTTGCTCTCGTCTTTCTTTCAGCCGCGCTCATCGTGGACCTAATGCAGTACGTGCACTGCAGCCGGATATGGAAAAAATTCTACAACGAACAGTTCGACATTCATGGGTCGGACGAGGCACTTGTCGATATTCCGAAGTCGCTCACCGCTTCGATGTACAACTTCTTCTGGGCCAAGATTTGGCTACTTGGCCCGGGCTACGTCTTCCTGCTCGCTGGCGCGATCGTGAAACTGCGGATCTTCTAGGGCGCTGAACCGAGAATCGGAATTTTCTTAGTCCGCTTCGCGCCATTGGCTGACTATGGCCACAGGGGCCAGACGGCCACCTATACCAAACGGCAACGTCTGAGCCCTGTCACCTAGGAAGGCAGGGAATCCGGCGAGACGGGCCCCGCAGGGATGCATGGCTGCCGGCGTTTAACACGCCACCAGATTGCTAAGATGAACCGTTTATGAACGTGATTCTTGTCGCTCTTGTGGCGCAACCGCGCTCGTGATCAAATTAAACCTGAGAGGTTGAATTAGACAACCCCTCTGGCAGCACAAAGAAACCCAAAGAGACGAAAAGACCTAACACGACTAACACGACTAACACGACTAACACGACTAACACGACTAACACGACTAACACGACTAACACGACATGCAGCCATGAAAACCAATGAGGGTTTGACCACGTTCGGCAAAACCCTACGGAAGATTCGCATCGACCACGACCTAACTCTCGGAAAGTTGGCAGACCAAGTAGGAGTAAGTGCGGCATTTGTCTCCGCACTGGAAAGAGGAAAACCCGTTCCACCCGACTTCGTTGAGAAGGTAGGGCGACAGATGCACCTAGGGGCCACAGATATTTCAGCGCTGCACGATGCTGCGGCGCTTCAACAAAAGGAGGTGAAATTGTCCATGACAGATCGATCAGACCAAGCCAGGATGGCCGCCGTAGCTTTTGCTAGGCGCTTCGAGACGATGAGCGATAAGGAGCTGGCTGACCTCCTCAACGCAATCAACAGTCGGTGACAGAAAGATGAGCGGGTTGTGCTTTGAAGTACCTCCAACGAGCAGGACGAAAATCGAGGCGTTTGCAGTCTCGATCCGCGAGCATTTCAGAGTTACAGACCCGTTCTTCCCACTGTTGGATGTTGTCGAACTCTGGCTGCCCAGAGTGTGGCCAGAGTTCGTTTTCTCACTGGGCGAGCGGTATGAGATGGGAGAGGACCATGGACGGACGTTTCCGGGTCAACATCACATCCAACTTCGGGAAGATGTCTACGAAAACATTCGGCAGCACAGAGGTCGAGACCGATTCACCCTCGCACATGAACTCGGCCACCTGTTTATGCACGACGACCCTGCACTAACACGCAACATCCGGCGACGCGAAGAAATCCCAGCCTTCAGGAGCTCGGAGTGGCAAGCCAACTCATTCGCAGGCTCGCTTCTAATGCCGTTGAGTTTTCTTATGGCGGCCCGATCGGTATTTGATGTAGCAGACCAGTGCGGAGTAACAGTAGACGCGGCACGGGTACAGGTTAACGCGATGCGTAACGCGCGACTGCTGAGTAACCCAAACCTTGACTAACAACCAAAAAGAAAAGCGGATCCCAAGGGATCCGCCTTCGAAATTCAGTGGGACCGTGGCCACCACTGGAGCTTGCAGGTGTAACGGGCTTACCCGGGGACTCTATAACACCGGGCATACACCGTGCAAGTACCCAATCGGGCTTCAAAGGAGGTGTTATGCCTAGTGAGCAACGTAAAGCCAGCCCCTAAAGGGTTCCGCTGGGTGTTCTGTCGCTACCGTCGGGTGAGGAACTCGACCAAGGTGCTCGACGCCCACGACTACGGACGCGAAGCCTGGTGCTTCTTGGTCCGCTGCTGATGTAGCCCGGAGCGGCGGTTCGCCGCCGCTCCTTCTAAAACTGATATCGGAGTTCCCATGAAATCCAAGATGACGAGTCCCCGTGCAGCCAGTGCTGCGGCCAAGGTTCTGGCTTCCAACAGCACCGGCAAAGCCTCCCGCGTGGCAGCGGGCAGCGCATTGACCCAGAGCCGCACTCGCGGCGAGTCCACGTCTGCCCGTGCTGCCAGCGCGGCGTCGAAGGTGTTGCACGACGGTCGCACTTCTGCCGCGTCGAAGTCCGCGGCAGGGAGCGCCTTGTCGCAGCGCAAGAAGTAAGCAGTAATTCAGTAGCGTCACAACGGGGGCAGCTTAGCTGCCCCTACTTTCATGCCGCGGCGAACGAACCCACGCAGGAATGCTCGCCGTCACCGGCGATCGTTGGTGAACGACACGTTGACTTCTGTCGCCCACGCCACGCGGTGCACCCCGTACCGCATGGTTTCCAGTGCGTGGAGCGCCCCGCTGCTGTCCACGCCCTCCGGGCGCTTTGGGTGCCGGGCCACGTAGGGCGTCATTGAACCGATCGTCGCTGCGGTTCGTGGCGAGCTCGTCAACGGCCACAATGGAGCCGCGCGGGTAGAACCGACCGCCCGGGCCATCGCCGCCCGAGCTCTCGGCCAGCACGTAGATCACAGAGTGAGCGGCACTCCCAAAGCAATGGGCTAGCAAGGTCCACCAGCCGCGAGGAATCTCTGGCCACAGGTTGGTCGTAAGCGGTCTTCGTCCGGAACGCCTGCGAAGTACATGCCCGCGAGATCGCTGCGAACCGTTCACCGAGGGGACTTCAAGCTCGCCTTCGGTGTCGCCTCGGAAACTCTGGGGATCTCCCCGACGATCGCAGGGGCGCCAAGCTCGATGATGTCTTCTTACGTTGCGGAGCGTTGGGGCATTGCGCTTCTTTCTTGGTTTTCGCAAGTGATGGCCAGACGTGCCCGTCAGCGACCTCAAGAGGCGCCGCGAATCCGACGAACGGTAGTCAGGCGTTTTGCCTTGTTTTTAGCGATCGACTCGCTGCGGTTGCGGAAGTCGATCCGCTCCCGGATGCACCTGCACCGCGGGATGGATTCCCATGGTTCTATGGCGCTGCGGGAGTTGTTTCCGCTCACTGGAGGCTTTCATGCGAATTGACGTAACGACCGAGCAACTTCTCCCCGGAGAAACTGCAGACCGCTTCGCGCGCTCCCATGCTGCCGGCTACTGCAACTACGCATTAGCCCTCTTCAGGCGCCGTTGGATCGTCTCGCTTCGTACGCGTCAAGCTCGGTCCTGAACTCATCCAGCAGCAACCGGGAGCGTTCCTTGCGCTCCCGATGCCGCTCTTCCAGCTGGCGGCGCACCTCCGCCTTCCGCGCTTCATCCGCGGCATGCATGGCTTCGGCTCGGCCCCGTGCGTCAGTCCCCGCCGCTTCCGGCTCATCCCTGCGCCAGCCCGCCGGCCTAGCCTTGAGCGGCCATCCGTAGAACTGCCCGATTCCGAATGGTGCGCCTGGATCTCGTTCCGGTGGACGCGTCTTCACCAGCCGCGCGCAGCGTTCCCTACGCTCTGCCGTTCTGTCCCACCATTCCCGGGATAGCGCGCACGTCCCTGAGGCGTCGTGCTCAATTCGGCTTAGCACCTTGGCGGAAAAGTCGCTCCATGCCGATTGGGGGAAAGTCCAACTGAACTCAAACCGGCCGACCTTGTCGGCATGAATGTAAGCGAGCCGCTCGTCCCAGTCCTGAAGTCGCTCATCTACTCTGCGCAACCGCTCGCGCAGCTTCCGAAGCCGGTGGGTTTCTCCTTTCTCTGCCTCGGGCTTCTGAACGCCCATGTGGCTCTCCTCTGTGTTGGTCTGTAAGCCGCTATGCGCGGGGTAGAAGGCGCGCCCGAGTGTGACCCGTTAGGTGGAGACGAAAGCAGGTGCGCGCGGCCCTTGGATTCCCCACATAGCTGCTCACAGCGACACCTAGGGGCTAACCCCGGGGTGGCGTGTTGGTCCAGTGACCGGAGCCGGTCTTGATCCATCCTGCTGACTGCAGCTGTTCCGGCGTCAGACAGCGCCGCGTCCCTTTCCATTCGCTGGGACGGGCATGGCGCCCCGTGCGGTGCTTGTCGAACGAAGTGGTGCCGGTGAAGAACTCGCCGCACTGCGCGCACTGGCAAAGCGATGCGCCTATTCGAGGCGTGCTCATGGCCTGGCACCTGCCGGCTCAGGGCTACGCGCGCTGAAGGGATGCGTTTTCAGCATGTCGTCAAGCGCGGCGCCCAGCGGTACTGAACGCCCGGTTTCGTGAGACATGCACGCGCGGTACGCGCACAAGGCACGAAAGCCGGTGGAGGTGAAGCTCATTTCTCGCCACAGCAGCGGGTCTTCGGCGCGCACGTTGCGGAGCGGGCCGCGGAAAGAGACGGTGGTCATTGGGTTTCCTTTGCGTAGAAATGCGAACGGCCCCCGAAGGGGCCGCCGCGGTGGTCGTTCGTGGTCTTGAGGCCTATCGCTGGTTGCTTGCGCGGCGGGCGATCAATTTGGCCCGACGTTCGATCTCGGCCTCTTCGGCAAGCTCGACAGCTCGCGCCGCAGCCGCGGCATTGATTCGAACATCAGCGGCGGCGGCCTCCGCTTGCCGGCGCTTCTGGTACGCCTCGACGGTTCGGCGCTCTTCCCATGCCAGCTTCAGAGCATTCCTTCGAGTTCCCAATCGCATTTCAAGCAACTCTCGATCCCGGCCAGTGACGCGGTAGAGGGGCTTGCCGTCCCTGTCGTACCCAAGGATGTCGTTAAACGCTTCCTCGAAGCGCGCGATGTCTCGCTCCAAACCTTCAGTAAGAGAAGGCGGATATGTGTTGATCAGGAATTCTTCGCGGCGAGAAGCCCGCATGGTGGGGTCGCCCCCAATGTCGTCGCCGACTCGGACGCCAGTAACCGCCGACTTACCGTTGGGGAGTTCTACATCGGCCACATGCAGCGTGACGTTTCCGACGCGCTGTCCGGTTCCGGCGGATACGGACGTGCCGATACCCAGACCGGAGGGAGGCGGAACTACATTGCTCATTGCTTGTGTTTCCTTGGTTGGTTTTGCGTCTGTCAGTAAATGTGCAGGCGCTGACGCGGCGCGCGCACAGTGAAGCCGCCCAACGGTTTTGCCGTAGGCGAGCAGTGCTCTTAAGGCGTACTTCCGCCGCTCCGAGGAGCCTCGGGCGTTTACGGGGCTATAGCGGATGGTCCGCGAGGGCCGCCGCAAGGCCCTCCATGGGAGTCTGCTGCGCGATTCGATCACGCTCGACCATGCGCCAGAATTGCAGGCAGAACACGCCCAGCTTTTCGTTCAAGGTCCGCCCGACTGTCTCGCAAAGCATCCCCGGCAAATGTCGATGCACTCGCGTCCCGTCTTCTCTCGTGAATCCGCCTAGTCCCTTCGTGCGCAGGAACCTGTTCCCCACGTTGGCGAAGAACACGGCATCATCTAGCCCCAGCTTTCGGTTGGCATAGTGACTCGCGCCATAGACGGACAGGATCGCCGTCATTAGCTCCTGGCCTGTCGCCCCTTCTTGGAAAAGTCGGCGGTAGTGGGAGCGATACGGATCCGGAACTCGCTCATGCTCCCGGATGATGTACTCCACGATTTCGCACGCCTTGGCCCACGCAGGGTGATTTTCGACTCCGCAGCGCTTCAATGCGTACTCCGCAATGTCTTTGTATTGCTGGAGTTCCTTCTTCCGAAGCATCCGCCCGAGTGGACTTCGGGTTCGGTAAAGCTGTTGAGCGTGTCTCCAGCAGAACCGGGACATTGCTCGGGTTTGCCTTAAGCATCCCTCTACGGCGCAGTGGTGGCCCTTGTAGGGCTCCTTCCGGGGAGCCTTGGGGTTCAACCGCGCAAATTCTTTCTCGGCTCTGGCTGTCGGCATGTTCGTTTCCTTCATGGCGTGACTACGTCGGGCACGCGCAAGCGGCACCCGGAGCAAGTGCTCAGGGCGTAGCGGCCGGGAATGACGAGGAGATCCTGAGGTGATCCTCAGGTGTTAGTTCCTACTGGATACACCAGAGAAACAAACTGAGTAGGTAAAGCCTGAAGGGCCACCTAGGGAAAGCTGGAGTGGATCTTCAGGAGTAAGCCTCAGGTGTAAACCTAAGTGCTCTTACAGTTATAACCTTTAGGTTATTCCTTATCGCGCGTGGCCGCGCCGGTGCGCGCACGTACGCGTATCACTTCTAAATTCCTGGTCAATAGGTTGTTTGTGTCTTCGTTTTCTTCCGCTCAGCAGGTGTGTCTCGCATCAATGTGGATGCTTGAGGATGCGCAGTGGCAATGCCTCTGTGACCAGCTATGCGAGGGGTAGAAGACGCGTCTAGGGGTGACCCGGTAGGCGTGCCGCGGTGGGGCCTTAGGTGCGCCTCCTAGGTGCCGCATGAGTGCTCAGAGAATCAGCAGCACGAGAATCCCGACGCCATAGGCGAACAGGACCTCCGCCGCTGTGATGCGGGGAAGCTTGAAGGGGGACATGGGTGGGCCTTGGGTGCTGGGCCAAAAAAGACAGGCCGGGGCAGGTAAGCGGGCCGAAAAAGGGCAGGCCGGGGCGGGCATCGTGTCGCTAAAAGTTCGGCGAACTTGACTCTGGTTCTTCCGAAGGTGGGCACTAATTGAAACGTCGCCGAACGTGCGGCCATCGTGTTTCGGCGCCCCGCGTCCCCGATGGCGCTGACCAATGCTCCGAGGGTGGACCTCTAATCAGCGCATTGGTTCTCCGCGGGGCGGCAGTGATTAACAATCACGCGATAGGCGTCCCATTGTTCCAGTGCTAGAACGTCGGGAAGGTAACCCCACACGAGGGCGCCCAAACCGCGAGGCGGCTTCGGTTCTCCAAGGGTCAGGGCTATTTCCCTGCCCGCTTTACGGTCGCCAGTGAGCACCCCGCAGCCTTCGCCGTCTCCGCAATGGACATACCGGCCTGCCTCATGGACCTGATCCGGGTATGCAGCTGTGGGTCCGCCGGGCGCCCCCTGTACTTCCCTGCGGCCTTCGCAAGGGCGATCCCTTCGGCCTGTCTGCGGTGGCGCTCTTCGTAGTCATCGCGGGCTCCCTGCAGGGCCACCCTCAGGAGCATTTCCTGCACGCTCTTCAGGACCACCGCGGCGACCCCCGAGGCTCCCTCGACCACCTCGCTCAGGTCGACCACTCCGGGGATGACTAGCCGCGCGCCCTTGTCCTTGATCGCCTGTACCAGCCGCTCCGCTTCCTCCAGAGGTAGGCGCGTGAGCCGGTCTATCCTCTCAGCGATTACGGCCTCCCCCGGCTGCAGGTCGCCGACCATGCGCAGCAATTCGGGGCGGTCTGCACGGGCGCCGCTGGCCTTCTCGCGGTACACGCCCGCGACGTACCAGCCCTGCACCTTCGCATTGGCGATGATGGATTCCTGCCGTGCCAGGTCTTGGTCGTCAGCAGATACACGCAGGTACACACGACAGACTTTCATCGCTCGCTCCTTGGTCCAATTGGGTATGCCCTAGTGAGCCGAGAGTTGCACGAGGCGGCTCAGTGTGTCAATAGCAACCCATACGCGCCTAGCGCAAAGTTGCGGCCTTACTGAGCCAGATCCGCAGGCGGTCCCTTAGGAGGGGACAGGCGGGCTTACCGCTGATGCGGCTCCCGGGCCTCCTCAAGCATGGTCGTTCGGGCCGCCTCCACGTACCCGATCAACGCGCGGTGTTCCTCAAGCCACCCGCGGCATTCTTCGACGCCCCCTTCAGCGGCCTCTCGGATCTCCTGCAGGCGTCGCGGCAAGGAGTGGTAGTGGCCAGTGCTGGGCGGTGCGAAGCGAGAGGAAGCCGCGCGGGAGTGACGGTGCAGCAGATCGAGCGCCGCAGCCAGGTCAGGCGCGGTGGTGTGTTCGGTGGTCATGGGTGGTCCTTGGGTGTGTGGGCCCCTCCCCTCGTTGTTGCCTTGGGTGGACGGAGGTGGAATCACAGGGGGGTACGGGGGAATTGGGGCGCCGATGATCTATCGACCCACTTCGAATTTTTTCGTAGAAACGGCCCCACTCCGACGCGCTACAGTCCACCTCGGGGGAAACCCTGGGGAGCGCTGCATGATGTGGGTCTGTACCGATTGGGCTTACGACGCAGAGTCGTTCGCCGCGTGGGGAACGTGGGCGGCTGTGATGGTCGCATTGGGTGCGGGGCTGTGGTCCGGAATTGCGCGGTGGCGTCGCCGGCAACTTGACGGCAGGCTGACCGCAGCGCTCCTGTTTCACGACGTGTCGAATGCAGACGCGGTGCTTGAATCTGTCGCCACACGCGTTCCTTACTCGCAGAGCACAGGCGGCATTTGGGCAACGCTCCTCGCCGCGGACAAGGACGGACGCGTACAACTCGCCTCCGACATGCAGCGGGCAAGCCTGCCCTCAATTGAGCGCTGGCAGGAGCGTCTGTCCCTGTTGCCGCGCGCCGACGCGCTGGCCGTGGTGGAACTACATAGTCACCTGTCTTTCCTGCACTTGGCAGGTAGAGCGCTGGCAACCGGCCGCGAGCCGCCGGACGATTTCTATCCCGAGTTACAGGCGAATGTGATTGCCTGCATAGCTGCTGCGCAAAGGGCGCGCGTTCTGCTTGGAAACACCGGCTTTCCTGACGGTCGGCCGAAAGAGCCGTTCCAGTGAAAGTGATCAGAAGTGGCGGGGCGATGGATGATGCGTGGGCTCTAAGGAAACCTGAGTTCCTCATCCGATAGAGCCTCAGGAGAAAGCAAGTCCTCCCACGCTACCGATGTGTCCCGGTACTCCACCCCCTCTAGTTGCACAGCCGGCCTGCGAGGTTTCCACCGAGCCCGCCACTGCTTGTTTGCCCAGAATCGCGCCGCCTGCTCAGGAGTTAAGCCATAGTTGGTTCGCGCCTGAATGAGCCTCTCCGCGAACCTCATTCCCTGCTCAATGCTCCTGCACGGACCCTTCACCTCGCGGAAAGGCCCGTCCGCCAGGATCTTCACTTCGTTGGCAGTGACGGTTGCCTCCGCTCCGTAACGGTGGTGAAGCGTTGCCCCGCCGGTGTCGTGAGCCCACCAGTAAGAATCGGGAAGGTAGATCGGGGCTCTGCGTCTCTGCATACCGAGATGGTAGCTCCGGGCGTCTCACCCTGCGGGACTGGCGGCGGTATGCTGGCCTCATGTGCTACTCCGCCATGGTCTACGCAGAAGTTCGCAGCCTCGAGCGCCGGCTAGGTGCCCGAGTGGATCTGAAGTGGTACGTGAAAACCTTCTGGATTGATCGGGGCAAGAACCCGCTCCGGAAGCGCCCCAAGGCGCCGCGGTCCATGGAGCGGGAGTTGCTTACCAATGGCCCCCCGGAGTTGGCGGAAGCTGTCCGGGAAGCGGACGAGCTGGAGATGGCCGCGCTAGAGCAAGAGTTGTTCAAGCAACGAAAACGAATTGCCGATGCGGAGCGCGCGCTGCTGACTAAGGAAACCAAGAAGGCCCGTGAAGAGGCACGCATTGGGCGCAACAAAGTTGAGGCAGCATTAGAGCGCTTGGAGGAGCTCAAGAGTTCTGGAAGCGGCTCCGGCCTTGGACGCATCTACCCCGGCTCCTACTGCCCCGTGGTGGTCATGGAGAACGGTGAGCGCGTCATCCGTCCCATGCGCTATCGCTGCCGCCTGCCGGGATGGACTGAGGTTGTGGAGAGGAAGTATCCAGGTACCTACAACGCCCGAAGGGACAAGCTGGAAGAGTCTTGGGGAAAGGTGTTCGGCTACAACCATGGAGTTGTGCTGGCCACGGCCTTTTATGAGCACGTCGACCGCGAGGGGAAGGACACAATTCTTGAGTTCAAGCCGCAGGCAAGCGAGGGCTTAATTGCCGCCTGCCTCTGGACCCATACCGTGGACGCGGACGGTGGCGACTTGCTCTCGTTCGCGCTGGTCACGGATGACCCACCGCCCGAGGTCGCGGCGGCTGGGCATGATCGCTGCATCATTCCGCTGAAGCCGGAAAACGTGAACGCGTGGCTACAGCCCGATCCCAAGAACCTCGCCGCTCTGTATGCGATTTTAGATGACCGGGAACGCCCCTACTACGAGCACCGGGAGGCGGCTTAGTTATCTTCGGAGCCCCCGACAGTCTCCAAAATCGGGTATTCGATGTTACGCACCGTAGAGTCCATTCCTTCCGGTGGCGGCCGGTTACTGTAATTCCTGACTCCGTTAGCGTCGGTGTAGGCATACACTCTGCTTGAACCCTTGCGAACAAACTTGTACGCCCTGCATGCAGAGGCGCCTCTGTCGGGTTTCAGCAAAAAGACGCTCTTTTTCCCCTCCAACATACATTCGTAGACGATGCTCCCCGGCTTCGCGTCCCGGAGGGCGGAGTAATCAGGAGCACTCTCCTTATCTCTTGCCTCCGCAACATCGGCGGCATACGACGCTGCGTCGGCCGAGGCCTGGGACACGTCAACGTCCTCGGCCACCTCCACATCTGGAAACATGGACCGGCACGCTTTAGTCACGACGCCCACGGCCGCGTTCGTGAGGTTCGGCTTTACGTTTTTGAGGACGCATTCCTCAAAGGATTTTGGCTCCGGCGTGCATGCGGTCGCCGCCACGAGGAGAACCAAGATTGTGAATTGCGCGCGCATCGCGTTGGCCTCCCAAGCCTTCCCAAGCCTTCAGTATGCCGCCAGGCGAGTAAGAATCGCACCAAACAAAAAGCCCCGGATCTCTCCGGGGCCTGTCGCTCATGGTCTTTATGGCGGGGTCTCCCTTCCGCCGGCCCCCTTCAGGGCACCACCTGACCTGCGGGAGAGACTGCAAGCCGGTTAGGTGTTGATCCCATCTGATTACGCATCCTGCGGGTGCAATGCCCCGGGCGACGTGGATAGGTTGCCCCTCTTCGCCGGCCGCGGCCATCGGTCTCAGCCTGACTATTGGGTAGGAAAAATCTGATTTGGGCGTCTCAACGCCGGGACGCGTCGGAGTATTCTGCCGCCATGGCCAAGCACATCATGGCAATACGTCATATTTGGGAGTTACTGAAATGAATTCGCAGCCTGAGAAGGATGACGCGACCGCGCGCGCGTATGCGGAAGTCACAGCGCTATTGCGAGAAGGACCTCAGGAAATAGGGCGTGGAGTCCTCCGCCCTCAAGACCACGAATGGATCGCGCGCGCTCGACTAGCGCTCAGGCCCACAAGCGGGCCCACAAATGTCGGAGCCATAACTCGGGAGTTCGACGGAATAGCCATTCCTCTCACGCGCAGGGAGAACTTCACTCGTGTGCTTATGCGCTTGTACGCACTCAAGGCTAGTCTCGAAGAACAGCTGCCAGGCGACGCAAGGGGCGCCTTCATTGGTGTGAATCAGGAGCTGAACGCACTTCAAGCAGTGAGCCGCATTCTTTCAGAGGCCGAAGGCTCAGCCCTAGTAGTAGACCCCTATTTAAATCACGAAGCGCTGTTCGAGCTGCTCAACGTGGTGTCCGAGGGAATCGAGCTCCGGCTGCTCGCCGACAGCCACTACACAGCGCTCAACGATCAAGCGCGCGCGGGCGTTGTTCGATGGCGCGCGCAGTACGGAGCCGGTCGTCCTGTGAGCCTTCGCCTAACGCAGCCTAGAGCACTACATGACCGAGCGTTTATTCTGGGAGGGGGTAAGGTCTACCTTGTCTCGCAGTCCCTAAAGGATATTGCCCGGAGGTCACCCGCAACGATCTCTCGCGCAGAGCCAGATGTGGCGGCGTTAAAACGTACCCACTACGAGCAACTGTGGGACGACTCTGGCCCCACCATCTGAGCACACTGCCCCCTACCACGCCGCAATGGAGAAGAGGCTTCGAAGATTCGCCTTCGGTGCCAGCCTGAGATTCGATTAGGAAAAGTCCTAAGCTGCGCGCGGACGCTTCCGACGGCGCGCCTTGGTGTCGAGTTCTACTGCCGCCCCGGTCTTCTTTACGTACTCGTCCAGCGCCCCGTAAGTGATCCGCGCCAGCGTAGCGCGGTTGTCCTTATCTACGGCGCTGTCCTTCGGCACTTCCTCCCCGATGTAATCCTCAGTCGATCCCGTTTCTTCGTGTCCCACGATGCGCTGCAGAGTCGGCAAGGGAACGTTGTCAGCCTTCAGCCGGGAAACAACTGTGTTGCGCAGCGTGTGCAGCGTGACGCGCGTGTCAGTGATGCCTAACGCCCGCAGGGTGTGCCCGAAGCGCTTACCGATGGCATGCCCGCGCTTCTTGTCCTTGCCTCCGGGCGTCAGTCCAGAAATCACGTATCCATCTGAAGACGTTTCCACAAGCCGCGCCATCAGGGGGGCTACCGCAGGATGCACCGGCACCCTTCGGATACTCGCCTGCCGTTTGCCAGTGCGAATCAAGAAGGAGGTTTCTTCCACGTCCTCCACGCGCAGGGCGGCAACTTCCTCACGGCGGGCGCCTGAGTACGCCAGCAGTGCCACCAAAGACCACTGAGGATCATCCGAGGGGACACTGCGTAGAAACCGCGACAGTTCATCGTCGGTCCAGCCGCGGCGCTTTCGCTGTGCGCCCCTCTTCGTGACCTTGGGCGGCTCTACTTCTTCGAATGGATTAGGCGGCCACTGTGTGCGGGGGCCCTTCCTCCGCAGCCACTCGAACATACCCCGGACGTTAGCCAGACGCAGCGCGACGGACGTAGGGGACAACGTACCCACGCCCTTCCCTTTCTTCTGCACCGCTAGTTTGTCGCGATACGCTTCGGCCTCTTCGTGCGTCACGTCGCGCCAGCTACGATCCTTCCCAGCCCATGCGATGAATTCTTCGCAATGCGTCCGCTTCGCGTCTAGGGTGGAAGCATTGACGGCTCTGTCTCCTGCAAGCGCATAGGAATCGAGGTGGCGATCAAGTGCCGGCCCCAGCGTTTCGTCTGGTTTACCAGCCGCTGTCCTGACAGCCCTGCGGATCGCCTGCAGTTCTCCCTCAGGCATTCGCGGGTGTCCCTCGCGGTCGCGCCCGTGCTGCTTCGCCATTGCGTCTAGGTGGTCTTCTAACGAAGCATCGAACGCCGCCGCAGTGTCCTGCGCTGTTGCGTGTCCTTTTTCTTGGTGCCACATAAGGGCCTCCGCTGTGTTCTGTAGCGGATGCCCATTGGCGTTATGCGCTTTCACCTCTTCGGCCCATTCGCGTTGAATGGAAACGATGGCAGCGTGCTTGCGCTTTTCTGCCTCTCGTTTATCGCGCGTTCTTAGTGTCCTCTCGGTTCGATCCTTGCCCAGGATCTGCTGTAATTCTTTTGGCACCGGGAGGAGAACGTACCACCCCAGTTTTCGTTGTTTGAGGTACTTGGACATGGCACCAAATGGGGAACCTAATTGGGGAACCATGCAACGCTAACCCAGTGAAATGCAAGCGAATCATCGGCTTGCATCTTTTTGGGTTAGAGTCCCACCTCCGGCACCAGACCTGGGAGCCCGCGCAGTGCGCGGGCTTCTGCTTTCCGGCATCGCGCACAAGCCGCACGCCAATCGCACACCGGCTGGCGCTTTACCGCAGCGCGGCGCCCTCACGCGTCGAGCCGGATGCGTTCCCATTCGATGCACCAACCCGGCTTGACGACCAACCGGGCCAGGGCGAGCATGAGCCTTGACCCGCTTCTGGGCCAATCAAATCGCCATGTGCCGCGCGCACGACCGAGGTGATTTCATGTACTACATCGTCGAAACCGACAAGCCATTCGACCAGGCATCGACAGACCTCGAGCTGGCGGTCAAACGTCATGGCTTCGGGGTCCTGCACGTCCATGACCTGGCCGGCACGCTACGCAGCAAAGGCGTTGCATTCGATGAGCAATGCAGGATTTTCGAAGTGTGCAATCCCGCCCAAGCCGCCAAGGTCCTGTCCGTCGATATGCGCCTGAACATGGCGCTCCCGTGCCGCATCTCGGTCTTTACCGAGAAAGGCCGCACGAAGATCGGGCTGATCAAACCTGTCGAGATGCTCTCGGCCCTTTCCCGGGATGAAGCGCTGGTTCAAGTTGCCAAAGAGGTCGAGGAAAAGACCATGCAGATGGTCGATGAGGCGAAATAAGTCGTCGCATTGTCCTCGGCGCGACTGCTGCACAGCACTTGCTGTGACGGCACCTGGCAATTCATTCGAGCCGCCTAGCGGCATGGCTCAGCTCAGACGTTAGGCACCGGATACTTTCATGCGCGAAATCGGATTGACCATTCTGCTGCTTACACTCAGCAACGTGTTCATGACGTTTGCCTGGTATGCGCATCTCAGGGAACTCAGCGCCAAGCCGTGGCTGGTCGCCGCGCTCATCAGCTGGGGTATCGCGTTCTTCGAGTACATGCTGCAGGTTCCCGCGAATCGTATCGGCTACGCCGCGCTCTCGCTCGGACAGCTCAAGATCCTGCAAGAGGTCATCACGTTGACCGTATTCGTGCCCTTCGCCGTGTTCTACATGAAAGAACCGCTCAAGCTGGACTATCTATGGGCCGGTTTGTGCATCCTTGGTGCGGTCTATTTCGTCTTCCGCGGCGAGTTCGCCGGCGCCTGACGATTCATCCAGGCCGAAACCCCGTCGTTGCGTTGCAACCTTTTCCCGCGCCACGGCCGCAGATCGGTCCGGCTGGATTCCGGCATCAGGTATCGAAGGAGTCATCGTGGCAACTCAAAGCGATCTAAGGCAATGCGCTTCTGGGGACGAAGCCGCCTTGGCGCTTGTTGGCCAAGCCACCTTCCTCGAGACCTTCGCGGGCATCCTCGGCGGCGAGGACATCGTCGCCCACTGCGCCAATGCGCATACCGCCCATCTCTACCGGACATGGCTTTCCGATCCGGATTACGCCCTTTGGTTGGTCGAAAGCCATCCCGGCAACGCCCCTGTCGGATACATGGTGGTGGCACCGCCGCAGCTTCCACTGCCCGATGCCGCGGGCGATCTGGAGCTGAAGCGGATCTACCTGCTCGGCAAATTCCAGGGGGCGGCATCGGCAAGCGGCTCCTATCCACTGCCATCGCCCATGCCACTGCGGCCGGCGCCAGGCGCCTTCTGCCTGGCGTTTACGCGCACAACAAGAACGCAATCGGATTCTACGAGCGCATCGGATTCAGCAAGATCGGCAATCGCAGGTTCAACGTCGGCGGCAAGGACTACGACGACCACATCATGGGCCTGCCCCTGGGCACCTGACGATTCAAGCGTGTGGCCTCGGAGGCAGCATGAATTGGGAAACGATTGGTCCTGTCGCGCTCATGGGGCTGAATATCTTCGCGACCATCCGGATATTTCGCAGCGACCTCCTGGCCAAGCAACGCGTCCTTCAGCTCCTCCTGTTATGGCTCATCCCTGTTGTTGGCGCGATCGTCTGTCTCGTGATCAACGCCTCGGACTCCTCATCGCGTGACAGAACCAGGGATCCAAATTTTGATCCGGCAGATGCACAATGGGATGTGGTTCCGCGCCATCCCGGTGCTGAGGCGAAGACTGATGATGACTATTGCACTTCGTGAGAGGTAGCAACCCGTGGAACAACGACCATTCGAAATCGTGGCGTATCAGGACAGGCACGCCGATGACTTCGCGCGGCTCAACCGGGAGTGGCTGGACAGCTTCGGTCTCTACGAAGAGCCGGACGGAAAGCACCTGTACTCGCCCCGCGAGTACATTCTCGACCCCGGCGGTGAGATCTTCATTGCCGAAGAGGACGGATGCGTAGTGGGCACCTGCGCGCTCGTACCGGTCTCGGACCACGTGTTCGAAGTGGCAAAACTGGCGGTGGCGCACGAAGCCCGCGGGCAAGGACTTGGGCGAAGGTTGGCGGAACTGGCCTTGAATCGCGCCAGGGAGCGGGGAGCCACGCGTGTCGTCCTGCTTTCAAGCAGCAAGCTCGGCCCTGCGCTGAAGCTGTATGAGTCCCTCGGATTCGAGCACAGACCGCTTCCCGGCCATCAGCCCTACGAGACCGCCGATGTTTACATGGAGCTCGAGATGAGCAGCGTTCCGTCTGACACGCCAATGGCATCGCAAAACACTTAACGGATATTGGGGCGCGGCAATCAACGGCTCTCGAACCAGCCGCACCCGCTTCGCCGCTTGGTTCGATTCGCGCGCTTGACGACCTAGGGCCAAACCCGCTCCCCGCGCGCAAGAAGGTTTCGCTGCGACGAGAAACAAACGAAAAACAAAAAAGGAGGCGCCAGGCGCCTCCCACAATCAATTTATACAACGCATGGGGGCTTGCGGCAAGACCCTGCGCGTCATGCAGGATCGCCGGCCTGTCGCGTGGCAGGGAACGGAGTTAGGCGATGACCGATACGCAAACCTACTATCACGGCACCAAGGCGCACCTGGAAGTGGGTGCCCTGATCGAACCGGGCTATGCCTCCAACTACGGCAAGCGGAACCAGGCCAAGTTCGTCTACCTGTCCGCCACGCTGGATGCGGCGATCTGGGGCGCCGAGCTGGCCCTGGGCGAAGGGCGTGGCAGGATCTACATCGTGGAGCCGACCGGCCCCATTGAGGACGATCCGAACCTGACGGACAAGAAATTTCCCGGGAACCCGACGAAGTCGTACCGGTCCCGCAGCGCCTTCCGCGTCATCGGCGAAGTGACGGAATGGGAAGGCCACTCCCCCGAACGGCTCAAGCAGATGCATGATCACCTTGAGAACCTCAAACAGCAGGGGATCGAGGCGATCGAAGAATGAGCACGCCTCGACCATCCAGCACTTCGTTCGGGCTGACGTCGCTTCGCGGCGCGACCCCTTGAGCCGCTAACTGCAGCAATACGTAAGCACGATGCACAGCGACGAACTCAAAGCCCTTTTCGATCAGCAGGCTGCCGGCTATGACACGCAGTGGGCGAAGATGGCGCCGATGCGCGACGCGCTGCATTACCTGCTGGAGTCGGTGTTCGCCGAGCTACCCGAGGATGCACGCATCCTCTGCGTCGGGGTCGGCACGGGCGCGGAGATGGCGCATCTCGCCGGGAAATTTCCACGCTGGCGGTTCACCGCGGTGGAGCCTTCCGGCGCGATGCTGGATGTTTGCCGCCGGCGCGCCGAGGCGGAAGGATTCACCTCGCGCTGCAATTTCCACGAGGGCTATCTCGACTCGCTGCCCGCCGGACAGCTGCACGATGCAGCGACGTGTTTCCTAGTGTCGCAGTTCATCCTGGAGCCGGAAGCCCGCTCCGCCTTCTTCCGCGAGATCGCGGACAGGCTGAAGCCCGGCGGGATCCTGGCGAGTTCCGACCTGGCGTCGGACACCGGCTCGCCCGAGTACGCAGCATTGCTGCGGACGTGGCTGCAGCTGATGGCCTCGGGCGGCGTCACGCCCGAGGGACTGGAGCGGATGCGCCACGCCTATGCCAGGGACGTGGCGGTGCTGCCGCCGGAGCATGTGGCGTCTATCATCCGCTCCGGCGGCTTCGACACGCCGGTGCGGTTCTTTCAGGCCGGGTTGATCCATGCGTGGTATTCCAGGCGCGCATCGCCTGAAGCCGTCTGATCGATGCGGGGTGGACCGCTGCGCGACCCGGCCAGGTCAGGCTCCGGGCGCAGACTGCTCACGCGCAGCGATGCCGGGTCTGCCGTTCAACTCGAACGGTCTGTGTACTCGAACAGCTCCACGACGTTGCCCGACGGATCCTGGAGCAGGATTTGCCGCCCCGCCCCTTCGGCCACGTCGCCGCGGAACGTTGCGCCGGCGCTGCGCAATTGCGCGATCATGCCGTCGAGATCGTCTGTCACGATCATGAATCTGCTCCAGCCGCCCGGCTGAGGATCGCCTCCCGCCTTGCCGGCGCTACCGGCACCCGGCGCATTGAGAAACAGATGCAGGTCCTCGCGCGTCAGTGCTGCGAATTTTCCCGGGTTGTGCTTCTCGACGGCAAAGCCCAGGCGGTCACGATAGAAATCGACCGCTTCGTCGACGTCGTTCACGATGTATCGAACCGATGCCATGCGGGTGTCTCCTCTGCATTTCTGGCACGGAAGCGTCCAGACATTCGGACGCGACCGCTGCGCAACGCTAGCGGAGACCCCGCATAAGCATGGTGAGCGTGGTGTAGCGCCTGGTCTCGATCCAACCAGATCAATTACCTGCCCACGGCCCGCTGTCGTGCGCACAGCGCACGCTACGCGGACCGCCCGTGTGACCGACGTACAGGTTTTCCTGCCGATGCTTGCCTAGGGCGTACCCGAGCTTGCGTTCGCTAGATGTCGCGTACGCGCGGCTGCACAGCATGCGCCGCGCCTGATGTGTCACCGCGATGTCACCGCGGTTTCAATCGCACGAAACCGCGGTGGCAAACGACACGGCGACTGTGGAAGCCTTGCGCGCCTCCTCCGTATGGACACGCCGCCATGGTCGATCCGCTGCGCACCGAGTACACCCCTCCTCCGCCCCCACCTCCGGCCGAGCAACCCGGTGAAAAACAGCACACCGTGCAGCAAGGCGAGAACCTGCAGCAGATCGCCGACGAGCACCGCACCACGCCGCAGGCGATCCTCGACATCAATCCGCATGTGCGCGACCCGAGCCTGCTCAACGCCGGCGAAGTGCTGAACATGCCCGACGCCACCGTGGACCCGCAGGTGTCGCGCACCGTCGACGCCGTGCTGTCCGCGGACGCCACCGCCGAGCAGAAGAACGAAGCCAACGTGCGGCTGCAGGATTACGTCGATAGCAACGGCGGCCTCGGCGGCACGGGCGTGGCACCCGAAACGCTGCCGGGCGTAGCCGTCGGCCTGCTGACGGATGCAGGCCTGCCCACGGTGCCGAAGGAAGTCGTGTCCGCGGTCGACCAGGTCATCGGTCCGGACGCAAGCTTCGACCAGCGCATCGCCGGCTACCAGGCGGTCGCCGGCTACGTGGACCAGGTCGGCGGCGTGAGCGATCAGGGCATCACCGCCGAAGCGCTGCCCGCGCAGGCCGCGCGGATGCTGCGCGAGGCCGGCACCGACGTGCGCCTGCGCCCGGAAGTGATTACCAGCGTCAACGGCCTGCTGGCCGATGACGCGACGCCGGCCGATCGCGAAGCGGCCTACGCCACCGTGCAGCGCTACGTCGACCAGGTCGGCGGCATCGGCGATGCGGGCATCCTCGCCGACGCCCTGCCGCTCAAGGCCGCGCACCTGCTGGCGGACGCCGGTAATCCCGCGCTGCGCTTCGACCCGCGCGTACTGCAGGCGGTGGACGCGGTGATCGCGCCCGGCGCCAGCGACGCGCAGACGCTGGCGGGCTACGACGCGTTGCAACAGTACGTCGACGAGGTCGGCGGCATCGGCGACCAGGGCATCACCGCCGACTACCTGCCCGCGAAGGCCGCCGAACTGCTGCGCGAAAACGGCACCGAGGTGCAGCTGGAGGCGGCACCCAACGCCTCGGTCGAGCAGGTGGTGCAGATCATGGAAGCCGGCGCCACGCCGGCCGAGCAGGTCCGGATCCTCGGCGAGGCCTATGCCCAGGCCGATCCGCAGACCCGGCGCGACCTGCTGGCAAATTCGCAGGTGCAGCAGGCCCTGCGGGCCGCGGCCTTCGACGCCACCGCACCGCTGACCCAGACGCCGGACAGCTCGCAGGGCCAGGCCGTGCCCTTCTTGGATGCCGCGAACAACCTCAATGCGCTGACCCAGGACCTGGATCCCGCACTGGTGGCCGCGGTGCTGGAGAACACCACCAGCGCGTATTCGAACTACGCGCTCAACGATTACGGCGGGCCGACCGGGATGGAAGGCACCGCGACCTTCCTGCGGGTGCTCGACCGCGCCGCCGGCACGCCGGAAGGCCAGGCTGCGATCCAGGCGCTGGCCAACACCGGACTGGGTCTGGATCGGAATGGCCTGTACCAGCACGGCGCCGAGGGCGGTACGCCCGCCTTCGCGATCGCCGCGGGCTACGGGCAGGACATCGTGATGGAAGGCGTGAATACCTATGCCGGCTCGACGGTGAAGGACAGCGCCGACGCCTACATCCAGCACACCCAGGAACTGAACTGGCTGATCGCCAACCAGGGCGGGACGATGACGCCCGAGCAGCTCGAGCTTGCGATCAAGGACTACATCGCCCGCCAGGGTCCCGGCTGGGAGCAGACCGCCAACGAGCTCAAGGAGCAGCTCGCGCAGGACGGGCTGGAGCTGCAGGCGCAGATCGAGACCCTGCTGGCGGCCGGCGGTTACGAGGACGAGGTCGCCGCGCTGCTCGACGATCCGAACAATCAGTTCGCGCTGACCACCGCGCTGGGCAACCATCCCGAAGCCGTCACCGACCGCACGTTGAGCCTGTTGTCCGGGCTGGGCAAGACCACCGAGAGCGGACGCCGCACGCTGGAGATCGCGGCCAATGCGTACATCAAGTCGCAGGTGCTGCAGCCGCTGGCGAGCTACGACCCGGCCGATCCGAATTCCGTCGCGCAGCTGCAATCGACGCTCAACCGGCTCAAGGCGCCGGGCATGTCGACCGCGCTGGGCATCGACCAGCCCAAGCTGGACCGCGCGGTACAGGCGCTGCAGGACTCGCTGCAAGGCCCCAACGCCACCCAGGCCGATCTCGATCGGGCGATGGCCAAGCTCAACAGCGACCTGGACGGCGCGGCCCTGTCCAAGACCACGCCGGCTGGACAGCTGTTCCGCGCCCTGGGCGTGGGTCTGGCGGGCATCAACCTGGCCTCGTCGCTGCAGCGCGCCGGGCGCGATCCGGCCGCACTGGAGAACTGGGGCAAGGTCGTGACCGACAGCCTGGGCGTGAGCCAGAAGACCGCCGAGATCATGTTCGCGCGCGGCGCCGGCGGCACCGGCACGGAGCTGCTGGCGAGCAGGACCGCCGGTCGCATCGTCAGCGGCCTGAGCGCGGCCGCGGACGGCTGGCTGGCCGCAAGCGCCTTCGCCAAAGGCGATCCCGCGCTGGGCACGCTGTACTCGGTGGCCGCGGCCGGCGGCGCGCTGGCGACCGCGTCCAGCTTCGGCCTGGTCGGCGCCTGGGGCGGACCGGTCGGCATCGGCCTGACCGCGATCGCCGCGCTCGGCGTCTATGCCGTGCAGAGCACGCGCGACTCCAACGTGCACATGGACGATCCGGATACCGCGCCGTTCCTGGAGTTCTCCGGTCTGGATGCCGAAACCGCCCAGGCGCTGACCGACCAGAGCGGCGAAGGCCATAGTCCGATGCCGCTGCTGGTGAAGTACGCCGAACTCAAGGGCTACGACATGAGCAATCCGCAGCACCAGCAGCAGTTCACCGCCTGGCTCAACGGCATGTCGGGCGAGCAGCTCGACCACGTACGCAACTGGGTGCACAACATCGCCGACGAATTCGACGGCGATGCCGGCCGGCTCGGCGCCGACAGCAACGTGGTGCTGGAACGCGAATGGATCTACAGCACCGCTGGCGCGGCCGAGGTCTATGGCACACCCGATACCGTGGGCGAGCTCGATGCACTGATGCAGCAGCTCTACGGCGCGACGCCGCTGCCGGCGGTGTAGGCGCGCAGCATGCGGCGAGTGGTTCGAATGGCGCGTGCGTCGGGGGCGTAGCCCGACCTACGGGAGCGTGCTCGATGTAGGAGCGCCTCTTAGGCGCGACCGGAATCCCGCACGCGCGAGCTGACTGATGGGCCGCGGCATCACGCCGCGGCCAGCACGTCCATGCACACCACCTCGCCGTTGCCCATGGGCACCAGCACGCCGACGTCGTGGTCGCACAGCACCGCTTCGGCCGTGGCCAGGATGCGCGCGGCGAGCAGGGCGTTGGCCTTGCATTGGAAGGTTTCGTGAAAGGGGCCGCTCCGCACGACGAATCCGCACGGTTCTTCGGTGATCTCGACCATCTGCCTGCTCCAGCGGGGGAAAGAAGTCCCCGGTCCAGCTCACGACTTGCTCATAGTCGCGGTCTGTTCCCTTGCGGAGCGGCATCCGATGCCTGCGCATGACCGTGCTACCGGGGTGCGCTCAGGATGCGGGCCGGATGTGACCGGGTCATTCAGGCGACTACCCGAATCGGCCTAGGAAAAATCCTAGTCCGGGGTAGGAAAACCCCGCGGCGTAGGTGGCGGCGGGACAGCTGGGCGGCTGGGGTACCGGGGGCGAGTCACGGCTCGCGGCTGACGCCGCTCCTACAGGGGTAGGAACGGCCGGGACATGAGACGGGCGCTCAGGCGATGTCGGCGGTGGTCCAGACGCCGTCGACCAGGCGCTGGATGCGGTGCGGGTTGGCGTTGCGCAGCTCCGGCGGCAGGCGGTCGTCGCCGACGTTGTCGTAGGCCTGCAGCGCGGCGAAGCGATGGATCGCGGCGGGCATGCCCACCGAGGTGAAGCCGGCATGGCTGGTGCTCGGGTACGGGCCGCCGTGCTGCATGGCCGCGCTCACCGCCACGCCGGTGGGCCATTTGTCGTTGATCAGGCGCCCCACCTTCGGGCGCAGCGCGGCGGCGATGCGCGCGTAGTCCGCATCGTCGCTGCCATCGCCGGCCGCGAACACGCTGCCGGTGAGGTTGCCGTCGAATGCGCGTGCGGCTTCCACCGCCTGATCCGCATTGTCATAGCGCACCAGCAGCGAGACCGGACCAAAAGCTTCCTGCTGCAGGGCTTGCGCGTTGGCGAGGAAGTCTTCCGCTGCCACCGACATCAGGCTCGGCGCGTAGCGCGCACCGGGGCCGCTGGCTTCGGCACTGCCGGCCACGACCTGCGCGCCGGCCGCGCGCAGGTCGCGCACCCCGTTGGCGAGGTGCTGCTGCACGCCCTGCGAGAACAGCACCGCCGGCGCTGCGGCGGCGAAGTGCTGCGCCGCCGCGGCGACGAAGGCATCGCCCGCCTCGCCTGCGGGCAGCAGCACGATCCCGGGGTTGGTGCAGAACTGTCCGCTGCCCATCGTGCAGGAGGCGAAGAATTCCTGTGCCAGCGCCTCGCCGCGCTCGCGCACGGCTCCGGGCAGCAGGAACACCGGGTTCACGCTCGACATCTCCGCATAGATCGGAATCCCGGCGCGATCGGCCGCGGCCTTGAGCGCCAGCCCGCCGCCGCGACTGCCGGTGAAGCCGATCGCGCCCAGCCGACGATCGCCGGCCAGCGCCAGGCCCAGCGCCGGGTCGAAGTCGTACAGCAACTGCACGCTGGCGGCGGGCAGGCCTGCGGCGAGCACGGCTTCGTGCGCGATGCGCGCCAGCAGCTGGCTGGTCGCCGGGTGCGAAGGATGCGCCTTGGCGATGACCGGATTGCGCGCGGCGATGGCCGAGGCGAAGTCGCTGCCGGCCACGGCGTTGAACGCGAACGGAAAGTTGTTCGGGCCCATGACCAGCACCGGCTTGTGCAGGGGCGCGTAATGCGCGCGCAGCCCCGCCTTGGTGTCGATCACCGGATGCGTCCACGCGCGCTCACGCACCGCCTGCGCGGCCAGGCGCAGCTGCCCGGTGGTGCGCGGCAGTTCCACCGCCGCCAGCCGCGTCGGCGCCGGCAGCGCGGTTTCGGCATGCGCGGTGGCGACCAGTTCTTCCGCTGCGGCCTCGATGCCGCTGGCGTAGCGTTCGAAGAAATCGGCGATCCGTTCCGGCGACGTCCGCGCGAGTTCGTCGGCCACCGCCACCGCGGTGGCGAGCGCGCGTTCGATGTCCTTCCCACCCGAGCGCGGAAACTCAGGCCCGATCGCCTCGCCCGTAGCCGGATCGACCGCACGGAAGCCTCCGACGATCTCGGAGCTGGATTGCCATGCGCCTTCGATCAGAACCTGTTCCATCCATCATCTCCGTTGGGCGGGCCCAAGCCCGCCGCCATTCTGCGCTGTTGCTGCAGTGCTGTTGGTTGTTTGCTGGCTGCTATTCGCAATTTTCTATTCGCTATTCGCTATGGCTATTGCTGTTCTTGCTTTCACCGAACTCACATCCCGCTCCAGCCGCCGCAGTTCTGCCTTTCACTGAACCTCAGATCCAGATCCAACCGCACACCCGGAGGGCGGCCGCCACGGATGGCGGCCGTTTTCGGAGCGGACATGGATGTCCGCTGCGAAAATGGCGACGGCACCTCATGTCCCTTGAGCGGTTTTGACGTCACGAGGAAGGTGCTTTCTTTTGGTTACTTTTCTTTGCACCAGCAAAGAAAAGTAACTCGCCGGCAGGCGAAAGCCGTTGACCTTCGCTCTTGATAGGCAAGACGAGATCCAGCCTTGGCCAAGTACTGCAGCGTAACGATCTTGATTCCATCTTTAGATCAAGAGCTTTCGCCTGAAGGCGAGGTACTTTCATTTGCTGGCCCAAAAGAAAGTACCCAAAGAAAACGGCCTACTCGTGACGTCAAAACCGCTCAAGGCATGTGGGTGCCGACGGAATTTTCGGACTCGCCATCCATGGCTCGGTCCGAAAACGCCGGCCATCTATGGCCGGCGCCCTCCGGGTTTTCGGGAAGAACCGCGCCTGGGAGCATGCGAAGGTCAAAATCAGGAGCGCTGGACCAGCGCGTCCGTAACGCCGGCGGAATCAAAAGCTCGGTCGCGTCGCGATCGCACGGTCGATCACCCGCAGCGCCGCTTCGCGCTCGGCCCCTTCCACCACCAGCCGCGGTGCACGCACGCGTTCGCTGCCCATGTCCACGCGCTCCTGCATCAGCTTGATCAGCTGCACGAACTTGGGCACCGTGTCCATGCGCAGCAGCGGCAGCAGCCAGGCGTACAGGTCCATCGCGGCGCCCGCACCGCCCTCGCGCGCGAGTTCGTACAGGCGCACAGATTCGTGCGGGAAGGCGTTGACCACGCCGGCGATCCAGCCGACCGCGCCCATCGCCACGCCTTCGACGATCGCATCGTCCATGCCCACCAGCAGTTCAAGGCGGTCGCCGAGCAGCGCGCGGATCGCGGCGAAGCGGCGGATGTCGCAGGACGATTCCTTCACCGCCTGCAGCAGCGGGAATTCAGCAGCCAGTTCGGCGATCTGCTCGGGGATGAAATCGGTCTTGTAGGCGACCGGGTTGTTGTAGAGCAGCACCGGCAGGCCGGTCGCGGCGAGGATCGCACGCATGTGCGCGCCCATTTCGCGCCAGTCGGTGGAATACACGTACGGCGGCAACGCCATGAGCCCGCGCGCGCCAAGGCGTTCGGATTCCTGCGCCAGGCGCACGGCTTCGGCCGTGGACAGCGCGGCGATGCCGGGAATCACCGGCGCGCGATCGCCGAGCGCTTCCACCAGGGTGCGGACGATCGCGAGCTTCTCGTCGAACGCAAGCGTGGCGCCCTCGCCCAGCGAACCGAGCGGCACGATGCCGGTGCAGCCGGCGTCGATGAGCTGGTTGGCATGCTTGGCCAGGAAGGCATGGTCGACCGTGCCGTCAGCGGTGAACGGGGTGGTGATGGCGGGGATCACGCCGCGCCAGAAAGGTGCATTGCTCATGGGTTTAGGTCCGTTGCGATCTGCTTGGGAGGGAATGCGGGTGTTCGCGTCAGCGCGCGTCGATGCCGAAGGCGAAGGGATCGTCGTCCTCGATCAGCAGCCGGCCGTCGGCCATCACGTGGGCACGGCCGGTGATGCGCGGGCGGATGCGACCGTCGCCCAGGTCGGCATAGCTGCCTTCGAACACGCTGCCGATCACGCTCTCCATGCGCATGACCTGGCCCGGCGCCAGCGCGCGGTCGGCGGCCAGGCAGGCGAGCTTGGCGGAGAACCCGGTGCCACACGGCGAGCGGTCGTAAGCCAGGCCGGGACACAGGACGAAGTTGCGCGCCTGGTTGGCGGGATCGAGCGCGGCGGCGCCGAGTTCGACATGATCGATCTCGGCACCATTCGCGCCATGGATGCCGGTTATCTGCAGCGCGCGGCGGATCGCCTCGGTGTAGGCGGTGAGTTCGCGCCAGTGCGCCAGCACCAGCGGCAGGGGGCTGGCGGCGGTGAGGAAGAACCAGTTGCCGCCCCAGGCCACGTCGCCGCGCACCGGGCCGTAGCCCGGCACCTCGACCGTGACCGCCGCCGCATGCCGGTAGCTGTCGACGTTGTCGATGGAGACGCGGCCATCGTCGTGGAGTTGCGCGATCACGGTCCCGACCGGCGTGTCGATGGCGTGGCGCCCGGGCCCGATCCGGCCCATATGCGCCAAGGTCCGCACCAGGCCGATGGTGCCGTGCCCGCACATGCCCAGGGTGCCCACGTTGTTGAAGAAGATCACCGAGGCGACCGAGCCGGCTTCCACCGGCGGCAGCAGCAGCGCGCCGACCATGGTGTCCGAGCCGCGCGGCTCGCAGGCCACGGCGTTGCGCCAGTGGTCGTGCTCGCGCGCAAACACGGCGCGCCGTTCCGCGAGGCTGCCGGTACCCAGATCGGGCGCGCCGGACACCACCACGCGGGTCGGTTCGCCGCCGGTGTGGGAGTCGATGACCTCGATCGTGCGCATGCCGACATGGTCGGCGCGCAGGCGTGGTGCGTCTAGCCGCGATCCGCCGATGCCGATGCGGAAATCGGCATAATCGATCCGTGACCGACCGACCGCCCATCCGTGTCGAAGCCGACCTGCTGCAGGCGCTGTTCGATGCCCTGCCCGACGTGGTGTTCTTCCTCAAGGATGCGCACGGGCGCTACACCCACGCCAATCTCACCCTGGTGCGCAGGCTCGGGCTGGCACGGCGCGAGGACCTGGTCGGGCGCACGCCGGCGCTGCTGTTCCCGCCGAAGCTGGGATCGGCCTATGCCGGACAGGACAACCGGGTGCTGGGCGGGCACGCGATCGAAGACCAACTCGAGATCCACCTGTTTCCCAACCGCACCCCCGGCTGGTGCCTGACCCGCAAGACCCCGCTGCGCGAGGACGGACGCATCGTCGGGTTGATCGGCATTTCCCGCGACCTGGCGCAACCCGACGGACGCCAGCCCGGCTACGCGCGGCTGCGCCGCGTGCTCGATCATATGGAAACGCACTTTTCGGAAGCCGTGCGCATGCAGGCGCTGGCGGACCTGGCCGGACTCTCGCTCTCGCAGCTTGAGAGGCAGTTCCGCCGCGTGTTCCACCTCACGCCGCAGCAATGGCTGACCCGCCTGCGCATCGAAGCGGCGATGCAGCAGCTGCAGGGCGACGACACCATCGCCGCGATCGGCCAGTCCTGCGGCTTCAGCGACCAGAGCGCCTTCAGCCGCCAGTTCAAGGCGATGGTGGGGCTGACGCCGCGCGATTACCGGCGCCTGGCTCCGACGGCCGGCGCCGCGACGACATGAGCATCTGGGCCGCGGCGTAGAGCACCACCACGACCACCAGCCAGCGCAGCCACACCAGCGGTAACGACTTCACCACGAACGCCGCAATCAGCACACCCGGGATGCCGCCGACGGTCAAGCCCAGCGCCGCGGCCAGGTCGTAGCGGCCGGTGCGTACGAAGGCCGCGCCGCCCACCGGCATCAGGAACGCGCACGCACCCATCATGATCGGGAACGCGGCGATCGGATTCATGCCGAGCAGGCTCACCAGGATCAGGCACGGCGCGTACAGGCCGATGCCGAGCATCATCAACGCGCCGAGCACGAAACTCATCGCCACCGCGAACACAAGGCGTGCGCCGTGCAGGCCCAGCGCCTCGCCGCCACCGGGCAGCCATTCCAGGTTGGCCGCGGCGAACAGCGCCGCCGAGATCACCAGCGCCACGCCCATGCCGATCTGGATGGCGCGACGCGGCAGCCGTGACACCACGCCCACGCCGCACCAGGCCCCGGCCACCGCCGCGGCGATCATGCCGACCAGGGTCGTCAGGTCCACGCTCACGACCGCAATGAAGATCAGCGCCTGCGCAACGGTGGGCAGGGCGTGACCGACATTGAGCGTGGCGGGAATGCGTTCGTCGGCGACGCGGTGACGCAGCTTGAAGATCGCGGTGGTGGTGGCGAACGATCCGATGCCGAGCGTATCGAAGAAATTGGCCACGAAGCCGGTCAGCCCGTCGAGCCAGCCCAGGCGGCGCGATGCTGCCGGCACCCCCGCGTCCGCATGCCGGCGCCGCCGTTCGAGCACGTACCAGCGCGCGGCGTAGCCCAGCGAGAGCAACGCCAATGCGGCGATCAGGATGGCAGGCCCGGTGGCGATGGTGTCCAGGACGATCCTCCGTGCAGTCAGCCGCATCGTCGGCCGGACCCGCCGCGCTGGCTTGCGGCGCTTCCGCGCCGTTGGTGCGGATTACCGCATAGTCACGCCTGACCGCCGTCTCTAGCATGGATTTCTTTATCCACCGCATCCCGTGACGAGTCTTGCGCAACCCCGACATGTGCTGGTGATCGGCGCCGGAGTCGTCGGTCATGCCTGCGCGCTGGCGCTGCAGGCGCGCGGTTACCCGGTGACGCTGACCGATCCGGACCGTGCCGGCCTGGCCGCCTCCTGGGGCAATGCCGGGCATATCGCCACCGAACAGGTCGAACCCCTGGCCTCGCTGGCCGTGCTGCGGTCGGCCGCACGCCGGCACTACGCCTTCGGCGGCGCGCTGGACATCCGCAATCCGGTGCAGCTGGCGCCGTGGATCCTGCGCTACCTGAGGGCCTGCGCCCCGCGACGCTTCGAGGCGGGCCGGGAGGCGCTGCGCGGCCTGCTGGCCGATGCCCTGCCCGCCTGGCGCCGGCTCGCGGCCGCGGTGCAGGCGCCGCAGCTGCTGTGCGAGACGGGGCATTGGGTGTGCTGGGAATCGGCGGGTTCAGCCAAGCGCGGACGCCGCGGCTGGCGCAGTGCAGACACCGGCACCGCGGGCTTCGCCGACCTGGCGGAGGACCGGCTCGAATCATTGCGCACGCGCCTGCGTGCACCACTGGCCGGAGCTATCGCATTCGAAGGCACCGCGCAGATCGCCGACCCGGTCGCGCTGTCCGGTGCGCTCGCCGCGCAGTTCGCGCGCAACGGTGGCGAACGGCGCTTCGACCGGATCGATGCGCTGATCGAACGGGACGGACGCGTGCATGCGCGCAGCGCGGACGGCGTCACTCCCGAGGCCGACGCCATCCTGGTCTGCGCCGGCGTGCGCTCGCGCGAACTGATGGCCTCGATCGGGGTGACGGCGCCGCTGGTCGCCGAGCGCGGCTACCACCTGCAGTGGCGCGACCACGAATGGCCCGAACTGCCGCCGGTGGTGTTCGAGGACCGGTCGATGATCGTCACCCGCTTCGAGAGCGGGCTGCGCGTCGCCAGCTTTGTCGAATACGCCGCGGTCGATGCGCCGCCCGACCCGGGGAAATGGCGGCGCCTGCACGAACATGTGCGGCAGCTCGGCATCCCGGTCCACGGCGAACCCGTGCAATGGTTCGGTGCGCGTCCCACCTTGCCGGACTACCTGCCCGCGATCGGGCGCAGTGCCCGCCATCGCAGCCTGTACTACGCCTTCGGTCACCAGCACCTCGGGCTGACGCTGGCGGCGATCACGGGTGAAATGATCGGCGGTGTAATGGCCGGCGATGACGGCGCAGGCAGCGAAGCGTTCGCGATCGAACGCTTCGGGCGGTAGAGCGAGCGTCAGTCTTGTGGGGGGGGGGGGGGGGGGGGGGGGGGGGGGGGGGGGGGGGGGGGGGGGAGACCCGCAGGAGAAGACACGCGGCCACCCGCC
>NZ_JAKPBU010000010.1 GCF_022662495.1 Lysobacter sp. M2-1
TCTTGTGGGAGCGGCCTTGGCCGCGAATGCCTTTGATTCCTGCTCCCGGAACCTCGGGAAAAGCATTCGCGGCCAAGGCCGCTCCCACACTATGGGGCAGCGCCCTCCAGGCACGTGCCCCGGGTCCGTCCGGTGACGCTGGCTATGCGATCCAGCCGCGTGCGATCGCCTTTGTCGCGAGCCAGACCTGCACGATCGCCACAAGGATAACGGTGACCGGCATCGGCAGGGCCGCGGCGGCGCCGAGGATCTCCATCGCACCGCCCGGGAACAGCCAATAGCCGAACTGCACCAGCACCGCCACCAGCGACAGCCAGAACAGCGGCAGCGCGGCGCGCTTGCGCAGCACCAGCAACAGCGCACCCAGGGTGCCGGCGACCACCGCCACGGCGAAGGCGATCCAGAGCCACTGTGGCGACGATTCGAACAGCTGGCGCTGACCTTCCGGCAGTGCCGCCAGGTCATCGGGCGACATCGTGTACTGCGAGTAGCACATCCACAGGCCGAACAGATTCCACAGCAGCAACAGCACGGCGACCACCCGGAACCAGCCCGGACGCGCCGAGGAAGGCGTTGCGTTCATGCGGTATCCCCTAGGGCATCGGATCGATGCGCGGCCGAGCATACGCCCGGTGCCGGCGCGCTACCATCCGGCCCGCCATGCCAGCCGCCACCCCACCGCAGCGCAAGATCGTGCACGTCGACATGGACGCCTTCTACGCGTCGGTGGAGCAGCGCGACGACCCTGCCCTGCGCGGCCGTCCGGTGGTGGTGGCCTGGCGCGGCAACCGCTCGGTGGTGTGCGCGGCCAGCTACGAGGCACGCACGTTCGGGGTGCGTTCGGCGATGCCCGCCGTGCGCGCCGAACGGCTGTGTCCGCAGGCGGTGTTCGTGCCGCCCGACTTTCCCCGCTACAAGGCGGTGTCGCGACAGGTGCGCGAGATCTTTGCCAGGCATACCGACTGCATCGAACCGCTGTCGCTGGACGAGGCCTATCTCGACGTCACCACCACGAAGACCAGCCTGGCGAGCGCCACCGCGACCGCCGAAGCGATCCGCGCTGCGATCCGCGAGGAGACCCAGCTGACTGCCTCGGCCGGCGTCGCGCCGAACAAGTTCCTGGCCAAGATCGCCAGCGACTGGAACAAGCCCGACGGTCAGTTCGTGATCCGCCCACACCAGGTCGAGGCCTTCGTCGCACGCCTGCCGGTCGGGCGCCTGCCTGGCGTGGGCAAGGTCATGGAACGCAAGCTGGCGGACCTGGGCATCGCCACCTGCGCCGACCTGCGCGCGCATAGCGCCGAAGCGCTGGAGCAGCGCTTCGGTCGCTGGGGCCGCCGCCTGCACGAGCTCGCGCATGGCATCGACGAGCGCGCCGTGCAGGTCGAGCGCCCGACCCTGCAGATCTCCGCGGAGGACACCTTCCCCGAGGACCTGCCCCTGGCCGAGACCGAAGCGCACATCCGCCGTCTCGCCGAAAAGACCTGGGACGCCTACCTGCGCGAACTCGCGGCCCACCCCGAGCGCATCGCGCGCACCGTCGTGCTGAAGCTCAAGACGTCCGACTTCCGGATCCTGACCCGCAGCCTGACCCCGGACGAACGCCCGATGTTGCCGCAGCAACTGGCGGATATCGCCTGCGCGCTGCGCGATCGCGTCGCGCTGCCTGCGCAGACCCGTTACCGGTTGGTCGGGGTGGGCTTGTCCGGGTTCGTCGATGCCGACCGCTTCGGCGCGCAATCGGACCTGTTCTCCAGGCAATAAGGCAACGCGCCGACGGGTATCGGCGCAACTCGGCCGTGCTATTGCGCATCCCGTCACGAAACCGTAGCTCAAACCGCCGTTGCCGGGCTGTCCTTCGGCAATACTCCTCGACAGGGGTTCGCTGTACGACGGGGATATGGGAATGGCAGGGAATCGGCTGTATCCGAGCCAGGCCGCGGCGATCCGCACGGCCTTCCGCAAGCGTTATGACCTGCGCGGAACACCGCGCTACCAGAAGGCGCCGCCAGCCGCGCAGGAGGCGGTGCGACGTGCGCCCTCGATGGCGTCGCTTTCGCGCCCGTCGCTGGTCACGCTGCCGCGGCCGGCGTTCGCGGTGCGCGTGCTCAACAACCTGAGCTTCGGCGCCACGGCGGCTTCGATCGCGGCATTCAACGCGCTCGGCAGCGACGACACCACCCGCCTGACCCGCCATGTCGACGCGCAACTGGCCTGGAACACGATCGACGACAGCGCCCTGGAAACTCGCCTGGCCAACGCCGGCTACGCCACGCTGGGGAAAAGCCTGACCCAGCTATGGGCCGACCATGTGCTCGGGGATCCTGTTTACGACGTGCGCATGCGCCCCGCGTGGGAAGTGCAACGCGCCGCGTTCGTGCGCGCGGCGCATTCGCGGCGCCAGCTGCGCGAGGTGATGACCACCTTCTGGCACGACCATTTCAACGTCACACTCAGCGACTTCTCCGCCGGACCGGTCTACGTGCACTACGACCGCGACGTGATCCGTGCGCACGCGTTCGGCAACTTCCGCAAGATGCTCGAAGCCGTCGCGCAGAGCACGGCGATGCTGTACTACCTGGACAACCTGTCGAACACGCGCGCCGGACCGAACGAGAACTTCGCGCGCGAGCTGCTCGAACTGCATACCTTCGGGGTCGAGAACTATCTCGGGTTCATGGATCCGTTCGAGGTGCCGCCCTGTCCCGAGGATCCGTCGTATCCGATTGGCTATACCGACATCGACGTGTACGAGACCGCTTCCGCCTTCACCGGCTGGTCGGTAAAGAACGGCCACTGGCAATTCCCGACCGAGAACGACGGCACCTTCGTCTATCGCCCGTCGTGGCACGACGCCGGTCCGAAGTACGTGCTGGGCAATTTCATCTACCCGGAACAGGCCGCGCTGAAGGACGGACGCGACATCCTCGACCGCATCGCGAGCCACCCGCGCGTGGCCAGGTTCATCTGCAGGAAGCTGTTTCGACGGTTCTTCGCCGACACCCCGAGCCAGGCGCTGGTCAACAGCGCTGCCGTGGTGTTCCGCGATCACTGGCAGCACCCGGACCAGATCCGTATCACCTTGCGCCACATTCTGCTTTCGGACGCGGCGTACAACAGCTGGGGCCAGAAGAACCGACGGCCATTCGAAGCGGTCGTGGCGGCGATGCGGGTGCTGGGTAGCGACTGGACCCTGCGCGTCGCTGACGCAAAGAGCGATGAGTTCATGTACCGCATGGGCATGACCGGCCACGAGCCCTACGACTGGCCCGCGCCCAACGGCTACCCCGATACAGGAATCGCGTGGTCCGGTGCGAACAGCTTCGCGATGACCTGGAAGATCCTCAACTGGTTCACAGAGGCCAGCGACGGCGGGGTGCCGCTGGCGCCGATCCTTGGGACCACCCGCGCCGGCCTGCCCGCGGCGCAATGGACGGCGACCAAGCTGGTGGATTTCTGGTGCCGGCGCGTGCTCGGATACCTGCCGGTCGCGGCGCGCAGGCAGGAGCTGATCGCATTCATGGCGCAGAACGGCGATGCGAACACTTATGTGATCACCGATACGGACGAATGGGCCGCGAGCGACCTGAAGCGGCATTACAACCAGCAGCGCCTGCGCAGCATGGTCTCGCTGATCCTCATGTCGCCCGAATTCCTGAGCCGCTGAGGGCCCGCCATGTCGCGCATCGAACTGAACCGCCGCGATTTCCTCAAAGGCTGCTGCGCCACCGCCGCAGCCGGCGCCGTGGGTCCCAGCCTGCTGTTCTCGCCCGAGGCGCAGGCCGCGGCCAATACCTACGACACCGTCGTGCTGGTGTTCCTGCGCGGCGGCATCGACGGCCTGAACCTGGTCGTGCCGACCTCGGGCAACGACCGATCGTTCTACGAACAGGCGCGGCCGAATCTGGCCATCGCAGCGAGCGGCACCTACGGTGCGTTGCCGCTGACCCTGGCTGGCGGCGCCGCGACGCCGTTCGGACTGCATCCGTCTGCAACCGGACTGCGTGACATCTGGGAGGCCGGCAAGCTGGCGATCGTGCACAGCTGCGGCATGCCGACCGTGGTGACGCGCAGCCATTTCAACGCGCAGCTGTTCCTGGATTTCGGTACCCCCGGGCGGGCCAGCGGCACGGGCTGGATGGCGCGCGCGCTGGACGCGCAGGCTGCCTCGCTCGGCCAGGCCGCGATGCCCGCGCTGGCGACGAATGACCGGGTCCCGGCCAACCTGCTCGGCAGCACCCAGGCGCTGGTCATGGGCAGCCCCGCGGACTTCGCGCTCAACGCCGGCGCCTGGCAATGGCAGACCCGCAGGAGCGGCATGCCCGCCGGAGCCATGGGCGTGAACGAAACGCTCGCGCGGCTCTGGAAAGGCAACACCGGCCTGGAGTACAGCGGCGCGCGCGCCGATGCAGCGCTGCAGGTGGTGGCCACGCAGCCGTACACCACCACCCTGCCCGCCGGCTGGCCGGACTCGGGGTTTGCCCGTCAGCTGTGGACGATCGCCCAGTCGATCCGGTTCAACCTCGGCCTGCGTTACGCCACGCTCGACCTGGGCGGCTGGGACACCCATGACAGCCAGGGGTCGGCGGGCAGCGGCTATCACTACTACCAGAACAAGATCGCCGAACTGTCGCAGGCTCTCACCGCCTTTTATTCCGAACTGAGCAGCGGCGGCGAGATGTCGCGCGTGACCGTGGTGGTGCAATCGGAATTCGGACGCCGGGTCCGCGAGAACGGCAGCCGCGGCACCGACCATGGCTACGGCAATCCGTTGCTGGTGCTGGGCGGACCGGTCAACGGCCGTCGCTTTTACGGCAGCTGGATGGGCCTGGATCCGGAAGTGCTGTCGCCCTACTTCGGCGACGTGCCGGCGACTACCGATTTCCGGCGTGTTTTCTCGGAACTGCTGGTGCGACGCATGGGGATCTCCGATACCGGCGTGGTCTTTCCGGAGTATGTCGCGCCCGCGCCGCTGGGAATCGTGCAGAACGCCGTCGCTGCTGCGACTGCCTCGCACGTGGTTTCGCGGCAGCCGGCCACGGTGTTGCCGACACACGACTCGGCACATCGCACGGTTTCGACCGGGCGACCGCGCCCGGCCCGTTTGCCGCGACCGGTGGACAGCTGGACGTTGCGGATCTGGATCAGGCTGCTGCGCTGGCTGTTCCTGCGGATCTGACCGGCGTCATCGCCTGAGCGACAGCATGGCAATGCCGTCGATGCCATGAGCCGCGCAATGGAGGAAGCGGATGCCTGCCACGCAATCGCTGATGACCACGCGCCGCGGCGAGTTCCGCGCGTTGTACCGCGCCCTGCAGCGCGATCGCCGCGCATTCGAAGCCACCCCGGTGATCTTCTGCGAAGGCGACTCGTGGTTCTCGACGCCGCTGGCGATGAACCTGCTGGACTGGCTGGTGTGGCCCGCGCCAGCCGATGAAGCCCGCGGCGTGCCGCTGTTCGGCGCGGGCGGCCTGTTCTTCCGCACCGAGGACAGCGGCGACCTTGCGCTGGACATGTTCGCCCCGCGACGGATCCGCGACCTTGCCGAGTGGTACGAGGGTTTCGCCTTCGACCTGGTGCTGGTGAGCGCGGGCGGCAACGACTTCGTGGACGGTTTCCTGCAGCGGCTGTTCCGCAGCCTGCGCCCGATGAGCGCCACGGCGGCTTTCCAGCGCGTGCTAGACAGCGGACGCTACGGGCAGGTGCGCGCGGCCTATCGCGGCTTCGTCGAACGCTTCCGCGTGATCCGGCCGCGCACGCCGATCCTTGCGCACAGCTACGACTACCCGCTGCGCATGGGTCAGCCCGCCAAGCTGACACTGGGCAATCTGGGCGCCGCCGCATTGCTGAAACAAGGCGCCGGTCCGTGGATCGGAAACCGCGTGGCGCACGTACTGCCGGATATCGCGCAGCAACGGCGGTTCGCGCAGCTGATGACCGACGGCTTCGTCGAGCATGTGCTGATGCCGCTGCGCGACGATCCGGCCAGCGGCCGCGTGTTCGACTTCGTCGACCTGCGCGGAACGCTGCGCCGCGAATCGCATTGGTTCGACGAGATGCACCCGAGCGGCGCCGGCTTCGCCCTGCTGGCCGACCGGTTCCGCCGGCAGATGCAACAGAAGCTCGAAGTGAAGCTCGGTGGTTGAGCGCGCGCGCCGACTGTCGCCGGTCAACGCTTTTCCGGATCGATCCTGAAGGCGAAGCAATATCGGCCTACGGGGTGTCGCCATGCCAGCTCCAGCTCTGGTTCGAACTGGGCGCGTCGCTGGTCCGCCGCGCTGTCGCGGGCGAAGACGGCGCACAGCAGGAAGGCGTTCTCTCCTTTCGTCCGGTAGCCGTACGGCGCTGCGGTCTGCGGATCGGACAGGGCCAGCCCCAGGCCAGGTTCGCGCGCCAGTTCAGACAGATCGGTGGGCAGGCGGCCCTCGCGCTCATGGACCATGCGCACGGCGCGCTCGATCTGCATCAGCTGCTGCACCCGGGTTTCGTCCATGCGTCGTTCGCGCTGCACGGCCGGCGACCCCATCACCACGATCGCCGCGATCACGGTGGCGGCGATTGCGACTGCTGCCGCGACCAGCAGCCAGAATCCCGCGCCGCGGGCGTTCATGGGGCCTGCTCCTCGCGACGCAGGTCGTGCAGGTAGTAACCGAAGACGCTGCCGGCGATCACGGCCACCACCAGCACCTTGAGCGCGAAGCGGATGCTGATCTCGCCGCCCAGCAGGTTGTAGACCAGGGTGGTGAAGTCGCAGATCAGCGCGATCGCCGCCAGGTACAGGGTCAGGTAGGTCAACCAGCGCCGCACCGGCGAGAGCCGCTTGACCGGATTGCGTTCCACATCGCGCGCGACCTGCCGCGCTACGAACGCGAAGATCGGGAACGCGATCAGCAGCGACGCCACCGACCAGCGCATCGATGAGCCGAACACCTCATAGCCGCGACCGCTGGCCGCGTCCGGGAAGGCCACGTTGATCAGGTCGAACAGCAGGCTGCCCAGGTGGAACGCGGTGTAATACAGGGTGGCGAACAGCACCAGGTACACGAACGCGTCGCGCGCCGACAACGAGGCCCGCGGACGCGGCACCGGGACCGGGAAATCGACCTCCGCATAGTCCTCCAGCGCACCGCGGACCTGTTGCTCGGTCCAGCCGGCTTCGATCAGGGCAGCGAGGATGGACGGACGCGACTGCCCGCGCGCGAGCGCTTCGCGCACGAACAGATCGAGTTGCGAGGTTCCCGCCGCCATCGTTGCCTCCCTCAGGCCCGTGTACGGCAATGTAGCAAGTCCGGGCGCCTGGGCACGCGGCAGGTATTCAATCCCCGCCACGGCGACACGAGGACGCGTGCTGTAACCTGCGACGACATTCCCCACCGGGACCGCCATGGGCCGCACGGCCACCGGCATGCTCCGCGCAGACGACCTGCGCGGCCTCAACCGCCTCACGATCGACGCCGTCGCCGGCACCGTCGGCCTGGTCGAATCGATGCACGCGGCGATCACCCATCTGCCCGCCGTGCTCGGCGCTCCGGCACCCAGGCGCACGCGCGGGCTTACGGGATGGATCTACCGCCGCATCCACGACACGACCCGGATGGTTGGCATCGGGGTCGACACTTCGCTGTCGCTGATGGCGTCGCTGCTGCGCGCACGCGAAGACGAGCCAGGCGCGATGCGGTGCTCGCGGCCATGAATGGCGTGCTCGGCGATCACCTCGAGGCCAGCGGCAATCCGCTCGCGATCCCCATGCGCCTGCGTCGCGGCGGGCGCGCGCTGCGCCTCACGCCCAAGGCACTGGCCGCGTCCGTGCCCGATGCCACCGGCGACCTGCTGATCCTGGTCCACGGCCTGTGCATGAACGATCGCCAGTGGTGCTACCAGGGCCACGATCACGGCGCCGCACTGGCGCGCGAACTGGGCATGACGCCGCTCTACCTGCACTACAACAGCGGCCGCCAGGTCTCGCGCAACGGCGCCGACTTCGCCGAACTGCTGGAACGCGCGGTCGCCGCGTGGCCGGTACCGGTCGAGCGCGTGGTACTGCTCGGCCACAGCATGGGTGGGCTGGTCGCGCGCAGCGCCTGCCATCACGCGGAAACGCGCGGTCACGCATGGCGCCGCGCGGTGAGCGACGTGGTCTTCGTGGGCACGCCGCACCACGGCGCCCCGCTCGAGCGCGCCGGCGACCGGTTCGAACGCCTGCTCGCGATCAGCCCCTACAGCGCTCCATTCGCGCTGATCGGCCGAATTCGCAGTGCCGGTATCCAGGACCTGCGCTACGGCCGCGTGCACGACAGCCGAGCGCCCCGGGCGGGATCCGACGCATCGACCCCGCTCGCGTTGCCGGCAGGCGTGCGCTGCCATGCGATCGCCGCCAGCACCCAGCGGGCCGGCGATGCGGATCGTGCGGCGGCGCGGCCGCGCGGCGATGGCCTGGTGCCGGTCGCCAGCGCGCTTGGCGAGCACCCGGACCGCCGCCTGGACCTGCGCATCCCCGCATCGCGCAAGTGGATCGAGCATGGCAGCGGCCACCTGCAATTGCTGGGCAGCGCTGCCGTCTACCGGCGGATCAGGGCATCGCTGGCAAGACACGACCGCGCACGGCGCGATCGCCGCGGCACGTAGCCAGCTGCGAATGACTTCGAGGGCGACGGCATCGATCCGCGCGCGCAGTCTGCGCATCGGAAAATCCACCATTCGCGCAAAGAAAAAGCGGGCCGAAACCGGCCCGCTTTTCGTGTCGCTCGATGCGCTTCAGCGAACGGCTTACTCGGCCGGAACGCCCTCGCCTTCCTCGACAGCCTTCATCGACAGGCGGATGCGGCCCTGCTTGTCGACTTCCAGCACCTTGACCTTGACCATGTCGCCTTCCTTGAGCTTGTCGGAGACCTTCTCGACGCGCTCGTTGGAGATCTGCGACACGTGCACCAGGCCGTCCTTGCCGGGGGAGATGGTCACGAACGCACCGAAGTCCATCAGCTTGACGACCTTGCCCTCGTAGATCCGGCCGGGCTCGACGTCGGACGTGATCTGCTCGATGCGCGCCTTCGCGGCCTGGCCGGCGGCGGCGTTGACCGAGGCGATGACGATGGTGCCGTCGTCCTGGATGTCAATCTGGGTGCCGGTTTCCTTGGTGATCGCCTGGATGACCGAGCCGCCCTTGCCGATGACTTCGCGGATCTTGTCGGGGTGGATCTTGATCGTGATCAGGCGCGGTGCGAACTCGCTCAGGTCGGCGCGCGGCGCGGTCAGCGCGTTGGCCATTTCGCCGAGGATGTGCAGACGGCCCTGCTTGGCCTGGGCCAACGCGACCTTCATGATCTCCTCGGTGATGCCCTGGATCTTGATGTCCATCTGCAGGGCGGAAATGCCCTCGGCGGTACCGGCCACCTTGAAGTCCATGTCGCCAAGATGGTCCTCGTCACCGAGGATGTCGGACAGGACCACGAAGTCGTCGCCTTCCTTGACCAGGCCCATCGCGATGCCCGCGACCGGCGCCTTGATCGGTACGCCCGCGTCCATCAGCGCCAGCGACGAACCGCAGACCGACGCCATCGACGAGGAGCCGTTGGACTCGGTGATCTCGGACACTACGCGGATGGTGTAGGGGAACGACTCCATCGTCGGCATCACCGCGAGCACGCCGCGCTTGGCCAGGCGGCCGTGGCCGATTTCGCGGCGCTTCGGACCCATCATGCGCCCGGCCTCGCCGACCGAATACGGCGGGAAGTTGTAGTGAAACAGGAAGTGTTCCTTGTACTCGCCGCCCACGGCATCGATGATCTGGCCGTCGCGCGCGGTGCCCAGGGTGACCGCGACGATCGCCTGGGTCTCGCCGCGGGTGAACAGCGCCGAGCCATGCACGCGCGGCAGGATGCTGACCTTCGACGCGATCGGACGCACGGTGTCGAGCGCGCGGCCGTCGATGCGGACCTTGGTGCCCAGCACCGAGCCGCGCATGGTCTGGTACTCGAGTTCGCCGAATTCCTTACCCAGGTCGCCCGGGTTCCAGCCTTCGCCTTCCGCGCGCGGCGCCAACGCGCCCAGCACGTCCTTCTTGATCGCGCCGATGGCTTCGCGGCGCTGCAGCTTGTCGCGCACCTGGAACGCTTCGACGAGCTGGTTGCCGACGGCTTCCTTGATCGCGCTGACGAGCGATTCGTTCTTCGCCGGAGCCTTCCAGTCCCAGGTCTTGGCACCGGCTTCGGTAACCAGGTCGTTGATCGCGTTGATCGCCACCTGCATGTGCTTGTGGCCGAACATCACCGCGCCGAGCATCACGTCCTCGGACAGCTCATCGGCTTCGGATTCGACCATCAGCACCGCGTCGCTGGTGCCGGCGACGACCAGCTCGAGCTTGGAGTCGGCCAGTTCGGAAACGCTGGGGTTGAGCAGGTACTGGCCATCCTTGTAGCCCACCTTGGCCGCGCCGATCGGGCCATCGAACGGAGCGCCGGTCAGGGCGACGGCGGCCGAGCAGCCGAGCAGCGCCAGGATGTCGCCGTCCACTTCCGGGTTCAGCGACATGACCGTCGCGATGACTTGGACTTCGTTCTTGAATTCCTCGGGGAACAGCGGCCGCAGCGGCCGGTCGATCAGGCGCGAGGTCAGCGTTTCCTTCTCGGTCGCCCGGCCTTCGCGCTTGAAGAAGCCGCCCGGGATGCGGCCGCCGGCGTAGAACTTCTCCTGGTAATCGACGGTGAGCGGGAAGAAATCCTGCCCCTCGCGCTGGGTCTTGGCCGCAACGGCCGTGCACAGCACCACGGTGCCGTCGACCGACACCAGCACCGCGCCGCCGGCCTGGCGGGCGATCTCGCCGGTTTCGAGGGTGACGGTGCGATTGCCGTACTGGAAGCTCTTGGTCACTTTTGCCACGAGGGAATGTCCTTGGATGTCACTTGCGGATGAACCGGTCGGGGCCCTTGCCCGTCCCGGGTGGCCGGTGGATTCAGCGGCCGAAAAAACGACTGCGGCGCATTGCGCCGCAGTCGGAAAACGTGGATCAGCGGCGCAGACCGAGCTTTTCGATCAGACTCTTGTAGCGCTCGTAATCCTTCTTGTGCAGGTAGTCGAGCAGGCTGCGGCGGCGGTTGACCATCTTCAGCAGGCCGCGCCGGCTGTGGTGATCCTGCTTGTGCTGTTTGAAATGCTCGGTGAGCTGGGTGATGCGGGCGGTGAGCAGGGCGACCTGCACTTCGGGCGAACCGGTGTCGCCGGTACCGCGCTTGTGTTCTTCAATGACCTTGCTGGTGTCGATGGACATGCCTAATGACCTCTAGGTGGATGCGAAAACCGGCAGGAACACGGTGGGATCCGCGCACCGCCTGGTTCGCCGCGTGCTGAAGGGACAAAAAATAAAATGCCGGCTGGAAAAAACCGGCGCCGCATTGTAGCCGCGAACCCCTTTGCGGACAAGGCGTTAGCGCGCACCCGACTCGCGTGACCGGCGCTCGGGCGCCGCCTGCGGGGGCTGGGCCACCGCCCAGGCGAACATGCGACGCGGATGCAGCTCGCCTGCAGCGTCCACCTGGCCCAGCCCGAGCACCCGCCCCTCGGGGCCGAAGATCGCCACTTCCCCCTGCGGCGCAAAGCCGCCTGCGACGGGCTGCCCATGCGCGAGCCGTTGGGCCTGGGCCTGGCCGACCGCGACCTCCGGCCAGGCCGTCATGCCGCTCTCGAGCGGAAGCAGGCAGGAGTCGAGCGCATGCTCACCGCGCCGGGCAAGCTGCTCGAGCGCCTCGATCGTCCACATCCGCGGGTCGCGGAACGGGTCGACCCAGAGCCGGCGCAGCTCGGCCACATGCGCGCCGCAGCCGAACACCTCGCCCAGGTCGCGCACCAGGCTGCGGATATAGGTACCCGAGCCGCATTCCACGTGCAGGCGCAGCAGCGGCTCGCCGCCATCGAGCAGATCGGCCGCGGACAGCAGTTCGAACGCGTGCACGTCGACCTCGCGCTCCTCCACCTCGATCGTCTCGCCGCGACGCGCCTTGGCGTAGAGCGGTTCGCCACCTCGCTTGAGCGCGGAGTACACGGGCGGGCGCTGGCGGATGCGCCCGACGAACCGCTGCAGCGCAGCATCGATGGCGTCGATGGTCAGCACCGGCACGTCGCGCTCGCGCAACACGGCGCCTTCGGCATCGTCGGTGTCGGTGACTACGCCCAGGCGGGCCACCGCGTCGTAGGCCTTGCGCGCACCCAGCAGGCCGCCCGCGATCTTGGTCGCCTCGCCGAAGCACACCGGCAGCAGTCCGGTCGCCAGCGGATCGAGGCTGCCGGTATGCCCGGCCTTGTCCGCGCTGAACAGATGCCGCACACGCTGCAGCGCCTGGTTGGAACTCAGGCCACGCGGCTTGTCGAGCAGCAGAATGCCGTCGAGTTTGCGGAACTTGCGGCGCGGCTTGCTCATCGAGGGCGATTGTAGGGCGGGCCCAGGCCCGCCATCACCAGAGGCGATGTCGGGCCATGTCGGGCCATGGCCCGCCCTACGCGGTCTCGTCGCTCGGGCTTTCGTCGCCCGTTCCGAGATCGCGCAGCAGGTTGTCGATGCGCTCGCCGCGATCGACCGAATCGTCGTAGTGGAAATGCAGTTCCGGCACGTGCCGCATCTTCACCGCTCGCGCCAGGCGGAAACGAATCTCCGGAGCGACCGCCTTCAAGCCTTTCACCGCCTCGGTCGAACGCTCTTCCTGCAGCGCGGTCACGAACACCTTGGCGTGCGCCATGTCGCGCGTGACCTCGACATCCGACACGCTGACCGACGGCAGGCCGTGCTCGGCCACCGCCTCGCGCACCAGCGTGCCCAGCTCGCGACGGAGCTGGGCTGACACGCGGTCGGTGCGGTGGAAGGACTTCTGCGGCATCAGAGGGTGCGCTGCACTTCGATGCGCTCGAAGCACTCGATCTGGTCGCCGGGCTTGACGTCGTCGTAGGCTTTCACGCCGATGCCGCATTCGGTGCCGTTGCGCACCTCGTCGACGTTCTCCTTGAACCGGCGCAGCGATTCCAGCTCGCCCTCGAAGATGACGGTGTTGTCGCGCAGCACGCGGATCGGCTTGTGGCGCTTGACCACGCCCTCGACCACCATGCAGCCGGCGACCGCGCCAAACTTGGAGCTGCGGAACACGTCGCGCACCTCGGCGGTGCCGATGATCTCCTCGCGGATTTCCACGCCCAGCAGGCCGGATGCCACCTGCTTCACCTGGTCGATCACGTCGTAGATGATCGAGAAATAACGCAGGTCCAGGCCGTTGCCTTCGATCACCCGGCGCGCGGATGCATCCGCACGCACGTTGAAACCGATGATCGTGGCTCTGGCGGCGGCCGCGGAGTTGGCGTCGGATTCGGTGATGCCGCCCACGCCCGAGACGATCACGTTGATCCGGATCTGCTCGTTCGACAGCGCGGTCAGCGCCTGGCGCAGCGCCTCGACGGAACCCTGCACATCGGCCTTGATCACCAGGTTGAGCTGCTGCTGCGCTTCGCCCTGGCCCATCTGGGCCATGATGTCTTCCATGCGGTTGCCCGCTGCGGCCACCAGGCGGGTCTCGCGGCGCTTGGTCTCGCGCTGCTGGGCCACGTCCTTGGCCAGGCGCTCGTCGGCCACGACGACGAAATCGTCGCCCGCGTCCGGCACGCCCGACAGGCCGAGCACCTGGACCGGGATCGAGGGCCCTGCGGTTTCGACCTGCTTGCCGTTTTCGTCGAACAGGGCGCGCACGCGTCCGTACTGGACGCCGCAGACCAGGTAGTCACCGCGGGCCAGCAGGCCCTGCTGCACCAGCACGGTCGCAACCGGGCCGCGACCCTTGTCGAGCGAGGATTCGATGACCACGCCGCTGGCGCGCCCCTCCGGCGCGGCCTGCAGCTCCAGCACCTCAGCCTGCAGGGTGATGGCATCGAGCAGCGCGTCCACGCCCTGTCCGGTTTTCGCCGAGAGCTCCACCATCTGGGTATCGCCGCCGAAGTCCTCGGCGACCACGTCCTGGCCGAGCAGCTCGTTCTTGACCCGCATCGGATCGGCGTCGGACTTGTCGATCTTGTTGATCGCCACGATCAGCGGCACCTTGGCCGCCTTGGCGTGCTGCACCGCTTCGATCGTCTGCGGCATCACGCCGTCGTCGGCCGCCACCACCAGGATCACGATGTCGGTGAGCTTGGCGCCGCGCGCGCGCATCGAGGTGAACGCGGCGTGGCCGGGGGTGTCGAGGAAGCTGATGACGCCCTTGTCGGTTTCGACGTGATACGCGCCGATGTGCTGGGTGATGCCGCCGGCCTCGCCGGAGGCGACCTTGGTGCGGCGGATGTAGTCGAGCAGCGAGGTCTTGCCGTGGTCGACGTGGCCCATGATCGTGACCACCGGCGGACGCGGGGCCTTGTCGCCCTGCACCTGCTCGGCCTGGGCCAACAGCTCGGACTCGGCGTCATTGCTTTCGGCCACGACCGCCTTGTGGCCCAGTTCCTCGGTGACCAGCACGGCGGTGTCGTGGTCGATGGTCTGGGTGATGGTGGCCATCACGCCCATCTTGAACAGCGCCTTGACCACATCGCCCCCCTTGAGGGCGAGCTTCTGCGCCAGGTCGGCCACGGTGATCGCGTCGCCGATCGAGACCTCGCGCACCACCGGTGCGGTCGGACGGGTGAAGCCGGTGCCGCTGCGCGACTGCTCCGGCGCCCGGCGCGACTTAGGCTTGCCGCGGGCGGCGCCGCGGCGCGCGCGCTCGCTGGCACTCAGGTGCAGCTGGCCGGCGAAACGCGCGGCGTTCTCGTCGTCCTCCACGCCCGCGACCATCGCGTGCGAGCCACGATTGCCCTTGTGCTTGGGGCCGAGCGCACGATCGTCGCGCGGCGGCACTGCCGGCTTGTGATGGCCGTGGCCGTGTGCCGGCGCCTTCTTCGGCGCCTCGTCCTCGCCCACCACCGCTACGGCCGCGGCGGCAAGCTCGGCTTCGGCGCGCAGGCGCGCAGCTTCTTCCTCGGCCTTGCGCCGCTGCTCGGCCACTTCCTCGGCGCGGCGCCGGTCGGCTTCGGCCAGGCGCTGCTGTTCGCTGAGGTTGCGCTGGCGCGATTCCTCCAGCTTGCGCAGGATCTCGGCGTGCTCGTCGTTCTGCGCAGCGGGCGCGCCGCTCGCTTCGGACGGCTTGACCAGCGTCACCTTCTTGCGCACGACCACGTCGACGGTGCTGCGGTTCTTGCCGCCACCGACGGTGATCTCCTGCTTGCGGCTGCGGCTGAGCGTGATCTTCTTCGGCGCGGCGGCTTCTTCGGCGGAGACCTCGGCCTTGCCGTGCGAACGCTTGAGGAAGCCGAGCAGTTTCAGCTTCTCCGCGCTGGTCACGACCTGGTCGGGGCCGTCGAAGCGCATGCCGGCGGTGGCCAGCTGCTCCAACAGCTTCTCGACCGGCGTATTGACCAGTTCGGCAAGCTTGCGGATGGTGGTTTGCTGCGACATTCGGTTTCCGTTTCTATGCCCGCCGTGGTGCCGCGGGCCGAAGCTGTGGATTGTATAGGGTGCGCCTCGGCGCACCGTGGTTTGCGGCCGGTGCGCCAGGGCGCACCCTATGGGCTCACCCCTCCTGCTCCAGGCGGGCGATCTCTTCGGCGCGCGCGGCCAGGATCAGGGCCGCGGCACGCTCTTCGTCCAGGCCTTCGATGCCGAATTCAGCTACCTCATCGGCGCCGAGGTCGGACAGATCCTCGGAGGTGCGCACGCCGTGGGATGCCAGGGCGTAGGCGGTTTCGTCGTCCATTCCTTCCAGCGACAGCAGGCTCTCGGTAGGCGCGTTCTCGTCGAGTTCTTCCTCGACCGCCAGGGCGTCGTTGAGCAGCGCCTCGCGGGCACGCGAACGCAGCTCTTCGACGATGTCCTCGTCGAAACCCTCGACCGCCAGCAGTTCGCCCACCGGCACGTAGGCGATTTCCTCGACCGTACTGAAGCCCTCGGCGACCAGGATCCCGGCGATTTCCTCGTCGACCTCGAGCTTCTCGATGAACAGCTCCCGAGAGCGGGTCTGCTCGGCCTCGGACTTGGCCTGGACCTGGTCGGCGGTCATCACGTTGAGCTGCCAGCCGGTCAGGCGGCTGGCCAGGCGCACGTTCTGCCCGCCCTTGCCGATCGCCTGCGCCAGCCGCTCCTCGGCCACCGCAAGATCCATCGAATGCTTTTCCTCGTCGACGATGATCGACTGCACTTCGGCCGGCGCCATCGCATTGATGACGAACTGCGCCGGGTTGTCGCTCCACAGGATGATGTCGACGCGCTCGCCGTTGAGCTCGTTGCTCACCGCCTGCACGCGCGAGCCGCGCATGCCGATGCAGGCGCCGATCGGATCGGTGCGGTTGTCGTGCGCCAGCACCGCGATCTTGGCGCGGTCGCCCGGATCGCGGGCGCAGCCCATGATCGACACCAGGCCCTGGCCGACTTCCGGCACTTCGAGCTTGAACAGTTCCATCATGAACTCGGGCGCGGCGCGACTGACGAACAGCTGCGGGCCGCGCGGTTCGCTGCGCACGTCGAACAGATAACCACGCACGCGGTCGCCGGTGCGCAGCACGTCGCGCGGGATGCCCTTGTCCTTGGGAATGAAGCCCTCGGCGTTGCCGCCCAGGTCGATGTAGACGTTGCCGCGTTCGACCCGCTTGACGATGCCGTTGACCAGCTCGCCGATCCGGTCCTTCCATGCATCGACCACCTGCGCGCGCTCGGCCTCGCGCACGCGCTGCACGATCACCTGCTTGGCGGCCTGCGCCGCGATGCGGCCGAAGTCCGGGTTATCGATCTGCTCCTCGATGTAGTCGCCGACCTCAACGTCGTCGCTCTCGTCGAGCGCGTCCATGAGCCGGATCTGGCGGTCGGGCGATTCCATCACCACGTCGTCGGCCACCACTTCCCAGCGGCGGAACGTCTCGTAGCTGCCGTCCTTGGGATCGATGGTCACGCGCGTGAGCACGTCCTGGTCGGCGTAGCGCTTCTTGGCCGCGGTGGCCAGCGCCGCTTCGATGGCTTCGAGGATCACCGATTCCGGCACGCCCTTTTCGTTGGCGACCGCATCGACGACGAGGAGTAGTTCTTTGCTCATGGTTGGATCACTTTGCTTCTTGCGGCCGGGCCGCAGGTTCGTAGGAATTCGGTTCTCTGGAAATCAATGCGCCGGCTTCGCGGCCTTCCTGCCCTTGCCGGGTTTTTCCTTGACCAGCCCGAGCGCAGCCCAGTCGGGCACCAGCCGGGCCTTTTCGATGTTGTCGATGGCGACCGTAAACGCCGCGCCGTCGACGTCGAAGATGACGCTGTCGCCCTCGACCGAAACGATGCGGCCGGTCAGACGGCGACGCCCGTCCTGCGGCAGCTTCAGGCCGACCTTGGCCTGTTCGCCGGCGAAGCGCGCGAACTGCGCAGCTTCGAACAGCGGACGGTCGATCCCCGGAGAGGACACCTCGAGGGTGTAATGGCCGCTGATCGGGTCTTCCACGTCCAGTTGCGCGGACACCTCGCGGCTGACCGCCTCGCAATCCTCGATGCCGACCGCGCGCGTGGAGGCTTCCGCGACCGGCACGTCGATGTACAGGCGCAACGTCGCCCCGCCCGGCGCGGGCAGGTATTCCACGCCCAACAGCTCCACGCCGAGCGTTTGCACGGTCGGGGCTAGCAGGGCGGCGATGTCGCGTGCCTTGTCCATCGAAAGGATGCGTACTCCTGAAAACAACAAGGGGCCCACAGGGCCCCTTGTCCTAAATTACCAGCATGGTCTGCTGGATTTCGGCGCCGACGCGAGCTGCGCTCGTTTCGACGGGCCCGACCCTTCGCCATCAAAAAAAGCCTCCGTAGAGGCTTTCCGTCGATCGCGAAAAGCTGGTAGCGGGGGCAGGATTTGAACCTGCGACCTTCGGGTTATGAGCCCGACGAGCTGCCAGACTGCTCCACCCCGCAACAGGAGCGGAATTATGGCGACCGGGGCTGGGCTTTGCAAGCCCGTTCATTAACAGAAGGGGGTGCGGGAGCGGTCTTGATCACTCGCAGGGGCGATCAGACACCAGGTCCAGTACTTCGCAGGCGGCCAGGCGCCTGTGCAGTTCTCAGACGAACGCGGCCTGGCACCAGGCCATGATCGGATTCCAGAAGATGCCCAGTGCCAGCAGCGCCAATGCGTTTACGCCGAAGGCGACGCGCAGCGGGCGGTCGTCCTGCAGCACCAGCGGTCCGCCGACCGGCTCGTCGAAATACATCACCTTGATCACGCGTAGGTAATAGAACGCACCGATCACCGCAAACACGATGCCCACGATCGCCAGCCACATCAGGTCGCCCTGCAGCGCAGCGCGCAGCACCACCAGCTTGGCCCAGAAGCCCAGGAACGGAGGCACGCCCGCCAGCGAGGCCATCACGCACAGCACCAGTCCCGCCATCCAGGGGCTGCGGGCGTTGAGGCCCTTGAAGTCGTCGATGTTGTCGGCTTCGAACCCGCGATTGGACAGCGCCACGATCGCACCGAACGACGCAGCGGCCATGATCGCGTAGCTGATGGCGTAGAACATCGCCGCGGCGTAGCCCTGCGCGCCGCCGCCCGCCAGGCCCAGGAACAGAAAGCCGACGTGCGAGATCGTGGAATAGGCCAGCATCCGCTTGAGGTTGGACTGCGCCAGCGCGATCAGGTTGCCGATCGCCAGCGAGATCGCGGCGAGCCCCGCAATCATCAGCCGCCAGGTGTCGTCGAGTGGGCCGACGCCGGCTTCGAGCAGCCGGTAGGCCATCGCGAACGCAGCCAGCTTGGGCGCCGCGCCGATGAACAGGGTGATCGCGGTCGGCGCACCGTGATAGGTGTCGGGCAGCCACATGTGGAACGGCGCAGCGCCGAACTTGAACGCGATGCCCGCGACCAGGAACACCACCCCGGTCAGCAGCATGGCGTTGCGTTGGGTGGCTTCGGCCGCGCCGTGGATCTGGGCCAGATCGAGGGTACCGGTGGCGCCGTACAGCAGCGACATGCCGTACAGCAGCAGGCCCGAGGCCAGCGAACCCAGCACGAAATACTTCATCGCCGCTTCGGAGGCGCGCGGATTGTCGCGGTCGATCGCGACCAGCGCGTAGGAGCACAGCGCCAGCATCTCCAGGCCCAGGTAGACCATCACCAGGCTGCCGGCGGAGATCAGCAGCAGCATGCCGATCACCGCGAACAGGATCAGCACCGGCACCTCGCCCTTGTACAGGCTGCGCGCGCGCAGGTAGGGCCAGGCATAGACCAGCGACAGCGCGCTGACCAGGCAGACCACGATCTTGAGCACGTCGGCCATGGTGTCGCGCACGAACATGCCGCCGAGCACGGTGCCCTGCCCGCCCACGCCGAAACCGATCATCGCCATGACCCCGAGCAGCGCAGCGATCGACAGCCCATGGGTGACGAAGCGGCGATCGTCGTCCAGGAACAGGTCGAGCAGCAGCAGCGCGAACGCGGCGCCGGTCAGCACCAGTTCGGGCAGGATCGGCTGCAGGTCGGCGAGGGTCGCGGTGGCGGCAAGCATGGGGGTTGCGGCGGTCATGTCACGGGCCCATCAGTTTGCTGGCGGCGAGCTGCTGGGCCAGCTGCGCGATGGACGGCTCCATCAGGTCGGTCAGCGGTTTGGGCCACACGCCGATCAGCAGGGTGCCGGCGGCGAACGTGCCGAGCACGATCCATTCGCGCATGTCCAGGTCCTTCAGTTCGGCGACGTGGGCATTGCCGACTTCGCCGTAGATCACCCGCTTGATCATCCACAGGGTGTAGGCCGCACCCAGGATCAGGGTGAAGGCCGCGGCGAACGCGATCAGCGGATGTTTCTGGAAGCTGGCCAGGATCACCATGAACTCACCGACGAAGCCCGACGTGCCCGGCAGGCCGGAATTGGCCATGCCGAAGAACACCGCGAACATCGCGAACCACGGCATCACGTTGGCCACGCCGCCGTAGTCGCGGATCATGCGGCTGTGCATGCGGTCGTAGAGCACACCCACGCAGCTGAACATCGCACCTGAAATGAAGCCGTGGCTGATCATCTGCACCATGGCGCCCTGCAGGCCCAGGCGCGCGGCATCGATATTCCCCGCATCGCGCACAAGGGCGAAGGCGATGAAGGTGCCCAGGGTGACGAAGCCCATGTGCGAAATCGACGAATAGGCGATCAGCTTCTTCATGTCGTCCTGGACCATCGCCACGAGGCCGATGTAGATGACCGCGATCAGGCTGAGCGCGATCACCAGCCAGGCCCATTCGTGGCCGGCATCCGGGACGATGGGCAAGGTGAAGCGCAGGAAGCCGTACCCGCCGATCTTCAGCATGATCGCCGCCAGCACCACCGAGCCGCCGGTGGGCGCCTCGACGTGCGCGTCGGGGAGCCAGGTATGCACCGGGAACATCGGCACCTTCACCGCGAACGCAACCAGGAAGGCGAAGAACAGCCACATCTGCTCGCGCATGGTCAGCGGCAGCGCGGCCATGTCGGCCAGCTGCCAGCTGCCGCCCTTCAGGTACAGGTAGATCAGCCCGACCAACATGAACACCGAGCCGAGGAAGGTGTACAGGAAGAACTTGACCGATGCGTACACCCGGCGCGGGCCGCCCCAGACGCCGATGATGATGAACATCGGGATCAGCATGCCCTCGAAGAACACGTAGAACAGCATCGCGTCGAGCGCTGTGAACACGCCGATCATCAGGCCTTCGAGCACTAGGAACGCAGCTACGTACTGGCTCACGCGCTTGTCGACCGAGGCCCACGCACCGATCAGCACCAGCACGGTCACCAGCGTGGTCAAGCCGATCAGCGCCACCGAGATGCCGTCCGCGCCGAGCCGGTAGCGGATGTCGTACGCGGGAATCCAGGCGTGCTGTTCGAGGAACTGCATGCCGGGGTTGGCGTAGTCGAAGCCGGTGAACAGCGGCACGCTCAACACCAGGCACAACAGCGCCACGCCGAGCGCAAGCCAGCGCGCCGCCTGCGGCCGGCTGTTGCCGAGCATCAGGCACAGCGCGCCGCCGAGGACCGGCAGCCAGACGAGCAGACTGAGAAGGGGAAGTTGGCTCACGCGTCAGGATTCCTTGGTCTCAGCTCCACCACCACACCAGCGCGCCGAGCAGGCCGATCAGGCCCAGGATCATGGCGAAGGCATAGTGGTACAGGTAACCCGACTGGGTCTTGCGCAGCACGCCGGAGAACAGATCGACCAGACGGGCGCTGCCGTTGACGAACAGGCCATCGATGACCTTCTCGTCGTTGCCGCGCGACAGCTTGCCCAAGGCGACGCCGCCACCGGCGAAGCCGCCGATCCACAGGTCATCGAAGCCGTACTTGTTCTCGAGGATCCGCTTGGGCAGGGCGAAGATGCGCGCCGCCTTCGCCGGCAGCTCGGGCTTCCACCAGTACATGACGGTGGCCAGGGCGAAGCCGGCAAGCACCAGCCAGAACGCCGGGGCGACGAAGCCATGCAGCGCGAACGCCACCGGCCCGTGCCAGGCTTCCTCGGCCACCTTGGCGATGGTGTCGCGCGCCGCCGCCAGGTCAATCGATCCCAAGAAGTACGGCAGCTGCTTGTGATGGCCCATCACATCGGTGCCGAACAGCATCGGGCCGACGGTGAAGAAGCCGATCAGCACCGACGGGATCGCCAGCAAGATCAACGGCAGCGTCACCACCCACGGCGACTCGTGCGGCTCGTGCGCATGATCGTCATGGCCGTGACCATGCGCATCCTCGTGCGCGTGTGCCAGCTGTTCCTCGTGCGCGCTCGAGTCGGCTTCCGGCGCGACGTAGCCAGCCGGCGCCTTGTCGTGCCAGCGCGGTGCGCCGAAGAAAGTCAGGTAGAGCAGGCGGAAGCTGTAGAACGAGGTCACGAACGCGCCCAGCAGCACCGCCCAGTAGCCATAGCTGGCGACCCAGTTGTGGGACTCGTGCGCGTTGAGCTTGGCCGCCTCGATGATGGTGTCCTTCGAGTAGAAGCCGCTGAAGAACGGTGTGCCGACCAGGGCCAGGGTGCCGATGACGCTGGTCCAGAAGGTGATCGGCATGACCTTGCGCAGGCCGCCCATCCGGCGCATGTCCTGCTCGTGGTGCATGCCGATGATCACGCTGCCCGCCGCCAGGAACAGCAGCGCCTTGAAGAAGGCGTGGGTCATCAGGTGGTACACGGCGGCCGAGTACGCCGACACGCCCAGGGCCACTGTCATGTAGCCTAGCTGCGACAGGGTGGAATACGCCACCACCCGCTTGATGTCGTTCTGGACGATGCCGATCAGGCCGGTGAAGAACGCCGTGGTGGCGCCGATGAACAGCACGAAGTTGAGCGCGGTCTGGCTCAGCTCGAACAGCGGCGACATCCGCGCCACCATGAAGATGCCTGCGGTGACCATGGTCGCGGCGTGGATCAGGGCCGAAATCGGCGTGGGGCCTTCCATCGAGTCGGGCAACCATACGTGCAGCGGCACCTGCGCCGACTTGCCCATGGCCCCGATGAACAGGCAGATGCAGATCAGCGTGGCCACCGACCAGGCGTGGCCGGCGAACACCTGCACTTCCTGGCCCTTGAGCAGCGGCGCGTTGGCGAACACGGTGGCGTAGTCGAGCGTGCCGAACCAGTACAGCACCCCCGCGATGCCGAGCAGGAAGCCGAAGTCGCCCACCCGGTTGACCAGGAAGGCCTTGAGGTTGGCGAAGATCGCGCTCGGGCGTTTGAACCAGAAGCCGATCAGCAGATAGGACACCAGGCCCACCGCTTCCCAGCCGAAGAACAGCTGCAGGAAGTTGTTGCTCATCACCAGCATCAGCATGCTGAAGGTGAACAGCGAGATGTAGCCGAAGAAGCGCTGGTAGCCGTCGTCGTCGGCCATGTAACCGATCGTGTAGACGTGCACCAGCAGCGAGACGAAGGTCACGACCACCATCATCATCGCGGTGAGGCGGTCGATCATGAAGCCGACATGGGCCTCGTAGCCGCCTACCTGGAAGAAGGTGTACACGTTCTGGTTGAACGGCGCAGCACCCTGCCCCACCAGCTGCCACAGCACGTATGTCGACAGCGCGCAGCTCACCGCCACGCCGAGGATGGTAATGCTGTGCGCGCCCACACGGCCGACCTGGCGGCCGAACAGGCCGGCAATAACGGCGCCGAGCAGCGGTGCCATGACGACCATCAGCAGGTGGAGCTTGGAAATTTCCATCAATGTTCCATAGCCAGGTTCTTGCTTCGGTTACCTCGGTGCCGCCATCCATGGCGAGACGGTATTGCTTCGGGGCTGTCCGGCCCGGCCATCCGTGGCCGGGCGTTCGCGGATGCGCGAGCCAGTGGCTCGCAAACGCACCCGCTCACCCTTTGAGAGTGTCGATGTCGGCCACGTCGATCGTGTGCCGGTTGCGGAACAGGGTGACCAGGATCGCCAGGCCGATGGCGGCCTCGGCAGCGGCCACGGTCAGGATGAAGAACACGAACACCTGGCCGGCGGGATCCCCAAGCTCGCGCGAGAACGCGACAAAGTTGATGTTCACCGCCAGCAGCAGCAGTTCGATGCACATCAACAGCACGATCACGTTCTTGCGGTTGAGGAAGATGCCGGCCACGCTGATGCAGAACAGCGCCGCGCCGAGCGCGAGGTAGTGGCCCAGGGACAGGCCATTGCCCAGGAGTTCCATCATTTCGCCTCCTCGCTTTCGCCCGGCGCCGCCGGTGCGACCGGTCGTTCGGCCTGCATCCGCACCAGGCGCATGCGGTCGGCTGCCTTGACCCGGCCCTGTTCCAGCGGATTCTGGTGCTTGGCGCCCGGCCGGCGACGCAGGGTCAGCATCACCGCGGCGATCACCGCCACGGTCAGGATCACCGCGGCCACCTCGAAGGGCAGCAGGAAATCGGTGAACAGCGAGCGCGCCAGCCAGTGGGTATTGGGCAGGCCGGCCGTCACCGCTCCGTCGGTGCCGAACGGCGTGCCCATCTTCGCGCGCACGCCGATCAGCAGCAGGATCTCCACCAGCATCGCCACCGCCACCAGCAGGCCCACCGGCAGGTAGCGCACGAAGCCTTCGCGCATCGGCGTGGTGTCGATGTCGAGCATCATCACCACGAACAGGAACAGCACCATCACCGCGCCCACGTACACCAGCACCAGCGCGATGCCCAGGAACTCGGCACCGGCCAGGATCCAGCCGCAGGCGACCGAAAAGAAGGTCAGTACCAGGAACAGCGCGGCATGCACCGGATTCTTGACGCTGATCACCGCGCCCGCGGACAGGACCGCGGCCAGGGCGAAGGCGAAGAAGGTGAGCAAGGCGAAATCCACGTCTGCGGGTCCTTTAGCGGAAGGCCGAGTCGGCCGCGCGGCGCTCCGCGATCTCGGCTTCGAGCCGGTCGCCGATCGCCAGCAGCTGCGGCTTGGTGACGATGTTCTCGCCGCGGTTCTCGAAGTGGTACTCGAGGATGTGGGTCTCGACGATCGAATCCACCGGACACGACTCCTCGCAGAAGCCGCAATAGATGCACTTGAACAGGTCGATGTCGTAGCGCGTGGTGCGGCGGGTGCCGTCTGCGCGCTGTTCGGAATCGATCGTGATCGCCAGCGCCGGACACACCGCCTCGCACAGCTTGCAGGCGATGCAGCGCTCCTCGCCGTTGGGATAGCGGCGCAGCGCGTGCAGGCCGCGGAAACGCGGCGACTGCGGGGTCTTCTCCATCGGGTACATCAGCGTGTACTTCGGACGGAACAGGTATTTCAGGGTCAGCCCCAGCCCCTGGAGCAGCTCCATGAGCAGCAGACCCTTGAACCAGGACGATAGCTTGCCCATCACGCCCCCGCCTCGAACACGCCGTAGTACGCCATCAGCGCCGTGACGCAGATCCACCCCAAGGTGATCGGAATGAACACCTTCCAGCCCAGCCGCATGATCTGGTCGTAGCGGTAGCGCGGGAACGAAGCGCGGAACCAGATGAAGCAGCTGGCGAAGAAGAACACCTTGGCGAACAGCCACCACCAGCCGTCGATCGACAGCACCGGGATGTCCCAGCCGTGGAACGGGCTCAGCCAGCCGCCGAGGAAGAACAGCGAGGTGAGGAAGCTGATCAGGATCATGTTCGCGTATTCGGCCAGGAAGAACAGCGCGAACTGCGAACCCGAATATTCGACCATGTGCCCGGCGACGATCTCGGACTCGCCTTCCACCACGTCGAACGGCGCGCGGTTGGTCTCGGCCACGCCGGAGATGAAATACACCACGAACAGCGGCAGCAGCGGCAGCCAGAACCATTCGAGGAACCCGCCGTTGCCGGCCTGCGCCATCACGATCTCGGTGAGGTTGAGGCTGCCGGCAGCGATCAGCACGCCGACCATGGCGAAGCCCATCGCGATCTCGTAGCTGACCACCTGGGCCGCGGCGCGCATCGCGCCGAGGAAGGCGTACTTCGAGTTCGACGCCCAGCCGGCGAGGATGATCCCGTATACGCCCAGAGAGGTCATCGCCAGCAGATACAGCAGACCCGCATTGGCGTTGGACAGCACCAGCTGCGCATCGAACGGCACCACCGCCCAGGCCGCGAATGCCGGCGCCAGCGTGATCAGCGGAGCCAGCACGTACAGCACCTTCTGCGCGCTGCTGGGCTGGATGACTTCCTTGAACAGGAGCTTGAACACGTCGGCGAAGGCCTGAAGGATGCCCATGCCCACGTACATCGGCCCGTGGCGCACGTGCATCCAGCCGATCAGCTTGCGCTCCCAGACCACGTAGAAGGCCACGGCCAGGATCACCGGCACAGCGATCACCAGGATCTTGAGCACGATCCAGACCACCAGGCCGAATGCGCCAAGCGATAGCAGCCAGTCGCGCAACGGATCGGTCAGGGTCCCGAGCAGGGTCGCGGTGTTCATGCCGGGCGCACCTCGACGCGGGCGCTGGCGAGCGGCGCGGTCGCGCCATAGCCGGATTCGATCCAGACGCAACCCGGCGCGACCCGATCGTCGACAGCCACCTGCAGGGTCGCGGTGCCGGCATCGTTGCCGAACTTCGCCATGGCGCCGTCGGCGAGGCCAAGTCGCCTGGCTTCGTCCGGATGCACGACTGCGCGCGGTCCGACGGTGAGCGGGTGCGCCTGCAGCGCGGACGCGCGACGGGTGACGCCGTCGCTGCGGTAGATCGCCTGCGAGACGGCCACTTCCAGCCCATGCTCCGCGCCGTTGCCGCGGTTCGCGCTGGCGGACGCGACCGACGCGGGCACGCGCGGCTTCGCGGAGGCAACCGCCGCACGCAGCCCTTCGATGTCGGTGAATTCGAAACCGGGCACCTCAAGCTCTGCGCCCAGTGCGCGCAGCACGCGCCAACCGGCACGCGCCTCGCCCGGCAGCTTGCCGGCGGCAACGGTACGCTGCTCGCGACCGTCCAGATTGGTCAGGCTCGCCTCGATCTCCGGCAGCGCGCCGATCGGCAGGATCACGTCGGCCACGCTGCGCGTGGACTTGCAGGCGAAGTGGCTGAAGGCCACGACCTGCGCGGACTTGAGCGATTTCAGCGCCGTGGCCTGGTCGGCGAAATCCAGCCCTGGCTCGATGCCGTAGATGACATAGGCCGCACGCGGCTCGCGCAGCATGGCCTGCGCATCGCGCGACGCGGGCAGCACGCCGGCGCGCGCGAGTCCGAGCGCGTTCGCGCCCTGTGGAATGCGGCACAGCGTGGCGTTGGCGGCCTTCGCGAAGGCCGTGGCTGCGGCGCGGATCGCGGACGCATGCGGACCGCTCTCGGCCACCGCGCCTACGATCACCACCGGCGCGTTCGCGCCGCCCAGGTCGACCTGGTCCAGCGCATCGGCCAGCTGCGAAGGCGGCACGACCCGCTTGCTGGCGAGGTCGAAGGCGAAATCGAAGTCGACAGGGTTGACGACATGCACCTTCGCGCCGCGGCGGAAGGCCTTGCGCACGCGCTGGTGCAGCAACGGCAGTTCATGGCGCAGCTGCGAGCCGACAATCACGATCGCATCGGCCTGCTCGATCTCGGCCGAAGGCGTTGCAAAAGCTTCCGCGATCGCGCCGTCGGACAGGTCCTGCTGGGCGATGCGATGGTCGAGATTGCCGGTACCCAACACCTCGGCCAGGCGTGCGAGCAGCGCGCCTTCCTCGTTCGAGGTAGCCGGGTGCACCAGAATGCCGAGGCCGTCCGCGGCGTTGTCGCGCAAGATCTGCGCGGCCTTCGCCAGCGCTTCTTCCCACGAGGCCTCGCGGAAGTCCTCACCAGCGCGGATCAACGGCTTGACTGCGCGATCCTCGGCATACAGACCCTGATGCGAATAGCGGTCGCGGTCCGACAGCCAGCACTCGTTGACCGCCTCGTTGTCGCGCGGGACCGCGCGCATTACTTCGCCGCGACGGGTATGCAGGAACAGGTTGCTGCCGAGCGCGTCGTGGTAGCCGACCGATTCCTTCGCAATCAGTTCCCAGGGGCGGGCCCTGAAACGGAACACCTTGTTGGTCAGCGCGCCGACCGGACATACGTCGATCACGTTGCCCGACAGCTCGGTCGTGAGCGGCTTGCCGTCGTAGGTGCCGATCTGCAGGTTCTCGCCGCGCTGCATGCCGCCCAGCTCGTAAGTACCGGCGATTTCCGCGGTGAAGCGCACGCAGCGCGTGCACTGGATGCAGCGGGTCATGTCGGTGGCGACCAGCGGCCCCATGTCCTCGTCCGCCACGACGCGCTTGCGTTCCGAGAAGCGCGACACCGAACGCCCGTAGCCCAGCGACAGGTCCTGCAGCTCGCACTCGCCACCCTGGTCGCAGATCGGGCAGTCGAGCGGATGGTTGATGAGCAGGAACTCCATCACGTTGCGCTGCGACTTGAGCGCCTTGTCGCTGCGTGTGGCGACCTTCATCCCGTCCATCACCGGCGTGGCGCAGGCCGGTGCCGGCTTGGGCATCTTTTCCACTTCGACCAGGCACATGCGGCAGTTGGCGGCAATCGCCAGTTTGTCGTGGTAGCAGAAGCGCGGGATAGGGATGCCGGCCTTGTCGGCGGCATGGATGATCATCGAGCCCTTGGGCGCGGCCAGTTCGACGCCATCGATGAAGACGGTCACCTGATCGGGCGGCAGGTTCGGATTGACCGGCGACGGAGGCGTGCTCATGCCGCGACCGCCTTGGGCACGACGCTACCGGCCTTCTGGTCATCAACCAGGAACCGGCCGTTGACGATCGCGTATTCGAACTCGTCCCAGTAGTGGCGCAGGAAACCCTGCACCGGCCAGGCGGCGGCTTCGCCAAAGGCGCAGATCGTGTGGCCCTCGATCTGGCCCGCGGCGGCGCGCAGCATCTGCAGGTCGTCGAGTGTTGCCTGCTTGTCGACGATCCGCGTGAGCATGCGGTACATCCAGCCGGTGCCTTCGCGACAGGGCGTGCATTGGCCGCAGGACTCTGCGTAGTAGAAGCGCGCGATGCGCTGGCAGGCGCGCACCATGCAGGTGGTCTCGTCCATCACGATGACCGCGCCCGAACCGAGTCCGGAACCGGCTTTCTGGATCGAGTCGTAATCCATCGTGCAGGCCATCATGACCTCGGCCGGAAGCACCGGCATCGACGAGCCGCCCGGGATCACGCCCTTGAGGCGATGGCCGCTACGCACGCCGCCGGCCATCTCCAGCAGTTCGGCGAACGGCGTGCCGAGACGGACTTCATAGTTGCCCGGTTTGCTGACATGGCCGGATACCGAAAAGATCTTCGGCCCGCCGTTGTTGGGCTTGCCCAGGTTGAGGAACCATTCGGCGCCGTTGCGCACGATCGCCGGCACCGAGGCGTAGGTCTCGGTGTTGTTGATGGTGGTGGGCTTGCCGTACAGGCCGAAATTGGCCGGGAACGGCGGCTTGTAGCGCGGCTGGCCTTTCTTGCCCTCGAGCGATTCCATCAGCGCGGTTTCTTCGCCGCAGATGTAGGCGCCCGCGCCGAGCGCGTTGAAGATGTCGATGTCCACGCCGCTGCCGAGGATGTTCCTGCCGAGCCAGCCGTTGGCGTAGGCCTCGGCGGTGGCTTCCTCGAGATGCTCGAACGGCTCGTGGTGGAACTCGCCGCGCAGGTAGTTGTAGGCCACGGTCGAGCCGGTGGCGTAGCACGCGATCGCCATGCCCTCGATCACCGCGTGCGGGTTGTAGCGCAGGATGTCGCGGTCCTTGGCGGTGCCGGGCTCGGACTCGTCCGAGTTGCACAAGATGTACTTCTGGCCCGCGCCCTTGGGCATGAAGCTCCACTTCAGGCCGGTGGGAAAGCCCGCGCCGCCGCGTCCGCGCAGGCCGGACTGCTTGACCATGTCGACCACCGCCGCGGGTTCGATCTTCTCTTCCAGGATCCTGCGCAGCGCGCTGTACCCGCCGGTCTTGAGGTAATTCTCGTACGACCACGGCTTGTCGAAATGCAGGGTGGTGTAGACGACCTGGTGCTCCTTCGGTGCCGGACCGACGGGACCATGGCCTTCGGAATAGTGCGAATGCCCGCCCATTACTTCAGCCCGTCCAGCAATTCGTCCACCTTCGCCGCATCCAGCTTCTCGTGGTAATGGCCATTGATCACCACCACCGGCGCGCCGCAGCACGCTGCGACGCACTCCTCCTCGCGTTTGAGGTAGACGCGCCCATCCGCGGTTGATTCGCCGAGCCTGCAGCCCAGCTTCTTCTCCGCGTGCGCGACCAGGTCCTCGGCGCCATTGAGCCAGCAGCTGATGTTGGTGCAGAAGGCCACGTTGTGGCGGCCGACCTTCTCGGTCTCGAACATCGAATAGAAGGTCGCCACTTCGTAGGCCCATACCGGCGGCAGGCCCAGGTACTTGGCCACGCCGGCGATGAGTTCATCGGTCAGCCAGCCGCCGTTCTGTTCCTGTGCCGCGTGCAACCCCTGCAGCACCGCCGAGCGCTTGCGGTCCGGCGGGAACTTGGCCAGCCAGTGGTCGATATGCGCGCGGGTCCGCTCCGACAGCACCACCATCGGATCGACGTTGCGCGCGTTCTCGAAATTGCCGGTCGCCCTCATCGGTCACCCGCCCTCATCGGTCAATTTCCCCGAATACGATGTCGTAGGTGCCGATCATCGCCACGACGTCGGCCAGCATATGGCCCTTCACCACCTCGTCCATCGACGACAGGTGGGCGAATCCAGGCGCGCGCAGATGCACCCGGAACGGCTTGTTGGCGCCGTCGGAAACCAGGTAGCAGCCGAACTCGCCCTTGGGCGCCTCGACCGCGCTGTAGGTCTCTCCGGCAGGCACGCAGTAGCCCTCGGTGAACAGCTTGAAGTGGTGGATCAGCGCTTCCATGTCGTCCTTCATCGACTCGCGCGACGGTGGCGACACCTTGTAGTTGTCCAGCATGACCGGACCCGGATTGGCCTGCAGCCAGCGCACGCACTGCTCGATGATCCGCACCGACTGGCGCATCTCGGCGATGCGCACCAGGTAGCGGTCGTAGCAGTCACCTTCCACGCCCACCGGGATGTCGAAATCCACCTCGGCGTACTTCGCGTACGGCTGCTTCTTGCGCAGGTCCCAGGCGACGCCGGAGCCGCGCAGCATCGGCCCGGTCATGCCCCAGGCCAGCGCCTTGTCCGGCGGGATCACGCCGATGCCGACGGTGCGCTGCTTCCAGATCCGGTTGTCGGTGAGCAGGGTTTCGTATTCGTCGATGCGCTTGGGGAAGTCCTGGCAGAAATGCTCCAGGTAATCGAGCAGCGAGCCTTCGCGCCAGCTGTTGAAGCGCTTGAGCTTGGCGCCTTTGCGCCACGGCGATTCGCGGTATTGCGGCATCCGGTCCGGCAGGTCGCGGTAGACGCCGCCCGGACGGTAATAGGTGGCATGCATGCGCGCGCCGCTGACCGCCTCGTAGCAGTCCATCAGCTCCTCGCGCTCGCGGAATGCGTACAGGAACACCGCCATCGCACCGAGATCGAGCGCGTTGGAACCCACCCACATCAGGTGGTTCAGGATCCGCGTGACCTCGTCGAACATGGTGCGGATCCACTGCGCCCGCTCAGGCGCCTCGATCCCCATCAGCCGCTCGATGGCACGCACGTAGGCATGCTCGTTGCACATCATCGAGACGTAATCGAGCCGGTCCATGTAGCCGATCGACTGGTTGAACGGCTTGGACTCGGCCAGCTTTTCGGTGCCCCGGTGCAACAGCCCGATATGCGGGTCGGCGCGCTGCACGACTTCGCCGTCCATTTCCAGGATCAGGCGCAGCACGCCGTGCGCGGCCGGATGCTGCGGGCCGAAGTTGAGCGTGTAGTTGCGTATTTCCTGCTTGGCCTCGGCGGCGTCGCTGGCGAAGGCCGCGGACGCCTGCGGCGCCTGGCGCGAAGGTGCGGTCATGCGGCTGGCCCCAGCGTGCTGCGGACCTTGGCGTCGCCCTGCTCGCCTGCGGCGGTGGCATAGCGTGCATCGTCGCGGATCACACGCGGCACCAGCACGCGCGGCTCGACCGAGGTGACCGGTTCGTAGACCACACGCTTCTTTTCCGGGTCGTAGCGCACTTCGACATTGCCGATCAGCGGGAAGTCCTTGCGGAACGGATGGCCGACGAAACCGTAGTCGGTGAGGATGCGGCGCAGATCCGGATGGCCCTGGAACACGATGCCCATCACGTCGAACGCCTCGCGCTCGAACCAGTTGGCGACCGGCCACAGGTCGGTGACCGAAGGCACGACCGGAAGATCGTCGTTGGGCGCGAAGCAGCGCACGCGCAGGCGACGGTTGTTCGCGACCGACAGCAACTGCAGCACGGCGGCGAAGCGGCGCTGCGGCATGGGAATGCCGGCTTCGCCCTGCGGCTCCGGCACCTGGCGGCTCGGAGTCTCGCCGAACTTGAACCGGCCAGGACCCCTGCCCTCGACCCCGCGGCTGAAGCCTTCCGAGGACACGTCGGTGTCCCACTCGTCGCTGCCGTAGCCGAGGTAATCGACCGCGGCGACGTCGATCAACTGTTCGAAACCGAATTCGTCGCGCAGCAGACGGCAACCGGCATGGTAGGCGGCGGCGTCGAACACGATGCCCACCTCGCCGCGCGGTTCGGCCACTTCGATCTGTGCATCGGCGAAACGCGCGCGCAGGCGTTCGACGAATACGGCAACCGGCTCAACCATCGCGCAGCCCCGTCTTGTGCTCGCCGAAATTGGTGGCGCGGCGGATCTTCTTCTGCAGCTGCAGGATGCCGTAGACCAGCGCCTCGGCGGTCGGCGGGCAGCCCGGGACGTAGATGTCGACCGGCACGATGCGGTCGCAGCCGCGCACCACCGCGTAGGAATAGTGGTAGTAGCCGCCGCCATTGGCGCACGAGCCCATCGAGATCACCCACTTCGGGTCGGGCATCTGGTCGTAGACCTTGCGCAGCGCCGGGGCCATCTTGTTGACCAGGGTGCCGGCCACGATCATCACGTCCGACTGGCGGGGCGATGGGCGGAACACCACGCCGTAACGGTCCAGGTCCAGGCGCGAAGCGCCCGCGTGCATCATTTCCACCGCGCAACACGCCAGGCCGAAGGTCATCGGCCACATCGAGCCGGTGCGCGCCCAGTTGAGCAGGATGTCGGAACTGGTGGTGACGAAGCCGCGTTCAAGCAGCGGGTTCTCGCCCTGCGGACGCAGGATGTCGTCGACCCGGCCTTCGGGCAACGGGTTGTTCATCAGGCGCGCGACGGTCTGGCTCACTCCCATTCCAGCGCTCCCTTTTTCCAGACATAGACGAAGCCGATCACCAGCAGCGCCAGGAACACGCCCATTTCCACCAGCCCGAACACGCCCAGCTCGCGGAACACCAGCGCCCACGGGAAGATGAAGGCGATTTCCAGGTCGAAGACGATGAACAGGATCGCGATCAGGTAGTAGCGCACGTCGAACTGGATGCGCGCGCTCTCGAAGGCGGCGAATCCGCATTCGTAGGGCGAGAGCTTCTCGGCGGTGGGTCGCTTGGGCCCGAGGACGTTGCCGATGACGATCAGCGAGATGCCGATGCCGGTGGCGACGATCAGGAACAGCAGGGTCGGCAGGTATTCGGCCAGCACTCGTGTTCTCTCGGCTACTTGCCGCGATGCGGCCGTTGCTCTGGGGGATGGAACCTGGGCGGATGCCGGACATCCGCCCCGTTTGTATCTGGTGCCCAAGGGGGGACTCGAACCCCCACGACCGAAGCCGCTACCACCTCAAGGTAGTGCGTCTACCAATTCCGCCACCTGGGCAAACTGTTGCAACTGCGCGCCGCGACGCGCAAGCGCGATATTGTAAGCGTTATCAGCCGCCGCCAATCAATTCTGCGGCGGTTCCTGCGGAGCCGGCTGCGATGGCTGTGCGCTCTCGGGCGCCGCTTGCGCGGGCTGCGTTTGCGCGGGCTGCGTTTGCGCAGGCGCCGCCGGCACGGTCGATCCGGTCGCCGGCTGCGACTGGGCAGGCGGCGCCGCGGGCACGTTCGCCCCGCCCGCGGGTGCCGCAGGGGTGCTGCCGGTGGCCGGCGCCTGGGCCATCACGCCCAGGTCGGCCGGTGCATTGGCGGTGGCGTTGCGGGTCGCCTGCCACGCCATGAACAGGCTGATGCCGAAGAACACGATCGCCATCCACTTGGTGCTCTTGGACAGGAAGTTGGATGCGCCGCGCGCGCCGAATACGGTGGCCGAAGCGCCGCCGCCGAAGCCGGACCCGGCCTGGGCGCCCGCACCGCGCTGCATCAGGATCATCGCGATCATCCCGATGGCGAGCAGCACGTAGACCACGTTGAGGATCGTCATCAACATCTTGGGGAAATCCGAAAATACGAAGGTTCAGGTGGTCATCGCCTTGGCGATGGCCAGGAAGTCCTCGGCGACCAGGGACGCGCCACCGATCAGCCCGCCATCCACATCCGGCTGTGAGAACAGCGCGGCGGCGTTGTCGGGCTTGCAGCTGCCGCCGTAGAGGATCGGCAGCAAGCCGGCGATTTTAGCATCCAGTTCCGCCACCTGCCCACGGATGAAGGCGTGCACCGCCTGCGCCTGTTCCGGCGTGGCGGTGCGCCCGGTGCCGATCGCCCAGACCGGTTCGTAGGCGATGACGGCTCCGGACAGGCCCCCGGGACCCGCGATCTCCAGCACCGGCGCGAGCTGGGCAGCGATCACGGCCTCGGTGGCACCGGCTTCGCGCTCGTCCAGACTCTCGCCTACGCAGACGATCGGGGTCAGGCCGGCGTTCACGGCCGCGAGGAATTTGCGCGCGACCAGTTCGCTGGTTTCGTTGTGGTACTGGCGGCGCTCGGAATGCCCGCACAGGCCATAACGGGCGCCCACGTCGACCAGCATCGACGCTGCGACCTCGCCGGTATAGGCGCCCTTCTCGTTGGCGCTGACGTCCTGCGACCCGAAGGCGAGCCCACTGCCTTCGAAATCCTCGATCAGATCGCCCAGGTAGGGCAGCGGCGGCAGGATCACGAGCTCGACGCCCGGCAGCGGAAGTCCGGCGGCGACCGCGCCTACCAGTTCCGTGGCGAAGGCGCGGGTGCCATGGAGCTTCCAGTTACCGGCGACGATCCTGCGGCGCATGCGGTGCTCCGTTCGCAAAGGGCGGCAGTTTAGCCCACCGCCGGAGCGCTTCCCGGCCGCGGCGCGACGGGCTCACCTAGAATCCGGCCCTCCCCCGCACGCGGTGTTCCCCGATGCAAGCAGCCAGCGGCCATGCCCTGATCACCGGTGCCTCCAGCGGCCTGGGCGCCGCCTTCGCCCGCGAGTACGCCCGTCGCGGCAAGCCGCTGCTGCTGACCGGGCGACGCAGCGAGCGGCTCGAAGCCCTGGTTCGTGAACTGGGCGATATGGTCCCCTGCCAGGCCATCGTGGCCGACCTGTCCGTACGCGCGGCGCCGCAGACGCTGTTCGCCGAAGCGCAGGCACGCGGCCTGCGCGTGGACACGCTGGTCAACAACGCGGGCTACGGCGTCACCGGGCGTTACCTGTCCTCGGGATGGAAGACCCACGCCGATTTCCTGCAGGTGATGGTCACTGCGGTCGCGGAGCTGACCCACCACTTTCTGCCCGCGATGGAGGCGCAGGGCCACGGCCGGATCCTGAACATCGCCTCGACCGCCGCGCTGGTGCCCGCGTCCGCCGGACATACCTTGTACGCGGCCTCGAAGGCGTTCGTGATCCAGTTTTCCGAGGCCCTGGCGCTCGAATCGCGGCCACGCGGGGTGCATGTGACCGCGTTGTGTCCGGGCATGACCTATACCGAGTTCCACGACGTCAACGGCATGCGCGAGCGGGTGTCGCGGCTGCCCAAGTCGCTATGGCTCGATGCGGACACGGTGGCCCGCATGGGCATCGAGGCGGTGGAGCGCGGCGACATGCGCTGTGTGACCGGCGGCATGAACCGGCTGGTCACGGGGCTGTCGAAGTACCTGCCGGATCGGCTGGCGCGCGCGATCGTCAATCGTCGCGCAGCCGACTACCGCGACGCAGGGTAACGCAGGACCTCAGGCGGGGCGGCGTCGGCCGCGATTGCTGTTCGCAAAGGCAAAGGCAATCGCGAGCAAGCTCGCTCCCACGGCCATCGACCATCGGCCAGCGGTCTACTTCAGCTTGATCTCGCGTAACCGCTCTTCCAGGTATCCCTGCGCGGTGATCGGCTCGGGATAGCGGCTGGGGTTGTCCGGCGTGATCGTGGACGGCAGCACGTCGATCAGGAAATCCGGATTCGGGTGCAGGAAGAACGGCGTCGAATACCGCGGCTGGCGCGCCTGCTCGCCCTTCGGGTTGACCACGCGGTGGGTGGTCGACGGATACACGTGGTTGGTCAGGCGCTGCAGCATGTCGCCGATGTTGACCACGATGGTGTCGGCGTCCGCGGTGAACGGCACCCACTCGCCCTTGCGCGACAGCACTTCCAGGCCTGCAGCGCTGGCGCCGACCAGCAGCGTGATCAGGTTGATGTCTTCGTGCGCGCCGGCCCGCACGTTGGGAATGTCCTGGGTGGTGATCGGCGGGTAATGGATCGGGCGCAGGATCGAGTTGCCCGAGTCGGTCTTGTCGGCGAAGTAGTCCTCGGGCAGGCCGATGTGCAGCGCCAGCGCGCGCAGCACCTGGGAGCCGAGGTTGTCCAGGGCCTGGTACAGCGCGTAGCCCGTTTCGCGGAAGCCTTCCACCTCCTCCGGCCAGATGTTGGGCGGCATCACATCGCGATATTTCGAATCGTCCGGGATCTCGCGACCGATGTGCCAGAACTCCTTTAGGTCGTGGTACTGCGCGCCCTTGGCGGTCTCCACCCCGAACGGGGTGTAGCCGCGGGCGCCGCCGCCACCGGCGACGTGGTATTTCCGCTTGACCTCTTCGGGGAGCGCGAAGAAGCGCTGGAACACGTCATAGCTGGCGTCGATCAGCGACTGCGGAATGCCGTGGTTGCGGATTCCCGCGAATCCCCATTCGCGGTAGGCGGCGCCGAGTTCGTCGACGAACGCCCGCCGGTCTTCCGGGCTGGAAGGCTGGCTGAAACGGCGGATGTCCAGGGTCGGGATGCGATGTGGATTCATGCGATGGCTGAAGTGATCTTTGGTCGATGGTTGCGCAGCGTGCGGCCGCAGTGCCCGGCACTTACGGCGCGAGCGCCGCCGCGCGCACCGCCTCGGCGAGCCGGTCCAGGGTGGAACGCATCAGCGCCTCGTCGTCGGCCTCAACGGTCACCCGCACGACCGGCTCGGTACCCGACGGGCGCAGGAATGCGCGCCCCCTGCCCTGCACGGCCTGCTCGGCCTCGGCCAGCGCCGCCCTGACGCCATCGGCTTCGGCTGGCTTGCTGGTGCCTTCGTAACGCACGTTGACCGTCTTCTGCGGCAGCTTGCGCATTCCGGCCAGGGCCTCGCGCAGGCCGATGCCACGCCGCTGCAGCACCTCCAGCACCTGCAGCGCGCTGATGATGCCGTCTCCGGTGCTGGCGCGGTCCAGGCACAGCAGGTGCCCGGAGGCTTCGCCGCCCAATACGCCCTCGTGCGCGAGCAGCGCCTGGTGCACGTAGCGATCGCCGACCTTGGTGCGGACGAAGCCGATGCCAAGCTCGCCCAGGGCCTGCTCGAAGCCGTAATTGGTCATCAGCGTGCCCACCACCGGACCGCGCAGTCGGCCGCTGCGCTGCCAGTCGGAGGCGAGCACGTACAGCAGCTCGTCGCCATCGACCACGGTGCCGTCGGCATCGACGAACAGCACCCGGTCGCCGTCGCCGTCGAAGGCGATGCCCAGCGCGGCGCCGGTGGCGCGCACTCGTTCGGCCAGAAATTCGGGATGGGTCGAGCCGACTCCATCGTTGATGTTCAGCCCGTTTGGATCCACGCCGATCGCGTCGACCTGGGCGCCCAGTTCGCGCAGCACCAGCGGGCCGATCTGGTATGTCGCGCCGTGGGCGCAGTCCACGACGAGGGCCATGCCGCCCAGATCGAAGCGGCGCGGCACCGAACTCTTGCAGGCCTCGACGTAGCGGCCCACCGCGTCGCGGGTGCGGATCGCCCGTCCGAGCTGGTCGGACGCCACGGTCGAGAACGGCTGTTCGAGCGCGGCCTCGATCGCCAGCTCGGTGGCGTCGTCGAGTTTCTCGCCCTCGGCCGAGAAGAACTTGATGCCGTTGTCATGGTGCGGGTTGTGCGAGGCCGAGATCACGATGCCGCCGTCCGCGCGCAGCGAGCGTGTCAGGTGCGCCACCGCCGGCGTGGGCATCGGTCCCATCAGCTGCACGTCCACCCCGGCGGCCACCAACCCGGCCTCGAGCGCAGCCTCGAACATGTAATTGGAGATGCGCGTGTCCTTGCCGATGATCACCAGCGGCTTGCGCCACCGCTCCTGGCGCAGTGCATGGCCGTAGGCATTGCCCAGGCGCAGCACGAAGTCGGCAGAGATCACGCCCTCGCCCACGCGGCCACGGATGCCGTCGGTGCCGAAATACTTGCGGCTCACGAAGCGGCCTCCAGGTCCGGTTCGGGTTCGGGCTGGCGCAGCAGGAGCGCGAACAGATGCCCCAGGCGCTCGCGCAGCTGGCGGCGGTCGACGATCTGGTCGATCGCGCCGTGCGCGAGCAGGAATTCGCTGCGCTGGAAGCCTTCGGGCAGGGTTTCGCGCACGGTCTGTTCGATCACGCGCGGACCGGCGAAGCCGATCAGCGCCTCGGGTTCGGCCAGGTTGATGTCGCCCAGCATCGCCAGCGAGGCCGAGACGCCGCCGGTGGTCGGATGGGTCATCACCGAGATGTACGGCAGGCCGGCCTCGCGCAATTTGCCCAGCGCGGCCGAGGTCTTGGCCATCTGCATCAGCGAGAACAGGCTTTCCTGCATGCGCGCGCCGCCGGTGGCGGTGAAGCACACCAGCGGGGATTTCAGTTCCAGCGCCTTGTCCACCGCGCGGGCGAAGCGCTCGCCCACCACCGAGCCCATCGAGCCGCCCATGAAGGCGAAGTCGAATGCGCAGGCGACCAGCGGGCGGCCCTTGAGCTGGCCGTGCATCGCGACCAGCGCATCGCGTTCGCCGGTGGCCTTCTGCGCGGCCTTGATCCGGTCCGAGTACTTCTTCTGGTCCTTGAACTTCAGCACGTCCGTTGGGCCGAGCCTGGTTCCGATCTCGCGTGCCGCCCCGCCGTCGAACAGCGCCTTGAGCCGCGCCCGGGCGCGGATGGGCATGTGGAAGTTGCACTTCGGGCAGACCTCGAGATTCTCCTCGAGCTCGGGTCGGTACAGGACCGCGCCGCAGCGCTCGCACTTCTCCCACAGGCCCTCGGGCACGCTGCGCTTGCGACGCTCGCCGGCCTCGGTGCGGATGCGTGCGGGCATGAGTTTCTTCAGCCAGGACATGACTTGGGTTCAGACCTGCGGGTTTGAGGCGGGGAAGTGTACTTCGGGGGCGTTTTTGGGGTGCGGCCCTGCGGGAGCGGCCCTGCAGGTGCGGCCTTGTGGGAGCGGCCTCGGCCGCGAATGCTTCTGCTCCCGGGAAATACGATCGCTCGCCAGCGCGCTCCCACGGGAGCGGAGCCCGACGCGCTATGCGTCGAGGGCGGCGCGCAGCGGCTGCAGGAACGCCCGGGCCGCGGCGGCCGGGTCGTCCGATCCCGCAAGCGCCACCACCAGCGCGCTGCCGACCACGACCCCCTCGGCGTCGACCGCCATCGCAGCGGCGCTGGCGGCGTCGCGGATGCCGAACCCGGCCACTACCGGCGCCCGGCTGCGGGTCCGGATCGCCCGCAGCCGCAGCGAGGCGGCGGCGGTATCCAGGCGCTCGGATGCGCCGGTGACTCCGGCGAAGCTGACGTAATAGAGATAGCCCTGGGCTTCGCGGCACAACAGGTCCAGGCGCTCGTCGGTGGTGGTGGGCGATGCCAGCAGGATCAATGCAATGCCCGCATCGTTGAACGCGGCGCGGAACTCGCCCGATTCCTCGGGCGGCAGGTCGACCAGCAGCACGCCGTCGACGCCGGCCGAAGCCGCGTCGCGCGCGAACTCGCCGGCGCCGCGGATCTCGATCGGGTTGAGGTAGCCCATCAGCACCAACGGCGTGTCGGCATCGCGCTCCCGGAACGCGCGCACACTGTCCAGCACGAAGCGCAGGCCCGCACCGCGCGCCAGCGCGCGTTCGGAACTGCGCTGGATGACGGGGCCATCGGCCATCGGGTCGGAAAACGGAACCCCCAGCTCGATCACGTCGGCGCCCGCCTCCACCAGCGCGTGCATCACCGGCACGGTGGATTCCAGCGACGGATCGCCGGCAGTCAGGAACGGGATCAGCGCCTTGCGGCCGGTCGCCTGGAGCTCCTGGAATCTGGTGTCGATGCGGTTCATCGCGGGGTGATCACGAGTGGATCGGTGGACGGGCACGGCATTCCACCGCGCGGACATGCGGCGGCGTTCAGAGCACCATCCCGTCGCGCGCGGCGATGGTGTGGACGTCCTTGTCGCCACGGCCGGAGAGGTTGCACAGCACGATCGCATCCTTCGGCAGCTCGCGCGCGAGCTTGATCGCCTGGGCGATGGCGTGGCTGGATTCGAGCGCGGCCAGAATGCCTTCGGTCTTGGCCAGCAGATAGAACGCGGCCATCGCCTCGTCGTCGCTCACGCCGACGTAGTCCGCGCGACCGCTGTCGGCCAGGAACGCGTGCTCCGGCCCGACGCCGGGATAGTCCAGACCGGCCGAGATCGAATGGGTTTCGGTGATCTGCCCATCGTCGTCGCAGATGACGTAGGTACGGTTGCCGTGCAGCACGCCCGGCCGGCCGGCGGCGATCGAGGCCGCATGCCGGCCGGTGGCGATGCCGTCGCCGGCAGCCTCCGCGCCGACGATGCGCACGTCGCGATCGTTGAGGAAGGCATGGAACAGGCCGATGGCATTGCTGCCGCCCCCGACGCAGGCGGTGATGACGTCGGGCAGACGTCCATATTCGGCCAGCATCTGCGCCCGCGCCTCGCGCCCGACCACGGCGTTGAAGTCGCGGACCATGCGCGGATACGGATCGGGGCCTGCGACCGTGCCGATGATGTAGTAGGTATCGCGGACATTGGTTACCCAGTCGCGCATCGCCTCGTTCAGCGCGTCCTTGAGCGTGGCCGAGCCGCTGGTCACCGGCACCACTTCGGCGCCGAGCAGCTTCATCCGGTACACATTGATCTTCTGGCGCTCGATGTCGGTGGCGCCCATGTAGACCACGCATTCCAGGCCCAGGCGCGCGGCCACCGTCGCGCTGGCCACGCCGTGCTGGCCCGCGCCGGTCTCGGCGATGAGCCGGGTCTTGCCCATGCGGCTGGCCAGCAGTGCCTGGCCGATGGTGTTGTTGATCTTGTGCGCGCCGGTATGGTTCAGGTCTTCGCGCTTGAGCAGGATCCGCGCGCCGCCCGCGTGTTCGCTCAGGCGTTGCGCGTGGTAGATCGGGCTGGGACGGCCGACGTAGTGCGCCAGATCGTCCTCGAATGCGGCGACGAACGCGGGATCGCCCCGCGCCGCGTCGTACGCGGCTGCCAGTTCTTCCAGCGGACCGATCAGGGTTTCGGCGACGAAGCGCCCACCGTAGCGGCCGAAGTGCCCCGTGGCGTCGGGATAGGCATGGAAATCGATGATCGCGTCCGCTGCCATGTCAGCGTCCACAGGCAAGGCAGCTGGCGATGTCCTCGCCGTTGTCGGCCATTTCGACGCAATCCGCGCGGCGCGCTGCCTCCACAAAGCGCCGCATCAGGTCGCCGTCCTTGATCCCGGGCGCGCTCTCGATGCCGCTGGAGACGTCCACGCCCCAGGGCAGGGTCTGGCTGATGGCCGCACCCACGTTTTCCGGAGTCAACCCGCCGGCCAGCACGAATGGCTTGCCCAGCCCGGTCGGGAGCTTCGACCAGTCGAAACGCTCGCCGGTACCACCGGAGCCACCGACCACGTGCGCATCGAACAGGAAGGCGGCCGCGCCGGGATAACGCAGCTGCAGTTCGCGCGCATCGACCTTGGCATCGGCATCGCCCATCGGCACCGCCCTGACGTAGGGCACGCCGAAGCCGCGGCAGAAGGCATCGTCCTCGTTGCCGTGGAACTGCAGCAGGCTGGGACGCACATGCCGCACCACATCGCGGATCTCGTCGATGCTGTTGTCGCGGAACAGCGCGACCGCGTCGACCAGCGGCGCCAACGCCTGCCGCAGCGCGCGCGCCTCCTGCGCCTGGACCCGGCGCGGGCTGCCGTCTGCGAACACGAAACCCACCGCATCGGCGCCAAGCTCGCCGGCCAGGCGCACGTCCCCGGCACGGGTCAGGCCGCAGAACTTGATGCGGGTGCGGAACAGGGTTCGGTTCATGCAGTCGATTGGAATGGAAGTGCGTCGTGTGTGGAGCGTCGGCAATGAGGCAGCCGGGTCAAAGCGTTACCTCGGCCGGCAGTCCGTGAATGGCCGGGTACAGCGGTCCCAGGAAGCAGAGCCCGGAGGCCGGCGCAGTCGCACCGGCAAGCGTGCGGTCGCGCGCGGCAAGCACGCTGGCGATCCAGTCGGGCTCGCGCCCCCCGGCGCCGACTTCAAGCAGCGAGCCGACGATGTTGCGCACCATATGATGCAGGAAAGCGTTGGCCTGCACATCGATTTCCACGGTCTCGCCATCACGACGCACCTCGATGGCCTGCAACTCGCGTCGTGCATGCGGCGCCTGGCAGTGCACGGTGCGGAAGGCGCTGAAGTCATGCTCGCCCAGCAGGCCCTGCGCCGCGCGATGCATGGCGGCGGCATCGAGCGGCCTGCGCTCCCAGGCCAGATACTGGCGCTGCAGCGCAGGACGTACTGAACGATTCAGGATGCGATACCGGTAGCGACGCGCCACCGCCGAGAAGCGCGCGCTGAAGTCCATGGCCACCGGGACGCACCAGCGCACGCACATGGAGGGCGGCAGGCGCGAGGTGGCTCCCAGCACCCAGCCGCGCGGCTCGCGTGGGGCATCGCTGTCGAAGTGCACCACCTGGCAGCTGGCGTGCACGCCAGCATCGGTGCGCCCCGCACAGACCGTCGCTACCGGGCCATCGGCGACAAAGGCCAGGGCCTGTTCCAGCGCCCCCTGCAGGGTGGGTTCCGCACTCGTCTCGCCAGGCTTGGCCAGGCGTTGCCAGCCGGAAAACGAGCCGCCGTCGTATTCGACGCCCAGCGCCAGTCGCATCGTGGGGCCTGGTCCTAACGCAGGGACTGCAGGACGCCGGCGGCCTCGTCGCGTGCCTGGGCGTCGCCGCCTTCGATCACTTCCTGGAGCAGGCTGCGGGCGGTCGCCCGGTCCCCCAGATCGGCGTAGGCCCGGGCCAGCTCGATCCGTTCGCGCCCACCGGGCGCCTGGTTCAAGGGCGCAATCGTGCCCGACTCGGCGCCCGCGGGCGCCATCCAGGTTGGCGTATTGCCCACCACCGGAGTGGCCGGCGCCGGCGCCGCAGCCGGCGACTTGGCCTTGCCAGCCCAGACCGGCGCGGTGGCGGGAGTCGGAGTCTCTGTGGCGCCGGACTCCCCGGCCTTGGATTCGTCAGCCACGACAGGGGATGGGACCACCGCGAAACGTTCCGAGATGCGCGTCGCAGGCGCAGCCGCCACGGGGCGGCGGCGGCGCGCGAACCACCATGCCAGCGCGCCGAGCAACAGGGCGACAGGCAGCAGCCACCACCAGGCCGATGACGACGCGGTTTCCGGCTGCCCGGAAGCCGGCGGCGTCGCATCCTGCGCGGCGTTGGTGGTCGCCAGGCGCTGCTGGGCGCTCGCCAGCGCGCCATCCTTCATGGCGATCAGGCTTTGCTGCTCCTTCTGCAGCTGTTCCAGCTCGGCAACCCGCGCCTTGAGCTCCTGCACCTCGGCATCGCGCGCGGCGAGGGTTTCTTTCGTCTCTTGCAGTTCCTGTCGCAGCATCTCGCCCTCGCCTCCGGCGCTGGCGCCGGATTGTGTGCCTGCCCGGTCGCCCGCATCCGCGGCCGGCGGCGCGATTTCCAACCGCGCATCGGCGACCCGACGCGGTGCAGCCGATGAAGAGGCGCCTGCCGCCGCGGCGCCCGCGGGCTGCGCGTCGGCTGCGACCGGCGTAGCCGCCTGTGCCTGCGCGCGGCGCGCTTCGCGCCAGCTGGCGACCTGCTCACGCACCAGATTTGCGGCTTCGCGGGCGCTGTAGCGCGACAGTTCCTCGCCGCGGGGAATCCGCAGCACCGCGCCCTGCTTCAGCAGATTGATGTTCTGGCCAATGAACGCATCCGGATTCGCCTGCAGCAGGGCCAGCATGGTCTGATCGAGGCTGTAGCCCTGCATCCCTGCGAGTCCGCCGGCGATCCCGGCGAGGGTATCGCCGCGCTTGACCGGGCCGTATTCCCCGTTTTCGGCCGGTGGCGCAGCGGGCGGCGGCGAGGTCGCGACTTCAGACTGCGGCGTGGGAGCTGGGGACGGCGCAGGCGCAGTGGCTGCAGCGGCCGGCTCGGGTGCTGCCGTAGGCGCCGTCGCCGGCGCCGGGCGCTGGATCACGGGCGCGGCGTCCGGAGCCGCGACCGACGGTGCCGGCGGCGCGGCGACCGTACGCGGCGCATCGACGAGCGCGGAATATTCGCGGACCAGGCGGCCCTGACCCCAGTCCACCTCGACCAGGAAGGTCAACCCTGCCTGCTGCACCGGGGCGGTACTGGTCACCCGGATCACCGGCCGCCCCCGCTCGTCCACCGCGGGGGTGAACTGCAGGTCGGACACGATGCCCTGGGGCGGTTCCAGGCCGATCCGGCGGAAGGTGTCGGGCGACGCCAGTCGTGCCTGCAGGCCCTGCAGCTCGGTCGGATCGCTGCTGACGATCGGGATTTCGGCTAGCAGCGGCTCGCCCGGCCGTGACTTCACCTGGATCTGGCCCAGACCCAGCGCGAAGGCCGGAACGGCAAGAATTCCAAGCAGCACGCCCAGCACGACACGCAGTGCCGCGCGTGTTTGAAGATGGCGTTCCCTTGCGCTCATGCGCTGCACTCTAGCCGCGCGCCATGATCCTCCGCAACGGCGGCCGCATCCGCCAACCCCGGCTCAGCCCGCTGTGCGACCGCTTTTCTCAGTTCGGCCCCCGCACCATCGCGGACAGGCGCCGAGCGACCCGGCCCGGCGGCCCTGGCCGCGCGCGGCGCCAGAAAGCCGCGACCGCCATCCCCAGGGCCAGTGCCGCAATCAGCCAGGGCCACACCCCCGCGGACCGCGGCTGTTGCGCCGCGAGCTGTCGATTCTTGAGTTCGATCAACCGCTGCTGCGCCTTCTGGGCCTGTTCGAGTTCCGCGATGCGCTGCTGCATCTGCTGGAACTCGGTATAGCGTGTCGCCACCAGGTCGGCGGCCGCGCGCTCGCGATCGGCCGCCGTCCCGTCTCCCTGTCGGGTGGATCCCGAACCCGACGCCAATGCCGCCGCATCGGCGGAAGGCGCCAGCTCCAGCCGCGCCGGCGCGACGCGGACGGTGGGGCGCGAACTCGAAAGCCGATCGACGGATCCTGATGGAGCCTCGACCGATTCAACAGGGGGCATGTCGCCGCTGCGCCACTGCTGGATCTGCAGCCGCACCATCGTCTCTGCCGCGACCGCATCCAGACGGGTGAGCTCCGCGGGTGCCGGGACACGCAGCACCGCGCCGCGCTGAAGCAGATTGATGTTGCCCGAACCGAACGCATGCGGGTTGGTCCGCAGCAGCGCGAGCATCGCCTGCGGCGGGGTGACGCCGGCCAGCGGCATGCGTTCGACGATTCGGGTCAGGGTGTCGCCCGGACGCACGGTGTAATCGCCTGGACGGCGCGCCGCGCCCGCCGCGGGAACCGCCACCGCGGAACGGACGGGCGATCCGGGAACGGCTGCGGAGTTCGCCTGCGTTCGCGGCGCCCGTGACGGCTGTGGCCGGCCGGTTACCGGCGCCGCTTTCGGTCGTGGCGGTGCGCTTTCCGGCCGTTGGTCGGCGTGCAAGGGGATCGGCGCAGGCGCCGCCAACGCAGCAGGCGGCGCGTTGTCGAGCGGCACGATGGCCGGTTCGAGCGGCGCCGGCAGCGCGTCGGCAGGATCTGGCTGGCGCGCGATAGCGTTGTCCGCGGCCTGCACCGGCATCTGGATCTGCGGCTCGACCGGCGCCGCCAGCGTCGGAGTAGCTCCCAGCGATACCGAGTATTCGCGCACCAACCGGCCCTGCGGTGCATCCACCTGGACCAGGAAGGTGAGGAAATCCTCCTCCACCGGCAGCGTGCTGGTGACCCGGATCAACGCGCGCGGGCCGCGCACCACCTCGAAGCGCAGGTCCGCCACCACGCCCTGGGGGCGTGGCAGGCCGATGCGGGCGAAGGTCGTGGACGACGCGAGCTGCGCCTGCAGCTGCTGCAGGTCCTGTGGGGTGGCGCCGGTGATCGGGATCTCCGCTAACAGCGGCTCGCCGAGCGCGGACCGGATTTCGATCCGATCGACATCCAGCGCATACGCGGGCGCCATCGCCAGCAACAGCGCCATTGCCACCCCCAGCATCCCTGCCTTGCGCATCCAGCGCCTCCGATCGTGACCACCACTCCGCCGGGCATGGTGCCGCGCCGCAAGCGACCCGGCAACCCGCAGGCTCAGTCCTCCGCCGCCACCAGCTCCGCGATCTGCACCGCGTTCAAGGCGGCGCCCTTGCGGATGTTGTCGGACACGATCCACAGATTGAGACCGTGCTCGTGCGAGAGGTCGTCGCGAATGCGACCGACGTACACCGGATCGCGCCCGGAAGCATGCGTCACTGGCGTGGGGTAGCCGCCGCCCCTGGGCTCGTCCACGACCTCGATCCCCGGCGCCTGCACCAGCAGCTTGCGAGCATCGGCGGCTGACAACTTCTCGCGCGTTTCGACGTTGACCGCCTCGGAATGGCCGTAGAAGACCGGCACCCGCACCACCGTCGCGTTGACCCGAATCGTGTCGTCGCCCAGGATCTTGCGCGTTTCCCAGACCAGCTTCATTTCCTCGGTGGTGTAGCCGTTGTCGGTGAAATCGCCGCCGTGCGGGATCACGTTGAAGGCGATCTGCACCGGGTACACCTCCGGTTCGGCGTCCTGGAAACTGAGCAGGGCCGCGGTCTGGCGGCCGAGCTCTTCCAGCGCCTTGCGTCCGGTGCCGGACACCGACTGGTAGGTGGCGATGTTGAGACGGTCGATGCCCGCGGCGTCGTAGATCGGCTTGAGCGCCACGAGCATCTGCATGGTCGAGCAGTTGGGGTTGGCGATGATCCCGCGCGGGCGCTGACGCACGGCTTGCGGATTGACCTCGCTCACCACCAGCGGGATATCGTCGTCGTAGCGGAACGCCGAGCTGTTGTCGATCACGACCGCGCCCGCGGCGGCGAACCTGGGCGCGTATTCCTTCGAGACCGAGCCGCCAGCCGAGAACAGGGCGATGTCGACCCCGGCCGGATCGAAGGTGGCCAGGTCGTGCACCAGCAGTTCGTCGTCGCCGAAGGCGACGTGCCCACCGGCGGAGCGCTCGCTGGCCAGGGCCACGACCTCGCGTGCGGGAAACCGGCGTTCGGCCAGCACCGAGAGCATCATTTCGCCGACCGCACCGGTCGCGCCCACCACCGCGACCTTGAACCGCCGGTCGGAAGAACGCGTGTCTGAAGCCGGCTTGCTCATCTGTTTCCTCTCGAGATTGAAGCGCATCCGAACGTCGGCGACCTGTGGTCGGCAACGTCGGACTGCGAATGGAGATCGCGCGTGCCCGGCACCTAGGTGCCGGGCGGAGTGACCGGGGGGATGGGGTTGGGCGGCCGCCCCGCATCGGGACCGAAACCCAGCGCCGCGATCAGATTATCCACGGCCAGCGCCACCATCGCACGGCGCGTGGCCAGGCTGCCGCTGCCGATATGCGGAGTGAGTACCACATTGGGCAGTGCGAGCAGGCGCGGATTGACCCGCGGCTCGCCTTCGAACACGTCCAGGCCGGCGGCGGCCAGCCCGCCGGCTTCCAGCGCGTCGGCCAGTGCGTCCTCGTCGACCAGGCCGCCGCGGGCGATATTGGTGAGCGTGGCGCCGGGCTTCATCCGCGCGAGGGCGGCGGCGTCGATGATATGGCGGCTGTGCGCGCCGTACGGCAGCGCAAGAACCAGGTGGTCGGAGCCGGACAGCAGTTCGTCGAAGCCGACGTAATGCGCCTGGCAAGCCTGTTCGATGGGCCCGGGCAGGCGTTGGCGGTTGTGGTACAGCGTGCGCATCCCGAACCCGATCGCACGCCGCGCGATGCCCTGCCCGATCCGGCCCATGCCGAGAATCCCGAGCGTGGCGCCGTGCACGTCGCGACCGAGCATCTGGGTGAATGCCCAACCCCGCCACTGCCCGGCGCGCAGCCAGCGTTCGGCCTCGCCGATGCGGCGCGCCGCCGCGAGCATCAGCGCGAAGCCCAGATCGGCGGTCGTTTCGGTCAGCACGTCGGGGGTGTTGGTGACCACGATGCCGCGTGCCTGCAGCGCGGCGATATCGAGGTTGTCGTAACCGACCGCGACATTGGCGATCGCGCGCAGGCGCGGCGCCTCGGCGACCTCGGCCGCGCCGACCGGATCATTGAGGGTGACCAGCGCGCCGTCGGCCTCGCACAGGGCGGCGGCGATGGCGGCGCTGCCGTGGCTGGTCACCTGCGGCGCGCTGTCGACTTCGAAATGCGCTGCGAGCCGCGCGACGATGTCGTCGAACAGTGGCTGCGAGACCCAGACCCGCGGCCGCACCTCAGACATCGGCCTGCGGCGGGATACGCGGCGTCACATCACCCACGTCGCCGCATTGCGCGCGGTGCCGCAGCGCCTGGTCCATCAACACCAGGGCCAGCATCGCTTCGCAGATCGGCGGCGCGCGCAATCCCACGCACGGATCGTGGCGTCCGGTGGTCACGACCTGCACTTCCTCGCCATGCACGTCCAGGCCACGGCCCGGCAGGCGCAGGCTTGAAGTGGGTTTGAACGCCACCGACACCACGATCTGCTGGCCGCTGGAGATGCCGCCGAGGATGCCGCCGGCGTGGTTGGACAGGAAGCCGCTGCGGATGGCTTCGTCGCGATGCTCTGTCCCCTTTTGCGCGACGCTGGCGAATCCGTCGCCGACCTCCACGCCCTTGACCGCATTGATCGACATCATGGCCGCGGCGAGTTCGGCGTCGAGCTTGCCGTAGACCGGCTCGCCCCAGCCAGGCGGCACGCCGTCGGCGACCGCGGTGATGCGCGCACCCACCGAATCGCCCGACTTGCGCAGCGCGTCCATGTAGCTTTCCAGCTCCGCGACCTGGCCGGCATCGGGCCAGAAGAACGGATTGTCTTCGACGGCGCTCCAGTCGTGGCTGCGCGGAACGACGTCGCCGATCTGTGCGACATACGCGCGCACATGCACGCCGAAGCGCTCAGCCAGCCATTTCTTCGCGATCGTCGCGGCCGCCACGCGCATCGTGGTCTCGCGCGCCGACGAGCGACCGCCGCCACGCGGGTCGCGCAGCCCGTACTTGTGCCAGTAGGTGTAGTCGGCGTGGCCGGGCCGGAATTGCTCGGCGATCTTGGCGTAGTCCTTGCTGCGCGCATCGGTGTTGCGGATCAGCAAGGCGATCGGGGTACCGGTGGTGCGGCCTTCGTAGACGCCGCTCAGGATCTCCACCTGGTCGGTCTCGTGCCGCGCCGACGTGTGACGGGTCTTGCCGGTCGCACGGCGCGCGAGGTCGTGCGCGAAATCGCCCGGTTCAAGCGCAAGGCCCGGCGGGCAGCCATCGACCACGCAGCCGATCGCGGGGCCGTGGGATTCGCCGAAGGTGGTGACGCGGAGGAGGTGGCCGAAGGTGTTCAAGGAAGTTCTGGGTTGGATCGGGGGCTCGGCTGGAGAGTTCGCACGGATATGGGGCGGAAGTCAAATGGCTTCATCGCATACGGACTACTCTCGCCGTCGAGATGCCTCAGGAGCGAAAGCTTTCGCCTTTCGGCGAGTTACTTTCTTTGCTGGTGCAAAGAAAGTAACCAAAGAAAGCACCTTCCTCGACAGATCGCTCAGGGCGTCTGGGTGGCGAAGGAATTTTCGGACTCGGCCTCCTGCCTCGATCCGAAAACGGCGGCCATCCATGGCCGCCGCCCCTTCGGGGTTTCCGAACGTTAGTGGCGGCTGGCGGAGCAGGAAAGTCAAAGGCAGGAACGATCAACTCACCAGAACGCACCTGCGGCTGATGGCTCGACCAAGCCTTTGACGTTCTCGACGCTGCGCATGCGACCTGCATCCGAACACCCGTAGGGCGGCCGGCATGGATGCCGGCCGTTTTCGGACCGAGCCATGGATGGCGAGTCCGAAAATGGCGACAGCACCGCGCATCCCCTGAGCGGTGTTGACCTCACGAGAAAGGTGCTTTCTTTTGGTTACTTTTCTTTGCACCAGCAAAGAAAAGTAACTCGCCGCAGGCGAAAGCCCTGCTTTATGAAGAAAAAGGTGCCGGACTTGAAAACGCTCGCGCGCAGCAACGTCAAAACAACCCACCCGCCGCCCGCGGCGCCTCGTCCGCCCCGTGCCCTTCGCGTGCATCGGCCAGCACCTTGATCCTGGCATGGTGGGTGACCAGGTCCTGCCGCTCGGCCACGAACACGCCCATCTGCCCCACCTTGAACTCCACCCAGGCCAACGGCAGTTCCGGCAGCAGGCGCACCAGCGCCTGCTCGGATTCGCCGACTTCGCAGATCAGCAGTCCGTCCTCGGTCAGGTGCAGCGGCGCGTCGCGCAGGATGCGCAACGCAAGATCCAGGCCGTCGTCGCCAGCGCGCAGCCCCAGCTCGGGTTCGAAGGAGTATTCCTGCGGCAACGCATCGGTCTCGGCGTTGCTGACGTAGGGCGGATTGGTGACGATCAGGTCGTAATGCTCGCCGCGCAGCGCGGAGAACAGGTCCGATTTCACGAATCGCACGTTTTCGACGTGCAGACGCTTCTCGTTTTCCCGCGCCAGCGCCAGCGCATCGTCGCTGATGTCGGCGCCGTCCACGTGCCACTCGGGATTGTGGTGCGCCATGGCGATCGCGATGCAGCCCGAGCCGGTGCACAGGTCCAGCGCGCGTCTCACCTCGCGCCCGCCGAGCCAGGGTTCGAAGCCGGATTCGATCAGCTCGGCGATCGGCGAGCGCGGCACCAGTGCGCGCGCGTCGGTCTTGAACGACAGTCCCGCGAACCAGGCTTCGCCGGTCAGGTAGGCCGCGGGAATACGCTCCTCGATCCGGCGCAGGAACAGCCCCAGCACGTCTTCCTTCTCCGCTTCGGTGATCCGCGCGTTGCCGTAGACCGGGCTCAGGTCGTGCGGCAGGTGCAGCGCATGCAGGGTCAGCTGGGTGGCCTCATCCAGCGCATTGTCGTAGCTGTGCCCGAACGTCAGCCCGGCCGCATTGAAGCGGCTCGCGCCGTAGCGGATCAGGTCGATGATGGTATGCAGCTCGTTGGTCATGGCCTTCGCCAGGCTCGGGAGGGGCGGCGATCGCTCCGGCACCGGATTATACGGCTGCGCAGCTATCATGCCCCTCCGATCCGGCGCCGGACCAGCATCACCATGTTCAATCGCACCACGTTGTACATCCTGCTCGTCGCGGTCGCGATGGGGTTGGGCCTGTGGGCGGCCGAGCGCTTCTACGGCGAAGGCGCCGTGCGCTCGACGCCCGACCTCCAGGTCGTGCGTCTGTTTCCGCAGCCGCGTCCGCTACCGGAGTTCGCGCTGCGCCAGTCCGATGGCACCCAGCTGGTGCCGGGCGAGCTGAAGGGGCACTGGACCCTGGTCTTCCTCGGCTTCACCCATTGCCCCGACGTCTGTCCGACCACGCTCGCCGAGCTGGCGCAGGCGCAGCAACAGTGGCAGGCGCTGCCGGCTTCCACCCGGCCGCGGGTGCTGTTCGTCTCGGTCGATCCCGATCGCGACAGCAGCGACCGCATCGGCGAATACGCGCATGGCTTCCACCGCGACACGCTGGCAGCGACGGCCGATATTCCCGCACTGGAAAGTTTCGCCCGCTCGCTGAGCATGGTGTTCGCGAAGGTGCCGGCACCCCGCGGCGTGCCCGCCGACCAGTACAGCGTGGACCACTCGGCCACCATCGCCGTGCTCGACCCCGAATCGCGCATGGCTGGCATCATCTCGCCGCCGTTCGTGCCCAGCAGCATCGCATCCGACCTGCTGGTCCTGAGCGGGCATGCCCCCGCCACAGGACCCGGGAAATGAGCCTGGTCACGGCGCTGACCCATGTTCTGCCGCATCGCCTGTTGTCGGCGGCGGCACGGCGGCTGGCCTATTCCCCGAACACGTGGCTCAGCCGATGGCTGATCGATACGGTGACGCGCAGGTTCGGCGTGGACCTGTCGGAGGCGCGCAATCCCGACCCGGGCAGCTACGCCACCTTCAACCAGTTCTTCACCCGCGCCCTGCGCGAGGGCGCACGCGTTCCCGACCCGGATCCGCGCGCGCTGCTGATGCCGGCCGACGGGCGCATCAGCCAGTGCGGCGCAATCGAAAGCGGGCGCATCTTCCAGGCCAAGGGTCAGTCATTCACTGCGGAAGAACTCCTGGCCGATGAAGCGGCCGCGCGCCCCTTCGCCGACGGCCTGTTCGCGACGGTCTACCTGTCGCCGAAGGACTATCACCGGGTCCACATGCCCTGGACCGGTACGCTGCGCGAAACCGTGCACGTGCCGGGTCGGTTGTTCAGCGTCGGCCCGGATGCCGTGCGCCGCGTGCCGCGCCTGTTCGCGCGCAACGAGCGCCTGGTCTGCCACTTCGACACCGATTTCGGACCGATGTGCCTGGTGATGGTCGGCGCGCTATTGGTGTCTGGCGTGGAAACCGTGTGGAGCGGCGAGGAGATCCCGCGCTACGGCGACGCGATCACCGTCAAGGACTACCGCGGCGAGCGCATCGTCCTGGAACGCTTCGCGGAGATGGCACGCTTCAACTACGGATCGACGGTGATCGTGCTGCTGCCGCGCGGTGTGGCGCAGCTTTCGTCCGCACTTTCCGCCGAGTCGCCGGTCAGGCTGGGCGAGCGATTGGCGACCCTGAAATAACGGGCGCGGCGCGCATGCCGCCGGCTACTGCCTGCACCCCTGCAGCTTCAGGCGCTGACCGGGCCGGATGTCGTAACGCGGCGGCTTGATGCCGTTGGCTGCGGCCAGATCCTTGGTACCGCAGCCGTATTTCGCTGCGATCGAAACCAGGGTATCGCCGCGCACGACCAGGTGCTCGTTCGGTGCGATCGGTTTGGCCGGCTGGCCGGTGGCGACGGTGGCCTGCACCGCTCCCTGCCCCGGCACGTAGACCTGCTTGCCTTGCGGATCCGGGCCCACGGCCGCCGCGGGAAGCGTCTGGACCGTACTCACGTCGCCCACGCGCACGATCGCGAGCGAGGGATCGCTGGTCACCAGCTTGTGCGCGAGTTCGGCACGTTCGCCCTGCGCGCAATAGCGGTTGTACAGGCGCACGATCTGGGTCGTGGCATTGATGCTGCCCCCGGCGGGCAACAGGCTGTCGGTATCCAGACGCGGATTGAGGTTGCGCAGCGCACGGAAGAAGCCGTCGGTGTAGCGGGTGTTGCCCAGGCAGATGGTCAGCTCGTAGATGCTTGTCGGACGCTTGAGCCGCAGCATCGCCGGCTTCGAGGCCACGCGCGGAAAGCGCAGCCCGTAGTCCTTCGGATGCAGGTACAGCCAGGCCGCCGCGATCACCATCGGCACGTAATCGCGAGTTTCTGCGGGGAACTGGTTGTAGGTGTCGTAGCTCCAGAAATTATTCCCACCCGCGTTGTAGACGCGTTGGGCGCGACCTTCGCCCCCGTTGTAGGCGGCCAGGGTCATCTCGATGTTGCTGTTGAGCGAGTTGTAGCGCTCGATCAGGTAGGAGGCCGCCGCCTGCGCCGAAGCGCGCGGGTCGTAGCGGGTGTCGAACCCGCTGCCATCGTTGCCCAGGCCGAAACGGCGACCGGTCGCCGGCATGAACTGCAGCGGACCGACCGCGCCGGCGCGCGAACCCACATGCACCTTGCCGTTCGATTCCTTGGCCAGGATACCGAACAGGAGCGCTTCGGGCAGGCCACGCTGCTGGAAGGCGGGCGCCATCAGCGGCCGCAGGTACTGATAGTTTTCGAAGCTCTGCATCAGCGACGGACGCATGTCGGTCAACCAGCGTCGGATTCCCGCCTGCACGGCCGGATTGAACTGCACCGCCTGTGCGAAGCGCCGGTTGCGATCGTCGAGCAGTGCGTCCGCGGTGGCCTCTGCCGGTACGTCGTCGGCGGTGAAGTCGATCGGGTCGTCGCCACCGCCTACGTCGAGTTCCTGCGGCTCTTCGCCGCCCGACTGCAGTGCCGTGCGATAGGTCTGCAGGAAGGCGGCAAGATCGCAGCCACGCTGTTTCGCGCAGCCGGTGATCGCGGTCTCCATGTCGCGCGCGGCCGCGACGCTGGTCTCGGGGTCGCCGCTCGCGGCGCGGTAACGCGCCTCCGCACCCTCCAGATTGCGCTGCAGGACCTCGATGTTGGCGCGGTCGCGGCGCGATTGCGCCTGCGCGGCGGGTGCGAACATCAGAAGCGCGGCGAAGGACAGCACAATGCTGCGGAGTGGGGCAAAAGAGGGCATCGAAGACAAGGCAACCAGGGGAAGTGGCAGGGTAGCCGCGCCCGCGTGAGGGCGACAAGGTCATCGGTCACACCTGGTCACGCGCGGTGCATGCACGCGGCGGTCGCATAGAATTCGGCTTCCCCCGCCAGGACCATGCCATGGATCAGCTCGCGACCAACGCCATTCTGGTGGGCAAGGCGGTCATTCCTGCCGACGCGGGCCAGGTCTGGCTGCAGCCGAAGTTCGGCAATCGCCACGGCCTGGTCGCCGGCGCCACCGGCACGGGCAAGACCGTCACCCTGATGACCCTGGCCGAGGGCTTCTCGCGCATCGGCGTGCCGGTGTTCATGGCCGACGTGAAGGGCGACGTGGCCGGCCTGGCTGTCGCCGGCAGTACCGGCGACAAGCTGCAGCAGCGCATCGCCGAGATCGGCATGCCCGATTACCGCAATGAGGCGGCGCCGGTCGTGTTCTGGGACCTGTGGGGCAAGTCCGGCCACCCGGTGCGCACCACTGTCAGCGAGATGGGCTCGCTGCTGCTCGGCCGCATCCTGGATCTGAACGACACCCAGGGCGGCGTGCTCGATATCGTGTTCAAACTGGCCGACGACCGCGGCCTGCTGCTGCTGGACCTGGAGGACCTGCGCGCCCTGCTTGGCCTGGTCGCCGACCAGCGCAAGGACATCTCCACCGAGTACGGGCTGGTGAGCGCGCAGTCGATCGGCGCAATCCAGCGCGCGCTGCTGCGCCTGGAGGCTGAAGGCGCCGACCAGTTCTTCGGCGAGCCCGCGCTGGAGCTGGCCGACCTGATGCGCACCACGCCCGACGGCCGCGGTGTGATCGGCATCCTCGCCGCGGAGCAGCTGGTCCTGAAACCGAAGCTGTATTCCACCTTCCTGCTGTGGCTGCTGTCGGAACTGTTCGAGCACCTGCCCGAGGTCGGCGATCTCGACAAACCGAAGCTGGTGTTCGTGTTCGACGAGGCGCATCTGCTGTTCGACGACGCCCCGCCTGCGCTGCAGCAGCGCATCGAGCAGGTGGTGCGGATCATCCGGTCCAAGGGCGTGGGCGTGTACTTCTGCTCGCAGTTCCCCGATGACGTGCCCGACGAGATCCTCGGGCAGATGGGCAACCGCTTCCAGCACGCGCTGCGCGCATTCACGCCGCGCGACCAGAAGGCGGTCAGGACCGCGGCGGAAACCTTCGTCGCCAATCCGGACCTGGACGTAGCCAAGGTGATCGGCCAGCTCGGCGTGGGCGAGGCACTGGTCTCCACCCTGCAGGACAAAGGCGTGCCGATGCCGGTCGAAAAGACCCTGATCGCGCCGCCGCGCTGCCGGATGGGCGCGATCACCGACGCCGAGCGCCAGCAGGTGCGCGCCGGTAGCCCGGTGGGCGCGAAGTACGATCAGCGCGTCGATCGCGAATCCGCCGCCGAGATGCTGGCCAAGAAGGCCGAAGCCTCGGCCGAACAGGCCAAGGCGCCCGCGGCGAAGACGCGTGCGCAGGACGAGGCCGAGGACAGCGGCTTCGGCCGCGCGGTGAAAGACGCCGTGTTCGGCACCAAGCGCCGCCAGGGCATGGTCGAGACCATGGCCAAGCAGACCGCGCGCACCATCGGCAGCCAGATCGGCCGCCAGATCCTGCGCGGCGTGCTCGGCGGCATTTTCGGCGGCAAGCGCTGATTTCTTTCCTTCGACAAAGAGGCCGGATCATGACGTCATCCAACCCGCATCGCCTCGCGGCCCTGGCCGTCATTTCGCTCGCGTTCGCCGCCTGCACCCGCGATGCGCCCGCGCCCGCCGCAGCGCCGGAAGCGCAGGCGCAGGCCGCGGCGGAAGCGGCGCCGGCCGAGCCGGCGAAGATTCCCGGCACCGATGCGATCGCCGCGGTCGACAACACGCCGGCCGAGGCCGGAGTGCAACCGGCGGAGAACACGATTGGCGGCGTCGATACCAAGGGCTTCGCCGGCACTTTCGCCACCGAAGGCGCGCGCATCGAGTTCAAGGCAGACGGCCGCTACGCCATGACCGTGCACGCGGCCAGCGCCGACGCCGACCTCGAGAGCACGGGCACCTGGAGCGCAGCAGCCGACGGCAAGACCCTGCTGCTGGACTCCGACGACAAGTCCGAGCCCGACCGCAGCTACACGGTGGTATCGAAGGACGAAATCACCCAGGCTGAGGGCGGCCAAACGCTGCGTCGCCGCAGCGACTGATCCGCCCGCGCACCGGTGCGCATTTTCGCCGGTACCGCCCAGCCCGTTACCGGACCTGTCCTCGCTGGCCGCTGAGCCATGTGAGCGGCGTTGTAGCGGGCGCATGGCTGGCACACGCATGCGCGGCGGTACCGCTGCCCCGGACCATGCGGCGCCATCGATCCCTCGTCCGGAACGCGCTTCGCCTGAAGCGCATGGAGTCCGTCATGACACGTCCCTCGCACCTGCTGGCCGCGACCGTGCTCGGCATCGCGGCTTTCGCCACCACCCTGCCAACTGCTGCCCAGGAGGCACCCAACAGCATCGTCTCCCTCTACCGGGTCGCTCCGGGCAAGCACCTCGAGTTCCTCAAATGGATGGCCGCGCGCGACGCGGTGGATCGCGAGATCGGCGTCGCCGCCACCCAGTGGTATGCGCACTTGAGCGGCGACAGTTGGGACTACATCGCCATCGCACCTGATCTGGACGAGGCGACATCCGAGCGCAGCGACGCCGAGGCGAAAAAGCGCGGCCTGACCACCGGCGCACGCGCCTCGCTGGAATTCAGGCAGGTCATGGCCTATCACACCGATACCCTCGTGTCCGGGCCCTACACCGCGGAGCAACTGGTCGAACAAGCGGGCAAATAAGCAAACCGTCGCTTGAGTCCGGGGCGGTGGTCTGCGATAACCACCGCCCCTTGTTCCTTCCGGCTTCCTGATGTCGCGCTGGCGCCCACCCGCCGAAAAGAGCACCGCACTGATCACGCGCGAAGGCCATGCCCGGCTGAAGGCGGAGCTCGACGAGCTTTGGCGGGTGAAACGCCCCGATGTGGTCAAGGCGCTCGCCGCCGCCGCGGCCGAAGGCGACCGCTCGGAGAACGCCGAATACACCTACCGCAAGAAGCAGCTGGGCGAGATCGACCGCCGGGTGCGCTATCTGACCAAGCGCCTGGAATCGCTGCGCGTGGTCGATGCGCCGCCCTCCGACCGCGGGGCCGTATTCTTCGGCGCGCACGTCACCCTGGAGAACACCGCGACCGGCGAGATGCTGCTCTACCGCATCGTCGGCCCGGACGAAACCGACGCCGGCCGCGGCTGGATCAGCATCGATTCGCCGCTGGCGCGGGCGATGCTGAAGAAGCGCTTCGACGACGAGTTCGATGCCGTGCTGCCGGGCGGAATCGCACGCTACGCGATCGTCGAGGTGCGCTACTCCGATTGAGTACTGCGCCGCGGCTCGTCGACCTCGGGCGAACCGATGTCCTCCTCCTCCTGCGAGTCGCACTCGCGCGCACGTTTGGCAAGAGCTTCGTATCGGTCCTGGAACGCCTTAAGTTCCGACTCCTCTAGCTCTTCCAGGTCGAGCAGCTTGTTGTGCGCGCCGCGCGTGGCCCGGATCAGTTCGTCCAGCTTGATCTGCAGCGCCCGGCTGTCGCGGTTCTGGCTGTTCTGGATCAGGAACACCATCAGAAAGGTGACGATGGTGGTGCCGGTGTTGATGACCAGCTGCCAGGTGTCGCTGAACTTGAACAGTGGGCCGCTCGCCAGCCATGCCAGCACCACCAACAAGGCCAGCACGAAGCTCACTGGGCTGCCGGCGAAGCGGGAGGCCGCGTTCGCCATGCGGGTGAACAGGTTCCTTTGCGCCATGGCGAGGCTCCGATGCGGGTACGGACTGGATTGTGCGCGCGTAATGCCAAAGCCGCGTCAACTGGCGGGAGGTGCTCGACGTGGGAGCGGCCTGCGCCGCGATTCCTGCTTCTGTGGGAGTGGCCTCGGCCGCGACGCTTTTCGCTGCAATCGGCCACGGGAGAAAAGCATTCGCGGCCGAGGCCGCTCCCACCAGCGTCCGGCTCAGATCCCGCCGTACCAGTCGTATCCCTGGTCTTCCCAGGTACCGCCCTTCCCGCCCGCCAGCCGCGCATAGCCGTCGACCACTTCGATGGTGTGGACGTACTTGGGCTGCTTGTAGCCGAGCTTGCGTTCGATGCGCATGCGCAGCGGCGCGCCGTTCGCCACCGGAACCGGAGCGCCGTTGAGCGCGTACGCGGCGATGGTCTGCGGGTGCAACGCATCGTGCAGGTCGATGCTTTCGTAATAGCGGCTGCCGTCGCCCAGCAGGTCGTCGAAGCAGTGGAACACCACATAGCGCGCGCCTGGCCTGAGCCGCGCCAGGCCCAGCAGATGCGCCAGCGGCACGCCGGTCCATTGGCCGATCACGCTCCAGCCCTCCACGCAGTCATGGCGCGTGATCTGGGTGCGCGCGGGCATGGCCTGCAGCGCATGGAGCGCGAACTCCAGCGGACGCTCGACCAGCCCGCGTATGCGCAGGCGATAGGCGGCGAAACCCTGCGCCTTCAACGCGAGGTATTCGGGCGTGCGCGGATCGATCGAGCCATTGGGCTTGAACACCGGCGAGATCATGCTGGCGGGGAATTCGCGCGCGAGCCGATCGCCGGTGAGCAGACGCTGCATGCGCCGGTTCAGCGGCTCGGCGAGGCTGAGCGCATCGACGAAGCCCTCGCGCTGCGATTGCGCATCGCAACCGGCCAGCAGGCCCGCGCCGGCGCCCAGCGACAGGCGCAGGAAGCGGCGGCGATTGGCGGCGAAATCCTCATTCGGCATGGGCTGCTCCTCCCTGCTCACCGCGCACCCGGAAGCGCCCGGTGATCATCGAACGCATCTCGTTGATCGGGCCTGCGTAGACCACCATCAGCACATGCACCAGGGTGAACAGCACGAACAGCGACATCGCCACGAAATGCAGCGTGCGCGCCGACTGGCGGCCGCCCACCAGTGCAATGAATCCGGACATCACACTGTCGAGCTGCGGTGACATCGACAGGCCGGTGAGGAGGACCAGCGGCGTCAGCACAAAGATCACGCCGAGATAGGCGAGCTTCTGCAGCGGGTTGTAGCGCAGGGCCTCGCTACCCTGCGGGTGCCGGAAGCGCAGGTGGTCGAGCACCGAGCGCGGCACCTCGCGCCAGTCGCGGCGCCGCATCGCCAGGTCGTCGCGCAGGTGGCGGCTGGCCAGCGACCAGGCCAGGTAACAGATGCCGTTGATCACCCAGGCCCAGGCGAAGAAGAAATGCCAGCGCCGGCCCAGGGCCAGTGAACGCGGGCCCGGGATCGTCGCCCATTCGGGGAATCCGCGCCTGACGTTGCGACCTTCGGCATTCGCCGAAACACCGAACAGCCCGGTGGTGTCGTAGGTCGCATTGCCCAGGCGGGTGACCCCCTGCCCCTTGCCGTCCGCGCCGCGCACCGATTCCATCGCCAACAGCGGCGTATCGAAGTGCGAAGCCTCGCCCCAGTACAGCGCCGGATGCGCGTTGAAGATCTGCAGGCCGCTGCCGACCAGGGCCAGCATGCAGGCCAGGTTGATCCAGTGCATCAGCCGCAAGGGCCATCGGTGGCGCAGCACCGTGCGCGCCGGTTGCATGAGGCGGCCTTCGGATTCCGGGATCGATGCCATGGCCGGGAGAAGCTTACTCCCGCGAGGCTGCGGACGTTCCCCGCGGCGCCCCTCCGCGATTGCGATCTTGCCGATCGCGTGGCGCCGGGACCCCTAGGCCGTTTGCTCCGGCACAACCTCACCGTACAGATCGTGCTCGTCGCTGCCCATGATCTCCACATCGGCGAAATCGCCAGGCTGCAGCCCGGCCTCGAGCCCGTTCTGCACCTGCACCAGGCCGTCGATCTCCGGCGCGTCGGCCATCGACCGGGCGATGGCGAGCTCGCCGTCTATGGCATCGACGATGCAGCGCTGCACGCTGCCGACCTTGGCTTCCAGCCGGGCGGATGAAATCTGCTCCTGCCGTTGCATGAAGCGCGCCAGTCGTTCCTGTTTCACTGCTTCGTCGACAGGATCGGGCAGCGCGTTCGCCGCTGCGCCCTGCACCGGCGAATAGGCAAACGCGCCGACGCGATCGAGCTGCGCCTGGTCGAGGAAATCCAGCAGTTCCTCGAACTCGGTTTCGGTCTCGCCCGGGAAGCCGACGATGAAGGTGCTGCGGATCGTCAGCTCCGGACAGATCGCGCGCCAGCGCTGGATCCGCTCCAGGGTCTTGTCCACCGCGCCGGGCCGCTTCATCAGTTTCAGCACGCGCGGGCTGGCGTGCTGGAACGGGATGTCCAGGTACGGAAGGATCTTCCCTTCGGCCATCAGCGGGATCACGCTGTCGACGTGCGGATACGGGTAGACGTAATGCAGCCGCGTCCACACCCCGAGTTCGCCCAGGCCTTCGCACAGCGCCTGCATCCGGGCCTGGTACGGCCGGCCATGCCATTCACGCTCTGCATACTTCAGGTCGACGCCGTAGGCCGACGTGTCCTGCGAGACCACCAGCAGCTCCCTGACCCCGCCGCGCACCAGCTTTTCGGCTTCGCGCAGCACCTTGTCGACCGGGCGCGAGACCAGGTCGCCGCGCATCGACGGGATGATGCAGAAGCTGCAGCGGTGGTTGCAGCCTTCGGAGATCTTCAGGTAGGCGTAATGCTTCGGGGTGAGCTTGAGACCGTAGTCCGGGACCAGATCGACGAACGGATCGTGCCTGGGCGGTAATGCGGTGTGCACCGCCTCCATCACACTGGCGTAGTCCTGCGGGCCGCTGATCGACAGCACGTCCGGATAGGCTTCGCGGATCACTTCGCTGCGCTTGCCCAGGCAGCCGGTGACGATGACCCTGCCGTTCTCGGCCATGGCCTCGCCGATCGCGTCCAGGGATTCGGTCACCGCCGAGTCGATGAAGCCGCAGGTATTGACCACCACCACGTCGGCATCGTCGTAGCTCTGCACAAGATCGTAACCTTCGACCCGCAGCTGGGTGAGGATGCGCTCGGAGTCGACCAGAGCCTTGGGGCAGCCGAGGCTGACGAAACCGACTTTTGGATTGGCGAGCGACATCGGGGAATTATAGGAGCCACGGCGCTAGAATCGTCCCGAACCGAACGAAGGACGGCGCATGGGCCGCGATATCGCGATCGAAACCTCGCACGGCCTAGTCGACGGCTGGCTGGCCGAACCCGACGGCGCGCCGCGCGGCGCGCTGGTGGTGGTGCAGGAGATCTTCGGCGTCAACGAGCACATGCGCAGCGTCACCGAGCGCTTCGCGGCCAGCGGCTATCGCGCGCTGGCGCCATCGCTGTTCGATCCGGTGCAGGCCGACGTGGAACTGGGTTACGGGGAAGACGGATTCGCACGCGGGCGCGCGCTGGCGGCCGAGCTCGGATTCGATCGCGCCCTGGCGATCGTCGCCGCGGCCGCCGAGCGCCTGCGCGGTGACGGCCTGAAGGTCGGCGTGGTGGGGTATTGCTGGGGCGGCAGCGTGGCCTATCTCGCGAATACGCGCCTGGGCCTGCCGGCGGTGAGCTATTACGGCGCGCGCACCGTGCCGTTCCTGCAGGAACCGCTGCGGGCACCGATGCTGTTCCACTTCGGCGCGGACGATGCCAGCACGCCGCCGGCCGATGTGGAGGCGCACCGCAGCGCGCACCCGGATGCGGAACTGTACGTGTATCCGGGCGCCGGCCATGCCTTCAACCGCGACGTGGATCCCGCCCACTTCCATGCCGAAAGCGCGGACCTTGCATTGAAGCGCACGCTCGCCTTCTTCGAGGCGCAGCTGTCATGAATGGCTGGCACCTGCACCCGCAGCTGGCCGACGACACCCATCCGCTGGCGACGCTCGAGCTGTGCGAGCTGCGCCTGATGGACGATGCGAACTATCCGTGGCTGGTGCTGGTGCCGCGCGTGGCCGATGCGGTCGAGCTGCTCGATCTGGACACGGCGCAGCGACACCGGCTGAGCGACGAGATCGACACGGCTTCACATGCGCTGCGCAGGTCGTTCCGTCCGTACAAGCTCAACGTGGCCGCACTGGGCAACCTGGTGCCGCAACTGCACGTGCACGTGATCGCGCGCTTCCGCGAGGATCCCGCCTGGCCCGCACCCGTCTGGGGCCGGGTCGCTGCGCAGCCCTACTCACCCGAGGCGCTGGTCCAGCGCATCGCCGCGCTGCAGGACGCGCTGCGGGGGTGAACGAGCGGGAGTGGCGCGTCGAACCGCTGGGCGAAGACGCCCTGCTGCTGCGCTTCGAGCAGCGCCTGGATCCGGCCATCAACCAGCGCGTCCACGCGCTGGCCGCCGCCATCGAAAGCCGGCGCCCGGCCTGGCTGCGCGAACTGGTGCCCGGCTTCGCCAGCCTGGCGCTGGGGATCGATCCCAACGCCGTCGCCGCCCCAGACGCACTCCAACATGCGCGGGACTGGCTGCGGCAGGGTGCGTTCGACGCGCACGAAGCGACGGAAGCCACGCTGCCGCTGTTCGAGGTGCCGGTGTGCTACGGCGGCGAGTACGGACCCGACCTGGAGGCGCTTGCCGCACACGCCGGACTCAGCGCGCACGAGGCGATCGCGCGCCACGCGGCAGGCGTTTACCGGGTGGCGATGCTCGGCTTCGCGCCCGGGTTTCCCTATCTGCTTGGCCTGGATCGCGGCCTGGCGATGCCGCGCCTGGACACTCCGCGCACGCGCGTGGCCGCCGGCAGCGTCGGTATCGGCGGCGCCCAGACCGGGATCTATCCGCGCCAGGGTCCTGGGGGCTGGCGCATCATCGGCCGCACGCCACTGACCCTGTTCGATCCGGCGCGCGCGACACCGAACCTGGTCGCGCCCGGCCAACAAGTGCGCTTTGTGCCGATCGATGCGGACGAGTTCGCTCGGCTGGCCGCGCCGCGGGCGCGCAGGAGCCGCAGGTGAACAGCGTGCATGTGCTCGCGGCGGGCCTGCTGACCACGCTGCAGGATGCCGGGCGCCCGGGCTGGCGCCATCTGGGCGTGGGCTCGGCAGGCGCGCTGGATGCGTGGTCGCATGCCCTGGCCAACCGGATCGCGGGCAATACCGACGACGCGGCCACGCTGGAGATCACGCTCAGCGGACCTGTGCTGCGTTTCGACGTGGCCACATGCATCGCGCTGTGCGGCGCACGGATCGATGCGCGAGTGGACGCGCAGGCCATCCCGATGGCACGTCCGGTCGACCTGCCCGCGGGCACCGTGCTGGAACTGGGCGCATGCCACGAGGGGGCGCGCACCTACCTGGCGGTCGAAGGGGGATTCGCGGTCCCCGAGATCCTGGGGAGCAAGTCCACCGATCTGCGCGGCGGCTTCGGCGGCATGCGCGGGCGCGCGCTCGCCATGGGCGACGTGCTCCCGCTGGCATCGCGTGCGACGCGCGCGGTGGCGGCCGTGCATGCCGCATCGTGGTGGATCGAACAGGCGCCGGACGACGATCCGTTCCCGACCATCCGGATCCTGCCCGGGGAGGCGCCGGATGTCATCGAAGCGCTCTGCGACGGGCCATGGCGCGTCGACGCCGCCAGCAACCGCCAGGGGCTGCGTCTGCAGGGGCACGCGCTGACGCCGGATACCGCGCGCGAGCGGATCAGCGAACCGGTCTTCCCCGGCACCGTGCAGCTGCCGCCCGACGGACGCCCGATCGTGCTGCTGGCCGACGCCCAGACCCACGGCGGTTATCCGCGCATCGCCCATGCCATCCGCGCAGACTGGCCCAAGCTGGCCCAGCTGCGGCCTGGCGACAGCCTCAGCTTCCGGAGCTGCACGCCTGCGGCCGCGCGCCGTGCGCTGGAGCTGCAAAGGCAGCGCTTCGCACGGCTGGCGCTGGCCATCGAAGGGCGATCACGCGCATGCTGACATTTGCGGCGCGGCGGGCGATTGCCTAGTCTCGCGGCGCCCTTTCCTTTCTGGTCCCTCATGCGCCAACACCTCGTCACTGCCCTGATCCTGATCGCCCTGGGGATCCTGTTCCTGGCCCGCAACCTGGGCTGGACCGATCTCGACCCCAGCCGGCTGCTCTCCACGTGGTGGCCGCTGATCCTGATCGCGGTCGGCGTCTCCCTGTTGTTCCGGCAACGCAAGTAGCCGCCATGCCCGCGCGCCGCATCGACTTCAACTGCGACCTGGGCGAGGGCTGCGGCAGCGACGCGGCGATCATGCCGTTCATCAGTTCGGCCAGCATCGCCAGCGGTGGGCATGCCGGCGATGCGGCATCGATGCGCACGACGGTGCGGTTGTGCCTGGAGCACGGCGTTGCGATCGGTGCGCATCCCTCGTTCGAGGATCGCGAGCACTTCGGGCGCCGCGAGCTGCAGCTGCCCTGCGCGCAGATCGCGGCGATGGTCGGCCGGCAGATCCAGGCCCTGGCGCAGGTGTGCGGATCGGCCGGTGCCCGGCTGCAGCACGTCAAACCGCACGGTGCGCTGTACAACCTGGCCGCGCGCGACCGTGACGTGGCCGCCGCGATCGCCGAAGCGGTGCTCGAGTTCGACGGGTCGTTGATCCTGTTCATGCTCTCCGGTTCGCAGGGCGCGGCCGCGGCTGCGGAAACCGGCGTACGCGTCGCGCATGAGGTCTTCGCCGAACGCCGCTATGAAGCCGATGGCCGGCTCACGCCGCGCAGCGAACCCGATGCGGTGATCGAGGACGTCGACACCGCGCTGTCGCAGGTGCGCACGATGCTGCGCGATGGTGTCGTGATCGCACGCACCGGCCAGCGCGTCCCGGTCCGTGCCGACACGCTGTGCCTGCACGGCGATCGCGCCGACGCCCCGGCCTTTGCGCAGGCGCTGCGGCAGGCGCTGGAAGCCGACGGCATCAGGATCCTGGCCCCGGCCGCCCCGGCATGATCGGCGAGGTGTCGACGTACTGGCCGCTGATCGGCGTGGCGCTGGTCGTGATCGGCTTCGTCCTGCGCATGAACCCGGCGCTGGTGGTGGTCGTCAGCGGCGTGGTCACCGCCCTGGTCGCGGGCAAGACGCCGGTGCAGGTGCTGGAACTGCTGGGCGAGGCGTTCACCAAGCAGCGCTACCTGGCGCTGTTCCTGCTCACCCTGCCGGCCATCGGCCTGCTCGAACGCCACGGCCTGAAAGAGCGCGCGCAAGCGTGGATCGCGAAACTGCGCGGCGTGACCGCCGGCCGCGCCCTGGTCGCCTACCTGGCCGGGCGCCAGCTGCTGTCCGCGCTCGGCCTTTACGATCTGGGTGGACACGCGCAGACCGTGCGCCCGCTGATGGCGCCGATGGTGCTGGGCGCAGCCGAGAACGCGCACGGCGCACTGCCCGAAGCCACCCGCGAAAAGCTGCAGGCGATGACCGCCGCGAGCGAGAACGTGGGCCGGTTCTTCGGCGAGGACGTGTTCATCGCGTTCGGAGCGGTGCTGCTGATGCAGGGCTTCTTCGCCGAAAACGGGATCGCGCTCGAGCCGTTGCAGATCGCGCTCTGGGGGATTCCCACGGCGATTTGCGCGTTCGTGATCCACGCCTCGCGCCTGCTGCGCATGGACGCGCGCCTGGCGCGCGAGATCGAGGCCCTGCGTGCGCGCGCCGCGGCAGGATCCGCGCCGTGATCACCCTGCAGTGGATCTACTGGCTGGCCGGCGGCTATGTGCTTTGCGTCGCGGCGCTGGGACTGCGCGATCGTGGCAATCCGCGCCGGATCACGACGGCCCTGTTCTGGGGCCTGCTGGGCGCGATGTTCCTGGCCGCGGACCGCCTTCCGGCGGCGGCCGTCGGCGTGGTCGTGCTGGCCCTGGCGTGTCTGGCCGGCTTCGGCGGACTGGGGCGCGGGCGTTATGCGGAAACGGGCGAAGCCGAAAAACGCGCTGAGGCCGCGCGCCTGGGCAACCGCCTGTTCTGGCCGGCGCTGCTGATTCCCGGCGTGTGCGTGCTGCTGGCGGTGGTGTTCAAGGACGCCGCGATCGGCGGCGTGCGCCTGCTCGGCAGCGAACAGACCACGCTGATCGCGCTGGGCATCGCCTGCGTGGTCGCGGCCATTGCGGCCTGCCGGCTGACACGACAGACGCCGTGGAGCGCGGTCGAGCAGTCGCGGCGCCTGATCGATGCGGTGGGCTGGGCGGCGATCCTGCCGCTGCTGCTCGCGACCCTTGGCAGCGTGTTCGCCGCCGCGGGCGTCGGCGAGGCCGTTGCAGGGCTGGTGCGCGCCGTGATTCCGGTCGAGAACCGGCTGGTCGTGGTGGTGGCCTACGCGTTGGGCATGGCGCTGTTCACCATGGTCATGGGCAACGCGTTCGCCGCGTTTCCGGTGCTCACCGCCGGCGTCGGGCTGCCGCTGCTGGTGCAGTTGCACGGCGCCGACGCCGCACCGCTGGCCGCGATCGGGATGCTTTCGGGCTACTGCGGCACCCTGCTCACGCCGATGGCCGCCAACTTCAACCTGGTGCCGGCGGCGCTGCTGGAACTGAAGGATCCCAATGCGGTGATCCGCCAGCAAGTGGGCACCGCGCTGCCGCTGCTGGCATGCAACATCGCGCTGATGTACTTCATCGTGTTCCGCCACAGCCTGTAAGGGCCCGCTTCGGCGCGATCTGCGATCTTCGGCCACTGTCGCGCCGGAGCGGCGCTCCTACAATGCAGTCATGCCCGCCTTGAAACCTGTGCCGACGATCCTGCTGACCGGCTTCGCTCCATTCGAGGGCGCCACCACCAATCCTAGCTGGCAGGCGGTGCGCGCACTGCGCAACCGGCGCATCGCCGGCCATCGGATCGTCGCGCGCGAGCTGCCCACCGAGTTCGGCGCATCGCTGAAGGTGTTGCGCGCGGCGATACGCGACACCAAACCCAGGCTGGTGCTGTGCGTGGGCCTGGCCACAGGTCGCGAGCGGATCTCGCTGGAACGCGTCGCCATCAACGTGGACGATGCGCGCATCCCCGACAACGCCGGCGCGCAGCCGGTGGATGTCGCCGTGGTGGAAGACGGACCGGCGGCCTATTTCGCAACGCTTCCACTCAAGGCCATGCTGGTGGCGCTGCGCGAAGCAGGGATTCCCGCCGAGGTATCGCAGAGCGCCGGGACCTTCGTCTGCAACCACGTGTTCTACGGCCTGATGCATGCACTGCGACGGCGCCCCGCGGTTCGGGCCGGCTTCATCCACGTGCCCTATCCTGCCGCGGAAACGTCCGCAGACACGGGCCTCACCCTGCAGCGGGTGGCCGAGGCGCTGCGGATCGCGATCTCGACTGCATTGACCACCCGCCACGATCCGCGCGTCGCCGCAGGCGCCGAATACTGACCCGTCTGGAGCACGCATGAAAATATTCCCGACCCTCGCCTTGTCCGTCGCGCTGCTGGCCTGCACGCTGCCCGCGCAAGCGGCGCTGTTCGGCAAGTCACCCGAGCGCGCCGCCGAGCAGGCGGTCAGCGAGAACGCGCCCGCGACCACGATCTGGGTCGACGCCAGTTGGGGGTTTCGCAACCAGGGCGCGGCCAACGACCTGACCCGGGCCCACACGGCCTTCGCCGCGCGCGGCTACAAGGTGGTCAGCGTGGAGCCGTACATCGAAAACGGCGACCTGCAGGGGTTCTTCGTCACTTACCAAAAGCCGTGACCGCCAGCGCCGGTCCGATGCGCGGCGCGGCGGCGCTGTCAGGACGGGCTCAGGTCTTCGGCAGGGTGACCCCGGTCTGGCCCTGGTATTTGCCGCCGCGATCCCGGTAGCTGGTCTCGCAGATGTCGTCGGCGTCGGCCTGGAAGAACAACATTTGCGCCACGCCCTCGTTGGCGTAGATGCGCGCCGGCAGCGGGGTGGTGTTGCTGAACTCCAGGGTGACGTGACCTTCCCACTCCGGCTCGAGCGGGGTCACGTTGACGATGATGCCGCAGCGCGCGTAGGTGCTCTTGCCCAGGCACACCACCAGGGTGTCGCGCGGGATCCGGAAGAACTCCACCGTGCGCGCCAGCGCGAAGGAATTGGGCGGGATGATGCACACGTCCGACTCGATGTCGACGAAACTGGTCGGATCGAACGCCTTGGGGTCGACGATGGTCGAGTTGATGTTGGTGAAGATCTTGAACTCGCGCGCGCAGCGCACGTCGTAGCCGTAGCTCGAGGTGCCATAGCTGACGATCCGGTGTCCCTCGCCTGCCCCGCCCTTGGAATGCTTGACCTGGCCGGGTTCGAACGGCTCGATCATGCCGTGCTGCTCGGCCATCCTGCGGATCCAGCGGTCACTCTTGATGCTCATGCGCTCACCCGGGCTGCGGAGCGCACATTCTACGGGCTTCGCCTGCCGCCAAAAGAAGCAGGCCCGGGAAAACCCGGACCTGCCGATGACGCACGCCCGACCGGTCAGAACCCGGTGACGTTCAACCTGCCATTGGTTACTACCTTGCCGCTCAGCGATGGCGTAGGCACCGCCGAGCCCAGGATGGCCGCCTTGATATCGGCGGCGCTGGCACCCGCATGCGAGGACGCGTACAGCGCCGCGGCGCCGGTCACGTGCGGGGTCGCCATCGACGTACCGCTGTAGCTGGCGTAGCCGGACACCAGGTTCTTGCCCGACTTGGCCGGAACCGTCGAGTAGACGCCCGAGCCCGGGGCGCCGATATCGACCGTCACCGCGCCGTACTGCGAATAGCTGGCAAGCGTACCGGTGCTGGCGAGGGCCGCGACCGCGATGATGTTCGCGTTGGGATAGTTCGACGGATAGCTTGCCGTGGTGTCGTTGTTGGCACCCGAATTGCCGGCTGCGGCGACGAACAGGATGCCCGCATTGTTGGCGCGGCCGATCGCATCCTGCAGGCCCTGCGAGAAGCCGCCGCCACCCCAGGAATTGTTGGTGGCCACGATGTTCAGGCCGTGCCGGGTTTTCAGGTCGCTGAAATAGTCCACCGCCTTGATCGCGTTCGCGGTGGTGCCGCCGCGGCGGCCGAGGAAGCGGCCGGAGATCAGCTTGACCCCGCTCCAGCACACGCCGGCCACGCCCTTGCCGTTGCCGCCCACGCCGGCGATGGTGCCGGACACATGCGTGCCATGGTCGTCGTTGGCGCCGCCGGAATTGATGTCGTTGCTGTTGCCGTCGAAGTCCCAGCCGCGCACGTCGTCGACATAGCCGTTGCCGTCGTTGTCGACGCCGTCGGCCGGATCGTAGGGGTTGGTCCAGATATTGGCGGCCAGGTCCTCGTGCGGGTGGTAGATGCCTTCGTCAATCACGCCGACCAGCACGCCGCTGCAGCTGGTGTGACCGGCAGCCCAGGCGTTCGCCGCCTGCGATCCGTACTGGTTGGCCGGGGTCGAGGTGGCGCTGTACATGCCCCACAACGAACCGTTCGTGTAATAGGTGTCGTTCGACACCGCCTGGTGCCGGTAGGTCCAGTTCGGTTCCACGTACTCGAGGTAGCGGTCGTTGGCCAGCGCGCGTACCGAGGCGGCAACGGTCAGCCCGGCCGGCAGCCTGAGCAGCGCGAGCTCGCCGCGCTTGTCATTGCCACGGATCACGGTGTCAATCTTCTGCGCACCCAGGCCGCGGATGAACGCAGAAGACTGCGCAAGACCCACGCCGTCGCGGAACTTGACCAGTAACTCCCCGGCCTGATGTGGGCGGCCCTGGTTGAGGCCGGCAATGACCAGGTCGGGGCGGCCGCCAGCCATGGCGGCAGAGCTCATTCCCAGGGAAGCAACAACGGCGCTCGCAAGCGCGGCACGACGGATCGAACGATTCACGCGGCACAACTCCCGGTTGAGTAGACAAGAAACGCGGCCTTCAGGCCGCGTGTGACGGATTTGGTCACATCGGAAACGGGTTTGCATGCTGCAATGCAGCAGGTCCGTTTCGGGTCCTTAACCGGCCAGGCTGGCCGCGATCGAGGGCTTGGCCCGGGGGCGCTGGGCGAGGGCTTCGGCCAGGTTCTGTGCGGTCTGGCGATAGGCCTGCGCGGCGGCCGAGTCCGGCTGGGCGACCACGATCGGCACGCCTGCATCCCCCTGCTCGCGGATCCCGATCTCCAGTGGCAGCGACCCCAGCAGGGGAATGCCGTATTGCGCCGCCATCCGTTCCCCGCCGCCCTGACCGAACAGATGCTCGGCATGCCCGCACTGGCTGCAAACATGCACCGCCATGTTTTCCACCAGCCCGAGCACCGGCACGTGCACCTTCTCGAACATGCGCAGCGACTTGCGGGCGTCGAGCGTGGCGATGTCCTGCGGCGTGGTCACGATCACCGCGCCGGCCACCGGGATCTTCTGCGCCAGGGTCAGCTGGATGTCGCCGGTCCCCGGCGGCAGGTCCACCACCAGGTAGTCCAGCCCTTCGTCGCCGCCCCACAGGGTTTCGCCCAGCAACTGGGTGAGTGCGGAGGTGGCCATCGGCCCGCGCCAGATCATCGGTGTGTCCAGGTCCACGAGCAGGCCGATCGACATCGCCTCGATCCCGTGCGCCCGCATCGGCAGGATCGCCTTCCCGTCCGGACTGTCCGGGCGGCCGGAGAGCCCGAGCATGGTCGGGATACTCGGCCCGTAGATGTCCGCGTCCAGCAGCCCGACCCGCGCGCCCTCGCCGGCCAGCGCCAGGGCCAGGTTCACCGCCGTGGTGGACTTGCCGACACCACCCTTGCCCGAACCGATCGCGATGATGTTGCGGATCCGCGGCAACGGGCTGAGCGTGGGCTGGACGGCATGGGCATGGATGGTCGACATAGCGCCATCTTAACGAACAGGTGAATGCCACCCCGTGTTTTCCGCGCCGTGGGCTGAACCAGCGCGTCCGCGCACTCCATACGCCACCGAATCCGGTATAAAGGCGCGCATCCGGATGGCTCCATCGCCTCCGGCATCACGCAACTCCTGGAGGGGACAACATGCGTATGAAGTTCGTGGCGGCGCTGCTCGCCATCCTGCCGGTCGCGGCATTCGCCCAAAGCTCGCCGATCGGCCGCTGGAAGACCATCGACGACGAGACCGGCAAGGTGAAGTCGATCGTCGAGATCCAGCAGATGACCAACGGCACCCTGCAGGGCAAGGTGGTCGACGTCCTGAGTTCCGACCGCGGCCCCAATCCGAAGTGCGACAAGTGCGATGGCGCTAACAAGGGCAAGCCGGTCAAGGGCATGACCATCCTGTGGGGCCTGCGCGAGAGTGGTTCCGGCTGGGCAGGCGGCACGATCCTGGATCCCGCCAAGGGCAAGACCTACAAGTCGAAGGCGAAGATGCTCAGCGCCGACAAACTCGGCGTGTCCGGCTGCCTGGCCTTCATCTGCCGCGAGCAGACCTGGGTGCGCGAGTAAAATTCCCGCTCCCGGCAGCATCCAGACGGCCCGGCACTCGCCGGGCCGTTTGCGTTGGCATGCGATAATTTCCCGTCGTTATCAGGCTTATCGCATGCCGCGCACGCTCGTCGTCACCAACGCCCTGCCCTATGCCAACGGCCCGCTGCACCTGGGGCACCTGGTGGGCTACATCCAGGCCGATATCTGGGTGCGCGCGCGACGCATGGCGGGCGACATCGTGCATTACGTCTGCGCCGACGATACCCATGGCACGCCGATCATGCTGGCCGCGGAGAAGGCCGGCACCACGCCCGAGGCGTTCATCGCGGGCGTGCAGGCCGGGCACGAGCGCGACTTCGCCGATTTCGGCGTGGCCTTCGACCATTACGATTCGACCCACTCGGCCGGCAATCGCCAGCTCACCGAGGCGATCTACGCCAAGCTCGACAACAACGGCCATGTCGCCCGGCGCCTGGTGCAGCAGCTGTACGACCCGGTGCGCGGCATGTTCCTGCCCGACCGCTACGTCAAGGGCATCTGCCCCAACTGCGGCACGCCCGACCAGTACGGCGACAACTGCGAGAACTGCGGCGCGACTTACGCGCCCACCGACCTGAAGGAGCCGCGCTCGGTGGTCAGCGGCGCCACGCCGGAGCTGCGCGAGTCGGAACATTTCTTCTTCGAGCTGGGACAGTTCACCGATTTCCTGCGCGAATGGCTCGCCGGCGACGTCGCGGTGACGGGCGTGAAAGCCAAGCTGATGGAGTGGCTGGATGGCGAAGGCGGCCTGCGACCCTGGGACATCTCGCGCGACGCGCCTTATTTCGGCTTCGAGATCCCCGGACATCCGGGCAAGTACCTGTACGTGTGGCTGGATGCGCCGATCGGCTACCTCAGCAGCCTGAAGACGCTGTGCGAGCGCGACGGGCTGAACTTCTACGGCCTGGTCGCGCACGACAGCACCGCCGAGCTGCACCACTTCATCGGCAAGGACATCGTCAACTTCCACGGGCTGTTCTGGCCGGCGGTGCTCACCGGTTCGGGCTTCAAGCCGCCCCGCAGGCTGCACGTCAACGGTTACCTCACCGTCGACGGCGCCAAGATGTCGAAGTCGCGCGGCACCTTCGTGATGGCGCGGACCTATCTGGACAGCGACCTGGATCCAGAAGCCTTGCGCTATTACTTCGCCACCAAGTCGTCTGGCGGCGTGGACGACCTGGACCTGAATCTGTCCGACTTCGTCGCCCGCGTGAACAGCGACATCGTGGGCAAGTTCGTCAACATCGCCAGCCGTTGCGCGAAGCTCCTGGAGAACCACTTCGACAACAAGCTTTGGGTACCACCATCGCTCGGCAGCGAAACCGATGCCCTGGGCGATGTATGGACACGACAGTCAACCCTGCTCGGCAGCGTCGCCGCCCACACATATGCGCTCGCAGCTGCTTTGTATGCGGAGAACAATTTCGCGGCTGTCGCCCGTAATGCGATGACCGCAGCCGACCAGGTCAACGAATACATCGCCCATACTGCGCCATGGACGCTGGCCAAGGATCCGGCACGCCGCGAGGAATTGCATGTCGTCCTGAGCACGGCGCTTCAGGCCTTCGCCGATATCGCCAGCGCACTCAAGCCAATCCTTCCAGCGACAGTTGCCAAGGCGGAACACTACCTCGGCGTCGAACTGGCGCTGGACAGGCGCGTCGATCTCGCAGGCCGCAAGCTTGCTTCTTCCTATCCACTGCTTTTCACCCGCATCGACCCGAAGCGTATCGAAGCCATGACCGAAGCCAGCAAGGACACGCTGCAAGCCAGCACGCGCGCAGAAGCGGCTTCAGCCGCGACCGGCAAGCCGGCGAAAGCGGAGACGCCCGCGGCTGAAGCCGTTCCGGCGAATGGCGATTTCATCGCCATCGAGGATTTCGCCAGGCTCGACCTGCGCATCGGCAAGGTCCTGGCCTGCGAATTCGTCGAAGGATCCGACAAGCTGCTGCGTTTCGAGCTGGATGGCGGCGAACTGGGCAAGCGCCAGATCTTCAGCGGCATCCGCGCCAGCTACGGGGAGCCTGCTGCCCTGGTCGGCCGCAACGTGGTGTTCATCGCCAACCTGGCGCCGCGCAAGATGCGTTTCGGTGTCAGCGAAGGCATGATCCTGTCGGCCGGTTTCGACGGCGGCGCGCTGGCGCTGCTCGACGCCGACCCGGCCGCGCAGCCGGGCATGCCGGTGCGGTAGGGCTGGGATTGGAGATTGGATATTCGGGATCCATGAGTGCGGCACCTTCGCACTCGCCACCCAGGGCCATGAACCAGCTAAATCCCGAATCCCCAATCCCCGCTCTGGTCGAACGGATCGACCGCCTGCTGCCGCAGACCCAGTGCGGGCAGTGCGGCTACCCGGGCTGCCGGCCCTATGCCGAAGCCATGGCCCGTGGCGAGGCCGATGTCGACCGCTGCCCGCCCGGCGGCGACGCCGGCGCCCTGGCCCTGGCGCGCCTGCTCCATGTCGATAAGAAGCCCTACGACCGCAGCCGCGGCACGTACAAGCCGCCGCAGGTGGCGTTGATCGTCGAAGCCGACTGCATCGGCTGCACCAAGTGCATCCAGGCCTGTCCCGTGGATGCGATCGTCGGCGCATCGAAGCTGATGCATACCGTGATCGCACCGTTATGCACCGGCTGCGAGCTGTGCCTGCCGGCGTGCCCGGTGGACTGCATCGTGCTGGAGCCGGCGGCGCCCTAGGCGTGCGCGGCTGGGTTCGAGGCTAGTTCTTGCCGGATTCGCCAGCGCCTTCGCAGGCAGAGCAGATGCGTTCCACGGTGTACCCCTTGGCCTTGAGCTTGTGCACGACGCCGTCCCTGCCCAGCGTGTGCAGCGCGCCGACCACCAGCAGGGTGTCGTCCTTGTCCGTCTCCAGGCGCTGTGCGATCTGTCCGACCCAGGTGTCATTGCGCTCGACGTTGATGCGCTGGTAGAGCTTGGGATACTCGACCTGCATCTCGGCGACCATGCCTTCCCAGATGCCCCGCTCGTCGCCTTCGCGCCACTGGCGATGCAGCTTCTCCATCTCGGTGCGACCTTCCTCCGACTCGTCCAGCGCCTCGGCCAGCATCTGCAGCTGCTCGTCCTTGCTCATGCCATCGAGGAAGGCGATCTGCTGCGCGCCGGTCTCCAGGCCTTCGGTGGGCTTGCCGACCTGCTTCGCAGCTGCGGCGAAGTGGGCGTCCAGGCCGAGCTTGGGATCCAGGCCCATCTTGCCCATTTCGGTCAGAGTGATCATCAGCCCGGAGAACCAGGGCTCGAACATCTGCAGCGCCTGGGCCGGGATACCGGACTTCTGCAGGTGCTCGGTGTTGGCCGAGATCCAGGCCTTCAGTTTCGCCGCAACCTCCGGAGTCAACTCGCTGTCCAGCGTCGTGCCGTCCGTGCGCATCGCCGCCTGCCCCATCTGCACGCCCAGGGTCGGCGAGGCCATTTCTTCGGGAGACAGCTCGAACACCACCCGCTCCGCATCGGCGAAGGCCGCATCCACGTCCTTCGACAGCGGATAGTCGTCGGGCTTGAGCATATGGAACGAGCCGAGCACGTACACCGCGTTGTCGGCATCGGACACCTTCCACAACAGCGGCACCGGCGGAGCCTTGGCGGGCGCAGCCTCGGGCTTGGCGGCGGGTGCCTGCGAATGCGCGGCAGTGGCCAGGGCGAGGATGCCGGTGAAGAGCAGGAGGCGGACGGCGCGCATGCGAATCCTTCGGTCAGGGATGCGACGGTTTGGCATAGGCCTTTTCGCCGGCGGGGATGGCCAGGTCGAGGCGGTTTTCCGGGGGCGGCAGCGGACAGGTGGCGAACGCAGTGAACGCGCACGGCGGATTGTAGCTGCGGTTGAAGTCCAGCATCACGCGCCCTTGCGCATCGGGCTTGCCGGCATCGAGGAAACGGCCGGCGCTGTAGCTGCCGCGGCCGTTGGTGCGATCAGCGAACACCAGGAACAACTCGCCGTCGCCTTCATCCAGCGCTTCCAGGCGCCAGCTCCGGCCACCATGCGCGAATTCGACGACACCCGGATTCGGGGTGTCGTCGATGCCGCCGGTGATGTTGGCGATGGGGATGGTCCTGCCCGGCGGATGCGGCAGGAAACGCGCAGCGATGCGCCATTGCGGCGACGCCGGCCAGTAGTCCAGGCCGACGAAGCCGGTGCGGGCTTCGGCGTCGGCATGCTTGACCCGCAGCGCATAGCGATCGCCGCGCTTGATCACCATGGCAATGCCCTTGCCCTGGTCGAAGCCGATCGCGCTCGGGCCGTACTCGTCCGCATCGCTCCTGAGCTCGGCGGCCGCTGTCAGCGGGGCTCCATCCAGGGTCAGGCCAGCGCCACTGGCGGGCACCAGCCGCAGCGCACCGTCCTTGCGCAGCTCGAGCATGCCCAGCTGCGGCGGTCCCTTGGCGATGCGGATGCCGTTGTCGGGCGCGCTGCCTACGTAATGCGGGCCGCGACCGACCCAGTGCAGGCCGACCAGGCTGGTCCAGCCGTCCGGGCGGGTCACGTCGGCCAGCCGGGCCGCGCGCCACCGCCGCTGTTCGCGTGCGAAGGCGACAGCTGCGGGTGTCGGGCCAGCGCTGACCGATCCGCCGCCACTAGCGGAGGCAGGGGCGTCCGCGTCGCGGCAGGCAATCAGCGACGTCATGGACGCCGCGAGCATCAGAACGCAGGCGTATCTCATCTCAGCGACCCCGCAGGAACCAGCGATCCATTTCCGCCATCGAAAACCGTGCCCAGGTCGGCCGGCCATGGTTGCACTGGCCGGAACGCTCGGTGGTTTCCATCTCGCGCAGCAACGCGTTCATTTCCGGAATGGTCAGGCGGCGCTGCGCGCGCACCGCACCATGGCAGGCCATGGTGGCGAACAGCGTGTCGCGCGCCGCGGTGACGCGATCGGCTCCTGGCGAAGCCGCGCCCTCCTGTTCGCGCAGATCGGCCAGCACATCGCGCAGCAGGGCGTCCACGTCGGATTGGGCCAGCAACGCGGGTACGCTGCGCAGCGCCAACGACGTCGGGCCGCTGCGCGAAACCTCGAAGCCCAGCCCCGCCAGCACCGCGGCGTCGCGCTCGGCGATGTCGGCCTCGCGCTCCGAGACCGCAATCGTGTGCGGCACCAGGAGTGGCTGGGTGCGCAGGCCTTCGCCGTCGGCCGCGGCCTTGAGCTTCTCGTAGCCGATGCGTTCGTGCGCGGCGTGCATGTCGACCACGATCAGGCCTTCCGCGGTTTCGGCCAGGATGTAGACACCATGCAGCTGGGCGATCGCATAGCCCAACGGAGGAACGGCGCCGTCGCCCTGCGATGGCAGGGGCTGGTGGACCGGATGGCGATCGCGGTCGAATTGCGCAGGCGCATCGTCGCGGCCGTACAGCGCGGAATATCCAGCGCGAACCTCGCCCACGCCCGAGCGCGGCAGGGGCAGGCGCATCGGCGCCTGCCAGGCGCCGCTTTGCGTGGGAGCGGCGTGAGCCGCGAGCGCTGCGTCGGATGTGGGGTGCTGGGAAGAGCTCGCGACTGACGTCGCTCCTACGGTCGCCCCTACGTGCGCGCCCGCGCGGGTTTCCGCGAGCGCGGCAGACAGGGTGCGATAGACGAAGTCATGCACCAGGCGCGCGTCACGAAAGCGGACTTCATGCTTGGCCGGGTGCACATTGACGTCCACGCCGCGCGGATCGAGTTCCAGGAACAGTACGTACGCTGGATGACGGCCATGGAACAGCACATCCGCATAGGCCTGCCTGATCGCGTGCGACACGCTGCGGTCGCGTACCGCCCGGCCATTGACATAGAGATACTGCTGGTCCGCGCTGGCGCGGTTGTAGGCAGGCTGTGCGATCCAGCCGCGCAGACGCAGGCCCGCGCCGGAGTGGTCGAGTTGCAGCACACTCTTCGCAAAATCCGCGCCCAGGGTTTCGACCAGGCGTTCGCCAGGAAAGCCGCCACCCAGCCCCAGCTCCGTGTCTCCCTTGTAGCGCCTCGATGGCCTGCCGTTGTGCGACACGCGCAGTTCCACGTCGGGCCTGGCCAGCGCCAGCGAGCGCAGCCATTCCTCGATATGCCCCAGTTCGGTGCGCTCGGCGCGCAGGAACTTGCGCCGCGCGGGCACGTTGTAGAACAGCTCGCGCACCTCGACCGTGGTGCCGCGCGGATGCGCCTTGGGCGTCGGCGCGCCGACCCGCCCGCCTTCGACCTGCAATGCCGTGCCATGCGCATCGCCGTCGCGGCGCGAGGCGAGCATGAACCGGCTGACCGAGGCGATGGACGGCAGCGCTTCGCCCCGGAACCCGAGCGTGGCCACCGCCTCGAGGTCGTCGAGCGAGGCGATCTTGCTGGTGGCATGGCGCTGGATCGCCAGCGGCAGGTCATCGGCCTGCATGCCGGCGCCGTCGTCGCGCACCCGGATCAGGCGCACGCCGCCCTCTTCCAAATCGATGTCGATGCGGCGCGCACCGGCATCGAGCGCATTCTCGACCAGCTCCTTCACCACCGATGCGGGTCGTTCGACCACTTCGCCGGCGGCGATCTGGTTGATCAGGGTCTCGGGCAGCGGTCGGATCGGCACGCCGCGCATGATAGCGGCTGCACCGTCCTGCAACGTCAGCTTGACCGCTCTGCGTCCGCCGGCGCGTTAGCTTGCGTTATCCCCCGACCACGCAAACGCCATGGCGCAATTCACCGTCAATCCGCATCGCCACGATCCCTACAAGAATTTCAAGTTCAAGGTGAAGTGGGATGGCCGCTACGTCGCCGGCGTCCACCGGATCAGCGCCTTGCGCCGGACCACGGAAGTGATCGAACACCGCGAAGGCGGGGATCCGAGCATGCGGCGCAAATCCCCCGGCCGGACCACGTTCGAACCGATCGTGCTGGAGCGCGGCATCAGCCACGACACCGAATTCGAACGCTGGGCCAACAAGGTCTGGAACTTCGGCGCAGGGCCCGGCGCCGAGGTGTCGCTCAAGGATTTCCGCAAGGACGTGGTGATCGAGCTCTACAACGAAGCCGGGCAACTCGTGCTCGCCTACAAGGCGTATCGCTGCTGGGTGTCCGAGTACCAGGCGCTGCCCGATCTGGATGCGAACGCGAGCAGCGTCGCGATCCAGTCCATCACTCTCCAGAACGAAGGCTGGGAACGCGACTACGAGGTCGGAGAGCCAGCCGAACCCGCATACACCGAACCGGCCGGCTGAGCGCCGGCACGGGAAATTGCGTCATGGACTGCCGCCGCCGACGGCCCCGCCGGCGTTGGCGCTGGCGCGTGCGGCATACAGCGTGCCCGGAGGCGGCTGACGGGTGAAGTAGGTATTGACGCCATCCAGGATCGCGGTCGCAAGGCGCCGCTGGTGCGCCGGATCGCGCAGGCGGCGCTCTTCATCCGGATTGGTGATGAACGCGGTCTCGACCAGCATCGACGGCACGTCGGGAGAACGCAGGACCACGAAGTTGGCGCGTTCCACGTGCGGCTTGTGGGTCTTGCCCAGGCGCTTGAGCCCGCCCAGCACGTAGTTGGCCATGTCCTCGGACGCTTTCATGGTGGCGCTTTGCGACAGGTCGAGCAGCACCGAGGCCAGGGTGTTGTCCTTGTCGTGCAGGCGCACGCCACCGACCAGGTCCGCGGCGTTTTCCTGGTTGGCCAGCCACTTGGCGGCTTGCGACGACGCGCCGCGTTGCGACAGCACGAACACCGACGAGCCGCTGGCCGCCGGATTGGTGAACGCGTCGGCATGGATCGAGACGAACAGGTCGGCCTTCTGCGCGCGCGCCTTCTGGTAGCGCTGCGACAGCGGGATGAAGAAATCCGAATCGCGGGTCAGATAGGCCTTGAGGCCCGGAGTCGCATTGACCTGGCGTGCCAGCTCTTTCGCGATCTGCAGGGTGACATCCTTCTCGCGTGCCCCGCTTGCGCCGCGCGCGCCGCTGTCCTGCCCGCCATGACCGGCATCGATGGCGATCACCAGGGGTCGCAGCCCGCCACGGCGCATCACGTCCTGCATGGTGCGCACCGGCGCATGGCTGGACGTGGGCGCCGGGGTCTCCCCCTGCGGCGCGGGCGTGGGGACGCCAGTCGCAATCCGGGTCGGCACACCAGTCGCAACCGTACCGCTGCCCTGCTTCAGCAGCGATGAGCCTGATTGGGATTCCGGCACCGCACGCGACGGATCGCTCGTGGTTGGCGGCTGCGGCGATGCCGGAGAAGTTGAAGCGGAGCTGTTGGCCGCGGAAGTGCTGGATGCCGCCTTGGCCAGGTCCGTGATCAGGCGCGAGGTCGCCGCAGCGGAGGCAGCGGCCGGGTCGACCTCGGGCGGGGCCGGATCCCGGGCGGGGCTGGCAGCAGCGGACGCAGGCGCAGAGGCCTTGGCATCGGTCGCGCCGTCGTCCGGCCATTCCACCACCAGCCGAGGGCCCCCGGCGCCCGGTTCGAAGTGCGGCTTGAGCGCGACCACCGGGCTGGCCAGGTCGAACACGATCCGGGTCGTGCCCGCCACCGGTTGTCCCTTGCGAATCGCCTTGACCAGCCCGCCCGGCGCCGGCAGCGAAACGCCGCTGGCGAACCGGGCGCCCGGCAGATCCACCACCAGCCGATCGGGATTGGCGAGCGAAATGACCTGGAAGGCGGATTCGGCATCGAGCCGGATTTCGGCGCGCGTACCGGTCGCTCCGGTCGAAACGCGCAAGTCCTTGATTTCACTGGCGTGCGCCAAATTCCACAGGACTCCGGCCAGCAATGCCAGCCCGAGCAGCAGATTCTGAAGCGTGGCCCCCTTGACGCGCATGACCGGAAGTTAAGCACCTGTTATCGGGAAATGCAATCCTATTTCCCTTAATAATCCGTAACCTGCAGTTACTTCCTATCAGGTAACGGAAGAAACAGCGTGCAACCGGCCAACCTCTTCCAGCCGCGACAACCAGCCCCGTCCCGCGCTGCTTTCCGCCCGAAGTCGGGCGGAACGCCCGGCGCCCTCGATCGCGAGCTCCACGGTCAGGTCCGCGTCCGGGAGCCCGCCCGCGCCCCGCTCCGGCCATTCCACCAGCCACAGCTCCGGCTCCGCATCCCCCAAGCCCAGGAACTCCAGCTCCTCGGCATGGCCGATGCGATACAGGTCCAGGTGCAGGGCTTCGCCGCCGTCGCCCAGCGGATAGCGTTCGACCAAGGTGTAGGTGGGGCTGCGGATCGCGCCCGTCACGCCCAGCGCACGCAGCAGCGCGCGCGCCAGCGTCGATTTGCCCGCGCCGAGTTCGCCGCGCAGATACACGACCGCGCGTGGTGGGCGGGTTGCCGCGAGTGCCCGACCGAGTTGCTCGGTGGCGTCGGTATCGGCGAGGAACAACTGCGGCGTTGGAGCGTTCACGCCTAGGATCATGGATTCGCTGCGGCGCGCAGACAAGCCAGCACGTCCGAAGGCAGCAGCCCGCGCTCGCCGTCACGCGCTGCGACATCGCCTGCATGCGCATGCAGCAATGCACCGCAACGCGCCGCATCGAACGGATCGAGTCCCTGTGCACGCAGCGCCGCGATCACACCGGTCAGCACGTCGCCCATTCCGCCGACCGCCATGCCGGGATTGCCGGCGCCGACCACCTGCGGCGTGCGCCCTGGCGCGGCGATGATGCTGCCCGCTCCCTTGAGCACGACGGCGCAATCGAAGGTCCGCGCAAGCCGGTTCGCGGCGTTCAAACGATCCGCCTGAACCTGCGCGACTGCGATGCCGAGCAGACGCGCAGCCTCGCCAGGGTGAGGTGTCAGCACCGCGTCCTGCAGGACCCGGGATGCTTCGGCCACCAGGTTGAGTGCATCGGCATCCAGCACCACGGGCTTGCCGCTGGCCATCGCGGCATGAAACAGGTTCCGTCCCCAGTCGTGCCGGCCCAGCCCGGGCCCGATGGCAACGACATTCGCACGCTCGAACAGTTCGGCGAGTTCATGCGCGGATTCCACGGCGGACGCCATGCATTCGGGGCTGCGCGCCAGCAGCGTGGGCACGTGCGCGGCGCGCGTGGCGACGCTCACCAGGCCGGCGCCCGAGCGCAGCGCAGCCTGCGCACAGAGTGCGATCGCTCCACCCATGCCCGAATCGCCCCCGATGCACAGCACATGGCCATTGCTGCCCTTGTGGCTGTTGCGCGGCCGGCGCCCCAGGAAAGCCGCCAGCATCTGAGGCTGCAGCCACTCGGCAATCGGCGCAACACCGCTCCATGCCTCCGCCGGTACTTCGAGCGTGGCCACGGCGCAGGTGCCAACGTGGTCGAGCGCATCGCCGGTCTGTAGCCCGACATGCGCAGCGATGAACTGCAGCGTGCGTGCGGCCCGCACCGCGACGCCCGCGCGGTGGCCGGTATCGCCATCAATGCCGGACGGCACATCCAGGGCAAGGATCGGCCGGCGTGCTGCATTGATCGCCTCGATCAGCCCGGCGGCCTGGCCTGCCGGCGCACGCGTCAGGCCGATGCCAAACAGCGCATCGACGATGAGATCGCCCGGCGGAAGATCGCCTTCGAATACCGCCACGCGGCCACCCGCATCCACGTATTCGGCGTGGGCGCGTGCGGCCGGCGCGGACTGCGGCGAGCCCGCCCCTAGGGCCATGACCTGGACGTCGCGGCCGGACACCAGCGCATGTCGCGCCAGCACATAGCCGTCGCCACCGTTGTTGCCCGGGCCGCAGGCGACCACGATGCGCCGCGCCTGCGGCCAGTGCTCCAGCGCGTAGCGCCATGCCGCCTGCCCCGCACGCCGCATCAGTTCGACCTCGTCTCCGCCCAGCGCCGCGCAGGCCTGCGCTTCCACCTTGCGCAGCGCGGCAACGTCGAACAGGGGCGAGGGCGGGTGCATCGCCGGATTCTATACTTGCGCCATCGTGCAGACCGCCGCCCAGCCACCGCAACACCACGCTGTCGATCCGGCATCGCTTGCGCTGAGGATCAAGGCGCTTGCGCGCGAACTGGGATTTCAGCGCTGCGGTATCGCCGGCATCGACCTGGGCCAGGACGAGACGCATCTGCGCGAATGGCTGGCGCAGGGTCTGCATGGCTCGATGGGCTGGATGTCGCAACATGGCGACAAGCGCTCGCGTCCGGACGAGCTCATTCCGGGAACCCTGCGCGTCATTTCGGTCGGCTTCGACTACGGCCGCGACCCGGATGAAGCATGGACGACGCTACGCGATCCCCAGCGTGCCTACGTGGCGCGTTACGCGCTGGGCCGCGACTACCACAAGCTGATGCGCCAGCGCCTGCAGAAGCTGGCCGGACGTATCGCGGAACTGGTGGGTCCATTCGGACATCGTGTGTTCGTGGATTCCGCGCCGGTGCTGGAACGCGCGTTGGCCCGCAACGCGGGCCTGGGCTGGATTGGCAAGCACACCTGCCTGATCGACAAGGACGGCGGGTCGTGGTTTTTCCTCGGCGAGATCTATGTGGACCTGGCGTTGCCGGTGGACGCACCCGCCACCGAACACTGCGGAACCTGTCGCCGCTGCATCGATATCTGCCCGACCCAAGCCATTACCGCACCCTACCGGCTCGACGCGCGCCGCTGCATCGCCTACCTGACCATCGAGCACGAAGGGTCAATCGACGAAGCGCTGCGCCCACTGATCGGCAACCGCATCTTCGGCTGCGACGACTGCCAGCTGGTCTGCCCGTGGAACAAGTTCGCGAAGAAGACCGACGAACCGGACTTCCGCGCGCGCAACGATCTGGATCGGGCGACGCTGGCCGAACTGTTCGCCTGGAGCGAGCAGGAGTTCCTCGAACGCACCGAGGGCTCGGCGATCCGCCGCAGCGGCTATGCACGCTGGTTGCGCAATATCGCGGTGGCGCTCGGGAACGCGCTCACGTCGCCCGACGTGGTGGCCGCGCTGCAATCGCGAAGCGAGAGCGACGATCCCGTCGTACGTGAACACGTGGAGTGGGCGCTGGGCCGACACCAGGCCTCGTAGGAGCGCCGCTTCGGCGCGACCGCCCGCCGTAATCCATAGGTCGCGCCGAAGCGGCGCTCCTA
>NZ_JAKPBU010000012.1 GCF_022662495.1 Lysobacter sp. M2-1
TTTCTTTTGGTTACTTTTCTTTACTCGCACCTGCGGTGCTCGCCCTTCGGGCCGGCTTCGCCGTTCGCGCCTTCGGCACAGTGCACCAGCAAAGAAAAGTAACTCGCCGGCAGGCGAAAGCTCTGCTTCTCTAGCGTCCGCGTTTCAGCATAAGTGCGGCTCGCAGCGTAATAACCATGCCGCGTAGGTAGCCTGGCGTGAAGTACTAACGTCCATGGGTCCCCGCCTCCGCGGGGATGACGGCTCTGGCAGCGCACTCCCTGGTTGCAATTGCCGGACAAGAGGTGATGGCCCTCCTATATGCCGCCCCCGGCCAAAGTAAGCAGGTAGCCTATTCCCATGACCCACTCCATCGACCACCTGCTCCAGATCATGGCCCGCCTGCGCGATCCCGAAGGCGGCTGCCCCTGGGATCTGCAGCAGACCTTCGCCAGCATCGCCCCGTACACCATCGAGGAAGCCTACGAGGTCGCCGACGCCATCGACCGCGGCGACCTGGAAGACCTGAAGGATGAACTCGGCGACCTGCTGCTGCAGGTCGTGTTCCATGCGCGCATGGCCGAGGAGCAGGGCGCGTTTGGATTCGGCGACGTGGTCGAGGCGATCGGCGACAAGATGACCCGCCGCCATCCGCACGTGTTCGCCGGCATGAGCGTGGCCGACAGCGATGCGCTCAACCGGATGTGGGATGCGGAAAAGAAGAAGGAGCGGATCGCCAAGCACGGCGACGCGCACGACAGTTCCGCGCTGGCCGGCATCGCGCGCGGCCTGCCCGAGTGGCAGCGCGCGGTGAAGCTGCAGAAGAAGGCGGCCACGGTCGGGTTCGACTGGCCATCGCACGCACAGGTGATCGACAAGCTGCACGAGGAAATCGAGGAAGTCCGCGCGGAATTCGCGACGCGTTCCGCTGCGCCGGACGACCCCGGCGTGCAGGAGCGGCTGGAAGAGGAGATTGGCGACCTGCTGTTCGTCGCCGCCAATCTGGCCCGCCATGCCAGGGTCGATCCCGGTGCGGCTCTGCGCCGCGCCAACCACAAGTTCGAGCGTCGCTTCCGTGCGATGGAGGCACTGGCCGCGGACGACGGCGTGCAGCTTGCCGACCTGGCGCTCGAGGCGCAGGATGGTTATTGGAACCGGGCCAAGGCCGCCGAATGCGATTGATGCTGGTCTGCAGAAGCGCCGCTTCGGCGCGACCGGCTTGTTCCCATTGGGATGACGTCGTAGCCAGGAGGCGCTCGCCGCGCGAGGAATTGCCATGAGCAGATTCGCCAGCTTCCGCGAGTTCTATCCCTTCTACCTGAGCGAGCATGCGAACCGGATCTCACGACGGCTGCATTTCATCGGCAGCTGCGGGGTGTTGCTATTGGTGGCACTGGCCATCGTGCGCGGCAATGCCTGGTGGCTGCTGGCGGCGCTGCTGTGCGGCTATGGGTTCGCTTGGGTGGGGCATTTCTTCTTCGAGAAGAACCGGCCGGCGACGTTCAAGCATCCGCTGTATTCGTTTATCGGGGACTGGGTGATGTTCAAGGACATCCTGCGCGGAAAGATTCCGTTCTAGCTGTCGAAGTTCGCAGGGCGCTCGCGCGGCATTGGGTGCGCCGCAGCGTGGCGATGATCGCGGGCGGGCGATCACCGGCGCCGGTGGCGCCGATACACCTACGAGCACGCGTGACTGGCGAATGTTATGGCCCCCCGTCTGGGGCCAAGGGCAGGAAAGCTGCGAACAAGCCCTCGTAAACCATGGGAAAGGCTCAGAAAACTGAACGCTCGGTGCCGCGCCCCTTCACGCAATTTCCACAGTTTCACCGGCACCCTTCACAAAGCTGAAGATTCTGGAAACTTCCATGCGCAATCCACAGGAGCCGGCGGGACTCGTCTTGATCGTCGAGGACAACCGCAACATCTCGGAAATGATCGGCGAATACCTCGAGAGCCGTGGCTTCGAGGTCGACTACGCTTCCGATGGCCTGGATGGCTACCGCCTCGCGTCGGAGAACACCTACGACGTGATCGTGCTGGACCTGATGCTGCCGCGGCTGGACGGCATCGAGGTCTGCAAGCGGCTGCGCGAGGAAGCGCGCAAATCCACGCCGGTGCTGATGCTCACCGCGCGCGACACGCTCGACGAAAAACTGACCGGGCTTTCGGCCGGCGCCGACGACTACCTGACCAAGCCCTTCGCGATCCAGGAACTCGAGGCGCGCTTGCGTGCGCTGATCCGTCGCGAACGTCGCCAGGTGGGCTCGGAAGTGCTGAAGGTCGCCGACCTGGTGCTGGATCCGGCGTCCTTGCGCGCCACCCGCGGCGGGACCGAGCTGCAGCTTTCGCCGATCGGGCTGAAGCTGCTGACCATCCTGATGCGCGAATCCCCGCGTGTGGTCAGCCGCCAGGAGATCGAGCGCGAGATCTGGGGCAACAGCCTGCCCGACTCGGACACCTTGCGCAGCCATCTGTACAACCTGCGCAAGACCATCGACAAGCCCTACGGCAAGCCACTGCTGCATACCGTGCAAAGTGCGGGCTATCGCATCGCCGACATCGAGCAGCCGCCCGCGTAGGGCGGCGGCGAAGGCGCAACTGCAATGGCCGGAGGTCTGTCGCGCAGGCTCAAGTCCGCCTTCATCCTGCAGGCGGTGATCGCGACCATCGTGATCGTGCTGGGCACCTTCGTGGCCGGTTCCATCGCGGTGGACCAGGTCACCCGGCGCTATATGCGCGAGGAAGCGGCCAGTTTCCTGCGCGAGCGCGCCGGGGATGCCAATGCGCAGTTGCCACACTCGACCATGCTCCAGGCCTACTGGACGGGCGATCCGCAATCGGCCGCGCGAGTGCCCGCCGAACTGCGCGCGCTGCAGCCCGGCCTGAGCATCGTGGGCGCCCAGCGCCAACACGTGCTGGTGCAGGACGGCCCCGGCGGGCGCCTGTATATCGTGTACCGGCATTCGCGGGTCGCCGGCTATGGTCTGTTGCTGGTGATCACCCCGCTGCTGCTGGCCGTGCTGGCCGTGGTACTGAGCACGCGCCTGACCTATCGCATCGCCAAGCGCGTGGTGGCGCCGGTCGACTGGCTGGCGCGCGAGGTCGCCCGCTGGGATCCGCGTGAGCCCGACACCCAGGCGCTGGCGCCGGACAAGCTGCCCGCTGATGCCGGACAGGAAACCCGGCAGCTCGCCGGCGCGTTGCAGCGCATGGCCGAGCGCACCCGCGCGTTCGTGCGCCGCGAGCGCGATTTCACCCGCGATGCCAGCCACGAGCTGCGCACGCCCCTGACGGTGATCCGCGTGGCCAGCGACATGCTGGCCGAAGATCCGGACCTTCCGACGCGCGCATCGCGCTCGCTGCAGCGGATCCAGCGCGCCGGTCGCGACATGGAGCAGGTGGTCGATGCGTTCCTGATCCTGGCCCGCGAATCCGAAGTGGAACCGCAGCGCGAGGATTTCGACGTGCGCGACGTGGTGTACGAGCAGGTCGAGCAGGTGCGTCCGCTGCTGGCCGGCAAGCCGGTGGAGCTGAGCGTGCTGGAATCCGCCTCGCCGCGTCTGCACGCATCGCCCCGGGTGCTCGGGGTGATGCTCGACAACCTGTTGCGCAACGCATGCACCTTCACCGAGCACGGCCGCATCGATGTGCGCATCGATCGTGATCGCGTCATCGTGCAGGACACCGGCATCGGCATGTCCGAGGAAACCCTGCGCCGCGCCTACGATCCGTTCTATCGTGCCGACTTGGAGAACCCGTCCGGCAAGGGCATGGGGCTGTCGATCGTGCGGCGCCTGGGCGAACGCTTCGACTGGCCGGTCAGCATCGAGAGCGAATCCGGACGCGGCACCACGGCGGTGATCCGGTTCGGCGGCTGAACCGACGCAGTATCCGGGCAGGTTCCGGCCGGATCGGTGTCAACGCCGCAAAGGGCGGTGCGTTAGCCTGCCTCGACCCCAGCCGCGCCTCCCACATGAGTACACCGCGATACCAGGGCCGCCGCGGCGGCATTCCACGCTTCGCACTCGCTCTGGCCGCAGTGGCAGTGGTAACCGCCGGTCTGTGGTGGTGGTCGAAGCGCGACGGGGCCGCTGCGGAAGGGCAGTACCGCACGGCTCGGGTCGAGCGCGGCGACATCCGCGTGGCGATCTCGTCGACCGGCACGCTGAGCGCGATTTCCACGGTCACCGTCGGCAGCCAGATCTCCGGCCAGGTCACCGAGGTGCGGGTCGACTTCAACACCCCGGTGAAGAAGGGCGAGGTGCTGGCGCGGATCGATCCGAGCACGTACGAGGCGCAGATCGCGCAAGGCTCGGCGCAGATCGCCGCCGCGCAGGCGACCCTGCGCCAGGCCCAGGCCACGCTGCGCAACGCGGATCTGGACTACCGGCGCAAGGCCGGCCTGGGCAGCCAGCAGCTGGTGTCGAAAGCGGACGTCGACCTTGCGCGCGCCGCGCGCGATCAGGCGCAGGCGCAGGTGAACTCGGCCCAGGCCCAGATCCGGCAGCAGACCGCTGCCACCCAGGGCACGCAGCTCAATCTCGAACGCACCGTGATCCGTTCGCCGGTGGACGGTGTCGTCCTCACCCGGACGATCGAACCCGGGCAAACGGTCGCCGCCAGCCTGCAGGCGCCGGAGCTGTTCACCATCGCCGAGGACCTGGCGAAGATGAAGATCGAGCTGGCGGTGGACGAGTCCGACATCGGCCAGATCAAGCAGGGACAGGCGGTGTCGTTCACCGCCGACGCCTTTCCCGACCGCCGGTTCCGCGGTGTCGTCGACCAGGTCCGGCTCTCGGCCACCACGACGAACAATGTGGTCACCTACCCGGTAGTGGTGACCGTCGACAACAGCGACGGCACGCTGCTGCCAGGGCTGACGGTCAATGCCGAGATCGAGGTCAGCAAGCGCAGCAACGTGTTGAAGGTCGCCAACGCTGCCCTGCGCTACAAGCCTGCCGACGACACGGTGGACGCGCAGGCCCAGCCGATAGGCCCCCCGGGAGGCGGCGGTGGCGGCATCACCGAAGACCTGGCGCGCGCGGCCGCAGGCATGCGGCTGACCGCGTCGCAGCAGGACGCCTTCGATGCCGCCGTCCAGGCCATCCAGCAGCGCCAGCTCGCCCGCCAAGGCCAGCCGCAGCAGGGCGGCAACGCGCTGTTCGGCGGCGGGCGCGGCATGGGCGGTCCACGCATCGTGATGGGTGAAAGTGGCGGCGACATGGCCGCGCAGATGCGGCAACGCATGGCCCAGCGCTTCCAGCAGGATTTCGCTGCGTTCCGCGCGTTGCTGGATGAAACCCAGCGCACGACCTGGGACGCCGCGCTCGGCGCTTTACTCAACGCGCGCCGGGCGCCCGTCTACAAGCTGGTCGACGGCACACCGCAGATGGCCATGGTGCGGATCGGCGCCTCGGACGGTACCGACACCGAAATCTCGGGCAATGTGCAGGAAGGCGACGAACTGGTGACGGGTGAGCGTGCTGCGCAGGCGGCCACGCCGGCAGCACCATGACGCGGGACGGCACGCCGGCCCCGGTCATCGAGACGCACGGCCTGGGCAAGGTCTACTCGGCGGGCACCCAGGCCGAGGTCGTGGCGCTCAGGGACGTGGACCTGCGCATCGCGCGTGGCGATTTCGTGGCGATCATGGGTCCGTCGGGCTCGGGAAAGTCGACGCTGATGAACCTCATCGGCTGTCTGGACACGCCCAGTTCCGGCAGCTACGCCTGCGACGGGATCGACGTGTCCACCCTGGATGCGGAAGCCCTGGCGCAGCTGCGCCGCGACAAGATCGGCTTCGTATTCCAGGGCTTCAACCTGCTGCCGCGCATGCATGCGCTGGACAACGTGGCGATGCCGCTGGGCTACGCGCGCATCCCGCCCGCGCAGCGCCAGGAACGCGCCCGCGCCGCGCTGGCATCGGTCGGACTGGCCGACCGCGCGACGCATCTGCCGAGCGAGCTGTCCGGCGGACAGCAGCAACGCGTGGCGATCGCGCGTGCACTGATCAACAACCCGCCGATCCTGCTGGCCGACGAGCCGACCGGGGCCTTGGACAGCAAGACGGGCGAGGAAATCCTGGCCCTGTTCAAGCGCCTGCGCGATGCGCAGCACACGGTGGTGATCATCACCCATGACAACGACGTGGCCGCGTATGCAGACCGGATTTTCGTGATGCGCGATGGCGAGTTGCATGCGCAGGAGGCGGGGTGATGTCTGCAGTCATTTGCGTGATAGGAAATCGGAAGCTTTCGCCTTTGGAAGCGGCGCCAGCGCATTCAACCGGACACCCGGAGGGCGGCCGGCATGGATGCCGGCCGTTTTCGGATCAAGCCATGGATGGCTTGTCCGAAAATGGCGACGGTACGACACGCGCCTTGAGCGATTTTGACTTCACGAGGAAGGTGCTTTCTTTTGGTTACTTTTCTTTGCACCAGCAAAGAAAAGTAACTCGCCGAAAGGCGAAAGCCTTTGACCTTCCTTCTGTCAGCGAACAAGATCAAACCCGTTTCGCCCTTGCGGGCGAGGTACTTTCTTTTGCTGGCCCAAAAGAAAGTACCCAAAGAAAACGGCCTTCCCCGACAGATCGCTCAAGGAGCGTGCGGTGCCGTCGCCATTTTCGGACTCGCCATCCATGGCTCGGTCCGAAAACGGCCGCCATCCATGGCGGCCGCCCTACGGGTGTCCGGGTGCAGCGGCGACTGCTGGTCTACGGAAAGTCAAGGTCAAGAGTGGCGGGCACGGCATGAGCTTCCTCGACATCCTCCGCACAGCCATCCTCGCCCTGCGCGGCAACTGGATGCGCAGCGCGCTGACCTCGCTGGGTGTGATCATCGGCATTGCCGCGGTGATCGTGATGGTGTCGGTCGGGCAGGGCACACAGGCCGAAATCGACAAGCTGGTCTCGGGGCTGGGCTCGCAGCGGCTCGACGTTTCGCCGGGCGGCGGTCGCGGGCCGGGCGGGGTGCGCATGAGTTCGAGCAGCTTCTTCACCCTGACCGAAGGCGATGCCGAGGCGATCCGCGAGGAAATCCCCGAAGTGCAGTACGTCGCCGGGGCGCTGCGCGGCAATACCCAGGTGGTGTACGCGGAGAACAATGCCTCGACCAGCTGGCAGGGCGTGGAGCCTGACTTCTTCGAGATCAACGGCTGGGTGCTGACCGATGGCGATGGGTTCGACGCACAGGATTACAGCAGCGCCGGCAAGGAAGTGATCCTCGGCGAGACGGTGCGGCGCACGCTGTTCGGCGATGAGAGCGGCGTCGGCCAGACGATCCGCCTGGGGCGCGTGCCCTTCACCGTAGTGGGGACGCTGGCGCCCAAGGGCCAGGGCGGCTTCGGCCAGGACCAGGACGACGTGGTGATGGTGCCTCTGGAGACCGCGCGCCGGCGCCTGCTCGGCGCCATGGGCCTGCCGCCGAGCACGGTGATGCAGATCGCGCTCACGGTGACCGACGCCAAGGACCTGGGCTATGTGCAGGGAGAGGTGGAAGCGCTGCTGCGCCAGCGGCACCGGATCAAGCCGGGCGAGGAGGACGACTTCAACGTGCGCAACATCAGCGAGATCGTCGCCACCCGCACCGCGACCACCAATCTGATGTCGAAGCTGCTGGGCGCGGTGGCGACCATCTGCCTGATCATCGGTGGCATCGGCATCATGAACATCATGCTGGTCTCGGTGACCGAGCGCATTCGCGAGATCGGCCTGCGCATGGCGGTGGGCGCGGGCCCGAACGATGTGCGCCGGCAGTTCCTGGCCGAGGCGATGCTGATTTCGCTGATCGGTGGCGTGATCGGCATCGGCATCGGCATCGTCGGTTCGTTGTTGGTCGGAAAGTTCAGCGAGCTGCCGATCGAGCTCAACGCACGCGTGGTCATGCTCGCCGCGGCCTTCTCGATCGGCACCGGGTTGTTCTTTGGGTATTACCCGGCGCGCAAGGCCTCGCTGCTCGACCCGATCGAGGCCCTGCGGCAGCAGTGACTTTGGGGGATGCGTCCCAAGGCCGCTGCGGCGGCTTGGGGGCGGTCGCCATGGAATGGCGTTCGCGGCGCGGTATCCTTGCGTTTTCCCGCGAGAAGCTCGCCATGCGCCTGATCGCTCTCTTTCTGCTGAGTCTCGCCATGACCACCGCAACCGCCCAGGACAAACCGACCGCGCTCGTCATCCATGGCGGGGCCGGCGTGATCGAGCGCGACGCGCTCAGCGACGCCGACGAAGCGGCGATCCGCGCCGATCTGGACCAGGCCCTGGATGCCGGCAACGCCATCCTCGCCAAGGGCGGCAGCGCGCTCGACGCGGTGACGGCGGCCGTGGTGGTGCTGGAGGAATCGCCGCGCTTCAATGCCGGCAAGGGCGCGGTGTTCAACGCCCAGGGCAGGCACGAGCTGGACGCTTCGATCATGGAAGGCCACACCCGCCGCGCGGGTGCGATCGCCAGCGTGCGCACGGTGCGCAACCCGATCCGCCTGGCGCGCAAGGTGATGGAGCAATCGCCGCACGTGATGCTGATCGAGGACGGCGCCGAGGCGTTCGCCGACGGCTTCAAGGACATCGAGCGCGTCGAGAACGGCTGGTTCGACACCGACAACCGGCGCGAGCAGCTGGAGCAGGCGCAAGCGCGCGAGAAGGCGGAAGCCGATGCGGGTACGCCCGCGGAAGACCTGCGCGGCAAGTATTTCGGCACGGTCGGTGCCGTCGCCCTGGATGCGCAGGGGCATATCGCGGTGGCCACGTCCACCGGCGGCATGACCAACAAGAAGTGGGGCCGGGTCGGCGATTCGCCGATCATCGGCGCCGGCACCTATGCCGACGCCAACTGCGGCGTGTCCGGCACCGGATGGGGCGAATACTTCATCCGCGCATCGGTCGCGCACGACATCTGCGCGCGCGTGGCGTACAAGGGCGACACCCTGCAACAGGCCGCCGACGAAGTGGTCATGAAGGTCGTGCCGGAGCTCGGCGGCGACGGTGGCGTGATCGCCCTCGATAAGGACGGCAATATCGCCATGCCGTTCAACACGTCCGGCATGTATCGCGGCTGGGTGAAGAAGGACGGCTCGCGCGGCACCGCGGTGTTCCTCGACGAGCAGTAGCCGGGTTGGGTCGTCACTCGCCGGCGCTTTCGACAATCCGCATGTCGCGCTCGGCGCTGTCGCCGAGGATCCGCAGGGCCTGCTGGTAGGCGGGGCTTTCGTAGGCCGAGACGGCCTGCGCGACGCTGTCGAACTCGATGATCGTGACCCGTTCGCGCAGCCCATGTTCGAACACGTGCGCGGGTAGGCCGCGGGCGAGGAAGCGGCCGCCGGCCGCGCGCATCGCCGGGCCGGCCATGGCCGCGTAGTCCTGCAGCTTCTGCGGGTCGTCGATGCGGCGGAAGCAGTTGATCCAGTAGGCCTTGGGCATGCGGCTCAGTCCAGGTAGGGCGCGACGATACCGCGCCAGAGTTGGTAGCCGGCGCGGTTCATGTGCAGCTGGTCTTCGATGAACAGTTCAGCGCGCGGCTGCCCATCCGCACCCAGCATGGGGGTGGCGACGTCGATGAATTCGACCTTGTGCAGCCGCGTCGCTTCGGCCCGCACCAGCGCATTGGCTTGCTGCTGTTTCGGCAATTGCTGCGCGCGCGACGGGCTGGGCTTGATCGCCAGGAAGGCGATCGGAGTGTCGGGCAGGTCGCGGCGCACGCGCGCGACGAACGCGCGGAAATCGTGCAGCACCTGCTGCGGGCTGCGTCCGGCGTTGATGTCGTTGTCGCCGGCATAGATCAGGATCATCCGCGGCTGGTAACGGACGGCGATCTGCTGCGCGTAATGCACCGAATCGCGCAACTGCGAGCCGCCGAACCCGCGATTGAGCAGGGGCTTGCCAGGGAAGTCCGTCGCCAGCGTGTCCCACATTCGCACCGATGAGCTGCCGGTGAAGACGAAGGCCTCCCGGGGCGGCTTCGAGGCGGCGTCCTTCGCATCGAAGCGCGCCATGTCCGTTGCCCATTCGGAAGAGGAGGGCGGATCGACTTGAACCGCAGCCTCCGCGGCCACACCGTTCGTGCTCGACGGTGCAGTGGCCGGATGTGGTGCGCTGGCACAGCTGAGGGTCAGCAACAGGATCAGGAAGCCAGGCAGCAGCGGGCGCAACGGCATCAGTGGCTCCTTGTTGGGTGTTCCGGGAGTGAACCAGCGCTTCCCGCGCATTGCAAATGCCTGGATTTGCCGCGTGCCGGGGAGAGTCGATGGCCGCGTGTGGCAAAATCACGGGGCTGCGGCCGCCGGCCGACCAGGGACTCCATGGCCAGACCCGACACCATCCGCATGTCCGTTTCGGTCCGGCCGACCCGTGCCGCCGTCATGGTCGCCGGACGCTGACATGGCCGATGAAATCGGACATCTGCCGCGTCGCCCCAGCCGCATTTTCAAAGCCACGATCTGGTCCCTGCAGGGCCTGCGTGCGGCCTGGCTGCATGAATCCTCGTTCCGCCTCGAGGTCTATCTGCTGATCGTACTGGCGCCCCTGGCGCTGTGGCTGGGACAGACCGGGGTGGAACGCGCGCTCCTGCTGGGCAGTTGCCTGCTGGTGCTGGGGATCGAATTGCTGAATTCGGCGATCGAAGCGGTGATCGAGCGTTACGGACCCGAGTTCCATGAACTCGCGGGGCGGGCCAAGGACATGGGCTCGGCCGCCGTGTTCGTGGTGATGTTGAACGTGCTGGTGGTGTGGGGCCTGATCCTCGTGCCGCGCTGGCTGTGACAAAGCGTGTATCTGACGAGACGAGAATCGAATGGACCTGAGTTTCCTGGCTTCCCCCGACGCGTGGCTCACCCTGGTCACCCTGAGTGCGCTGGAGATCGTGCTCGGCATTGACAACCTGGTGTTCATATCGATCGCGGTCGGACGGCTGCCAGAAGCCAGGCGCGCGGTCGCGCGCAAGATCGGCATCGCGGTGGCCTGCATCACCCGGATCGTGCTGCTGGTGATGCTGGCGTTCCTGGCGCGGATGGAACAGGACCTGTTCAGCGTCTTCGGCATGGGCATCTCGATCCGCGACCTGGTGCTGATCCTGGGCGGCATCTTCCTGCTGGTGAAGGGCACGCTGGAGATTCGCGAGCTGATTGGGGGCGGCGAGGATCACGATCCGCGGACCACCAAGAGTTCGCAGGTGTTCTGGGTGGTGATCGCGCAGATCGCGGTGATCGACATCGTGTTCTCGCTCGACTCGGTGATCACTGCGGTTGGAATCGCACAGCACATCCCGATCATGGTGTTCGCGATCCTGCTGGCGGTGGCGATCATGCTGCTGGCGGCCAATCCGCTGGGCAAGTTCATCGACGGCAACCCGACGGTGAAGATGCTGGCGCTGGCCTTCATCCTGCTGATCGGCGCGGTGCTGATCCTCGACGGCCTGAGCGTGCACGTGCCCAAGCCCTATATCTACTTCGCCATGGGCTTCTCGGTGCTGGTGGAATGGCTGAACCTGCTGATGCGCCGCAACGCGAGCAAGGCGCACATCCCCGGCGCCGGGGAGTGGTGAAATCCAGCGGTCTGCACATGCCGTTAACAGGGCGCTGCCGTCACAATGGCGCGTCCGTGTTCGCAAACCGTTTCCGGCCCGACTTCCAACCAGGAGTGCTTCCGATGCGCGCTTCAGTGATCTTGCGTGGCGCCGTGCTCGCGCTATTCGCGGTGCTGCTCAGCGGCTGTGGCTACAACCAGATCCAGCAGAAGGACGAGGCGGTCAAGGCCGGCTGGTCCGAGGTGCTCAACCAGTACAAGCGCCGCGCCGATCTGATCCCGAACCTGGTCAACACGGTCAAGGGCTACGCCGCGCACGAGGCGCAGGTGCTCACCGCCGTGACCGAGGCGCGCGCCAAGGTCAGCAATATCAACGTGAATGCCGACGATGCGGCCTCGCTCGCCCAGTACCAGGCCGCGCAGGGTGAGCTGAGCCAGGCGCTCGGGCGGCTGCTGATGGTCACGGAGAATTATCCGAACCTGAAGGCCGACGCCTCGTTCCTCAACCTGCAGACGCAGCTGGAAGGCACCGAGAACCGGATCACCGTGGCGCGCGGCCGCTATATCCAGCTGGTGCAGGACTACAACAGCTACATCCGCCAGTTCCCGGTGAATCTGACCGCGATGATGTTCGGCCACAAGCAGAAGCCGAACTTCACGGTCGAGAACGAAGCCCAGATCCAGGAAGCGCCGAACGTCGACTTCGGGACCACGCCGCCGCCGGCCGCGCAGCCCGAGCCGCAGCCCGAACCGCAGCCCGCGCCGGGCGGCTGACGCCGGTCCGCGGCATCGCTAAGGCCCCCTGGTGCGCCCGCCGATGCGCCGCTTGAGCCTGGCTGGAGCGTTCGCATGGTGCGTCCTGCTGTGTGCGGGCGTGTGGGTGCCGGCTTGGGCGCAACAGCTCGCGGCCATACCGCCGCTGGACTCGCCGGTGGTCGATACCACCGGCACGCTCGACGCGGCCAGCAAGCAACAGCTCGAGCAGCAGGCCCTGGCGCTGCAGCAGCGCAAGGGCAGCCAGTTGCAGATCCTGCTGGTGCCGAGCACCCAGCCCGAATCCATCGAGCAGTACACCCAGCGGGTATTCGACCAATGGAAGCTCGGCCGCAAGGGTGTGGATGACGCGGTGCTGCTGGTGGTGGCCAAGGACGATCGCGCGGTGCGGATCCAGCCCGGGTATGGGCTGGAAGGGGCGATACCGGATATCACGGCCGGTCGGGTCATCCGCGAATATCTGGCGCCGAAGTTCCGCCAGGGCGATTACGCCGGCGGCCTGATCGATGCCACCGCGCAGCTGGTGAAACTCATCGACGGCGAGCCGCTGCCCGAACCGATGACCCGGCAGGGTAGCGAGGGCGGTGAGGGCGGCGGCGAGGGCTGGCTGTTCGCGCTGTTCGCGGCTTTCATCGTGGCCCAGGTGGCGCGCGGCATCTTCGGGCGCCTGCCGGCGGGCTTGCGCGGGTTGCTCGGCGGCGGCGCCAGCGGTGCGATCGCCTGGCTGCTGTCGTCGGTGCTGCTGGTGGGTGGCCTGGGCGCGGTGATCGGCTTCCTGGTCGGCCTGATTTCGGGCGGAGGTGGCGGGCGCTACGCGCGTGATCGCGGCTGGGGCGGTTTCGGCAACGGCCCGTGGATCGGGACCGGCGGCGGGGGCGGTTGGGGCGGCGGTTCGTCGGGCGGCGGCTGGTCCGGCGGCGGCGGCATGAGCGGGGGCGGTGGCGCCTCCGGCAGCTGGTGAGGGCGTGGGAATGAGACTGCTGCGCCATCTGTTCGCGCGCCCGGCCCGGGCCACGTTCCCGGAAACCAGCCTGCAGCGCATTTCGGCCGCAGTCGCCGAGGGCGAGCTGCGGCATCGCGGCGAGGTGTGTTTCGCGGTGGAGGCTGCACTGGAGCTGCCTGCGCTCTGGGCCGGACGCGACGCCCGCGCCCGCGCTCATGAAGTTTTCGCCCAGCTGCGGGTCTGGGATACCGCCGCCAACAACGGGGTGCTGGTGTACCTGCTGCTGGCCGACCATCGCATCGAGATCGTCGCCGACCGCGGCCTGGATGGGCGGGTCAGCGACGAACAATGGCGCGGCGTGTGCCAGCTGATGGAGGAGCGGCTGCGCTCCGGCGATGCCGAAGACGCTGCGGTCGCCGGCATCGCGGCGGTCTCGGACCTGCTCGCGGAGCATTTCCCACGGGTCGCCGAAGACGTCGACCACAACGAGCTGCCCGATCTTCCGCACCTGCTGTAGGGCGGGCCCAGGCCCGCCTCGTCGGGACCGCGGCTTCGCCCTACGCAGCCGCCAGGCGTCGCTGCGCCGTCCTGCCCGACTTGCGTTGCGACCCGGCGTCGGTGCATCCATCGGCACGGCCGGAGCGGGGAATCCCGGTACACGGCGATGCCTTGAAACGGTGCGGATGCGCGAAGCAGTGCGCAGCACGGCACAATAGCGCGACGCATCCCATCGGCCCGGCCACGCATGATCCAGCTGCACCAGATCGACCCGATCGCCTTCCGCCTCGGGCCACTGCAAGTCCACTGGTACGGAATCATGTATCTGCTCGGCTTCGCCACCGCATGGTGGCTGGGGCGGCGCCGCATCCGCGCCGGCCGGCTGCCGGGCGTGGATGATCAGGGGTTCGGCGATCTGCTGTTCTACGGCATGCTCGGGGTGGTGCTGGGCGGACGGATCGGCTACGTCCTGTTCTACGCGTTCGGCGATTTCCTCGCCAATCCGCTGATGCTGTTCAAGGTGTGGGAAGGCGGCATGAGCTTCCACGGCGGCTTGCTGGGGGTGGCGGCGGCGGTGTTCTGGTGGGCGCGCAAGCGGCGATTGCACGTGTTCGACGTGATCGATTTCGTTGCGCCGCTGGTGCCGCCGGGCCTGGGTCTGGGCCGGCTCGGCAACTACATCGGCGGCGAGCTCTGGGGCAAGTACACCCAGGCCGGCTGGGGGGTAATCTTTCCGCGCGCGGAATCGACCCTGGCGGGCATGCCGCCAGCGCAGCTGCAGGCCCAGTACGCGAGCGGCGCGCTGGATGCGCTGGCGCGGCACCCCTCGCAGCTGTACCAGGCGGTGCTGGAAGGGCTGGTCATGTTCTGCGTGCTCTGGTGGTATTCGCGCAGGCCGCGCCCGCGCTATGCCGTCGCCGGCCTGTTCGCGCTGATGTACGGCTGCTTCCGCTTCCTGGTGGAATTCGTGCGCGTACCGGATGCGCAGCTGGGCGAGGGCGGTTACCTCGCCTTCGGCTGGCTGACCATGGGCCAGGTGCTGAGTACGCCGCTGATCCTGCTGGGACTGTACTGGCTGTGGCTGTCGCGGCGCTCACCCACGCTGCAACCAGCGGCGCCTTGACCGGAACCCGCGTGCGATGAAGCAGTACCTCGACCTGTTGCGTCACGTCCTCGAACACGGCACCGAGAAGGCCGACCGCACCGGCACCGGCACGCGCAGCGTGTTCGGATGGCAGATGCGTTTCGACCTCGAACAGGGTTTTCCGCTGGTCACGACCAAGAAGCTGCATCTGCGCTCGATCGTGCACGAGCTGCTGTGGTTCCTGAAGGGCGAAACCAACATCGCCTATCTCAGGGAACACAAGGTCGGTATCTGGGACGAGTGGGCGGATGCGGCCGGTGAGCTCGGCCCGGTGTACGGCAAGCAGTGGCGGCGCTGGGCGGCGGCCGACGGCACCGAGATCGACCAGATCCGGTGGGTGTTGGACGAAATCAGGCGCAATCCGGATTCGCGCCGGTTGATCGTGAGCGCCTGGAACGTAGCCGACCTGCCGCAGATGGCGCTGATGCCCTGCCATACGCTGTTCCAGTTCTATGTCGCCGACGGCCGGCTCAGCTGCCAGCTCTACCAGCGCAGCGGCGACATCTTCCTGGGCGTGCCGTTCAACATCGCCAGCTACGCGTTGCTGACGCATATGGTGGCGCAGGCCTGCGGGCTGCGAGTCGGCGATTTCGTGCACACGCTCGGCGACGCGCACCTGTATTCGAACCATTACAAACAGGCACGCGAACAGTTGTCGCGTGCACCGCGGGCGTTGCCGACGTTGCGGCTCAAGCCCGACGTGACCGACCTGTTCGCGTTCACCTACAACGACATCGCGTTCGAGGGCTACGATCCGCTGCCGGCGATCAAGGCGCCGGTCGCAGTGTGACCCCCGCATCCGCCAATCCTGCGCAGGCCGCGGCTTCGCTTTTGCTGAATGGTGGAAAAAGTCGCTGGACCCCCGCCTGCGCGGGGACGACGAATTCAGGATCCGGAGATCGTGGATGGCCGTCCGTTCGCTCGTATTGATCGCCGCACTCGATCGCGATTTCGCCATCGGCAGGGGCAACCAGCTTCCATGGCACCTGCCCGATGACCTGAAGCGCTTCAAGGCGCTCACGCTGGGCAGGCCGGTGCTGATGGGGCGCAAAACCGCCGAATCGCTTGGCCGGGCGCTGCCGAAACGCAGCAACCTGGTGCTGACCCGCTCGGGTCAGGTGCCGTTCGCGGGCATGCGCGCCGTCGCCTCGCTGGACGAGGCGCTCCGCTTCGCGGCCGACGAAGCCGGGGAGCTGTGCGTGATCGGCGGCGGCGACGTGTTCGCGCTGGCGCTGCCGATGGCCCTGCGCATGCACCTGACCCACGTCGACACGCGGGTGGATGGGGCCGACGCGTTCTTTCCGCGGTTCGATCCGGATGCGTGGATCGTCGAGGCGCGCGAACGCCACCCGGTGGATGCGGCGCATGCCTTTGCGTTCGAGTTCGTCGATTACGCGCGCGAGCCGTAGCCTGGACCACTTCCGGACCTCGCCGGCGGCGTAGCGCCGGCTCGGGATCAAGTCCGGGGACAGGTCTAGGTCGTGCGGCCGGGCACCTGGACGATGCGCAATTCTTCGCTGTCGAGCTGCAGCGCGGTGAGCTTGCCGCCCCACACCGCGCCGGTGTCGATCGCATGCACGCCATGGCCGATGAACAGGCCGAGCGTGCTCCAGTGGCCACAGACGATCTTCAGGTCGCGCTCGACCCGACCGGGGACTTCGTACCACGGGTACAGGCCGGGTTGCTGCGTTCCCGGCGCGCCTTTTTCCTCGAATGCGATGCGCCCTCGCGGGGAGCAGTAACGCAGCCGGGTGAAGATGTTGACGATCGCGCGCTCGCGATCGATTCCGGCCAGCTTGGGCGACCACGCCGGGCGGTCGCCGTACATGTTCTTGAGCAGGCGGCGATAGCCGTCGCCCTGCAACCGGGCTTCGATCTCGCGCGCATGCTTTTCGGCCAGCTGCGTCGTCCACTTCGGCGCCAGCCCGGCGTGGACCATCAGCCAGCCGAGCGCACGGTCGGCATGCGCCAGCTTCTGCATGCGCAGCCAGTCGAGCAGCTCGCGCGCATCCTCCGCGAACAGCACGCGCTGCAGGTCCGGATTGACCCGCTTCTGCTCCTCGGGCCTGCGCTCACCGATGGCGAGCAGCGACAGATCGTGGTTGCCGAGCACGACGATGCTGCGTTCGCGCAGCGAATGCACCAGGCGCAGCGTTTCCAGCGATTCGCCGCCACGGTTGACCAGATCGCCGCAGAACCACAGCTGATCGCGCGCCGGATCGAACGCAAGCCGCTCCAGCAGGCGCTGCGTCGCGCCGTAGCAGCCCTGGAGGTCACCGATTGCCCAGACAGCCACGTCAGGCCCAGTCCTAATGCAGCGTGCGCGGCACGGACAGGGTGAACGGCGGAATCGGCGCGTCGAAGCGGGTACCGTCGTCGCCGGCCATGTCGTAGCTCCCTTCCATGGTCCCGACCGATGTGCCCAGGACCGCGCCGGAGGTGTAGGTGAACTGCTCGCCCGGTTCCAGCCGCGGCTGTTCGCCGACCACGCCTTCGCCGCGCACTTCCTCGACCTTGCCGTTGGCGTCGGTGATGATCCAGTGCCGGTTCAGCAGCTGCGCGGGCAGCCGCCCGAGGTTGCGGATGCGGATGGTGTAGGCGAAGGCGTAGCGGTCCGCCTCCGGGTCGGACTGCTCGTCCAGGAATTGCGTGGCGATGCTGATCTCCAGCGCGTAGTCGGACTGCTCGTTCATGGGCACAGTGTATGCAATCGGTGTGAACTTCAGGCCAAGCCCGGCACTGCACGCACCGCATGGGGCGTGCATGTAGGACGCCTCAGGCGTGCGGTTCTGCGGGCTCCGGCTTCGGTGTGTCCGATAACCGCGCGAAATCCGTCACCGACAGCTGCTCGGCGCGCGCACCCGGATCGATACCGGCCCTTGCGAATCCGGCTTCGTCGCACACGCCCTTCAGCGCATTGCGCAGGGTCTTGCGCCGCTGGCCGAAACCCGCGCGGACGATGTCGGCGAAGCGTTTCGGGTCGGTGATCCCGGCCGCGTCCGGCGGACGCGGCACCAGCCGGACCACGGCCGAATCGACTTTCGGCGGCGGACGGAATGCGCCGGGAGGCACGTTCAACAAGGGCGTGACGCTGCAATATGCCTGCAGCATCACGCTCAGACGCCCGTAGATTTTGCTCCCGGGCGCGGCGGCCATGCGATCGACGACTTCCTTCTGCAGCATGAAATGCATGTCGCGGATCGTCGTCGCGTGATCGATCGCATGGAACAGAATCGGCGAGGACAGGTTGTAGGGCAGGTTGCCGACCAGTCGCAGCTTGCCGTCGGCGGGCGCCAGTTCGCGCGCCAGCGCGGTGAAATCCACGTCCAGCACGTCGGCGGAAATGATCCGCAGCCGGCCATGCGCGCGTGCCGCCTCGCTTAGCGGCGCGATCAGGTCGCGATCGAATTCGATGGCGGTCAGTTCGCCGTGGCGATCGAGCAGAGGAAACGTGATCGCGCCCTGGCCGGGCCCGATCTCGACCAGACAGTCGCCGGGCTGGGGATCCACCGCCTGCACGATCCTCGCGACGATGCCGCGCTCGTGCAGAAAGTGCTGGCCTAGCGACTTCTTGGCCGGTTCGGTGAACGCCATCGGTGGTCTCAGAGCAGCCGCGTGCCGAGCGGCACGTCTGCGTCGGGCACGCACAGCACCACCGCGTCGTTGGCGTCATGAAAACCTGTAATCAGGCATTCCGACATCACCGGACCGATCTGCTTGCGAGGAAAGTTGACGACGCCCACGACCAGGCGGCCGACCAATTCTTCGGCCGTATAGCGCGCCGTGATCTGCGCGCTCGACTTGCGCACACCGATGTCCGCGCCGAAATCTACCCGCAGCACATAGGCCGGCTTGCGGGCCTGGGGAAACGGCTCGGCCGACAGCACCCGGCCGACGCGCAGCTCCACCTTCATGAAATCGTCCCAGGCGATCTCCGGCATGTCATGGTCTCCGCTCATGCGCGCATCGAGGCGCGGGCGATGGCCATCCGCGCGCAGGTGTCGATAGCGGCGAACAGGCTGGAAGGATCGGCGGTCCCGCGGCCAGCGAGGTCCAACGCCGTGCCGTGATCGACCGCGACCCGCGGGTAGGGCAGGCCCAGGGTGATGTTCACCGCCTGCTCGAAGCCGCTGTACTTGAGCACCGGCAGGCCCTGGTCGTGGTACATCGCGAGCACCGCGTCGCATTCGCGCAGCTTCGCCGGGAGGAAGGCGGTATCCGCCGGAAGCGGGCCGAGCAATCGCATGCCGGCATCGCGCAGCGCGGCGATGACCGGTTCGATCACGTCGATCTCCTCACGGCCCAGATGCCCGGCTTCGCCCGCGTGCGGGTTAAGGCCCAGCACGGCGATGCGCGGGGTGTCGATGCCGAAGTCGTCGCGCAGTGCCGCGTGCACGATCTGCAGCGTGCGCCGCAGGGATGACGCGTCGATCGCGTCGGCTACTGCGCGCAGCGGCAGATGGGTCGTGGCCAGCGCGACGCGCACGATGTCGTTGGCCAGCATCATCACCACTTCGCAGCCGGCCTGCTCGGCCAGCAGCTCGGTGGTGCCGGTATAGGGGATGCCGCCCTGGTTGATGGTGGCCTTGTGCACCGGGCCGGTCACGAGGCCGTCGCAGATGCCGTCCAGGCAGGCCTGCGCGCCGGCGCGCAGCGCGGCGACCACGGACACCGCATTGGCAGGATCGGGCGCGCCGAAGGTGTGAACGCCCGGGTGCGGAAATGGGACTGCCTGGAAGGCCGGCAGCGCGACACCGATCGCATGCGCGGCGCGTTCGATCGCGCTGCCGTCGCCGTAGACGACCAGTTCGGCATCGACGTTGCGCGCCAGGGCGCGCGCGCAGAGTTCCGGACCGACGCCGGCCGGTTCGCCCGGCACCAGCGCCAGCCGCGGGCGTCGCATATCAGCCGCCGCTTGGGGGCGGAGCCGGGGCCGGTGCAGGAGGCGCGGCGGGCGCGGGAGCAGCAGGGGGAGCCGTGTTCGCCGGGGTGGCGCCGGCCCCGCTGCGGACGTCGACGAAGGCCTCGCCGCGCATCTCGCGCAGGAATCGCGTCCATTCTTCCTCGAGCTTGCGCTGGCCGATGGTCTCGCGGACCTGTGCCCGTCGATTCTCATCGCCGGTATTGGTCTGGCGTTCGGCTACCCGCTGCACGATGTGCCATCCGGCTTCGGTCTTGAACGGTGCCGACACCTGCCCGTCCTGAAGCCCTGCGACCTGGGTGCCGAACTCGGCCCCGAACTGGTCCTGGGTGAACCAGCCAAGATCGCCGCCCCGCGCCGCCGTCGCCTTGTCCTCGGAGTTCTCGGTTGCGATCGCGGTGAAGTCCGCACCGCCTTCGATCCGTGCACGCAGGGTATCGATCTTGGCCTTCGCGGCGCTTTCGTCCACGCCTTCGCCCGTTCGCACCAGGATGTGCCGCGCCTGGTACTGGGTGACCGTGGACGGCGCAGCCTGCGAGGCGTCACGGGTTTCGACCAGCTTGAGCAGCTGGAACCCGCTCGGCCCTCGTGTCGGGCCAATCACCTGGCCCGGCTGCATGCTGCTGATCGTGGCGGCGAATGCCGTCGGGATCTCGCTGAGGCTGCGCCAGCCCAGATCGCCGCCCTCCAGCGCATTCTGGCTGTCGGAATAGCGCACCGCGGCGGCCGCGAAGTCCATCTCGCCCTTGTCGATCAGCGCCTTGATGCCTTCGATCTTCTGTTGGCCTGTGGCGATCTGCTCGGGCGTAGCGTTCTCCGGCAGTGCGACCAGGATGTGGGCGAGGCGGTATTGGGCGCTGCCTGCTGCCTGCTGGCTGGAGAGCGCGGCGTCGACTTCGGCGTCGCTCACGCTGATCCGGCTCTGCGCGAAACTCTGGCGCAGACGCTGGATGACCAGTTCATCGCGCAGCGAGCTGCGGAAGTCGGCGAACGACCCACCCTCGCGCGCGACCTGCTGGCGCAGCTGGTCCAGGCTCATGTTGTTCTGCTGGGCGATCCTGTTGATCGCCGCGTCCACTTCCTCATCGCTGACGCGCAGGCCGGTTTCAGCCGCGCGCGCCACCTGCAGCCGGACCATGACCAGGCGCTCCAGGACTTGTCGTTCCAGGATATCGCGAGGCGGAAGCTGGTCCTGGCGATTCGCGTACTGGGTCAGGATATTGCGCGTGGCCCGGTCGAGTTCGCTCTGCAGGATCACGTCTTCATTGACCACCGCCGCGATCCGGTCGAGGGGCTGCGCCTGGACTGATGCGCAGAGCAGCACGCCGGAAACCAGCGCGGAGACAAGCAGTTTCTTCATAGGGTCGTGGGATCTTGCAGGCTGTCGTCGTCGCCGGCCCGCGCTTCGGGCGGCGGAACGAGGTAGAGGTCCTCGCGGTCGTAACCGAGGATAGCACGGCGCAGGCGGCCTTCCGTGTCGGGTCCGGCCGAGCCCAGGCCCTTGAGCTCGATCTCCAGCTGGATGGCATCGTTCAGTTCGCCGGTCCGGTTGCGCATGTAGCGACGTGCGACCAGGCGCGCTGCGAGGCAGCAGCTGTCCCACTGCACGCCGAAGATGCCTTCCAGCAGCGTTGGTTCGATGTCCCGCGCCGGATCGTCCAGAAGCGAATAGTAGTAACGGCCCACCAGACTCCAGGCCGGGGTCAGCGGGTAAAGGAACGACAGGTCCACCTGTTTGAGCAGGTCGACGCCGGTGGAAGGGTTTCTGCGATAACGATAGCCCAGGTTGACGATGCCCTCGTCCCCGATCAGATAGCGGGTGCGGATGCTGGCCAGGTTGCTGCGGCTGAACTGCGGATCCCACTGGTAGGAAGCGCCGATGGTCCAGCGGTCGTTCACCGCGTAGTTCGCATCGGCCACCCAGGCGGACTTGCCGCGCTCGATGCCCGGGTCCGCAAGGCTGAGCCCGACCCGCGAGTCGTCGAAGTACCTGATCTGGCCGATGCTGGCGGTCAGTTTCTCGCGTCCATCGGCCTGCCGGATCAGGCGGCTCGTCAGGGCCAGGGTGAGCTGGTTGGCGTCAGCCTGCCGGTCCGCGCCGCTGAAGCGGTTGTCCCGGAACAACTGTCCCCAGCTGAAGGTCATCCCGGAGGTATCGAACAGCGGCAACGCGTCCTGGTCGCGATAGGGTGCGTTGAGATAGAACAGGCGTGGTTCCAGCGTCTGCAGAAAACCGGTGCCGCCGATACTGGTCTCGCGATCGAAGAACAGACCGGCGTCGAGCGAGGCGATCGGCAAGCTCCGTGAAGGGCTGTCATCGCGGAGGCTGTCCACCAGCGCGCCGGTAATCGGAGTTGTCGTTCCCGCAACAGCATCGACCGCGCGGGCGTACGCGATAGAGTCGCTCATGCCGTCGTCCAGCTGGTAGCCGGTATAGCGCCAGGCCAGGGTCGGCTTGACGAACCAGCTCGCTCCTTCGAGCGGCATGCTGACGAAAGGCTTGAGGTCTATGCGGCTCCCACCCGGCCGCAGTTCGTAGTCGAGCACGGTGCCGTCCGCCAAGGTCTGCGCGATGCCTGTGTCGTCGATATGCTGGAAGCGCACGGCCTCGGCATCGACGCCCGCTGCGAACCAGCGACCCAGCGGTTGCTCCCAACGCGCAAATGCGCGCGGCAAACGGTCGTAGGGAAGCTGGTACTCGCGGATGGTGTAATCGGCGAGCTGCTTATGGTCGGCCATCAGTCCCGCACCCCAGTAACGGCCCCGTCCGTACACGCCGATGTCGCTGGAGATGGAATAGGACGTGACCCCGTCGAGCGTGCTGCTGAAATCCTCGAGGTAGCGGGGATCGCTGATCCAATTAAGGTTGGTGCGTGCCTGCCACGCTGGGCTGATGTTCTGGAATCCCCTGAAGCCGAATCTGCCGCGGTCGTCCTTGCGCCGGTTGTCCAGGTCGTAGCCGTGTTCCAGGAACTCAGCCAGTTCCTCGTCCTTCTTGTCGTCGGTCAATCCGTCCGAGGGCAGGTACGACAGATCCAGGGTTCCTCTGCCCGTGGGCGTGAGATAGCGGAATTCGTTGCTCAGCATGAGGCCGCGGTTGGTCATCAGCCGCGGCGAGAGCGTGTCGTCGTAGTTGGGCGCCAGGTTGAAGTAGATCGGCTGCCGCCAGTCGAATCCGTTGCGGCTGTTCATGCTGATGCTCGGGTAGAGCAGGCCCGTGCGGCGCCGGTCGTCCAGCGGGAAGGGAAACCACGGTACGTACAACACCGGCACCTTGCCCACCCGGAGCACGGCATTGCGCGCGACGCCTGTGCCTTCCGCGGTGTCGACGTCGATGCGGTCCGCCTGCAGCTCCCACATGCGCTGGCTCGGCGGGCAGGTCGAATAGGTCGAGTCGTAGAGGGATCCCTGCGTACCCTGCAGCTGGATCTGCTCGGCGCCGCCGTTACCGCGTTGCTCGGTCAGCTGGTAGCGCACGTTCTGGATGTTGTGGCTATCGGCTTCCTGGTCGCCTTCGGCGCTGTCGGCGACCAGCCGCATACCCGCGTCCTGGTAACGCACGTTGCCCTTGGCGGTGTACCGGTTGGTGGCGCTGTCGAAGGTCAGGTTGTCCGTGCCCAGGAACTGGTCGCCGCGGGTCAGCGCGACGTTGCCGCTGAAGGTGGTGGCCAGGCCTTCGGTGCCGGTGACCGCATCGCCCAGGATGTCGGTGGGCAGTTGAGCGCGCTGATCGGGCGAGGTTTCGCTGGTACCGGTGTCGCCGAACGCAGGCACCGCATCCTCGATCGGGCACAGCCTCCACTCGTCCGAGCGCTCGTTCGTCTGGGCTTGGGCCTGGAGCGACAGCGCAATGCACAGGGGTAGCGGCAGCAACGCGAGGGATCGGCGCACGCGGCGTTATTCCGGTCGAAAAGCGGCCGTTAGCTTGCCCCATCCCTTGCCCTGGGGCAATGCGAAGGGGAGGGCCCCAGATCGGCCGGTGCGAACGATGCGTCGGCGCCGAGCATCCCCTGAAACGCCGCCTGAACGAAGCGATCGGCTCAGCCCTTGAGCGCGGCCACGTGAGCCACGCTGCACTCGGCCAGCGCCTGCAGATCGTACCCGCCTTCCAGCGCAGAGATCACGCGTCCGGCCGCATGCCGGTTCGCGAGCAGCACCAGCTCGGCCGTCAGCCAGCCGAAGTCGTCGGCATCGAGCTGCATCTGCGCGAGTGGATCGCGCCAATGCGCATCGAAACCGGCGGAGACCAGCAGCAGTTGCGGACGGAACTCGTCGATCGCCGGCAGCAGGGCCTGCTCCCATGTTTCGCGGAAGCGCCGGCTGCCGGCGCCCGGCGACAGGGGCGCATTGCGGATATTGCCTGCGCCACGATCGCCCGCGCTTCCCGTCCCGGGATAGAGCGGCGACTGGTGCGAGCTCAGGTACATCACCCGGGGTTCGTGCTGGAAAACATCCTGTGTCCCGTTGCCGTGGTGCACGTCGAAATCGACGATCGCCACGCGTGCAAGCCCGTGCCGCGCCAGCGCATGCGCCGCGGCAACGGCGATGTTGTTGAACAGGCAGAACCCCATCGCCGTGTCGGCAGTGGCGTGATGGCCGGGCGGCCGCACTGCGCAGAACGCGCGGACGGCTTCGCCGCTGCATGCGGCGTCGACCGCCGCGACCAAGGCGCCGGCGGCGCGCAGTGCGGCTTCGGCGGATTGCGGCGAGAGCATGGTGTCGGGATCGAGCGCGACGATGCGGTCGCGCTGAGGCGCCAGGACGGCCTCGAGCAGTGCCGGGGAGTGCACGCGCAGCAGTTGTTCGCGCCCGGCACGCGGTGCCGATTGCCAGTCGAGGTCGTCGAACGCGGCGCGCAGCGCTTCGATCACGGTGGTGAGCCGCGGCGGCCGTTCCACATGCCCTGGCCCGGTGTCGTGCGCCAGGCACGCCTCGTGGGTGTAGATGCGCACGCTCATCTCGCCTGCGAGCCGGTGCTCAACGGTGGCGGCGTTCGTGCTTCCACAGCACTTCGCCCAGGCCTTCGGCGCGGGCCAGCACCCGTGCCAGCACGAACAGCAAATCCGACAGCCGGTTGAGATAACGCACCGCCTGCGGCCGCACCGGATCGTGGTGCGATAGGGTGACGGTCTCGCGCTCGGCGCGGCGCACGATCGTGCGGGCCATGTGACAGCGCGCTGCCGCTTCACCCCCGCCCGGCAGGATGAAATCCTTCAATGCGGGCAGGTCGGCGTTGTAGCGATCCAACTGCTGCTCCAGCCGGTCCACATCCTCGTCCTGGATCGCGGCATGGCCGGGAATGCAAAGTTCGCCACCGAGATCGAACAGTTGGTGCTGCACCGAGGTCAGCAGCTCGCGTGCGTCGGCCGGCATCTCGCTGGCCAGCAACAGGCCGATCGCGGAATTGGCCTCGTCGACGGTGCCGTACGCGGTGACCCGAGCCGAATCCTTCGCCACCCGCGTGCCGTCACCGAGCCCGGTCGTGCCGTCATCGCCGGTGCGGGTGTAGATCTTCGAGAGGCGGTTGCCCATGAGGCGTACGGAATTGGGAATGAGCAGCGGGAAGCCGAAAACCTTTGGCGTCGACAATTCCCTATCCGCGATTCTCCATCCCCGTCTTCGTTACACCGTCTGCGCGCGCAGCATCGGGAGCTGGCGGCGCAGCAGTGCGAAACCGCCGAACAGCAGCGCCGAATAGAACAGCGTGCCGAGCACGGTCCACTGGAAGAACGGGATGCCCGCGGCATAGGCGGCCACAAGGCCGGCGCCGTTCTGCGGATACATGGTCGAACCGAGCCACGCGCCGAAGTTGGTGACCAGGAAGAACAGCGCCGAACCGAGCAGCGAGTAGCCCAGCACCCTCGCGCCGCCGACCTTGCCGCGCAGGCCGAAACCGAGCACCGTGGAAACGGCGATGCAGCCGTAGACCAGCCAGAAGCTGGTGCTGGCGAAGTAGTTGGCGAACGAATAGCTGCCGCCGTTGAGCGCAGCCAGCACCACGTCCGAGATCAGCATCGCCGCCAGCGGAACCAGCACCGCCCAGGCGCGCGAGGCGAAGTAGGCGCCGCCGAACAGGGCGATCGCCTCGACTGGCGAGAAATTCGGCGGATGCGGCAGCAGGCGGCTCATGGCCGCGGCCACGATCATGGCCACCAGCACCCATGGGCCGGGCGCGATACTGCGGTTCGATTCGAAGCGGTTCATCTGGTCCGAACGAAAGAACGGAAGGAGCCGCTAGCATAGCGCAATGACCCCAGCCAGCCCCGAGATCGCTGCCTCGCACGAAGTCGTCATCGTCGGCGGCGGGCTGGTCGGCGCCAGCCTGGCGATCGCGCTCGACCGGATCGGCGTGGACACCGCATTGGTGGAGGCGACGCCGGCAGGCGCACTACCGCCGGTCTTCGACCAGCGCAACCTGAGCTTCGCCGAGGCCAGCGTCAACGCGCTCACCGCCCTGGGCGTCATGCAGAAGCTGCGTGCGCCGACCGGACCGATCCGTCGGATCCATGTCAGCCGCATGCGTGAGCTGGGACGGGTGATACTCGACGCCGCAGCTTACGGTCGCGAAACCTTCGGACAGGTCGTCGTCGCGCGCGATTTCGGCGAGGCGCTCGAAGCCCGGCTGCTCGAATGCTGGCGCCTGTCGCGTTACCGCCCGGCGCGCTTCGCGGGTTTCGTCGCTGCGAGCGGTTCCAGGGGGCGGGTGATGCGGATCGAGGATGACGCAGGATCGCGCCTGATAGCGGCGCGCCTGGTCGTCGCCGCAGACGGTACCCGCAGCGGGGTGCGTGCCGACCTGGGCATCGCAGCTCGGGAATCGAGCTACGACCAGATCCTGTTCGTCGCCCGGGTGCGCACCGGGCGCCCGCCCGACGGCATTGCGTATGAGCGCTTCGGCAACGACGGCCCGACCGCCCTGCTGCCGCGCGGCGACCGTCACTTCGGCGTCGTCCATGCAGTGGCGGCACATGAGGCCGACGCCGTGGCCATGCTGGACGAGTCCGGTTTCCTGCAGCGACTGCAGATGGTCTTCGGCTGGCGCGCAGGCCGGTTTCTCGCCTGCGGTCCGCGCAACGCCTATCCGGCGATCCGGCTCGTGGCCGAACGCACCATCGCGCCCGGCGCGGTGCTGGTGGGCAATGCCGCGCAGACGCTGCATCCGATCGGAGCGCAGGGCTTCAACCTCGGGCTGCGCGATGCGTTAACGCTTGCCGAGCTGGTGGATGGCGAGGGCATCGATGCGATCGATGACGGCCTGCTGCAGCGCTACGCGCAGCGTCGCAGCGAGGATCGCGCGCGCACCTTGGCGTTCTCCGACGGATTGGCGCGGCTGACCGCGAACGACGCACCGTTCGCATCCGCCGTGCGCGCGCTGGGCCTGTTCGCGGCGGACCGGATGCCGGCATTGCAGGCGTCTCTGGTGGGCGGTGCGATGGGCTTTCGCGGCGACGTGCCGGCGCTTTGCCGATCGGGCGATGTCCGATGAGCCGGCGATCGCGGCTCGATTGCGCGGTGGTCGGTGGCGGCGTGGTCGGCAGCGCCTGCGCGCTGGCGCTCGCGCGGGCAGGTTTGCAGGTCACCCTGGTCGAAGCGGCCCAACCGCAGGCCTGGTCGTCGCAGCATCGCGACCTGCGGGTGTACGCCTTTGCACCCGACAATGCCGCGCTGCTGGACGCGCTCGACGTGTGGGAGTCGGTGCGCAATGCGCGCGCGCAGCCGTACCGGCGCATGCGGGTCTGGGATGCAGCGGGCGGCGGTGAACTGAGCTTCGATGCCGACGCCCTGGGCCGTCGCGAACTGGGCTGGATCGTCGAGCATGGACTGCTGGCGGATCGTCTTTGGCACGCGCTGGCGCGCGCAGGTGTGGATCTGCGTTGCCCGGCGCGGGTCGAGGACTGCCAGCAGGACGATGATGGCGTGCGCCTGACGCTTGATGATGGCGGCCACATCGACGCCCGGCTCGCGGTCGCGGCCGATGGGGGCGACTCCAGTCTGCGCCGGCTGCTCGGCATCGAAGTGGCTGCGCGCGACTACGAACAACAGGGCGTGGTGTGCTACGTCGCGAGCGAGCGGCCGCACGAGGCAACGGCGTGGCAGCGCTTCCTGCCGGGTGGGCCGCTGGCCCTGCTGCCATTCGCCGACGGCGACTGTTCGATCGTCTGGAGCCTGCCGGAGGCCGAGGCCACGCGTGTGCTGTCCATGGACGACGCGGCATTTTCGCGGGAGCTCGATGTCGCGTCCGACCTGCGACTGGGGCGCCTGCAGCCGACTTCGCGCCGCGCGGCGTTTCCGCTGCGGCGTCAGCTGGCAAAGGACTACGTGCGCGGGCGGGTGCTGCTGCTGGGCGATGCGGCCCACGTGGTGCATCCGCTGGCCGGGCAGGGCGTCAATCTGGGGCTTCGCGACGTAAACGCATTGGCAGCGTCGATCCACGCCGCGCAGGCGCGTCGTGCGGACTTCGCCGCGCCGCAGCGCCTGGCACGCTGGGCGCGGCAGCGACGCAGCGAGAATGCGATGGCGACCTATGCCTTCGAAGGCATCCACCGCCTTTACACCCATCCCGGCATGGCGGCGACCCTGCTCCGTGGCCATCTGCTGGGCGCGGCCAATCGGCTGCCGCCTGTGGCGGCCATGCTATGGCGGCGGGCATCCGGAACACGCTCGGGGGAAGTGGGCTGACGGATGCGGAGCCAGTTGCAAATGAACAAAAAAGCCCCGCTCGCGGGGCTTTTTCCCAACAGCAACGTTTGAGCGTCAGGGCGTGGCTGGGGCCGGGATGGTCACGGTTTTGCCGCTGGGCACGGAGCGAATGGTGACCGTACCCTGGGCCTGGACGCCTGCCTGCACCGGAGCGGGCGCTGACGCGTTTGCAGCACCCACGGCCGCTGCAGCAGCTTGTTCGGCCGTGGCCGCGGCGGTTCCGGCTGCCGCAGCGGCATCGGTCGCGGCACCGGTCGCAGCCTGCGATGCAGCGACCGCATCGGACGCAGCAGCAGTGCCGGCATCGACCGCCGCCTGAGCGGCGTTCGCGGTCTCGGCGGCGCTGGCGGCAGCATTGGCACTGGCCTGCGCATCCACCGCAGCCTGGCCGGCGACGTCGGCGTTCGCCGCGGCCTGTGCCTCACCTTCCACGGTGGTCGCGCCCGCCAGCTGGGTGACGGCAGCGGCGGCGGCCTGCTGCGCAGCCTGGGCGTCAGTGCTTGCCTGCTGTGCGTTTTCCGCCGCAGCTTCGGCATTCTCATCGACAGTCTGCGTGGCCTGTTCCTGCGGGGTGACCTGAGCGGTGTCCTGCGCGAAGGCAGCGCCGGCCAGGCTCATGGCGGCCAGCACGGCCAGGGCAAGTGGACGGATCGATAGATGCTGGGTCATTGCGGATGCCTCATCGGGGGAGCGGCGCACGCTAGCCCCATGCGGATCAACCCCGCGTAAACCGCCGCAACGCGGGCTGAACGTGTCCCGGTGATCGCGTCAGGACGTCACGGGAAGGCAGATGGCCTCAGTCGTCGAGCCAGCGCAGCATCTCCTGGTAGTCGAGCGTGCGGTTTCCGTCGCTATCGAGGGCGACATACGCACGTAACAGGTACTTGTCGCCGCTCGCCTCGCGACGGCTGATGGCACCGTCATGATCGATGTCCATTGCATCGAACATCGCGCGATGGTCGCGGGCGGGTGGTGCAGGAAGGTGCGAGGTTACGGTGGTGGTATTGCCCTGCGCGTCGGGCAGGGTGGCGGTGCCGGTCACGGGTGACGCGGCGTTCGGGAGGGGTTGAGGCGTTGCAACTGGGATGGACTGGGGTGCTGTAGCCGGGGCAGGCGGGGGTGTTGGGGTCTGCTGTGCAGCAACATTGCCTATCGACCCGATAGCCAGCGCGACCGCAGCAAGGCATATGGTCTTCATCGCTGTCGTCCGGTGTGGGGACGCGCGTACCGTAATCCGGCGGTGGTCAATCCACCGTCAACCTGGCGGATCTGAACGCGGGCTTGCGGCGGGTCCGGAAGTGTGGGCCTGACGCTGCGGCAAGGACACGTATCGCGCGTGTCCGCCGGTTGCTCAATACCTCTGGCCGCCGCTTGCCCCGTACTGGCGCAGCACGGTACAGGCGGCCGCACGTGCGAGGTCGCGCACCACCTCGATGCCGCGCCGGTTGAGTTCGCCGACCCAGTCGGCCGGAAGCGGGCCTTCGTCGAATTCGGTCAGCGCCATCACGTCCTCGCTGCGCGCGCCGATCAGGAGCCGGTCGATGCCGGCCCAGATCGTCGCACCGTAGCATTGGCAGCAGGGCTGCGACGAGGTCGCCAGCGTGAAGTGCCCCAGCCGGTTGCCGGCTTCGTCCATGTTGAGACGGGCACGCTGCAATCGCTGCTGGGCAAGCATGTAGGCCATGTTCTCGGCGTGCGCGAGCGTGCATGTCAGCGGAAGCACGCGGTTGACGCCGACCGACACGATGCGGTCGTCGCCGTCGAACACCGCCGCGCCGAAAGGACCGCCGCTGCCGGCATCGATATTGTGGGCAGACAGTTCAATCGCTAGCGCGACCTTGTCCTCGTCGCTGGCATAGCGTCGCGTCGTGTCGACCGCGTCGTGGATCCAGACGGGCAGGGTGAGGTGGATCTGCGCCTTGAGCATCACTGGGCGACGGGCTGCACACTGCCGTCGGCGGATTCGCACTTGCCCGCGTTGCAGCTGCACGCGGAGATCTCCCGGAACCCGCAGACCGATGCCATGCCGGTCTTCGCGCATTGCGCGCGTACGCCTTCCGGGTCGGTCGGGCTGTTCTTGTTGACGCAGGCCGGGTAGTAGCCGCAGCAGTTGCCGACATCCTTCACCGTGCAGTCGGCATCGGTCCTGCAGCTGGCGTCGATCACGACTGTTCCGCCCTTCACCCGCTGCGGCGGGAGCGGATCGCTCATGCGCGGCGGCTTCGCCGGTTTGACTGCCGGAGTCTGCGGCGCGGTTGCCTGGGCCTGCGGCGCCGCGTCACTGTTTCCCGCCTGTTGGTTCGGCGCGGCGCAGGCGCCCAGCACCAGCGCGAGTACGGTCGCAATAGCATGGCAACGCAACCCGGGCATGTTCATCCTCCCTTCTGGGTCCAGGTATCGCGCAGGGTGACGCTGCGGTTGAACACGGGCGCATCACTGCGGTGGTCGTGGCGGTCGGCGACGAAATAGCCGATCCGCTCGAACTGGAACGACTGCTCCGGCGCAGCTTGCGCCGCGGCGGGCTCGACGTAGCCGGTGACGGTCCGGCGCGATTCCGGATTGAGGTAGTCGGTGTAGGTCTTGCCATCTTCCTCGTTGTCGGGGTCGGCCACGGTGAAGAGCCGGTCGTAGAGGCGGATCTCGGCCGCCACCGCGTGCCGGGCGCTGACCCAGTGGATCGTGCCCTTGATCTTGCGGTTGGCGCCTTCCATGCCCGGGCGCGAGTCCGGATCGAGTTCGCCGACCACCTCGATCACAGTGTCGCCGGCCTTCACCACATCGGTGCAGCGGAAGATGCCGGCGCCACGCAGGCGCACCTCGCCGCCCACGGTCAGGCGCTTGAAGCCTTTGGGCGGCACTTCCTCGAAGTCCTCGCGTTCGATCCACAGCTGGCGGGAGAACGGCACCTGGCGGACCCCGAACGCATCGTCCTTCGGATGGTTGGGGAAATGCAGGGATTCCTCGTGCGCCTCGGGCAGATTGGTGATGGTCAGCTTCAGCGGGTCGATCACGGCCATGCGCCGCGGCGCCGCGGCGTCCAGGTCGTCGCGCAGCGCGCCTTCCAGGATCGAGATATCGAGCAATGAGTTCTGCTTGCTGATGCCGACCCGGTCGACCATCAACCGCAGCGCCGAGGGCGTGTAGCCGCGGCGGCGGATGCCCTGCAGGGTCGGCATGCGCGGATCGTCCCAGCCATCGACCAGGCCGCCCTCGACCAATGCGAGCAGCTTGCGCTTGCTCATCACCAGGTAATTGAAGTTCAGGCGCGAGAACTCGATCTGACGCGGTTTGGCGGCTTCGAACGGCAGGCCCCGGTCGGTCAGCGGCTTCACCAGTTCCGGGGAATGTGCCAGATCGACCTTGTCCACGCACCAGTCGTACAGCGGGCGGTGGTCCTCGAACTCCAGCGTGCACAGCGAATGGGTGATGCCCTCCACTGCATCACTGAGCGAGTGGGCGAAGTCGTACATCGGATAGATCGGCCAGGCATCGCCGGTGTTCTGGTGGGTCACGTGCTTGATCCGGTACAGCGCCGGATCGCGCAGGTTGATGTTGCCCGCGGCCATGTCGATCTTCGCGCGCAGGGTGCGCGCGCCATCCGGGAATTCGCCTGCGCGCATGCGCCGGAACAGATCCAGGTTCTCGTCGACGCCGCGGTCCCGGAACGGCGAATTGCGCCCCGGTTCGGTCAGGGTGCCGCGATATTCGCGCACCTGCTCGGCGCTCAGGTCGCAGACGAAGGCGTCGCCCTGGCGGATCAGCTTCTCGGCGGCCAGGTACAGCACCTCGAAGTAGTCCGACGCGTGGCGCAGCGCGTGCCAGTCGAAGCCGAGCCAGTGCACGTCCTCCTGGATCGCGCGCACGTACTCCGGGTCTTCCCGGGACGGATTGGTGTCGTCCAGGCGCAGGTTGCAGTCGCCGCCGAACTCGGCGGCGATGCCGAAGTCCAGGCAGATCGCCTTGGCGTGGCCGATGTGCAGATAACCGTTGGGCTCGGGCGGGAAGCGGGTACGGACGGCCTGCTGCCTGCCGCTGGCCAGGTCGTCGCGCACGATCTGGCGGATGAAATCCTGGCGCACGGATTCGGGTTTTCCGGCGTCGGGGATCACGGGCGTGGGTATGGCGGATTCAGGCAGCGACATGGGGAGTGAATAGGGAAAACCATCAGTCTATCCGAGCGCCTCTTCCCCGCTTGACCGCGCTTCGGCGCGGGGGGCGATCGATATTGTGATGGTAATCACACCATGCTTGTATAACTGGCACGGTTTGTGTGTCGGTTGTCTCCCAAGCATGGGCGCGCCGTCCTGAGGGGGAAGGACATGCCGGACCCGGGAAAAACCCACACAGGCAGCAGTTTGCGCCCGCTGTGGAACGCTGCCCGCGTTGCCGGGGCCTGGGCGTGATGGTGCGCGAAACCGAGTCCTGGCAATGGCTGGCAGAGGGCGTGCCCGCGCTGGCGATGGCGCTGCTGCTGGGGTTGTTCGCGCTGGTCATCGTCCTGCTGGCGCGCCCCGGCGACTGGGGTACGCAGGCCGTCCGGCTGATGCCGGCGTCCGACGCACGGGAATCGACTGGCGCGACCCTGCCGGTTTCCGGTCGCAGCGACGCGCATGCCGTAGCGCGTCTGCAGTTAGAGAACGTTCCACGACAACCTGGGGAACCCAGGCGCATGGTGTGGCTCGCACGCGAGCCGGTGGCTGCGGTCTGGCTGCAGGGTCCGGGCTGGCGCAGCCCGCCCCGGAGATTCTTCGCGCCCGATGCGGACGAGGGCCTCGTCCCGGGCGCCTATCTGTTTCCGCTTCCGGATTCGGCCGGCGGTGAGATCGAACTGCACGCCAGCGGCGATGTCGCGGTGGCACTGAAGCCCCACCTGATCGGGGAAGACGACGCGATCCGCCTGACCCAGCGGACGGTCGCGCTGAGCATGCTGGTCTACGCCGGGACTTTCAGCCTGGCGCTGGTGGCAGTAGCGCTGTCATGGACCGTGCGCGAGCGCTACTTCCTGAGCCTGGCCACCGCCGCGATCCTGTCCGGGTTGGTGTTCGGGGCCTGCAACGGTCACCTGTACACCGTGCCTGGCCTGCGGTTGCTGGGCGGGCTGGGCGAACGCGGGCTGTGGGGCCTGTCATTGGCCTGCACCGCAGCGGTACTGGCGCTGGTGTCGCAGGTCGCCGATCGGCAACGCTCGAACCAGCAGCGCTTGATACAGGGCATGGTCCTCGTGCTTGCGATTTCCGCCATGGTGCTGATGGCCGGGGTTGCGCAGCTCGCCCCATGGGGCCCGTACATCGTGCAAGCCGGGCTGACGCTGGCCGGTGCCGCTGCGTTGTTCGCGCTCTCCGGTGCGGTGTGGCAACGAATCCCGATGGCGCTGCCTGCGCTGGCCCTGTCGTTGCTCACGCTGACGGCACTGGCGGCACGCCTGATGTTGCAGGAGAGCGTCGGCGCAGTGGTGGCGTGGACGCGCTACGGCTACCAGCTCGCATTGCTCGCCTTGCTGGTGGTATTGGGGCTGGGCTTGATCGCGCGCATCGGCTCGTATCGCGAGCAGCGCGACCGGGAACGCAATGCGCGGGTCGCGTCGGAACGCCGCATGCAGCGCGAGGCTGGCCGGACCGCGCTCACGCGCGTGCTGCAGGCGCGGCTGCGCGAACTGGCGCCCGCGGACGTGGAATGGACCGCGTTCCGCCTGATGCTCGAGCACCTGCTTCCGCACGTCACGGCGGTGAGCGCCGCGGTGATCGCGCACGGTTACCACGGTCGCGACGTCCTGGTGACCGAGCCGATCGACGACCGTCGCCTGGTCGAAGGCCTGGAAGGCACGCGCCTGCTGATGCTCAAGCGCCAGTCCCTGTCCGGGCGGCCGCTGCAGCACGCGCTGGCCGGCGACGCCCGGCGCACGATCGAAGCGGTCGTGCCGGTTGCGGTGGGCGCCCAAGGCTGGGGCGCGTTGTTGCTGCAGCGCGTCGGAGGCGCGGAATTCGACGACGACGAGCTCGCCACCGCGGCCGAATTCGTGCGTCTGACGGTGCTGCATGCGAACGAGGCGGTGGCGACCCAGGCGCTCAAGCGCACCGCCGAGCTGGACGGGCTGACCGGAACGCTGAACCGGCGCAGCATCGACCAGTGGCTCGCACGCGAGTCGGGCCGCCGGCACGGCGAGCGCACGTTGTCGCTGCTGTTCATCGATATCGACCATTTCAAGCGCATCAACGACCTGCACGGCCACGCCTGCGGCGACCATTGTCTGCGCACGATCGCCGCGGCGCTGCGCACGGGTCTGCGCGCGCAGGACGTGCTCGGCCGCTACGGTGGCGAGGAGTTCATCGCCCTGCTGCCCGACTGCGACGTCGCGACGGCGCGCGGGATCGCAGAAGCCCTGCGGATCAGCGTGGAGGACTGCGTGGTGGAATGGCAGGGCAGCCGGCTGCGCCTGTCGGTCAGCGTCGGCGTGGCCACCCGCGCGCCGGGCGAACAGCCCGCCGCCCTGGTCGACCGCGCGGACCGGGCGCTGTACGTGGCCAAGCGAGAGGGGCGCAATCGCATTTCGGTCGGTCCGGCGGTTTTCCCCGGCTGAGCAATCCGTAAGCTGGGGGGATGTCCGCACCCACTCCCGGCGCCGGTTCGAGCGCCGACACCCGCGCCCTGCTTGCGATGCTCGCCGGTGCCGCGCTCATCGGCACCAACGCCTTGATGGTGCGGGCATCGCAGGTGCCGCCGACGATCTCGGCGTTCTGGCGGATGCTGTTCGCCGGCCTGTTCCTGTGCCTGCTGGTCGGCCTGCGCGGCCAGTGGCGAGCGTTGCCGCGTCGCGTCTGGGTCTGGTGCCTGCTGCCGGCGGTGGCGTTCGCCGCCGACCTGTGGCTTTGGCATCGCAGCATCCTGCTGGTCGGCCCCGGCCTGGCGACCCTGCTGGGCAATGCGCAGGTGTTCTTCATGGCGCTGGCTGGCGCCCTGCTGTTCGGGGAACGGGTCGGCCCGCGATTCCTGCTCGGGCTGGCGTTGACAATCGTCGGCCTGTGGCTGCTGCTGGGGCAGGGCTGGTCCAGCCTGCCCCAGGAATACCGTTGGGGCGTCTGGCTGGGGCTGGCCACGGGCCTGTGCTACGCGGTGTACAACGTCAGCCTGCGCACGACCCAGCGGCGCGCGGCGGACGCGGACTCGCAGATCGAGGTCGCGCAGATCCTGGCGCTGGCGTCGCTGGGCAGCGCGGGTGTGCTTGCCGTCGCGGGCGTGGCCGAGGGCGCTTCGTTCGTCATTCCGGGGGTGCGATCGCTGCTGGCCCTGCTGGCCCTGGCGGTGTTCGGGCACGGACTGGCGTGGATCCTGATCTCGAAGGCCATGGGGCGGCTGCCGATCGCGCTGGTCGGCCTGTTGCTGCTGCTGCAGCCGGTCATCGCCTTCCTGCTCGACGTGGTCCTGCTGGACCGCGCGACCATGCCGCGGGAATGGGTCGGTCTGGCAGTCAGTCTGGCGGGCATCTTCGTCTCCGGCCTGAAGGGACGCGAACGGCTGCCCGCACAGCCGGCGTGAGCGCGCGTTGTACCGCTCTGCGCGGTTGATCCGCCAGCCGCAGGCCGCATAACAGGGGAAACCTTCCGGGAGTACTCCATGTTCGGCATTGGCGCCTACAAGCAACGCATGGTCGACCCGGCCCGCGCACTGCCGGGTCGCACCACGGAAATGCCGCTGCGCAACGTGCACCACGTGCACGGTCGGCCGCTGCGCGGCGACTCCGGAGATGGGTCGAAGGCAAGCTTCCCCGGCTTGCAGAAGGTGCAGTTCGGCATGGGCTGCTTCTGGGGCGCCGAGCGCAAGTTCTGGTCACTGCCCGGCGTGATCACCACCGCGGTCGGTTATGCGGGGGGCTATACGCCGAATGCGACCTATCGCGAAGTCTGCAGCGGCGAGACCGGGCATGCGGAAGTGGTGCTGGTGGTGTACGACGAGGCGCAAACCTCGTTCGACACCCTGCTCAAGACGTTCTGGGAGAACCACGATCCGACCCAGGGCATGCGCCAGGGCAACGACACCGGCACCCAATACCGTTCGGCGATCTATTGCGACACGCAGGTGCAATACGATGCGGCCATCGCCAGCCGCGATGCGTACCAGCGCAAGTTGCGCGACGCGGGGCTGGGCGAGATCACCACCGAGATCGTGTTTCCCGCGCCGCCGTTCTACTATGCGGAAGACGAGCACCAGCAGTACCTGTCGAAGAACCCCGCCGGCTACTGCGGGCTTGGCGGGACCGGGGTGAGTTGTCCGGTGGGCGTCTCGCTCGAATCCTGATCACCGGTCGCGTTCCGGTCAGCAGCCGGACGCGCCCGCGGCGGACAACAATCGGCCGGGTGTACATCTACTCCGCAACGATGCGGCAGGCGTAGATCAGTTCGCACGCGCCCGCGCCCATGTCGTCGCGGGTCAGCGAGCTGCGCCATTTCCAGCCGTCGTCCGCGATCACTTCGACCAGCCAGCCGTCGATGCGTACCCGCTGCCCGTTGCGTACCCGGCGCAACGCACCGGCTGCGGCCGGATCGGCCGGGATGATGTGCATGTTGGCGCTCGACTTCGCGATCTCGCGCGACGGGATCGGCGGGCTGTCGCGCCAGCGGTAGTGGTACCAGCGCCCGCGCTGCTCGATGTCGAGCCTGGCCAGGACCTCCTCGTCGCGCATCCGGCCCCAGCCCAGGGCCAGGTCGGTCGGCGAGAAATCGGCTTCGCGTCCATAGGCATAGTCGCGACGCGACAGCACCCGCGCGTCGATGCTGAAACCGGCTAGCGGATTGAGCCTGGCCGATTCGATGGTCACCGCTGGAAACGCGGCGGGCAGCGGCGACTGCAGTGGCTCGCCGCCATCGCCTGCGCGCGGTGGCGGCGGACATAGCGGGTTCGCACCCGGGGCACCGACACCCACCGCCGCGGAAACGGCGCGCACCTCCGGCGCGGGCGGGACGCGGGGGGACAGCGGCGAATACCACCATCCGGCTGCTCCGGCCAGCACGCCAAGGATCACCCAGCCGCGCAGGCCCATGCTCAGGCCGCGTCGTCGAAGTCGGCGGGCGGCGCACCGTCGCACGCGCGATCGTGCGTCGCTTCGGTGCGTGTGCGATCGGCTTCGATGTCCACGCGCTCCGCCCCGTGGCGTGGCCCGCTGGTCAGTGCCACGGATGCAGCCGCAGCGCGACAGGGGGGCAACACAATTTATGGCCGGAAGTCTGCATTTATCTTGCCTGGTTGTCCTCGCGGTCCGGACTGTTCCGGGGTCGCGACGCCAGCGACTGTGCCAGCGAATCGCAGAACCGGCAAAGCCGGGGCGATTGGTCTTTGCTGCGCCGGGTCCACGCCTGGGCTATGGTCGTCCGGCCATAGACGGAAACCAAACGCATGAACTCCCGCTGCCTGCTGCTGTTCCTGCTGTGCGCCACCGCGCCCGCGCTCTCGGCGCAGCCCCCGAGAGCCGGCAAATGGGCCGAAGAATCCGCGGCAATCGAACGCGTGATCCGCGAGATGCAGGGCGCCTGGAACCGCGGCGATTTCCGCGGCTACATGCAGGGATTCCAGAATCCCGGCGTGGTGTTCGTGTCGAAGGGGCGCTTTCAGCGCGACTGGCAGGGCACGCTCGACCACTACATATCGGACTACGGCGCATCCGCCGACACTCGTGGCACGCTGTGCTTCTATGACATCCGCATCCAGCCGCTGGCGGCCGATGCCGCGCAGCTGATCAGCCGCTACCGCCTGCTGCGCCCTGAACAGCCGCAGTACGGCATCAACACCCGGCTGATGCGCAAGATCGACGGGCGCTGGGTGATCGCGCTCAATCACGTCTCGGCAGTGGACACCCCCGACCCAACCGATACTGCGCTGCATGCGGCTTGCGACGGCAAGGCGGCAAAGCACGAGTGACGGGGCGCCTATTCGCTGCGCCTGAGCAGATCGACCAGTTCCTGCTTCCAGAACTTCGCCCAGGTGTGCGTGCCGTGGCCGCGTGTCTCCGGTGACTGCGGGATCAGGACATACCGGGTCGTGCGCAGCTGCGGCAGCGCGCGTTCGGCCAGCCCCAGTTCCGGCGGGTTGATGAAATCGTCGGCGGAATTGATCCAGGTCATCGGTGCAACGATCTTCGCCAGCCCGGAGGAGGGATCGTAGTTGCGCGAGGCGTCGAGCTGGTAGAGGAAGTCGTTGGCGTCGCGGCGCGCGAGATCCTGAGCAATGCGCTCTTCGAAGTAGCGATCGACCGAGTCCCGATCGGGATACTGCGCCTGCATGTACCAGGGCGCCGCGCCCGCCAGCAGGGTGAGGCTCGACGCGGTGCGCATGCCCTGTAGCGGGGGCTGGGCGTAGTCGCCCTGCTGCCACGCCGGATCGGCCCGGAGCGCATCCATCGCCGCCTTGCGCCACAGCCGGTTGCGACCGGCGATCTGCGCCGGCTGGCATGCCATCGGCATGAACGCGCGCGCGGCCTGCGGATGCTTCTGCGCCCACACGAAGATGTGCATGCAGCCCATCGAGGTGCCGAACATCAGCCGCAATCGCTCCACACCGAGGCCATCGGCCAGCAACCGGCGCTGCGCCTCGACCATGTCGTCGTAGTCGTACTTCGGAAAGCGCATGCGCAGGCCGTCGCTCGGCTTCGACGAGCCGCCGTGGCCGATGTTGTCGGGCAGGATGATGTAGTAGCGCGATGTATCCAGCGGTTGGCCGGGGCCGAACAGCTCGTCGGCGAACTGCGGCTGCAGGAACTGCGCACCGGAGCCTCCGGTGCCGTGCAGGATCATCACCGCGTTGTCGACCCGCCCCCGGGCGTCCTTGCGCGGCACGCCCAGCGTGCGGTAGTGCATCCGTAGCTCGGGAAGTCTTTCGCCGGAGCCAAAGCGGAAGTCGCGCACGATGAAGTCGCCTTCCTTGACCTCGGAGGCCTGGGTGACTGCGTGCGCGGCGGGCGCGACGAGCAGGGCGCAACCCAGCAGCAGATGGATCAGAGGACGCAAGGCAGTTCTCCCTCGATGGCGTAGTGGGACGATTCCGGGCGAGCGCCCGTGGGCGAAGTCAGGCGGCGGCGCGAACCCCTCAACGTGTTGCTTTCCAGCCCGGTCCCCGCACCACCCGCCCGGGCGTCGCGCCGGTGTGTGCGCCATCGCGTACCACGCGCACACCGTTGATCCAGACCTGGCGTACCCCCGTCGCGTACTGCATGGGCTTGGCGAAGCTGGCATGGTCCTGGATGGTGGCCGGATCGAATACGACGATGTCCGCATGGCAGCCCGGATCCAGGCAGCCGCGGCTGGCGAGTTTCCAGTTGCGCGCGGGCAGCGCGGTGACGCGGCGTACCGCTTCCTGCACGCTCAACAACTGTTCCTCGCGCACGTATCGAGCGAACAGGCGGGCGAAATTGCCGTAGGCACGTGGGTGGGTGCTGCCTTTCAGGAACACGCCTTCCGGGGCTTCCGATGCGCCATCCGAGCCCAGGCTGACCCAGGGCTGGCGCAGGCCCAGGCGCACGTTGTCCTCGCTCATCGAGAAGAACACCACGCCAACACGCGATTCGTCCCCGGCGATGAGATCGACGATGGTCGTGGCCAGATCGGTGCCGCGCTGCTCGGCCACCTCGGCCAGCGTGCGGCCGGTCAGCGGCTTGAGCGATTCGGAGCGGAACTGCACCAGCAGCGTGCGCCGCAGCGCATCGAGTTCGGCAGGGTTGCGCCTGGCGATTTCGGCCTTGACGTCCGTGATCGCCCTGCCGCGCTGCACCGGGTCCTTCAGCCGCGCGATACGCTCACCCGCGCCGCCCTCGCGGACCCATTTGGGCAGCTGCGTATCCAGGCCGGTGGAACTGGCGGGGTACAGGTACATGTCCGCGGTCACCGGTTGCCCGGCTTCGCGCGCGGCTTCGATGCGGGCGATCGCCTGCGCCATCTTCGGCCAGTTGCGCACGCCGCTGGCCTTGAGGTGGTAGGCCTCGGCGTGCACGCCGGCGGCGCGGCCGATGGCGATCAGCTCATCGATCGATTCGAGTAGCTTCTCGCCTTCGTCGCGGATGTGGGAGATGTAGCCGCCGCCGGATTCGCCGGCTGCCTTCGCAAGCGCGACGAGTTCCGAGGTCTCGGCGTTGGTCGCCGGTTCGTAGATCAACGACGAGCCCACGCCCAGCGCGCCTTCGCGCATCGCCTGCCGCACCAGCGCCTGCATGCGCGCCACCTCTTCCGCCGTGGCCGCACGCGGCGCGTTGCCGATCACGTTCTGGCGCACAGTGGTGGCACCCACGAACGAGGCAACGTTGGGCGTCACCCCCTTGCGTTCCAGGTGCTCGAGATAGCCCCCGAACGAGTCCCAGGTGATGTCGTAACGGATGTCATCCTGCAGCTGAAGCATCTCGGTCTTCATCGCCGGGGTCAGCGGTCCGCCCGAAGTGCCTTCGCCGAAGATTTCCAGGGTGACCCCTTGCAGCGTGTCGCTCATGCCGCGGCCGTCCTCGATCAGCGCGTCGCCGGCCCACGACAGGACGTTGATGAAGCCCGGTGCGACGGCGAGGCCGTGTGCGTCGACGATCTCATTCGCGTCCGCGGGCGCGCCGGGTGCCAACAGTTCGACGACGCGGTCGCCGCGTATCGCCACGTCGACCCGCTTCGGCGCCTCGCCGCTGCCGTCGTAAACCACGCCGTTGCGGATCAGCAGGTCGTAGGGCTTTGCGGTGGGGGCCGGAGATGGCGCCGAAGCGCAGGCGGCCAGCAGAACGCTGGCGAGCAGGATAGGAGTGCGCATCGCGTGCCCCGTTGAAGCCAGGGGCTGATGCTAGCGCCAAGCGGCGAACCGGGGCTGGGGCGCGCTGGGCGGGTTTGCCGGTACGGTCGCGCCCGGCGTCAAGCGCGCCGTGCGGGTGCCGGCGTTTTCCGGGTGCGGCCCGGCCCGGCGGGATGCTGTTCCCGACTGGGTAGGAACAAATCTGCCGGCAGCTCCTGGAACACCTGTGCCAGCTTCAGCAGGAAGTCGCCCATCGCCGAACTGCGACGCCAGACCATCGCGATCCTGCGGCTGGGGCGCGAATCGCTGAAGCGCAGAAGGTGGATATTGTCCGAGCGTGCAACCGGAGGCTTGATCGCGAGCGTCGGCAGCAGGGTGACGCCGACGTTGGCGGCCACCATCTGGCGCAGGGTTTCCAGGCTGGTGGCCTGGAACCCGCTCTTCTCGCCGGCTCCGGCCAACTGGCACACGTCCAGCGCCTGGTCGCGCAGACAGTGGCCGTCTTCGAGCAGCAGCAGCTTCTGCTGCGAGAGGTCCTTCAGCGCAAGCGAAGACGCTTTCGCCAGCGGATGGCCCTCCGGCACGGCCAGCAGGAACGGTTCCTCGAACAGGAATTCGGCGTGCAGCTGGTCGTCGTGCAGAGGCAGCGCCAGCAGTGCCGCATCGAGCCGGCCCTCGCGCAGGCGGGATAGCAGCACATCGCTTTTTTCCTCGACCAGCAACAGCTCCAGCTGGGGGAACCGCGCGCGGATGCCGGGCACGACATGCGGCAGCAGGTACGGGCCGAGGGTGGGGAACATGCCGAGCCTTACGGTGCCGGCTTCCGGATCCTGGCTGCGGCGCGCGGCCTCCTTCATCTGCTCCACGTCGGCCACGATCTTGCGTGCGCGATCGGCGATGTCGCGGCCGGCGGGCGTGAGCATGACCTTGCGCGGCGCGCGTTCGACCACGGCCACGCCCAGTTCCTCTTCCAGTTTCCGGATCTGGGTCGAGAGCGTGGGCTGGCTGACGAAGCAGGCCGCAGCCGCCTTGCCGAAATGCCTGTGGTCGGCCAGGGCCACCAGGTAACGCAGGTCGCGCAGGTTCATTTCAATAGTTTATTCCTATCGGGCACATAAGAACAATTGAATTGTCATATTTATGTTGCGCTGCAATAATCGCAGTGTGGGCGGTGACCGCGCCCAGAACCTTTCCCCCATCCACCTCAAGGAGCTGCAATGCTGACCGTCGGCGACAAGCTGCCGGCCTTCAAGTTGAAGGCCACCGTCTCGAACGACCTGAACAACGCGTTCGTGGACATCGACAACGACACCTACAAGGGCAAGTGGCTGGTGCTGTTCTTCTACCCGAAGGACTTCACCTTCGTCTGCCCGACCGAGCTGACCGGGTTCGCCCGACTCGACCAGGCGTTCAAGGACCGCGACGCCCAGCTGCTGACCGGCTCCACCGACAGCGAGTTCGTGCACCACGCCTGGCGCACCCACCACAAGGACCTGAGCACCCTGCCGTTCCCGATGCTGGCCGACATCAAGCGCGAACTGGTGACCGCGCTGGGCGTGCTGGACAAGGAAGAGGGCGTGGCCCAGCGCGCGACCTTCATCGTCGATCCGCACGGCGTGATCCAGTTCGTGTACGTGACCTCCGGCTCGGTTGGTCGCAACCCGGACGAAGTGCTCCGGGTGCTCGACGCGCTGCAGACCGACGAACTGTGCCCCTGCAACTGGAAGGCCGGCGAGGAAGTGCTCAAGGCCGCCTGACGCCATCACCCCTTCCGCGCACGCGGAAAGGGCAGAGCTTGGGCAACCTGCGGACAGCAACACAGCGTCGCGACTCCCTCCCTCGCACGGCGCACGGTCCGCGGGTATCGCCCCGAAGGCGGCTTCGGCCGCCTTCGTTTTGTCCGCGACAGCGCGGCCCCCGATTCTGCCGCGCATAGCCTTCGAGCGTTGCGTTTCCGCGCGGGCCCAGCCATGGGCTCGTCCCTGGCGCCCAACGTTCCCGCCGTGGGCCAGCGGAATCGCTGGACGGCGCTTCGCCATCTCAACTGGAGACTCCATGTCCCTCACCGAACTGCGCAACACCCTTCCCGACTACGCCAAGGACCTCAGGCTCAACCTCGACTCGGTCCTGGGCGAAACCGGCTCGCCCGGCATCGATGGCAAGCAGATCCGCGTGATAGCGCTGGCCTCGGCGATCGCCTCGCGCCACGCCCCGCTGGTCGCCGCCATCGAGGCCTTCGCCACCGAGCAGCTATCGCCCGAGGAGATCAACGGGGCGAAGGCCGCCGCCGCGATCATGGCGATGAACAATGTCTATTACCGCGCCACGCACCTGATCGAAAACGACGAGTACGCGACGCTGCGCGCCGGCCTGCGCATGAACGTGATGGCCAGTCCGGGCATCGACAAGATCACCTTCGAGCTGGCTTCGCTGGCGGTCTCCGCGATCAACGGCTGCGGCATGTGCATGGCCTCGCACGAGAAGACCATCCGCAAGCACGAGGTGAGCGCGCAGGGTGTGCAGAGCGCCCTGAAGATCGCCGCGGTGATCCATGCGGTCGCGGTGACTGCAGAACTGGCGTAAGGCGGACCCGCGACCAGGCGGCAGAGTCCAGCCGGCATGGCCCCGGTGTGACACGACGGGCAGGACCTTCGGCCGATTCCGCGGGTCCGGGTGGATCGGTATGCTCCGGCGCTTTGCCCTGGAGTTCCGACGCGATGACCGCGATTCACCGCCTGCCCGCCAAGCACATGCTGGCCGCTTCCCTGCTCGTTGCTGCCGGCCTGGTGCACGCCCAGGAGGTGCCGAAAGGACCGTTGCCGCGCACTGTCGTGCCCGATCTGGTGCAGTTGGAACTCAGGCTCGATCCGAAGCAGGCGGAGTTCAGCGGCCGCACCCGCATCCAGGCCAGGGTCGCGCAGGCCACCGATGTGGTCTGGATGCACGGGCGCGGGCTGAAAATCGGCAAAGCCGAGGCGACGTTGGCCGACGGCCGCAAGATCGCGCTGCGCGCAAGCGATGCGGATGTGTCCGGCGTGCTCAGACTGCAGGCCGCCGAACAGATCCCTGCCGGCGAAGCCACCATCGACATCGAGTACGACGCGCGCTTCGGCGAGCTGCAGGGCGCCTATCGGGTGAAGCCCGATGGCAACGATTACATCGTCACCCAGATGGAACCGCTGGGCGCGCGCAACACCTTTCCGGGCTTCGACGAACCCAGCTTCAAGCAGCCCTGGGAGATCAGCCTGATCGTGCCCGAGGACGACGTCGCGGTCGCCAACAGCGCCGAGGCGAAGACCGAGCGCCTGGGCAATGGCTGGAAGAAGGTGACGTTCAACCGCACCGAAGCGCTGCCGAGCTATCTGATCGCCTTCGCCGTCGGTCCGTGGGATGTCCCAGCCGGCCCCGACATTCCCGCCAGCGGCGTGCGTAGCGCGCCGGTGAAGCTGCGTGGCATCGCGGCCAAGGGGCAGGGCGGACGCATGCGCTACTCGCTTGCCAATACCGGGGTGATCGTCACCGCGCTGGAGGACTACTTCGGAACCCCGTATCCGTTCGACAAGCTCGACAACCTTGCCGCGCCGGATTTCTGGGCGGGCGCGATGGAGAACGCCGGCCTGATCGTCTACCGCGACAGCCTGATGTTCCCCGATGAAAACTCGCCGGTCGGCCAGCGCCAGGCGTTCTGGGGCGTGAGCGCGCACGAACTGGCGCACCAGTGGTTCGGCGATCTGGTCACGATGAAGTGGTGGGACGACCTGTGGCTCAACGAGGGCTTCGCCACCTGGATGGGCAACAAGATCCACGGCCAGCTGCAGCCGCAGGCGCATACCGACCGCAGGCTGCTGGAAGGCGCGATCGAGGCGATGGGCGCCGACAGCCTGGCCAGTTCGCGCCGCGTGCATGAGCCGATCAGCGACTTCACCCAGATCCAGTCGGCCTTCGACGGCATCACCTACCAGAAGGGCGGCGCCACGCTGAGCATGTTCGAGCAGTACATCGGCGCCGACAGGTTCCGCGACGGTATCCGCACCTATCTGAAGACGCATGCGCGCGGCAATGCCACCAGCGCCGACCTGATCGCGGCGGTCGCGGCGCAGGGCACGGATCCGGCGGCGATCGAATCGGCGTTCAAGAGCTACATCGATCAGGCCGGCGTTCCCTTCCTGAAGATCGATCTCGAATGCGGCGCCGGCAAGCCCGCGCTGATCGTGCACCAGCAGCGCTATCTGCCGCTGGGGTCCGCTGCGAACGCCAGCCAGACCTGGGGCGTGCCGCTCGCGGTGCGCTATCGCGACGGCGATACCGTACGCGAGGAAAAGGCCATCCTGAGCGGTGCGCAGTCGCGCTTCGAGCTTGAGCAGGCGCAGTCCTGCCCGGCCTGGGTCATGCCCAATGCACATGGCAACGGCTACTACCGCTTCTCGCTGACGCCGGCGCTGCAGGACAAGCTGTCCGGCGCCTTCGCCGAGCTCGACGAGCGCGAACAGCGCATGTACGCCGATTCGGTCACCGCCGCCTACGGCGCGGGCCAGCTCACTCCGTCGCAACTGCTGCAGGCGCTGCCGCAATTCACGACTGCCAAGGTACGCCAGACCGTCATCGCGGGCATGGACAGCATCGGCTGGATGGAGGAATACCTGCTCCACGACGAGGCGCAGCGCGCCGCATTCCGGGCGCAGGCCGCAGCGCTGTACCGGCCGCGACTGGACGCGCTTGGTCTGGTCCCACGCGAGGGCGAAGAAGAAGACCGGCGCCTGCTGCGCAACAGTCTGATCAACGCGTTCGCCTTCGACTTCAAGGATCAGAAGACCCGCGAGTACCTGAAATCGCAGGGCGACAAGGTCCTCGGCCTAGGTCGCGACGGCGTGCAGGGCGATGGCCGTCTGCACAAGGACGCAGTGCCGCAGGAGCTGCGCGGCGCCGCGATCGCAGTGGCAGTGGCGGAAGGTGGCGCGCAGGCGTTCGATCTGGCGGAGCGGCATTTCCGCGCGGAGCAGGATCCCACCCTGCGCGGACAGCTGCTCGGCGCCATGGGGCGGGTGCAGGATCCCGCGCTCGCCGAACGCGCGCGTGGCTTCGTGTTCGAGGACGGCCTGCTGCGCCGCAACGAGATCTTCGGCGCGGTCGGCGGCCAGGTCGAGCATGAAGCGCTGCGCCCGGCGGTTCGCGAGTGGATCGATGAGCACTTCACCACGCTGGAGGCGAAGCTGTCGCCCGCCGGCGCCGCGCTGATCCACCTGTATTCGGCAGGCATGTGCAGCAGCGCGGATGCCGCCGAACTGGAATCGAAGTTCGCCGCGCGCATGGCGAAGATCGAGGGCGGGCCGCTGGAACTCAAGCAGCAGGTCGAGGGCATCAGGCTGTGCGAAGCGCAGTTGCGGGCACGCCACGGACAGCCACTGGAGTTCGCGCGGCGCTGAGCGTTCGACCCCGTGGGAGGGGCTTCGGCCGCGAATGCCTTTGACCTTGCTCGTATCGGCTCCAAACGCATTCGCGAGCAAGCTCGTTCCCACGGGAGGGTTTCATGGCATCCGCTAGGATGGCCGCCATGAAGCCTCCGACATCGGCGACGCCAGAATCGCTGCTCGCGTCCGCGTCGCTGCGGATCGATCGCGTCGACGCCGAATGGCTGTTGCTGCATGCCCTGCAGCAGCCGCACGGCTGGCTGTTCGCACATCGCAACGATCCGCTCGATCCAGTGGTGGCCAGCGCATTCGACACCCTGGTCCGGCGGCGCATGGTCGGTGAGCCAGTGGCCTATCTCACCGGAACGCGCGGGTTCTGGTCGCTGGCGCTGGAAGTCGATCCGGCGGTGCTGATCCCGCGTCCGGAAACCGAATTGCTGGTGGAACTGGCACTGGACCGCCTGTCGGCACGCGAGCCGCTCCGCGTCGCCGATCTGGGCACCGGAAGCGGCGCAATCGCGCTGGCCATCGCCCACGAACGACCGCTTGCACGGGTGGTTGGCGTGGACGCCAGCGTCGCCGCGCTGGAACTGGCCGGACGCAATGCCCGCCGCCTGGATCTGCCGAATGTCGCGTTCCGCGCCGGCGACTGGTGCGAGCCGCTGCACGGCGAGCATTACGACCTGGTGGCGAGCAATCCGCCTTACATCGCTACCGGCGATCCGCACCTGTCGCGCGGCGACCTGCGTTTCGAGCCAGCCATGGCGCTGGCATCGGGCATCGACGGCCTGGACGCGATCCGCCGCATCGTGCGCGATGCGCCCGCGCACCTGGCGCCGCACGGCTGGTTGCTGCTCGAACACGGCTGGGAGCAGGGCGCGGCAGTGCGCGCGCTGATGCAAGAAGCGGGATTATGCGACATCGCCACGCACCAGGATCTGGAGCACCGCGATCGCGTCACCCTGGGACGCAGTCGCAGCTAGGCGCGCCGCTTCGGCAGCTGGAACATTCAATGGGCAATGGGAGCGCCGATGCGGCGCTCCCCGCAAGGGCCTCGCACCCGAATCGCTAGACTGGGGCTTTCCGCACCGGACTGGACCATGCTGCGCGAGCTGTATCCCGAGATCGAACCCTACGCCACCGGCACATTGCAGGTCGACGCCCGCCACACCCTGTACTACGAGCAATGCGGCAATCCCGATGGCAAGCCGGTGGTGCTGCTGCACGGCGGGCCGGGCGCGGGCAGCAATGCGAAGATGCGCCGTTTCCACGACCCGGCGAAGTACCGGATCGTGCTGTTCGACCAGCGCGGCGCCGGCCGCTCCAGGCCGCATGCCGACCTGGTCGACAACACCACCTGGGACCTGGTCGCCGACATCGAGCAGCTGCGCGCATTGCTGGGCATCGAACGCTGGCAGGTATTCGGCGGTTCCTGGGGCTCGACCCTGGCGCTGGCCTATGCCCAGACCCACCCACAGCGCGTCGCCGAACTGGTCCTGCGCGGCATCTTCATGCTGCGGCGCTGGGAACTGGAGTGGTTCTACCAGCAGGGCGCCTCGCGCCTGTTCCCCGATGCCTGGGAGCATTACCTGGCGCCGATTCCCCAGGCCGAGCGGGGCGACCTGATCGCGGCCTACCACCGGCGCCTGACCAGCGACGACGAAGCCATCCGACTCGAAGCGGCGCGGGCGTGGAGCATCTGGGAAGGCGGTACCAGCTATCTGCACATCGACCCGAATTACGCGACCAGCCACGGCGATCCGAAGTTCGCGCTGGCTTTCGCGCGCATCGAGAACCATTACTTCGTCAACCGCGGCTTTTTCGAAGTCGAGGACCAGCTGCTGCGCGACGCGCACAGGATCGCCGACATCCCGGGAGTGATCGTGCACGGGCGCTACGATGTGGTCTGCCCGATCCAGAGCGCCTGGGAGCTGCACAAGGCTTGGCCGAAGGCAGAACTCATCGTCAGCCCGGCCTCGGGACACTCCGCCTTCGAAGCGGAAAACGTGGATGCCCTGGTGCGCACGACCGACCGGTTCGCCTGAGTCGCCATTTTTCCCTTTCCCGGACAACACAGATGAGCGAAGACGACGCGATCGTGGTCAAGGACAGCAACGGCACCCGCCTGAGCGACGGCGATTCGGTGACCGTGATCAAGGACCTCAAGGTCAAGGGCACATCGGTCACGCTCAAGCGCGGCACCCTGGCCCGGAACATCCGGCTGACCGACGATGCGGCCCTGATCGAATGCAACGTCGACAAGGTCAAGGGCCTGGTGCTGCGCACCGAGTTCGTCAAGAAGGCCTGAGCTCCTACGGTCGCTCCTGCGCTAGGCCGGCCTACACCACGATCGGCTCGTCGGCGCGGCTGCCGTCGGGGTTGTGCTCGATCATCCACAGTCCGGCCCAGAGCTTGAGGTCCAGCTCGAAGCCCTCGGCGTGCTTGCGCATCAGCCAGGCCGGCGCCTGGTGGCGCGGTACGGCATGCACGGTGATGTCCTCGCTGCCGACACCGCCGCCTGCCCCCACCTGTTTCAGGTTGCGGGCGCGGACGAAGGCGATGCGTTCGTTGCTCATGCCCGACGAGGTCGGGCCGATGAGCAGGACATCGACCGTGCCCGGTTCCCAGCCGGTTTCCTCGATCAGCTCGCGGCGCGCGGCGTCTTCTAGGGTGTCATGGTCGTGGTCGTCGCCCACCAGGCCGGCCGGCATCTCGATGGTGCGCGCGCCCAGCGGCACGCGGAACTGCTCGACGAACAGGACCGCGTCGTCCGGGGTCACCGCGATCACGATCACCGCCATTCCCTGGCCGTGGGTGCGCTCGCACGATTCCCAGCGGCCGCGGCGGACCAGGCGCAGCCAGTCGCCTTCGTACAGGATGGTGCGATCGTCGTTCATGCCCCGATGCTAACCGGCGCCGGTGGCAGAAGCATGCGTGGACGCCGATGCATCAGGTCGAATCCACCGGAATGGTCCATTCGATCCCGGCCGCCGCATGCAGCCGGCGCCGCGTCATCGGTCCGAAGCCGACACCTTCGGCCAGAGTCGTCAGCATGCCCGCGTCGGCCGTCTGCCGCGCAAACGGTGCGGCGCCCTCGGGCAACGGTGCATCCAGCGCCACCGTGGTCAGCTGTCGCCAGAGCAATGCATGTTCGCGCTGCTCGCGCAGGCGCCCGGCCATCTGCGCCGCACCGCGCAGGCGCAGGAAGGCCACCTCATCGACCCGTGCGATCAGGGTATCCAGATCGCCGAAGTGCGCCAGCAGCACCGCGGCGGATTTGGCGCCGATGCCGCTGATCCCGGGGATGTTGTCGATCGCGTCGCCGGCCAGCGCCAGGTAATCGGCGATCTGGTGGGCGTGCACGCCGTGCCGGGCCTTGACGCCATCGGATCCCCAGCGCTGGCCGCGGCCGAAATCGTACTGTTCGTCGTGTTCGCCCAGCAGCTGCGACAGGTCCTTGTCGGCCGACACCACCACGCCGCGGAAGCCCTGCGGACGGACCGCGTGCAGCGCGCTGCCGATCAGGTCGTCGGCTTCGTACTCGCTGTGCCCCAGCGTATGCAGCCCCAGGGCCTGGCACAGCGCCTTGACGTAGGCGAACTGGCGCTTGAGCTCTTCCGGCGCCGGTGGCCGGTTGGCCTTGTACTGCGGGTACAGGGTGTTGCGGAAGCAGGAGTCGAGCGCTTCGTCGAAGGCAACGACGATGTGCTGGGGGCGTTCGCGTTCCAGCAGTTCCAGCAGGAAGCGGGCGAAGCCGTGCACCGCGTTGACCGGCCAGCCGTCGGCGTCGTGCCACTGGTCGGGCATCGAATGCCAGGCGCGGAACACGTATAGCGAGGCATCGACCAGGTGCAGGGTGGGGCGACTCATCCCGGCATTGTAGGAGGCCACCCGGCGAAACGACCCGGCGGCGCCTATTGCACCACGTCGCTGAGCAGTTCGCGGGGGTCGGGACGTTCGCGTTCGGGCGCTTCGAGCCTGGCCGTGCCGATGTGGATGAACCCGGCGATGCGCTCGTGCTCGCCCAGCCCCAGCCGTTGCAGGAACTCGGCGTCGTAGGCGGGCCACCCGGTCAGCCACTGGGCGCCGAAACCGTGCGCCTGCGCGGCCTGCAGCAGCCCGAAGCAGACGCAGGCTGCGCTCGAGAATCGTTCCGACTCGGGGATCTTCTCGTCCGGCCCCAGCCTGGCCACCACCGCGATCACCAGCGGGGCGTGGTTGAACCGGTTGCGATCCTTTTCGATCGCGCCGGACCCGGCCTGGGGATCGCGCTGCAGGCTGCGGGCGGCGAGAAATTCGCCCAGCGTGGCGCGGGCGGGGCCTGCGATGCGGATGAACCGGAACGGGACCCGCTTGCCATGATCGGGGACCCGCACGGCGGATCCGAGTATCTCCAGCAGGGTATCCGGGTCCGGCCCGGGCTCGCCGAGCTGCCGGGCTGGGACCGAACGCCGGTCGAGGAGTTCCAACGATGCCATCGGGTGTCCTTTGCGATGCCGGTCACAGACGGGGCCTGATTCTTCTGTGATCGTAGTGACGGGGATACTCACATTGTTGCGCACCATGACCGTATCGGACGACATTGGTCAGCCGGGCTCCGGCCAGCCGAAGACCGCCGCCGCGCGCGATCCGCGCGCGCTGTTCGACGAGCTCAGGCGCGATTCGGCTGACCAGCTTGCGAATATGTTCGACGGCTTCTTCGAGGCGGTCGAGGAGCAGGCCAGGCTGGCCTGGCTGGGCAACACCGCTTCGCGCTCGCGGCAGCTGGACTGCGAGGCCGCGGGCGCCGTGCGCGAGCGCGCGGACCGTTTCCTGACCAACTACCGGGAACGCATCGAACGCAATTTCGACCGCTGGCAGCGGATGGAGATCGCGGTCGTCGATACCCGCGCCCTGAGCCTGATGTCGGAAAACCAGCTGCAGATGCAGCTGATGGCGCAGTCCATGAGCGCCGAACTGATGCGACAGGTGGCCGGCGCGTTCGAGGCGTTGGATGGGCGGATGACCAATCTGGCGCTTTCGCTGGGCGCGACCCAGCGCATGCCGGGTCCGTTGCGGCCCGCGGCCATCATCGATGCCTTCATCGCCAGCTTCCGCAGCGACGATCTCAGCTACGACCTGCGGTCGATGGTGTTCCGGCATTACGAAAAGCGTCTGATGCCGACTTTGTCCTTCCTGTACGCCCGGCTCAACAGCCGCCTGGCGGAGGCGGGCCTGTCCTCGCAGGTCCATGACCCGCGACACGCCGTTCCGTTCGGCGCGACGCCCGAAGCGCCTCCCGCCACCGGCGCCTGGGTGCCGGATGGTGGCGTGGTCGAGTTCGCCCGACCGCGACCGATCGCCGCGCCACAGGCGCCTGCACCGGCCAACGAATCGCCGCCCGCCGGGCGCCCGGCGCCGCAGCCAGCGGAAGGCATGCCGATGCGTTATCGCGATATCGTGCGCGATCGCCTGCGCGAATGGCGCAACAACGTGGGTATCGCGACCGCCGAGCCGCGGGGTGCAGGCTCGGTGCTGGGCACCGCCGAAGTGCGCAGCGTCGCCAACCTGCTGCAGGGCGACGACCCGGGCGCCTTCGCGCGCGTGCTGGACGGCGCCGACACTCGGGGCATGCCGGTGGCGATCCGCGAATCGCTGGCGCAAGGCGCCCGCCAGCTTGGCCTTGCCTCCGGCCCGCTGCATTTCGCGCCGGACGAGGAAGACGCGATCGACCTGGTCGGCATGCTGTTCCAGTCGATCGGAGACAGCAGCCTGCTCGCGGAGGGAGCGGCCAGCCTCTACGGCCGGCTGGTGATGCCGTATCTGCGCCTGGCGCTGACCGACGACAGTCTGTTCAACCGGCGCACGCATCCCGCGCGCCGGTTGCTGGACGCGCTCACCGAGGCCTGCGAAGCCGATCCGGACGACACCGGGTACGAGCGCGAGAACATCGCCTTCGCGTCGCAGGTGGTCGAGCGCCTGGTGACCGGCTACCGCGAAGAGCTGGAGATCTTCGTGCTGGCCGCGGACGAGCTGCAGCAGTTCCAGGAGCAGCGGCGTCGGCGCGCGGAGTTGGCCGAACGCCGTGCCGCCGAAGCGTTGCACGGGCGCGAACGCCTGCTGCAGGCGCGCGCCGCGAGCGCCGAGCACGTGGCGGCGATGCTTGCGCGCCCGTTGAGCGCGGCGTTCGCCGGTTTCTTCGACAGTCAGTGGCGGCATGCGCTCGAGCAGGCCTTCCTGCGTGATGGCGTGACGTCGTCGCGCTGGACCGAACTGCGCAGCTTCGGCGAAAACCTGGCGGTGCTCGACCGGGACGCGGCGCAGGCCCTGCACGGCGAACTGGCTGCGCGCTGGCTGGCAATTGAGCCGGAGGTGTCGGCATGTTGCCGGGTGGCCGGCCTCGACCAGGGCGGCACCGATCAGGTGCTGGCGCGCATGATCTTCGCACTCGCCCATCCCGACACGCCGCGCGCCGCGTCCGAGCCAGGTACGTCCGACAGCGTGGAGGAAGGGGCGGCCGGTCAACTGGCTTCGCTGCAGATCATCGGAGGCACGGCCACCGTACCGCACGACCCTGCCACGGCCGCACGCATGCGGCGCCTGCGCGTGGATCAGGCGATGGGCCTGGTGGACGAGCAGGGACGCGAGTCCTACGCCAGGGTGGCCTGGATCAGCCCGCTGACAGGGCGGCTGCTGGTGGTCAACCGCCGCGGCCAGCGCAAGCTGGTGGTGTCTCCCGAGCAGCTCGCCTCCCTGGTCGATGCCGGGCGCGTGGTACTGCGCACGACCGAGGCGCCGTGCGATCTGGCGATGAAGCGGCTCTGGCAGCAACTCAACCAGGCGCAGGCTGCGCCGATGGCCGCCATCGCCTGATCCGCATCGACAAATCCGCGCAGACAACGCGGACGCCGCCGATTCGCTAGGATGGCGCGATCCGATTCGTAGGAGCGCTGGATGGCGGTCACCATTGGCATCGCGCGCGAGGACGCGCCAGGCGAGCGGCGCGTGGCCGCAACCCCGGAGACCTGCAAGAAGCTGGCCGCGGCCGGCGTGCAGGTCCTGATCGAGCGCGATGCTGGCGTGGCCGCGGGCTTCCCGGACCAGGGCTATACCGACGCGGGCGCGCAGCTGGTCGCAGACGCGCACGCCGCACTCTCCGGCGCCGACCTGGTGCTGTGCGTGCAGCCGCCGTCGACCGAACGCATCGCGATGATGAAGCCGGGCGCCGCCCTGGTCGGCAGCCTGCAACCGCAAGCCGACGAAGCGCGTGCCGAAGCCCTGCGTTCGCGCCAGATCGTGGCGTTCCCGCTGGAACGCCTGCCGCGTACGACCCGCGCGCAGGCGATGGACATCCTCAGTTCGCAGGCGGGCATGGCTGGCTACAAGGCGGTGCTGATCGCGGCCCAGCTGACACCGCGGTTCTTTCCGATGCTCACCACCGCCGCCGGCACCATTCGCCCATCCAAAGTCCTGATCGTGGGCGCCGGCGTGGCCGGGCTGCAGGCGATCGCCACTGCCAGGCGTCTCGGCGCGCAGGTGGAAGGCTTCGATGTGCGCCCGGAAACGCGCGAGCAGATCGAATCGCTGGGCGGCAAGTTCCTGGACCTGGGCGTGAGCGCCTCGGGCGAAGGCGGCTACGCGCGCCCCCTCACCGACGAGGAACGCGCCGAACAGCAGCGCCGGCTGGCAGAGCACCTGAAGAACGTCGATGTGATCGTCTGTACCGCCGCGGTACCCGGTCGTCCGGCGCCGAAGATCATCAGCGCGGCCATGGTCGCGGGGATGAAGCCGGGCAGCGTGATCGTGGACCTGGCGGCCGAAACCGGCGGCAACTGCGAACTGACCCAGCCCGGCCAGACCATCGAACACGAAGGCGTCACCATTGCCGGTCCACTGAACCTGGCCTCGCAGGGGGCGCTGCATGCCAGCGAGATGTATGCGCGCAACCTTTACAACTTCACCAGCCTGTTGCTGAAGGACGGCGCCATCGCCTACGACTGGGACGACGAGCTGCTGGCCAGGACAGTCTGGCCGGAACGTGATGCACCGGTTGCGGTGGCGGGCCAGGCGTAAAGCGTTCGGTCAGTGCGCTCGGCGTCCGGTCAGATCCGGCCTGGCGCCGGGAGCAATGAACCCTGAATGCCCCGCCCGGCCCGACTATCGGTCCGGCCGCCGCCAGCGTTCCGGCACGTGTTCCCGCATCCATGCCTTGCGCTGATCGGGCGTCATCGACTGCCATTGCTGCTTGAGCGTCTCGCGCTGCTCCGGCGTCATTTTGCGCATCGCGTGGTAGAGGGCGAAGGTTTCGTGGCGCTGTTGCCGGGGCATCGAGCGGGTGCGCTCGAACAGCACCTGCATCTCGGCGCGCTTGGCCGGGCCCATGCGTTCCCAGCGATCCATCCCACGGTGCGCGCGACCGCGCTGTTCGGGGGGCATGGCGTGCCAGCGCCGGGCGCGCTCGGCCATGCGCGCGCGTTCGTCCGGATGGCTGTTCCAGCGCTCGCGCAGCGGCGCGATCAGCTCGTCGCGCTGGGCGGGGGTGAGCTGTTCCCATGCGGGCAGCGATTCGGCCGTGGTTTGCTTGGCTGCCTGCGCGTGGGCACCGGAAGGAAGCAGGGCGGCTGCACACAGCAGCGCGGCGAATGCGGACTTCATCGTCGTTACTCCATCGCCAGCAGGTCGGCATCGTCCGATGCCAGCCATGCATAGAAATCGGGGTCCTGTTCCAGCACGGTGGCGCCATCGTCCACACTCGCCGCGGCAAGCGTGTTCGTCGCCGGGCTTGCGTCGTCGAACGGCTTCCAGAGCGAAATGCCCAGCGCCAGCGCGAACATTGCCGCGGCGACGCCGGCCAGTGCAGTGCCCATGCGCCAGCCGCCAGCACGGCCCGTCCTGCTGGATTTCGCGCCCGTCGCCGGGCGCAGCTTCCAGTGCACCCGCGGCGACACATGGGCCAGGGCGTCCTGATGCAGTGCGCGCATGGCGGCATCGAAGCGGTCTTCAGGCGACAGGCCGTCCTTGCCGTCGCCGATGTTGGATGCAGTGTTCATTGCCAGTCTTCCAGTTTCTTCTGCAAGGTCGCGCGGGCGCGCGACAGATGGGTCTTCACCGAACCTTCGCTGCATCCCATGATGCGCGCGGTCGAGGCCACGTCCAGCTCCTCCAGCACCCGCAGGCTGAATGCCTCGCGCTGGCGCGCCGGCAGTTCGCGCAGCGCCGCGACCAGGGTGGTGTAGCCCTCGCGGTTCGCATGGGCTTGCGGCGGATCGGGCGAGGCGTCGGCCCAGTCGATCGCGCTGTCCTCGTCGCGATCGGACTGCGGCAGCAGCCAGCGCAGCCGGAACCCGCGCCGCCGCTGCAGGTCGATGATGCGGCTGCGCAGGATGCTCCAGAACAGCGGCGGCCATTCCTGGGGCGGGCGCTCGCGGTAGGCCAGCATCTTCAGCATCGCGTCCTGGACCGCGTCGAGCGCGTCGTCGCGCTGGCGCAGGCCGGCTTCGGCGAAGCGGAACGCGCGCCCCCCGATGCCGGCGAGGAAGGCATCCAGAGTGGCTAACGGCTCGCCGCCAGCGGCGCGCGCGTGATCCTGGCCCTCATCCATGCCCGTGAGCATAGAGCGGACCGGTTCGTCCAGTCGTGCACCGCCGCCGTCCATCCATCCTGCTTCGCTTGAGCCGCAACGGGAGTGGGAACGCAGCCGGTGCGCGGTGGTTGACGCCGCTCGCGCCCGGTTCACGCCCGGTTATGATGCGGACGGTTCGAAGGAGGGGTGGGCATGGGCGACGGCTTCGTGGCGCTGTACATCTTCATGCTGGCGGCCATCGCCGGCCACGTGATCATTTCCCGGGTGCCGGTGATCCTGCACACCCCGCTGATGTCGGGCTCCAACTTCATCCATGGCATCGTGCTGATCGGCGCCATGCTGGTGCTGGGGCATGCCGACACCACGCTCGAGAAGGCGATCGGATTCGTGGCGGTGCTGCTGGGCGCGGGCAATGCCGCCGGTGGCTACGTGGTGACCGAGCGGATGCTGGAGATGTTCAAGTCGTCCAAGGCGCCAGCTTCCAAGCCGGCGGAGCCGAAGGCATGAGCTGGCTTCCGTTGCTGATCAAGGCGAGCTACCTGGTCGCCGCAACCCTGTTCCTGCTCGGCCTGCAGCGCATGGCTTCGCCACGGACCGCCCGCAGCGGCATCCAGTGGGCGGGGGCGGGCATGCTGATCGCGACCTTCGCCACCTTCTTCCTGCCAGGCCTGCACAACATCGGCCTGATCGTGGCAGCGACCGCGATCGGCACCGCGGTGGCCTGGGTCTGGGGCAAGAAGGTCGCGATCACCGACATGCCGCAGATGGTGGCGCTGTTCAACGGCATGGGCGGCGGATCCGCGGCGGCGATCGGCGCGGTGGAGCTGTTCAAGTATTCCGCCGCGGGTGGCGCACCCAGTCTGGTCACGCTGGCGCTGGCGGTGATCGGCGCGCTGATCGGTGCGGTGTCGCTCACCGGCTCGATCATCGCCTGGGCCAAGCTCGACGGGCGCATGGACAAGCGCTACACCTTCCCGGGCCAGCAGTGGTTCAACGCCATGGTGGCCATCGTGGCGGTGGTGCTGGGCGCACTGGCGATCCACAGCCTGGGCGTGCCGGTGATCATCGCGTTCTTCGCCGCGGCGCTGCTGCTGGGCGTGCTGATGACCCTGCCGATCGGCGGCGCCGACATGCCGGTGGTGATTTCGCTGTACAACGCCTTGACCGGCCTGGCGGTGGCGTTCGAGGGCTATGTGCTCGGCAACGAGGCGCTGATCATCGCCGGCATGATGGTCGGCGCCGCCGGCATCCTGCTGACCCGGCTGATGGCCAAGGCCATGAACCGCTCGATCAAATCGGTGCTGTTCTCCAACTTCGGTGGCGGCGGGCAGAGCGCGGCGGAGATCTCGGGGTCGCAAAAGCCGATCGAAGCGGCCGACGTCGCCGCGATGATGGCGTTCGCCGAGCGCGTGGTGATCGTGCCCGGCTACGGCATGGCCGTGGCCCAGGCCCAGCACAAGATCTGGGAGCTGACTCAGCGCCTGATCGAGCGCGGAGTGAAGGTGAAGTTCGCGATCCACCCCGTGGCCGGACGCATGCCCGGGCACATGAACGTGCTGCTAGCCGAGGCAGGTGTCCCGTACGATCTGATCGCGGACATGGACGACATCAATCCGGAGTTCCCCAATACCGACGTCTCTTTGGTCATCGGCGCGAACGATGTCGTCAATCCCGTCGCCAAAACCGATCCGGCGTCGCCGATCTACGGCATGCCGATCCTGGACGTGGTGAACTCCAAGAACACCATCGTCATCAAGCGCGGCAAGGGCACCGGCTTCGCCGGGATCGAGAACGCCCTGTTCTATGCCGACAACACCCGGATGCTGTACGGCGACGGTGCGGAGATGGCCAGCGCGCTGGTGAGCGAGCTCAAGGCGCTCGACAGCGGGCACTGAGCCATCGCCACGCGGGACTGCCTGCGACGATCATTAAGGTGTGGTGAGTGCTGCGTTGCGGGAAGTGCGGATCATTCCCGGTACTCGCTGAATACATCGCCATGTGCCCTGCGTGCTGCATGGCAGGCGGCACAGCCCGCCCGTGCCTTGGGCGTCAGGGTTGGCGTTTGCGGGGCGCTGGCCAAAAATTCCTCGTATCCCCAGCCGCGGGTTTCGGCGAAGCGGGCGCTGTCCTTGACCATGACATCCAGATGCCGGCGCTCGCCCTGGTCGATGCTGCCATCGGGCAGCGGAACCAGGGTATGCAGGTCATACACCAGGATCGCCCCGTCGGGAAAATTGCCGGTGCGGTAGCCGGTCATGGCCTTGGGGTTGGCATAGATGTGATGCAAGCCGCCATAACGCGCGAAGGCCGGATGCGCGGGATCATCGATCAGTCCGCTTTTCACATGCGTCCAGTCGCGATAGCCGCTCGGAAACGGAATGCGGCCCGCTTCGGCGAGAACCAGCGCGTTACCGGACACGGCCGCTATGCAGCAACCGATCGCGATCGTGACGAGGATTCCGCGCAAGTCAGGATTGCCTTCCGGATGCGCGTACCGCGACCAGCGCAGACAGCATGCCGAAGACCAGATGCGCCAGGATGCTGCTGACCACCCACGGCACGTTGTCGAACCTGGGCATGCCTGCCGCGGACAGGGGCAACACGATGAAGTTCATGATCAGGTAGAGCAGCAATCCGTATCCCGCGCCGAACAGGACCGGCCGCTTCAGCAGCGCAGGCAGGCGCTGCGCCGCGAGCCAGTACGCGGCGACGAAGGCGATCGCGATGACGTAATGCGAAAGCGCCCCGACCCACGCGCTGGTTGCGCCCATCGAGTGGCTGGCCTTGCCGTACCACCCGGCGGCGATCGACTGCAGGATGCCGATGAAGGTCGCGCCCCTGGTCACCCAGAAGCCCCACGCGAACAGCAGGTCGAGTGTGCCAATGACCAATCCCCCCAGTGCGATCCAGGCCCAGGCCGGTCTGCGGTTCATGCGCGACATCCTCGCCCGTCCGGGCACGCATAGGAGAGAGAAGAGAAAGGCCTGCGACGCCTTCGGTGCGGGAGGGGGAGATCGCCGCAGCCGGGGAGCTGCTGGCGTCGGCAGGCAAAAGCGCTGATGGAGGCGCGCGCATCGTGCAGTGGACACGCATGCGCGGTCGGCTGTGATCCGCCCATGTGCGGGGAGTTCCGATTCCGTTTCAGGCGCATGGGCGATCCGGGATTGACGTGGACAGCCTAGGACGCGAAATTGGCTGTGCATAGCTCCGGTTTGATCCGCTTCGAAGGTGCCAATCATGTTCCTCAGGCTGGACGACCAAGGGCCTCTGCATGGGCAGCTGACCCGGGCGCTGAAGGCTGCGATCCTGGAAGGACGCCTGCGCACCGGTGAGCGACTTCCGTCCAGCCGCAGCCTGGCGGCCGAACTGCGGTTGTCGCGCAATACCGTCCTGGCCAGCTACGAGGAGCTGGAGGCCGAGGGCTTCCTGCTAGGAAAGACGGGATCGGGCAGCTACGTCGCCGCGGTCGAACCGCGGATCCCGCCGGCCCCGCTCGAAGCAGCGCCCGCCCGCCTTTCGGCGTTCGCGTTGCGCAGCCTGGAGGCGCACAGGGGGCGCATGCCGGGGGGCGAGCATCGCGGCCTGCGCTACAACCTGCAGTACGGCCTGCCGCTGGTGAATCCGGCGCTGACCAGTGCCTGGCGGCGCGAACTGGCGCGCGCCGCCGCCTACGCACCGATGGACTATCCCAACGCGCAGGGGCTGCCGGCGCTGCGCGAGGCGGTCTGCGGCTATCTCATGCGCCGCCGCGGTCTGCAGGCCTCGCCGGACGACGTGCTGATCGTGTCCGGCACCCAGGAAGCCTTCGCCCTGAGCGCACAGGTCCTGCTCGATCCAGGCGAGCATGTCGCGATCGAGGATCCGCACTACCGGGCTGCCTCGCGCATCTTCCAGGCGCATGGCCTGCACGTCGACGGCGTTCCCGTGGACGAGGAAGGCCTGGTCTGCGACGCGCTGCCGCAGCAGCCGGTGGCGCGCATGGTCTGCGTGACGCCATCGCACCAGTTCCCGCTGGGAGTGGTGATGTCGCTGCCGCGGCGGCTCGCGCTGCTGCGTCATGCGCAGGTGCATGACGCCTGGATCCTGGAGGATGATTACGACGGCGAATTCCGCTATGGCGGCGCACCACTGGCCGCGCTGCGCTCGCTCGACGCGCACGACCGCACGCTCTATGTCGGCACGTTCTCCAAGACATTGTTTCCCTCGCTGCGCCTGGGCTACATGGTCCTGCCGCGGGCGCTGGTGCGCGCGTTCCGGACCGCGAAATGGCTGGCGGATGCCGGCTGTGCGGCGATCGAACAACTGGCGCTGGCGCACTTCATCGACAGCGGTGGTTTCGAGCGCCACCTGCGCCGGGCCGCGAAAACCCTGCGCGCGCGGCGCACGGCCCTGGTGCAGGGCCTGCGCGAACATGGCGGCGAACACGTGGAAGTGCTCGACTCGCATGCCGGCATGCATCTGGTTGCGTGGTTGCGCGGCTTCGACGCCACGGCCTGCGAGGCGCTGGTCGAGCGCGCGCGCGCCGTCGGCCTGGGCCTGTATCCGATCGCGCCGTACTACCTGCGCGCGCCCGAGCGGCAGGCATTGCTGCTGGGCTATGGCGGACTTGGTGTGGGCGAGATCCGCGAAGCCACCCGATTGCTTGGCAGCTGTCTGGCAACGCGCTGAAGCGCGCGGTTCAGCGGCCCGTCCAGACGGCCACCGCCAGCGCCAATCCATACCAGGCGAGCTCAGTGCCCTGATTGGCCAGCGAGAACAGGGTCCAGGCATGCGACCAGCCCAGGCGCGGAATCGCATCCCAGGGCAGCAGGCCGACCATTTGCCCGATCTGCGCACCGGCGATCCACCAATTGGCCAGCCCGATCGCCAGGGCCGTGCCGGCCCCCGCCAGGAGCGCGCGCGTCGCACCGCGCGGCATGCGCCCCAGCCGCAGCAGCCAGGCGGCGTCCACGGCGGCGATCAACGCCATCCAGCCGCATTGCCGGTCCAGCGACAGCGCCAGCAGCGCCCAGGCGGCCGCCGCGCCGCCACTGCCGAGCAACAGTAGGCCTAGCGCGAAGGTGCGCGACAGGGAGTTGGACGGAGCTGGCATCGTGGTGGCGGACATCGCAGGCCGCACAGGATACCGGTGCGTTCGCCAACGCGTCGCGCCCCGGTCTTTGCCCCGTCGCGGCGGGCGGGGTGCGCAGCCTACAATGCGCGGCCTTGCGCGCCGCGCCGACGGCTCCATCTTTCCTGCATGTACTCCCGCACCAGCGAACCCGTCCGCTTCGACCGCGACTGCAGCGCCGTGATGGTGCCGCAGGGGGAAGTCGTGACCCTGCCCGCCGGCAGCATCGGTTACATCACCCAGGCTCTGGGCGGCAGCTATACGGTCTTCGTCGAAGGCAATCTGTTCCGCATCGCAGGTCGCGATGCGGACGCCATCGGCAAGGAGCCGCCGGCGGCAATCGAGTTGCCACAAGGTGCCAGTGACGAGGACGTGGAAACCCTGGTGTGGAAGCAGCTGCGCACCTGCTTCGATCCGGAAATCCCGATCAATGTGGTCGATCTCGGGCTGGTGTACGAAGCCGACGTCACCCCGCATCCGGAGCATTCCGGCCAGCGTCGGGTGGACGTGCGCATGACCCTGACCGCGCCGGGCTGCGGCATGGGAGACATCCTGGTCGACGATGTCCGCAGCAAGCTGGAAATGATCCCGACCGTGGCCGAAGCGGATGTCGAGCTGGTGTTCGATCCGCCCTGGAACCGCTCGATGATGTCCGAGGCCGCGCGCCTGGAAACAGGAATGCTGTAACCGAGGAAGCGACACTCGGTTTCACTTGAAAACGGTTTCGGTTCCGTTTTGTGACGCGGCTCACCAATCAGCCCGCTGTTTTGCGGCCCGGCAGCTTGCGTTCAGCTTCCATTGTCCTTTAGCGTCAGGTTGTGGACGTAGAGCGTCACCTGCGTCCGCGCTTCCCTGACCCGGACCAGGGCGGACGCCATCGGCGACTCCGACCTGTGGACGGGTTGTTGCCGCGACTCGCGGCTTACTCAATGTTCGGGGGTTATCAAGGATGTCCAAGGAACAGTCCCGCGGTCTTCGCGTGCACGCGCTCGCCGCAGCAACCGCAATCGTCATCGCCACGTCGTTCGCCTCGGCCCATGGGGGAGAGCGCATCAATCTGGGCGGCCTGGCCAACGCCACGCAGTTCGACCGGTTCATCGTCAAGTATCGCGAAGGCACCGCCGAGCGCGCCAATCCGGGCGCGGCGGCCGCGAGCCTCAAGAGCGCGGGCCGTGCCGTCGCGGCGACACAAGGCAGGGCGCTGGGCGTGGGCTATCTGCGGCGCATGGCCGTGGGCGCGGATGTGGTCAGGGCCGACCGCAAGCTCGACCGGGTCGAGGCCGAAGCGCTGATGCGCCAGATCGCCGCCAACCCCAATGTCGAATACGTCGAGATCGACAAGCTCAACAAGCCGGTGTTCACCCCCAACGACACCCGCTTCGGTGAGCAGTTCGGCTTCGGCACCGGTGCCGGCGGCACCTACGCCACCCAGGCCTGGGACGTGACCAGCGGGGCAGGTTCGGTCGTTGCGGTGCTCGATACCGGCATCACCAACCACAGCGACCTCAACGCGAACATCCTGCCCGGCTACGACTTCATCATCGATACCGCGGTGGCCGCCGATGGCAATGGACGCGATTCGGATCCAAGCGACCCGGGCGATGCCTACGGCGGTTATCCGTCCAGCTGGCACGGCACCCACGTGGCAGGCACGGTCGCGGCCGTGACCAACAACAGCAAGGGCGTGGCCGGCATGGCCTTCAGCGCCAAGGTCGTGCCGGTGCGCGTGCTGGGCAAGGGCGGCGGCTACGACTCCGACATCGCCGATGCCGTCATCTGGGCCTCGGGCGGCAGCGTCAGCGGGGTTCCCGCCAATGCCAATCCCGCCGAGGCGATCAACCTCAGCCTGGGCGGCCAGGGCACCTGCGGCAGCGCCATGCAGTCGGCGATCAACGGTGCGGTCGGCCGCGGCACCACCCTGGCCATCGCCGCGGGCAACAGCAATGCCAACACCAGCGGTTTCTCACCGGCCAACTGCAACAACGTGATCGCGGTCGGTTCGGTGACCAGCACCGGCGCGCGCTCGAGCTTCTCCAACTACGGCGCAATCGTCGACGTCGCCGCGCCGGGTTCGAGCATCCTGTCGACGCTCAACAGCGGGACCGCGGGACCTGGCGCCGAGAGCTACGCCTCTTACAGCGGCACCTCGATGGCGACGCCGCACGTGGCCGGTGTGATCGCGCTCATCCAGTCGGTCTCGGCGACCCCGAAGACGCCGGCCGAGGTCGAGACGATCATCAAGAACACCGCGCGTGCGTTCCCGTCGACGCCGTCGCAGCCGATCGGCACCGGCATCCTCCAGGCCAAGGCCGCGGTCGACGCGGCGGGCGGTGGCGGCGGCAACGTCGCACCGGTGGCGAACTTCACCTCATCGGTCAGCGGCCTGACCGTGTCGTTCACCGACACCTCCAGCGACAGCGACGGCTCGATCGCCTCGCGCAGCTGGAACTTCGGCGATGGCACCAGCTCGACCGCCACCAACCCGAGCAAGACCTACGCCGCGGCGGGCACCTATACCGTCACCCTGACTGTGACCGACGATGACGGCGCCACCAACACCAAGTCCTCGCAGGTCACGGTCGGCAGCGGCGGCGGCAGCGTGCTGCAGAACGGCGTGCCGGTGACCGGCATCTCCGGTGCGACTGGAAGCCAGCAGTTCTGGACAATCAACGTGCCGGCCGGGTCCAGCAACCTGGTGATCAAGACCAGCGGCGGCACGGGCGATGCGGACCTGTACGTGCGGTTCGGATCGGCACCGACCACCACCACGTACAACTGCCGCCCGTACCTGTCGGGGAATGCCGAAACCTGCACTTTCTCGGCGCCGCAGACGGGCACCTATCACGTCATGGTCCGCGGTTACTCGGCGTTCTCTGGCGTGACCCTGGTGGGCAGCTATTCGGCTGGCGGCGGTGGCGGGTCCCAGACCTACACCAACGGGACCGATTTCACGATCGCCGACAACAGCACGGTGGAAAGTCCGATCGCGGTATCCGGTCGCAGCGGCAACGGATCGAGCACCACGCCCGTGGCCGTCAATATCGTGCACACCTACATCGGCGACCTGAAGGTCGACCTGGTGGCTCCGGATGGTTCGGTCTATGTGCTGCACAACCGCACCGGCACCAGCACCGACAACATCAACACGACCTACACGGTGAACCTGTCGGGCGAGGCATTGAACGGCACCTGGAAGTTGCGGGTGAACGACAATGCCAACCAGGACACCGGCAGGATCGACAGCTGGAGCATCACCTTCTGAGCCACTGCAAGGCGTGTGCGTCACCGACCCCGGCCAAGTGCCGGGGTCTTTGTTTGCGGGAGACGGTACACGCCGGGCACCGTCGCGACCCGGTGCCGCGATGGTGCTAGCGTGTGCGTCCGGCCGGCCTGTGGGGGTATGCCATGCGATGGAAGGACGCAATGTTCGCCACGCTCGCCCTGTTTGCGGCGGCATGCACCCCGGCCTCGCAGGATTCGGCGGATGTGCTCAGCACAGCCCTCCCGGAGGACGCCGATCTGACCGTCGGGGCGCCGGCCCCGGCCGCGAAATCGACCGGTCTCGTGCCTGGGCTCGCTGCGCATGAAACCACCGGCAAGGTGTATCTGGTCAGTTCGCGCGCGACTGCCAATGGACTTCGCGGCCAGGTCCGGGCCTTGGCTGCACGCCGCGACGCGACTGGCGCCGAGCTGGTCGTCTCCGAGGCCGATGCGCGCCAGCTGCATGCGGTGACCAAATTCGTACATCGTCAGGAGCGGCGGTGCGGTGGTTACTTTGCTTTCGACACGCGCGCCAAGGCGGAAGCGTTCATGCGCACCGAGCGCTCCGCGCAGGCGATCGCTGCGACCATGGCAACGTACACGCTCGACAACCAGCGCACGGTGGAGCGCTGGCTGCCCCAGGTCCAGGAAGCGCGGATCAAGGACACTATCCGCAGCCTGTCGGGCTTCCAGAACCGGTACTACGCCAGCGTCACCGGCCGTTCGTCGGCGCTCTGGATCCACGACCATTGGCGCGCCATCGCTGCCGGGCGTGGCGACGTGAGCATCGAGCTATTCACGGCGTGCGCGAGCTGCTCCACGCAGCCCTCGGTCATCCTCACAATCCAGGGCACCAGCCTGCGCGACGAAGTGGTGGTGCTGGGCGCGCACCTGGACTCGATCAATGCCAGCGCGGGCGGCAGTCTTTCCCAGCTCGCGCCGGGTGCCGACGACGATGCATCCGGCATCGCGGTCCTGACCGAGACCCTGCGCGTCGCCCTGGCGAGCGGATGGCGGCCACGGCGCACCGTCAAGTTCATGGGCTACGCCGCAGAGGAAGTGGGCCTGCGCGGCTCCAATGCCATCGCCCAGGCCTACCGCGCGAGCGGCGCGAACGTGGTCGCTGTGCTGCAGGTGGACATGACCAACTACAAGTCCGGGCCGGTGCGGGACATGCGGCTGATGACGGATTATTCCAACACCGCGCTGAAGAGCTTCTTCCTCCAGCTGTTCGACGCCTATCTGGCCCCGCGTGGGTATACGCACGGCACGATCACGTGCGGGTATGCCTGTTCGGATCATGCCTCGTGGACCAATGCCGGCTATCCGGCGGCGATGATGTTCGAGGCCGGGGATCTCAACGGCTGGTATCCGTACATCCACACCACGTCCGACACGCTCGCCAGCATGGGCGACTCGGCGCAGCACAGCGTCAAGTTCGCGCAGTTCTCATTGGCATTCCTGGGCGAGACGGCCAAGTCCAGGGTGACGCGGACGGGCGGGCCGCAGCCGCCGCAGCGCGTGCGTTGAGCGGACGCGGCGAGTCAGCCGGCCGCTTCGAACCGGTTCGCGGTTACGTTCTTGCGCACCTTGAGCGGGTCCCAGATGCGTCCGTTCATGGCGATGTACACGCCCGCCGGAAGCGATTGCACGGCGCCCACCGCGGTGCCGATGTTGAACTCCGCATCCGAACCGCGGAAACCCGCCGGATTGAGCGCGCCGGTGATGACGATGGTCTTGCCGGACACGCCTGCCAGCACCTTTGCGGTTTCGACCATGGTGTCGGTGCCGTGCGTGACCAGCACATGGCGGGCCGGTTGCGCGGCGATGGCGTCGCGCAGCAGCTCGCGATCGGCCTGGGTGATGTGCAACGAGTCCTTGCGGATGATCGGGATCACGCTGAAGCGGAAGGCGACGCCGAGTTCCTCCAGGATGCGGCCGATCTGCGGCTCGCCCACCTGGTAGTCCGACTTGTCGTCGAAATACACCTTGTCGATGGTGCCGCCAGTAGTGACGACGAGGAGTTCTTCCATCTCGATCCGGCCCGTTGCGGGAAGTCGCGATTATAGGACGGCGCTGCGGACAGTCCGTGCCTCAGCGGCCGGCAAGCTTGCCGAAGCGCGCGCGCAGGGCGGCGAAATTGGCCGCGCCGATCGCCAGCAGCGATAGCGCGATCTCGGCCCAGGCGAAGCCGCGTTCTTCCGGCCGGCTCCAGCCCACCATCACGCCGTGCGAGAACCACGCCAGCGCCAGCACTCCGGCCCAGAACGCGGCCGCGCGCGGGCTGATCGCACCGAGCCCCACCAGCAGGAGCGCAGGCCCGGCAAAGACCGCGAAAGCGATCCAGTCGCCTGACCGGGCGAACCATGCCGCATACAGCGCCGCAAGGGCGAGCAGCGTGCATTGCAGCAGGACACGCGTTTTCATGCCGACAGTTTGAGCGCGATCGTCGCCAGCCGGCGGCCGAGCGCGCGCGCCAGCTGCGCTTCGTCGGCGCTCGGCTCCGGATCGTCCTGCATGCCGGAGACATGGCTGGCGCCGTAAGGCGTGCCGCCACTCCTCGTCGAACTCAACAGCGGCTCGGTATAAGGAATGCCGACCAGCACGCAGCCGTGGTGCAGCAGCGGCACCATCATCGACAGCAGTGTGGATTCCTGACCACCGTGCAGGGTGGCGGTGGAGGTGAACACCGCCGCAGCCTTGTCCACCAGGGTGCCGCTGGCCCATTCGCTGCCCAGCCCGTCGATGAAGTGTTTCAGCGGTGCGGCCATGTTGCCGAAACGGGTCGGGCTGCCGATCGCCAGCGCCGCGCATTCGACCAGGTCGCTGGCCTGCACGTAGGGCGCGCCCGTCTCCGGCACCGGTGGCGCGGCCGGCTGCGTCACCGCGGTGACCGGCGGCACCGTGCGCAGCCGGGCGACGGCGCCTTCGACCTCGCCCACGCCACGCGCCACCTGGCGTGCAAGCGCGGCCACGGAGCCGCCGCGGCTGTAATACAGGATCAGGATCTCGGGCATATGTTCCTCCGTCCACTCAAGCTTAGCGTGTCGGGTTGGACGAGGAGCGCGCGCCGCGCGCGCATGTGTGCACGCGATACGGAACCGGCCTTGCTATACCCTTGACCCATGGAGCCGCTGGAATCCTGGAACCGCTGGAGCGACCGCATGCGCGACCGCGCGCGCGCCAGCACCTTTTTCCGTTTCCTGTGGCGGCGCTTCCTGGACGATCGTCTGTTCGAGGCGGCCGGTGCCTTGTCGTTCACCACCCTGTTCGCACTGGTGCCCTTGTCGATGGTGGTGTTCGGCGCGCTCTCGGCGTTCCCGGTGTTCGACAAGTGGAGCGGCCAGCTGAGCGAATACGTCTTCTCCAACTTCGTGCCGAACTCGGCCAGCGCCGTGCAAGGCTACCTGCGCGACCTCTCCAGCAATACGGGCAAACTCACGGCGGCGGGCGCGATCGCCCTCGTCGTATCGGTGCTGATCACGCTCACCAGCGTCGAGACCACGTTCAATCGCATCTGGCGGGTGCCCACGGCGCGGCCCAAATTCGGACGTTTCCTGGTCTATTGGACCGTGCTGACCCTGGGTGCGCTGGTCGCGGCCAGCAGTCTGGCGCTGTCGACCCAGTTCTTCGCCCTGGCGATCTTCGAGACCGCGCCCGGCCGGCTGCTCGAAGGGCTGATGCTGCGCCTGGCGCCAATGGCGATCGAGCTGCTGTGCTTCGCATTGATCTTCAAGGTGGTGCCGCACCGCACGGTGAAGTGGCGGCATGCGATCGCCGGCGGCGTGCTGTCGGTGGTGCTGTTCGAGCTGGTGAAGCAGGGCATGGGCTTCTATTTCGGACGCTTCGGCAACTACCAGGCCATCTACGGGCCGCTCGCGGTCGTGCCGATCATGATGCTGTGGATCTACATGGGCTGGGTGTCGGTATTGCTGGGCGCTTCGTTCGCATCCTCGATGTCCGCGTTCCGCTACCAGCCGGCGGCGATGCGCCTGCCATTGGGTTACGAAATGTACGGACTGCTGCGCATGCTCGGTCGCTTCGCGCAGGCGCGGCAGCAGGGCAGGGGACTGCACAGCGACGAGATCCAGCTGCACGAACCCATGCTCACCGACGCGCTGGTCCAGCAAATCCTCGGGCAGCTCGACGAGATCAACCTGGTCAGCCGCGCCGAAACCGGCGAATGGCTGCTGGCACGCGATCTGCACGATGTCACCCTGGCCGAGCTGTACGAAGCCTGCCGGCTGCGCATCCCCATCAGCGAAGCCCACCTGCCGTGTCGCGACGATTCGCTCGGCATCGCAGCGGCCGATGCGCTCGACCACCTGCGTGTTCCGCTGCGCGACCTGCTCAAGCGGCGCGTGTCCACTTTGTTCGAATCCAATCCGCGGGAACACACATGAAGCGCATCGCCATCCTCGCCTGCCTGGGCCTGCTCCTTGCCGCCTGCAAACCCGCCGCGGACCCGGCATCGCAGACGCCCGCAACGGCTGCGGAGCCGGGCTCGCCTGAAGCTTCGCAACCGAAATCCGGACAGGGTCCGACTGTGCCCGGGTCGAAAGTGCCAGCGCTGAGCATCGCCACGCTGGACGGCTCGACCTTCGACCTGGCCAGCCGCCGCGGCAAATGGGTAGTGGTGAACTTCTGGGCGACGTGGTGCTCGCCTTGCCTGAAGGAAATGCCCGAGCTGTCGGCGCTCGATGCCATGCGCGAACACATCGAGGTGATCGGCCTTGCCTACGAGGACATCGAGCCGGCCGATCTGCGGGAATTCCTCAAGCAGCATCCGGTGGTCTATCCGATCGCGATCGTCGACGTCTACGAACCACCCAGGGATTTCGCCACGCCGCGCGGCCTGCCCATGACCTATCTGATCGGGCCCGACGGCACCATCGCCAAACAGTTCCTCGGCCCGGTCACGGCCAAGGATGTGGAAGCGGCCATCGCCGCGGCGGGCGGGCCGAAAACGGCCGCATGAGCGCCGCGCGGTTCCTGGTCGGCGGCAGGGTGCAGGGCGTGTTTTTCCGCGCCAGCACGCGCGAGCAGGCGCTGCGCCTTGGCTTGCGCGGTCATGCCAGGAATCTCGACGACGGCGATGTCGAAGTGATCGCCGCCGGCGACGCCCAGGCGCTCGACCGGCTTGAAGCCTGGCTCCGGACCGGGCCACCGAAGGCGCACGTGACCCGGGTCGAACGCGACGTGTTCGACGGCGATGTCTCGCACGGATTCGAGGTGCGCTGAGCGGAGGGCGAGCGGAGCCTGCTTCAAGCCCTTACGCTTTGAAGACCGGGATCGGTTCGATCACGCCGTAGCGTTCCCTCGCCGGTTTTCCGGCGAGCGGGGCGAACTCCAGATCAGGTTCGGACACCCTGGTATCCGGCAGCCGGTCGAGCAGGTCGCGGATCAGGGTCAGGCGTCCGCGTTTCTGGTCGTCGAAGTTCACCAGCGTCCACGGCGCGTGCGCGGTATGGGTGGCCTTGAGCATGGCTTCGCGCGCCCGGGTGTAGTCGCGGTACTTCTTGCGCGCTTCCAGGTCGACCGGCGAAAGCTTCCAGCGCTTGAGCGGGTCTTCGAGACGCTCGGCGAACCGCTCCTCCTGGCGCGCCTGATCGCAGCACAGCCAGTACTTGAACAGCAGCACGCCGTCGTCAACCAGCATCTTCTCGAACAGGGGCGCGTCCTGCAGGAACGCCTTGACCTGCGCGGGGGTGGCGAAGCCCATGACCTGCTCCACGCCGGCGCGGTTGTACCAGCTGCGGTCGAACAGGGCGATCTCGCCTGCCGCGGGCAGGTGCGCGGCATAGCGCTGGAAGTACCATTGCGATGCTTCCCTCTCGCTTGGTTTGGCCAGGGCGACGACCTTGCATTGGCGCGGATTGAGGTGCCGGCGGATCGCATCGATCGTGCCGCCCTTGCCGGCGGTGTCGCGGCCTTCGAACAGCACCACCAGGCGCCTTCCGCTGCGCTGCAGCCAGCGCGCCATCGCAACCAGCTCCTCCTGCATGGGCTCGAGCAGGGCCTCGTAATCCTTGCGCTTGAGTGCTTTCATCGGCGTGGCGCGGATCTCAATGGGTCATCGGGCGTCGGGGAGAGGCGTGCCGCCTTCGCAGCGATTCCCGCGAAGGTTCAGGACCTGGCCTTCGCCATGCTGCGCGCCACTTCCAGCAGCGCCCCTTGCTGTTTTGTATGCAACGCGCGGTAGGCGGCAAGCAATTCGTGCTCGCCCTTGGTCCGCGCCGGGTCCAGGGTGCTTGCCAGTTCCGAAAGCAGTGCTCCGGCGGGCACGCCGAACGTGCGCGCCAGCGCATCGAGTTGGTCCCTGCCCGGCAGCTTTTCGCCGCGCATCCACGCGCTCACCGTGGCCACGCCGGCACGCGGGATCGCGGTGGCGATATCGGTCACCGAAAGGCCGCGGGCCTTCGCCAGCAATCGCAGGGTCTGGTCGATGGGCATCAGGATTCCCTCAGTCGCGGCTTGAGCGTGGCCAGGTTGCAGGGCGTCGTGCGCGCATCGAGCTGCGCGCGGATGATCTGCTCCCACGCTGTGCGGCACGCCGAGGTCGAGCCGGGTAGCGCGAACACGAAGGTGGCGTTGGCCAGCCCGGCGAAGGCACGCGACTGCAGGGACGAGGTACCGATCTCGTCGAAGGAGATGGCGCGGAACAGCTCGCCGAAGCCCGGCATCTGTTTGTCCAGCAGCGGCAGCAGGGCTTCTGGCGTGGAATCGCGGCCGGTGAAACCAGTGCCACCGGTCACCAGGACGCCATCGATCGCCTCGTCGGCGATCCATCCGGCCACGACCGCCCGCAGGCGGTACTTGTCGTCGGGCAGCAGGGCGCGCTGTGCAAGACGATGTCCGTCGGCCTGCAGAGCCTCGACCAGATAGTCGCCGGAGCTATCGGTGGACGCATCGCGTGTGTCGGAGACCGTCAGCACGCACAGGGACAGCGGAATGAAATCGCGGGAGGCGCTCATGGGTGCAGTGTAGGGTGGGTTTTGACCAGCCGCACGCCCATCGAGCCTGCCGCAGCATCAGCCGCCGAATGTGTGCGAATACCACTGGGTCGCATCCTCGCTCCAGCCCGCCTTGCGGTAGAGGGCGCGCGCGGGTGCATTGTCGCGGGTGGTTTCCAGGCAGATCCCGCCGGCACCCTGTTCGCGCGCGAATTCCGCCGCGGCGTCGAGCAGCGCGCGCGCGGCGCCGCTGCGGCGCGCGGACTCGGCAACGAACAGGTCGTTGAGGATCCAGGTGCGCGCGGTGCGTACCGAGGAATACATCGGATACAGCTGGGTGAACGCGACGACCGCACCTTCGCGCTCGGCGACCAGCACCACCGACTCGTCGCGCTGCATCCGTTCGCGCAACCAGTCGCGCGCGCGGGCCGGATCGCTAGCCTGGCCGTAGAACCCGCGGTAGGCATCGAACAGGGGCACGATCGCTTCGAGATCGGCGAGTGTGGCGCGTCGTGTGGTGATGGCAGGCATGGTGCAAGCCTAGAACGGAAGCACGCGAGACGGAAGCCGGCATGGACACCCGGCCTCGCTCGAATGCATGAGCGACGCCAGTCGCGGGCTCTTTTCGCAGCGTCCTTCAAGCTTCGGGGGTGGGAAGCTCGCGGCTTACGCCGCTCCTACAGGCATTCAACCGCCTTCGGTCAGGCGGGCCAGTTCGTCGGCCTGGTGTTCGCGTGCCAGGCGTTCGACCAGTGCGTCCAGATCGCCCTCCAGCACATTGGGCAGGTCGTACAGGGTCAGGCCTTCGACGCGATGATCGGTGATCCGGCCCTGCGGATAGTTGTAGGTGCGGATCCGCTGGCTGCGGTCACCGCTGCCGACCTGCAGCTTGCGCACTGCGGCCTGCGCGGCGGCGCGCCGTTCGGTTTCGGCTTCCACCAGCATCGCCTTGAGCCGCTTCATGGCCTTGTCGCGGTTGGCGTGCTGGCTGCGCTCGGTCTGCGATTCGACGACAACCCCGCTGGGCAGGTGGGTGATCCGGATCGCCGAGTCAGTCTTGTTGACGTGCTGGCCACCCGCGCCGGAGGAACGGAAAGTGTCGACTCTCAGGTCGGCCGGGTTGATCTGGATGTCGATCTCGCCGGTTTCCTCGGGGATGATCGCCACGGTCGCGGCCGAGGTGTGGATGCGGCCCTGCGATTCGGTCTCGGGCACGCGCTGCACGCGGTGGGTGCCGGATTCGAACTTGAGCCGCGAATACGCGCCGCGACCCTCGATGCGCGCGACCGCTTCCTTGTAGCCGCCGTGCTCGCCCGGATTGGCCGATTCCACCTCGACCTTCCAGCCCTGGCGTTCGGCATAGCGCGTATACATGCGCAACAGATCGCCGGCGAAGATCGCGGCTTCGTCGCCGCCGGTGCCGGCGCGCACCTCCAGATACAGGCCGCCCTCGTCGCGCGCGTCCCGGGGGACGAGCTGCGCCATGAGTTCGCCTTCCAGTTCGGCCAGGCGCGCGATGGCGGCGGTGATTTCCTCTTCCGCCAGTTCCGTCAGTTCCGGATCGTCGCGCATGGCCTCGGCTGCGGCCAGGTCCTGCTTGGCCTGCATTTCGGCGGCGAGCGCGCGGGCGACCGGCTCGAGCTGGGAAAATTCGCGCGAAAGCGCGCGGAAGCGGTCGTTGTCCGCGATCGTGGCGGGATCGGCGAGCAGCCGTTCCAGCTCGTCGCGGCGCTCGGCCAGGGCTTCGAGTTTGCGGCGCAGGGTGGGGAGCATGGGAATCCGGAAATGGGAAAAAGCGTGAATCGCGGTGAGCAGCGTGCGAGGTCGCTAACGCTCGCGATCGGCAGCTTCCTCGATTCCCGGTTCCGCATTCCCGATATCCATCGCTGGAAACATCCGCTCGGCAGCGCGCGCGAGTTCGGCATCGCCGGTCAATGCGGCTTCGCGCAGCGCCACCGTCGGCGCATGCAACAGACGGTTGGTCAATGTATGGGCCAGAAATTCCAGCGCCCGTTCCGGCGAGACGCCTGCAGCGAGCTGCTGGCGCGCCTTGGCGAGCGATTCGGCGCGCGCCACCTCGCCGTGGCTGCGCAGTTGCTTGAGTGGTGCGGTGCGGGCACGCGCGGCCGCCTGGCCGGCATAGCGTGCCACCTGCAGTTCGATGATCGCTTCGGCTTCCTCGGCGGCTTCGCGCCGGGTGCGGCGGTTGTCCTCGACCGCGCGCTGCAGATCGTCGACGGTGTACAGATAGGCGTCACGCAGCTCGGTGACGTCCGCGGCGATGTCGCGTGGCACCGCCAGGTCGATCAGCAGCATCGGCCGGTGCTTGCGCGTGTGCAGGGCCGCTTCCACATGGGCGCGTGCGATCACCGGATCGCGGCTGGCGGTTGCGCTGATCACCACGTCGGCTTCGGCCAGGTGGCGATCCAGCTCGTCGAGCGGCAGCGCGTAGCCACCGTGCCGGCTGGCCAGTTCCTGCGCGTGCGCGAGCGTCCGGTTGGTGACCAGCAGGCGCGCCACCTTGGCCTGTACCAAGTGCCGCGCGGCGAGCTCGATGGTTTCGCCGGCGCCGATCAGCAGCACGGTGGCTTCGCTGGGTCGGGCGAAGGATTCCTGCAGCAGCCGTACGGCCGTGGATGCCACCGAGACCGGGCTGGCGCCGATCCGGGTTTCGGTGCGGGTGCGTTTGGCCGTGGTGAAGGCGTGTTGGAACAGCCGGTCCAGCCGGCTGCCCAAGGTGCCGGCAGCACGTGCCGCGATCCAGGCCTGTTTCACCTGTCCCAGGATCTGCGGTTCGCCCAGCACCAGTGAATCCAGGCCGCTCGCTACCCGAAACAGGTGCCGGGCCGCGTCGCCGTCGGCGTGCCGGTACAGGTAGGCGTGCAGGCCGGCGGCGTCGCCGGGGTGGGTGGCCAGCCATTCGCCCAGGACTTCGCCCCCGTCGCCGGCCACCGCGTAGAGTTCGGTGCGATTGCAGGTGGACAGCAGCGCGACCTCCTGCACCTGCGGCAAGGCTTTGAGTGCGATGAGTGCCTGCGGCAGCGCTTCCTGGGCGAAGGCCACCCGCTCGCGCACGGCGACCGGCGCGGTTTCGTGGTTGATCCCGAGGACGAGGAGCTGGCTCACGCTGGAGTCTGGCTGGCGATGCGGGGTGCTGCTTTGTGTTTAGGAGGCTTGAGCTAAGCTGCGATGCGAACGCCGCCATTTTACGGCCCATACGCCCTCCATGCCCGCCAACCTTCTGCGCCCCCTGCAATGCCTGATGCTCTGCGCCGTGCTGAGCGCGTCGCATGCGCAGGCCGCCAGTGCGCGCAAGCCACCTCCTGACGACACGCTTGCCGCCACCATGGCCGGCGAATACGCACTCCAGGCCGGGCGCCTGGACGAAGCCAGCGACTGGTACCTCAAGGCCGCGCGTGAATCCGCGGACGATGCCGGGCTGGCCGAACGCGCCACCCGTATCGCCCTGCTCGCCAACCAGGACAAGCGTGCGGCCGAGGCGCTGGGACTGTGGCGCAAGCGCGCACCCGATTCCCTGGCCATGCGCGGCGCCGACGCGACCTTGTCGCTGCGCCGCAAGGACGCCCGCACTGCGCGGCGCCAGCTACAGGCGCTGCTGGCGGACCAGGATCGCAGCGCCTGGCGCTATGCCTTGAACGCGCTGGGCAACAGCGGCAAGGATCCAAAGCTCTCGGCCAAGATCCTGGGCGAACTGGTCGAAGCCGATGCCCTCCCGCAGCAGTTGCAGGCCTGGCTTGCCTTCGGCGGGCTCGCCCTGCAGCTGCAGCAGGCGACACTGGCCGAACGCATCGTGGCCGAAGTGGTCGAGCGCTTCCCCGGCGAACCGCGCGTGGCCCTGTTGCGTGCCAGTCAGCTGCGCGAGGCGGGCAAGCCCGCCGAGGCGCGCAAGGCGCTGGCCGACGCAGCCGATGCGGCCCTGATGCTTCCGGAGCTGCGCACCGCGATCGCCGCCGAATACGACGCGCTCGGCGACACGGTGGCCGCCGCCGATGCGCTTTCGCGCGGGCCCCAGACCGATCAGAGCTACGGCCTGCGCGCCTCGCTGCTGGCCAAGGCCAAGGACGACGCAGCGCTCGGGCGTCTTTACGACGAACTGAAAGCCACCTCCGCCGAACCCGACCCCAACCGCCGGCTGCTGCTCGGCCAGATCGCCGAATTCCTCAAGCGCTACGACGAAGCCCTGGCCTGGTACCGGACCGTGCCAGGCGGCGAGGCGCGCTGGCAGGCGCGGCTGCGCGCCACTGGCGTGCTGCACGAACTCGGGCGGGCAAAGGAAGCCTTCGCCGAATTGCGCGAAATCCAGGCCGATGCCGCGGCGGACGAGGGCACCCGTCGTGACGCCTACCTGCTCGAAGCCGAGCTGCATGCCAAGGACGATCCGCGCTCGCCGGACGAGCTCGATGCGTTCGCCCGCGGCCTGGCGGCGTTTCCGGACGAAGGCGGCCTGCTGTACTCGCGCGCGCTGAGCTGGGAGCGTCGCGACGACATCGCGCGGGCCGAAGCGGACCTGCGCAAGATCCTGGTGGCCGAGCCGGAGAATATCGCTGCGCTCAATGCGCTCGGCTATACCCTGGCCGACCGCACTACGCGCTACAAGGAGGCGCTGGAGCTGATCGATCGCGCGCGCGTGGCGGAACCCGACAACGCCGCGATCATCGACAGCTACGGCTGGGTACTGTATCGCCTGGGGCGCAACCGTGAGGCGCTGGTCGAACTGCGGCGGGCGTTCTCGCTGCAGAAGGACCCGGAAATCGCCGCGCACATCGGCGAGGTGCTGTGGTTCGAGGGCCAGAAGGACGAGGCCCGGCAATTCTTCGAGGAAGCGCGCAAGCTCGATCCAGACAACGAAAACCGGTCGCTCAAGCGTGCGTTGGAGAAAACCGGCGCATGAGCCTGCGGTTTCTCGCCACCGTCGCGTGTGCGGCCCTGCTCGCCGCCTGCGCCACCCCGGCACCGCGAACGATGCTGCCCGCCATCGCTGGCGATCCACAGCAGCACCAGCAGCAGCGCGAGGCTGCCCTGGCAGGCCTGCCATCCTGGTCGCTGGCCGGCAGGATCGCTCTGGCGAACGGGCGCGATGGCGGCAGCGGCCGGATCGAGTGGATCCAGGACGGGCCGGCCTACCAAGTGGCATTGAGCGCGCCGGTCACCCGCCAGAGCTGGCGGCTCAGCGGCACGCCGGACCGCGCGCGGCTGGAGGGTCTGGAAGGCGGCCCACGCGAAGGCAGCGATGCCGCCGCCTTGCTGCGCGAGGCGACGCGCTGGGAGATCCCGGTCGAAGCGCTGGCCAGCTGGGTACGGGGCGGACGCGCCGATGAAGGCAGGTTCGGTGTAGTTGAGCAGCAGTTCGGCGCAGATGGCCGCCTTTCTCAACTGATCCAAGGCGGCTGGCAGATCGATTACAGCGACTGGCGGCCGGTCACGGGTACTGCCATCGAACTCCCGCATCGGCTGCATGCGGTACGCGCGCAAGCCAAGGTCCGGCTGATCGTGGACCAATGGCAATGAGCGCTGCCGCGTATCGCCTACGGCCGTGAGCGCTCCGGTGTCGGAGGCCCGGGGTCAGGCAGGCTGGACCTCCTGGCCTGCCCCCGCCAAGCTGAACCTGTTCCTGCGGATCGTGGGCCGGCGTGTCGATGGCTATCACGAGCTGCAGACGGTGTTCCGGATGCTGGACTGGGGCGACACCATCCGTCTCCGCGTTCGAAGCGACGGTCGCATCGTCCGGCATGGGGATGCGCCAGCAGGCGTTGCCGAAGCCGCTGATCTGGCTGTTCGAGCCGCCAAAAGCCTGCAAAACGCAGCTAACTGCACACTAGGTGCAGATATCTGGATTGAAAAGCGCATCCCGGCAGGCGCCGGTTTCGGCGGTGGGTCTTCGGATGCGGCCAGCGTCCTGGTCGGCCTCAACGCCTTGTGGAGTTCTCCCGTCGATCGGGAACAGCTTTGCGGCCTGGGCCTGACCCTGGGGGCGGACGTCCCGGTCTTCGTGCAGGGCTGCAACGCCTGGGCCGAAGGGGTCGGCGAGCGGCTGGTTCCGCTCGATCTGCCCCCGGCCTGGTACCTGTTGGCGGCCCCGGGCGTGCATGCCTCCACTGCGGACCTGTTCCAGACACCTGAATTGACGCGCGATTCCCCGCCCGCGACAATATCGGACTTCGTTTCGGATGCATTCGGACAAGGTGCCGTCCTCGGCAACGCGTTCGAACCTGTGCTGCGCCGTCGGGAACCGGCCGTCGAGGCCTTGTTCTCCGCGCTGTCCAGGGTCGGCGGGTCGGTTAGCCGGCCGCGCCTGACCGGCACCGGAAGCGGCGTCTTCGTCGAATTCGCTAGCCGCGAGTTGGCCGAAGTCGCGCTGGCATCGCTGCCGCCCGGGCTCAACGCCTGGCTGGCGCGTGGTGCGGAGCGGTCGCCGCTGCTGGATGCGCTCGAAACGCGGGTTCCTGCAGGGGCGTCGCCAAGTGGTTAAGGCACCGGGTTTTGATCCCGGCATGCGTAGGTTCGAATCCTTCCGCCCCTGCCACAGACGCGATTCGTGATTCGGTATTGGTGATTCCTGAAGCGGCAGCATCCGCGTTTGCGAATCACCGGTCGCCAGTCCCGGATCATGGTTTTTTCCCGCAACGGTCAGAGCGAGCGGAGCAAGACATGCAGGACGATCGGGAGCTGCTGGTCTTTTCCGGTAATGCGAATCGCCCACTCGCCAAGGCGGTGTGCGAAGAGCTCGGGATCGGGCTGGGCAAGGCGGTGGTCGGGAAGTTCTCCGACGGCGAGGTGCAGATCGAGATCGACGAGAACGTCCGCGGCCAGGACGTGTTCGTGATCCAGCCGACCTGCGCGCCGGCGGCAGAGCACCTGGTGGAATTGCTGGCGCTGGTGGACGCGCTCAAGCGCGCCTCGGCCGGCAAGGTCACCGCGGTGGTGCCGTACTTCGGCTACGCCCGTCAGGACCGGCGTCCGCGCTCGGCGCGGATGCCGATCACGGCCAAAGTGGCGGCCTCGATGTTCAGCGTGGTGCATGTGGACCGGGTGCTGACCATCGACCTGCATGCCGACCAGATCCAGGGCTTCTTCGATATTCCGGTCGACAACGTGTACGCCTCGCCGCTGCTGCTCGCCGACATCTGGCGTGCCTACGGGACCGACGATCTGATCGTGGTGTCTCCCGACGTGGGCGGCGTGGTCCGCGCCCGGGCCATCGCCAAGCGCCTCGACGATGCCGACCTGGCCATCATCGACAAGCGCCGGCCGAAGGCGAACGTCGCCACGGTGATGAACATCATCGGCGACGTGCGCGGCAAGATCTGCGTGCTGGTCGACGACATCGTCGACACCGCCGGCACCCTGTGCGCCGCCGCGGCGGCGCTGAAGGGCGAGGGCGCGACCAAGGTGGTCGCATACTGCACGCACCCGGTGCTGTCGGGTGCGGCAATCGACAACCTGAACAATTCGCAGCTCGACGAGCTGGTGGTGACCGACACGATCCCGTTGTCGGACGCCGCAAGGGCCTGCGGACGCATCCGCCAGCTCAGCGTCGCCGAACTGCTTGCCGAGACGATCCGTCGGATCGCCTTCGGGGAATCGGTCAGTTCGCTTTACGTGGACTGACCCAACAAGGCTCTCCTGGTCGCGGGGGAGTCGACACGCCGCAGCGATGCGGCTTCATCGCAACGAAGTGAGTAAACGCAAATGGCAACCGAACACAAGCTATCGGCCTCTGGCCGCAAGGACGAGGGGAAGGGTGCGAGCCGCCGCCTGCGTCATGCGGCACAGATCCCGGCCATCGTCTATGGCGGCGACACCAAGCCGCAGAGCATCCAGCTCGAGCACGAGAAGACCTGGCTGGCCAGCCAGAACGACTGGTTCTACTCGTCGATCATCACCCTCGATGTCGACGGCACGCCGCAGCAGGTCCTGCTGCGCGACATGCAGCGCCATCCGTACCGGCAGGTGATCATGCATCTGGACTTCCAGCGGGTGAACGCCAATGAGGCGATCCGCGTCAGCGTGCCGCTGCACTTCATCAACATCGAGACCTCTCCGGCCGGCAAGACCGTCGACGTTGCGGTCACCAGCGAGATGAACGAAGTCGAAGTGACCTGCCTGCCGAAGGACCTGCCGGAATTCATCGAGATCGATCTGGGCAACATCGCGGTCGGCGATACCGTGCACCTGTCCGACGTCAAGTTCCCCGAAGGCGTCACCCCCACCCTCAAGATCGACGACGAGCACAATCCGGCTGTGGCCGTGGCGCGTTTCGTGAAGGAAGAGGTCGAGGAAGAAGTGGCGGCCGAGGGCGAGGAAGCTGCCGAAGCCGCCGAAGGCGACCAGGCCGAAGGCGAAGGCGGCGAAGCCGGTGCTGCCGGCGAGGGCGAAGAGAAGAAGTAATCCGTGCGTCGGCGCGCCTTCGCGGGCGCGCCGATGTGCATCGCAGCGATGGAAGGTTTGCGTCTCATCGTCGGGCTGGGCAATCCGGGCTCCGAACACGCACGGACCCGGCACAACGCCGGGTTCCGTTTTATCGACGCGCTCGCGGACAAGGCCGGCGGGCGGTTCGGACTGGACAGCAAGCTGTTCGGCGAGACCACGAAGATCGACTTCGCCGGCCGCGACCTGTGGCTGCTCAAGCCGGCGACCTTCATGAACCTCAGCGGCAAATCAGTAGCGGCGGCGCTGCGTTACTGGAAGATCGAGCCCGAGCAGGCGCTGCTGGCGCACGACGAGCTGGACCTGCCTCCGGGCGTGGCCCGGCTCAAGTTCGACGGCGGCCATGGCGGCCAGAACGGTCTTCGCGACACGATGCGGCTGCTCGGGCATGGGCGCTTCCACCGTCTGCGCATCGGTATCGGCCATCCGGGGCACAAGGACCGGGTCACGCCGTGGGTGCTGGGGCGGGCGTCGCTCGCGGACGATGCGCTGATCGAGCGCGCCATCGCCGACGCGCTGGACGTGTTGCCGCTGGCGGTGCAGGGCAACTTCATGGATGCGATGACGCGGCTGCACACCCCCAGGGAGTAGGGATTGGGGATTGGGGATTCGGGATTCGTCGGCGAAGCGCGGCCTGGCTTTCACGAATCCCGAATCCCGAATCACGAATCCCGGAATTCAAGCAATGGGTATCCAATGCGGCATCGTCGGCCTGCCCAACGTCGGCAAGTCGACCCTGTTCAACGCGCTGACCAAGGCGGGCATCGCCGCGGCCAATTTCCCGTTCTGCACCATCGAACCCAACGTGGGCGTGGTGCCGGTGCCGGATCCGCGCCTGAACGCGCTGGCCGGCATCGCCCGGCCGCTGAAGGTCATTCCCACCGCAGTCGAGTTCGTCGACATCGCCGGGCTGGTGGCTGGCGCGGCCAGCGGTGAAGGCCTGGGCAACAAGTTCCTGGCCCATATCCGCGAGGTCGATGCGATCTGCCACGTGGTCCGCTGCTTCGAAAACGACGACGTGATCCACGTCAACAACAAGGTCGATCCGATCGCCGACATCGAAACGATCGATACCGAACTGGCCCTGGCCGACCTGGAATCGGTCGAAAAGGCCCTGCAGCGGGCCGAGCGGTCGGCCAAGACCGGCGACAAGGACGCCAAGACCCGGGTCGAGATCCTGGCCCGGATCCGCGCCGGCCTGGACAGCGGCAGGCCGGCCCGGGCGCTGGGCCTGTCGGACGAGGACCGTGCGGCGGTCCGCGACCTGTTCCTGCTGACCCTGAAACCGGTCATGTACGTGGCCAACGTGCTGGAGGACGGGTTCACCGGCAACCCGCACCTGGACGCGGTCCGGGAGCGGGCTGCGGGCGAAGGGGCCGAGGTGGTACCCGTCTCGGCCGCGATCGAGGAGGAGCTGAGCCAGCTAGAAGACACCGACCGCGACGAGTTCCTCAGGGACCTGGGCCTGGACGAGCCGGGCCTGAACCGCGTCATCCGGGCCGCTTACCGGCTGCTGGGGCTGCAGACCTATTTCACCGCCGGGGAGAAGGAGGTGCGCGCCTGGACCGTGAAAGCCGGGTCCACAGCGCCCCAGGCCGCCGCCGTGATCCATACCGACTTCGAGAAGGGGTTCATCCGCGCCGAAACCATCGGCTACGACGATTACATCCGCTACAAGGGCGAAGCCGGGGCCCGGGAAGCCGGGCGTCTGCGCCTGGAGGGCAAGGAATACCGGGTCCAGGAGGGCGATGTCCTGCACTTCCGGTTCAACGTCTGAATTGGGCCAAGGCTGGATCGAGCGTTGACAGAAATCCGCTCCCCCGTCAAAATCGCGGGCTGTTTCAGGGATTTACGGGATGCGTGGCCCGGAGACTTCGGAGGGATACCCAAGCGGCCAACGGGGGCAGACTGTAAATCTGCTGGCTTACGCCTTCGGTGGTTCGAATCCACCTCCCTCCACCAGTTCCAGCCCCATCCACAAGCGTCACGGTGCGGGAGTAGTTCAATGGTAGAACTGTAGCCTTCCAAGCTACTAGTGCGGGTTCGATTCCCGTCTCCCGCTCCATTGAATTGTCCGGCAGTTGAATTATCCGGTCGTCACAACCAGTTTCAACGCTCACGTAGCTCAGTCGGTAGAGCACCTCCTTGGTAAGGAGGAGGTCGATGGTTCGATTCCATTCGTGAGCACCAACAGGCGGTCATACCGCAGGGTCCGGTCCTCGAGATCGGACTTTCCACCAGAAAAACCAGCACACCACCACACAACGTCAGCGAGATAGACAGTCATGGCCAAGGGTAAATTCGAGCGCACCAAGCCCCACGTGAACGTGGGCACGATTGGACACGTGGATCACGGCAAGACGACGCTGACGGCGGCGCTGACGAAGATCGGCGCGGAGCGTTTTGGTGGCG